>NZ_LACH01000017.1 GCF_000968015.1 Pseudomonas fluorescens
CGGCGTTCCGACGATAGGGCCGCCAAAATCTGCACACATTTTACAGAGACCCCCGATGAGACTGTCCCGCTTCTTTATCGACGCCCCCTTGAGCACTGGCGAACACGAGTTGCCCGAGGCCCAGGCCCATTACATCAGCCGCGTTTTGCGCATGGCCGAAGGTGATGCGCTGCAACTGTTCGACGGTTCGGGCCATGAGTTTCGCGCCACGCTGGTGGAGGTCGGCAAGAAGCGCGTCGTCGTGCAGATCGATGAAAGCTTCGTCGGGCAGATTGAGTCGCCATTGTCGATCCATCTCGGCCAGGGCTTGTCCCGCGGCGAGCGGATGGATTGGGCGATTCAGAAAGCCACCGAACTGGGTGTCACTGAAATCACCCCGATCTTCAGCGACCGCTGTGAAGTCCGACTCAAGGACGAACGCGCCGACAAACGCCTGATGCACTGGCGCCAGGTGGCGATCAGCGCGTGCGAGCAATGCGGGCGTTCACGGGTGCCGGTGATTCATCCGCCGCTGCTGCTGGCGGACTGGTTGAAGCAGACCCAGGCAGAATTGAAGTTGGTGCTGCATCCGGTGGCCGAACCCTTGGTGAGCCATGCGAAACCGGCGACGCTGGCGTTTTTGATCGGCCCGGAAGGCGGGTTGTCCGATGCTGAGGTGGATCAGGCCAAGAGTACCGGGTTCCATGCTGCTCGACTTGGGCCTCGGGTGTTGCGGACAGAGACCGCGCCGGTAGTTGCGCTTGCGGTTGCCCAACAGTTGTGGGGTGACTTCTAGGGCCCTATCGTCGGAACGCCGCCCGGAGCAAGCTCGCTCCCACAGGGGTATGCATTCCAAAGTGGGAGCGTGCAAGGATCAAGAGGAGATTACTGCACCGGATCACTCACCGGTTTGGCGATGATTGCCTTCAGTTCGCTGGTCATCGGAAATTCCAGGTTCAGGCCTTTGGGCGGAATCGGTTGCTGGAACCAGCGCTGGTAGATGCCATTGATCTCGCCCGAGCTGTACAGATCGGCGAGGGTCGAGTTCACCAACTGAAGAAACTGCGGATCATCCTTGCGCACCATGCAGCTGTAGATTTCCCGCGACTGCTCCTCACCCACCACAACCCAGTTATGCGGATCGCGGGCCTTGGCGCGTTCGCCGTAAAGCAGCGCGTCATCCATATAGAACGCCGCTGCCCGACCTGACTGCAACATCTGGAACGCTTCGCCGTGGTCCTTGGCGCTGATCACGAACATATCGATCTTGTGATCGATGTTGTAGCTCTTCAGAAACCGTTCGTTGGTGGTGCCCGCGGTGGTCACGACGTTCTTGCCACGCAGGTCGGCGAAGCTTTTGATGCCACTGTCCTTCGCCGTGAGCAACTGCCCCTTCACGTAGATAAACCCGTAAGAAAACGCCACTTGCTGCATGCGCTCGGCGGTCACGCCGGTGGAGCCGCACTCAAGGTCGACCGTGCCGTTCTGCACCAGCGGAATGCGCGTTTGCGAGGTCACCAGGTTGTACTTCACCTGCAGGTCCGGCAGCTCGAGCTTTTGCTTGATGCGCTCGACAATCTTGCTCGCCAGGTCCACCGAATAGCCCATCGGCTGCCCCGTGTGATCACCCACGTAGGAGAACGGCACCGACGCGTCGCGATAGCCCAGGGTGATGCTCTTGGCATTGGCAACCTTGTTCAGCGTGCCGGTCAGTGGCGCTTCGTTGGCCTGGACCTGACTGGCGAGCAGCAGACCGAGGGTGCAGCCGATCAACGTGATTTTTTGCATTGTTATTCTCCGTTGTGGGTCAGTTGATTAGCGGCGGGCGGCGATCACGGTGATTTCCACCAGCACCTCTGGACGGGCCAGTTGCGCCTGCAAGGTGGTGCGGGTCGGTGCTTTGCCCGGTGACAGCCACTGCGACCACACCTCGTTCATGGCGGCAAAGTCGCGGCCAATGTCGTTCAGGTAAATGGTCGCGTTGAGCAGATGATCCTTGTCGCTGCCAGCTTCGGCCAACAACGCATCGATCTTCGCCAGCACTTCGGCGGTCTGGCCGGTGACGTCGGTGCTATCACCCGGAACCTGTCCCGAGAGAAACACCAGATCGCCAAAGGTCACCGCGCCAGAGAGACGACTGTTGCTGTTGATTCGGTTGATGTTCATCGGTTTTTCCTTTTCAAGTCAGGCGACGCGGGGGGCGAGGCCCTGCATTTCAATTGAAGGTGCGCGCCGGGCGATCAACTCGCTGAGCAACCGGGCGCTGCCACAAGCCAGGGTAAAACCCAGGGCGCCATGGCCGAGGTTGAGCCAGAGATTGCGGTACGCCGTGGCCCCGATCAACGGCACGCCGCTGGGGGTGGCCGGGCGCATGCCGGCCCATTCGATGGCGGCGTCGTAATCGCCGGCATTGGGCAAGGTTTCCTGTGCCTGGCGTTTGATCAGCGCCAGCCGTTTGGGGTCGATCGCCGGGTCGAAACCGACAATGTCGACCATCGCTGCCACGCGCAGCTGTTCACCGATGCGGGCGTAAACGATCTTGCGGTTGTAATCGGTGATGCTCAGTTCTGGCGCACGATGTTCGGCGCGGATCGGCAAGGTCAGGCTGTAGCCCTTGAGCGGATACAGCGGCAGGTTCATGCCCGGCAGCGCCAGCGCCGGACTGCGATGACCGGCGGCAATCACCAGTTGTTCGACCGGCAGCACCTGCGAACCCATTTCGACGGCCTGCACCGCGCCGTCCGCGTGGCGAATGCCGGTGACCTCGCGGCCGAGCAAAAACTCGCAACGCCCCGACGCCCGGAGTCGAGCCAGCAGTTTCTGGCAAAAAGCATGGCAATCGGCGACCTCCTCGTCAGGCGTATAAATCGCGCCCACAAACGGCGCCTCGGCGAGTGCAGGCTCCAGCTGCGCGCATTCGGCCCGCGACAGAACGTGCTGCTGTTGCGGATCGGCCAAGCCATGGCGAGCATGCTCAAAACTCGCGGGTTCACGAAACGTCACCAGTTTGCCGTTGCGCCGCCAGTCGAAACCATCGAGGCGGTCTTCTTCGCGCCAGCCTTGCAGCGTGGCCTGGCTCAGCAGCGCCAGACGCAGCAGGTGCGCGCCGTTGCGCTGATTCACCGAACGGCGGCAGGCCGCCAGGAAGGACGCCATCCAGCGCCATTGCGCCGGGTCCAGACGCGGGCGCAGCTTCAACGGCGAGTCACCGCGCAACATCCAGCCAAGCGCCTGCAACGGTACGCCGGCATCGGCCAGCGGCGCGACGTAACGGTAGGACAACTGGCCGCCGTTGGCGAAACTGGTCTCGCTGCCCAACGAATCCCGGGCCTCGATCAGCGTTACGTCGATGCCGTCGCGAACCAGTGCGTAAGCCGTCGTCAGCCCGATGACGCCGCCACCGATAATGCAAACCCGCTGAGCCATGTCTGTCCTTAACCGTTGTTGAAACAGGCTTCAGGTTAGGACCAGGTGACAGGCGTTGAACAATGCTTAAAGATGCCTGACCCATAAACAAAGGTTATGGACTTGCCATGCGACTGCGACACATCGAGATTTTCCAGGCCATTCGCCAGACCGGTTCGGTCAGTGGCGCCGCACAGTTGCTGCACGTGTCGCAGCCGGCGGTAAGCAAAGTGCTGCAACACGCCGAACAGCAACTGGGCTTCCCGTTGTTCCTGCGGGTGCGCGGTAAATTGCAGGCCACGCCCGAAGCGCTGGAACTTGAGCGTGAAGTCGACAAGGTCACCGAAAGCCTGCAAGGCGTGCGACGTCTGGCCCAGAGCCTGCGGCGCGAGCCGGGTCGCAGCGTACGGATCGGCGCGATCCCGGCGCTGGCCCTGTCACTGCTGCCGCCGGCCATCAACGAGTGGACGCAACACTACCCGGACATCATCTGCGAACTGTCCAGCGCCCACAGCCGTGAGCTGATGCAGAATTTGTTGATGCGCGAAGTGGATGTCGCCCTGACCTTGCAGCCGCCGGATCATCCGGGCCTGAAGGCGCAAGCCCTGGCCTGCGGGGTTTTGGTGGCGCTGGCGCCGTTGGGTTATTGGGCCGACGACGCCCTGGGTCAACCGTTGCCGTTGAGCGAACTGGCCGGCGCGCCGCTGATCGGCCTGTCCAGCGCCGACCCGCTGGCAGCCAGGCTCGACAGCTACCTTGAGGCGGTCGATCCGCCGCCACGGGTTCGCATCGCTGTGCAGACCTATTCGCTGGCGCGGGCGATGGTTGAATCCGGTGCAGGACTGGCGGTGATTGATCCGTTTACCGCACTCGGCGCATCCCCCGCGGCCACGGCGATTCGACCTCTGGCACCCGCACTACCGATCACCCTATACGCAGTGACCCGCGCCGACGAACCGCCACCCCACACCTTGAGCGACTTGTTGCAGGTGTTCAGCCGACGGGCGCAGGCGCAACTGGATCGCTTGATCCCTTAGAGGCTTCAAAGGACATAAAACAGAATCGCCACGAAGTGCAGCAAACTCCCGGCGATCACGAACAGATGCCAGATCCCGTGGGCATGGCGCAAACGACTGTCCAGCGCAAAAAAGATAATACCCACGGTGTACAACACGCCGCCCGACGCCAGCCAGGCGAAACCTGTGCTGCCCAACGCCGCCAGTAACGGCTTGACTGCCACCAGCACGATCCAGCCCATCACCGCGTAAATCACGATCGACAAAATCCGCGCTTCCGAACGCGGTTTGATCTCTTGCAGGATGCCGATCAGCGCCAGCCCCCAGACAATCCCGAACAGCGTCCAGCCCCACGGCCCACGTAGCGTCACAAGACAGAACGGCGTGTAGCTGCCGGCAATCAGCAGGTAGATCGAAAAGTGATCGACCTTCTGCATGATCGCTTTCTTGCGCCCACGCACGCTGTGGTAAACGGTCGACGCGCTGTAAAGCACCAGCAAGGTGAACCCGTAAATCGCCACGCTGACGATCTTCCATGGGCTGCCGTCCATGCTGGCGATCACCAGCATCCACACCACCCCCACCACCGCGGCCACCGCCCCGACCAGATGCGTCCAGGCGTTCAATCTTTCCCCGTGATACATGCGTTGCTCACCTCAAAATTCACTGCAACATTGCGCAAACTGTAGGAGCTGTCGAGTGAAACGAGGCTGCGATCTTTTGATCTTGCTTTTAAAAAGATCAAAATCAAAAGATCGCAGCCTCGTTTCTCTCGACAGCTCCTACATAGTTCCAACAAAAACCCGCATGCGTGCACAATCGAGCTATTCGAATAAGAGCGACGCCCATGCTGATCGATGAAGAGTTGACCCTGAAAAAACTCGAGGTGTTCCTGGCCTTCATGCGCACCGGCAACCTGGCCCGGGCCGCCGCCGAATTGCAAACCAGCAATGTCAGCGTGCACCGGGCGATCCATTCCCTGGAAAGCGCCCTGCGCTGCCCACTGTTCAAGCACGAAGGCCGCAATCTCACGCCGCTGGAAAGCGCTTATGTGCTGGAAGAACGCGCGCAGAAGCTGATTCAGGACGTGGTCGAAACCGTGCGCCTGACCCGCGAAGCGGCCGGGTTTTCCGCCGAGCGTTTCAAGCTCGGCTCGCTGTATTCGCTGACGGTGAAAACCGTGCCGCAGCTGATCATGGGCCTGAAGATCCGACGCAGCGAACTCAACATCGACCTGATCCTCGGCTCGAATTTCGACCTGCTGTACAAGCTCAAGAACATGGAAGTCGACGCGATCCTCGTGTCCCTGGACGAGAGCGTCAACGACCCGGACTGCGAGCAGATCCCGCTGTTTTCCGACGATATCTTTCTCGCCACACCGGCGGATTCAAAGTTTGCCCAACGGACCGAAGTCGACCTTGCCGAAGTGCGCGATGAGACATTCATTACGCTGACCCAGGGCTTTGCCACGCACCAGGACGGTAATCGGGTGTTCAAGCAGGCGGGGTTCGAACCGAAGGTGGCGATGCAGGTCAACGACATCTTCACCCTGCTGAGCATGGTCAGCTCGGGCGTGGGTTATGCGTTGCTGCCGGGACGGATTGCCGCAGTGTATGAGAACAGGGTGAAGCTGATTCCGTTGCAGGAAAAGTATCGGTTGCAGCAGCACATTGGGGTGGTGTTTTTGAAGGCCAAGGAGCGGGATCCGAATCTGTTGGCGTTGTTGGCGGAGTGTCGGATGTACGCCAATCGCCAGGCCTGAGACCGCAGCGCTCCTATCGCGAGCAGGCTCACTCCTACCCTGGAATGCATTCCCCTGTAGGAGTGAGCCTGCTCGCGATGGCGTCGGTACAGTCAGCGATGATCTACCGGTTCAGCCAACAATCCCGCGAACAATGAAGTACAGCAGCGAAG
The DNA here is from genome assembly GCF_000968015.1 of Pseudomonas fluorescens. Lineage (GTDB taxonomy): Bacteria > Pseudomonadota > Gammaproteobacteria > Pseudomonadales > Pseudomonadaceae > Aquipseudomonas > Aquipseudomonas fluorescens_W. The sequence continues at coordinate 6,315 of NZ_LACH01000017.1, forward strand.
GCCCCAACAAGCACCCAAGCCCGGTGTGGAACGTCGCGGTCAACGCGCCATAAGGCACCAACCGCCGATCCGTCGCCGCCAACCCGGCCGTCACACCGCTCACCGTCCCGGCCAACCCACCAAACACCATCGCCGAGCGCGGGTTATCCAGCCCCATCCATTTCGCGGCCATTGGCGTGCCGACCATCACAAAAATCGCCTTGATCAACCCGGTGGCAATCGACAACGCCACCACATCGGAACTCGCGCCAATCGCCGCCCCGGTCACTGGCCCGACGATATAAGTCACCGCGCCCGCGCCGATGGTGGTCATGCTGATCGCATCGCGATAACCGAACGCCCAGGCCATGCTTGCGCCGACAATGAATGGCAGGATCGTGCCCAGCAGCAGCGCGATCACGCCAATCAACCCAGCCTTCTTCGCTTCGGTGGCTTGCACTTCAAACGCCGTGGCGACAATGGCAAAGTCCCGCAGCATGGCGCCGCCCATCAACCCGATGCCGGAGAACAGCGACAAGTCCGCCAGACCTTTTTGCCCGCCGGTCATGGTGCCGCCGACCCACGCCAACACCAGCCCGATGACAATCGCAATCGCCGAGCCGTGAATCCGTCCGTACGTCAGGCGCTTGGACAGAACCACTGACACCCACATAATCACGCCGACGAATGCGAACGCCGTGACCAGACCGTTATGTTCCAGGCCTTTCTCGATGAGATCCCACATATCAGCGACCTCCTACTGGTGTGCCGACCGGCGTTATGTCCGCCGGTTCATCGGGCAACGGTTCGCCTTTGTGAGTCCGGCTGATCAGGGCAATGGTACAGCCGCAGATCACTACCGAACCGATCGCCGCCAGCACTGCCACCGGGCCACCGTGCAGGGCGGTGACGACGTTCTGTTGCGCGGCCATTGCGACCACGACGGGAATGTACATGGCGCCCCAGAAACCGACGCCCATCTCGCAATCCTTGGTCATGCCGCCGTGTTTATGCATCCACAAACGTGCGCAAATCAACAGGATCATCGCGATCCCGACACCGCCAACGTTGGATTTCACGCCCAGCAACACGCCGAGCATGTCCCCCACGATCACCCCTGCCAGCGTACAAATCGCCAACAGCGCCACACCGTAAATAATCATTGTTGTTGTCCTCAAAGTGCATCGTCGAATGTTGTTTTTGTTGTTCGAAGGCCTGAGTCGGTGTTCTAGGGTTGGTGGCTTCCCTCCTCACGCAACAGCGCCTGCAAGGTATCGAGCCGCGCACTGTCGAAGGCAATCACGGTGCCCTGCTCGAACACCCGGCGCGCCAGCCCGGTCAGCACCGCACCGGGCGGCAGTTCGATCTGTAGACGTACGCCGCGCTCGTAAGCGCTTTGTACCGTGCCGCGCCAATCCACCACGCGGCACATGTTGAACGCCAGGTCGTCGCGCAAGGCTTCAGTGTTGATAACGGGCCGGGCGCGACTGCCGCTCAGGTAGCCCAGCGTCGGCGTTTTCAGCTGCACCTTGGCGAAGGCTTCGGCCAGGGTTTTCGCCGGTGCTTCCAGCAGCGGACAGTGGGACGGCACGCTGACGGCCAGACGTTTGGCCAGACCTGCACCGCGACTTTTCGCCAACTCGGCGACGGCTTTCATCGCGCCATCGCTGCCGGCAATCACCACCTGGTTATCGGCGTTGATGTTGGCCAGGTAAACCGGTGTTGCGTCGCTGTGAACTTGCGCCAGCAACTCTTCCACCCTGGTCAAGTCCAGACCGATGATCGCGGTCATGCCATAGCCTTGTGGATATGCCTGTTGCATCAGCTCACCGCGCAGGCTCACCAGATGCAACGCATCGCTGAAGCTCAAGGCGCCGGCGACCACCGCTGCCGGGTAGGCGCCGATGGAAAGCCCGGCCACGTAATCCGCCGCCCACCGCAACTGGCGTGAAGCCGCGACGCCGGCAATCAGCAAGCAAAGCTGAACAGCCCTTGTCGACGTCAACGACTCGGCAGAATCCAGCAGCAATGTATCTTCGCCGAGCACTTCACTCGCCTCGGTCACTGTTTCCCGAGGCAAACGATGGAGCATGCCCGGCTGCTGCGCGCCCTGGCCGGGGAACACCAGCAAACTGCTCACGCTGCTTGCTCCTGTGGGTTCCAGGGATTGCCTACCAGACAGGCTTCACTGGCGTTTTTTAGCAGGACCCGTTTCGAGGGACCGGCCCATTCGCGCAGGGCGACAGCGCCGTTTGGCGTTTGCAGTTGCATGTCCACCCAGCACACCGCGGCATCGAGAAACTTCACCAGTTCCTGCCCCTGCACACGAGATAACGGCTGCGGTGTACGCAGGATAAGGTCGAGGTCGCTGCTCTCATGCAACGCCTGAAAACCGCTGGCCATTTCAAACCCGGCACTGCCGCTGACACCCCAAACCCACTCAAAGGAATCGAGCATTGGCCGCAGTTGATTGAGGGCGCGCACTGCCGGCAAATCCCGATCAATCGAGACATGACAAAGCGCTTCCGGCCGCACGTGACGCTGGATCGCGTCGACCGACATCACCGTTGCATACCGCTGCTCACGCAAACGCCCACGCACGCCGACCGCGATGTGATCCGCCGCGCTCAACGCACGCCGAACCACCACCGGTTGACCCCCACGGATCGACTCGATCACCCACGAAGGTGCATCCGCAGGCAACTGCTCCGGGGTCATCCCCCAGAGCAGGTCGTGGGCCAGAAGCGTGTTCACCACTGCTCTCTCAGCAATTGGCGAACCTGGCTCGACGCCGCACGGTTGCTCGCGCCCAAGCGGCTGCTCAGGTCTCGGCCGCTGGTTGCGACATCGCCAATCGCCTGGCTCAGGCATTCAGTCACCCGCGTCAGATCCGCCGCCGTCGGCTGCTCGATCTGTTCCACCGACAAGGTTTCCCAAAGCAGTCCAAGGCTCGCGTAGCTGTCGATGTCATACGCCATCGGCGGCACGCTGGCGGCCAAGGCTTCGAGTTCTTCGACGCTGCGCAAAGTCACCCGCGCCGCCGAAGCCTTGCCCATCGCGTGAACCATCACGCCCGGATCGCGCAGCGCAATCAGCCGATTGGCCTGATACCCATGAGCCAGAAACGCCCCGGACATCGCCTTGCCCACCAGCAAACCGATCACGGCATGGCCGGCCAGTCGGGCGCGGGCATAACTGTCTGCCGCACCGGCCAAAGCCTGATGAATGCCGAGCGCTTCTTCGCGCCGGCCATACGCCTGACTCGGCACATCGACGATGGCGATCAAGGCGCGTTTCTGTGGTTTATCCAAGTCAGCTGCGATGACTTCATCCACGGCCTTCGCCAAGCCCCAACCTTCCAGCAAACCGACCTCGCCATTGCGGGCGCGGACGAAACGGTTGTCGGGATCAGCCACCACCGCGATAAAGCGAACGGGCTGGTCACCCAATACACCGTCGGCAACCTTCAATGAAGCGGGCAAACCATCAACCGGTTTCGCGCCCGCACTCAAGGCGTTGAACCAGTTCAAACCTCTCAGGGAATACGAACTCATGAGCGCTCTCCTTGATACAGATCGCGAACCGTTGACGGCTCGATTTGCGGCTCGGCGTCCAGACGGGCCAACCGTTGCAGGAACAGCTCGGCCTGGCGGCTGCGTTGCTGTTCCGGCAAACCTTGTTGCAACAATTCGCTGACCTGCTGCTGAACCTGCGCCACGTCGTCAGCGACAAAACGATCCACCAAGCCACTGGCGAAACGTTGCTCGCCACCGGTCAGGCTCCAGATAAAGGGACGATCACGGGAGTCATATTCTTCAAGCCCGGCTTCCTGTTCGATCACTTGCGGACCGTTGAGGCCAAGCCGCGCTTCCTGCGTCACCAGCAAATAGCTGCACAACCCGGCAGCAATCGACATCCCGCCAAAGCAACCCACGCTGCCCGCCACCACGCCAACCACTGGCTGGTATTGGCGCAGATCGACAATCGCCGCATGAATATCGGCAATCGCCGCCAGCCCGAGGTTGGCTTCCTGCAAACGCACGCCACCGGTTTCCAGCAGCAACACGGCGCGAGTGGGAATGCCATTGCGGTTGTCTTCGGCCGCCAGCTCCAGTGCACCGGCAATCTTCGCCCCGCCGACCTCACCGAGGCTGCCGCCCTGAAATGCGCCTTCGATCGCGGCGATCACCACCGGCAAACCGCCGATGCTGCCCTTGGCGATCACCACGCCGTCATCGGCTTGCGGCACCACACCCTGGCGCGACAGCCACGGCGACATGACACGCTGAAACGGGTCGAGCAATTCGCGGAAAGTACCGGCGTCGAGCAAAGCCTTGGCACGTTGTCGGCCGCCGAGTTCGACGAAGCTATGCTTGTGCAACAACGCTGCGCTGTCAGTCATGGCCGATCTCCTCAAAGCCTTGTTCCAGACGCAAGCGCACCACGCCCGGTGTGGCGCCGAAATCGTGGATATCAATCGCCATCGCCGGCGGTGTCTGACCGTCGAACATCCGCGCAAACAGATGCTGCCAGCGTTGTTCGCTGCCATTGACCGAGGTCTGCACCTTGATCGTCAGCTTGCCGGCCCGTCCCGGTTCGATCAGCACTTCCAGATCGCCCGAGCCGACACAACCCACCAGCGTCCGGCCGCGTGGCGGCTGCCCGGCGGGGAATTCAAAAGATAAGGTTTCCATCAGAAAGCTCCGGACTCGATGCGGTCGATAAACAGGCAGGCGGCGAACAAATCCGCTGCACCACCGGGCGACGCATTCAATGCGATTAATTGTTCGTCCAATTCGTGCAGACGGCGGCGACCGGCGAGGCTGGCGCTGCCGCCCGCATCGAGCACGGCTTGGGCGCCGAGTTGCATGGTCTGCAGGCCCTGTTCGCCTGCGCGGTAGAGCACGCAGGTGTCGGCCAGATTCGTCATGATCGCCAGCAAGGCATCGAGCCGGGCGTTCTGCTCGCCATGACCGGCGGCGCGGCTGCGTTTGAGTTGTGGCAGCGCCCGTTGAGTCACCGCCGGAAAACCGAGCTGGGCTTCTTCACGGGCACCGCGAGCGCCGTAACGCTGGGCGACTTGCGCGCCGTGGCTCAGAGGACGCGGTGCGTAACGGTCGTCGAGCAAGGCCAGACGTGCAGCACGCAAAGTGATCGAGCCTGCGGCAATGGATTCGGGCTCCAGCGCAGCCGCCGCGACCAACAGACCCAAGGCCCAGATGGCACCGCGATGAGTATTCACGCCGCCCGTGGTGGCGAGCATCACTTCCTCGCCTTCACGACCGATCAGGCCAATGGCTTCTCGCAGCGGCACACCGACTTCGCCAAACTCGATGGCCGCTTCAGCCATTTCCTTGAACGCAGGCCACAGGGACAGCGCCGACGCGTGCATCAGCCCGAGGTGCAAATCGGTGTGCGCGCCATTGCCACGACGGTCGACCAGCGCCGGTTTCGGCGACAGGTCCGCTTCGTCGATCAGCGCGTCCACCGCCAGATCCGCCAGCCGCTCAGCCGGGGACAGGGTTTTCGGTTGCAGGTTAAATGCGTGCATTACCAGCTCCTGAACTTGGCGGGCGGGTTGTAGAGGCCACCGGACCACTCGACCAGATCGGCCACGCTTTTGGCGGCGAGCAATTCGCGGGTGGCGTCGGTACGGCGGATGCCGAGGTCTTCGGGCAAGGCGATCAGGCCTTCGCGGCGCATGCGCGCGGTGTCTTTCGGGTTGTGGCGCAGGCCGATCACGGTGACTCCGGCCACGGCCGCGATCATCGCCTGACGTTCTTCAAGCGAACGCGCCTTGTAGAGATAGGCGATGCCTTCCTCGGTCAGCAGGTGGGTGACGTCGTCGCCGTAGATCATGATCGGTGCCAGCGGCATGCCGCTTTTCTTCGCCACTTCCACTGCGTCGAGGGTTTCGACAAAGGTCGGTTTGCCGCCCTCCTGGAAGGTCTCGACCATTTGCACCACGAGTTTCTTGCCCCGCTCCAGCAACGCTTCGGGCGCATCGTCGTGGCGCATGTCGAGCCAGGCCGGTGTGCCGTGGCGGCGACCGCGTGGGTCATGGCCCATGTTCGGCGCACCACCGAAACCGGCCAGGCGTCCGCGCGTCACGGTGGAGGAATGGCCGTCGCCGTCGACTTGCAGCGTCGCGCCGATGAACAAGTCCACCGCGTATTGCCCGGCCAGTTGGCAGAACATCCGGTTGGAACGCAGGGAGCCATCGCGGCCGGTGAAGAACACGTCAGGCCGGGCGGCGATGTAGTTTTCCATGCCCAATTCGGTGCCGAAGCAATGCACGCTTTCGACCCAACCGCTTTCGATGGCAGGGATTAGGGTTGGATGCGGATTGAGCGTCCAGTTGCGGCAAATCTTGCCCTTCAGGCCGAGGGATTCGCCGTAGGTCGGCAGGATCAATTCGATGGCGGCAGTGTTGAAACCGATGCCGTGGTTCAGGGACTGGACGTTGTGTTTTTCGTAGATCCCGCGGATCGCCATCATCGCCATCAACACGTGCACAGGCTTGATGTGACGCGGGTCGCGGGTGAACAGCGGCTCGATGTAGAACGGCTTGTCGGCCACCACCACGAAGTCGACCCAGGAGGCCGGGATGTCGACGCGAGGCAACTCGCTGACGTCGTCCACCAGTTGATTGACCTGAACGATGACGATGCCGTCGCTGAAGGCGGCCGGTTCGATTAATGCGGGGGTGTCTTCAGTGCTCGGGCCGGTGTAGATGTTGCCGGCGCGGTCGGCCATGAAACCGGCCGAGAGCACGACGTTGGGGATCAGGTCGACCACCAGCCGTGCATAGAGCTCGATGTAGGTGTGGATCGCGCCGATTTCCAGCAGGCCGTCTTCCAGCAACTGGCTGATGCGCAGGCTCTGGGTGCCAGCGAAGGAGAAATCGAGCTTGCGGGCGATGCCGCGTTCAAACAGGTCCAGATGCTCGGAGCGACCGACGCTGGGCATGATCATGTGCAGGTCATGCAGCTTCGCCGGATCAGCCTTGGCCAGCGAGCGGGAGAGAAAATCCGCCTGCTTCTGGTTATTGCCCTCCAGCACCACACGGTCGCCGGGCAGGATCAAGGCCTCCAGCGCCGCAACGATTTTGTCGGTGGGCAAGACCACACCGTCGGCGAGACCCCGTACCAGCTCGAGACGCCGCTGCTTTTCGCTGCGCCGCCGCGTCCATCGCGAGTCGGGGGATATTGTTGTTGTCATGACCACTCCACGGGTTCGCTGTCGTGGGAGTCACCTTAGGAGTGTTGGGTGGGAGGCATCAATCAAGCAGAGAGACGGATCGTTACGCTTGGAGTAATGGTTGTCAGTGCCGACGCCATCGCGAGCAAGCTCGCTCCCACATTAGGTCTCCGTCGTACACAAAACCCCTGTGGGAGCGAGCTTGCTCGCGATGGGGCCAGAACAATCCCCGCCGGTTTCAATGCCGGAGTGCAATGATCGATAAGTCCCAAAACAGGACCGATCGGTCCCTTTTTGGGACTCTTCAACCTTCGCCAGCCAAATGGGTTTTGTGTTTAAAAGTTTCTCCGCAGGAAGGGTGAGCGGCTACGCAGTCTGGCGTCGCTGCCTACAGCATTGCCGGAACCCGCCGACTGGTGCGTTTTTGCGTTGATCTTTATCGTTTCCGGGTCGCTGCCAATTCAGCGACCGGGTCTGGAAAACCCGAAGGACAGGATCAATGCACATGACATAATGCGGCGCTTTTTTGCTCCGTAGCTCTAAGTTATGGCGGCTGTGCGTGGGAGACCTTCGGGTCTGCCGGGTTTGATCCTATCTCGGTTTTTCCAGTCCGCGTACAGCTGCCACCCTTTTCGTCTGGAAAACGAAAAATGGCAGCTCCATCACTACAAGGATCTTTGCCATGTTCAAACCAACTCCCAACCCGCCGGAAACCGACACCGGTTCCGAAGCATCCCTCGAAGCTGAAAAACTCAAGGAAGCCGCCGACCGCGTCTTTTCCTACTACTTCCCACCCCAAGAAAAACCGGGCAAGCGCCGCAAGCATCACCTCTTCAGCGTCTCCCCCGATATCGACACCGAAGCCCTGCTGGCCAATGCATCCGAAGACCTGCTGTCCATCAGCGCCATTGCTGCCGATCTGGCGGACGATGTGGAAGGCTCACGCCGCTCCGTAGCCTTGGCGCTCAGCCGCATGGCGGATGGGGTGCAGTTGTTGGTGGAGCGGGCGCTGGATCATCATGAGTCGTTGCAGATGAAGGCTCAGCCCAGGGTTTAGCGCAGAAACCCTTGTGGCGAGGGAGCTTGCTCCCGTTCGGCTGCGAAGCAGTCGTAAAACCATTGCATGCGGTGTACCTGATACACCTCGGTTACAGGTTTTGGGGCCGCTTCGCGACCCAGCGGGAGCAAGCTCCCTCGCCACAGGGATCCGGTCAGACCAGACCCGCACTCACTAGCAGTTCTTCCAACGCCAGCAAATTCGGCACCTTGGCCACTTGCTCCCCCACCTGCACCGCCGCCTGTTCCAGCGAACACAACGGCACATCCACATAACTCAACTGGCTATCAAGCTTGTAAGACCGCGGAATCCCCTGCACCAGCAAGGCGATGAATTTCAAATCAGGCCGCCCACCAAGGGCATTGAGGATGACAATCCGCGCCCGCTCACCGATCACGATTTTCTGCCCACACGCCGACTCAAAACTCAGCAACGGAATCTGCCGGTTCCGCCACATTACCCGCCCGAGGTACCACGGCGGGGTGTCGAGGTCGAAGGCGCTGGGTTGGTAATCAATAAGCTCCGCAACAGCGACGTTAGGCAGGATCAGGTTGCGGTCAGCCAAGGGCAGCAACAGCCCCGTCAGGTTGCTGGTGCGGTGTTCAAGCATGGGTTTTGCTCCACAGGGCGATGCTTTCGAGCAGCACCGATTCCTGGTACGGCTTGCCAAGGTAGTCGTTGACGCCGATGGCCATGGCGCGGTCGCGGTGTTTCTGCCCGGTGCGGGAGGTGATCATGATGATCGGCAGGTGCTGCAGACGCTCGTTGGCGCGTACCTGGGTCGCGACTTCGAAGCCGTCCATGCGCGGCATTTCGATGTCCAGCAGCATCAGGTCAGGCATGTGTTCTTCAAGCAGCAGCATGGCATCAACACCGTCCTTGGCGGTCAGCACGTTCATGCCGTGGCGTTCCAGCAGACGGCTGGTGACCTTGCGCACCGTCACCGAATCATCGACCACCAACACCAGCAATGGCTTGTGCGGCTCGACCTCCGCCTCCTGAGCCACTGGCTGTTGCGGCACGCGGGCCTGCATCGCGCGGATCGGCGCCAGCAAATCGAGAATCAGCACCACCCGCCCATCGCCGAGAATCGTGGCCCCAGACAAACCCTGCACCGCCGCAAATTGCGGGCCGAGGCTTTTGACCACGATCTCGCGAGTGCCAGCCATGGAGTCGACTTGCACCGCGATGTGCCGCTCGTTGCACTGCACCAGCAACACCGGCAGCGGCAGGCTCTGGCCGAGTAGTTTCGGGCGATGGCTGGTTTTCAGCAGTTCGCCCAGGTAACACAGCTCATAGTGTTGACCGGCGTATTTGTAGGTCGGCGGATCGAGCCGGTAATGCCCTTCAAGCTCGTTGGGCAGCACGCGAACGATACCGTCGATAGTGTTCAGCGGGATCGCGTATTGATCATCAAAGCACTGCACCATCAGCGCCCGGTTGACCGACACGGTAAACGGCAGTCGAATCCGGAAGTGCACGCCCTGCCCCGGCACCGAGTCGATGCTCATGCTGCCGCCGAGCTGCCGGACCTCTTCATGCACCACGTCCATGCCGACGCCGCGTCCGGAAATCTGGGTGATTTTCTCGGCGGTGGAGAACCCCGGTTGCAGGATGAATTGCAACACGTCGCGGTCGCTGATGTCGCTGTCCGGGGCCAGCAACCCGCGTTTGATTGCCTTGCGCCGCACCGCGTCCAGCGGCACGCCGGCACCGTCGTCGCGGATGTCGAAAATGATGTCGCCGCCCTCTCGCGACAGGTCGAGCGTGATACGCCCCTGAGCCGGTTTACCCGCCGCGATACGCACCTCGGCCGATTCCAGGCCATGATCCACGGCATTGCGCAGCATGTGTTCCAACGGCGCGGCCATGCGTTCGAGGACGTTGCGGTCCATCTCGCCTTCGGCATTGCCGACGATGAATTCCACGTCCTTGCCCAGCTCGCTGGAGACCTGGCGGACGATCCGCTTCAAGCGCGGCAGCATCCGTTCGAACGGCACCATGCGCGTACGCATCAGGCCTTCCTGCAATTCGGTGTTGATGCGGCCCTGCTGTTGCAGCAGGTTTTCCGCGTCCTGATTGCGTCGGTCGAGGGTTTCCTTGAGGTCGAGCAAGTCGGAGGCGGATTCGAACAGCGCGCGCGACAGTTGCTGCAACTGCGAGTGGCGGTCCATTTCCAGCGGATCGAATTCTTCGTAACCCAGTCGTTCGGCTTCGACTTGCTGGCGGCTGAGAATCCGCCCTTGGGTTTCCGTGTCGAGACGACGCAACTGGTCGCGCATGCGCTCGATGGTGGTTTCCATCTCGCTCAGGGTCACGCGCGCATCGTTGACCTGTTGTTCGATCCGGCCACGGAAGATCGACGTTTCGCCGGCCAGGTTGACCAGATCGTCGAGCAGTTCTGCCGAGACCTTGACCATGTCCGCGCCGGCATCGGGTTGCGGCGCGGGCGTCTCGACTTTCGGCGTGGTGGACACCACGACCGGTGCCGGGGCTTCGGGCACGGACGGATGACTGAAATTCTTGATCGCGTCGATCAGTTGATCGGCAGGCGGCAATGGCTGACCGGCACGGGCCGCGTCGAGCATCTGCGCCAGCCGGTCGTGGCTGCTTTGCAACAAGCCGAACAACGCGGCGGTGGGTTGCAGCACGCCAGCCGACAGGCCTTCGTAGAGAAATTCCAGCTCATGGGCGAGATCGCCAATCGGCGTGATTTCCACCATCCGCGCACCACCCTTGAGGGTATGCAGATCACGCAGCAGGGTTTCCACTTCCTGACGATTCGACGGCTCGGCCTGCCAGCGCACCAGCGCCGCGCCGGAGTTTTCGATGATGTCGAAACCTTCCTCGAGGAAGATCTCCAGAAGCTCCGGATCATGCCCCGACGAATCCTCGGCCCGTGCCGGTTCGACCGCTTCAACAGCGCTGGCGTTGCCTTGGCGAAACTCACGAATGGCCTCGATCAGCTCACCCGGATCGCCCAATGGCCGCTGGTTCTGCAACTGATCCAGCAGCTGCGCGAGCCGGTCATGACTGTGTTGCAGCAGGTGCGCCAAGGCTTCGCTGTAGGTGTAACGGCGGTCCACCAGCCCTTCGTAAAGGCTTTCCAGTTCATGGGCCAGTTCACCGACCGGCTCGACCTCGGCCATCCGCGCGCCACCCTTGAGGGTGTGCAAATCTCGCTGCAACGACAACAACGGCGCAGCGTTGTCCGGCTCGCTCAGCCAGCGTTGCAAAGCCTGGCCGGCGCTTTCGAGAATATCCACCGCCTCTTCGAGGAAGATCGAAACGATCTCATCGTCCAGCTCAACCTGGGTCGCGGTCTGCTCCAGCTCAGCCGTGGCGCTGCCCAGTTCCCGGATGCTCAACGTGCGGCTGCCATCGCTGCGAATCAGGCCCATGGCCGACGGATCAAGGCTCTCATCGAGCAACCCGCGCAAGGCCCGGATGCGTTCCGGTTGCGGGCTGACTTCCTGGCCGGCGGCCAGTTCGTCGAGCATGTTGATCAGCGCTTCATGGGCACTTTGCGCTTCATGGAAAAACGCCTCGCTGACCGCCAGGCTGCTTTCTTCCACCGCACCATAGAGGTCGAGCAAGGCTTCACAGAGTTCATCCACCGGATGCAGATCCGCCAGATGCGCGCCTTCGCCGAGGGTGGTCAATTCGTCCAGCAATGCGCTGAGTTCCTGACGCTCGCCGGGATGTTGCTGCCAGCGTTGCAACAGGCTTTCGGCGTCCAGCAGGATGTCCATGCCTTGCGCGAGGAAGTTGTTGATCAGTTGCGGATCACGTTTGATGCGCAACCCGGTATTCGGTGCACTCAGGAGCGTTTCCAGACGCTCGGCCAGCAACGCCTGGGTTCGCTCGATCAATGAGCGGGCGCCAGGGATTTCTGCCTGCGGATCACTCTTGAGCTTTCGCAGCCCGAGACGGAACAGTCCTTCGGCTTCGAGTAACAGTTCGACTTCGTCCAGGTCGAGGGCGAGCAGGTGCGCCTTGTACTCCCGGGCCAGATTATCCAGCGGTGTTGCCAGCTCGGCGATCGGCAATACGCCAGCCATGGAGGCGCTGCCCTTGAGCGTGTGCAGCGCCCGCTGCAACTCGTCGCTGGCCTGCAATGGCACGTGCTCGGCGGCTTTATCGAGGAAACGGTTGAGGCTGCCCAAATGGGTTTCGGCTTCGTTGCGGAAGATCTCAAGCAGCAGCGGATCGAGGGCTGCGACATCTTGTGCGTCTTCATCGAGTATCGATTCATCGCCCTTGGCCAAGGCGTGGGCGCGTGCGGCCAATTGGTCAACGTCGTTGCGCTGGCGCTGGGCATGGTTAGCAAACTCGGCCACCAGTTCGGGCAGCAAATTCAGCACATCGCCCAGCAGTTGTTGCACCTCCGGCCCCGGCGGAACGCTGTGTTCCAATACGCGGTTGAGCAGGTTTTCCACCGCCCAGGCCAGTTCGCCCAGGACCAAAGCGCGGACCATCCGGCCACTGCCCTTGAGCGTATGGAAGGCCCGGCGCAGTTCGCTCAGGACCGACTTGCTCTCGGGATCGGCCGACCAGCGTGGCAGGTACTCCCGGAGGATTTCCAGGACTTCATCGGTCTCTTCGAGGAACACTTCCCGCAGTTCATCGTCCACCGGTTCTTCACCGGCAGGCGGCGGCAACAGGCTTCCCGGGGTCGTCAGGGCCGGCGGGTTGACGGAGGACACAGGGCTGGCCAATACATCGGCCAGTGACTTGACGGTCTCAGGGTCGTCCAGCTCCTGCAGATCCTGCATGACCTGCGCTTCACTCGGGCTGAGCACATCTTCAAGCACCGGCACCTGCCGCTCGATGGGAAAAAAGCCGAGTGCGGCCAGACTCTTTTCCGCGACGTCGAGCAACTTTTCGCCCGGCGCTTCGGGGTCGTCGCTGAGGCGCTCCAGGTAATACTCGATGCTGGTGATGACGTCGGCCAGGCTGTCCAGTTCCTGCCAGCCGGGATGATCCAGATCCAGCAGCAGGTGCTCGCGAATGAAGTGGTTGCACGTTTCGATCAGACTCGCCGCACGGCTCAACGGAATCATCGCCAGCGCACCGCGCACTTGGGTCAGCAAGGCCGGCAGTGGCTGCAAGTGCTGGCGGTCCCAATCGGCGTCGATGTAGTCGACGATCATGTCCTTGGCCTGTTGCAGGCAGATGCGCGCTTCCTTGATCACGATCTGATGGATCTGTGTCAGGTCGGTGGTCGGCAGGCGGCTGTCTTCCTGGCTTTCCGGCTCGACGGTGCCGACCATGCCGGCCAGTGTCGCTTCGACGTAGAGCAAGGCACCGGCGACGTCCACCAGGATCGCGTCGTTGGGCTCACGCTGGCCTTGGGCGAGGCTCAGCACCACCGCCAGTTGATCGATGATGACCTTGCGTGGCTGGCCGAAACCGAGCACCGCCAGGGTGTCGGCGATTTGCCGCAGGGGCGCCAGCAGGCTTTCGAGGTCTGAGGTGTGTTGGCGGTCACTGCGCACGAACAGGTCCAGGCGTTCCTTGACCCGCACCAGCTCTTCACACAAAGCGGCCAACACCGAGCGCATGGCATCGCGGTCGGGACCGGCCAGCCGTGCTCGTTCTTCGTCGACCATTGCGCTGTCAGGCAGCGCGTCGTCCAGTCCGTAGCGATCTTTCATGGTCAGCATCTGCCCGGTGGGATGTTCGGCCTTGGCAATGTAGAACAGCAAACTCTTGAGCAACTCCAGCGGCGCTGGCTGATTGATTCCGGGCATGCCCTGTTCGAGCAGGCGCTTCAGTTCTTTATCGGCCTCCTTGAACAGACTACGCAACGCCGGACTGTTAGCAATCGAGCCGCCGCGCATGCCTTCGACCAACGCCGAGGCGACTTGCCACAACGGGCTCAGGGGTGCGTTGCCGCACAGTCCTTCGAGGCGCGCAAAAACCTTGGTCAGGTAACCGAGGTTGGTTTCGCCATCCTGCTCACGCAGCAATCCGACCAAAGCCATCTGCAACATCTGCCGCAACTTGCGCAGCACATTCGGTAAATCTGCCGGCTCCAGCAGTGCCAGCGACTCTTCGTCCAGTGGCGGCAGGTCAGGCAATTGCGGGCTGAACAGGCTGGTTTCCGACAACAGGCTTTCGCCACGGGCGCTGCGCAGATCGTTGATCAGCGGCAGCACCACCAGCGGCAGGTCGCGGCGCGCACCTTGCACCCGGTCGAGGTAAGTCGGCAGCTGCCCAAGGGCTTGCAGCAACAGGTGGAGCGTCTCATCGCGATGACTGACGCGGTTCTGTTGCAAGGCCGTGGTCAGATGCTCCATCTCTTCGGCGAGCAGCGCCGCGCCGTAGAACTCGACCATCTGCAAACTGCCGTGAACCTGATGGATGCACGCCAGGCATTCACTGAGCGCGTGCGTCGCCTGCGGGTCATCAAGCAACGTTTCAATCGCCTGGTGAGCCACTTTCAGCGTTTCGGCAATCTCGCCTTTGACCCACTCAAGGGCCACATAGTCGTGCCGATCACCCATAACCACTCCACTCATCATTCGCGCGCCTCAAGGCGCATCACACTTTATCCGCAGCCTGCGCCTTGGCGGCCGGCAAGGTGAAACCGGACACCGAACGCCGCAACTGGCTGGCCATTTTCGCCAGGTTGCCAATGCTCTCGGCGGTCGCGGTCGAGCCGGACGAGGTCTGCGTGGTGATCTGCTGGATCACGTTCATCGTCAGGGAAATCTGACCGGCCGAAGACGTCTGTTGCTGCGCCGCGTTGGAAATACTCTGGATCAACGCGGCGAGGGTCTTCGACACGCCTTCGATTTCTTCCAGGGCCACCCCGGCATCCTGCGCCAGACGAGCGCCACGTACCACTTCGGTGGTGGTCTGCTCCATGGAAATCACCGCTTCGTTGGTGTCGGTCTGAATCGCCCGCACCAGGGTTTCGATCTGGCGGGTGGCGGCGGACGAGCGCTCGGCCAGCCGCTGCACTTCATCGGCGACCACCGCAAAACCGCGCCCGGCATCACCGGCCATGGAAGCCTGAATCGCCGCGTTGAGCGCAAGGATGTTGGTCTGGTCGGCAATGTCATCGATCAGGCTGACAATGTCGCCGATTTCCTGAGAAGACTCGCCGAGGCGTTTGATGCGTTTGGCGGTGTCTTGAATCTGCTCGCGAATATTGTCCATGCCGTGGATGGTGTTATGCACCACCTCGTTGCCCTTGTTGGCGATTTCCACCGAGCGTTCGGCCACCGCTGAAGATTCCGCAGCGTTGGCCGAGACCTGATCGATGGACTCGGCCATGTCGTTGATCGCGGTGGAGGCTTCGGCAATCTGCTGCGCCTGATGCTCCGAAGCCTGGGCCAGGTGCATGGCGGTGGCCTGGGTTTCCTGCACGGCAGCAGCGACCTGGCCAGCGGTGAGGTTGATGGTCGCCACCAGATCGCGTAATTGGTCCACGGAATAGTTGATCGAGTCGGCGATGGTCCCGGTGAAGTCTTCGGTCACCGACGCGGTCACGGTCAGGTCGCCGTCCGCCAGGTCTTCGATCTCGTCGAGCAGGCGCATGATCGCGTTCTGGTTACGCTCGTTCTTCTCAGCCGTTTCGCGCAGCTGACGATTGGTTTCCCGCACCATCACCAGACCAATGAGGATGATCGACATCAGCGCCAACAGCCCCAGCACGTAGCCGCCAATGGTGTCGGTGTTGCGCCCGCCAGCCAGGTTTTCGAAACCGCCGGCCAAGTGCGAGGCTTCTTCGAGCAGGGTCTGCGACAGGGTGAAAATATTGGTGGCCGATTCACGGACCTTGAACAGCTCCGGCGAGGTTTCAAGGATTTCATCCACCGAACCCGAGACGAATTCGAACAGCTCGGAAATCTCGATCAATCGCGCGCGTGCATCGCGGTCTTCAACCTGGCTGACTTTCAGTGTCGGATTGCCCTGGAGCATGCCATTGAGCACCTGGCCAAATCGCGCCGCATCGCGACCGAAGGCGTCGGCGGCCTGCTGCGAGTTTTCATCACCGGACAGCACGGTGTTCACCGCACCGAGAATTCGTTCAGCCAATAGCGACTGGCGCTGGGCCATGGCCACCTGCGCGGCCGGGGCACCGCGCTGGAGGAGCGTTTCGACGACTTTTTCGTACTCGACCTGCAACTGCGGCACGGTTTCGGCCAGGGTCGCGGCGACTTGATGCAGCGAGAGCACGGTCTGTTCGCTGGAGAGGATCGCGTCGGTGTTTTTCAGCAGGCGTTCCCAGTCCAGTTGCACGGCACGCATTTCCGGGCGCACGGTGGACGGTGCCGGCGGCAGGCCGGTGGAAGGGTCGCCTTTCTTCAGATAGCCCCAGCGTTGGGCAAAGTCGTTGCGCGCATCGCTCAGCAGTTTGAACGCCGCAGCCTTGCCGGCAGCGGCTTCAGTGGCGTTCTTGGCAATGCGCTGGGACAGCACGCGCAGCTCACCGGCGTGGCCGATGTACTGTTTGTCGTACGTGGCCTGGGTGTTGAGGTACGCGAAGTTGGCGAACAGCAGCATGATGAAGACGATCAGCGCCATGAACAGCGCGATGATCTGTGACCGGCTGCGCGACCCTTCTGGCTTGCCTGTTTTTGCTTTTATCATCGGTCCTCGCCTGTTAACCAACACCCTTTAAAGCTTGCTGAAGTACCTGTGGGAGCGAGCTTGCTCGCGATGAGGACATGTCAGTCGATATCAATGCAACCTGTCACACCGCTATCGCGAGCAAGCTCGCTCCCACAGGGGTTGCGCCGCGCGTTAGACCGCTACATGCATGAAACTTTGTGACTGCACCAACGCAAACGGGCTGAACACCTGCCAGGTCTGCTCGCGCTGAAACTGGCCCTGGATGAAGGGTGCAATCGGGCCGCTCAAGGTATCTGCCGGCTCCAGACTGTCCTGGGCAAAATGCTGGAGGCCGAAGACTTCATCGACCATCAACCCGGCAAACACCTCGTTATGCTCGATCACCAATACTCGGCGCTGCTTGCGCACGGCCGACAGCTCATGTCCGAAGAAGCCGCACAAGTCGATGATCGGCAACAGACGCCCGCGCAGGTTGGCCACGCCCTTGACCCAGGGTCTGACCCCCGGCAGCTGGGTACACCTCGGCTCGTGCAACACTTCGCTGACCTCGCCCATCGGCGCGACGTACCAGTGCTCGCCCAGACGGAAGCCGATGCCGCTCCAACTGTCTTGCCGGGTCGGCTGGGACGGCAAGTCCGCCGCCAGCAGACGACAACGCTGGTCGATCTGCAGCAGCAGTTCGAAAGCCGTCAGCGACTCGGTCATGGCCGGACGATCAACCGGCCAGCACGTTGTTCAGGGTCTTGATCAGGGTCTCTTCGTCGACCGGTTTGGTCAGGTAGTCCTTGGCGCCCTGGCGCGTGCCCCAGACCTTGTCGGTTTCCTGATCCTTGGTGGTGATGATGATCACCGGAATGTGCCCGGTTTCCGGGTCTTTGGTCAGCTGACGGGTCGCCTGGAAACCATTGAGGCCAGGCATGACGATGTCCATCAGCACGGCGTCGGGTTTTTCCTGACGGGCCAGGGCCACGCCGTCGGCGCCGTTTTCGGCTTTCAACACTTCATGACCGTTCTTTTCCAGCATGCCGGTCAGTTTGTACATTTCGGTCGGCGAATCATCGACGATCAGAATACGTGCCATGGTCTTCCCCATTCTTGTCGACGCCGGGCCCGCTGGCCGAGCGTCACTGTGCGTGTCCTACTGCGGCAAAACGGCGGCGAAGCCCGGTACATGGGCCTGGATCGCGTTCAGCAGTTCTTCCTTGCTGAAAGGCTTGGTCAAAAACTGGTCGGAGCCGACGATGCGCCCCTTGGCCTTGTCGAACAGCCCGTCCTTGGACGACAGCATAATCACTGGCGTGGACTTGAACGCACTGTTGTTCTTGATTAAAGCGCAGGTCTGATAACCATCCAGACGCGGCATCATGATGTCGACAAAGATGATGCCGGGGTGATTGTCGGCAATCTTGGCCAGGGCATCGAAACCATCGATGGCCGTGATCACTTCACACCCCACGTTCTTCAACAGCGTTTCGGCGGTGCGGCGAATCGTTTTCGAATCGTCGATCACCATGACCTTCAAGGCGCTGGGTTGCTGTTCCATAGTTGCTCTACCGTCGCCTTTACGAATCTATTTGTCCGCTTGCGGTTAATCGGTGGCTCGAAACCCTTGATGCTCAAGGCCCGGCACGACATGGCAGCCTTTTTAGCACAGTCTCCAACTCCAATCTATCGGGCGACTGGCGCAGTGGTTTTTCCTTGACCGGGAACACACTCAGCGCCACTCTGACGCCACTTTTGCAGGTCACTGCGACCCACCCAATTTCGAGGAAAAACCCATGAGCGTTCGCGTCGGGATTGTCATGGACCCTATCGCCAGCATCTCCTATAAAAAGGATAGCTCGCTGGCCATGTTGCTGGCCGCACAGAAGCGCGGCTGGGAACTGTTCTATATGGAACAGGGCGATTTGTACCAGGCTGAAGGCGAAGCGCGGGCGCGGATGCGTCCGTTGAAAGTCTTCGCCAACCCGGAAAAATGGTTCGAACTCGACGCCGAGACCGACGCGTTGCTGAGCGATCTGGACGTGATCCTGATGCGCAAGGATCCGCCGTTCGACATGGAATTCGTCTACTCCACTTATCTGCTGGAGCAAGCCGAACGCGCGGGCGTGCTGGTGGTCAACAAGCCGCAAAGCCTGCGTGACTGCAACGAAAAGCTGTTCGCCACGCTGTTTCCGCAGTGCACGCCGCCGACCATCGTCAGCCGTCGCCCGGACGTACTGCGTGAATTCGCCGATCACCACGGCGATGTGATCCTCAAGCCGCTGGACGGCATGGGCGGTTCGTCGATCTTCCGTCACACCGCTGGCCACCCGAACCTGTCGGTGATCCTCGAAACTCTGACCCTGCACGGCAAACAGCAAATCATGATCCAGGGTTATCTGCCGGCAATCAAAGACGGTGACAAGCGCATCCTGATGATCGACGGCGAGCCGGTGGATTACTGCCTGGCACGAATTCCGGCCGCTGGCGAAACCCGTGGCAACCTCGCCGCCGGTGGCCGTGGCGAAGCCCGACCGCTGACCGAGAAAGATCGCTGGATCGCCGCACAAGTCGGCCCGACCCTGCGCGAAAAAGGCCTGTTGTTCGTCGGTCTGGACGTGATCGGCGAGCATCTGACGGAAATCAACGTCACCAGCCCGACCTGCATTCGCGAGATTGATAACGCGTTTGGCACCGACATCGGCGGCCTGCTGATGGATGCCATCGATCAGAAGCTCAAGGCCCGTTGATATAGAACAGCCAAGAAACGACCAACATTGCGTTATCATCCGCGGCCTGTGAAAAACGCGATGTTGGTTTTTTTGTCATGACGCTCCCGTCCGATCTGCCCGCTGAACTCGCCCATCGTGGCGTGCGCCCGGCTGATCGCCTCGGTTTTACCCTGTTTCTCGCGGCGCTGATTCACCTGGCCGTGCTGTTGGGCGTCGGCTTTACGATGGTCGAACCCAAGCAAATCAGCAAAACCCTGGAAATCACCCTCGCCACCTTCAAAAGCGAAAAGAAGCCTGAGAAAGCCGATTTCCTCGCTCAAGAGAATCAGGAAGGCAGTGGCACCCTGGATAAAAAGGCAATTCCCAAGACCACCGAGGTCGCGCCTTTCCAGGACAACAAGGTGCAGAAAGTCACGCCACCGCCAGCAGCCAAACCTCAAGTGCAGGAAGCCGCACCGAAGGCAGCCGTGACGACCATCGCGCCCAAGCCGAAAAAGGCCGCGACCAAAACCGAAGAACCCAAGCCCGTCACCAAACCCGCCGTCGCCGCGCCGACGTTCGACAGTGAACAGCTGTCCACCGACATCGCCAGCCTGGAAGCGGAACTGGCCAACGAACAACAGCTGTATGCCAAGCGCCCGCGTATCCACCGCCTGAGCGCCGCGTCGACCATGCGCGACAAGGGTGCCTGGTATAAGGACGAGTGGCGCAAGAAGGTCGAGCGCATCGGCAACCTGAATTACCCCGACGAAGCGCGACGCAAGCAGATCTACGGCAATTTGCGCCTGATGGTTTCGATCAACCGTGACGGCTCGCTCTTTGAAGTGCTGGTGCTGGAGTCGTCCGGGCAACCGCTGCTGGATCAGGCAGCGCAGCGCATCGTACGGCTGGCGGCGCCGTTTTCACCGTTTACCGGGGATTTGTCGGATATCGATCGTCTGGAAATCATCCGCACCTGGAAGTTTGCCCGCGGGGACCGGTTGTCCAGTAATTGAACACCACACCCCCTGTGGGAGCGGGCTATGTGGTGAGGGGATTTAGCGGAACGCCGCACCGCCCCGTTCGGCTGCGCAGCAGTCGTAAAACCATTGCATGCGTTGTGTCAGACACAACGGGGTTGCAAGCTTGGGGTCGCTTCGCAACCCAACGGGGATAAATCCCCTCGCCACACAAGCTCGCTCCCACATTTGATCTGTGTCGACTGCCAAATTGCGGCATCCTCAGCTTGTCAGTTTGCCCCTCCAACGCCACACTAGCGCTCATGAAGAACGTCAGCCCCAGCTACCTCAAGCATCAATTCCTGATCGCCATGCCTCACATGGTCGACCCGAACTTTGCGCACACCTTGACCTACATCGTCGAGCACACGGCCAATGGTGCCATGGGCCTGGTGGTCAATCGTCCGCAAGACCTCAACCTGGCCGATATCCTCGAGCAACTGCGCCCCGACATCGAACCGCCGATGCTCTGCCAGCATGTGCCGATCTTCATCGGCGGCCCGGTGCAGACCGATCGCGGTTTTGTCCTGCACCCCTCGGGGCAGAGTTATCAGGCCACCGTTGAGCTTGATGAGAAACTGGCCCTGTCGACCTCCCAGGATGTGCTGTTCGCTATCGCCGACGGTGTCGGTCCGGCGAAAAGCCTGATCGCCCTCGGATACGCTGGCTGGGAAGCCGGCCAGCTGGAAGCCGAGCTGGCCCAGAACGCCTGGCTGACGTGCCCGTTCGATGCCGAAATCTTGTTCAACACCAGCAGCGAACTGCGCCTGGAAGCAGCGGCCAAGCACCTGGGTGTGAATCTCAGCCTGCTGACCAGCCAGGCGGGACACGCCTGATGGCCCTGCGCCTGATTTTGGGTTTCGACTACGGCACCAAACAGATCGGCGTGGCGGTCGGCCAGGTGATTACCGGCCAGGCCCGCGAGCTGTGCACCTTGAAGGCACAAAACGGTATTCCCGACTGGAATCAGGTCGAAGCCCTGATTAAAGAGTGGAAACCTGATGCCGTGGTGGTGGGCCTGCCCTTGAACATGGACGGCACGCCAAGCGACATGTGCCTGCGCGCCGAGAAATTCGCCCGCCGCCTGAATGGCCGCTACAACCTGCCCTTCTATACCCACGATGAACGCCTGACCACCTTCGAAGCCAAGGGCGAACGGCGTGATCGTGGCGGACAAAAGGGCAGCTACCGCGACAACCCGGTGGACGCCATCGCCGCCGCCCTGCTGCTGCAAGGCTGGCTCGACGAAAACACCGCACTGTTCGAATCCTGAAGAGCCGCAACAAGCGTCTCTACTTAGCGACAACCCGAGCCATCTCTCCAGCAGAACCCGGCTCGGGCCCAAGAAGGAGCAACCATGAGCCTGCCCAATCCCGTTGAACTGATCAGCCAGATGGCGACCCGGCTTGACGCCTATCTGGCCAAACGTGGCATCAGCGAACCGCGCTACATCGGTATTCGTACCGGTGGTGTCTGGGTCGCCCAGGCGTTGCTCGATGAACTGGGCAGCGACTCGCCCCTCGGCACCCTGGACGTTTCCTTCTACCGCGACGACTTCAGCCAGAACGGCCTGCACCCGCAAGTGCGCCCGTCCGCCCTGCCGTTCGAGATCGAAGGCCAACACCTGGTGCTGATCGATGACGTGCTGATGAGCGGCCGGACCATCCGCGCCGCCCTCAATGAGCTGTTCGACTACGGCCGCCCGGCCAGCGTGACATTGGTGTGCCTGCTGGATCTGGACGCCGGCGAGCTGCCGATCCGCCCGAATGTGGTCGGCGCGACCCTGTCGCTGGCCGCCCACGAACGGGTGAAACTGTCCGGCCCGGAACTCAAGCTCGAACTGCAAGACCTCGCCCTTTAATTCGCCCTATTGAGAGTCCCCCTCGCGATGACGCCTCTAGAAACCAAGCGCCCGCTGCAGCTCAATGATCAGGGCCAGCTGCGCCACTTCCTCTCGCTCGACGGTTTGCGCCGCGAGCTGCTGACGGAAATCCTCGACACCGCCGACTCGTTCCTCGAAGTCGGCGCCCGGGCAGTAAAGAAAGTCCCGTTGCTGCGCGGCAAGACCGTGTGCAACGTGTTCTTCGAGAACTCCACCCGCACCCGCACCACCTTCGAACTGGCGGCCCAGCGGCTGTCGGCGGACGTGATCACCCTGAACGTATCCACGTCGTCGGCGAGCAAGGGCGAAACCCTGCTCGACACCCTGCGCAACCTGGAAGCCATGGCCGCCGACATGTTCGTCGTGCGGCACGGTGATTCCGGTGCGGCGCACTTCATCGCCGAACATGTCTGCCCGCAAGTGGCGATCATCAACGGCGGCGACGGCCGTCACGCCCACCCGACCCAGGGCATGCTCGACATGCTCACCATCCGTCGGCACAAGGGCGGCTTCGAAAACCTTTCCGTAGCCATCGTCGGCGACATCCTGCACTCGCGGGTGGCGCGCTCGAACATGCTCGCGCTGAAAACCCTCGGCTGCCCGGACATCCGCGTGATCGCGCCGAAAACCCTGCTGCCGATCGGCATCGAGCAATATGGCGTGAAGGTTTACACCGACATGACCGAAGGCCTTAAAGACGTCGACGTGGTGATCATGCTGCGTCTGCAGCGTGAACGCATGACTGGCGGTCTGCTGCCGAGCGAAGGCGAGTTCTACCGCCTGTTCGGCCTGACCACCGCGCGCCTGGCCGGAGCCAAACCGGATTGCATCGTCATGCACCCGGGGCCGATCAACCGCGGCGTGGAGATTGAGTCGGCGGTGGCCGACGGCCCGCACTCGGTGATCCTCAACCAGGTCACCTACGGTATTGCGATTCGTATGGCCGTGCTGTCCATGGCCATGAGCGGGCAGACTGCCCAGCGCCAATTCGAGCAGGAGAACGCCCAGTGAAGCTCAGCATTCTCGGCGCCCGTGTCATCGATCCAGCCAGCGGCCTGGATCAAGTTACCGATATCCATATTGAAGCCTGCAAGATCATTGCCCTTGGCGCCGCGCCAGCCGGTTTTGTCGCCGTCGACACCCTCGACGCCAAAGGCCTGGTCGCCGCCCCTGGGCTGGTTGACCTGAACGTCGCCCTGCGCGAGCCGGGCTACAGCCGTAAAGGCTCAATCGTCAGTGAAACCCGCGCCGCCGCGGCCGGTGGCGTCACCAGCCTGTGCTGCCCACCGAAAACCAAACCGGTGCTGGACACCTCGGCCGTGGCCGAATTGATCCTCGACCGCGCCCGCGAAGCCGGCAACACCAAGGTCTTCCCGATCGGCGCCCTGAGCAAAGGCCTGGACGGCGAACAGCTGGCCGAACTGGTCGCCTTGCGCGATGCCGGTTGCGTGGCCTTCGGCAACGGCCTGGACAGCTTCCGCAACACCCGCACGCTGTGCCGGGCGCTGGAATACGCCGCAACATTCGACCTGACGGTGATTTTCAACTCTCAGGACCACGACCTGGCTGAAGGTGGTCTGGCCCACGAAGGCCCGACCGCCAGCTTCCTCGGTTTGCCGGGCATCCCCGAAACTGCCGAAACCGTGGCTCTCGCGCGGGATCTGCTGCTGGTCGAGCAAAGCGGCGTGCGCGCGCACTTCAGCCAGCTCACCAGCGCCCGTGGCGTGGCCCTGATCGCTCAGGCCCAAGCTCGCGGCCTGCCGGTGACCGCCGATGTGGCCTTGTATCAGCTGATCCTGACCGACGAAGCGCTGATCGACTTCAGCAGCCTCTATCACGTCCAGCCGCCGCTGCGCACCCGCGCTGACCGCGATGGCCTGCGTGAAGCGGTGAAATTGGGCGTGGTCTCAGCTATCTCCAGCCATCACCAACCCCACGAGCGGGATGCCAAACTGGCGCCGTTCGGGGCCACCGAGCCTGGCATCAGCAGCGTTGAGCTGCTGCTGCCGTTGGCAATGACGCTGGTGGAAGACGGTTTGCTGGACCTGCCGACGCTGTTGGCGCGCTTGAGCACCGGACCTGCCGAGGCGTTGCGCCTGCCGGCGGGCAAACTGGCGGTAGGTGGACCGGCGGATATCGTGCTGTTCGATCCGACGGCTTCGACCGTGGCCGGCGAGACCTGGCTGTCCAAAGGCGAAAACTGCCCGTTCATTGGCCACAGCCTGCCGGGCGTGGTGCGTTACACCTTGGTGGATGGACGCATCAGTCACCAGGCGTAAGCCCGCGTCGCCTGCATTCGCGAGCAGGCTCGCTCCCACAAGGGCCGCATCAACCCTGTGGGGGCGAGCCTGCTCGCGAAGACTTACTGGAAGGTGCCTCGGTTCTGCGAATTGCGAATCGACACCTGGTCATTCAGCGTCCAGAAGTCATACAGCACCCCCAGAAAGAACAACCCGCCCGTCACCAGGTACAGCAACCCGCTGATCCACTTCCCCTGATACATCCGGTGCACGCCGAACACCCCAAGAAACGTCAGCAGAATCCACGCGACGTTGTATTCGATAGGCCCCGCGGTGAACCGCAGGTCTGCTTCACGGTCCATTGCCGGGATCAGAAACAGGTCGATCAGCCAGCCGATACCCAACAAACCGAGTGTTAAGAACCAGATCGTCCCCGTCACCGGCTTGCCGTAATAGAAGCGGTGAGCGCCGGTAAAACCGAAAATCCACAGCAGGTAACCGATCACTTTGCTGTGCGTGTCTTGATGCGGTACGGGCTGTTGATAGGTGTTCATGAAGGACCTCGATTCACACGATAGATAAATATTCTTTAAATCTTTGTGACTTTTTTACGAGTTGCCGACGTATGGCAAATGGTACTGTCTCTCCCGTCAAAGCCTTATACCACCTGACGTCTGTCCGACAATCGCGTCTATTTTCCGCTTATTTGGTTCCGTTGACCCCAAGGTTGAATCGACCAACGGCCTCGGAAGGGCCAAAAAAGCTGTTATAAAGTTGCGCGCTAACTTATATGAGCCTTGCCTAATGCGTCCATTTTTCAAGACATGGCTAACCATTTGCCTTTTGATGCCACTGGCCGCCCACGCCACCAATCGTGAGCAACGTCTTCCTAACGTTAATGGTTACACCCCAAAATCCCATATTTCTGCTCCTTCGAGCAAAAACAAACAGACCTTAAAACGCGCTCCCCAACTGAGCAGCAAAAGCAGCCTTGTTCCGCCAATGGCGAGCAAGGAAAGCAGCAACGTGCTGAGCCGCGCCGTAAACGTCCTCGGTACACCCTATCGTTGGGGCGGCAGCAGCCCAAGTAAAGGCTTCGACTGCAGTGGCCTGGTGAAATACGCGTTTAACGACGCCACGTTTGACCTGCCGCGCACTTCCAACGCCATGGCCAGTGGTCATGGGGAGAAAGTCGATCGCAAGGATCTGAAGCCTGGCGACCTGATTTTCTTCAACATCAAGAGCCGTCGGGTCAATCACGTTGCCATCTACCTGGGCAACGACCGCTTCATCCACGCACCACGTCGTGGCAAGTCGGTGACCATCGACACGCTGAAGAAACCCTACTGGGAAAGCCACTACGTGGTTGCCAAGCGGGTGATGCCGAAAGAGAAGAACACCCTGCAGGTTGTTCAACGCTGATTTGAAGCAAGATCAAAAGATCGCAGCCTGCGGCAGCTCCTACACGGGATTATGCATTTCCCTGTAGGAGCTGCCGCAGGCTGCGATCTTTTGCTTTAAGCCTCAAAAACCATCCGGCGTGCGCGCCTTCTCCCGCGCATGCTCGCGGCTGATCAAGCCCTTGCTCACCAGCTCCTTCAAGCACATATCCAGCGTCTGCATCCCCAGGTTTCCCCCGGTCTGAATCGACGAGTACATCTGCGCCACCTTGTCTTCGCGGATCAGGTTACGGATCGCTGAAGTGCCGAGCATGATTTCATGGGCCGCGATCCGCCCGCCGCCGATCTTCTTGACCAACGTCTGCGACACCACCGCCAGTAACGACTCGGACAACATCGAACGAACCATCGACTTCTCGTCCCCCGGAAACACGTCCACCACCCGGTCGATGGTTTTCGCCGCCGAGGTCGTGTGCAGCGTGCCAAACACCAGGTGACCGGTTTCAGCGGCGGTCAATGCCAGGCGAATGGTCTCCAGATCCCGCATCTCCCCCACCAGAATCACGTCCGGGTCCTCCCGCAGGGCCGAGCGTAGAGCCGTGGCGAAACTGCGTGTATCACGATGGACTTCACGCTGGTTGATCAAGCATTTGCGCGACTCGTGGACGAACTCGATCGGGTCTTCGATGGTGAGGATGTGGTGATGGCGATGGGAGTTCAGGTGATCGATCATCGCCGCCAGGGTCGTGGATTTGCCGGAACCGGTCGGACCGGTCACCAGCACCAGCCCCCGCGGCGCTTCGGTAATCTTGCGAAACACTTCCCCCATACCGAGGTCGTCCATGCTCAGGACCTTGGACGGAATGGTCCGGAACACCGCGCCAGCACCACGATTGTGGTTGAACGCGTTAACCCGAAAACGCGCCACGCCGGGCACATCAAAGGAGAAGTCGGTCTCCAGGTGCTTCTCGAAGTCCACCCGCTGGGTGTCGTTCATGATGTCGTAGATCAGCGCCTGCACCTGTTTGTGGTCCAGGGCCGGCAGGTTGATGCGCCGCACATCGCCGTCGACCCGAATCATCGGTGGCAGGCCGGCAGACAGATGCAAGTCGGACGCGCCCTGTTTCGCGCTGAAAGCCAGCAGCTCAGTGATATCCATAGCGTTCCTCAATTCCAGTAGAATGCCGCGAACCTTCAGCCGCCGGCGCCTCTTGATGTCCACGATAGCAGACAACATTGCTCAGGTTAGTTCACGCATCCATGCTGCTGCCGTCGCCGCAAAGCGCGACGAAGACAGCGTCCAGCTGCTGGCCGTGAGCAAGACCAAGCCCGCCGAAGCCCTGCGCGAAGCGTATGCCGCGGGGCTGCGCGACTTTGGCGAAAACTACCTGCAGGAAGCCCTGAGCAAACAGCTCGAATTGGCCGACCTGCCCTTGATCTGGCACTTCATCGGCCCCATTCAATCGAACAAGACTCGCGCTATCGCCGAGCACTTCGCCTGGGTGCATTCCGTGGATCGTTTGAAAATCGCACAACGCCTGTCCGAACAACGTCCCGCCGATCTGCCGCCACTGAACATCTGCATCCAGGTCAACGTCAGCGGTGAAGCCAGCAAGTCCGGCTGCACCCCGGCCGACCTGCCGGCCTTGGCCAATGCCATCAGCGAACTGCCGCGCATCAAGCTGCGCGGGTTGATGGCAATCCCCGAGCCGACCGATGATCGCGCCGCCCAGGATGCCGCTTTTGCTGCCGTACAGCGCCTGCAAACCAGCCTGAACCTACCGCTCGACACACTTTCCATGGGCATGAGCCACGACCTCGAGTCGGCCATCGCCCAAGGCGCCACCTGGGTCCGTATCGGTACGGCCCTGTTTGGCGCCCGTGATTACAGTCAACCGTGAACAATGGCTGACTCCTCTCTCTATAAGGACCTGACATGAGCAAGACTCGTATTGCCTTTATCGGTGCCGGCAACATGGCCGCCAGCCTGATCGGCGGCCTGCGCGCCAAAGGTCTGGACGCCGCGCAGATCCGCGCCAGTGATCCGGGCGCTGAAACCCGCGCTCGTGTGAGCGCTGAACACGGCATCGAGGTGTTCGCCGACAACGCCGACGCCATCCAGGGCGCCGAAGTCGTCGTACTGGCGGTCAAACCCCAAGCGATGAAAGCCGTCTGCGAAGCGCTTCGCCCAAGCCTCAAGCCGAATCAACTGGTGGTTTCGATTGCGGCCGGCATCACCTGCGCCAGCATGAACAACTGGCTCGGCGCCCAACCGATCGTACGTTGTATGCCCAACACCCCGGCGCTGCTGCGTCAGGGCGTGAGCGGTTTGTTCGCCACTACTGAAGTGAGTACCGAGCAACGCCAACAGGCGCAAGAACTGCTGTCCGCCGTCGGCATCGCACTGTGGCTGAACGAAGAGCAGCAACTGGACGCGGTCACCGCCGTTTCCGGCTCGGGCCCTGCGTACTTCTTCCTGCTGATCGAAGCCATGACCGCCGCTGGCGTGAAACTTGGCCTGCCAGCAGACATCGCGGCACAACTGACCCTGCAAACCGCTTTGGGCGCCGCTCACATGGCCGTGGCCAGTGACGTCGACGCGGCTGAACTGCGTCGCCGCGTGACGTCGCCTGCGGGCACGACGGAAGCGGCGATCAAGTCGTTCCAGGCCGGCGGCTTCGAAGCCTTGGTAGAAAAAGCACTTGGCGCCGCTGCGCACCGCTCGGCCGAGATGGCCGAACAATTGGGTCAATAAGGAGCCTTACATGATTGGATTGAACACTGCAGCGGTCTACGTGCTGCAAACCCTCGGCAGCCTGTACCTGCTGATCGTGCTGCTGCGCTTCGTGCTGCAACTGGTACGCGCGAACTTCTACAACCCGCTCTGCCAGTTCGCCGTGAAAGCCACTCAGCCGCTGCTCAAGCCATTGCGCCGGATCATCCCGAGCATGTTCGGCCTGGACATGTCCTCGCTGGTGCTGGCGATCCTCGTGCAACTGGCGCTGATGGCCCTGACCCTGCTGCTGACTTACGGCACCACCGGCAACCCGCTGCAATTGCTGATCTGGTCGCTGATCGGCGTGACCGCGCTGTTCCTGAAGATTTTCTTCTTCGCCCTGATCATCAGCGTGATCCTGTCGTGGGTCGCACCGGGCAGCCACAACCCTGGCGCCGAGCTGGTGAACCAGATCTGCGAGCCGGCCCTGGCGCCGTTCCGCAAGATCCTGCCGAACCTTGGCGGCCTGGATATCTCGCCGATCCTGGCGTTCATGGTGCTCAAGTTGATCGACATGCTGGTGATCAACAACCTCGCCGCCATGACGATGATGCCGGAAATCCTGCGCCTGCTGATCTGACCCGGTGAGCTACTTTCGCTGGGACGGTGACGACCTGATTCTGGAATGTCACCTGCAACCGGCGGCCCGCAGCGATGATTTCTGCGGGCTGCATGGTGATCGATTGAAGATTCGCCTGACGGCCCCGCCGGTTGAAGGCAAGGCCAACGCGTATTTGATGGCGTTTCTGGCCAAGGCGTTTGGGGTTTCCAAGAGCCAGGTGAGTTTGATTAGCGGCGAGCTAAACCGGCAGAAGCGGGTGCGGATATGTTCGCCGAAGAAGTTGCCGGATTTACCTGGTTTGGTGCAGCGTTCGCTTTGATTGGGTGTCGCTTCAAAAAGCCACCCCTCACCCCAGCCCTCCCGAAACGTCGGACCGCCCCATAGGGGAGAGGGGGAAAGGGAGCAGATCGGGGACTTTTCAGAACCTGAGTTCGACTCAGACTTTCAGGTCGATGTAACTCGAATGAGGACCTCGGTCAGTCCCCTCTACCCCCTGGGGAGAGGGTTAGGGTGAGGGGTCGATCCAACGCCGAGCACCCATTTCCCAAACACCTCGGCCTTTGCTTGCTGCTAAAGG
This sequence comes from Pseudomonas fluorescens, assembly GCF_000968015.1. Classification (GTDB taxonomy): domain Bacteria; phylum Pseudomonadota; class Gammaproteobacteria; order Pseudomonadales; family Pseudomonadaceae; genus Aquipseudomonas; species Aquipseudomonas fluorescens_W. The sequence goes on from NZ_LACH01000017.1 coordinate 36,286, forward strand.
CAGCGGTCTTTAGACTTACGCCTCATTTCAACGAGAGCAGGGTCGATGCCAGCTGCCTTCCCCCCCGATTCTGTTGGTCTGGTGACGCCGCAAGTGGCGCACTTCAGTGAACCCCTGGCCTTGGCCTGCGGTCGTTCGCTCCCAGCTTATGACCTGATCTACGAAACCTACGGCACGCTGAACGCCGCGGCGAGCAACGCCGTGCTGATCTGCCACGCCTTGTCCGGTCACCATCACGCTGCCGGCTTCCACAGCCTCGACGACCGAAAACCCGGTTGGTGGGACAGCTGCATCGGCCCTGGCAAGCCGATCGACACCAACAAATTCTTCGTGGTCAGCCTGAACAACCTCGGCGGCTGCAACGGCTCAACCGGCCCGAGCAGCACCAACCCGGAAACCGGCAAGCCGTTTGGCGCCGACTTCCCGGTGCTGACCGTGGAAGACTGGGTTCACAGCCAGGCGCGCCTGGCAGACCTGCTCGGCATTGGCCAATGGGCCGCCGTGATTGGCGGCAGTCTCGGTGGCATGCAGGCGATGCAGTGGAGCATCACTTACCCGGATCGCATTCGCCACTGCCTGGCCATCGCCTCGGCCCCCAAGCTGTCGGCGCAGAACATTGCCTTCAACGAAGTGGCGCGCCAGGCGATCCTCACCGACCCCGAGTTCCACGGCGGTTCGTTCCAGGAAGCCGGCGTGATCCCCAAGCGTGGCTTGATGCTGGCGCGGATGGTCGGGCACATCACGTACCTGTCCGATGACTCCATGGGTGAGAAATTTGGTCGTGGCCTGAAGAGCGAAAAGCTCAACTACGACTTCCACAGCGTCGAGTTCCAGGTCGAAAGCTACCTGCGTTATCAAGGCGAAGAGTTCTCCGGGCGCTTCGACGCCAACACGTACCTGCTGATGACCAAGGCGCTGGACTACTTCGATCCGGCGGCGAACTTCGACGATGACCTGGCGAAAACCTTCGCCAATGCCCAAGCCAAGTTCTGCGTGATGTCCTTCACCACCGACTGGCGCTTCTCCCCTGCCCGCTCGCGGGAACTGGTGGACGCGCTGATGGCGGCCAAGAAAGACGTCTGCTACCTCGAGATCGACGCTCCGCAAGGCCACGACGCCTTCCTGATTCCGATCCCGCGCTACTTGCAGGCATTCAGCAATTACATGAACCGCATTTCGTTGTGAGAAAGCCATGAGAGCTGATCTGGAAATCATCCAGGAATGGATCCCCGCTGGCAGCCGCGTGCTCGACCTCGGTTGCGGCGACGGTGAGCTGCTGACCTGGCTGCGCGATAACAAGCAAGTGACCGGCTATGGCCTGGAAAACGACCCGGAGAACATCGCCGAGTGCGTGGCCAAGGGCATCAACGTGATCGAGCAGGACCTGGACAAGGGCCTGGGCAACTTTGCCAGCAACAGCTTCGACGTCGTGGTCATGACCCAGGCGCTGCAAGCCGTGCACTACCCGGACAAGATCCTCGACGAAATGCTGCGCGTCGGTCGCCAGTGCATCATCACCTTCCCCAACTTCGGTCACTGGCGCTGCCGCTGGTACCTGGCGAGCAAGGGCCGGATGCCGGTGTCTGATTTTCTGCCCTACACCTGGTACAACACACCGAACATCCACTTTTGCACCTTCGAAGACTTTGAAGCGCTGTGTCGCGAACGTGAAGCCAGGGTCATTGATCGGCTTGCCGTGGATCAACAGCACCGTCACGGGTGGGCCAGTAAGCTATGGCCTAATCTATTAGGTGAAATCGGTATTTACCGCGTCAGCAGCCCCGGGCTGCAAGACCACAAGGTCGCGGTCTGAGTCACGACACTTCGAGGAGAACGATCATGGGTCGACTAGCGCTGTTTGTACTTACTGCCTGCCTGAGCGTCACCGCCATGGCCGCCGACGTCATCAAAGGCGAGCGCAAAGAAACCTTTGGCGATGTAACGGTGCACTACAACACTTTCAACTCCACCTTCCTGACACCGGATATCGCCAAAGCAGCCGGGCTGACTCGAAGCAAGAACCAGGGCGTGATAAACGTCTCTGTGCTCAAGGATGGCAAACCACTGAGCGCTGAAGTCAGCGGATCGGTGAAAGACCTGACCAGTCAGACTGTACCGTTGAAGTTCAAACAGATCACTGAACAAGGCGCGATCTACTACATCGCCCAGTTCCCCGTCGATCAACAGGAAGTCCGCACCTTCGACATCAAGGTGCAGAACGGCGATAAAATCAACACCATCAATTTCAACCAAGAGCTCTTCCCCGGCGAATGATCAATTTCACGCAACTCGTACTGGCCAGCCACAACGCCGGCAAACTCAAGGAACTTCAGGCCATGCTCGGCGAATCGGTGCAACTGCGCTCGATCGGCGAGTTCAGCAGCGTCGAGCCTGAAGAAACCGGCCTGTCGTTCGTCGAAAACGCCATCCTCAAGGCCCGCAATGCCGCGCGCATTTCCGGCCTGCCTGCACTGGCAGACGATTCGGGGTTGGCCGTGGATTTCCTCGGCGGTGCGCCGGGTATCTACTCGGCTCGTTACGCCGATGGTCAGGGCGATGCGGCGAACAACGCCAAACTGCTTGATGCGTTGAAAGACGTGCCGGAAGCCGAACGTGGTGCGCAATTCGTTTGCGTGCTGGCGCTGGTGCGTCACGCCGATGATCCGTTGCCGATCCTTTGCGAAGGTCTGTGGCACGGACGAATCCTGACCCAAGCCAGTGGCGAACACGGTTTTGGTTACGATCCGCTGTTCTGGGTGCCGGAGCGCGATTGCTCCAGCGCCGAACTGAGCCCGAGCGACAAGAACCTCATCAGCCACCGCGCCCGTGCAATGGATCTGCTGCGCCAGCGTCTGGGCCTGAAATGATCCATGACTCATCCGCGTCGCCGCTGATCTTCGGCGGCGCCGCCCAATCGCCTCGGGCCGCCCTGCCTGTGCTGCCGCCCTTGGCGCTGTACATCCACATCCCGTGGTGTGTGCGCAAATGCCCTTATTGCGACTTCAATTCCCACACCGCCAGCCCAGTGTTGCCGGAAGAAGAATATGTGGACGCGCTGCTGGCCGACCTCGATCAGGACCTGCATGCGGTTTACGGCCGTGAGCTGAGTTCGATCTTCTTTGGTGGCGGCACGCCAAGCCTGTTTAGCGCCGAGGCTTTGGGCCGCTTGCTCAAAGGCGTCGAGCAACGCATTCCGTTCGCCAGCGACATCGAAATCACGCTGGAAGCGAATCCTGGGACGTTCGAACAAGAGAAGTTCGTCGCTTACCGCGCGCTGGGCATCAATCGCCTGTCGATCGGCATCCAAAGCTTTCAGGAAGAGAAACTCAAGGCTTTGGGGCGGATTCACAACGGCGACGAAGCGGTACGTGCCGCCGGCATGGCCCGTCAGGCCGGGTTCGACAACTTCAATCTGGACCTGATGCACGGTTTGCCCGATCAGTCCCTGGACGACGCCTTGAGCGATCTGCGCCAGGCCATCGCCCTGAAACCGACCCACTTGTCCTGGTATCAGTTGACCCTGGAACCGAACACGGTGTTCTGGAACCAGCCGCCGACACTGCCGGAAGACGACACGCTGTGGGACATTCAGGAAGCCGGTCAGGCGCTGTTGGCCGAGCACGGTTACGCGCAATACGAAGTCTCGGCGTATGCCCAACCCGGCCGTCCGGCGCGGCACAACCTCAATTACTGGAGTTTCGGCGACTTCATCGGCATCGGTGCCGGGGCTCACGGCAAACTCAGCCACCCGGACGGGCGCATCGTCCGTACCTGGAAGACCCGTCTGCCGAAGGACTACCTCAACCCGGCCAAAAGCTTCAAGGCTGGGGAGAAAGCCCTGACCAATGAAGAAATGCCGTTCGAGTTCCTGATGAACGCCTTACGCCTGACCGAGGGCGTGGAATCGCGACTGTACCCGGAACGCACCGGGATGAGCCTGGAAAGCCTCGCCGAAGGCCGCCGCGAAGCAGAACAAAGTGGCTTGTTGCAGGTCGAACCGTCACGTCTGGCGGCCACCGAGCGCGGACAACTCTTCCTCAATGACTTGCTGCAGACATTTCTGAGCTGATTTCAGCCTTAAGGGAAAACGAATGGATTTGATACTCGACCTGCTCGCCACCGCGTCCCGCTGGAGCCGTAGCAACTTGTCTGAAATCGCGCTGGCACTGGTGGGCTGCCTGCTGGTGTTGTTTGGTGCCGATATCAAAGGCTGGGTCGACGCACGCCTGGGCAGCATCGCCGGCGCCTTGCGCGTCCCGCTGATGGCCCTGCTGTGCATGGTCGGCAGCGGCGTCGCGCTGATCTACGCCACACCATGGATCATCAAAGGCCTGAGCCAGTTCAACAACTACAGCCTGGCGCCGGTGTTGTTGGTGGTGTTGGTGCTGATTGGCGTCGTAGCAGACCGCCGCTGACTTTTCGTTACACCTAAAACAACTGTAGGAGTGAGCCTGCTCGCGATAGCGGTCTGACATTCAACCTCTTAGGTGACTGTCAGACCGCTATCGCGAGCAGGCTCACTCCTACATTTTTTACCGCGTGATGTTCAGGACTGTTTTTCGAACTTCAGGTCCCACACGCCATGCCCAAGACGTTCGCCGCGGCGTTCGAACTTGGTGATCGGGCGCTCGGTCGGGCGCGGGACGCATTTGCCGTCTTCGGCCAGGTTGCGATAACCCGGCGCGACGTTCATCACTTCCAGCATGTACTCGGCGTACGGTTCCCAGTCGGTGGCCATGTGCAGCACACCGCCGACCTTCAACTTGCTGCGCACCAGTTCAGCGAACGACGCCTGAACGATACGACGCTTGTGGTGACGGCTCTTGTGCCATGGGTCCGGGAAAAACAGCATCAGGCGATCGAGGCTGTTGTCGGCCACGCAGCGGTTGAGCACTTCAATCGCATCGCAATCGTAGACCCGCAGGTTGGTCAGGCCCTGAGTCAGCACGCCATTGAGCAGCGCGCCAACACCCGGACGGTGCACTTCCACGCCAATGAAATCCTGCTCCGGCGAGGCCGCGGCCATTTCCAGCAGCGAATGGCCCATGCCGAAACCGATTTCCAGCGAGCGCGGCGCCGAACGACCGAACACCTGATCGAAGTCCACCGGCGCATCGGCCAGAGGCAACACGAACAGCGGCGTGCCCTGCTCCAGACCTTTTTGCTGGCCTTCGGTCATGCGCCCGGCGCGCATCACAAAACTCTTGATGCGGCGGTGTTGGCGCTCTTCGCCTTCTTCCGGCTGGATAGGCGTTTCGTTTGATTCAGTCATCAATGGCTCTTACTTGATCAGACCATCCAGCGGCGAGGAGGCGCTGGCATAGAGTTTTTTCGGCATGCGGCCGGCGAGGTAGGCCAGGCGGCCCGCGACAATGGCGTGTTTCATGGCTTCAGCCATCATGATCGGCTGCTGGGCATGGGCGATGGCCGAGTTCATCAGCACCGCTTCGCAACCCAGTTCCATGGCGATGGTGGCATCGGAGGCGGTACCGACACCGGCATCCACCAACACCGGGATCTTGGCTTCTTCAAGGATGATCTGCAGGTTGTACGGGTTGCAGATCCCCAGGCCCGTGCCGATCAGACCGGCCAGCGGCATGACCGCGATGCAGCCGATTTCCGCCAGTTGACGGGCAATGATCGGGTCATCACTGGTGTAGACCATCACGTCGAAACCTTCCTTGACCAGCACTTCGGCGGCCTTGAGGGTTTCGATCACGTTGGGGAACAGGGTTTTCTGGTCGGCCAGCACTTCCAGCTTCACCAGGTTGTGGCCGCCGAGCAGCTCACGGGCCAGGCGGCAGGTGCGCACAGCCTCGGTAGCGTCGAAGCAACCGGCGGTGTTAGGCAGGAAGGTGTAGCGATCCGGCGACAGGACTTCGAGCAGGTTCGGTTCGCCCGGGTTCTGGCCGAGGTTGGTGCGGCGCACCGCGAAGGTGACGATCTCGGCACCCGAGGCTTCGATGGCCAGGCGGGTTTCTTCCATGTCGCGGTACTTGCCAGTACCTACCAGCAAACGCGACTGGTAAGTACGACCGGCCAGGACGAAGGGCTTGTCGCTACGAACGATGCTCATGGGAAATCCTCTGTAGGGGTGAGGTTCTTGCAGAATTCCTTATTAACCAAACGCTGTGAAAACGTCGCGAGCGAAGGAAAGACAAGGCAAAAACAGGCGAGGAAGCGGAGTTTACGGGTTGTAAATGAGCATTCCGAGCCTGTTTTTAACGCAGTATTTCCGAGCGCAGCAGTTTTCACAGTGTTTGGCGACTAGCCGCCGCCGATGGCGTGAACCACTTCGACGCAATCGCCGTCGTTCAGCGTGGTTTCTGCGTGCTGGCTGCGCGGGACGATATCCAGATTGAGTTCGACCGCCACCCGGCGCCCGGTCAGTTCCAGACGGGTCAGCAGGGCCGCAACGGTTTCACCGTCGGGCAGTTCAAGGGATTCGCCGTTCAACTGAATGCGCATACCGAATGCCGCCATCATTTTTAGGGGCTGGCATTCTAGCCCGATCAGTCTTGGCGACCCAAGCCATTCGTCATGAAATGGACCACCCGGTCAGCTCAACCGCCAGGCGGCAAGCCCCAGGCAGAACCAGCCGACCAGAAATGCCAGGCCGCCGAAGGGGGTGATGATCCCGAGCTTGCTGACGCTGGTCACGGTCAACAGGTACAGACTGCCGGAAAACAGCAGGATGCCGACGACAAACGATGCACCCGCCCACGTGATCAGACGACCGGGAATCTGCGTGGCCAGCAGCGCAACGCCCAGCAACGCCAAGGTGTGCACCAATTGGTAGGTCACGCCGGTGTGGAAAATCGCCAGGTACTCGGGCGTCAGACGGCTTTTCAAGCCATGGGCGGCGAACGCGCCAAGGGCAACACCGGTGAAGCCGAAAAAAGCGGCCAGCATCAGAAAGCCACGCAGCATGAAGAACTCCAGTCAGACTCGATCCACAGGGTCTGTATAATGGCCCGCTCAACGGGTTCGGCCAAGCCATCTCTATGCTGCGTATATTTTTACGACGATTCACGAAGTCCCTGCTCTGGTTCGCGGGTGGCAGCGTATTGCTGGTGCTGATCTTTCGCGTGGTACCGCCACCGGGAACGGCGTTGATGGTCGAGCGCAAGGTCGAATCCTGGTTCGACGGCGAGCCCATCGATCTGCAACGCACCTGGAAACCCTGGGATGAAATCTCCGACGACCTAAAAGTCGCGGTGATTGCCGGCGAGGATCAGAAATTCCCGGAGCATTGGGGTTTTGACTTTGGCGCGATCCAGGCCGCACTGGCTCACAACGAGCTCGGTGGAACGATTCGTGGCGCCAGCACCCTGAGCCAGCAGGTCTCGAAGAATCTGTTTCTGTGGTCCGGCCGCAGCTGGCTGCGCAAAGGCCTGGAGGCGTGGTTTACCGGGCTGATCGAAGTGTTCTGGCCCAAGCAGCGAATTCTTGAGGTGTATCTCAACAGTGTCGAGTGGGATGACGGTGTGTTTGGCGCGGAAGCGGCGGCCAGGCATCACTTTGGTGTAAGCGCTAAAGGTTTGAGTCGCCAGCAATCGAGCCTGCTGGCCGCCGTACTGCCAAACCCGCGGGTTTGGAGTGCGAGTCATCCGACCAATTACGTCGCACGGCGGGCCGGGTGGATTCGGCAGCAGATGAGTCAGTTGGGGGGCGATAGCTATCTGGTTGGCATCAACGATTCACGCCGGGCGCCTTGGGCCGAGTAACCGATCCTCTGAACACCTGAGACTCCTGTGGGAGCGAGCTTGCTCGCGATAGCGGTTGATCATTCAACATCTGTATCCACTGACCCGACGCCATCGCGAGCAAGCTCGCTCCCACATGGGTTATGTGTTGAGCACACAAACAAAAACGCCCCGATCAATGATCGGGGCGTTTTTTTATGTCGGCGCGCAGGTTATGCGGCAATCGACAACTTGAGCTTGTTCATCGCGCTCTTCTCGAGCTGACGAATACGCTCGGCCGACACGTTGTACTTCTGCGCCAGGTCGTGCAGCGTGGCTTTTTCTTCTGCCAGCCAGCGCTGGTAGAGGATGTCACGGCTGCGGTCGTCCAGCACTTCAAGCGCTTCGTGCAGGTTGTGGTTCGAGTTGTCGCTCCAGTCAGCATCTTCCAGCTGACGGGCCGGGTCGTACCGGTGGTCTTCCAGATAGTTGGCTGGCGACTGGAAAGCACTGTCGTCGTCCGCTTCCGCGGCCGGGTCGAAGGCCATGTCATGGCCGGTCAGGCGACTTTCCATCTCACGCACTTCCCGAGGCTCTACACCGAGGCTTTCCGCCACACGGTGGACTTCCTCGTTGTTCAGCCACGCCAGACGTTTTTTCTGGCTGCGCAGGTTGAAGAACAGCTTGCGCTGGGCCTTGGTGGTCGCGACTTTCACAATGCGCCAGTTGCGCAGGATGAACTCGTGGATTTCCGCCTTGATCCAGTGCACAGCGAACGAAACCAGACGCACACCCATTTCCGGGTTGAAGCGCTTCACGGCCTTCATCAGGCCGACGTTGCCTTCCTGGATCAGGTCAGCCTGAGCCAGACCGTAGCCGGAATAGCTACGGGCGATATGTACGACAAAACGCAGGTGGGCGAGCACCATCTGCCGAGCCGCCCCCAAATCCTGCTCATAATAGAGACTCTCGGCCAGTTCACGCTCCTGCTCCGGCGTCAGCAATGGAATGCTGTTCACGGTGTGCACATAGGCCTCCAGGTTCGCACCCGGGACCAGAGCATATGCAGGTTGCAAAGAATTGGTCATACGAAAAAACCTCCGACTTACATAACTCGTGCAGTTCAGCACTGCGAAAATTGACCGGAAACCGAAAGACAAGTTCCCATAAATACTGAAAGGTCAATACGAGCAAAGTGATACTACTTAGGCGCAAGCTCCCTCAGGTGGCGTGCGACTGCAATCCATGCACCGATATACCCCAACAGCACCGCGCCAAGCAAGAGAGACAGACCGTCGGCAACCGGCACTCCGGCCAGCGCGAAATCACTGCCGTACAAACCGGCCAGCCCCACCACCGCGTCGTTCAGCCAATCAAGGCCGAACGCCAATACGCCCCAGGAAAGAATCCCCGCACCGAAGCCATAAAGCGCACCCATATACAGAAAAGGCCTGCGCACATAGCTGTCAGTGCCGCCGACGAGTTTAATCACTTCTATCTCTGTGCGGCGGTTTTCAATATGAAGACGAATGGTATTGCCTATCACCAAAAGTAATGCAGAAACCAGAAGCACGGTCAGACCGAAGACAAAACGGTCACCCAGCTTGAGGATGGCTGCCAGACGCTCGACCCAGACTAGATCAAGTTGCGCCTGTTGTACCTTGGGCAACTCGGAAAGTTTTTGTCGTAATGCTTCAAGGGCCGGCTTGTCGACTTCGTTCGGCGTCACCAGAACCACGCCTGGCAGCGGGTTTTCTGGCAATTCCTTGAGCGCCTCACCCAGACCTGATTGCTGCTGGAACTCTTCCAGCGCCTGATCGCGGCCGACATATTCAGCATCAGCTACGCCAGGCATCCCCTTGATCTGCTCGCGCAACGACTCACCCTCCGCAGGGCTGGCCTCGATTTGCAGGTACAGGGAAATCTGCGCCGCACGCTGCCAGGAACCGCCGAGACGCTCGACGTTATTTAGCAAAAGTGACAGGCCCATCGGCAAACTCAGGGCAACCGCCATCACCATGCAGGTGAAGAAGCTACCGACTGGCTGTTTGCCCAAACGACGCAAGCTATCGAGCAAGCTGGCGCGATGACTCTCGACCCAGGCGCGGAACAGAGTGGCGAAATCCGGGCCGTCATCATCGTCGCGTTTTTTCTTCTGCGGCTGCTGGTCGGCGGCCTTCGGGGCCACACGCTCGGAAACCTTGGGGCTGCGTGTCGCACTCATACGCCGGCCTCCCCGTCACCGATCAACCGACCGCGCTGCAGGGTCAGCATGCGGTGGCGCATGCGGGCAATCAGTGCCAGGTCGTGACTGGCAATCAGCACGCTGGTGCCCAGACGGTTGATGTCTTCGAACACGCCCATGATTTCAGCCGCCAGACGTGGATCGAGGTTACCGGTCGGTTCGTCTGCCAGCAGCAAGGCCGGGCGGTGAACGATGGCGCGGGCGATGCCGACGCGCTGTTGCTGACCGGTGGACAAGTCGCCCGGGTACAAATCGGTCTTGTCCGACAGCGCCACACGTTCCAGGGCCGAATCCACGCGCTTGGCGATCTCGGCCTTGGACAGCCCAAGGATCTGCAACGGCAGCGCGATGTTGTTGAACACCGTGCGATCGAACAGCAGCTGGTGGTTCTGGAATACCACGCCGATCTGCCGGCGCAAGTAAGGAATCTGTGCGTTGCTGATGGTGCTGAGGTCTTGCCCGGCCAGCAGCAATTTGCCAGTGGTCGGACGCTCCATAGCCAGCAGCAGGCGCAACAAAGTGCTTTTACCAGCGCCAGAGTGGCCAGTCACAAACAAAAACTCGCCCCGACGGACTCGAAAGCTCAGCTCATGCAAGCCGACGTGACCGTTCGGGTAGCGCTTACCGACCTGTTCGAAACGAATCATGAACGCTCCCGCTCGGCAAACAATGCCTGGACAAAGGGCTCTGCTTCAAAAGTACGCAAATCATCGATGCCTTCACCGACGCCGATGTAGCGAATCGGCAAGCCAAACTGCTTGGCGAGGGCGAAAATCACCCCGCCTTTGGCGGTGCCGTCGAGCTTGGTCAGCGCCAGGCCGGTTAGTTCGACGGTCTGGTTGAATTGTTTGGCCTGGCTGATCGCGTTCTGCCCCGTACCGGCATCAAGCACCAACAGCACCTCGTGAGGCGCATCGGCGTCGAGTTTGCTGATAACCCGGCGAACCTTTTTCAGCTCTTCCATCAAATTGTCTTTGGTATGCAGGCGACCGGCGGTGTCGGCGATCAGCACGTCGATGCCACGGGCCTTGGCGGCTTGCACGGCATCGAAGATAACCGAAGCCGAGTCAGCGCCAGTGTGCTGGGCGATGACCGGGATCTTGTTGCGTTCCCCCCAGACCTGCAATTGTTCGACGGCGGCGGCGCGGAAGGTATCGCCGGCCGCGAGCATGACTTTCTTGCCTTCGAGCTGCAGCTTCTTCGCCAGTTTGCCGATGGTGGTGGTCTTGCCCGCACCGTTGACGCCGACAACCAGAATCACGAACGGCTTGTTCTGCGAAGCGATTTTCAGCGGTTGCTCGACGGGTTTGAGCATCGCCGCCAGTTCCGCTTGCAGGGATTTGTACAGCGCATCGGCATCGGCCAGTTCTTTGCGAGCGACCTTCTGGGTCAGACGCTGAATGATCACCGACGTAGCCTCGACGCCAACGTCGGCGGTCAGCAGGCGGGTTTCGATGTCTTCGAGCAGTTCGTCATCGATGATCTTCTTGCCCAGGAACAGGGCGGCCATGCCTTCGCCAATGGTGGCGCTGGTCTTGGACAAGCCTTGTTTCAGGCGGGCGAAGAAACCGGCTTTGGTTTCTTCGGTACGCGCGGGCTCGGCAGGCGCTTCGACGGGAACGACAGGTGCGGCGGCAACGGGAGCGACGACCGGCGCCGGCGCTTGAACAACCGGAGCAACCGGAGCAAGGAATGCGGGCACCACAGGTTCTGGAACAACCGGTTCAGGCTCAGCCACTACCACTGGTGCGACAACCGGCTCAACCACTGGCGCTTGAACGGGCTCAGGAGCAAAGGCAGTCGGGGCTGGAATGGGTGGTGTAACGTGAGGTGCCAGGTCATCTACGACCAATGCCACCGGCTCTTCCGCCACTGGCAACGTCAGCCATGGCTCGGCAACGGGCGTGAGCGGCACCTGGGCCACGACTTCGGCGACGACATCAGGCTCAAGCTCGGCGACCGGTTGCAGCACCGGCTCGGCGACCGGCAGGACAATCGGCGCGGGCTCTGCTTCTATTACCGGCGCAGGCGTGGGCTCAGGAAGTGGCTGTGGCTGTTCGACGACGGGTTCCTGCGGCTTTTTGCGCAGCCATCCGAACAGGCTTTTCTTCTCACCAGCCGCAGCTGGGGCTTTCTTGTCGTCGTTGGAACCAAACATGGAGGACGGCTATCTCACAGTAGCGACGCGCCTAAGGGCGCCTCGGCAAATAAATATTCGATGCAGAACAGACTGCGATTGACCCAGCTTGTTCACGCGCAACATTTTGTCGAGGTGCAAACGGCACCTTACAAAAACGATTTCACGAAGGACTGGAGCGGCAAAATCGGCGAAAAAGCAGAGTTTAGTTGATAAACCACAGCCTTCTGCCGCAAACCCAAACAACCTGATCAAACCCGAAGGCCTGATAGGCGTGGCCGCCAGTAAAACGGATCAGTATCCTAGCACCCTCTCGCCCGCCGACGCTAAGACCAAGCGGGCAGCCCCAAAGGTTTAAAAACGAATGAATGCTCTAGCCCGCCGCGCTGCAGGCCTGCTGCTCAGCACAGTTTGTCTGCCCCTCTCGGCCCTGGCCGCCGATCCACAACCCACTCACGAATTCACCCTCGATAACGGCCTGAAGGTCGTCGTGCGCGAAGACCATCGTGCGCCGGTGGTGGTTTCCCAGGTCTGGTACAAGGTCGGCTCCAGCTACGAGACCCCGGGTCAAACCGGTTTGTCCCACGCTCTGGAACACATGATGTTCAAGGGCAGCGAGAAAATCGGCCCCGGCGAAGCCTCGCTGATCCTGCGCGACCTCGGCGCCGAAGAGAACGCGTTCACCAGCGATGACTTCACGGCGTATTACCAGGTACTGGCCCGCGACCGTCTGGGCGTGGCCTTCGAGCTGGAAGCCGATCGCATGGCCAGCCTGCGTCTGCCGGCCGACGAGTTCGCCCGCGAGATCGAAGTCATTAAAGAAGAACGTCGCCTGCGCACTGACGACAAGCCAATGTCCAAGGCCTACGAACGCTTCAAGGCCATGGCTTACCCGGGCAGCGGTTACCACACGCCGACCATCGGCTGGATGGCTGACCTGGACCGCATGAAAGTCGAAGAGCTGCGCCACTGGTACCAATCCTGGTACGTGCCGAACAACGCCACATTGGTGGTGGTGGGCGACGTGACCCCGGACGAGGTCAAAACTCTGGCCCAGCGCTATTTCGGCCCGATCGCCAAACGTGATGTGCCATCGGCGAAAATCCCGCTGGAACTGGCCGAACCCGGCGAACGGCAGATCACCCTGCATGTGAAGACCCAATTGCCGAGCCTGATGCTGGGTTTCAACGTGCCAAGCATCGCCACCGCTGAAGACAAACGCTCGGTCCACGCCTTGCGCTTGATCTCCGCCCTGCTCGACGGCGGCTACAGCGGACGTATCCCGACACAACTGGAGCGCGGCGAAGAGCTGGTGTCTGGCGGTTCGTCGAGCTACGACGCCTACACCCGTGGCGACAGCCTGTTCACCTTGTCCGCAACACCCAATACCCAGAAAAACAAAACCATGGCCCAGGCCGAAGCCGGCCTGTGGAAGCTGCTCGAACAGCTGAAAACCACCGCGCCGTCCGCTGAAGAACTGGAACGAGTGCGCGCACAGGTCATCGCTGGCCTGGTCTACGAGCGTGATTCGATCACCAGCCAGGCCACCGCCATTGGCCAACTGGAAACTGTCGGCCTGTCGTGGAAGCTGATGGACACCGAACTCGCCGAGCTGGAAAGCGTGACCCCGGAAGACATCCAGAAAGCCGCCAAGCTGTATTTCACCCGCGAACGTCTCAGCGTCGCCCATGTATTGCCGGAGGAGACGACTCATGAGTGAGCGTAAAAAACCGCGCCTGGCCTTGATGGGCCTGATCGCTGTCGCATTGATCGGGTCTGCCGCGTTTTACTTTTCAAAGACCGACGAATCCAAGGCCAGCGAAGCCCTCGACAAGGCCAAGTCCAGCCAGAAGCTGCAATCGCTGGCTGAACTTGACGGCAAGGCGCCAAGCCACCGCGCGCTGGACGTGCAGACCTGGAAAACCGCCGAGGGCGCCAAGGTGCTGTTCGTTGAAGCCCGGGAGCTGCCGATGTTCGACATGCGCCTGATCTTCGCCGCCGGCAGCAGCCAGGACGGCGATGCACCCGGTCTCTCCGTGCTGACCAACGCCATGCTCAACGAAGGTGTGGCCGGCAAAGATGTCGGCGCCATTGCTCAGGGCTTCGAAGGCCTGGGCGCAGACTTTGGCAACGGCGCGTTCAAGGACATGGCCCTGGCGTCCCTGCGCAGCCTCAGCGCCGCGGACAAACGCGAACCGGCCCTGAAATTGTTCTCTGAAGTCGTCGGTAAACCAACCTTCCCGGCCGATTCCTTTGCGCGCATCAAGAACCAGATGCTCGCCGGTTTCGAGTACCAGAAGCAGAACCCCGGCAAACTCGCGAGCCTGGAGCTGATGAACCGTCTGTACGGCGATCACCCGTACGCGCACTCCAGCGACGGCACGGCGAAAACCGTTCCAGCGATCACACTGGCTCAACTGAAGGCGTTCCATGAGAAGGCCTACGCCGCTGGCAACGTGGTGATTGCGCTGGTGGGCGACCTGTCTCGTGCCGAGGCGGAGGCGATTGCTGCACAAGTCTCCAGCGCGCTGCCAAAAGGCCCGGAGCTGGCGAAAATCCCGCAACCGGAGGAACCGAAAGCCAGCATCGGTCACATCGAGTTTCCGTCCAAGCAGACCAACCTGATGCTCGCGCAATTGGGCATCGACCGTGACGACCCGGACTACGCGGCACTCTCCATGGGTAACCAGATTCTTGGCGGCGGAGGCTTCGGCACGCGGTTGATGAGCGAAGTGCGCGAGAAGCGCGGCCTGACTTATGGCGTGTATTCGGGCTTCACCCCGATGCAGGCGCGCGGCCCGTTCATGATCAATCTGCAAACCCGCGCCGAGATGAGCGAAGGTACGCTGAAACTGGTGCAGGACGTGCTCGCCGACTACCTTAAAACCGGCCCGACCCAGAAAGAACTCGACGACGCCAAGCGTGAACTGGCCGGCAGCTTCCCGCTGTCCACCGCCAGCAACGCCGATATCGTCGGCCAACTCGGCGCCATGGGTTTCTACAACCTGCCGCTGAGTTACCTGGATGACTTCATGCGCGAGTCCCAGAGCCTGACGGTCGAACAGGTCAAAACCGCACTGAACAAACACTTGAGCACGGATAAAATGGTCATCGTCAGCGCTGGCCCGACCGTGCCGCAAAAGCCGTTACCGGCCCCAACTGATAAACCTGCCGAGCAACCGCTCGGGGTTCCGGAGCATTAATGGCCACTCGCCCTAAAAAACCCGTACACAACGTCCATAACGGCGTGAACCAACTGCGCATCATCGGCGGTGAATGGGGCAGCCGAAAGCTGAGCTTCCCGGATGCACCGGGCCTGCGTCCGACCCCGGACCGGGTCCGTGAAACCCTGTTCAACTGGCTCGCGCCGTATGTCGCTGGCGCCAAGGTTCTGGACCCGTTCGCCGGCAGCGGCGCGCTGTTCCTCGAAGCCTTGTCCCGTGGCGCGGCCATGGGTCAGGCGCTGGACGCCAGTAATATCGCGGTCGCCAGCATCAAGGAACATCTGGGCACGCTGCGTTGCACCACCGGCCAGATTCAGACCGCCGATGCCCTGCGCTACCTGGAAACCCAGACAGCGACCGCTTACGACGTGGTGTTCCTCGACCCGCCCTTCAACCAGAACCTGTTGCCGGGCGTTTGCGCATTGCTTGAAGAGCGTCAGTGGCTGGCCGACGAAGCCTGGATCTACACTGAAAGCGAGAATGCGCCATCGAGCCTTGGCTTGCCAGGCAACTGGCGCCTGCACCGGGAGCAGAAATCCGGGCGGGTGTATTACGCGTTGTGGCAACGTATGGCAGAGATTGCCGGTTAATCAACCGGCCTGAAAAAGGTGCGCGCCTCAAGCGAGGCTCGCACCGCTGCATCGAGAACCATCGTGTCCCATCCGACAGAACGTTTCACCCCCGCCTTCGGCCTCGGCAACCCGCACTTGCAAACCTTGTGGGGGCCGCTGTGGCGCAAAACCACGCACATCGAACGCCAGCGCGAACGCTTGTGGCTTGAGGATGGCGACTTTCTCGATCTCGACTGGCACGGCCCGCACAGCGCCGATGCGCCACTGGTGCTGGTGTTGCACGGCCTGACCGGTTCTTCAAATTCGCCTTACGTGGCCGGGGTGCAGAAAGCACTGGGCGCCCAAGGCTGGGCCAGCGTCGCACTGAACTGGCGCGGCTGTTCGGGCGAACCGAATCTGCTGCCACGTAGCTACCATTCCGGCGCCAGTGAAGACCTGGCCGAAACCATTAAGCACCTGAAGGCCCAACGACCGCTCGCGCCGTTGTATGCGGTCGGCTATTCCCTGGGCGGCAATGTGTTGCTCAAGCATTTGGGCGAATCCGGCAGCAACAGTGGCGTGGTCGGTGCGGTGGCGGTGTCGGTGCCGTTTCGTCTCGATCAATGCGCCGACCGTATCGGCCAGGGCTTTTCCAAGGTCTATCAGGCGCATTTCATGCGAGAGATGGTGGCCTACATCAAGAATAAACAACGCAAGTTTCAGCATGACGGGCGCGAGGATGGACTGGCGGCATTGGCCGCGCTGGGCTCGCTGGAGAACATGCGCACGTTCTGGGATTTCGATGGCCGGGTCACCGCGCCACTGAACGGTTTTGCCGATGCCGAGGATTACTATCGCCGCGCCTCGAGTCGCTATTTCCTGGGCGAGATTCGTACGCCGACACTGATCATTCAAGCGGCCGATGACCCGTTTGTCTTTCCTCATAGCCTGCCGCAAGCCAACGAATTGTCCGCCTGCACTCAATTCGAGTTACAGACCAAGGGTGGGCATGTCGGCTTCGTCGATGGTTCGTTCAAGCAACCGGGTTACTACCTGGAACGCCGCATCCCGCAATGGCTGACCACCATGGGTCGACAGTAAGACCATGGACGTCGATCAGGGCGAGTCGATCCGATTCTGGCAAACAGCGCCGTTGGCCGGTGTCGAGTTATTGTCCGCACGTTACATCGAACACCGTTTCGCGCCCCATGTGCATGACGGCTACGTGATCGGCATGATCATGGCCGGCGCCCAGCGTTATCGCTATCGCGGCGCCGAACACCTGGCCGGTAGCGGCACGCTGGTTCTGATCAATCCGGACGAACTGCACACCGGCCATAAAGGCACGGAGGATGGTTGGTTGTATCGGGCGTTTTATCCGGACAGCGGGCAGATTCTGTCGCTACTCGATGAACTGGAACTGCCGACCAACAACTTGCCGGCGTTTGGCGCGACGCTGTATCGCGATCCGGATCTGGTGAAGGGTTTCTGCCAACTGCACCGTCTACTGGAAAGTCCGTCCACTGCCTTGCAACAACAAACGGTCTGGCGGGAAATGATGCTGTCGCTGCTGCAACGGCACGCGGCCGTGCCGGTTGCCGGCAAGCCGGGCAAGGAACATCGGGCGGTGACACTGGCCAAGGATCTGCTGCAGGCGCAATTGGCGACGCCGCCTTCGCTGGAAGAACTGGCAGCGGCGGTCAACCTTTCGCCCTTCCACTTCGCCCGGGTGTTCCGCCGTGCCACGGGCATGCCGCCGCACACCTGGCTGATGCAGCAGCGCATCGCCCGGGCACGGGCGCTGTTACAGAACGGCTGTTTGCCGCTGGAAGTGGCGACACTGCTGGGGTTTGCTGACCAGAGTCATCTGAGCCGGCAGTTCAAGCAGGTTTACGGCGTGGGGCCGGGCGCGTATCGAAGTGCGCGGCAACTCCCCGGAAGTTGAGGTCGACACAGGTCCAAATGTGGGAGCGAGCCTTTGTGGCGAGGGGATTTATCCCCGTTCGGCTGCGAAGCAGTCGTAAACCATTGTAAGCGGTGTACCTGACACACCGCGGTTTTCGATTTCGGGGCCGCTTCGCAGCCCAACGGGGATAAATCCCCTCGCCACAAAGGCTCACTCCTACAGGGGGATTGGGGTTATTCGCCGATGGCGATGCCATGCGCGGGATCGTTGATCCACTCGCTCCATGAACCGGCATACAACGCGCCCAACGGATAACCCGCCAGGCACAGCGCGAACAGGTTGTGACAGGCCGTCACGCCAGAACCGCAGTACGCCACCAGATCGGCCGGCGAACGATCACCGAGCTTTTCGGCAAAACGCTGTTTGAGCTGATCGGCCGGCAGAAAACGCCCGTCGCTGCCCAGGTTGTCGGTGAACGCCGCACATTGCGCGCCGGGGATGTGCCCGGCAATCGGGTCGATCGGCTCTACTTCTCCCTTGAAACGCGGCAAGCCGCGGGCATCAAGCAGGGTCAGCGCAGGCTGGCCGAGACGTTGCTGGAGCTGTTCGGCGCTCAAGATCAGCGCGTTGTCCGGCGACCCCGTGAAGGTGCCCCGTTCAATCTGCGGTGCATCAAGACTCAGGGGCAAACCGGCCGCGTGCCAGGCCTTGAGTCCGCCATCCAGAATAAACACGCCGTCACGTTTGCCCAACCAGGCCAGCAACCACCAGGCCCGCGCCGCATACGCGCCCGGACCGTCGTCATACAAAACCACATCGCTGTCGGCGTTGACGCCCCAGGCTTGCAGACGCTCGATCAAGTCTTCAGGTTCAGGCAACGGATGACGCCCGGTCACACCCTTGATCACTGTCCCGCTCAAATCACGCTCAAGATCGGCGAAGCTCGACTCGGCAATATGCCCTTCGGCATAGCTGCGCTGACCGTAATCCGGGTCTTCGAGGGCAAAACGACAATCCAGAATCACCAGCCCCGGCTGCTCCTTTTTC
The DNA here is from genome assembly GCF_000968015.1 of Pseudomonas fluorescens. GTDB lineage: Bacteria > Pseudomonadota > Gammaproteobacteria > Pseudomonadales > Pseudomonadaceae > Aquipseudomonas > Aquipseudomonas fluorescens_W. The sequence continues at coordinate 55,081 of NZ_LACH01000017.1, forward strand.
AGGTCCAACGCTTGCGGGCTGATCAGTTGCGCAATGGGCATAACGGGCTCCTGTGATTGGGCGATGTTTGATCCTACTGCACTTTTTATCCCACTTCTTCCAGCGCTTGGGCCAGCGGCACGTAAAACTCCTCGAACAGCGCATTCACCTCATCGCGGGACTGATCCGTGACAAAACCGGCCTCCAGCACCAGCACCTGATACACCCCACGTTTAATGGCCTGTTCGCTCAGGTGATTGGAGTTTTCGCGTGTGGTGCAGAGAAAACGCACCCAGGACGTCAGGATGATCCAGGCATTGAGCGTCAGCGATTCGATCTGAACCTTGTCCATTTGCAAGATGCCAGCCTCGACGAAGCCCGCGTAGATGTGCGTGCCATGGATCAGACAGCGCTGGGAAAAGCGCCGATAACGGGCGGCCAGCTCCGGATCACTGTCGAGCAGGTGCTCCAGATCTCGGTGCAAAAACCGGTAGCGCCACATGGCAGCGAGCAGTTCCTGAAGGTAGAAGCGCTTGTCTTCGACCGTGGCGGCACGCCCCTGGGGCGGGCGCAGGAAGCTGTCCACCAGGCTTTCGTACTCACTGAACAGCACGGCGATGATCGCCTGCTTGTTGGGGAAGTGGTAGTACAGGTTGCCCGGGGAAATTTCCATGTGGGCAGCAATGTGGTTGGTGCTGATGCTGCGCTCACCCTGCTGATTGAACAGCTCCAGGCTGTTCTGCACGATGCGCTCGCTGGTTTTGATCCGAGGGGCCATGGCTTGGGCTTTAATTCAAAGTGCGTTGACCGGCATCTTACGACCTATCCGCGAGTGGATAAAACAAAGCTGCGCCAGGATGTCATTTGACTTTATAGAGCATAGACTCTAAAAAGTCCCTCATTACAATAAATCCGGAGCCGACCATGACTGCTGACATCGCCTACTTGCAGAACCTGCAGCAGCCCCTGGAAGAGCTCCAGACCCTGTTCGACGCCCAACGCGCGGCGTATGCCGCCAACCCGATACCACCCGCCGGCCAGCGCCAGCAATGGTTAAAAGCCCTGCGCGATCTGTTGAGCAATGAGCGTCAGGCATTGATCGATGCCATCAGCCAGGATTTCAGCCATCGCAGCGCCGATGAAACCCTGCTCGCCGAACTGATGCCCAGCCTGCACGGCATTCATTACGCCAGTCAGCACCTCAAAGGCTGGATGAAGGCGTCGAAGCGCAAGGTCGGGATTGCCTTTCAACCCGCGGCGGCCAAAGTCGTTTATCAACCTTTGGGTGTGGTCGGGGTGATCGTGCCGTGGAACTACCCACTGTATCTGGCCATCGGACCATTGGTAGGCGCGTTGTCGGCAGGCAATCGGGTGATGCTCAAGCTCAGTGAATCGACCCCAGCCACCGGATTGTTGCTCAAGGAACTGCTGGGCCGAATCTTCCCGCAAGACCTGGTCTGCGTGGTACTGGGCGAAGCCGATATCGGTGTAGCGTTCTCCAGATTGCGTTTCGATCACCTGCTGTTCACCGGCGCCACCAGCATCGGCAAACACGTAATGCGTGCGGCGGCCGAGAACCTGACCCCGGTGACCCTCGAACTCGGCGGCAAATCCCCGGCCATCGTGTCCCGCGACGTGCCGCTCAAGGACGCCGCCGAACGCATCGCTTTCGGCAAGACGCTCAACGCCGGGCAGACCTGCGTGGCCCCGGACTATGTGCTGGTGCCGGAAGATCGCGTAGGTGCTTTCGTCGAAGCCTATCGTCAGGCGGTTCGCGGGTTTTATCCGACCTTGACCGACAACCCGGACTACACCGCAATCATCAATGACCGACAATTGGCGCGCCTCAACGGCTACATCAGCGACGCCACCAGCAAGGGCGCGCTGCTGATTCCGCTGTTCGACAAGGGCCAGGGGCGCCGCATGAGTCACAGCCTGCTGCTCAACGTCAGCAACGACATGATGGTGATGCAGGACGAAATCTTCGGTCCGCTGTTGCCGATCGTTCCCTACAAGGATCTGGATCAGGCTTTTGCCTACATCAATGAACGACCTCGTCCGCTGGCCCTGTATTACTTCGGCTACGACAAGCGTGAGCAACACCGCGTACTTCACGAAACCCATTCCGGTGGCGTGTGCCTGAACGACACCCTGCTGCACGTCGCTCAGGACGACATGCCATTCGGCGGGATCGGCGCCTCGGGCATGGGCCATTACCACGGCCACGAAGGTTTCCTGACCTTCAGCAAAGCCAAAGGTGTGCTGATCAAACAGCGGTTCAATGCGGCGAAATTGATCTACCCGCCGTACGGAAAATCCATTCAGAAGCTGATTCAGAAGCTGTTTATCCGCTAACGATCATCCCCTTCGGGTAATAACAATAATGAGCCCAAGCCTGTCCGATACACCCGCGCTGTCACGGCGCGGCTTGCTTAAATTCAGCCTCGGTGCCAGCGCTTTTCTCGCCACCGCCGGTTTGGGAGCGAGCCTCAGCGGCTGCTCATCGAGCATTCCGGCCAGCGGTTTCGCGATTCTGCGCAGCGGTGACTTGCTGTTTTTGCGGGCGCTGATTCCGGTGATGCTCGACGGCGGTGTGGCCGTCGAAAAAATGCCGACGGCGGTCGTTGAAACCCTGCACTGCCTGGATAACGGCCTGAATCATCTGTCGCCGGAAATGCTCAAGCTGACCCGGCAGTTATTCGATGTGCTGGGAATGGCCGTGACTCGCGGACCACTGACCGGGATCTGGGGCAGTTGGGAAAACGCCAGTGCCGACGAGATCCGGCACTTTCTCGATCGCTGGGAAAACAGCTCGTTAAGCCTCCTGCGTATGGGCCATAGCTCGCTGCTGCAACTGGTGATGATGGCGTGGTACAGCCGGGCGGAGTCGTGGGCGCATTGCGGGTATCCCGGGCCACCTACGGTCTGAAACCGAGTTGACCCTATCGCGAGCAAGCTCGCTCCCACAGGGTTTACGCGGTCAATGTGGGAGCGAGCTTGCTCCGGGCGGCGATCCGACGATGGCGTCAGCCGCCTCACTGCCGAATCCAAAATAAAAAGAGAACCTGAAAATGCCCGTACCCGATCCGTTCCGCGAAGGCCTGGCCCGTGGCTGGAAAACCTATAACGGTTCACAACTGACCCAGAACCTGTCCCTCGAGGCGGACGTGGCGATTATCGGCAGCGGCGCGGGCGGTGGCACCACCGCCGAAATTCTCAGCGCCGCGGGCTACAAGGTATTGCTGATCGAGGAAGGCCCGCTCAAGACCAGCAGCGACTTCAAGATGCTCGAAGACCAGGCCTACACCAGCCTCTATCAGGAAGGTATCGGCCGCATGAGCAAGGACGGCGCGATCACCATCCTTCAGGGCCGGGCGGTGGGCGGTACCACGCTGATCAATTGGACCTCAAGCTTTCGCACGCCGGCCCCGACCCTCGACCACTGGGCCAAGGAGCACGACGTCAAAGGCCACACGCCGGCCGAAATGGCGCCGTGGTTCGAGAAAATGGAACAACGCCTGGGCGTCGCCCCCTGGATGATCCCGCCCAACGCCAACAACGACGTGATCCGCAAAGGCTGCGAAAAACTCGGCTACGCCTGGCATGTGATCCCGCGCAACGTGCGTGGCTGCTGGAACCTTGGCTACTGCGGCATGGGTTGCCCGACCAACGCCAAGCAATCGATGCTGGTCACGACCATTCCGGCGACCCTGGAAAAAGGGGGCGAGTTGCTCTATCTGGCTCGCGCCGAAAAGCTCTTGATCAGCGGCGACAAGGTCACCGGCTTGCATTGCGTAGCGATGGACGACCGCTGCGTCGCGCCTACCGGATACACAATCACGGTCAAGGCGCGGCATTACGTGCTGGCCGGTGGCGGGATCAACAGCCCGGCGCTGCTCATGCGCTCCGAGGCGCCGGATCCGCACAAACGGCTGGGCAAACGGACTTTCCTACACCTGGTGAACATGTCGGCAGGGCTGTTCGACGAAGTGATCAACCCGTTTTATGGCGCGCCACAGTCGATCTATTCCGACCATTTTCAATGGCTGGACGGCACCACCGGAAAAATGTCTTACAAACTCGAAGTGCCGCCGCTGCACCCGGCGCTGGCGACCACGCTGCTCGGCGGTTTCGGCAAGGAAAACGCCCAGCACATGGAAAACCTGCCCCACACCCACGCCATGTTGGCGTTGCTGCGGGACGGTTTCCACCCGGACAGCCCCGGTGGCAGCGTCGAGTTGCGCGGTGACGGCACGCCGGTGCTCGACTATCAGGTTTCACCTTATGCCTGGGACGGATTGCGTCGGGCGTTCCACAGCATGGCCGAGATCCAGTTCGCGGGCGGTGCCCATGCGGTGATGCCAATGCACGCCGACGCTCGCTACGTGAAAACCCTCGCCGAAGCGCGCACGCTGATCGACGGCCTAAGCCTGGAGCTGTATCGCACACGCCTGGGCAGCGCCCATGTGATGGGCGGTTGTGCCATGGGTGAAGACCCGAAAAACGCCGTGACCGACAGCCTCGGCCGGCATCATCAGTTAGGCAATCTGTCGATTCATGACGGCTCGCTGTTCCCCACCAGCATTGGCGCAAACCCGCAATTGTCGGTCTATGGGCTGACGGCGCAGCTGGCAACTTCTTTGGCCGAACGTTTGAAAAACCCATGAAAATGGAGAATATTCCAATGGCCTATAGTGCTTTCTTACCCAAAAGGCGACTTGGCCGACCGGGAAGGCTGCGATACCATCCGACTCCCCAACGGACTCCCGCCAGGACGACGCGATGAACCGAGTGTTGTACCCAGGTACCTTCGACCCTATTACCAAGGGCCATGGCGATCTGGTCGAACGCGCCGCGCGCCTGTTCGATCATGTGATCATCGCCGTCGCCGCCAGCCCGAAGAAAAACCCGTTGTTTCCCCTGGAACAGCGTGTGGAGCTGGCCCGCGAGGTCACTAAACATCTGCCCAACGTTGAAGTTGTCGGCTTCTCGACGTTGCTGGCGCATTTCGCCAAAGAGAAGAACGCCAACGTGTTCCTGCGTGGTTTGCGTGCGGTATCGGACTTCGAATACGAATTCCAGCTGGCCAACATGAACCGTCAGCTGGCGCCGGATGTGGAAAGTCTGTTTCTTACCCCGTCCGAGCGTTATTCGTACATTTCCTCGACGCTGGTCCGTGAAATCGCAGCCTTGGGCGGCGATATCACCAAGTTCGTCCACCCTGCGGTGGCGGACGCCCTGAACGAACGCTTTAAAAAGTAGGAGCTGCCGCAGGTTCGGGCCGCGTTCGGTCGATCTTTTCCCCTTGATCGCGCCCGCGTGCACTGCGGGCGCCAATGCGGCACAATTGTGCGCATTGGTTTATTGCGCCCGGGCCTTCCGCCCTGGCTGGAGTTAGCATGTCCCTGATCATCACCGACGATTGCATCAACTGCGACGTCTGCGAACCCGAGTGTCCGAACGCCGCCATCTCCCAGGGCGAAGAGATCTACGTGATCGACCCGAACCTGTGCACCCAGTGCGTCGGCCACTACGACGAACCTCAGTGCCAGCAAGTGTGCCCGGTGGATTGCATTCCGCTGGACGAAGCGCATCCGGAGACTGAAGAGCAGTTGATGGAGAAGTACCGCAAGCTTACTGGCAAGGCTTGAGGGCCCCAAAAGATCGCAGCCTTCGGCAGCTCCTACACAGGTTTGCATACTCCTGTAGGAGCTGCCGAAGGCTGCGATCTTTTGATCTTCACTTACTCCCGCTGCTCAAACCCCTCTCCGATACACCCCAGGCACCGCACGAACGCTGCTTTTGCCGGGTCGACCACCAACGCCTGCCCCGCATCGCCAACGCCGCCGCCCAACGCGGTAAACGGCAGCGACACCACAAACACCCCTGCACCGATCACCGTTGCCACGACCAGCAAAGGTCGGGCAATCAGCAAATCGCCGATCATGGCGTAGGCCGGGGGATTCTGGATGGTGTAACGCGGGTCGCCGCTGCCCGTGTTTGCTGCCAGCGCTGGCGCACCGAGGCTCAGCAGCATAACGACGACAACGGTTCGAAACAGGTTCATGGCACGGTCCTTGGGCTAGGCAGTCAGAACACTGACTATAGACCCTGAGCGTTTCAGCTCTGACAGCGCGGGCAAAAGACGCTGGCGCGCTGCCCGAGCTTCACTTCCCGCAGCTCTGTGCCACAGACCTTGCAGGGCGCACCGCCACGGCCGTACACGAACAGTTCCTGCTGGAAATAACCCGGCAGACCGTCACCACCGATAAAGTCGCGCAGCGTGGTGCCGCCGCGCTCGATAGCGGCCGCCAGGATGCGTTTGATCTCGATCGCCAGTTTCAGATAACGCGCCCGAGAGATGCTCTTGGCCTCACGACGCGGATCGATACCGGCGGCGAACAACGCTTCGGTTGCATAGATATTGCCCACGCCGACCACCACCGCGTTGTCCATGATGAACGGTTTGACCGCCATGGATCGCCCGCGGGATTGCTGGAACAAGCGCTCACCGTCGAACAGGTCGGTCAACGGCTCCGGCCCCAGGCGAATCAACAACTCGTGGTTGAGCGGATCGAGGCTCCAGAGCATCGCGCCAAACCGTCGCGGGTCGGTGTAACGCAGGGCCAGACCAGATTCCAGTTCGATGTCCACATGCTCATGCTTGGCCACCGGCGTGCCGATTTCCACCAGGCGCAGATTCCCCGACATCCCCAAATGGCTGATCAGCGTGCCGACTTCGGCATTGATCAGCAGGTACTTCGCGCGTCGCTCCACCACCACGATGCGCTGGCCCGACAGCCGCACATCCAGGTCTTCGGGAATGGGCCAGCGCAAGCGCCGTTCACGCACGATCACCCGGCTGACGCGCTGGCCTTCCAGGTGTGGCGCAATTCCGCGGCGGGTGGTTTCGACTTCAGGCAGTTCCGGCATGGTGCTCTCGAATCAGGCGGTGCAACGCTCAGCGATGAGCGCCAAGGTCACGAATCGTTTGTTTGAGGGTCTCGAAGTCATAGTCCGAGAGACCGACATAATCGAGAACCAGCGGTGCAATGCTGTCCCACTCGTGGTCATCACGCTGGTTGCCCAGCACCCGGAAAGACGCACAAATGTGCTCGGCCATTTTCAGGATCGCCAGCAGGTTTTTCAGCTGGCTGTTGCGCGACGACTCATCGCTGAAGATCGCCAACGCATTGTGGTGATTGGCGATGGCGGCGGTCACATGCTCCGGCAGGCGCCAGGATTTGGCGGTGTAATAACCCACCACCGCATGATTGGTATTGAACACCCGATTCTCGGTGTCCACCACCCGACATTCAGCGCTGGCACTGGCGTAGGCCTCTTCCAGAACGGTCATGTAGTTGGGGAAGCGCTGAAGCATCAGCGGCACGCCGCAGTCATGAAACAGTCCCAGGGCGTAGGCTTCATCGCCGGCCTGGGTGCCGATGCGCTTGGCCAGGGTCAGGCAGGTCATCGCCACGTCCTGAGCGGTGTCCCAGAAACGATTCAAGGTAACGATGGTGTCGTCGTTCATCTCGCCCTTGATCGACTGCGCGTTGATCAGGTTGATGATCGAGCGGCTGCCCAACAGATTCACCGCTCGCTGAATCGAGGCGATCTTGTTGCTCAAGCCGTAATACGGCGAGTTGACGATTTTCAACAAGGCGCCAGAGAGGCCCGGGTCCTGGGAGATCAGCTTCGCGATCACCTCCAGATCCGGGTCGGGCATGTACTGTTCCATCTGCAAATCCACCATGATTTGCGGCTGGGCCGGCACGCTGATGCCTTGCAGGGACTGTTGAATCTGTTCGGTAGTCAGCTCTGGGGACATAAGTACACACTCTGGGACAGGCGGCGATTCTAACCCTTATAAAGTTGGATCCGACACCCTGGCCGGTCCATCGCCTGAAGTTTCATCAAATGCCCGGGCCTGCCTCACCGCATGTCCATCCGCCAAACCGTGGCCTTGCGCAACACGCTATACTCCCGCTCTTTTTTCCGGAGCGACGTCATGTCCCTGCCTAGCCTGCGCCTCAAAGCCAACGCCGACCGTCGCCTGCGGAACGGCCATTTGTGGGTCTACAGCAACGAAATCGATGTAGCCGCTACTCCTTTGCACGGTTTCAAGGCCGGCGACCAGGCGATCCTCGAAGCAGCCAGCGGCAAGCCGCTGGGCATCGTTGCCATGAGCCCGAACAACCTGATCTGCGCCCGCCTGTTGTCGCGCGACATCAAGTTGCCGCTGGACAAGTCGCTGCTGGTGCATCGCCTGAACGTTGCGCTGTCCCTGCGCGATCGCCTGTTCGACAAGCCGTTCTATCGCCTGGTCTACGGCGATTCCGACCTGCTGCCAGGTCTGGTAGTCGACCGTTTCGGCGACATCCTGGTGGTACAGATCGCTTCGGCAACCATGGAAGCCCATAAAGAAGACGTGATCGCAGCGCTGACCCAAGTGATCAAGCCTAGCGGCATTCTGTTCAAGAACGACTCCGCTGCCCGTGATGCCGAAGGCCTCAACCGCTACGTCGAAACCGTGTTCGGCCTGGTGCCGGAGTGGGTTGCGCTGGAAGAGAACGGCGTGAAATTCGAAGCGCCGGTCATCCAGGGCCAGAAAACCGGCTGGTTCTACGACCATCGCATGAACCGCGCACGCCTGGCACCTTATGCCAAAGGCAAACGCGTGCTGGACCTGTACAGCTACATCGGTGGCTGGGGCGTGCAAGCGGCTGCGTTCGGCGCCAGTGAAGTGTTCTGCGTCGATGCATCGGCCTTCGCCCTTGACGGCGTCGAGCGCAACGCCGCGCTGAACGGTTTCGCCGACAAGATGACCTGCATTGAAGGTGACGTGTTCGAAGCCCTGAAAGAGCTGAAAGCCAGCGAAGAGCGCTTCGACGTGATCGTTGCCGATCCTCCGGCGTTCATCAAACGCAAGAAGGACATGAAAAACGGTGAAGGCGCCTACCGTCGCCTGAACGAGCAAGCCATGCGCCTGCTCAGCAAGGACGGCATCCTGGTCAGCGCTTCGTGCTCGATGCACCTGCCGGAAGACGATCTGCAGAACATCCTGCTGACCAGCGCCCGTCACCTGGACCGCAACATCCAGATGCTGGAGCGCGGCGGTCAGGGCCCGGATCACCCGGTTCACCCAGCCATCGCCGAAACCCGCTACATCAAGAGCATCACCTGCCGTCTGCTGCCAAACAGCTGATTACGCCGGTTTGACGGGGAGCCAACCGGCTCCCCGTTCTGTTATCTGTTATTGAACTCTCCAACTTCCTACTCCAGCGGTCTTAATGACTTGCAGGACGTTTCGCTATGTCTTTTATTTCAGCGGACAGAACTTACAAAATTCATCCAACCCTCAGATCGATCCGACAAAATTACTGGAACATTCCTACCCAATCTCCACTTGATAAGAACTCATTACAAACTATGATTAAGTCGTCACAAAGGAGTGACACTCACTATCAATTACAAGGAGTTAAAAACATGAAAGCAATTACTCTGGAAGCTAACAAAATCGCTAACCTGGCTTTTCTGGTTGCGCCAAAAATCCGCTAAGTAAATGAAACGCTGGGGAGTGCCGGCTACCCAGCGTTTTCTATGGCAAAGACCAGAGTGAATCGCCAATCATGCAGATAAACCCTTATATATTCATACTTCCTCGCTCTCCCGACCAAATAGTCTGGGATTACAAGAACCACAAACAGTTCGAATTGAACCTTGAATATTCAACTCGCCTTGCACACCTTATCGACACCCCTGAAAAGTTTGATGACAACAACATAATAGACACGCAACTCCTGAACGCGGGAATACTCACAACCTCAATACAAGACACCCTTGATTGGGGCTGGGATGAACTGTCGAAGATATTTCATATCGGCACCAAGAACATTCCTTGTGAATATGTCCCCCAAGATATTAATGAATGGTCGAGACACTATCTGGACCATTGCGCCGAAGTTCTGGCCACTCCTGCCCCGGAGGTCAGACTCACAGAACGTCCGACAAGCGAGCGGATTGCCCTGCCCCAACCGTCCTGTCTGCCGCAAAGCGCACTTGCAAAGACGTTGATCGACCGAAAAACCTGTCGCTCCTTCACAGGTGAAGGGGTTTCTCTCGACGATGTGGGCACTCTTTTGTATTTGTCCCTTGGCTATCTGCGTGAGCGCGACAACGACATCGATGAAACCATCGCCGAAGGTCTCGGCGCCCGGCGCAGCAGCCCATCCGGTGGCGGGCTGAATGCCTGCGAAGGTTTTCTTCATGTTCAGAACGTCAGCGGCCTGAATCCCGGGCTCTACGCCTACCTCCCCGACGAACATGCATTGAGCTTCGTCAATCCGCTGCCTGACTCGCCCTTGGGCCAGTTGTTGTGTGGGCAGCATTTCATCAACAACCTGCCAGTCGGCCTGTTTATCACCGCTCGCTTCGACAAACTGTGGTGGAAATATGAACACTCGCGGGCGTACCGAATGGCTTACGTCGAGGCGGGTCATATTTCCCAGACCTTTCAACTGGTGGCCACCGCACTTGGGTTAAACACCTGGCTGACCGGTGCGTTGGCGGACGATCAGGTCGAAACGTTGCTAGGGATCGAGGTCAGCGCCGAACAACCGTTGTTTTTTGTGGGTTGTGGCCAGAGTGACGGGCAAGTGATGTGCAAGGAATTGAAAGCGCTGCTAAGCAGCCGAGGCTCACACCAATGACCGGCCCCCGCACAGACGACCTGTCACTGCCCGACACCTGGGCCCAGCGCTTCACCCTCGGCGACTGGAACACCCGAGCCTCGGTACGAACCAGCGAGCACATTTATCAATTGCCATCAGATCTGGAACGGCAACTGGAAACACGACACTGGTTCCCGCCGGCCTTCCTGCCCTACCTGAATCACCCGAAAATCGAAGCAGCCGGTAGTGCGATCACCCATCGATTATCAGCCAACCATCTGGTGTATTTCCTCGACTACACCACCCGACTCGAACATCGGATCGTCAACCGCTCCGTGGAAACCATCGTCCACGATGAGCTCGGTGCGTCCATCCCCCGACGGATGAAAACGTCCGCCCTCCAGCTCTATACCGATGAGGGTTATCACGCCCTGTTCTCCAATAGTCTCGCCGAGCAGATAGCCGACCTCTACGGCATGACACAACGCCCGGTGATGCCGCACCGCATTACCCGACTGAACGCCCTGCTTGACCACGCACCGGACAGGCATAAGGCGCTGGCCTGGTTTCTCGTTGGCTTCGTGTCCGAGACCATCATCGCCAGGGAACTGCTTGAGGTTTGCCGCAACGAGTTGGTGTCCAGCGTTCAGGAAATGCTCAGGGACCACCTCACCGACGAGGCCCGACACAGTCGTTACTTTTGCGAAGTGTTCCATTATCTGTGGCTGACCCTGAACAGCAGCCAACGCACGTTCGCCGCGAAGCTGCTGGTGGACATCCTCCTGATTTTCTTTGAGGTCGATGAGCGATGGCTGAAGGAAAGCCTGAACAGCGTGGGCCTCGGGGAGAATTGCGTCGCAGAAATCCTCAGCGCCCTGACCGGCCCGCAAGCCTGCCTTCAGCGCGCCCGATCGGGGGCAAGTGCGACGCTCCAGGCAATGGAGAAAGCAGGGTTCTTCGACCTGCCATCCAACCAGCAGCTCTTCGCAAAGGCAGGGCTTGTCGATGACTGAAGGAAAATCCGGAGTCAGTGAAAAAAACCGCCGGGGCACGGTCACTCTGTTGATGACCATGACACTGCTTGGCGTCTTCCCCCTTGATGTGGTGCTTCCGTCCTTTCCCGCTCTTTCTGACTACTTTCAGACCTCACCGTCCGAGATTGCCCTGTCCGTCAGCGTGTTCGCCATCAGCCTGGCACTGTCCGTGATATTGGTCGGGCCATTGTCGGATGTGTGGGGACGCAAGAAGCTGCTGTTGGGAGGCATTGTTATCGCGGCAATTGGAGCGGCTGGTTGCATGGTCGCCAGCGACTACCGCTGGTTTCTGGGGTTTCGCATGGTTCAGGCGATTGGTTGCGGGTCATTTTCGTTGTCGCAGGCGCTGATACAGGATCTATTCGTCGGTAATGAACGGGAACGCATCAGGATCTGGATGGTAACGGGGAGCGGGGTGTTCATTTCAATTTCGCCGCTGCTGGGAACCTGGCTGCAATCGTGCCTTGGCTGGCAAGGCAGTTTTTATGTCTTCATTGCACTGGCGATTGTTGCCTGGCTCGGTGCCTACCGGTTACTCAAGGAAATCCCGCCTGTCCAAAGCGCAGCACACATGGGGTTTTTCAGTGCTTATCGGCGCTTATGTTCGGATGTACGCTTCATGGGTTACTGGTTGATTTCGGCCCTGGCCTTCGCCTGCCATTTTTCGTTCATCGTTTCTTCGCCCATCATTTTCATGGAGCGTCTGGCGCTCTCGCCGTATGAATTCGCCTGGGCGTTGCTGCTGTATGGCGTGGCATATGTATTCGGCGGAATATTAGCCAGCGTGCTGCATCGATACCTGCAAGCCAACAACCAGATCATTATCGGCCTGGGCCTGATCGCCGTTTCAGGCGGGGTCATGCTGTGGCTGACTCGCCAGTTCGGTCTTTCTGCGGCGACGGTGTTGATCTCCATGCTGGTTTGCACCATCGGCACCACCATTGCCAGGCCAATCGTCAACTCCAAAGCGATGAGTCTTCACCCGGAGAATGCCGGGGCCTCCACCTCGGTCGGGGCCATGCTGATTTTCATGTTCGGCGGTGTGATCAGCTCGGTGATCAATCTGACGCCCGAAAACCTGACCACGACTCTGGCCCTTGGCTTCCTGACACTGAGTGTTGCAGGGCTTTGGGTGAACGCAATGATCAACCACAAAACTCAACAGGCACTTAATACCGGGTGATACGTACCAGTCGTCATTCCGTCCACTCCGTCAGTACTGGATCAACACTTCCCGGCATTCCCTCCTGACGCCAGCCGTGTAGAATCGCGACATTCATCGCCAGTCATCCCCCGGCGGGTTTATGAGCTCAAGCTGAAGCGCGCGGCGATCCCGCAAAGTTATCGGCAACTTCCGGACACACGGCCATTTCTGAGTGTTCCAGACGTCAATAGAAGCTCACTTCCCTTTTGATACCTGATTAGCCGCCCGGAGTGCTTCATGCCTGATTACCGCTCGAAAACATCCACCCATGGCCGCAACATGGCCGGCGCCCGCGCACTGTGGCGCGCAACGGGGATGAAAGATGACGACTTCAAAAAGCCGATCATCGCCATTTCCAACTCCTTCACCCAGTTCGTACCGGGCCACGTCCACCTCAAGGACCTGGGCCAACTGGTCGCCCGTGAAATCGAACGCGCCGGCGGTGTCGCCAAAGAATTCAACACCATCGCCGTGGATGACGGCATCGCCATGGGCCACGACGGCATGCTGTATTCGCTGCCGAGCCGCGAGATCATCGCCGACTCCGTCGAATACATGGTCAACGCCCACTGCGCTGACGCCATCGTCTGCATCTCCAACTGCGACAAGATCACCCCAGGCATGCTGATGGCTGCCTTGCGCCTGAACATCCCGGTGATCTTCGTTTCCGGCGGCCCGATGGAAGCCGGCAAGACCAAACTGGCCAGCCACGGTCTCGACCTCGTCGACGCCATGGTGATCGCCGCCGACTCCAGCGCTTCTGACGAGAAAGTCGCTGAGTACGAGCGCAGCGCCTGCCCGACCTGCGGTTCGTGCTCCGGCATGTTCACCGCCAACTCGATGAACTGCCTGGTCGAAGCCCTCGGTCTGGCATTGCCGGGCAACGGTTCGACCCTCGCGACCCACAGTGACCGCGAACAGCTGTTCCTGCAGGCCGGCCGCACCATCGTCGAGCTGTGCAAGCGTTACTACAACGACAACGATGAGTCGGTATTGCCGCGCAACATCGCCAACTTCAAGGCGTTCGAAAACGCCATGACGCTGGACATCGCCATGGGCGGTTCCACTAACACCATCCTGCACTTGCTGGCCGCGGCCCAGGAAGCCGAGATCGATTTCGACCTGCGCGACATCGACCGTCTTTCCCGTCACGTGCCGCAACTGTGCAAAGTTGCGCCGAACATCCAGAAGTACCACATGGAAGACGTGCACCGTGCCGGCGGGATCTTCAGCATCCTCGGCTCTCTGGCCCGTGGTGGTCTGCTGCACACCGACCTGCCGACCGTGCACAGCAAAACCCTGGCTGAAGGCATCGCCAAGTGGGACATCACCCAGACCGACGACGAAGCGGTGCATCACTTCTTCAAGGCCGGCCCTGCGGGCATCCCGACGCAAACCGCGTTCAGCCAGTCGACCCGTTGGGAAACCCTGGACGACGACCGTGAAAACGGCTGTATCCGCAGTGTCGAACACGCTTACTCGAAAGAAGGCGGCCTGGCCGTTCTGTACGGCAACATCGCGCTGGATGGCTGCGTGGTGAAAACCGCTGGCGTCGACGAGTCGATCCACGTGTTCGAAGGCAACGCGAAGATCTTCGAAAGCCAGGACAGCGCCGTACGCGGCATCCTCGCGGATGAAGTGAAAGCCGGCGACATCGTGATCATTCGTTACGAAGGCCCGAAAGGCGGCCCGGGCATGCAGGAAATGCTGTACCCGACGTCCTACCTGAAATCCAAAGGCCTGGGCAAAGCCTGCGCCCTGCTCACCGATGGTCGCTTCTCCGGCGGCACCTCGGGCCTGTCCATCGGCCACGCTTCCCCAGAAGCAGCAGCGGGCGGCGCGATCGGTCTGGTGCAGGATGGCGACAAAGTGCTGATCGACATTCCGAACCGCTCGATCAACCTGTTGATCAGCGACGAAGAAATGGCCGGCCGCCGTGCCGAGCAGGATCAGAAAGGCTGGAAGCCTGTGGAAAAACGTCCACGCAAGGTGACCACCGCACTGAAGGCCTACGCCCTGCTGGCGACCAGCGCCGACAAGGGTGCTGTGCGTAACAAGGCGATGCTCGACGGACTGTGATGCTTAACCGTTGAACAAAAAAATGCCCCGCCAAGTGCGGGGCATTTTTTTGACCAAAATCCTCCAAACATAGGAGATCAACTGTAGGAGCGAGCCTGCTCGCGAAGGCGGTGTGTCAGCCAGCATAAATGTCGACTGACCCGACGCTATCGCGAGCAGGCTCACTCCTACACTGGATTTTCGGTGCTTACTGGATTTCTGCCGGCGTCACCACCACCCAGTTCTTGTCCGCTGTGACCTGCAACCCTTCCTTGGCCTGAGCGGCGGCGTGCTTGGCCATCATGCCGTTAATCTGGGTCATGTATTTGTCTTTGCGGTTGACCCACAAGTGGATGCCACCCTTGGCCACGTCGACATCGTGGAACAGCATGTAACCATCGCTGCTCGGGGTATCGCCGCCAACCAGTACCGGTTTTTTCCACTCATCGATGTAGGTCAGGATCGCCGCGTGCTTGCCGGCCATCCAGGTCGCCGGCGTCCACAGGTACGGGGTCAGTTCGAGGCCGAGGTTAGCCTTCTCGTCATACTTGCCCGCGGTGATCTGCTTGCGCGCCGTGGTCAGCTCGCCGGTCTTCGGGTCCTTGAGCAACAAGCTCACCCCGATCACGTTCTGCGGTTTGACGTTGTAGCCGTACTTCGGATCGGCAGCGACCATCCGCACCAGCTCTTCGGAGGCAGCGGTCATCACGTAGACCTCGATGCCGTTCTCCATCAGTTTGTTGTAGAGCTCTTTCTGGCCGGTGAAGATTTTCGGCGGATTGACGTCGAGGTTCTTGACCACGTCGCCTTCGTAATACGTCGCCGGCACCGGTTTACCGGACGCCATCAACTCATCGACGTAGCCTTTGAGTTCCTGGAGGGTGAAGCCGGAGAACACCTGCGCAACCCATGGATAGCAGACCATGTCGTCGACTTCGCAGAGGCGATAGTAGTAGCTGAACAGGCTTTCCTTGTGGTCGGCAGTGTCTTTGAACGGCATCAGTTTCAGGGAGGGGTCGAGTTTCTCGCGGGTGATCAGGCCCTTGTTTTCCATGAACGGCAGCAACGACTCTTCGAGGTCGTAGCGGTAACTGGTGTTGTCCATGTCGAACACCGCGTAGTTACCTTTGTTGGCGTTGGCGGCAATCATTGCGTCCAGCGCCTTGGCCTGATCGGCTGGCCAATGCTTCAAATCCGTGGCGAATACCTGGCCGGCAAGGCCTAGGCAGAGTGCTGCGGCCAAAAATTTCGGTGCGAGCTTCATCAACATTTCTCCCTGAGTCAAAGATATCGACGCTAACAAATTAGTGTGACAGTCCTCGTCTGCCTGCGACCGCCCGCGTCCCTTTCGCGTCAGCTGCATCTCTGACAACGACACCCTCTTATTCCAAAAACGACAGTTAACAGACCTTTTTGATATTAAATCATTAGTTTTCAAGCTGTTAGGCTTGCCGGTTCGCGGCTGCACCGGAAGGTAGCCGGCACAAGTCTTTATCGGAGTTCCAATGAATCTGCCGCTGATCCTCAATCTGCTGGTGTTCCTCGCCCTGCTCTTTGGCCTGGCGCAAACCCGTCACACCACGTGGAGCCTGGCGAAAAAAGTCCTGCTCGCGTTGGTGATGGGCGTGGTCTTCGGGGTGGCTCTGCACACCGTTTACGGTGCCGGCAACCCGGTACTGAAAGCCTCGATCGGCTGGTTCGATCTGGTGGGCAACGGTTACGTGCAGTTGCTGCAAATGATCGTGATCCCGCTGGTGTTTGCCTCGATCCTCAGCGCGGTGGCCCGCCTGCACAACGCCTCGTCGCTGGGCAAGATCAGCTTCCTGACCATCGGCACGCTGTTGTTCACTACCGCCATCGCAGCGCTGATCGGTATCGGTTTGACCAACCTGTTTGGCCTGACCGCCGAAGGCCTGGTGGCTGGCACTCAGGAAATGGCGCGTCTGCAAACCATCCAGACCGACTACGCGGGCAAGGTTGCCGACCTGAATGTGCCGCAGCTGTTGCTGTCGTTCATTCCGCAAAACCCGTTCGCCGACCTCGCTCGCGCGAAGCCGACCTCGATCATCAGCGTGGTGATTTTTGCTGCGTTCCTCGGAGTCGCAGCGCTGCAACTGCTGAAAGATGACGTCGAGAAAGGTCAAAAAGTGATCAACGCCATCGACACCCTGCAAGCCTGGGTGATGCGTCTGGTGCGTCTGGTGATGAAGCTGACCCCGTATGGCGTATTGGCGCTGATGACCAAAGTGGTCGCCGGCTCCAACCTGCAGGACATCATCAAACTCGGCAGTTTCGTGGTGGTTTCCTACATCGGGCTGGGCCTGATGTTCGTGGTCCATGGCTTGCTGGTGTCGGCGGCCGGGATCAACCCGCTGCGCTTCTTCCGCAAGATCTGGTCGGTGCTGACGTTTGCCTTCACCAGCCGTTCCAGCGCTGCGACTATTCCGCTGAGCATCGAAGCCCAGACCAGCCGCTTGGGTATTCCACAATCCATCGCCAGTTTCGCCGCATCGTTCGGCGCGACCATTGGCCAGAACGGTTGTGCCGGTCTGTACCCGGCGATGCTGGCGGTGATGGTTGCGCCAACCGTGGGCATCAACCCGCTGGACCCGCTGTGGATCGCGACGCTGGTGGCGATTGTGACGCTGAGTTCGGCCGGTGTGGCCGGCGTGGGCGGTGGCGCGACGTTTGCCGCGCTGATCGTGTTGCCGGCGATGGGCTTGCCGGTGTCACTGGTGGCGTTGCTGATTTCGGTTGAGCCGCTGATCGACATGGGCCGTACGGCGTTGAACGTGAGTGGTTCGATTACCGCCGGTGCGATCACCAGCCAGATCATGCAGCAGACCGATAAAGCGCTGTTGGATGCGGATGAGCATGCGGAGTTGGCTCACGCTTAAGTAGCGTCTGACTGTCCGCCATCGCGAGCAGGCTCACTCCTACATTGGAATGCGTTCCCCTGTAGGAGTGAGCCTGCTCGCGATGCTTTTAGGCTTTTTCCCAAACTTCGAAGTTGTACGCAGGCTTGTCGCCTTCCGCCGGATTTGGCACGTTCGACACCAACTTCCACTGGTTCAAATCAAACGCCGGAAACCACGCATCCCCTTCCGGGCTCAGCGCCACGCGCGTCAAATACAGCCGATCAGCCTGTGCCAACCCTTGCGCATACAACTGCGCGCCGCCAATCAGCATCAGCTCATCGACGCCCTGTTCTTTCGCCCATGCTTCGGCCCGAACAACGGCGGCCTCCAGCGACGGATAAACCTCCGCGCCTTCCAGCACCAGATCCACCTGACGGCTGACCACGATGTTCAACCGGCCCGGCAACGGACGACCGAGGGAATCCCAGGTCTTGCGACCCATGATGATCGGCTTGCCGAGGGTGGTGGCCTTGAAGTATTTGAAGTCCCCCGGCAAGTGCCAGGGCATGCTGTTGTCGACGCCGATCACACGGTTTTCACCGAGGGCTGCAATCAGGCTGAGGGGGAGTGATTTAGTCATGCCGGCGAGGATACCAGAGCCATCCGTCACCCGATAAGCGCCACAGCGGTTATGCTCACAGCTCAATTGAGCGACGGGATGCCGCGTGACTGAACTGAATAACCTCTGGTTGACGGAAACCATTCGCCTGCGTGAAGAGCACGCAGGCCCCCTGGATGATCTGGAAGCCAACCGACTGGCCCGCAGCGCCGGTGGTGACCTGCCGACACGAATTCAACGCCGCGCGTTGTGGCTCGCCGAGCGCGACGGACTGACCAACGCCCTCCAGCATTGGCTTCAAGGCGCGCGTCTGGCGCTGATCGTGATGGCGGTGCTGGCCATTGTCAGCGGCGCCGGCCTGGCGTTTGCCGCAATGGGCGACGGGCAGACTCCAGTCAATGTGTTCTGGGCCTTGGGCAGTCTGCTGGGGCTGAACCTGATTCTGCTGCTGAGCTGGGCGCTGGGCCTGGTGTTTGCCGGTGAACATGGCGCAACGCTGGGACGCTTATGGTTATGGCTCAGCGAAAAACTCGCCCGCGATGCCAAAGCCGCGCAAATGGCCCCGGCCCTGCTGCTCTTGCTGCAACGACAGAAACTCAATCGCTGGGCGGTCGGCGTACTGGTCAACGGCTTGTGGTTGCTGGCGATGCTCAGTGCGCTGGTGATTCTGTTGATGCTGATGGCGACCCGGCGTTACGGCTTCGTCTGGGAAACCACGCTCCTGGGCGGCGACACTTTCGTCGCCATGACCCAGGCCCTCGGCGCCCTGCCGGCCCTGCTTGGTTTCAACGTTCCGACCGTGGAAATGATCCGCGCCAGCGGCGATGCCGCGCTGAACATCGAAAGCGCCCGCCAGGCCTGGGCAACATGGCTGGTCGGCGTGCTGGTGGTCTACGGTGTGTTGCCGCGACTGTTGCTGGCGCTGTTCTGCCTGTGGCGCTGGAAAACCGGGCAAGCGGCATTGCGTCTGGATTTGAACCTGCCCGGTTACGCCCAACTGCGTGAACGGCTGATGCCCACCAGTGAACGCCTTGGCATCAGCGACGCGGCGCCAGAGCAACTGCACCGAATCGAAAACGGTGTCAGCGATCTGCCAAGCGATGGCGCGCTGTTGGTGGCCATCGAGCTGGACGATCAACGTCCATGGCCGCCGCAATTACCGAAAACCGTGGGCAACGCCGGCATCCTCGACAGTCGCGAATCGCGGCACAAACTCCTCGAACAGCTGAGCCGCTTTCCCCCGGCCCGTCTGGCCATCGCTTGCGATCCGCGACGTTCGCCGGACCGCGGCAGTCTGGCATTGATAGCCGAACTGGCGCGCAGCGCCAGCGCCACCCGCGTCTGGCTGCTACAAGCACCGCCGGGCGAAGCGCTGGATGCCGAAAGGCTGGGCGACTGGCACGTGGCGCTGCAACAGCTAGACCTGCCGTTCGCCGATTGCGCGCCGTTGAACTGGCTGGAGAGCGGTCATGACTAACCCCTGGAAACCGCCCTTAAAGCTCGCCGTGGTCGGCCACACCAACGTCGGCAAAACCTCGTTGCTGCGAACGCTGACCCGCGATGTCGGCTTCGGCGAAGTCTCTCATCGCCCGAGCACCACACGACACGTCGAGGGCGCACGGTTGTCGGTAGACGGCGAGCCGTTGCTCGATCTCTTCGACACGCCGGGCCTGGAAGACGCCATCGCACTGCTCGACTACCTCGAACGTCTGGAACGACCGGGTGAACGCCTCGACGGCCCGGCACGGTTAGCGCGATTTCTTGACGGCAGCGAAGCGCGACAACGGTTTGAACAGGAAGCCAAGGTGCTGCGGCAACTGCTGACCTGCGACGCCGGTCTCTACGTGATCGACGCCCGGGAACCGGTACTGGCCAAGTACCGCGACGAACTGGAAGTGTTGGCCAGCTGCGGAAAACCGCTGCTGCCGGTGCTGAACTTTGTCAGCAGCGCCAACCACCGCGAGCCGGATTGGCGCGAAGCGTTGGCACGTCTGGGCTTGCACGCCTTGGTGCGTTTCGACAGCGTCGCACCACCGGAGGACGGCGAACGTCGACTGTATGAAAGCCTCGCGCTGCTGCTGGAAAATGCCCGCCCGCAACTGGAACGCTTGATCGCCGATCAGCAAGCCCAACGCCAGGCCCGCCAACAGAGTGCGGCACGGCTGATTGCCGAATTATTGATCGACTGCGCCGCGTGCCGACGCAGCGTGGTCAGCGAAGCCGAGCAAGAACAGCAGGCCATCAGCGAATTGCGCAAAGCGGTTCGACAACGGGAACAACGCTGCGTCGAAGCGCTGCTCAAGCTGTACGCCTTTCGTCCACAGGATGCGGCGGCCAGTGATCTGCCACTGCTCGATGGCCGCTGGGGTGATGACCTGTTCAACCCGGAAACACTGAAACAGCTCGGCGTGCGGGTCGGTGGCGGTATCGCGGCCGGCGCGGCAGCCGGGGCCGGGGTTGATCTGTTGGTGGGCGGGCTGACCCTTGGCGCAGCGGCATTGGCCGGGGCGATCGCTGGCGGCGCCCTGCAAACCGCCCGCAGTTATGGCAGCCGCCTGCTGGGCAAGATCAAAGGCCAGCGAGAGCTGACCGTCGATGACAGCGTGCTGCGGCTCTTGGCGTTGCGTCAGCGGCAACTGCTGCAAGCGCTCGATGCGCGTGGGCATGCGGCAATGGACAGCATTCAGGTGGCCACGCCCCAGGACAAAACCTGGCGCGAAGGCAAACTGCCCGAGGCACTGAACAAGGCTCGGGCGCATCCGCAGTGGTCGTCGCTGAATCCGCATCCGAAGTTGAGCCAGGCAGAGCGACAGGAACAGATTGAAGAGTTGGCGCAGCAGCTCTGAACTTGCGGCGCCGGTTCTGGCCCCATCGTCGGAACGCCGCCCGGAGCAAGCTCGCTCCCACAGGGGATCTCCAGTGTATCGAGGTCAAATGTGGGAGCGAGCTTGCTCGCGATGGCCGCAACTCGGTCTCGCGTCTTGAACGCTACCACCCCGCCTTCAAAAACTGTTTCACCAGCGCCGTCACACGACTTCGATCCGTGCGATCCGCCCGCCCGTCGTTGTCCACATCCGAACTCAATATCAGCTCGAAAACCCCATCGTTATCAAGATCGCGAGCCGCTGCCTTGTAGGCAATCGTCGGCCCTTCATGAAAATGCAGGCGTACCGTTTCAGGCGTGCCGTCAGCGGATGGATTCTGCGAGAAGATTCGCAAGTGACGGCCCTCACCCTCCCCGCTGTTGGACCAGGCGCATTTCAAATACGTTTTGCTGAAAGACTTGAGCCGCTGTCGATCCGCCTCCGTCGCCTTGCGCTGCAACTGATCATCTTCATAGAACTCAAAATGAACGGTATCTGCCACGCCCTGACCGCTTCGTTCCTGTGCAATCACTTTCAAATAACGCATCCGTGCGCTTCCTTGGGAAAAGCCCAGACTGGCCCAATACCGCAAGCCAATCCATCCGCTGCTTCCCTATTGCCTGTGAGACAACTCAACGCGCCTCGCCGGACAAAACCTTCGCGGCCTTGCGCTTCAACACCTCAAGATCAATCACCGGCACCGCCATTTCCTTGGCCTGCTCATCCCACTGCCGCATTCGCAAACTGACCGCACACAACGGATCTTGCTCGAAGGCTTCGGCCTCTTCAGTGCTCATCACTCCGCCCTGGTATTCCAGAGTGCGGCGACTGGCTTCACTCAAGCGCTCGTAGTACCCAGGCTCTTTGAGCGTCAGATAACGCTTGGCCTGAACGTGGTATTCCACAAGCCGCGCCATGCGCTCACTGAAACCTGCGCGGCGTAAATAATCCGCGCCCAACCGTTCGTGACTGACCACGCCGAAGCCGCCCATGTTCTCGGCGTTCTCGGCGCAGATATGCCCGATGTCGTGGAAGAACGCGGCCAACACCACTTCGTCATCGAAGCCCTCGGCCATGGCCAGTTCCGCCGCCTGTGACATGTGCTCGATCTGCGACACCGGCTCGCCGATGTAATCGCTGTCACCAAAGCGCTCGTACAACGCGAACACCTCAGCGATCACTTGCTCATTGCAGCCCATCAAAGCTCTCCCAACACACTCGCTACGTTGCGTTCAGCCATCGCCGGCCCGACGCTCATGCCGACACCCGTGTGCATCAGTGCCACGCTCACACCCGGCATCGGATGCAGAAACGAGAATGGCCCCGGCCCCCGTGAACCATAGACACCCTGCCAGCGTTCGACCACTTGCACCTTGCAACCCAACGTCTGCTCGGCCAGTTCAATCATCCAGTTGTCCACTTGCTCGGCATTGAACGGCGACGGGTCGCTGCCGTAATGGTGGGAGTCGCCGATGATCAACTCACCGTAAGGCGTCGGGCTGATCAGCAGGTGAATGCCGTTTTCATGCAGGTGCGGTTCCTCGCGCAGGATTTGCGCTTGCACCGCCGCCGCTTCCGGCAGATCGGCGAAGGCGCCGTAGTGCACGCAACTCAAACCGGTGAGCAACGCGTGTTGCAAATTGAGGTTGATTTGCGGTCGAGCGCGAAGCATTTGCAGGCGGCAGATTTGCGGGTTGAGCTTGGCGATCGGCTCGGCCAGCAGCGTCTGATAATCGTGGCCGGAACAGACGATGATCTGTTCGGCGCTGAAGGATCCGGCGGTGCTGTGCAAGCGGCCGGGCTCGATGTCGCGCACCAGGGTGGAGAAGTGAAACTCGACGCCGAGTTCTCGGTGCAGGTAGTCGATCAGCGCTGGTATCGCTTCACGGGAATACAATTGTTGATCGTCCATGCCGTGTAACGCGGCGCGGTGATGGCTGAACTGACCGCGGTACAAATCGCGCAATTCAGCGCCGCGCAACAGGTCGACGCGGTAACCGTGCTCCACGGCGCGACCGGCGCAGAAGGCTTCCAGCAGGTGTTCTTCGGCTTCGGTGCGGGCAAACAGGTACGAGCCGTTGCGCTTGAGTTGCATACCGGCGAGCTGCGCCCATTGGCCCCAGATCTCGCGGCTGGCCTTGGCCAGTTCAAGCATCGGGCCCGGGGGTTGGCCGGTGACCAGTGCCTGGCCGAAGTTGCGTACCGAGGCGCCCAAAGGCGTTTCGCTGCGCTCGAAAACGGTGACTTTCAGACCGCGCTTGGCGGCGGCGTAGGCGTGGGACAGACCGAGAATGCCGGCACCGACGATCAGCATGTCGTTATGTTGTGTCATGGGGTTTTGTCCTGAATTCGAAGCCGCCTTCGCGAGCAGGCTCGCTCCCACAGGGGAATGCATTCCAAGTGTGGGAGCGAGCTTGCTCGCGATGAGGCCCTGTCAGCCGATGAAGATCTTACTTGGCAGCCACTTTCTCGGACTTGCCGTCATAGCGCTTGCGCCACTCGGTCAGGATTTCGTCGCGATTCTTCGAGGCCCAGGCAAAGTCGTTCTTGATCAAACGCTGCTCATAATCCGCCGGCAATTCGGTTTGCGGCTTGGCGATACCTGGCTGCGCGAGGACGGCGAAGTTCTCTTTATAAAGCTCCATCGCCGCCGGGCTGGCGGAGAAGTCAGCCAGTTTCTTCGCCGCGTCTTCATGCGGTGTGCCCTTGATCACGGCGGTGGCTTCGATCTCCCAGCCCAGGCCTTCTTTCGGCAGGATGATGTCCAGCGGCGCGCCCTGGCGTTTCAACTGAACGGCCGGGTATTCAAAGGAAATACCGATCGGGAATTCACCCGCCGCCGCCAGTTTGCAAGGCTTGGAACCGGAGTGAACGTACTGGCCGATGTTCTGGTGCAGACCGTCCATGTACGCCCAACCCTGCTTCTCGCCGAAGGTTTGCAGCCAGGCGCTGACGTCGAGAAAACCGGTGCCGGACGAAGCCGGGTTGGGCATGACGATCTTGCCTTTGTACTCAGGCTTGGTCAGGTCCTGCCAGCTCACGGGTTTGCTCAAACCCTGTTTTTCGGCTTCAACGGTGTTGAAGCAAATGGTCGCGGCCCAGACGTCCATGCCGACCCAGGCCGGCGGGTTGGCGGCGTCGCGGTAGTTGCCGCCGATTTTGCCGAGGTCCTTCGGCGCGTAGCTTTGCAGCATGCCTTGCTGGTCAAGGATCGCCAGGCTCGAAGCGGCCAGGCCCCACACCGCATCAGCCTGCGGGCGGGCTTTTTCGGCCAGCAGTTTGGCGGTGATGATGCCGGTGGAGTCGCGCACCCACTTGATCTCGACGTCCGGGTTGGCCTTTTCGAAGGCTTCTTTATAGGTCTTCAGTTGTTCGGCTTCGAGGGCGGTGTACACCGTCAACTCGGTTTTCGCCGCGAAGGCATTCAGGCTGAAAGCGGTGAGGACAGCAGCGGCCAGGGCCATAGGCTTGAACATGATCTTTTCCTGTTTGAGTTGAGGTTTGCGGGATTGGAAATCAGTGACCAGGCGCGGTCTGCCGCCAAGCCTGGGAGCGGCGCAGCAAACCGCGCGAAGCCCAGGCCAGCAGCAGGGACACGCCCGCCGAGGTGAACAGAATCAAAGTCGACATCGCCGCCGCGCCGCCGACGTTGCCGGCGTCGTCCATGTTCAGCACCGCCACCGCTGCGAGGATGGTGTCGGGGCTGTAGAGGAAGATCGCCGCCGAAACGGTGGTCATGGCCGAGACGAACAGGTAGCGCACGATGTCCAGCAGCGCCGGCAGGCAGATCGGCACGGTGACGCGCAGGTAATGCCGATACAGCGGCGCCTTGAGTGACAGCGCGGCGGCTTCGAACTCGGCGTCGAGTTGGCGCAACGCGGTGGTGGCGGTCATTTGAGCAGTGGTCAAATAGTGAGCAATGGTGGAGACCACCAGCAGGGTCATGGTCCCGTAGAGCACATGCAGCGGGTTGCCGGTGAGGTTGAAGAAGAAGACGTAACCCAGACCGAGCACCAGACCCGGCACCGCCATCGGTACGAAACTGAGCATGCGCAGGGTCAGGTTCAGCCCGCGCTGGCCCTTGGTTTTTTCCATCAGGTACGCGCCGGTAAAGATCAGCACGCTGCCGATCAATGCCGTGCACAGCGCCATCTTCACGCTGTTGCCATAGGCCAGCCAGCCGCCGCCCGCCGTGTCGTTGAACTGGTAATGATTGAGCGACAGCGACAGGTTGTACGGCCAGAATTTCACCAGTGACGAATACACC
This sequence comes from Pseudomonas fluorescens, assembly GCF_000968015.1. Classification (GTDB taxonomy): domain Bacteria; phylum Pseudomonadota; class Gammaproteobacteria; order Pseudomonadales; family Pseudomonadaceae; genus Aquipseudomonas; species Aquipseudomonas fluorescens_W. The sequence goes on from NZ_LACH01000017.1 coordinate 80,637, forward strand.
GCCATGCCGAACACCAGCAGCAACACCGCACAGATCAGCAGCACGATCGCCAGGTAGCAGCCGTCCCGCAGCTTCGAAGGTGCCGGTTGAAAGACCTGTGCCCGACCGCTCATGGAATCGCCGTGACGCCGACGCAGCCAGGCGTCAACACCGAAGCTGAACAGCGCCGGCAGCAGCAGGACCATGCCGATCAATGCGCCGCGACCGAACTGTTGCTGGCCGACTACGGCTTTGTAGGCTTCCAGCGCCAGCACCTGATAATCGCCACCGACCACCACGGGCACGCCGAAATCGGTGATGGTCAGGGTGAACACCAGACAGAACGCCGCGAACACAGCCTGACGAGTCGCCGGCCAAGTGATGCTACGAAAGGCTTTCGCCGGACTGGCGCCCATGCTGGAGGCGGCATCGAACAATCGCGCATCTGCCAGGGACAGCGCCGACAGCAGAATCATCAGCGCGTGTGGGAAGGTGTAGATGACCTCCCCCAGAACAATGCCCCAGAAGCCGTAGATATTGTCCGAGAGCAAACCGCGCAGCATGCCCTGGTTGCCGAACAGATAAACCAGCGCAATGCCCGGCAACATCGATGGCGCCATCAGCGGCAACAGCGACATCCCACGCCAGATGCCTTTACCTGGAATCAATGTGCGTTGCAGGGCGTAGGCAAACAGGTAAGCCAGCGGTACGACAATCGCCGCCACGCTGAGGGAAACTTTCAGGCTATTGCCGAGCAACCAGTGGAAATTGGCACTGGTCACCAATTCACGGGCAGCCACCAGACCGCCGCCCTGCCCGGTTTCCGAACTGAAACCGCGCCAGAAGATCGCCAGCAACGGCATCAATACCGCAACGCAGAGCAACACCAACAACAGGACTTTGCCGCCGACCACGAACACCCGGTCGCCGATTTCGGCACGGGAGGTCTGCCGAACCTGCTTGTGCGGTATCGGCAGCGCGAGGTTCGCGCTCATCAGGCAAACACCTGCAGGCTGCGCGGAGGCAAGGCGACCATGATCTGCTGCGCGCCGAGGCGTGGCATGGCTTCCGGTGCCAGTTCCGCGAGCAATGCGTGGCCCGGCAGTTGATCGAGTTCGAAGCTCATGCGGCAGCGGTTGCCGAGGAAGGTGATCTCGCGAACCTTGGCCGGGAACAGGTTTTCTTCATGCACCGGCGGGTTGACGTTGATCGCTTCGGGGCGGCAGAACAGACGGCCCGACGTGGTTTTGGCGCTGCCATCCGCCAGGCGCATGCTCATCCCGCCGACCTGGGCGTGGCTGTCGCTGCTGCGCTGAAATGGCAGCCAGTTGCCCTGACCGACGAACTCCGCCACAAACGGTGTGGCCGGGCGGTCGTAGATTTCCTGTGGCGTGGCGTATTGCTCGACCTTGCCGTTGTTCATCACGGCGATGCGGTCGGCCATCAGCATGGCCTCGTCCTGATTGTGGGTGACCATCAGGGTGGTGATGCCAAGGTTGCGCTGCAGCTGGCGCAGTTCGGTGCACAGATGCTCGCGGACTCGGGCGTCGAGGGCCGACATCGGTTCGTCCAGCAACAACAAGGAAGGCGCCGGCGCCAATGCCCGAGCCAGTGCGACGCGCTGCTGTTGGCCACCGGACAATTGTCCAGGGTACTTTTTCTCACTGCCGATCAGGCCGACCAGCTCCAGCATCTGACCGACACGCTTGCGCACTTCATCGCGACCACTGCCGGCGAGGCCGTAGGCGATGTTCGCTTCGACGGTGAGATTGGGGAACAGCGCGTAGGATTGAAACAGAATGCCGTAGTCCCGAGCCTGAGGCGCCAGGTGGGAAACGTTGCGATCGCCGAGGTACAACTCGCCGCTGTCCTGCTTCTCAAGACCGGCGATGCAACGCAGCAAGGTGGTTTTGCCGCAGCCCGACGGACCGAGCAGACACACCAGTTCACCGGCCGCCACGTCGAGGGAAACGTTATCCAGCGCGGTGAAGGCGCCGAAGCGCTTCTGCACGCCGCGCACTTTCATCGGGGCGCCGGGGTTGGTCAGGGCAGTTGCGATCGAGTGGTTCATGGACAGGCCTCATCAAGCAGATGAGGGCCATCCTAGATTTGTAATGCGTCCGTCATGTGGCAGTGAGGCAAAAACGGCTGATAGTGGTATTCAGGGATTTGGGTTGCCTGCACTGGCGCCATCGCGAGCAAGCTCGCTCCCACAGGGGAACGCATTTCAAAATGTGGGAGCGAGCTTGCTCGCGATGAGGCCAGACCAGGCAACCGAGATATCAGGCCGGAGCCATTTCCTGCGCCAGGCCGAGAAATGCCGCTGGCAAACGCGCGCCTTTGCGTTCCTTGAGGCAATACAAATACTCGGGAATCTGCGGCGCATTCTCGATGGTCAGCACGCGTAGTTGCGGATCATGCGGCACTTCCTGCCGGGCAATGATGCTGATGCCGATATTGCGCAACACCGCCTCACGGATCGACTCACGGCTGCCAATCTCCAGCAGCGGCCCGAAACTCACCCCGGCGCTGACCAGCAATTCCTCGGTCAGACGTCGAGTGGTCGAGCCCGATTCGCGCATCAATAACGTATGCCCGGCCAACGCACTGAGCGGCACATGGTCGTGGACCGCCAGCGGATGATTGCGATGCACCGCCAGCACCAGAGGATCGCTGCCGAGCACCCGGCGAATCAGCCGTGCATCGTCGAGTAACTGCGACGACGCCGCGACATCCACCCGGTAATCCTCCAGGGCTTCAAGCACCTGCTGGGAGTTGCCGATTTCCACCGACACTTCCACCTGCGGCAAGCGCTCGCGAAAAGTCTTCACCAGATCGAGGATGTAATACGGCGCGGTCGCGGCGATGCGCAACGTGCCTTGGACCTGACCGCTGTTGCGCAGGAAAAACTCGATGTCGGCTTCCTGCTGCAACAGCGCCTTGACCATCGGCAGCAACCGCGCGCCTTCATCGCTGACGCTGAGGCGGCGGCCACCACGGTAGAACAGTTCAACCGAGTACTGGCTTTCCAGATTGCGAATCTGCGTGGTCACCGTGGGTTGGCTCAGGCCGAGTTTTTTCGCCGCCAGGGTAATGCTGCCCAGGCGGGCAACCATGTAAAACGCCTTCAGCTCGGCACTCAGCACACCCTTTCCTCATCGCTTATTTGCGCAACAGACGCAAACCGTTGAACACCACCAACAGGCTCACGCCCATGTCGGCGAACACCGCCATCCACATGGTGGCGATCCCGGCGAAGGTTACCCCAAGAAAGATCGCTTTGATGACCAATGCCAGGGCAATGTTCTGTTTGAGGATGCTTGAGGTTTGCCGTGACAGCCGGATGAAGGTCGGGATCTTGCGCAGATCGTCGTCCATCAGGGCGACATCGGCAGTCTCGATGGCGGTATCGGTGCCCGCCGCCGCCATGGCAAAACCGATCTCGGCTCGCGCCAGCGCCGGAGCGTCGTTGATGCCGTCGCCGACCATGCCGACGTTATGGCCCTGTGCATAAAGGGCTTCGATGGCTTGCAGCTTGTCGGTCGGCAGCAGATCGCCCTTGGCCTCGTCGATGCCGACTTGCGCGGCAATCGCCTGAGCGGTGTGGACGTTGTCGCCGGTGAGTATCAGGGTTTTGATGCCCAGGTCGTGCAGTTGCTGGATCGCCTCGCGGCTGGACTCTTTCACCGTATCGGCCACGGCGAACAGCGCCAATGGGCCGGATTTGTCGAGCAGCAGCACCACGGACTTGCCCTGTTTCTCCAGCGCGAACAGCTTTTCCTCCAGTGCAGGCGAGCACAGGTTCAGGTCTTCCACTAAGCGGTGATTACCCAAGTGGTAAACCTGACCATTGATTTCTCCGCGTACACCGCGACCGGCCAGCGCCTCGAAGTTATCCACAATCAGCGGTGCGAGTTGTTTATCCACAGCCGCGTTGGCGATGGCCAAGGACACCGGGTGATCCGAACGACCGGCCAACGCCGCCGCAATCGCCGGGGCTGATGCGTCAGCGGTTGGATCAAGCGACAGGTAATCGGTCTGCACCGGTTTGCCGTGCGTGATCGTGCCGGTCTTGTCCAGCGCCAGGTAATCGAGTTTGTAACCGCCCTCCAGATAAACGCCGCCCTTCACCAGAATGCCTTTGCGCGCCGCCGCCGCGAGGCCGCTGACGATGGTCACTGGCGTAGAAATCACCAGCGCACATGGGCACGCAACCACCAGCAACACCAGTGCCCGGTAGATCCAGTCGAACCATACGGCGCCCATGAACAGTGGCGGAATCACAGCGACAGCGAGCGCCAGGATGAACACCGCAGGGGTGTAGATTTTCGAGAAACTGTCGACGAAACGCTGGGTCGGCGCCCGCGCGCCTTGGGCCTGTTCCACGGCGTGGATGATTCGCGCCAGGGTCGAGTTGCTGGCCGCTGCGGTTACCGAGTACTCCAGGGAACCGGCCTGATTGATGGTGCCGGCGAAGACTTTATCGCCGACGGTCTTCTCCACCGGAAGGCTTTCACCGGTGATCGGCGCCTGATCAATGGTAGAACTGCCCGACACCACTTCACCGTCCAGACCGATTCGCTCGCCGGGACGCACCCGCACCCGCGCGCCCAGCTCAATCGCTTTGACAGGCTGCAAGACCCAACTGCCGTCGGCCTGCTGCACCGTGGCCTGTTCCGGGGTCATCTGCATCAGACCACCGATAGCGTTGCGCGCCCGGTCCAGAGACTTGGCTTCGATCAACTCGGCCACGGTGAACAGGAACATCACCATCGCAGCTTCCGGCCACTGACCGATCAGGATCGCGCCAGTCACCGCGATACTCATCAGCGCGTTAATGTTCAGGTTGAGGTTTTTAAGTGCGATCCAGCCCTTTTTATAGGTGCCGAGGCCGCCGCTGAGGATCGAGATCAGCGCGATGATCGCCACAACCCAGTTCGGCGCAGCGCTGGTGAAGTGGATGACTTCGGCAGTCAGTGCACCAATACCCGACAGCGCCAAGGGCCACCAGGGCTTTTTCTCGGAGGTCGGCGCTGGCGGCTCAACGCCCTGCTCCAGCGGTTCGGCCTGCATGCCGAGGGACTTGATCGCGTCGATGATCGGCGCGGTGCTCGGCAAGTCATGGGTGACGCCCAACACGCGGTTGATCAGGTTGAATTCCAGTTGCTGCACACCCACGAGTTTGCCGAGTTTGTTCTCGATCAGCGTCTGCTCGGTCGGGCAATCCATGGCGTCGATGCGGAAACTGCTCAGTCGCGCGCCAGCGGTCGGCGTTTCGCTGAGTTTGATCAGCGACGGTGCCGCCACTTTGGAAGAACAGCAGGAATCCCTGTGGCTGCCATGCTCATGGCTTTCTTTGTCATGCTGGGGCACAGGCTGCAGCTTGTGGCTGTGATCGTGATCGTGATCGTGATCGTGATCAGCCTCGGGTTTGTGCGTGTGAAGGGAATCGCTCATTGGGTCGCGTCCGGAAAGGTGCCTGTTGCCAAGTAAAGACCCTGTAGCCACTATAGGGTCAAGCACCCATTTGGAGATTGCCGTCATGAAGATTGGAGAACTGGCCAAACTCACCGACTGCGCCGTGGAAACCATCCGCTACTACGAGCGCGAAAACCTGCTGCCGGAACCGGCCCGCAGCGACGGCAACTACCGCGTCTACACCCAGGCCCACGCCGAGCGCCTGACTTTCATCCGCAATTGCCGCACGCTCGACATGACACTGGAAGAAATCCGCAGCCTGCTGGCCCTGCGCGACAGTCCGCAGGATCAGTGCGAAAGCGTGAATGCGTTGATCGACGAACATATTCATCACGTGAAGGCGCGGATCGATGGGTTGCTGGCGTTGCAGACGCAACTGCTCGACCTGCGCCAACGTTGTGGCGAAGGGCCGGAGATTGATCAGTGCGGGATTTTGCAGCGGCTTGAAGTGAGCGGCGGGGTTGTGGCGACGGAGGTGGAGCATTCCCATGTTGGCCGCAGTCACGGCCACTAAAAACACCGCAAAACAAATGTGGGAGCGAGCCTGCTCGCGATAGCGGTTGTTCAGTCACATCGATATCGGATGTGCCGACGTCATCGCGAGCAGGCTCACTCCTACAGGGGTATTGCGTGGTGTTTTATACTGCCATCGGCGCGGTCATTGGGGCGTGGTGCTCGTAGCCTTCGAGCGAGAAATCGCTCGGCTCGATCTGCTCCAGCCACCGATTTTCTACCCCTGCTATTTTGCTCGCACGTCATAACGGCTACCGATTTTAATAGCCAGTCACAACAAGCACCGCACTGATATTGCTATGATGGCACCCTTTTGCAGATCTTACAGATCCAGACTTGTTGGCCTCCAGTTAGTCCACCCTTTACCTGAAAATACTCGCAGCCCGATATCTATAAAAGTTTGACCAATGGAGTGATGACGTTGAAAGCAGTGGAATTGCCCGCTATTGATAAACTGGTCAAGTCGCCTCTACATGGCGAGTGTGATGTGATCATCGTCAATTACAACGCAGGTGAATTTTTGGTTACTTGTGTAGGGTCGGTATTTGCCGCCGGTGCTTCCAGGGTAATTGTGGTGGATAACAACTCCCACGATGATAGTTTGATGACGCTGGAGCGAACTCATACTCCCGGCGACTCGCTTCAAATCGTACGCAATGCAACCAACCTCGGCTTCGCCGTGGCGTGCAACCAAGGCGCCCTCCTGTCAGCGGCCCCCAATGTATTGTTTTTGAATCCGGACAGCGTACTTGCCGTAAATGCCATAGACCTTTTGCTAGTGGCTCTGCACAGCTCGCCAGAGATTGGTATGGTCGGAGGATTTCTGTGCAATCCAGACGGCAGTGAACAAGCCGGCGGGCGCCGAGTATTTCCGACACCCAGACGCGCTTTCATGCGGGCTTTCGGGCTTTCGCGGCTCGCAAAGTTTTTCCCATCTGTGTTTTCCGACTTTTTACTGCATAAAGAGCCTCTACCTAAAACCCCCATTGTCGTTGAAGCCATTTCCGGGGCTTGCATGCTGGTCAAGCGTGAAGCTATCGAAAGTGTCGGACTGTGGGATGAAAACTATTTTCTTCACTGCGAGGACCTGGATTGGTGCATGCGCTTCCGCCAGGCGGCCTGGAGCGTTCTATTCGTGCCGGATGCTCAGGTAACGCATATATTCGGTGGATGCAGTCGTAATCGCCCCTATTTCGTCGAATGGCACAAACACCGTGGGATCCTGCGCTTTTACAGCAAATTTTTCCGCCGCAAATACTCTGTCCTCTTGTGGATCAGCGTGGTTGTCGGGGTCTGGTTTCGTTTCAGCCTGATGACCATTCGCCACGCCGTTATCCAGCTTTCAAATGTATTGAATCTACGGAAAGAGACCTGAATTGCGGATAGGAATATTGGGAGGCTCCAGCTTCCTGGGTGAGCGCGCACTGCCATTGCTTGCACAAGCTGGCAATCAGACGACCGCCTTTACTCAAAGGCTACCCAAGGCTGCCTGTCCCGGCGTTACTTGGCGAAATGCTGACAACTGGCACGGGCTGACGCTGGACATCTTCCTGTCATTTGCACCTATCTGGGTTTTACCTGACTACTTGGAACGCCTCGCCAATACAAACGTCAAGCGAGTTATCGCCTTGTCCTCCACGAGCCGCTTTACCAAAGAAGCATCGCCTGATTCCCTGGAAAGGGTCTTGGCGCAGCGCTTGATAAATGCAGAAGAACAGCTCGAGAAGTGGGCGACCGAACGACAAATCGAATGGGTGATTCTGCGACCGACAATGATCTACGGATTTGGGCGCGACAAAAACATTACTGAAGTGGCACGCTTCATTCAACGCTTCGGATTCTTCCCGCTAATCGGGGGCAGTACTGGATTACGCCAGCCGGTACATGGTGATGACGTCGTTCAAGCATGTCTGTCAGCCATGGAAACTCCAGGCCTGCAAAGTGGTGGTTACAACCTTTCAGGGGGAGAAACCTTGCCTTATCACACAATGGTGAAAAGAATATTTCAGGCTCAGGGACGCCCAGAGCGAACGCTGGCCCTCTCCGCCAAAACATTGAGCATGATTGTTTCAGTTATGCGGTGCCTGCCACGCTACCGGCATCTTTCAAGCGCGCTAGTGGAGCGCATGAACCAAAATTTGGTATTTGACCATTCGGACGCCAGTGATCGGCTTGGCTTTTCTCCCAGACCATTTCATTTGACGCTCGAAGACTTGCCGGGGCATTGAAATTACATTCAGCAACGGACCTTCCCGTCACTGCCTGACTCAGACTCGGTAACACCTGATCAACCTACGGCTTACCCCTTCCCGGTCTTTTCGGGAAAAAGCTCGTCGCGATGAACGTGGGCTTGCCAAGGGCCCCATTTGCTTTCGAAGTACGCCTGGTTTTTGTCCCAGAGTGCCTGATACTCACCACTGGCTATCAGCTTCCTGAACGATGCCTGCCCATAATGATGGATAAACGCATCCTCGGCACAGACAGTTCGATAGCCACTAGCCTGCACGCGACGACTGTAATCGTCATCCTCGAACATACCAATACCGAATGCCTCATCCAGAAAACCAACCTCTTCCAGGACGTCCCTGCGAAGAGCAACACAAAACATGGCAAGCATCGAAATATCGAACAGCCGTCCCTTGTGAGCTTCGGTGTAGCCATCTGCAAAATCGTGCATCTGTTGAATGTCGGTGTAGGGAACTTCGATTTTCGCTTCGTTTCCTACAGCGTTTGTGACCGGTCCTACCAAGCCAATTCTCGGGTTCCTTAAATGACTGACTAACGGGTCCAGCCATCCTTTAGGAACCACAGTGTCATTATTGAGCAGCAGCAGAATGTCACCGTCAGCTTCTCGCAAACCTTGATTGTTGGCAGCAGCAAAGCCCCGGTTTTCCGGGTTGAGTATGATCTTCACCGACGACACTTCTTGACGCAGGCGCTCAAGATAATCACAAGTACCATCGTCAGACCCATTGTCGACAACAATGAGCTGGTAGTTGGGCCACGTTGTGTTGCGCAGAATACTATTTACACATTGAACCGTCAGATTGAGATTGTTGTACGTGATAAGCACGATGGAGACTTTTTCGTACAGCCCGACGATGGCAAGTTGCGTACTGTTGAATCGATCCTTCCAGTCATTAGCGCGGGCGAGCTCTACGCGCCTTTTGTACATAACAAGATCGCGCTCAGCCAAAGCGCACTCAATCTGCTCGATGAACTCATCGACCCCGGTTGCGAAGTACAGCAGGTCTTTATAGACGCTCATTTCTTTGAGCGGAGTGGATATCACCGGCTTGCCTGCACTGATGTACTCATAGAACTTAACCGGATCGACCGCGTGCGTCACGTTGTAGAGCTTGAAGGGGATCAGGCAGGCATCGAAATGGTCCAGATAAAGTGGCATTTGCAAGTAAGGCTTCCTGCCCAGCAACTGCACATTGGGCTTGTGCTCAAGGCCCGCCAGATCATCGACGAAAATATCCCCCACCAGAATGAAGTTCCAATCTGGTCGCCTGTCCGCTAACGCTGCCAACAATGGATAATCCAGCCATTGCGCCAAGGCACCATAGTAGCCAATCACAGGCCCGGTAAGTTCGCTCAGCACGTCATTTGCAAAACAGTGTTGTTGGAAAAAAGTGAAATCCACTGCGTTTTTGACCAGCACGCATCGTGCGTTACAAGCGCGCCATTTCTGGTAAAGCATGGCGGCAGAAACGGTCACCAGATCAGCCTGGGCAACCAGGATCTTTTCCTCACTCAGTAGTTGTTCGCCGATGTTCGGAAAACCGTCCCAGTCATCCATGCAGTCATACTGAATTCGCCAGCCATGCACGGATCGCAGCCTGAGCGCCAAGGGGCTCCAATAAGCAATATGGACCACCGAGAGGGCAGTTTTTATCTGCATATCTGCTACCAGCGCAGCAACGGCTCGCAGGTAAATCTGGTTATTCTCAGGCGTCACTATTTTTTCGTAATACTCCTCTTGCGCGTCGTGCTGCAGTGCCACCTCAAATATATTGGGTGCTACGGACGTCATCCTATAGAGCTGTCCTTGTTCAGGCACACTGGATGGGATGACATAAAACACCCGATAACCATTGCGCGCAAACTGACTCATCAACTGCTGCGGTCGCTGGAATCGTGCGGCCCAATCGATATTGGCGAAACAAAGAATATCCAGGCGCCCTGCGGTTACGAAATCCGGATCCACCTCAGGCATCAGGAACGGCGCTGGTGCTGCGGGATACACGATTGCGTCCACTGTCTGGGGAGACGCTTGCCTTGTTGAAAAACCATAACGCATCAACCGGACAAGAGAACGCAGTGGTCGGGTGAAACGCCACGAGCGGGTATTTTGCAGAAAGTCTATTTTTGCCAGCGCGGTATCGCGCTCATTGATGGCTGCATCTCTTTGAGCCAAAGCTGCGTCGCGGTCGATCAAGATGCTATCGAGCTTAAGCACGTGGGTACCCATGCAACGGAGTGGTGTCGCCCTGCGGCCACATGGAGCTGACAGAGCCAGGACGATAGAACGTTGCAGTCAGGCTGCGGCGTGAAGAATTGCAGCCGCCCACCACCTGCGTGACGGCATGCCAGGAGTTATCCGAGCGCACCAAAATCGCCGAATTGCCAACCAGGGGTTCGATCTCGGCAACAACAGAGGCGGGATCATTGCTACGTAAAATATTCAGGCAACCGCCGTCGTTGCGGTGCCATGACTCATTGAAATACAGGATATGGGTAACCAGTTTATCTGGCAGATCCGGATGGGCTCCGAGGCTGCCACCAGGACCGTAATGAAACACGTTGACCTCCATCGGCGCATTGTGCAGATCGATCCCGGTCAGTTGCGACATGGCATCCCGATAGTCAGCCGAACCAAGATCCCGCGCCAGACTCAGCCATGCCTCGCTCAGATCTTCGGGAAAAACAATTGTATTAGTCCCCATGCTCACCAGGGCACGAGCCTCATAGTCATAATTTTTCTCGCCACCATAACCACTCACCGTCTTGAAGTGATCATGGGGAAAGGACTCTGCCAACGCTGCGGCATCCTGGGCCGAATACAGATTGCCGATTTCAGCCCATGAGAACGGGTGAGCGTTTAGAGCGGCTGGCTCAAGGCGCGAGAGATCTAACATTATCTATCCTTGTTCGTTGTCAGGTTTCTGATGCCACGGGCGATGGAGCGCAGTGGTGCAGTCATTCGGAATGAGCTGGAATTTTGCAATTCAAGAACCCTGGCATCACTTAGCGCTAGTTGCTGACTGAGCTGAGAAATCTGCTGTTGCTGAGCAAGCTCCAGTATTGGCAGGTTTTGCGCTGGATTGATGATCTCAGGCACGATGGATTTTACCGGACACTCAGCTTGCAATACATCACAGCCCTCGACTGCTGCTTCGAGCAAATTTGGCAGATTTTGCAAAAATGCGCCCAACACTGGCTGGGACGAGGTTTTGCCTTTGCGAATGATCTCAGCGACCCGATCCCAGTGCTCAACCAACTTATCTGCCGCTGCGCGAGCTGCGAGCGAGGGACTGGTTTTCCCCACGCGTGCGATAAACCATTGAGGGTCGACGGTCGCGGCATCCGGCAATGCATGGAGTGAGTCGAATTCAGCCAGCGCAGTGTATTTGCCAGCCGTCAGATCCGCCGAGCAAAACACTGGGACCCCAAATGCCAGCGCGGTTATTGCCAAATGGTAGCTATGTCCGATCACGGCTTGCGCCTGGCTGATAATTTCAGCCATCAGCAAAGGCTGTGGCCAAAACGACAAGGTGATGGCGCGGGGCAGGCGCTTGGCAATGATCGATGGATCATCACCTAGAACGGGGCCAATCGGAATAACCAGAAACTGATAGTGCTGGAACGCCTCGGCGTGGTCTTCAAACAGCTGTACAAAAGATTCAACCACGTGAATGGCGTGAATCACGATATACGGCCCGGTCAACGCTGCGTGCTCGCGCAGGCGGGTGAACTCACTGGAGGGGCGTTGCTCATCGATCAGACGAGGCAAGCCAAATGCGGTATCAGGCAGTACTTCAATCCCGGCCTGGCTAGTGAGCGCGCCAAGGGCATCACGTGACAATGTGTCGCGTACACGCACGTACTGGCTTTGCTCGAGGGCCATCGTCAACAACGGCTTGGCCCAGACGGGAATACTGTTGCAATGCATCCCGGGGGCATTCCACATTACCGGGACCCCATGCTGTAACGCGATTAGCGCAGGTGTAAGCCAGTAACCCGTAGGGTGATGGATATCGGGGGTTGTCGGACCATAGCCATGGGCAACGACTTTATCAAATCGGATCAGAAAACCACCGCCGATTAGAATGCCATCCAGACTACCCGCAATACGAGGCAGTTCCGTCAGTGACGTCACCGTATACGGCCATTCAGATTGGGTTTTCGCGTTGTAGGAAAACCGATGCAGGTTAATTGAGCCCAAACGCTGAGTAAGCTCAGCCTCGGCAATGATCGGAAACAACAGATCGCCGTAGTTTTCTACGTCAAAGGTACCGAATATAGCGACCTGCCATGGGGACTCATTTATGTGCTCTGTCAAAATTTCAGCCTCCTTGAGTCCGCCATCGGGTATCCCGCAGGTCTTGAACAGGTACTCATCCGGCCGAGGGCTGACACTCTGCAGGCCCAGATCAACCATGCCCAAAAAGTTTTTTGAGTTCGGCAACATGTCGAACGCCAATGGCGCTACCTGCTTTTCAATCAATTGTGAGGTGTCTTCAGTCAGTCCGTGCAGGAGCTTGAGGGTGACGTGGTAGCGACCCGCAGCGAGGTTGGCCGGGAAGCGTACGGTGATCGCAGTACGTCGCCAGCCATTTTCGGCGGGGCCAGCCTGCAGTGCGAAATTCGCTCCACCAATCACCAGTAGCCTTGCCTCCTGAATGGTGAAGCTGATGTTGGGTTGACTGATCGACTCATGAAGCAACGCCTCAATGCGAATTTCGATGTCGTCGCCATACATGTAACTTGAGAAAAGCTCCTGAGTGTTGCTGAAACAGGCAGAACTGATGTACCCCTCTTCGGTACCGAAAGCAATGCCGTCCTGACCACCCATGAATGATTTGCGCGTAACCGGTACGACACCGCCACTGGCCCATCGGCGCTGCTCGTCGCGCATGTCGAGCAAGTACAACTCCGCCATTTCATCGGGCGCGCCGCTGGCGACTACCTTGCCTTCGCGCAGATAAATGACCCGATGGCAAAAACGTTTGACCATGCTCATGTCATGTGAAACGAACAACAGCGTCGTGCCTTTCGCGGTCAAATTTTCCAGTCGATTCAGGCATTTGAACTGGAAGGATGCGTCGCCGACAGAGAGGGCCTCATCGACGATCAGGATATCGGGCTCTACACAGACCGAAACAGCGAAGGCTAACCGTACCAGCATCCCGCTGGAGTAGATTTTAGTGGGCTGATCGATGAAGTCGCCGATATTGGCGAAGGCGATGATTTCATCAAAGCGAGCGTCGATTTCCGAGCGACTCAAGCCCAGCACCGCCGCATTCATGTAGACGTTATCCCTGCCGGTGAACTCCGGATTGAAACCAGCCCCCAACTCAAGCAACGCAGCAATCCGGCCATGCCCCCGGACACTGCCGCGGGTTGGCATCAACGTCCCGCAAATCAGTTGCAACAACGTAGATTTGCCACTGCCATTACGACCGATGATACCGACTGTCTCACCCTTTCCGACCGTCAGGGAAACATCGTCAAGGGCCCAGAATTCGCGATAAAAACGCTTCCTGCCGCGCATCAACATCTGCAGCAGGCGGTCCTTGGGTGCATCATAGATTTGATAGCACTTGCCCAGGTTCTCGGCGCTGATGGCCATTTCAAACGACATCCGCAAAAACCTTCCGTGAGTCACTACCGATATTCTGGAGTGCTTTAAAAATAGTGCTGAGCAGGGCGCTGCGAGCTAGTTGAGCACAGATTAGGATGAAAACACGACTTCGCCCAGCCTCCTCTTCACTTTGCCACCTGAAGACCGATCCCATCCTCAGGAAACGACTGATGATCCGGCAGGATGAACTAGCCCCCCGCAAAAAAGGCTTTACTGAACGGGTTTTGATTGTAGGGAAACTTCAGTACGCGTAATGTAATGCCCTGTTTTAGAAGTCGACAGCATCTGCTGGCCTAGACCAGTCTCATAGCACAATAGATCAGCATGCAGTGCTACGACCAAACAGGTGCACCGGGGCTGATTCGTTTTGAGTGGCTCGACAGTTCAACTGTTGAATGGTATTAGCTCACCGCTTCACGTCGAATGCGCCACTGCATAGATTTATATTTGGCCTACTACTCCATGAGGACACTCAGGGAGCACGTGATCGACATCCTTTTTAAGGATTAAGCCACTGATGCAGCCGTTCAGCACTTCCCCCGCGGCCATGATCAAGAGTGTTCTGATCAATCGAAACTTAATCCATGTCTTGATCCGCAGAGAAGTAGTCGGTCGCTATAAAGGCTCGATGCTCGGCATTTTCTGGTCGTTCTTCACGCCCGTTTTCATGCTGGTGGTCTACACGTTCGTATTCAGTGTTGTATTTAAAGCCCACTGGGCTGGCGGCGGTGATTCCAAGAGCGAATTCGCACTGGTGCTGTTCGCTGGCCTGCTGGTATTCAACCTGTTTTCCGAGTGCGTGAATCGTGCGCCAGGACTGGTATTGGCGAATACCAACTACGTCAAGAAAATTGTGTTCCCACTGGAAATACTGCCCTTTGTGTCGCTCGGTGCAGCCCTGTTCCACACGATTGTGAGTCTCCTGGCCTGGCTGGTCTTCTATATCGCACTGTTCGGTATCCCACCTGTCACCATTTTTCTGCTGCCGCTAGTGCTTTTCCCCTTGTTATTGCTAACGCTGGGCATCTCCTGGTTTCTCGCTTCGATTAGCGTCTACCTGCGCGATATTGGTCAGTTCATCGGCATTATCATCACAGCGATGTTGTTTCTTTCACCGATTTTTTATCCACTTTCGACGCTTCCGGAAAGCTATCAAACCGCTTTGCAGGCAAACCCCCTAACCCTTCCTGTAGAAATGGCTCGCGATGTACTTTTCTGGGGCAAGACACCGCAATGGGGCAACCTGGCCGCTTATTCGGCAATGTCCCTGCTAATTGCCTGGTCCGGTTTTGCCTGGTTCCAGAAAACACGCAAAGGCTTTGCCGATGTCATCTGAAATTGTTATCCGTGTTGAGCAGCTCAGCAAACGCTATCACGTCTATGAAAAACCCATGCACCGCCTGCTGCAGATGTTTTCAAGGCAACGCAAGCAATACTTCAAGGTTTTCCCCGTACTGAACGACGTGAGCTTCGAGATAAAAAAAGGGGAAACGGTCGGCATCATCGGCCGCAATGGCAGCGGCAAATCAACGTTGCTGCAGATGATCTGTGGCACGCTGAACCCAAGCAGCGGCCAGGTCACCACCCACGGCCGTATCGCTGCATTGTTGGAGCTTGGGTCTGGATTCAATCCGGAGTTCACGGGGCGCGAAAACATCTATCTCAACGGTGCGATGCTGGGCCTCAGCACTGCTGAGATCGACGAGCGCTATGCCGCCATCGAAGCCTTCGCCGAAATTGGCGAATACATTGAACAACCGGTCAAAAGTTATTCCAGCGGAATGTACGTCCGTCTGGCGTTTGCAATCCAGGCCAACATCGATCCTGAAATCCTGATTGTCGACGAAGCGCTCGCGGTCGGTGATGCCCATTTTGTCCATCGCTGCATGGACCGCCTGCATCAGCTCCAGGAGCGAGGTACTTCCATCCTGCTCGTGACCCACGACAGCATGCTGGTCAAACGCTTCTGCGATCGCGCGATATGGCTGCATCAAGGCAAAGTGCAAAGTATCGGCGCAGCCAACGGCGTCGTTGATGACTATCTGGCGTGGCTCTTTCAAATGCCTGTCGTCAGTGAAACAAAGAACCTTGAGCCATTGCTCCCCGTGCAGGTGGGTAACGACGAAGAACATATTGCAAATATCGACAGGCGCTTGGGCGATCAGCGCTGCCAGATAATTGGTGCACGTCTGTACGATAAAGACAGAAACCCAACCGACGAGGTACAAGGTGGTTCTGATGTCATCCTCAGATTCACCGTGACCAACGTCAGCTTGCCCCGTGACCACTCGCTGGTATTCGGTTACATCGTCAGGAATTTCAGAGGCGAGGAAATCGCAGCGACCAACACACGCCTGGAAGGCATGACCGCGGAGCGATTCACGGCCTTCGGCGAGCGCATTACGGTCGAAGCGAGAATCCACATCCCTCTGCTACATCCAGGGCACTACTCGATCAGTGTCGGCACCTCCTATGAACAGGACGGTGAGCTGCAACTGAGAGTAGCCGACCGAATTATCAATGCGCTCGTCTTCAGCGTAAGTTGCCACAAGAAAATCAGCACCATGACCTGTTTCGATACCGAGTTCAGCCTTCAGCGAGCGCCGCAATGTTCATAATTTTTGGCAGCCCACGTTCGGGCACGACGTTCCTCAAAGAATCGCTGAACCAGAATCCGGCAATCGTCATTCCTCACGAAACCGACTTTATCGTTCCGCTCGCGTTTTTGATCGATCGCATACGCGACGAACAAATCGGTCGACGACTCGTTGCGCAAATGATTGTTTCGACCAAGGACTTTGCCGCCAGCATCGGCTGCTACCTTGCCCCGAGTGAAGTCGAGAATTGCGTCTACAGCGCTGATTACAACGTGCCTGCCATACTCGAAAGCCTGTATGCACTGGTCGCCGAGAAAACAGGAGCCTCCATCGCCGGGGATAAATCCCCCAATGATTTGGGCTCATTCGGGATCCTGCGCAATACCCAGGTATTCAACTCGAACATCAAAGTGATCCATATCGTGCGGGATGTACGTGACGTCGTATTGTCCCTGCAAAGTACCGCTTGGGCACCTCAGAACATTGAGAAGACATTCCCTGGTATCTGGAACAACACCAACCTCAACCTCCGACGGTTCGCCACTCAAAAACCGGAAAATTACTTTTTCGTCCGTTATGAGGACCTCGTGGCGGGCCCTGAGTCCATACTCCAGCCCTTATGCGATTTCCTTGATGTGACGTTCGACGATCGAATGCTTGATTGGCAGAGTCTCGGCAAGGATTTGCGGCATTTGCCCCATCACAAAAATCTCGGCCAACCGCCACTGAGCAGCCGTTGCTACGCCTGGAAAGATCTCGGCGACGCGGCCAGCTTCCCATGGGTTGCACGAGCCAGTGAGGCGCTGCAGGAGTTCGACTATGAACTCGCGCCGAATGGCCAGCAGTAACTGAGCGAGACAAAACCTCGCCGCTCAAGATTTGTATTAGAACGATCAACTCGTGAACGGTAGATACCGTGCCTGAGTTGATCGCATTTACCAAAGGACCAGAAAACCGCATGGAACAGATCAATCGTCTTGTTGATTGCATCGACCAACTGACTCGCTCAACTGAATCCAGATCCGTCGAAGCTTTGCAGCTCGTCAAGGAAATCGAGAATCGAGATCGTCTGATCGATCAACTGCGCACTGATTCAAGAGAGCTCCAGACTCGCCTTTCACTTCAAGAACACGAAGCCCAACTGCTGTGCGAGCAGTTGCAGGCAACTGAAGAGCGTCTGAAAGATGCGGGGGTATTACTCCAGGCAAAAGAAAGCGAGGCTGTCGCCATTTCCGATTGGGCGGTGGATTTGCGCACCCGACTGGCCACAAAACAAGCGGAACTACTCAAGCTTTCTGACTGGGGCAGCGCCATCGAACGCGCACCGCTGCGCTATTCGATACGCAAACTTCTATTTAAATTATCCCGTGGGATTTACGCACGGCTACCGCTCACTGCAAACCAAAAAAGCAGGCTGGCGCGTCGTATTCGAAGCTGGTTAAAACCACGCAAGGCAACATCAGGCGAACCACTGACGTCGTCGAGCATTACATCGTTGCAGCAGCTCCCGTCACCTCAAACAAATGTTGAAGTACAGTCTTCAACTGAGCATCCCACTGTCTTGATGTTCGGAGTCATTGACTGGCACTTCCGCATTCAGCGCCCGCAAAACCTGGCCAAAGAGCTGGCGAAAGCGGGACAGACGACATTTTATATCTCGAACCACTTTATCGACGACGAGGCACCCGGCTTCGAAGTAGAACCACTGAATGAGTCCAGCGGACTCTTCCAGATCCGCCTCAAGGTTCTCGGTGCACCGGCTATTTATCATGCTCCCCCCTCGGCGGCCGCGATACGCCAGCTGTGCCAGAGCGTTGCCATGCTGTTGCAATGGGCGAACGTCGGTGCTGTGGATTGCATTGTCCAGCATGCCTACTGGTTCCCGTTGGCAAGACGTATCCCAAACTCCACGCTGATCTATGACTGCATGGATCACCATGAAGGCTTTGGCAACGTTGCGCAGGAATTGCTCGACCTTGAAATCGCCTTGATGCGCAGAGCGGACCTGCTGGTAGCCACATCTGACTGGATTGAACAGCACGGCAAGCGAGAAAACCGCAACGTAGAAGTGATCCGCAATGCCGGTGAGTACGACTTCTTCAGCAAGCGTCCCGACAACGTCTACCGGGATCCTGAAAATAGAAAGATCATCGGTTATTACGGCGCCATTGCCGAATGGTTCGATCTGGACCTGATCAAGCAAGTCGCCCAATCCTTCCCGCAGCATCTGATACTGCTGATCGGTAATGATACGGTGCAGGCGAAAAAATACCTCAAGGCTTGTCCGAATGTGGTCATGGAAGGCGAAGTTCCGTATGCCTCACTGCCGCACTATCTCCATGCAATCGACGTTTGCCTGCTTCCGTTCAAAGTCATTCCGCTGACCCTGGCCACCAACCCGGTAAAGGTCTACGAATACTTGAGCGCGGGGAAACCCGTGGTGTCGGTGAAACTGCCAGAGTTGAGCCAGTTCGGGGAACTGGTCTGGGCAGTTGAAAACCCGACTGACTTCGTCTCGGCAATACACGATATTCTGGAAACACTGCCAGAGGCCAACTCCACGCTGCAAGCGCGTCAATCGTTCGCACAGGGCCAGACCTGGAAGCATCGGGCCGCAAGTTTGCGTCAGGCTATCGACACCTTGCCCCAGCCTAAAGTCAGCGTCGTGGTGTTGACCTATAACAACCTGGAGCTGACCAAGGCCTGCCTCGACAGCCTGTTGACCCAGAGCCACTACGCGAACCTTGAGATTATCGTCGTCGATAACAACTCCAGCGACCAGACCCCTGCATTCCTCACCGCCTGGTCAGATGGACATCCAGACCGGATCGTCATCCTCAACCCTGACAACAAGGGATTCGCAGCGGGCAACAATGTGGGGCTCGCAGCGGCCAGCGGCGAGTATATGGTTGTCCTGAACAATGACACGGTGGTCACCGCTGGCTGGATCAAAGGCTTGATCCGTCACCTGCAGGACAATAAGGACATCGGGATCATCGGCCCGATCACTAACAACATCGGCAATGAAGCAAAAGTCAGCACTCGCTATAGCAGGATAGAAGACATGCACGCCGAGTCATCAGAAATGACCCGCATCCGCATGGGCCAGTGGTTCGAAATCAATACCCTGGCCTTTTTCTGCGTCATGTTCCCGCGCTCGACCTATGAGCAAATAGGTGGCCTGTGCGAAGAGTATGGTCTGGGGTTCTTCGAAGATGACGATTACTGTCGTCGCGTGCAGCACAGCGGCATGCGTGCGGCCTGTGCCGAAGATGTCTTCGTTCACCACCACTTGTCCGCCTCGTTCAACAAATTAGGTGCAGAGAAAAAACAAGCACTTTTCGAAACAAACAAAGCGATTTACGAGCGCAAGTGGGGACCTTGGGTTCCGCACACGTACCGAGACGTATAAGCAGCCCGTTATACGCCCCTTTGCACGACACTGACGTGCTGAACACCAGAGACGATATTTTGCACAGAGATAGCCTGAAATACGCAGTGATACTGTCCGTTTTATTGGTAAGTACGGCTATCAGCCTGTACGGTTTTTCGACGCTTGAGCATCCGAATATCAGCAGTGCCATCCGGACGATATTGCTGTCGGTGGCAGGTCTGACCGCCCTCACTGTCATCACCCGCCAGTCACCGATAGTTCTGGGCTTCGGTTTGATTGCGTGCCTGTCCATTGCCTGCGGACAGGCTTGGCCAATGATTGTCGTCGCTGTGTTCGCGCTGTCTTCGACCGTATTCGGCAGATGGATGCTGGGACAAAGAATATCCACCGACTGGACCGTCCACTTCCTGATCGGAGCGGGTACGTTTGGCACGCTGACAGGCTTGGCGGCGTACTTCCCAATCAACTACCCCTGGCTGTATTCAACGCTGTTGTTATTGCCTCTTCTATTGGGGCACAAACACACCACGTCGATATGTCGTGACCTTTTGACGCGATTTAGAGCCGTCCGCCCCCTGGCAACAACAACCCAGACTGTACTTGACGTACTGATTTGTAGCTTCGCATGCCTTTACGTCTTGGTAGCCTTCATGCCGGAGGTAGGGCACGACGCGCTGGCCATGCACCTCTTCGTTCCTTCACATCTGGCACAGCTACATCAGTGGAAGTTCGACGCAAACACTTATGTGTGGGCTGTCATGCCCATGCTGGCCGACTGGATCTATAGCATTGTCTACATGCTGGCCGGCGAGACAGCATCGCGCCTGACCAACTCCGCATTTACTTTGCTGCTGGCGTGGCAAATTCGGAACATGACGATTTGGGCTGGAGGAAATGCCACAAGCTCTCGGTGGGCAGCCCTTATCTTCCTGTCGACTCCCCTCGCCTTCGCTGAAAGCAGCAGCTTGCATGTAGAGTCGGCGTGGACCGCGTTCATAATGGGCGGATCACTCGCGATCTTGAAAGTCTCGAGTTTCACACCCGATGCCAAAGAGCGTCTGTCGCACCTGCTCCTGGCAGGGGCCATGCTGGGCTTCGCCATGGCGGCCAAGGCAGTGACACTGAGTATTCTGCCGGTCCTTCTGGTTATGCTTCTGTTGCAATACAAAGCCTGGACCATTCAAGGGATCGTCAGGACGCTCCTCTTGGGCAGCGCCTGCTTGATGTTGGCGGGAGTTACGCCTTATGTCTCTGCCTGGTGCCTGACGGGCAATCCCGTCTTCCCATTTTTCAATGCCACTTTCCAATCGCCGCTATGGCCTAGCCAAAACTTCCAACCACCGGCAATCTTCGGTACAGGGGTTACTTGGGATACCCTCTATCGAATGGTATTCAAGTCGAATCAGTTCATTGAAGGACAAGTTGGCGCGGCAGGTTTCCAATGGCTACTGCTACCCACGGCTGCCGTCGCCTTGGTGTTGAGCGGAAACAAAAAAGCCTTGTGCATTCTCTTGGTCGGCGCAGGCGCGATGATCATGACGTTCCACTCAACGGCATATTTGCGTTATATATTCCCCTCTTTCGCTCTGTTTTCAGTGGTCCTGGTTCTGCCCTTCTCCGACAACAAAGTCTTCCCGCGGACCCTCGGGATCATTGCCGGGGTCCTGTTGATCCTGACTAATACCCGATTCATTCAGTCGGCAACTTACTATGGGCAAATAAAGTCGTCTCCGCTGTTCAGTGCGGCAGGTCGAGATACCTATCTATTAGAACGTTTGCCCATCAGAAAAATGGTCGATACCGTCAACGCTTTAAATACCGAACATCATCCCGTGGCCGTCTTTGCGTCCCCCTTGATGGCGGGTTTGAACAGCGATGCCCTTTACACCTCGTGGTACAACGTGAAATGGAAAGCTGAATTCGACGCAGCGGCCTCGCAACAAAAACTTGCGCAGCTATTGCGCCGTCGTCAGGTGGACTGGCTGATTATCGACCTCAAGCTCATCCCCAAGGCTCAACTCGAGTTACTGCTCAATGTGTCCACTTCGTATGTAAAAATCGGTGATCTGGACCTGCGCAAACGAAATTACGCAAACTACGAAGAACGCTTGCTCAATCCTGAGCTATCCAACCTGGAAGGCTGGAGTCTGACCTCGGCATCGACCTATGACGCGTCTCGAAAAACGCTGACCGTCAACGTAAAGACACCGGCGACACAGCTAGTCGAGGTGACGCCGGGGCAGCCCTACATAAACAGCGTATCTGCACGCTGCGCAACGGTGCTTACGCCCGGAAGAATCCAGACCAACTGGATGGATGCCCAAGGCGCCTTCATTTCCGCCAACATCGAGACGTTTGACTGCACGACGGAATGGGAGACACATGAGATGAACGTAATCGCACCTCTGAATGCCTCATCCGCGATCATTTATGCGTCCGGCCATACTGATACTCCTCTGGAGTTCAAGTCTCTTTCATTCAGACAATAGTCAGCGATATCGATGAACTCAAAAACAGAGCTTTTCACGGAAGAACAACGAGTCGCGGTAGTTATCCCAAGCTATCGGGTCACTGCGCACATCGTAAGTGTCATTGAAGCCATAGGTCCGGAAGTGTGGCGCATCTATGTCATTGACGATGCCTGCCCGGACGGTACAGGTGGCCATGTCTTGACCTCCTGCACCGATCCAAGAGTCAAGGTACTGCCCCATGACGTCAACAAAGGCGTGGGAGGTGCGGTAATGACCGGCTATCGAGCAGCCCTTGCTGATGGCGCGAGTATCATCGTCAAAGTCGATGGGGATGGTCAGATGGACCCGGCTCTGATCCCGCTCTTTATTGAGCCGATCCTTGTGGGAGAAGCCGACTACACCAAAGGCAATCGCTTTTTCGATCTGGAAGAAGTTCAATCGATGCCGCGGGTTCGACTCTTCGGCAATGCCATATTGTCGTTGATGGCCAAATTGTCGACGGGTTACTGGGATTTGTTTGACCCCACTAACGGGTACACCGCGATTCATCGTGACGTCGCCAGGCTTTTGCCCCTCGACAAGGTCAGCCAACGCTACTTTTTCGAGACCGATATTCTGTTCCGCTTGAATACCGTGCGCGCCGTGGTTGTCGATATCCCGATGGAAGCCAGGTATGGCGACGAAGTCAGCAATCTCAAAATCTCGAAAATCATTGGCGAGTTCTTGTTCAAACACTTGCGAAACTTCACCAAACGAGTGTTCTACAACTACTACCTGCGAGACATGTCTTTGGCCTCGATCGAATTACCGATCGGAATTTTCATGTTCTTGTTCGGGACCATCTTCGGCAGCTATCACTGGCTTGAATCCTCTCAGAATGGCATCGCAACGCCAGCCGGGACCGTAATGCTCAGCGCACTGCCAATGCTCTTGGGGTTGCAGTTGATCATGGCGTTCCTCGGCTATGACATCGCCTCCGTGCCAAGTAGACCAAGGCACTCCAGGCGCCGTAAAGCAACGCCATTGCGGGAAGAAAAACTATGAAGGCACTGAGAGATTTTTTGTCGGATCCATCGCTCAAGGCATTGGACGTCGATGGCACCGAGCGCCTTGAACTCCATGAGAAAGTTCTTGAGCGCAAGCGAATGCTTCGGGAAGTATTCATCGAGTTCCATCATTCGTTTCATCGCCTGGCAGACCGCTATTTCAAGGTTCAAGGTCTTGAGGTGGAGCTGGGTGCGGGTATCGCGCCCATGCGCAATTCGTACCCTGAAGTATTGGCCACGGACATTGTCTCCACCGAGCAACTGGACATGGCACTGAATGCTGAATCAATGAGCCTGGACGACCACTCGGTAAAAGCATTTTATGGTCAGAACTGCTTCCACCATTTCCCTCATCCCGATCGGTTTTTCACGGAGCTGGAGAGGACGCTGATACCAGGTGGCGGGGCCATTTTGATCGAGCCCTTTCACGGGCTATTTGCCGCGTTTCTCTATAAGCGCCTGTTCAAGTCCGAGGGATTCGACATGCATTTCGAGTCGTGGGAAACACCGTCAACCGGTCCCATGAACGGCGCCAATCAGGCCCTCAGCTATATCGTTTTCGTACGGGACAGGAAGGCATTCGAGCTCAAGTACCCTGACCTGGAGATCGTCCATCAGGAAATTTGCGGTAATTATCCCCGGTACCTGATTTCGGGCGGATTAAACTTTCGCCAGTTGCTTCCTGACGCGCTGATCCCTTTGATTAAAGTCATTGAAAAACTGCTCTATCCCTTGAGACGTGTACTCGCACTCCATCACATCGTGGTCATCAGGAGGAAGTCTTGACCTTTATCAGGTATGGCGCTATCCAGCTCCTGGCCTATGCGCTGGACATGGGTACCTTTTTGCTATTGATCTCTCTATTCAAGGATGAGCCGGTCCTGGCCAATATCGCCGGCAAAGGGGTCGCCGGCGTGTTCGCTTTCTTTTTGCATCGGCACTTTACGTTCCAGTCGAACCTCGGCAGCGGCAAAGCTCAAGCACTCAGCTACTTCTTATTACTCGCCATTAACATCCCGATCGCTTCGGCCTTGTTCAGCGCGGGCCTGTATCTCGTTGATAGCCCTGCCACTGTGAAGTTTGTCTCCGATGTGGCCTGTGTAGTCGTGACTTACTGGATCAGCAAACTGTTCGTGTTTCATTCCAATGGGCACACGTCTGCCCCGTCTGATCGCGCCAAAGGCGTATAGCGATGAAGCTGCTCATTACCGGCGCCACGGGTTACATCGGACAACGGCTGACATCCCTTGCGGCAGCGGACGGTCACGAAGTCATTTGCGCCACGCGCCAACCGTGTCCCGAAACATATACTTGGCTCGCTTACGACCTGTTGGGGCCAGCCCCTGAATGCCCGACAGGAATGCATGCGCTAATCCATTTGGCTGCCGATACATCGACAGGCACTCACACCGGCGCGGACGACGAAGTAAGGGCTGCTCAAGCGCTAATCCGTTGCGCCCATCAAGGCTCGGCCAGGTTCATCTTCATATCCAGCCAGACTGCCGAGGCCACGGCCCCTAGTGCTTACGGCCGGACAAAATGGCGTATCGAGCAAGAAGTGCTTGCCGCCGGGGGAGTAGTGATCCGTCCCGGACAAGTGTATGGCGGCCCCGAGCGCGGGCTCTTTGGCGTGTTGTCAGGGTTGGTTCGCCGATCCCCCATCATTCCGATACTCATGCCTGCGCCTTGCGTGCAGCCCATTCATGTCGACGACCTTGCGGCCTCAATATTGGCCGTCGCCGAGCGAGAAGACCTTCACGCCGAAATTTTTAATCTGGGCGCGGTGCAGCCGATTTCCTTTGGCCGCTTTCTCATGGCGATTGCAGCACACCGGGTCCATGCCGCTCGCCTGCCAGTACCCCTGCCGGTGGCGCTGCTCAAACTGCTGGGCCTATCACTCGGGCAATCGCTGAGCACGAAACTGGGCCTGGAGCGGATTTTTTCACTCATCAATCTCCCTCAGATGGAAAGTGAGCACTCTCTGCAAAAGCTAGGTATCGAGTTGCGCCCCCTTGCTCATGGCATGCATCGCTCCGGCCGTGGCCAACGCCGGCAACTCCTTCAAGAGGCCGCCGTACTCTTGAACTACCTGCTCAAAAGCCCGCCGCAAAAAAGCCTGGTCAGTCGATACGCAAGAGCGCTGGAGCGCGCAGGCAAAACCCAACCGGTCATCCGCTCACACCTGTTAATGCGCTGGCCGATACTCCTGACAGTCCTCGACAATCATAGCGTCCTGAATGAGCCCTCTGGTCAGGAGCTATCCTGGCGACTGCAGGTTGCACTCAGTATTGCCGAAGCCAGCCCCCAGGGAGCGAAGACATTTCTCGGCGCCCTTGAGCAGCGCAACCTTGTCACCACACTGATAGCGCTGGGATTGACCTCGGTCAAAGAGCTTGTGTGGCGGCTAGCGACCCTGTTGTGCCGACCCTTTGCCCGTCAGCTGTTTCTTGGAAGTGAAGCCCAGCGTGAAGCCTGAATTTGATGTGATCATTGTCGGCAGTGGCCCGGCCGGGACTTCGGCTGCCTATCCGCTGGTTAAAGCCGGCCTGAAAGTACTCATGGTGGATGCCCAGACCGATGCGGGCTCATCATTGGGACCGACCCGTCCGTTCCTCACCAGCAGGACAAACGACGAGTTTCAGTGGAAATGGATGATCGGCGAAAACTTCCACGCCTTGAACCAACTGGATGCGGTCTCTCCGAAACTGAAGACGCCGACCCATGCCCATGTCTTTCAGGGGTTCAGCGCTGGCAATCGCATCGAAGCCAACAACTTCATCGGCATAGGATCATTGGCAACCGGTGGTCTGTCGAATGCCTGGGGCTGCGGCGTTGCACGTCTCCCCGCCAGTGATTTTGCAGGTCTGCCCATCGACTACTCCGAGCTGGAGACGTCCTACGAAACGGTTTCCCGCCGGATCGGTATCAGTGGCCAGATCGACGACGACCTTTCGAGCTACTTTGGTCTCGATGAGTGGTCGCAACCGCCCTTGCCACTGGACAAGCTGCATCAACGACTACTTGATAACTACACCCGACGCCGACACTCGTTTCCCGACCTGGGGTTTCGTCTAGGTCGCTCAAGGGTGGCAGCCTTGAGCCAGCCGCTGGAAGAACGCCAAGCCTGCGATCTGTCTGGAAACTGCTTGTGGGGATGTCAGAATCGGGCGCTGTATTGCGCGTCGCAAGAACTTCCGAAACTCAAGCAATACCCGGGATTCCAGCACATTCAAGGCTTCCTGGTAGACAACCTCCTCAAGCAGGACGGTTCCTGGGCAATCACCGACCTTCGTTCCTCCCGACGCTTCTCCGGTACGCGCCTGCTGCTGGCGGCAGGAACACTGGCCTCGACCAGACTCGCCCTTAAGCACTTGAACTATTCGGCCCCATTGCCACTACTATCGTCGCCGACGGCTGCCTTCCTGCTATGGCTGCCAAAAATGCTCGGAACTCCAAGAGTTTCGGCATTTGGTCTGGGCCAGCTATCGTTCGCCCTGGAGCTGGCGTCCGGTACGACGGCTTTCGGTTCGACGTTCAGCACCACAGGCTTGCCGATGACCGAGTTTGTCAGTCGGGTTCCGATGAGCAAACGCTATAGCATTGAACTGCTGAAAAACCTGCTCAGTTCTTGCCTTGTCGGAAATATCTTCCTTCCTGGCCACCTGTCCAATAACAAGGCGGTATTACGCCCCGATGGTTCGTTGAGCATCAATGGCGATCTGCAACCCCAGATCACGACGCTCATGAAAGCCGCCGAGGTAAAGCTGCGTCGAATCTATTGGAAAATGGGCGCACTGCTGATGCCCATGAGCTTCACAGTTGGTAAGCCAGGGGCGGATATACACTATGCGGGAACCCTCCCCATGCACTCGATGCCCAGGGCCGGGCAGACTGATATCTTTGGCGAAGTGGCGGGACTTCCCGGCGTGCATATTGTCGACGGGGCTTGCCTGCCCAGCCTTACCGAGAAATCTCACACTCTGACTATCATGGCCAACGCGGACCGGATAGGGCGTTCACTAGCACAGCGATAGGAAATCATAGGAATGACTCGCAAGGTACTCTGCATCGTCGGCACACGTCCGGAAGCCATCAAGATGGCACCCGTGATCAAGGCTCTGCAGGCAGAAAAAAATATCAATTGTCGGGTTCTGGCCACCGCCCAGCACCGCGGCATGCTTGACCAAGTGCTTGAGTTCTTCGGAATTACTCCCGATCTGGACTTGGACATCATGCGGCCCAATCAGTCACTGACGACGCTGACTGCACGATTGCTGCTTGAGCTCGACAGCGTACTGCAATCCGAGAAACCGGATGTCGTACTGGCTCAAGGTGACACGACCACCGTGATGAGCGCTGCCCTGGCGTGTTTCTATTTGCGGATTCCCTTTGGTCACATCGAAGCAGGCCTGCGTACCGGAGATATCTACAATCCGTTCCCTGAAGAAGCCAACCGAGTGATCGCCGGCAAGCTGACCCGTTGGCATTTCGCACCGACTCAGGGTTCCATGGACAATCTACTGCGTGAAGGCGTCGCCGCAGCAGATATCACCATGACCGGTAATACAGTGATTGATGCCTTGCTGATGACCGCAGCACAAACGTTGCCTCTGGATATCGAACTGGACTCAAGCAAACGCCTGGTGCTGGTGACGTCCCATCGACGCGAAAACTTCGGCGAACCGTTCCAGAATATCTGCCAGGCACTCAAGAGCCTGGCCGAACGGAATCCGGACATCCAGATTCTTTACCCCGTACACCCCAATCCGAACGTCAAGGATGTCGCGTATCAATTGCTCGGTAAGACACCGAACATCATTCTGTGTGCGCCACTGGACTACGCTCCGTTTATCGCGGCGATGAAGCGCTCATACCTGATCATCAGTGACTCTGGAGGCGTGCAGGAAGAAGCACCGGCCCTCGGCAAACCCGTCCTGGTACTCCGGGAGGAAACCGAACGCCCGGAAGCGGTCGACCTTGGCGTGGTCAAGCTGGTAGGTGCCGACCGAGACACGATCATCGAACAAGCACAACGTTTGCTTGATGATCCTCTGGCTTATCGGAGTATGGCACGTGGGGTTTCCCCCTATGGCGACGGCAAGGCCGCATCGCGCATAGTCGGCGTTTTAAGGCAGCATTTCCAGCAATGCGGATGATCTACCTATCCCCAGTGCCGTGGGCCAGCTTCAGCCAGCGCCCACATCACTTCGTCAACTGGTATCACAACCAGACCGGGGAGTCCGTGCTCTGGATCGATCCGTACCCGACACGTTTGCCATCGCTGAACGACTTCAGGCGTAAGCTGCCTGTTGCCGATCAACAAAACGTCACCGTTCCACCCTGGCTGCAGGTCTGCAAACTCCAGACCTTACCGATCGAGCCCATTCCAGGATCGGCGATAGTACTCAAGCAACTCTGGCGCAACGTTTTCAAAAAAACCGCTGAGTTTTCCGCAGGCGAGTCGTGCATGATTTGTGTCGGAAAACCCTCCGAACTGGCCCTGCAACTGCTGACGCGCATACCTCAAAGCTATGCCGTCTACGATGCCATGGATGATTTTCCGGCCTTTTATCAGGGCCTGTCACGGTGGTCCATGGAACGTCGTCAGGAGCAACTCATTCGTCGGGTATCTAAAGTGCTGGTGTCCTCCACGGCCCTTCGCGACAAACTCTTGAGTATGACGGACAAGGTAGAACTGGCCCTCAATGCCTGTGATGTACAGGGACTGGCGCCAGTCGAGAACCTTGACCTGGGCACAAAACAACAGGTACTCGGTTACGTCGGCACGGTGGGTCAGTGGTTCGATTGGGATTTGGTCATTGCGCTGGCGCGAGCCAATCCTGAAAACCAGGTTCGGCTGATCGGCCCCATATTCACTCCGGCGCCTTGCGTATTGCCTGCCAATATCGAGCTGCTCCCCGAGCGCTCCCATGCCAGTGCAATAGCGGCCATGGCAACGTTTTCGGTGGGATTGATTCCATTCAGACTCAGCCGGCTGACCGCTTCGGTCGACCCGATCAAATACTATGAATACCGCGCCCTCGGCTTGCCCGTCATATCCACCCGTTTCGGTGAAATGGCGCAACGTGGCCAAGAGCCTGGCGTCTGGATAGTTGATGACGGAACTGATTTGCGTAAAACCGCCCTTGAGGCGCTCGCCAGTCAAAGTGATCATTCAACTATTCATCAATTTCGTCAGAACAATCTCTGGGCGAACCGTTTCTCTGCGACGCACGTGAAAACACAGGGATACGCCGCTCGAACCGAGTTCGACCTACGCACACAACGAAATCCCGCGTAGAGCTGTTCTGATGTCATCGAGTTCCCCTAAACCCGTTTCAGCACTCCGATTGGATTGAGTCATTTCATGGCACACAAACAACCTAACTTTCTGGTATGGCATGGCAGCCAGGTCTCAGCAGAAGAACGTCGTCAACTGCTGGACCAGAAGCCTGTAACGCTTTGGCTCACGGGACTTAGCGCTTCGGGCAAGTCGACCCTCGCCTTCGCTCTCGAACGGTCCTTGATGGACATGGGACGCTTGTGCTTCGTGCTGGATGGCGACAACGTGCGCCATGGACTCAACAACAATATTGGATTCAGCCCGGAGGATCGGGCGGAAAACATCCGCAGAGTCGCGGAAGTTGCGAAACTGATGAACTCCGCCGGCATGATCGTCATCGCGGCCTTCATCTCGCCCTTTAATCAGGACCGCCAACAGGCACACGAAATCATAGGCGCTGCCAACTTTCGGGAAGTGCACGTCAGCACTTCTCTGGCAGTCTGCGAGTCCCGCGACCCAAAAGGGTTATATAGCAAGGCGAGAGCAGGAACTCTGTCGGAATTCACTGGCATCTCCTCGCCTTATGAGGCACCTGAGCAGCCTGATCTGAGAATCGACACTAATATTTCGACGCTGGACGAGTCGGTCAATCAATTGCTCGCCTTAATTGATCCTGATTACCCTCTCCCCAAGATCCAGAAACCCTCATAGCGGCCGATAACGTACCTTGATAGTTCGCATGAACTAAGCGACTACTATTGTCGCGGCTCCGTTTTTAAGTGCACCTTCTCACGCTTCCCAGCCTGCCTCAGGAACACACCAAGCATGCCTAATGCATTCGAAAGTCTGATGGTTTCCTCGCCCAATGGAGGTGGGCTGCTCTTTATTCGTTACGGCCAGGTATTTCGTCTGGACGACATGAGCACCACAGGCATCAGCCTGAGTGGTGACAAATTTTTGAGAGGTTTTCAGCCAGAAGGCCTGATTTTTTACCAGGGAAACCAAACTTCAGAGGATCCAGGCACGTCGATTGACGACATCCATGATGTACTGATCGCGGACTCTTCTCTCTACGCTGTGGGCACGAGCGCTAATGAAGTCCTGCAGCTGGATATGAATGCAGTCCCCGTGCGCCGCTGGCCTTTTCCCGGTGAAATCGACGCAAAACATATCAACTGCATGGCGCTCTGGAATCAGCGCATAGTCTTTAGTGCCTTTGGCGACTTCACAGACCACCGTCAGTACAAAGGCAATACGGCTAAAGCCGGTTTCGTCCAGGATTTGCACACTGGAGAACGCTTGATCGAGGCGTTGTCGCAACCCCACAGCCTGGTCCCGTTCGGCAACAATCTGTTACTCGCCAACTCCGAAACCAGGGAGTTACGGGAATACGACAGCAACGCGAAACTGTTACGAAGCAAAATACTGGACGGTTACACCCGAGGTATCTGCATTCAGGACAACATTCTGTACATCGGCTTGAGTCGCTCACGCAATATCGATAGCAGTGCCATCGTGAATGCAAACCTGGTGGCACTGGACCTTCAAAGCTGGGAGGAACTGGGGCGCATAGAACTCCCGATATCGGAAATTTACTCGGTCCTGCCCATTGAAGATATCAACGCACTCCCCTCTGTACTTGCTGGCATCAGCCAGCGTGCAGCCGTTGATTATCGACACGCCATAAACACGCGCGACGAACAAATCCAGGAGCTGAAGAACAATAACGAGCGGCTCAGGCTGATGGAAGAGTCCCTGACTGAGCACCTCGACACACGAAACAAACAATATGCCGAACACGTCGTCGCCTTGACCGAACGAGATACCCGTATTGTCGATCTTGTTCAAGGAAGCGCAGCACTGATGCATGAGCTAGAGCAGTCTGCGGCGCTCCGTGCCGACGATAGTCTCAAGCTTGCGCAAAGCCAGTCATGCATCAAGGTGCTTGAAGCTGACCTTCAAGCGTCTGCTCAGCAGTCCTTAATCCTGCAGCAGCACTCCGACCATATCGCAGACCAATTACAGGAAACCCTTCCTCGCCTCCATATTCAAGAACAACAGATCCAGGACTTGATAGCCAACCAAGCAAAAGCCGAAGAACGCATCGCTGAACTGATCGACCTGGACCAACTTGCCAAACTGCAGCTGAATCAGGCCAAACAGGAACTCCTTATCGAGAAACAACAGATCCTGCTATTGACGGATGCCATTCAGGAAAAGGAGCAACAGTTAGAGGCTGTGATTCAGGAAAAAGAGCAACAGCTAGAGGCTGCGAGAGTACTGTTGGACGATGTAACGAGGGAGAAGAACACGCAACTGGAAGCAGTTCGCATGGCGCTGACTGATGTAACGAGAGCGGAGAATGAACTGCAGAATTCACTGGCAGAGCGCAATTTGCAACTGAGCTCCATGAGCCATCAGCTCGAAGCAAGTGGAGAAGTCACCCGCGCTCTGCTCGAGAGCCACTCATGGCGCTGGACGCGCCCGCTGAGAGACATTCGACGCTTGCTCCGGCTTTAAATCCAGCACGCCGCTGATACCCGCGGATCAGCGGTGCTGAGCCGTCGACTCCGTCAAACAGGTCTGCGAATCGGGAAGACAGAAAAGCGCCTCGTACAACCATCTTGTCAGGCGCGTGTTGCCCTTCGGTGCGCACGCCCGTTAGCTCTTCCAGATGATGATCAATCATCCGATGCCCAATCGGCGCCGCCTCGATGATGAATATCGGTGTTTTCCCGCGTTTCGGACAATATCAGCGATATTAAGCAGATAGCCAACGACCTCTTCCTGCAATTTTTTCCATACCAGTCTGGCCAGACCTGTAGAGACCGGTACATCCTTTACACATTTGACCGGGTACATCGTTTACCAACTCCCACACGCCATCAGCCACTTCCTTCAGTGCGACGTGCTCGTCGATCAGTGCGAAAGCGTGAATGCGTTGATCGACGAACATATTCATCACGTGAAGGCGCGGATCGATGGGTTGCTGGCGTTGCAGACGCAACTGCTCGACCTGCGCCAACGTTGTGGCGAAGGGCCGGAGATTGATCAGTGCGGGATTTTGCAGCGGCTTGAAGTGAGCGGCGGGGTTGTGGCGACGGAGGTGGAGCATTCCCATGTTGGCCGCAGTCACGGCCACTAAAAACACCGCAAAACAAATGTGGGAGCGAGCCTGCTCGCGATAGCGGTTGTTCAGTCACATCGATATCGGATGTGCCGACGTCATCGCGAGCAGGCTCACTCCTACAGGGGTATTGCGTGGTGTTTTATACCGCCATCGGCGCGGTCATTGGGGCGTGGTGCTCGTAGCCTTCGAGCGAGAAATCGCTCGGCTCGATCAACTCCAGCCACTCCGGCTGATAAACACCGGTCTTGGCAAACTCCGGCACACGATCACTAATCACCAGTTTCGGCATCGGGAACGGCTCGCGCTTGAGCTGTTCGTTCAGCATGTCCAAATGGTTTTCGTAGACGTGGGCATCACCGATGAAATAGGTGAACCAGCGCGGCGTGTAACCAGTCAGGCGACCGATCAGGCTCAGCAGCGCGGCGCCTTCGGTGAGGTTGAACGGCGTGCCCAGGCCCAAATCATTGGAGCGGATGTACAGAGTCAAAGAGATTTCTTTGGTCTCGACGTTCGGGTGGAACTGGTACAGCAGATGGCACGGCGGCAAAGCCATTTCATCAAGTTGGGCGACGTTCCAGCCGTGGAACAGGATGCGGCGGCTGCCCGGGTCTTTGATGATGGTGTCGACGCATTGGCGGATCTGGTCGATCGCCTTGTACAGCACCACGTAAGCCTGACCGT
Source organism: Pseudomonas fluorescens (assembly GCF_000968015.1). Classification (GTDB taxonomy): domain Bacteria; phylum Pseudomonadota; class Gammaproteobacteria; order Pseudomonadales; family Pseudomonadaceae; genus Aquipseudomonas; species Aquipseudomonas fluorescens_W. Next base: position 114,079 of record NZ_LACH01000017.1, read on the forward strand.
CTTCTTCGCCTTCGGCGATTTGGCGATAACCTTGACTCAGGGTCTGCTCGATGGCGGCCTGGTTGCTGACCGGGATCTGCTTGTACGCCGGCCATTTACGCCATTGCACGCCGTAGATCTCGCCGAGGTCGTCTTCGCCCTGACGGAACGGGTTGGCCAGCCACTGGGCGTTTTCGTTGGCGTTCTGATCCCAGACCTTGCAGCCCAGCGCGCGGAATTCGGCGGCGTTGTTCACCCCGCGCAGAAAACCACACATCTCGCCGATGGCCGATTTGAAGGCCATCTTGCGCGTGGTGATCGCCGGGAAACCTTCCTTCAGGTCATAACGCAGCATCGCGCCAGGGAAGCTGATGGTGTTCACGCCAGTGCGGTTGGCTTGCTTGGTGCCGTTCTTGATGACGTGGGCGACCAGTTCGAGATATTGCTTCATGAGTTACCTGTGTCCTTGAACCCGGGACCGTCGCCCCGGGGTTCGAATTTATACGGCCGCCGCTGGAGCCGCCGGTGCACGGTGATACGCCAGCCAGATCAGGTACAGACCGCCGACGATCATCGGTACGCACAGCACCTGACCCATGGTCAGCCAGTTCCAGGCCAGATAGCCCAGTTGCGCGTCCGGTACGCGGACGAATTCGACGATGAAACGGAAGATCCCATAGAACAGCGCGAACATCCCGGACACCGCCATGGTCGGCCGCGGCTTGCGCGAGAACAACCAGAGAATGGCGAACAACGCCACGCCTTCGAGGGCGAACTGATACAGCTGCGACGGGTGACGCGCCAGTTGCGCCGGATCGGTCGGGAAGATCATCGCCCACGGCACATCGGTTGCCTTGCCCCACAACTCGGCGTTGATGAAGTTACCGATACGTCCGGCGCCCAGACCGATCGGCACCATCGGCGCGACGAAATCCATCAGCTGGAAGAACGACTTGCCGTTCTTTTTACCGAACCACAACGCGGCCAGCATCACGCCGATGAACCCGCCGTGGAACGACATGCCGCCCTTCCACACTTCAAAGATCAACAACGGGTTGGCGAGGTAAGCACTCAGATCGTAGAACAGCACATAGCCCAACCGGCCGCCGACAATGACCCCCATCGACATCCAGAACACCATGTCGGAGAGTTTCTCTTTACTCCAGGTCGGGTCGAAGCGGTTCAACCGGCGCGACGCCAGCAGCCAGGCGCCGCCGATGCCGATCAGGTACATCAGGCCGTACCAGTGGATTTTCAGCGGACCGATGGCCAATGCCACCGGGTCGATCTGCGGGTAAGGCAGCATTGCGACTCCTCGTTAGAGTTGAAACTTTCAAAATTCCCGGGCGACGCTGTCACGCCAGGATTAAGTCAGGATTGCGCTGCGTCAGAGCAGGAAATTCAAGCCCACGCAGAACAGCAAAGCGGCGAACAGTCTTTTCAGCAACTTCGGCGACAGGCTGTGAGCCAGTCGTGCGCCGAGGCGAGCGAAAAACATGCTGGTCAGGGCGATCCCCAGCAGCGCCGGCAAGTAAACAAAACCGAGACTATGGGCCGGCAGCAATGGATCGTGCCAGCCCAGAATCATGAAAAATAATGCACTGGACAAAGCAATCGGCAGACCGCAGGCGGATGAAGTCGCCACCGCTTGCTGCATCGGTACGCTGCGCCAAGTCAGGAACGGCACCGTCAGCGAACCGCCGCCAATCCCGAAAATCGCCGAGGCCCAGCCAATCACACTGCCGGCCACGGTCAGACCGACTTTACCCGGCACCGTTCGGCTGGCCTTGGGTTTGAAATCCAGTGCCAGTTGCGCGGCGATGACCAGGGCAAAGACGCCAATGATTTTCTGCAGGTTGGGCCCGGAGATCGCTTCAGCCGTCAGCGCGCCGAAACCGGCGCCAATGAGAATGCCGAGGGTCATCCAGACAAAAATCGGCCAACGCACGGCACCGCGACGGTGGTGTTCGCGGATCGCATTGACCGAGGTAAATATGATCGTCGCCAGGGACGTGCCGACCGCCAGGTGCGTGAGGATCGACGGATCGAACCCTTGCAGCTTGAAGCTGTAAACCAGCACCGGAACGATAATGATCCCGCCGCCGACCCCGAACAGCCCGGCCAGCACACCTGCACAGGCGCCGAGCGCCAGATAGAGCAGAAATTCCATGCGCATCCCCAAATGAGAGCGGCATGGTAACGGATGCATGGCCTCAAGCTCCACTGGATGGCGATGGATACCCACACGATGACTGAGTAGAGTGGGCAGAAAACACACAAGGACTGCCTTATGTGCCTGATTGTTTTCGCTTGGCGACCGGGTCATGCCCAGCCGCTGATCGTGGCGGCCAACCGCGACGAATTCTATGCCCGGCCCAGCCTGCCACTGGCGCAATGGCCCGAAGCACCGCACGTGCATGCCGGTCGCGATCTGGAGGCCGGGGGCACCTGGCTCGGTGTTGGCGCCAATGGACGCTTCGCCGCGCTGACCAATATCCGCGATCCGCATCAGCCGCCATCGCGCAAATCGCGAGGTGAACTGGTGGCGGGTTTTCTTTTAGGCAACATGTCGATTGATGATTATTTAAGCGACGTTGTCGGACGTTCGCTGGAATATGCCGGATTTAATCTGCTGATCGGCAACACCAATGAGTTGTGGCACTTCAATGCCCGGGAGACTGAGGCGGTGATGCTGCCACCGGGGGTTTATGGGTTGTCGAACGCCGGGCTGGATACGCCGTGGCCGAAACTGCTCAAGGCGCGGGCAGCGCTGGAGGAAGTGCTGGACGATCCGCAACCTCAGGCTTTATTGGCGTTGCTGAATGATCCGCAGACGGCGCCATTTGCTGACTTGCCGGACACCGGAGTCGGGTTGGCCACCGAGACGTTGCTGTCGAGTGTGTTTATTGCCAGTCCGACTTATGGGACGCGAGCGAGTACGGCGTTGATTGTTCAGGCGGATGGGACCCGGTGGATGGTTGAGCGGAGTTTTGGGCCGTATGGGGGGCATTTGGGGGAGGTAGAGGTGCGGGTTTAGATTTGTGGGGTGTCAGTTGGGTCCACCCCTCACCCTAACCCTCTCCCCAGGGGGTAGAGGGGACTGACCGAGTTGTTTTTTTGATATTTTGCGACCGAGGAAATCTAGTCGAACTCAGGGTTTGAACAGCATGAAGATCGGCCCCCTTTCCCCCTCTCCCCTCTGGGGAGAGGGCTGGGGTGAGGGGTGGCTTCTGAATCCACCGCAGATCTACAGGGTTTTAGCCGAAGCCGGATTAATCATCCGCGCCAACCCAAGGTTCTTCAGCGCCAGCTGCAGCGAGCTGTGGATAACTTGCGGGTTGTCGATGGTCATCAGCTCCGCGAGCAATTCCTTGGCCTTGCTCAGGTTGATCTGACGCAGCATCCACTTCACTTTCGGCAAGTTGGTGGCGTTCATCGAGAGGCTGTCGAAGCCCATCGCCATCAACAGCACCGCCGCCGCCGGATCGCCGGCCATCTCACCGCAGATACTCACTGGCTTGCCTTCGGCATGAGCATCACGCACCACGCTCTGAAGGGCTTGCAGCACCGCAGGGTGCAGGTAGTCGTAGAGGTCGGCTACCCGCGGGTTGTTTCGATCCACGGCCAGCAGGTACTGGGTCAGGTCGTTGGAGCCGACCGACAGGAAGTCCACTTGCCGTGCCAGTTCCTTGGTCTGATAAACCGCCGCCGGAATTTCGATCATCACGCCGATCGGCGGCATAGGCACGTCGCAACCTTCGTCGCGGACTTCGCCCCAGGCCCGGTGAATCAGGTGCAGGGCTTCTTCCAGCTCGTGGGTGCCGGAGATCATCGGCAGCAGAATCCGCAGGTTGTTCAAGCCTTCGCTGGCCTTGAGCATGGCGCGGGTCTGCACCAGGAAGATTTCCGGGTGGTCGAGCGTGACGCGAATGCCGCGCCAGCCGAGGAACGGGTTGTCTTCCTTGATCGGGAAGTACGACAGCGACTTGTCGCCGCCGATGTCCAGACTGCGCATGGTCACCGGTTGCGGGTGGAACGCGGCGAGTTGCTCGCGATAAATCGCCAGTTGCTCTTTTTCGCTCGGGAAGCGCTGGTTGATCATGAACGGCACTTCGGTGCGGTACAGACCGACGCCTTCAGCGCCACGCTTCTGCGCCCGCGCCACGTCTGCCAGCAGGCCGGTGTTGACCCACAACGGCATGCGGTGACCATCGAGGGTCACGCACGGCAAGTCCCGCAGTGCATCCAGCCCGAGGGCCAGTTGCTTCTCTTCCTCGACCACTTCGGCGAACTGCTTGCACAGCACTTCGCTGGGGTTGGTGTAGACCTCCCCGTGGTAGCCATCGACGATCATCTGGATGCCGTCGACTTTGGAATACGGCAAGTCGACCAGGCCCATCACCGTCGGGATACCCATGGCGCGCGCCAGGATCGCCACGTGGGAGTTACCGGAACCGAGTACCGACACCAGACCGACCAGCTTGCCTTCCGGCACCTCGCCGAGCATTGCCGGCGTCAGTTCTTCGCTGATCAGGATGGTGTTGTCGGGGTAGACCAGGGTCTGCTGACGCTCTTCCTGGAGATAAGCCAGCAAGCGCCGGCCGAGGTCTTTGACGTCCGAGGCGCGCTCACGCAGGTAGGCGTCGTCCATCAATTCAAAACGGTTGACGTGCTCGGTGACCACCTGACGCAACGCGCCCTGGGCCCACTGACCGGTCTTGATCACGGTGGTGATTTCGCTGCCCAGCGAGGCATCGTCGAGCATCATCAGGTAGACATCGAACAGCGCGCGCTCTTCCGGGCGCAACTGGTTCGCCAGCTTCGCGGACAAGGCACGCATGTCGGCACGCACGCCTTCGATGGCGGTCTTGAACAGCCCGAGTTCGGCGGCGATATCGGTGATGGTCTTGTCCGGCACCACGTCCAGATCGGCCGGCGGCAGCATGACCACCGCGGTACCGACCGCCGCACCCGGCGAACCCGGTACGCCGATGAACTTGGCTTCCTGGATGCCCTTGCCCTGACGACCCAGCCCCCGGATCGAACCGGTGGCTTCTGCGTGGGCGATAACGCCGGCGAGCTGCGCGCTCATGGTCACGAGGAAGGCTTCTTCACCTTCGTCGAACTGGCGACGTTCTTTTTGCTGAATGACCAACACGCCGACGACGCGGCGGTGGTGAATGATCGGCGCCCCGAGGAATGAGGCGTAGCGCTCTTCACCGGTCTCGGCGAAGTAGCGGTAGCGCGGGTGATCCGCGGCGTTTTCGAGGTTCAGGGGTTCTTCACGCGTGCCGACCAGGCCAACCAGACCTTCGTTGGGTGCCATGCTGACTTTGCCGATCGAGCGCTTGTTCAAGCCCTCGGTGGCCATCAGCACGAAGCGGTTGGTTTCAGGGTCAAGCAGGTAGACCGAGCAGACCTGGCTGCCCATGGCCTCTTTGACGCGCAATACAATAATGCCCAACGCCGCCTTGAGATCCTTGGCGGAGTTAACTTCCTGGACGATCTTGCGCAGCGTATTGAGCATGGCTCGGGGTCGAACTCCGTCGTCAGTCGCGCGATAAAAGGCGCGGGGCAAGCTCTTTGAGAGCGCGTCGATACACCTCGCGCTTGAATGTCACCACCTGGCCCAACGGATACCAATAGCTGACCCAGCGCCAGCCATCGAATTCCGGTTTACCGGTCAAATCCATCCGCACCCGCTGCTCGTTGGAGACCAGGCGCAGGAGAAACCATTTCTGTTTCTGGCCGATGCACAGCGGTTGGCTGTGCGTCCTGACCAGACGTTGCGGCAAACGATAGCGCAACCAGCCCCGGGTGCAGGCGAGAATTTCAACATCTTCGCGCTCAAGACCCACTTCTTCGTTCAACTCGCGATACAAGGCGTCTTCCGGCGTCTCCTGGGGGTTGATCCCGCCCTGTGGAAACTGCCAGGCATCTTGATTGATACGGCGAGCCCATAGCACCTGTCCGGCATCATTCGTGAGAATGATCCCGACATTGGGGCGGAAACCATCGGGGTCGATCACGGCAACAACCTCGCAAACGCATGTCGCCGCATTGTTCCACAAAGGTTGTGATAGCAGCAACGAGCCGGTCTACCTTATGTGCACTCTTGTGAAAAGTCCGTATTCTGGACGCCTTTCTACAGACTTTTCAGCGAGTAACTGCAATGCGGCTGGCTTTATTCGACTTGGACAACACGCTCTTGGGCGGTGACAGTGACCACGCCTGGGGCGATTACCTGTGCGAACGCGGCTTCCTCGACGCCGTCGCCTACAAGGCGCGCAACGACGAGTTCTATCAGGATTACCTGGCCGGCAAGCTGGATAACGACGCTTATCTGAACTTCTGCCTGGAAGTGCTCGGCCGCACCGAGATGGCCACACTGGATCAATGGCATCTGGATTACATGCGCGATTGCATTGAGCCGATTGTGCTGCCCAAGGGCCTCGAACTGCTGGCCAAGCACCGCGAGGCGGGTGACAAGCTGGTGATCATCACCGCCACCAACCGTTTTGTTACCGGGCCGATCGCCCAGCGCCTGGGCGTCGAAACCCTGATCGCCACGGAATGTGAAATGGTTGATGGCCGCTACACCGGGCGCAGCACCGACGTCCCGTGCTTCCGAGAAGGCAAGGTGACGCGGTTGAATCGTTGGCTGGAAGAAACCGGGTATTCGTTGGAGGGCAGCTATTTCTACAGCGACTCGATGAATGATTTGGCGCTGCTTGAGCAAGTGGCCAATCCGGTTGCGGTCGATCCTGATCCAAACCTGCGCGCTGAAGCCGAGAAGCGTGGCTGGCCGGTGATTACTCTGCGCGACTGATATCGCTATCGCGAGCAAGCTCGCTCCCACAGGGGAATTGCGTCGATCACATTATTGTGGCCTCACACAACTCCTGTGGGAGCGAGCTTGCTCGCGATGGGGGCAACTCGGTCCCAAGCCTTAAACCGGCTTGGCGCCCATCAACCCCGCAATCGCGATAAAACAGACGAAGCTGAACAGTGCGAGGGCGAAGGTGAACTTGCCGCTGCCTCCCGGAGCAGTGCGCAACTTGTTAAGCCGCACCAGCAACCAGAACCAGCCCAACGCCGCGACGGTGTAAAGCACACTGGAAGCCAACAACCAGATCTGCCCCAGCGGCCAGCCCACCAGATGCACCATCCACCAGCCGGTAAACGGCATGCTCAGCAGCGCCAGCCCCATCACCAGCCAGATAAACACTCGCGGCCTTTGCAACGTGCGCGCATAAGCCGTTGCGTCACCATTGCGCCGCGTACGCCAGACCCAGATCGCCAGACCCAGTGCGCTGACCAGCAGCAACACCGTTGCCACCATATGAGCGACCTTCAGGGCGGTTAACGTTTCCATTGTTCGATTTCCTTATGGCCTGGCCATCAGCGTAGCCGCTCAGCCGAGAAACAGCTGATAGGCCGGGTTGTCGCTCTCGTCCCAGTACGGGTAGCCGATTTCTTCCAGCGCTGCGGGCACCAGATGGCGTTCATCGTGAGGCACTTGCAGGCCCGCGACCACACGACCATCCGCCGCGCCATGGTTGCGGTAGTGGAACATCGAGATGTTCCAGCGCCCACCGAGCTTGTTGAGGAAGTTGAACAGCGCTCCCGGACGCTCCGGGAATTCGAAGCGCAGAATCACTTCATCAACCACATGAGCCGCACGGCCGCCGACCATGTGGCGGATGTGCAACTTGGCCAGTTCGTTGTCGGTCAGGTCCAGCACCGGGAAACCCTGCTCGGTCAGACTGGCAAGCAGCGCACTGCGCGGATCGTTTTCCGGGTGCGTCTGCACGCCAACAAAGATGTGCGCCTCGCTGCCGGTGTTGTAGCGGTAGTTGAATTCGGTGATCTGGCGCTTGCCGATGGCTTCACAGAACGCCTTGAAGCTGCCCGGTTTCTCAGGAATCGTCACGGCGATAATCGCTTCGCGGCCTTCGCCCAGCTCAGCGCGCTCCGCGACATGGCGCAGGCGGTCGAAGTTGACGTTGGCGCCAGAATCGATAGCCACAAAGGTGTGACCGGTGACGCCGCGTTGCTCGACGTATTTCTTGATCCCGGCCACGCCCAATGCGCCAGCAGGTTCAGTGATCGAGCGGGTATCGTCGTAGATGTCCTTGATCGCCGCACAGATTTCATCGGTGCTGACAGTGATCACTTCATCGACATAGTCTTTGCAGATATCGAAGGTGTGCTGACCAATCTGCGCTACTGCGACGCCGTCGGCGAAGAGGCCCACGGTCGGCAGGATCACGCGTTCGCCAGCGGCCATGGCGGCTTGCAGGCAGTTGGAGTCGTCCGGCTCGACGCCGATGATTTTGATTTCAGGTCGCAAGTACTTCACGTACGCCGCGATCCCGGCGATCAATCCGCCACCGCCCACCGGGACGAAGATCGCGTCGAGACGGCCAGGGTGTTGGCGCAGAATCTCCATCGCCACCGTGCCCTGCCCGGCAATGGTGTGAGGATCGTCATAAGGATGGATGTAGACGTAGCCTTTTTCGTCGACCAGTTTCAGCGAGTAGGCCAGGGCTTCCGGGAACGAATCCCCATGCAGCACCACTTTGCCGCCACGCGAACGTACGCCTTCGACTTTGATTTCCGGGGTGGTCTTGGGCATCACGATGGTGGCTTTCACGCCCAACACTTTCGCCGCCAGGGCCAGGCCTTGCGCGTGGTTGCCTGCCGAAGCGGTGACCACGCCGCGAGCGCGCTCTTCATCGGAAAGCTGCGTGAGCTTGTTGTAGGCGCCGCGAATCTTGAACGAGAACACCGGCTGCAAGTCTTCGCGCTTGAGCCAAATACTGTTGCCCAGCCGCTCGGAGAGCTGGCGGGCAGTCTGCAATGGGGTTTCTACGGCAACGTCATAAACGCGCGAGGTGAGGATCTTTTTGACGTACTGTTCGAGCATCGGAAAGCATCACTGAGCGGGTTGGGCAGGGCCAAGGAGTCTAACCCGGCTTTCGGGCGGGCGACCACACGAATCAAGAGGTTTTAGCCCGGCATGGGGCTATAATGCCGGCCTTTCCGTTCTCCCCTTGCCCGCTTCGGAGCCCGCATGACCCAGGATCAACTCAAACAGGCAGTGGCTCAGGCCGCCGTCGACTTCATCCTCCCGAAACTCGACGACAAGAGCATCGTCGGGGTCGGCACCGGCTCCACCGCCAACTGCTTCATCGACGCACTGGCCAAGCACAAAGGCGCGTTCGACGGCGCGGTCGCCAGTTCCGAAGCCACCGCTGCCCGCCTCAAGGGCCACGGCATTCCGGTGTACGAGTTGAATACGGTCAGCGACCTGGAGTTCTACGTCGACGGCGCCGATGAAAGCGACGAGCACCTGAACCTGATCAAGGGCGGCGGCGCAGCCCTGACCCGCGAGAAAATTGTGGCGGCCGTGGCCAAGACCTTCATCTGCATCGCCGACGCCAGCAAACTGGTGCCGGTGCTCGGTGAGTTCCCGCTGCCAGTGGAAGTGATCCCGATGGCCCGCAGCCACGTGGCCCGCGAACTGGTGAAGCTGGGCGGCGACCCGGTCTACCGTGAAGGCGTGTTGACCGACAACGGCAACATCATCCTCGACGTGTTCAATATGCAGATCACCAACCCGGTAGAGCTGGAGACGCAGATCAACGCCATCGTCGGCGTGGTCACCAACGGTTTGTTCGCGGCACGTCCGGCGGATCTGCTGCTGCTGGGCACCAGCGAAGGCGTGAAAACCTTGCGCGCTGAATAATTAGACACGACACGAAACCTGTGGGAGCGAGCTTGCTCGCGATAGCGGTCTGTCAGCTGGCATCTTTATCGACTGACACAGCCCTATCGCGAGCAAGCTCGCTCCCACAGTGTTTTAGGGTGTTGCTTAGGGTTGTGCAGGTTTTTTGAAGATGTAGAACAGGTTCGGCTCGCTCACCAGGTACATCGTGCCGTCGTCATCCATGGCGATCCCTTCCGCTTGCGGCACTGTCTTCTGCAACCCCTGACGCCCCTTGCTCAGTGACATCGTACTTAGCGGTAGCCCGTCCACATCGAGTTCCAGAATCAGCCGCGACTCATCCGACAACGCCAGCAAATGGCCGCTGCGCTCGTCGTATTGCAGGCTCGACAGGTCCGTCACGAACATCCCGGCATCGCGCTTGGGGTTATTCACTACGTGCACCGCGTAGGATTTTTCCGGGTTGTAATGCGGAAAGCCGTGCACTTCGTAGATCAGCATCGGGTCGCGTTCCTTGGCGACAAACAACCGCTTGCCCACCGAGTCATAAGCCAGACCTTCGAAGCCCTTGTTACCGCTCATGTGCACGCCAAGGGTCATCTGCTCGGCATCCGCTGCGTCGAGGAATGTTGTGTCGCTCTCCAGATGAACCTTGATCAGCCGCTGCTGACGCTCGTCAGTGATCACGTAAGTGTCGGCGCTGATGAATTCCACGGCTTCCGGATCGCCAAACCCGATCAGCGAAATGCGTCGAACAATCTGGCCGTCCAGCGACAGTTCGATCAGCTCTGAGTTTTTGTTGGTGACGGTGAACAGGCTGTTGCGCACCGGATCGAAGGTCAGCGCCGAAACATCGTCGTCCAGCCCCACAATGACTCGTGCCTCAACCGCTACCTGGTACTGATCCAGAGCGATGGACTGACCGTTCACTGGCTGCCAAAGGGTGTGCAGGTTGAACCAGGCGCGCTCGAACAGGCGCAGGTTCTGGCCGGACGCAACCAGCGCGATCAACGCAATGACCGACAGGATCAGAATCAGGGGTTTGGGGCGGGCAAGTCGGCGCATTCGGGCAAGTTCGGAATCAGGACGGGCGGATGAAATACCACGACAGTCTGAATTAAAGCTTAATGGCCTGTGGCCGCGAACCACAACTGGCGGATGCGATCAGTGTAGGAGCTGCCGCAGGCTGCGATCTTTTGATCTTGATCTGCTAGCGATAGTGAATCCGCCGAAGATCAAAAGATCGCAGCCTACGGCAGCTCCTACAGGGTCAGCGTTGCTTTTCGAAGCGGTAGAACAGGTTCGGTTCGCTCACCAGGTACAGCGTGCCCGCCTCGTCCATGGTCACGCCTTCGGCGCGAGGAATGGTCTTCTTCAAACCATTGAAGCCGCCCAGCAAGGTCATGAAGCTGACCTGCTCGCCCTTCTCGTCCAGCTCCAGCAACAAGTGGGAGTCGGCAGACAGCACCAGGGTGTGGCCGGTGCGCGGGTCGATGGCCAGCGCCGAGAGGTTGCGCATGTCCAGTGCATCACTGGTGAGTTTTTGCTTGTCGCCGGTGAGGGTCTGGCCATCGTTGCTTTTCCAGGTGAACAACGCCGGTGGACGCTCTTCACCCAGCAACATTTGCTGTTTGCGCGAGTCCCAGACGACGGCTTCGAAGGCCTTGTTCTGGTCTTTCGAAGGGCCGAGGTCGTATTTCGGGAAGTTGGCGATGTTCAGCTCGCGGGTATCGGCATCGACCTTGACGATGGAGAGCATGTGGTCGCGCTCATCGACGATGGCCAACAGACCGTTGCCCATGACCGTCACGCCTTCAGGATTGCTCCAGCCCACCAGCGGCATCTTGCGCAGCACGTCGCCCTGCAGGGTCAGCTCGACGAGGAACGGGTTCTTGCCCATGACCGAGAACAGGGTTTTGGTTTGAGGGTTGTAGGCCAGGTCGGACGCTTCGTCCTTTTCCATGCCCGGCAGCAGCTTGGCGTCGATCACTGCCCGGTAATCCGGCAACCAGACACTGGCCTGACGCTCGGCCGGGCTTTCGAAATGCTCACGCAACCAGAGCACGCCGCGATCATCCCAATGCATCGCAAACGCGAGGCCATACGCGGCGGCGGCCACCAGCAAAAGCCAGGAATACCAACGCATGACAAAGCGCGAACGGCGGGCAGTTTTAAGCTTGGGCAGTGGTTGGGTGACCATCGAGGGATGCGTTCCAGAAATTCAGGCTAAGGGTAATAGCACAATTGGGACCGGCTAAGACGCGGCAAGTCCCGGAATTATCCGGACGAGATGTGAAAAAAACGGGAAATGGCGGGAAAGCCCTTTTGCGAGGCAATCACCAAACCAATGTGGGAGCGAGCTTGCTCGCGATAGCGGTCTGTCATTCAACATCTCTGTCGACTGACACGGCCTCATCGCGAGCAAGCTCGCTCCCACAGGGTTTTGCAGTGTTTCGGTTAGCGGACGCTGCTGGTGAAGCTGCTGGCGCCTGGCAATTCAATCACCAGCTCGTCACCGACGTTCAGCGGACCGACGCCAACCGGCGTCCCTGTCAGTATCACGTCACCAGCCTGCAGCGAGAAGCAGCCGGCCATGTGCTGGATCATCGGCACGATCGGGTTGAGCATCGCGCTGCTGTTGCCGTCCTGGCGCACTTCGCCGTTGATGGTCAGGCGGATGCCGATGTCGGTCAGGTCAGCGAACGTGCTGCCGGACACGAATGGCGCAATCACCGCCGCACCGTCGAAGGACTTGGCGATTTCCCACGGCAGGCCCTTGGCTTTCAGCTCGGCTTGCTTGTCGCGCAGGGTCAGGTCCAGGGCCGGGGCGAAGCCGGAGATAGCATCGAGCACTTCTTCACGGCTCGGTTTGGTCGACAATGGCTTGCCGATCAACACCGCGATTTCCGCTTCGTAATGCACCGAGCCACGTTCGGTCGGAATGCTGAAGCCACCTTCCAACGGCACTACGCAACTGCCCGGCTTAATGAACAGCAGCGGTTCTGTAGGCACCGGGTTGTCCAGTTCCTTGGCGTGCTCGGCGTAGTTACGGCCAATGCATACCACTTTCCCCAGCGGGAAGTGAATACGCGTACCGTCGACATACTGGTGCTGATAGCTCATTACCGACTCCTGTTTCGTAGCTCTTAAATTCAAAAGTCAAACAGCGAAAATTTTGCCCGGGTTCATGATGCCGTTCGGGTCGAACACCGCTTTGACGGCTTTCATGTACTCGATCTCGACCGGCGAGCGGCTGTAGGTCAAGTAATCACGCTTGGTCATGCCCACGCCATGTTCGGCGGAAATCGAGCCGTTGTACTTCTCGACGGTTTCGAACACCCACTTGTTGACGGTCGCGCACTTGGCGAAGAACTCGTCCTTGCTCAGGTTTTCCGGCTTGAGGATGTTCAAGTGCAAGTTGCCGTCGCCGATGTGGCCGAACCAGACGATTTCGAAATCCGGGTAGTGTTCGCCGACGATTGCGTCGATTTCCTTCAGGAACGCCGGGACTTTCGACACAGTGACCGAGATGTCGTTCTTGTACGGCGTCCAGTGGGAAATGGTTTCGGAGATGTATTCGCGCAGCTTCCAGAGGTTCTGCAACTGGGTTTCGCTCTGACTCATCACGCCATCCAGCACCCAGCCCTGCTCAACGCAGTGCTCGAAGGTTTCCAGGGCGTGGTTGGCCACTTCTTCGGTGGTCGCTTCGAATTCCAGCAGCGCGTAGAACGGGCAATCTGTTTCGAATGGCGCAGGAACATCGCCCCGGCCCATGACCTTGGCCAAGGCTTTGTCGGAGAAGAATTCGAAGGCGGTCAGGTCGAGCTTGCTCTGGAACGCGTGCAGCACCGGCATGATCGAGTCGAAATCGGCAGTACCGAGGACCATGGCGGTGAGGTTTTTTGGGGAACGGTCCAGACGCATGGTGGCTTCGACCACGAAACCGAGGGTGCCTTCAGCACCGATGAACAGCTGGCGCAGGTCGTAACCGGTGGCGTTCTTGATCAGGTCTTTGTTCAGTTCCAGCAGATCGCCTTTGCCGGTGACCACTTTCATGCCAGCGACCCAGTTGCGGGTCATGCCGTAGCGAATGACCTTGATCCCGCCGGCATTGGTGCCGATATTGCCGCCAATCTGGCTGGAACCTGCCGAAGCGAAATCCACCGGGTAATACAGGCCTTTCTCTTCGGCGACATTCTGCAGGTGTTCAGTGACCACGCCCGGCTGGCAGACCGCGGTGCGATCGGTCATGTTCACGTCGAGGATCTGGTTCATGTAGTCGAAGGACACGACGACTTCGCCATTGGCGGCCACGGCAGCGGCGGACAGCCCGGTGCGACCGCCGGACGGCACCAGCGCAATGTTGTGCTCATTGGCCCAACGGACAATGGCCTGGACCTGCTCGGTGGTCTTGGGGAACACGATGGCGGTCGGGGCCGGGGCGAAATGCTTGGTCCAATCCTTACCGTAAGCATTCAGGGAGTCGGCATCGGTCAGCACCTTGCCAGGCTCAACCAGGGTCTTCAGCTCTTCAATCAGGGCAGGATTGGTCATCGACAGAACTCTCGAACAATTCATGGTCATCCTGAGAACGCTTCACGTCGCAGGAATGAGTGTTTAGCGGGGTGCATATGCTAGCATACCGACCCCGCAGGATAGTGCCCAACGGCTATTCTGTGGCGACGGCTTTCCTGCCGTCGGGGTCAGCGTCTGTTGACCATTTCCTGCCATTTTTCTCCGGGATACAGGTTTACGCAGATGAGCAAGACTTCTCTCGATAAGAGCAAGATCAAGTTCCTTCTTCTCGAAGGCGTCCACCAATCGGCTGTCGACGTCCTCAAGGCGGCGGGCTACACCAGCATCGAGTACCTCACCGGTTCTCTGCCGGAAGCCCAGCTGAAGGAAAAGATCGCTGATGCGCACTTCATCGGCATTCGCTCCCGCACTCAACTGACCGAAGAAATCTTCGATCACGCGAAGAAACTGGTCGCTGTCGGCTGTTTCTGCATCGGCACCAACCAGGTTGACCTCAATGCTGCCCGCGAACGCGGCATCGCAGTGTTCAACGCTCCGTACTCCAACACTCGCTCCGTAGCCGAGCTGGTGCTGGCCGAAGCGATCCTGTTGCTGCGCGGCATCCCTGAGAAGAACGCTTCCTGCCACCGTGGCGGCTGGATCAAGAGCGCAGCCAACTCCTTCGAAATCCGTGGCAAGAAGCTCGGCATCGTCGGTTACGGCTCGATCGGTACTCAACTGTCGGTCCTGGCTGAAGGCCTGGGCATGCAGGTGTACTTCTACGACACCGTGACCAAGCTGCCATTGGGCAACGCGACTCAGGTCGGTAACCTGACCGAGCTGCTGGGCATGTCCGACATCGTCACCCTGCACGTTCCGGAAACCGCTGCGACCCAGTGGATGATCGGCGAGAAAGAAATCCGTGCGATCAAAAAGGGCGGCATCCTGATCAACGCGGCTCGCGGCACTGTAGTTGAACTGCAAGCGCTGGCGGACGCGATCAAGGACAAGCACCTGATCGGCGCGGCCATCGACGTCTTCCCGGTAGAGCCGCGCTCCAACGAAGAAGAGTTCGAAAGCCCGCTGCGTGGCTTGGACAACGTGATCCTGACCCCGCACATCGGCGGCTCCACCGCTGAAGCGCAGGCCAACATCGGTCTGGAAGTGGCTGAGAAGCTGGTCAAGTACAGCGACAACGGTACGTCGGTGTCCTCGGTCAACTTCCCGGAAGTGGCCCTGCCGGCTCACCCTGGCAAGCACCGTCTGTTGCACATCCACGAAAACATTCCGGGTGTGATGAGCGAAATCAACAAAGTCTTCGCCGAAAACGGTATCAACATTTCCGGTCAGTTCCTGCAGACCAACGAGAAAGTCGGCTACGTCGTGATCGACGTCGACGCCGATTACTCCGAAATGGCGCAAGAGAAGCTGCAGCACATCAACGGCACCATTCGTTGCCGCGTGTTGTTCTGATAGCGATTTGAGCGACAAAAAAAGGAGACCTCCGGGTCTCCTTTTTCATGAGCGCAACTAAAGTTACTTAACGTTGACGGTGATCTTCTCCGACACGATCGGCGGATCAAACGGCATGTGGTTGCTGTCGCCCAGTTCGAGTTGCAGGGTGTGTTTGCCCGGCGTCAGTTTTACTTCAGCCTGGGTCTGCGCCTTGCCGAAATGCACGTGGTTGGCATCGTTGGGGATTGGCGCACCGGCGGCTGGCAGTTGATCGACATCGATCAGCAAGTGGTGATGGCCGGTGTTCTTGGTGGCATCGCCCGCTGGCGCCAGCGCAATGTTCTCGACTGCGAACTTGACGACGACGGTTTGCGGAACCGTGGCTCCGTCCGCAGGAGAAACGATGGACACTTCTGCACCTTTGGGAGCCGGTGTAGCAGCCGTTGCCAGCATCGAAGCCCCCATCAACAGGCCAGCCAATGCTGCTCGTGACATAAAGGTTTTCATTCTCTTCTCCAGTTTTTTCGTAAAATCCGTGTGGCCATGACAACTTCACGGCCAATCGTTGTCGAAGGCACTCGACAACCATAGCAAAGCGAGCCTGAATCAGAGCGTCGCAAAAATGAATTCAAAGGAGTGACCATGCGCTTTTTGCCTGGCCTGATCTGCCTGCTACCCCTTCTGAGCCCTTTGGCTCATGCCGAACTGATTGACGATGTAAACGACCGAGGCGAATTGCGTATTGCCCTTGAGGCTAATACACCACCCTTCAATTTCAAGGACGATGGCCAACTCTCGGGCTTCGAAGTCGAGTTGGGTCAACTGCTGGCCAACGAGCTGGATGTGCGGGCCGACTTCGTCGTTACCGATTCCGGCGACCTGTTGACCGGTGTCGAAAGCGGTAAATACGACATCGCCATCAACCACGTAGCAGTGACCGCGGACCTCAAGGATCGTTTCGACTTCAGCGAACCTTACATTCACACCGATGCGCAATTGATCGCGCAGAAGGAAGAGCAACCGCGCTCGATGCTGCTGGTGCAGTCGCTGACGGAAGAGAAGCCGAAGGCTCGCCCGCCAGTGAGCCTGGCGATTCCGTTTCAGAAAGGTAACCCGGCGTTTCATGCCAGCCTGGAAAACGCACTGCAGCGGATCAAGGCGGATGGGCGACTCCAGGCACTGGAGCAGAAATGGTTTGGGGCGGATGCGAGTGTGGCGCCCAAACCCTGATTTCAGACTGATGAGTAACCCTGTGGGAGCGAGCTTGCTCGCGATGGCGGCGTGTCAGGCGACATTGATGTCAGCTGACCCTCCCTCATCGCGAGCAAGCTCGCTCCCACAGTGGTTTTGTGTCGGTCGTTAGTCGAGTGATGTCAGGGATTGTGCGGCTTCAGCCAGTTCCAACTCACTGAAGACTTGAACACCATGGCGCCTGAGCAACGCCGCCGTCACGCCTTCACCACTCACCTTCACACCACTGAACGTCCCGTCATAGGTCAACAGGTTCCCGCAAGACGGGCTGTTGGCCTTGAGCACGGCAATGCGGATGCCGTGCTTTTGCACCAGTTCCAACGCCTGATAAGCCCCCGAGAGAAACTCGGCGCTGACGTCCTCGCCCTCGGTGGTGATCACTGAGGCGTGGCCATCAAGCACTTCACCACCCTGCCCGCCCGGAATTTCCGCCGCCGCCCTCGGCGTCGGCAAGCCACCGGCAACCTCTGGACACAACGGCACCACCCGGCCTTCATCAAGCCACTGCTGAAGCTGATCGAACGGCCCGCTCGCCCCGCCGTCGTAACGTACGCGGTGGCCCAGCAGACAGCGGCTTACCAGAATTTTCTGCATGATCAGAACGGCTCGTTACCACGGCGCCGGAACCAGCCGGTCAACGACAGGCGATCGCGGGTCGCGGGCAGGACTTCGTGGGGCACTTCACCCGACAGGAACACCACCAGGCATCCACCGGTGGGCACCACATCATGTTCGACGCTTTCACCCAGGTACATGCGCAACTGTCCGCCGTGCTCGGGCAGCCAGGCGTCATTGAGATAGACCACCGCCGACACCATGCGCCGATCGTCGTCGCGGAAACGGTCGACATGCTTGAGGTAGAACGCGCCGGGCGGGTACAGCGCGAAATGGCTTTCGAAATCTTCCAGGCCCAGAAACAAACCACGATTCATCGCTTCGCGCAGGCTGTCCATCAAATCCAGATAGCCGTCGCACGCCAACGCCTGGCCGGGTTCGATCCACTGGATATGGTCGCCGCGAATCCCCTCGCGAATCTCGGAGGTTGCCCCTCGACCCACGGCGGCCGGGGCCAATTCGCCCTCGGCAGCACGTTTACGGCACTCAGCCGCCAGTTCCCGGGTCAGACCCAGAGGAAGGAAAATATTCTGCTGCGACCAGCCGTGCTCGGCCAGGTCATCGACGATACGTAACAGCAGCGGGTGATCAGAGGGTATTCGCATGCCGCGCATAGTATTCCTGTGCCTGAAAATCCGACAGAGCCGCGCAGCGGGTTGATACGAATTCTCGACAAGGACGAATGCCACACGGAGAATAGTCGCCTGCTGACAGGAGTCCCTATGCGCCGTTTGCTTTTTTCACTGTTGATGTTCTGTGTATTGCCCGCTTGGGCAGACGGCCACGACCAGTTGTACAAGGTCGCCGGTTGGCCAGAACAACGCGCGCATTTCAACGACGCTCTCTCGGCCGCTCAGCAGCGGTACCAGAACAGCCTGCCGCCGGCCGTGTTTCAGGCGCTGGTGAATAACAGCAATCAGCGCTTTGCCCCCCAGGCCGTGGACCAGCGCGCCGAAGCGCAATTGCGCAAGACACTCGCCGATCCGAAACCCGCGCTGACATTCTTTCAATCACCCTTGGGCAAGAAAATCGTGGCCGCCGAATTGCTGGCGACCCGTCGCGATCAGCTGGCAAAAAACGCCAAGGGTTTGCCCAAGATCCAGGCCAGCGACAGCCGCATGCTGATCATCGGCCATCTGGCCCAGGCCCTGCCAGCCCGCGAGGCTGGCGCTGAAGTCAGCCTGGCGATTGCCGGCGTCGCGGCCGACAGCCTCAGTTCGATGATCCCCGGCCTGCTCGGCGGTGGTCAGGCTCAAGGCATGCTGAACGGTCAGCGTCAGCGCTTGATGGACCAGATCGGCAACGACCTGAACAACACGCTGTTGTATGTCTATCGCGACCTGTCGGATGAAGAACTGGAAGAGTTCGCGACCTTCGCCGAGTCCACCGAGGGCAAGGCTTATTACCAGGCAGCACTGGCGGCGATTCGCGCGGGGCTGGCGGTGGGGCAGGATACTTCAACGCTCCGCCAGTAATATTCGGCGCCTGAAAGACCGCCTTCGCGAGCAGGCTCGCTCCCACAGGAGAATGCATTCCAATGTGGGAGCGAGCTTGCTCCGGGCGGCGATCCGACGATGGGGCCCTGACAGACGCTAGAGATTTCTGCCCTTGATCCGCTTCGTCAAAAACCCGAAATACTCCCGCCGCAACGCCAGCGTTTCATTCGCCAGGTGATGCCGTGCCTCAGGCAACATCAGCACCTGCGGCCGATCGAACTTGCCCCGCAACACTTCAAGGTTATGCTCCCAATCCACGGTCATGTCCGCCTGCCCCTGCACAATCAGCGGTCGCCGCATGCTGTACGGTGCGGCTTCGATGCGTTTGATCCAGCGCGCCAGCGCACCGACCCAGGCGGTCGGTAAACGGAGCGGTTGCAACGGGTCCGCTTGCAGGAAGGGCAGAAAATCCGGGTCGTTGGAGTTCTCGCTGAAGCGCCGGGCAATCGCTTTGACGAAAGGCTTGAGCAGGTAATAGCTGAGCTGCGACCAGCCCCAGGCCCGCGGCCTTACCAACGGCGACAGCAGAATGACCTGGCCCTGGGCCGGACTGCTGATGCCCTGATTGAGTACATGATCAATCACGATCGCCCCGCCCGTGCTTTGCCCGCACAGGTGCCACGGCTGCGGCAAATCGAGGGATTGCGCTTCGGTGAACAACCCTTGCAGCGTGTCCTGATACTCGGTGAAATCCTTGATGCTCGCCCGTTCGCCACTGGATAGCCCGTGTCCCGGCAGGTCGCAGGCAATCACCGCAAAATTCTGATCCAGCGCCCATTCGATCACATGCCGGTAAAGCCCGGTGTGATCGTAAAAACCGTGGAACAAAAACAGCGTGGCCTTCGCCCGCTCCGGCCACCAGACCTGGCTGACCACTTCATAACCATCGACCGCGAAGCGTCCAAGGCCACTGCGCACGTTACGCCCCGCAAAATCCAGCCCGTAGAAACGCTGGTAAGCCAGCGCTTCCACCGACAGCGGCTGCCAATCGGCCAGCGGTCGCAGGCTGGCACGCAGATGATCGGAGTCGAAAGTGGCAGACATGAGCAATTCCAGAACGCGAAACGGACTTTATGGGCCTGCGATATTCATCTGTTGAGGCAAGCATGGCAAGCTAGCGCACCTTCGAGGACTGAAATCCATGCGCTCGCCCTACCGCGCCACACTGCTTGCCAGCCTGCTCGCCCTCGTGTGTGCCGGCGCGCTGTGGGCCGCCTACGACTGGTTTCAAGGCCGCTACCTGCGAGCGTTCAGCGAGCATACCGCGGTGTTCTCCGGTGACCCGCTGCGCCTGCCCGACAACCTCGCCGGCCCCGGCGCCATCCGCGTTGTGCACTTCTGGGACCCGGCCTGCCCGTGCAACGTCGGCAACCAACAACACCTGAGCGAACTGGTTGAGCATTATGTACCGCAAGGCGTGGAGTTTTATGCGGTACAAAAGCCTGGCAGCCACGGTCAGTTACCGAGCACCTTAAGCCGCCTGAAAAGCATCGCCGTCCTGCCAGGCTCCGAACAGATCCCCGCCAGCCCGGCCGTGGCGATCTGGGATCGCAGCGGCAAACTGGCGTATTTCGGCCCGTACAGCGAAGGCCTGACCTGCAATTCGAATAACAGCTTTATCGAACCGATTCTGCAAGCGTTAAGCGAAGGCCGCATGGTGAATGCCACGCACACACTGGCCGTGGGTTGTTACTGTCCGTGGCCCGTCGACGCAGTGAAGCAAGGCTGACAGGAGACGCGAATCCCTCCTAAGTGCGATGGCCATGTCGCAAAGCCGTGTTAAACAGTGGCGCCAGGGAACTGCAGCCACTGATAACAACAAGGAACCACCATGAAACGTAGCCTGACCGTTCTCGCCCTGCTGATTGTTGCGCTCGCCGCAGGTGCAGGCGGGTACGTCTACAGCAAGCAGCCGACACGCCAGGGCATGGTGGAACTGCAACACCTGCAAGGTTCGGTCACCGTGCGCTACGACGAGCGTGGCATCCCGCACATCCGCGCCGAGAACGAAACCGACCTGTACCGCGCCCTCGGGTACGTCCACGCCCAGGATCGGCTGTTTCAGATGGAAGTCCTGCGCCGCCTCGCCCGCGGCGAACTGGCCGAGGTACTGGGCCCGAAACTGCTCGACACCGACAAGCTGATGCGCAGCTTGCGCATTCGCGAACGCGCCGACACCTACCTGGCGAACATGGACAAACAGTCGCCGGCCTTTATCGCCATGCAAGCCTATCTGGATGGCATCAACCAGTATCAGGACAGTCATTCAAAACCTGCGGAGTTTGATGTACTGGGCATCCCCAAACGCCCGTTCACCGCCCAGGACACCACCAGCATCGCCGGTTACATGGCCTACAGTTTTGCCGCAGCGTTTCGCACCGAGCCGTTACTGACCTACGTGCGCGATCAGTTGGGCGCCAACTACCTGAACGTCTTCGATCTCGACTGGCAGCCCAAGGGCGTGCTGGCGAAAAACCGCAGCGGTGCCATGCCACCCCTCGCCAGTACCGACTGGAAAGACCTCAACGCCCTCGCCCGCCTCAGCGAACAGGCACTGGCCGACAACGGCTTGCCGCAGTTCGAGGGCAGCAACGCCTGGGCTGTCTCCGGCAGTCGGACCAAAAGCGGCAAACCGCTGTTGGCCGGCGACCCGCATATCCGTTTTTCCGCGCCGTCGGTGTGGTATGAAGCGCAGCTCTCGGCGCCGGGCTTCGAGCTCTACGGCCACTATCAGGCATTGATGCCGTTCGCCTCCCTCGGGATGAACCGCGACTTCGGCTGGAGCATCACCATGTTCCAGAACGATGACCTGGACCTGATCGCCGAGAAGATCAACCCGGACAACCCCAATCAGGTCTGGTATCGCGGCAAGTGGGTGGACATGGTGACCAGCGAACAGCAGATCGCGGTCAAGGGCCAGGCGCCGGTGACATTGGTGCTGCGCCAGTCGCCGCACGGCCCGATCGTCAACGATGCGCTGGGCAGCGGCGTCGGTAAAACCCCGATCGCCATGTGGTGGGGTTTTCTCGAAAGCCAGAATCCGATCCTTGAGGGCTTCTACCAGCTCAATCGCGCCGACACCCTGGCCAAGGCGCGCAGTGCCTCCGCAAAGATCCAGGCGCCGGGCCTGAACATCGTCTGGGCCAACGCCAAGGGCGACATCGGCTGGTGGGCAGCGGCGCAACTGCCAAAACGCCCGGCGGGTGTGCGTCCGGGGTTCATCCTCGATGGCAGCACCGCCGACGCGGACAAGGAAGGTTTCTACCCGTTCAGCGCCAACCCACAGGAAGAGAACCCGGCACGCGGTTACATCGTCTCGGCCAACTTCCAGCCGGTGTCGCCGACCGGCATGGAAATTCCCGGTTACTACAACCTGGCCGATCGAGGTCAGCAGCTCAATCGCCAGCTCAGCGACAAAACCATCAAGTGGGATCTGGAGGCCAGCCAGCAGTTGCAACTGGGCACTACCACCGCTTACGGCCCGCGCTTGCTCGCGCCGTTGTTGCCCGTATTGCGTGAAGTGGTGAGCGATCCCGCCGAACTCAAACTGGTTGAGCAATTGGCCCAATGGAAAGGCGATTACCCGCTCGACTCCACCAGCGCCACGCTGTTCAACCAGTTCCTGTTCAACCTGGCTGACGCGACGATGCACGATGAACTGGGCAATGACTTCTTCGAGACGTTGCTGTCGACCCGGGTGATTGATTCCGCACTGCCTCGCCTGGCCGCGACTGCCGATTCACCGTGGTGGGACAACCGCAACACCCTCGGCAAGGAAACCCGCGCCGATACGGTCAAGGTTGCATGGCAGGCGAGCATTGCTCATCTCAAAACCACCCTCGGCGGCGATTTCGCGCAATGGCAGTGGGGCAAGGCGCACACGCTGACCCATGGCCATCCGCTGGGGCAGCAAAAGCCGCTGGACCGTATCTTCAATGTCGGCCCGTTCGCGGCACCCGGCACTCACGAAGTGCCAAACAACCTCTCGGCTAAAATCGGCCCGGCACCGTGGCCAGTCACTTATGGCCCCTCGACCCGCCGCCTGATCGACTTCGCCGACCCGACCCACAGCCTGACCGTCAACCCGGTCGGCCAGAGTGGCGTACCGTTCGACAGCCACTATGAAGATCAGGCTGAAGCGTATATCGAAGGAATCTACTACCAGGCGCACCTCAACGACGAAGAAGTCACGGCCAACACGCGCAGTACATTGAAGCTATTGCCGGCGCGTGCTGCGCAATAGATTTCGGTTGACCGGGCTGACGCCATCGCGAGCAAGCTCGCTCCCACAGTGATCGGTGTAAATCACAATGTTGTGATCAACACAAAACCTGTGGGAGCGAGCTTGCTCGCGATGAGGTCCTGACAAGCGACAAAAATCTCAACTCAAACCATCGCCGCAAAGTTCAGCCTGAACTGCTGCGGCGTCACGCCCAGCCTGCGGTTGAACACACTGCGCATGTGCTGGGCATCGCGAAATCCGCACTGATAAGCCACGGTCTTCAGCGGCGACTGGGTGCTTTCAAGCAGCACCCGCGCCGCATCCACCCTGGCCCGTTCGACGAATTCCGCCGGGGTGACTTTCGCCTCTTTGGCAAACACCCGGGAAAAGTTGCGGGCGCTCATGTTGGCGGCGTTGGCCAGGTCGGCAATGGTCAGGTCGCCCGTCAGGTTGGCCAGCACGTAGAACTGCACCAACGCCACGGCAGAAGTGGGTTCGGCATGTGGCGTGAGGAATGGGCTGAACTGCGACTGCCCGCCCGAGCGCTGAGTGAACACCACCAGTCGCTTTGCCACACTCAGCGCTACTTCCGGCCCGTGATCCCTGGCCAGCAGGTAAAGCGACAGATCAATCCCGGCCGTGACACCCGCCGAGGTGTAGAGCTCGCCGTCCTCAACGTAAAGGCGATCTGCCTCGACCTGAGTCGACGGGCACAACTGCGCCAGCGCCGCGGCGTCGCCCCAGTGGGTGGTGACCGTTCGCCCTTCCAGCAATCCGGCCCGGGCGAGCATGAACGCGCCGTTGCAGATCGAGCCAAAGCGTTGCGCTTGCGCGCAGGCATCGCGCAACCAGGCATCGAATGCCGCACCGAAATCCATGAACGGCAGCTGCGGGCCACCGGCCACCAGTAGCAAGTCGTAGGCCTCCAGTGCTTCGCTGAAATGCCGATGGGCATTGAGTGACAAACCGTTGGAACACGCCATCGCCCCGCGCTCGACGCCGATCACCTCCAGTCGATAGTGATCTGGCGGCTCAAGGAAACGATTGGCTTCGCAAAACACATCCATGGGACCGGTGACGTCCAGGGACTGGACGCCTGAGAACACCACGATGGCAACGGTTTTACTCATGGCAGGAATCGCTCTCAATGGATCAGGGCCCACACTAATCTGTGGCAAGTGCATCTTTGTGGCGAGGGGATTTATCCCCGTTGGAGTGCGCAGCGCTCCCAGACTTTTTGGGGCCGCTGCGCGCCCCAACGGGGATAAATGCCCTCACCACAAAAGCTTATTCACCCTGGGCAACCCTAGCCAATCCACGCGCAACAAGCGAGGTTGGCGCGATATGCATGCTCATTGGCCGGGATCGCAGCCATGGATCGATTGTCCGGTTTCGGGTGCACGGACAGACTGAACCCATCAGCGCCGCCACGGCGTTTCCCATGAGGACAGCACCATGAGCAGCACCATCGCCGGTATCAAAATCCCCGACAGCGCGTTGGCCAAGGCCACCACGGAATACATTCGCGACGTCGAGTCAGACTTGCTGTACCACCACTCGCGTCGCGTGTTCCTGTTCGGCGCATTGAGCGGCGAACGCAAGCAACTGGCCTACAACCCCGAACTGTTGTACGTCGGCGCGATGTTCCATGACTTGGGTCTGGTGGAGGGTCATCGCACTGACGACGAGCGCTTCGAAGTCGATAGCGCCAACGCTGCCAAAGCGTTCCTCAAGCCTTACGGCTTGTCCGACGATGATATCGAGCAAGTGTGGTTGTCGATTGCCCTACACACTACACCGGGGGTGCCGCAACACCTGCGGCCTAACGTGGCGCTGGTCACCGCGGGCGTCGAAATGGATGTGCTGGGCATCGACTACGCCGC
This sequence comes from Pseudomonas fluorescens, assembly GCF_000968015.1. Classification (GTDB taxonomy): domain Bacteria; phylum Pseudomonadota; class Gammaproteobacteria; order Pseudomonadales; family Pseudomonadaceae; genus Aquipseudomonas; species Aquipseudomonas fluorescens_W. The sequence goes on from NZ_LACH01000017.1 coordinate 139,225, forward strand.
GTTTCCTAGCGCGCAACGCGAAGAAGTGGTGCATGCCCACCCGCGTGGCGAAGGGTTCAAGGCGTGCATCCTGTGTGCGTTTGCCAATGGCTTCAAACACAAACCGGACAGCACTTTTGGCACCGTAAACGCGGATGTGCTGGTGGATAGCGAGCCAGGCTTCAAACCGATGAACTTCGTCGAAATCATCCGCAAGTCGCCTTGGATGTCCTAAACCAAATGTGGGAGCGAGCTTGCTCGCGATGAGGGCGTAACAGTCAAAATTGATGTTGACTGAAACTCCGCTATCGCGAGCAAGCTCGCTCCCACATTGGATCTGGGTTAGCCACACATTTGTGGCCAACCTTTAAGCCGCTTCCGGCGCCTGCTGGGCGCGACGCACGTCCGGTTGTTTCCAGGAGTCGGCAGCGCCTTCTTCGATCGCTTGCTGAATCGCACGTTTGCGACTTTCTTCGGCACGACGGCTGAAGAACCAGACCAGGAAGGTCATCAGCGATACCGCCAGCAAAATCAGACTGGCCACGGCGTTGATCTCGGGTTTAACCCCCAGACGTACCGCCGAGAACACTTCCATCGGCAGGGTCGTGGAACCCGGACCGGACACGAAGCTCGCCAGCACCAGGTCATCCAGCGACAGGGCAAACGACATCATGCCGCCGGCCCCCAACGATGGCGCGATCATCGGGATGGTGATCAGGAAGAACACCTTCCACGGCCGCGCACCAAGGTCCATGGCCGCTTCTTCGATGGACAGGTCCAGCTCACGCAAACGCGCCGAAACCACCACCGCCACATACGCCGCACAGAACGTGGTGTGGGCGATCCAGATGGTGAAGATGCCGCGTTCCTGTGGCCAGCCGATCATCTGCGCCATCGCCACGAACAGCAGCAACAGCGACAGACCGGTGATCACTTCGGGCATCACCAGCGGCGCGGTCACCAGGCCACCGAACAGCGTACGACCCTTGAAGTGGGTGATACGGGTCAGCACAAACGCCGCCAACGTACCCAGCACCACCGCCGCTACCGCCGTGTAGCAGGCGATTTCCAGCGAACGTACCACCGAGCCCATCAGTTGGGTGTTGTCCATCAAACCGACGTACCACTTGATCGACCAGCCGCCCCACACCGTCACCAGTTTCGAGGCGTTGAACGAGTAGATCACCAGGATCAGCATCGGCGCGTAGATGAACAGCAAACCTGCTATCAGCATGAAGCTTGAGAAGCGGAAGCGTTTCATTCTTTGCCCTCCATTTCTTTGGCCTGGCTACGGTTGAACAGGATGATCGGCACAATCAGGATCGCCAGCATCACCACCGCCAGGGCAGACGCCACCGGCCAGTCACGGTTGTTGAAGAACTCTTGCCAGAGCACTTTACCGATCATCAGGGTTTCCGGACCGCCAAGCAGTTCCGGGATCACGAACTCGCCCACCACCGGAATGAACACCAGCATGCAACCGGCGACGATGCCGTTCTTGGACAGCGGAATGGTGATCTTCCAGAAGCTGTTGAAGGTGCTCGAACCCAGGTCGGAGGCGGCTTCCAGCAGGCTGTTGTCGTGCTTCACCAGGTTGGCGTAGAGCGGCAGGATCATGAACGGCAGGTACGAATAAACGACACCGATGTACACCGCGAGGTTGGTGTTGAGGATCTGCAGCGGTTCGTCGATCCAGCCCATGGTCATCAGGAAACCATTGAGCAGACCGTTGTTGCTGAGGATGCCCATCCACGCGTAAACGCGGATCAGGATCGCGGTCCAGGTCGGCATCATGATCAGCAGCACGAGTACCGTTTGCATCTCTTTGCGGGCACTGGCAATGGCGTAGGCCATCGGGTAGCCGATCAGCAAACAGAGGACAGTGCTGATCAGCGCCATCTTCAGCGAGCCGAGGTAGGCGGCGATGTACAACTCGTCGCCGGCCAGCATCGCGTAGTTGCTCAGGTTAAGCAGCAACTGCACTTTTTGGTCGAGGTAGCTGTAGATCTCGGTGTACGGCGGAATGGCCACGTCGGCTTCGGCGAAGCTGATCTTCAGGACGATGAAGAACGGCAACATGAAGAACAGGAATAGCCAGATGAACGGAACCCCGATGACCAGCTGACGGCCACCGGGAATTATTCGATTGAGGCGGCGTTTGAATTTGCGCATGTTCATGAGCGAAGTACCACGCCGCTGTCGTCTTCCCAATACACGTAAACCTGGTCACCCCAGGTTGGGCGCTGGCCACGGCGCTCGGCGTTGGCGACGAAAGACTGGACGATCTTGCCGCTCGGCAGCTCGACGTAGAACACCGAGTGGCCACCGAGGTAGGCGATGTCATGCACCTTGCCGCTGGACCAGTTGTATTCGCAAGTCGGCATGGTCGGTGTCACCAGCAGTTTTTCCGGACGGATCGCGTAGGTCACGGATTTGTCCTGCACCGAGGTGCTGATGCCGTGGCCCACGTAAATCTGGCGGTCCAGGTCCTTGCAGGTGATGGTCGCGTGGCCTTCAGCGTCGTCGATCACTTCACCGTCGAAGATGTTGACGTTGCCGATGAACTCGCAGACCAGGCGGCTGGTCGGGGTTTCGTAGATGTCGATCGGGCTGCCGATCTGGGCAATCCAGCCCAGGTGCATGATCGCGATGCGTTCGGCCATGGTCATGGCCTCTTCCTGGTCGTGGGTCACCATGACGCAGGTTACGCCGACCCGCTCGATGATCTCGACAAGCTCAAGCTGCATTTGCGAACGCAGCTTCTTGTCCAGAGCACCCATCGGTTCGTCGAGCAGCAACAGCTTCGGTCGCTTGGCCAGGGAACGCGCCAGGGCTACACGCTGACGCTGGCCACCGGACAACTGATGCGGCTTGCGCTTGGCATACTGCGTCATCTGAACCAGCTTGAGCATGTCCGCGACACGGGCATCGACTTCAGCGGCGGGGATTTTGTCCTGCTTGAGGCCGAAGGCGATGTTCTGCGCCACGGTCATGTGCGGGAACAAGGCGTAGGACTGGAACATCATGTTGATCGGCCGCTCGTACGGCGGCATGTCGGTGATGTCTACGCCATCGAGGAAAATGCGCCCCTCCGTGGGCCGTTCGAAGCCTGCGAGCATGCGCAGCAACGTGGATTTGCCCGATCCCGAACCGCCGAGCAGGGCGAAAATCTCGCCTTTCTTGATTTCCAGGGACACATCGTCCACGGCAATCGTCTCGTCGAACTTCTTCGTGACCCGGTCGATTTTGACCAACACCTGTTTAGGTGATTGGTCGCCCTCGAGGGCTTTCTTATAGGCGCCGGAGGCAACTGCCATTTACGAAACTCCCAGAAAAAAAGAGTGCAGTTCGCTCAAGGTGAGCCAACCTTGGATAGTTTGAGCCTTGTTGCTATTTACCCGACTTGACCTTGGTCCAGCTGCGGGTCATCAAACGTTGAATGTTTGGTGGTAACTCGATAGACACGTAAGTCTTGTCGAGGACTGCTTGCGGTGGGTAAACCGCTTCGTCGGTGCGAATGGACTGTTCCATCAGTTTGTCCGACCCGGGGTTAGGGTTGGCGTAGCCGACGTAATCACTGACCTGGGCGATCACCTCAGGTTTCAGCAAATAGTTGATGAAGGCGTGGGCTTCTTTGACGTTGGCCGAATCCTTCGGAATCGCCAGCATGTCGAACCACAGCGCACCGCCTTCCTTTGGAATCGAGTAGGCGATGTTGACGCCTTTCTTCGCTTCAGCCGCACGGTTTCTGGCCTGGAACATGTCGCCGGAGAAACCGATCGCGACACAGATATCGCCGTTCGCCAGATCGGCGATGTATTTGGAAGAGTGGAAGTACGTCACATAAGGCCGCACTGCCAGCAACGTGGCTTCGGCCTTTTTGTAGTCTTCGGGGTTGGTGCTGTTGGCGTTCAGGCCCATGTAGTTGAGGACCGTCGGCATCATTTCATCGGCGGAGTCGAGGAACGCCACGCCGCAACTGTGCAGCTTCTTGATGTTCTCCGGCTCGAATACCGCAGCCCAGGAATCGATCTTGTCGACACCCAGCACAGCCTTGATCTTGTCGACGTTGTAACCGATGCCGTTGGTGCCCCACAGGTACGGTACGGCGTACAGGTTACCCGGATCGTTCTGCTCCAGACGTTTGAGCAATACGGGGTCGAGGTTCGAGTAGTTCGGCAACTTCGACTTGTCGAGTTTCTGGAAAGCTCCGGCCTTGATCTGCTTGCCAAGGAAGTGGTTGGACGGCACGACCACGTCATAACCGGTACGCCCGGCCAGCAACTTGCCTTCCAGGGTTTCGTTGGAGTCGAACACGTCATAAACCGGCTTGATGCCGGTCTCTTTCTGGAAGTCGGCCAGGGTGGTCTCGCCGATGTAATCGGACCAGTTATAAATATGCACGGTGCCAGCGGCCTGGACACTAACGGCAAGCGTCAGTCCGGCGCCGACCAGCAGTGCATTGCGCAACAAAGAAGAAATAGGCAAGTGCAGGTCCTCTAAAATTAGTTGGGCCCAAGTTGCCCCGCGTTACATGACAGTCATGGCTGCCCAGCAACAAAACCGGCGCGCAACTTACCCTCGAAAAACCGTTCCAGCAAAACTTTTATACGGATAACTGTAGGAGCGAGCCTGCTCGCGATGGTCGTCAACGATAACGCTGGGTGCCTGACACCCAGCGGTGCTCTCAGGTTCAGCGCGAGCAGGCTCGCTCCTACAGGTGTATTACTTACCGGATTTGATCTTGGTCCAGCTGCGAGTCAGGATCCGCTGGGTCGCGGCCGGCAAGTCGGCAATCGCGTACAGCTTGGCCAGCACGTCAGCCGGCGGGTAGATGCCTGGATCGCTGGTGATGTCTTTATCAACCAGTGCAGTAGCTGCCGCGTTACCGTTCGGGAAGCGTACGGCGTTGGTGATGGCGGCCATGACTTCCGGCTTTTGCAGGTAGGTCATGAACTTGTAGGCGCCTTCGACGTTTTCGGCATCTTTAGGGATGGCGACCATGTCGTAGAAGCTGCCAGCACCTTCTTTTGGAATGTTGTAACTGACTTTCACCTTGTCACCGGCTTCAGCCGCACGGGACTTGGCCTGGTAGATGTCGCCCGAGTAACCGACGGCCACGCAGATGTTGCCGTTGGCCAGGTCGGAGATGTACTTGGACGAGTGGAAGTAGGCGATCGAAGGACGAACCTTCATGATCAAGGCTTCAGCCTTGTCGATGTCTTCTTTCTTCTGGCTGTCGGTCGGCAGGCCCAGGTAATGCAGCGCCACCGGGATCATTTCGGTTGGCGAATCGAGCAGGCTGATACCGCACGACTTCAGTTTGGCGGCGTATTCAGGCTTGAAGATCAGGTCCCAGGAATCGGTCGGTGCATCGGCGCCCAGTGCAGCCTTGACCTTCTCGGCGTTGAAACCGATACCGATCGAGCCCCACATGTACGGGAAAGCGTGCTCGTTGCCCGGGTCGCTCACCGATACCGCTTTGAGCAGGTCGGGGTTCAGGTTTTTCCAGTTCGGCAGCTTGGACTTGTCCAGCTTCTGGTAAACACCGGCCTTGATTTGCTTGGCCAGGAAGTTGTTCGACGGCACGACGATGTCGTAACCGGACTTGCCTGCCAGCAACTTGGCTTCCAGCGTTTCGTTGCTGTCAAAAACGTCGTACACCACCTTGATCCCGGACTCTTTCTCGAAGTTCGCGATGGTGTCCGGCGCGATGTAGTCGGACCAGTTATAGACGTGCAACACCTTGTCGTCCGCCTGTACCGCACCCGCCATCATGCCCATAAGGGACATGGCGAGGAGAGTCTTGCCAGCAAGCTTTTTTCCTAATGCCTTCATGCGTAATGCTCCAAATTTTTCTTTTTTGAACCACTTTGTTCAGCGGCCGAACCCGGACAACTGGAACCGCGGCTAGTCTGGCAAGATCCGAGGCGGTCTTTCAAGGAAAGGCCGCCCTTCAGGACTGCTCTGAGCGAAAGTTTCATGAGCCCCGCTCAGAGCCTAGCACTTAGCCCTGCAATGCACTGAGGGTCAGGTCCAGACACTTGCGTGCCTTGGTCACCAACTCATCGATTTCAGCCGGTGTAATCACCAGTGGCGGAGCAATGATCATGGTGTCGCCCACGGCGCGCATGATCAGGCCGTTCTCGAAGCAGAACGTGCGGCAGATCATGCCGGCGCCCTTGCCTTCATAACGCTTGCGAGTGGCTTTGTCCTGCACCAACTCGATCGCCCCCAGCAGACCCACCCCACGCACTTCACCCACCAGGGGATGATCGTTCAGTTCTCGTAGGCGACTCTGCAAATAGGGTGCCGTTTCTGCATGAACGCGCTCGATAATTTTTTCTTCGCGCAGGATGCGGATGTTCTCCAGTGCCACCGCAGCGGCCACCGGGTGTCCGGAATAGGTGAAGCCGTGGTTGAAATCGCCACCTTCGTTGAGCACCGCAACCACTTCGTCACGCACGATCAGGCCACCCATAGGGATGTAGCCGGACGTCAGGCCTTTGGCGATGGTCATCATGTCGGGTTTGAGGTCGTAGAAATCGGTACCGAACCATTCACCGGTACGGCCGAAACCACAGATCACTTCGTCAGCCACGAACAGGATGTCGTACTTGGCGAGGATTTCCTTGATGCGCGGCCAGTAGGTGTCTGGCGGAATGATCACGCCGCCGGCACCCTGGATCGGCTCGGCAATAAAGGCACCGACGTTGTCCACGCCGACTTCCAGAATTTTCTCTTCGAGCTGATTGGCCGCCCAGATACCGAACTCTTCCGGTGTCATCTTGCCGCCTTCAGCAAACCAGTACGGCTGCGCGATGTGGACGATGCCCGGAATCGGCAAGTCGCCTTGTTCGTGCATGTACGTCATGCCACCCAGGCTCGCGCCGGCCACGGTTGAACCGTGATAGCCGTTCTTGCGGCTGATGATGACTTTCTTCTTCGGCTGGCCCTTGATCGCCCAGTAGTGACGAACCATACGCAGCATGGTGTCGTTGCCTTCGGAACCGGAACCGGTGAAGAACACGTGGTTCATGCCTTGTGGCGCGATGTCGGAGATGGCCTTGGCCAGTTCCAGCACCGGCGGGTGAGCCGTCTGGAAGAACAGGTTGTAGTAAGGCAGTTCGCGCATTTGTTTGCTGGCTGCATCGGCCAGTTCATCGCGACCGTAGCCGATCGCCACGCACCACAGGCCGGCCATACCGTCGAGGATCTTGTTGCCTTCGCTGTCCCAGAGGTAAACGCCCTTGGCGTTGGTGATGATCCGCGGGCCTTTCTCTTTCAGCTGTTTGAAATCGCTGAACGGGGCCAGGTGGTGATCGTTGCTCAGGGTTTGCCATTCACGGGTTTGCGGATTGTTGCTGGTCATACGAATCTCCTTAAAAAAATCAGGTGAAAGCGCCGCACGATAACGGCGGCGCCCGGCGCATCAGACGGCGAAGAGCAGGAATTCCCGCTCCCACGAACTGATCACGCGCTTGAAGTTTTCATGCTCGGCCCGCTTGACCGCGACGTAGCCAGTGATGAATTTTTTGCCCAGGTATTTCTCGATCGTCGCGCTGTGTTCCATGCGTTCCAGTGCGTCTTCGATGGTCAGTGGCAGGCGCAGGTTGCGGCGTTCATAGCCACGCCCCACCACCGGCGCACTCGGGTTGATGCCTTCGACCATGCCGATGTAACCGCAGAGCAGGCTCGCGGCAATCGCCAGGTACGGGTTGGCGTCGGCGCCCGGCAGGCGGTTTTCCACCCGACGGTTTTGCGGCCCGGCATCCGGAACCCGCAGGCCCACGGTGCGGTTCTCTTCGCCCCACTCCACGTTCACCGGTGCCGAGGTGTCCGGCAGGAAGCGGCGGAACGAGTTCACGTTAGGCGCGAACAGCGGCAACAGCTCGGGGATCAGTTTCTGCAAACCACCGATGTGATTCAGGAACAACTGGCTCATGGACCCGTCTTCATTGGAGAAGACGTTCTTGCCGGTCTCGATGTCGATAATGCTCTGATGCAAGTGCATCGCACTGCCCGGCTCGCCAGTCATGGGTTTGGCCATGAAGGTGGCTGCCACGTTGTGCTTAAGCGCGGCTTCGCGCATGGTGCGCTTGAACACCAGGATCTGGTCGGCCAGGGACAGGGCATCGCCGTGACGGAAGTTGATTTCCATCTGCGCCGTGCCGTCCTCGTGGATCAGCGTGTCGAGGTCCAGTTCCTGCAATTCGCACCAGTCGTAGACGTCTTCGAACAGCGGATCGAATTCGTTCGCCGCTTCTATCGAGAAGGACTGCCGACCGGTTTCCGGGCGACCGGAACGGCCAACCGGCGGTTGCAGCGGGAAGTCCGGGTCTTCGCAGCGCTTGGTCAGGTAGAACTCCATTTCTGGCGCCACGATCGGCTGCCAGCCCTTGTCGGAATAGAGTTTCAGTACCTTCTTGAGCACGTTGCGCGGCGACAGCTCGATCGGGTTGCCTTGCTTGTCGTAGGTGTCGTGAATCACCTGAGCGGTGGGCTCGATGGCCCACGGCACCAGGAACACCGCATTCGAGTCCGGGCGGCAGATCATGTCGATGTCAGCCGGGTCGAGCAGTTCGTAATAGATGTCGTCTTCGACATAGTCGCCGGTCACGGTCTGCAACAGAACGCTCTCGGGCAGGCGCATGCCTTTTTCGGCAATGAACTTGTTGGTCGGCGAGATCTTGCCCCGGGTGATACCCGTCAAGTCGCCAACCATGCATTCGACTTCTGTGATCTTGTGGTCTTTCAACCAATCGGTGAGCTGGTCGAGGTTGTTACTCATAAATGCCTCTTAGGCTTGGTTTCCTGACTCTTATAAGTCAGGCGTTGTTTGACGCATCGGCGTCGCGTTGTAATGCGCGCTTACGGCAGGCATCGCCAAATGCCTGGAAGATCGCAAGGTAATCCGGGTTTGAGCATACCTGCCATTCGGGATGCCATTGCACCCCCAAAGCAAAACCCTTGCCCTGCGAGACCGAGACGGCCTCGATCAACCCGTCGGGAGCCAAGGCCTCAACGCAAAGGCCCGGCGCCAGACGTTCAACGCCCTGACCATGAATCGAATTGACGTGAATCTCGCTCGCCAGGCCCAGACCTGCGAGCACACCACCCGGTTGGATGTGCACCGGGTGACTTGGCGCATACTGTCCTTCAAGCGGTAGGCTATCGTCTTCACGGTGATCCATGAATGGACCGGCTTCGTGGACTTTTTGATGCAGGCTACCGCCGAACGCCACATTCATTTCCTGGAAGCCGCGACAAATACCGAGCACGGGAATACCGGCCTCGACGGCGGCGCGGATCAACGGGAGGGTGGTGGCATCGCGTGCAGAATCATGAGCAGTGCCCGGCGCGCTGGCTGGGCCGCTATAGTGAAACGGTTCTATATTGGAAGGAGAGCCCGTAAAGAGAATGCCATCCAGACCGTCCAGAATATCGGACGGTGCCAGCAAATCGGCCAGAGACGGAAGAATCACTGGCAGGCCCTTGGCCGCTGAGGCCACGGCGCGGACGTACTTGTCGCCACTGATGTGATAAGCATGCAGACCGATCTGCTTAGAGCAGGCGGTGACGCCGATTAACGGCAGGCGAGACATGAAGCACCCCGGTATTATTGGTGTTATGGGTTTGAATCGAGCTTAGCCTTGTTCATTTTTTTACACAACACCCCCGTAAAAAATACAACACGGCCCGCTCAAACCCGCAGGCGCTAAATCGCTCAAAGGCATAAAAACGCCCCAAAGTGCCTCAAAAAAGCCCAATGGGTGCTTTTTTAGGGCAAAAAAGGCCTCGCTTGACTTCGGCATGCCGTTCGGGTTGACTGGAATCCGAAGAGATCAATGATTGATATTTTTAACAACAAAGGTGTTGCATCATGTCGGTACCCCCGCGTGCCGTTCAGCTTAACGAAGCGAACGCGTTCCTTAAGGAACATCCTGAGGTTCTGTACGTTGACCTTCTGATTGCGGATATGAATGGTGTGGTGCGCGGCAAGCGCATTGAACGCACCAGCCTCCACAAGGTTTACGAGAAAGGCATCAACCTGCCGGCCTCTCTATTTGCTCTGGATATCAATGGCTCGACGGTGGAAAGCACCGGCCTGGGCCTGGACATCGGCGATGCTGACCGAATCTGCTATCCAATCCCTGACACCCTGTGCAACGAGCCTTGGCAGAAGCGCCCGACCGCGCAACTGTTAATGACCATGCACGAACTCGAAGGTGCACCTTTCTTCGCGGATCCCCGTGAAGTCCTGCGTCAAGTTGTTGCCAAGTTCGACGAGATGGGTCTGACCATCTGCGCCGCGTTCGAACTGGAGTTCTACCTGATCGACCAGGAGAACGTGAACGGTCGCCCACAACCGCCTCGCTCGCCAATCTCCGGCAAACGCCCGCATTCGACACAGGTCTACCTGATCGACGACCTCGACGAATACGTCGACTGCCTCCAGGACATTCTGGAAGGTGCGAAAGAGCAAGGCATCCCTGCCGACGCAATCGTCAAGGAAAGTGCCCCGGCGCAGTTCGAAGTGAACCTGCACCACGTTGCCGACCCGATCAAGGCCTGCGACTACGCGGTCCTGCTCAAGCGTCTGATCAAAAACATCGCCTACGACCATGAAATGGACACCACGTTCATGGCCAAGCCTTACCCGGGCCAGGCAGGAAACGGTCTGCACGTCCACATCTCGATTCTTGATAAAGACGGCAAAAACATTTTTGCCAGTGAGGATCCCGAGCAGAACGCCGCACTGCGTCACGCGATCGGCGGTGTGCTCGAGACCCTACCGGCGCAGATGGCTTTCCTCTGCCCGAACGTCAACTCCTACCGTCGTTTCGGCGCACAGTTCTACGTGCCGAATGCTCCATGCTGGGGACTGGACAACCGTACTGTTGCGGTGCGTGTACCGACGGGTTCCGCCGACGCGGTCCGTCTGGAACACCGCGTTGCCGGCGCCGATGCCAACCCGTACCTGCTGATGGCTTCGGTCCTGGCAGGCGTGCACCACGGTCTGGTCAACAAGATCGAGCCTGGCGCCCCCGTGGAAGGCAACTCCTACGAGCAAAACGAGCAAAGCCTGCCGAACAACCTGCGCGATGCATTGCGCGAGCTGGACGACAGCGAAGTCATGGCCAAGTACATCGATCCGAAATACATCGATATCTTCGTCGCCTGTAAAGAGAGCGAGCTGGAGGAGTTCGAACACTCCATCTCCGACCTCGAGTACAACTGGTACCTGCATACCGTGTAAGTGGTTGCAGTAAAAACAACGCCGCCGGCTGATAAAGCCTGCGGCGTTTTTTTATGGCCGCCTTCGGCGGATCGCGAGCAAGCTCGCTCCCACAGGGGATTTCCTGTGTACACAAAACTTATGTTCGCTGGAGATCAAATGTGGGAACGAGCTTGCTCGCGATGGCGTCCTGGCAGACAACATCAAACCCTGCTCGTACAATGCCCGCTGCCCCGCAGGAGACACCGATGACCCGACTCGCCACCCCACGCAAACCCCGCGCTCGCAGCCAGGCCCGGATCGATTCAATACTCGATGCCGCCCGCACGCTGCTGGCGGCCGAGGGCGTGGCCAGTCTGTCGATCTATAGCGTCGCCGAACGCGCGGAAATCCCGCCCTCCTCCGTCTACCACTTCTTTGCCAGCGTCCCGGCGCTGCTCGAAGCCCTGACGGCCGACGTCCACGCGGCGTTCCGTGCCTGCCTGCAAGCACCCATCAACCACGAAGCCCTCAACGGCTGGCACGATCTGTCGCGACTGGTGGAACAACGCATGCTCGCGATCTACAGCGAAGACGCCGCCGCCCGACAGCTCATTCTTGCCCAGCACGGGCTGACCGAAGTCACCCAGGCCGACCGTCAGCACGACATCGAACTCGGCGACCTGATGCACAAACTCTTCGACCACCACTTCGAGCTGCCGAGACTGCCGACGGACGTTGATGTGTTTGCGTTGGCCATGGAGCTCGGCGACCGCGTCTATGCGCGCTCGGTGCAACAACACGGACAGATCACCCCACGCATGGCCGAAGAAGGCATGCGGGTATTCGACGCCTATCTGGGCCTGTATTTGCCGCCCTACCTGCCCAAGCGCGGCGTGTAACGCAACGAGGTGTTCATGGCACACGTTCCAGACAACTACCTTGGCGTGTGGCAACGACGCCTGATCAAATTCCAGTCGGGGCGCGTCGACAGCGAAACGGCGGTGTACTGGCTGCAGACCCCGCGTTTGTTTGCGGACCTGCGCATCCCGCCTGTCCCGCTTCCAGCCTTGCCGCTGGAACAACTGAATCACGCTGATTTGCTGACCCTGAGCGAGCAAAAAGGCTTCGCCGGCGTGACCGAAGTCAACGGCGACATTTGCCAGTGGCATCGCAAACTCGACTACCGACCGGTCAGCACCGAAGAAGACATCGGGCGCATGCACTTTGAAACCAGCGAGCGCCTGGTCGAAACCGCCCTGGACGACAGTTACTACGAGATCTGGGAGCGGCTGCCAGACTCGCGCGGCACCTCTCGCGGTCAGTGGTTGCAGGCGGTCGATGATCCAGCGCGCGTTGCCTGCCTGGTACTGGCCGGCGACTACTTTCTGTTCGCCGCCAGCCGTGCCGTTGCACTGAATCCCGGCGGCCATTTGCGTGAACACATCGATGCGGCAACCGCACCGCAACAGCTTGCCTGCGAACTCTCTTTCGGTCGCCACCATGCCGGGCAAACCCCGTGGCACATCGACTACTCCACACTGCCTGGGCAGGTCGGCCAACCCTTGTTGTCGGCCGACATCGATCCTCACGCCAGCGAACTATTCAGCGACCCACGCCTGCTGTCTTCACTCGGTACTTACGCGCCCGCCGCCGGTTGGCGCTGCGCACCCGAGCCCTGAACACCCGCACATAAAAAACCCCGAAGGGTTCACACCCTTCGGGGTTGTGCGCAATGCACGCGCTTACAACTTGGCGATCGACACCTCGGTGGATTTCACAAACGCGATCACTTCGCTGCCGACCACCAGTTCCAGCTCTTTCACCGAGCGAGTGGTGATCACCGAGGTGACGATGCCGGAAGCGGTCTGTACGTCGATTTCGGACAGTACGTCGCCGAGTACGATTTCCTTGATGGAGCCTTTGAACTGGTTACGAACGTTGATGGCTTTGATCGTCATGGTGTTGATTCCTGTCGTGGATAAGGCTTGAGTTATTGAGCCCAACGCAATTGCGTAGGCAATGGTGAAACAGGTTCCGGTGCCGGCGGTTCGCCGGGCAACGCCAGCACGCGATTGAGGACTTCGGTTTCCAGCGCCGCCAGCCGATGAGAGCCGCGAACCCGAGGGCGCGGCAGTTCAACGTGCAGGTCGAGGCCGACTTCGCCCTCTTCGATCAGGATCACCCGGTCGGCAATCGCCACTGCTTCACTGACGTCGTGGGTGACCAGCAACACGGTGAAACCGTGCTTCTGCCAGAGCCGTTCGATCAGCTGCTGCATTTCAATTCGGGTCAGTGCGTCCAGCGCGCCCAGCGGCTCGTCCAGCAACAACAACCGCGGTTGATGGATCAGCGCGCGGGCCAGGGCCACACGTTGCTTCTGGCCTCCGGACAAGGCCGCCGGCCATTCATTGGCGCGGTCGGCCAGACCGACCGATTCCAGGGCTTCCAGCGCTTGTGGCCGCCAGTTGCCCTTGAGCCCGAGGCCGACGTTGTCGATGACCTTTTTCCATGGCAGCAAACGCGCTTCCTGGAACATCAATCGGGTGTCTTCCCGCGCCTCACTGAGCGGCGCGGAACCGGCGAGCAATTCACCGCCCGTGGGTTTGTCGAGACCGGCGAGCAAGCGCAGCAAAGTACTTTTGCCGCAACCGCTACGACCGACCACGGCGACAAACTGACCGGCCGGGATGTGCAGGTCGATCTCACGCAGCACTTGCCGCGAGCCAAAGGTTTTTTGCAGCTTGCGCACCGCCAGCGGAATCCCGCGCAGCAGGCGTGGAGGTTGTAGAGCCGTCATGCCGCACCTCCTTTAACAACTTGATAGGCCGGGTGCCAGCGCAGCCAAACGCGTTCAAGTCCGCGGGCCGCGAGGTCGGCGAGTTTGCCGAGTACGGCGTACAAAAGAATCGCCAGTACCACCACGTCGGTCTGCAAGAACTCCCGGGCATTCATCGCCAGGTAGCCAATGCCGGAGCTGGCGGAAATGGTTTCCGCGACGATCAACGTCAGCCACATGAAGCCCAGCGCAAACCGCACGCCGACCAGAATCGAAGGCAGCGCCCCCGGCAGAATCACCTGACGGAACAGGCTGAAACCGGACAAGCCATAACTGCGGGACATTTCCACCAGCGCCGGATCGACGTTGCGGATGCCGTGATAGGTGTTGAGGTAGATCGGGAACAACGTGCCCAGCGCCACCAGGAAAATCTTCGCCGACTCGTCGATGCCGAACCACAGGATCACCAGTGGAATCAGCGCCAGGTGCGGCACGTTGCGGATCATCTGTATCGAACTGTCGAGCAGGCGCTCGCCCCATTTCGACAGGCCGGTGATGAAACCCAGGGCCAGGCCGATGCTGCCGCCGATGGCGAAGCCCAGCGCTGCACGCCAGCCGCTGATCGCCAGGTGCGTCCAGATTTCACCGCTGCGCACCAGGCTGACGCCGGCTTCGATGACGGCGATTGGCGCCGGCAGAATCCGTGTCGACAACCAGCCCGCCGACACCGACAACTGCCACACCGCCAGCAGCAGCACCGGCAACGCCCAAGGCGCGAGGGTATGGATAAGTTTCTTCATGGCGCGCCTCAGCTCTGCGACGCGGCTTTGGGGAGGATGTCGTTGGCGACCATCTCACCAAACGGGCTGACGTAACCGGCGCTTTTCGGCAATTCCGGGCGCTCGATATCGAGGTGCGGGAACAGCAGTTCGGCGACGCGGTAAGACTCTTCCAGGTGTGGGTAACCGGAGAAGATGAACGTGTCGATGCCCAGGTCCGCGTATTCCTTCACGCGGGCGGCCACGGTCGGACCATCGCCCACTAATGCTGTACCGGCACCGCCGCGCACCAGACCGACACCGGCCCACAGATTGGGGCTGACTTCCAGGTTGTCTCGGCTGCCGCCATGCAGTGCGGCCATGCGTTGCTGACCGACCGAGTCGAAGCGCGCCAGAGAAGCCTGGGCGCGAGCGATGGTGTCATCATCCAGATGAGAGATCAGTCGATCCGCCGCTTGCCAGGCCTCGGCATTGGTTTCACGAACGATCACATGCAAGCGAATGCCGAAACGTACGGTACGACCGAGCTTCGCGGCTTTGGCGCGTACTTGCTCGATCTTCTCGGCAACGGCGGCCGGAGGTTCGCCCCAGGTCAAAACCATTTCGACCTGCTCTGCCGCGAGGTCTTGCGCCGCTTCCGAAGAGCCGCCGAAGTACAGCGGCGGACGCGGTTGCTGAATCGGCGGGTAGAGCAATTTGGCGCCCTTCACGCTGATGTGCTGGCCATCGTAATCGACGGTTTCGCCTTCCAGCACGCGGCGCCAGATGCGGGTGAATTCCACCGAGGCTTGATAGCGCTCTTCGTGAGTCAGGAACAAACCGTCGCCGGCCAATTCTTCCGGATCACCGCCGGTGACCAGGTTGAACAACGCACGGCCGCCGGACAGGCGATCCAGCGTCGCGGCCTGACGCGCTGCCACCGTCGGGGAAATGATCCCGGGGCGCAGGGCGACGAGGAATTTCAAACGCTGGGTCACCGGAATCAGCGACGCGGCCACCAGCCACGAATCTTCGCAGGAGCGCCCGGTAGGAATCAGCACCCCGCCGAAGCCCAGACGATCCGCCGCTTGCGCGACTTGTTGCAGATAACCGTGGTCGACGGCGCGAGCGCCTTCGGCGGTGCCAAGGTAATGGCCGTCGCCGTGGGTAGGCAGGAACCAGAAGATATTGAGGCTCATGGAGTGGTCTCCTTAGGGATTCGAATTACTGAGCTTTGGCAACGGCCGCCGGAGGCGTCCAGATCACGTCTTTGATGCTCAGCGGCTTTGGAATCAGCTTGAGCTGGTAGAAGCTGTCGGCGATTTTCTGTTGCGCGGCGACCACTTCAGGCGTGAGGAACACCGCGCCGTAGCCCTGGCGTTTCATCGAAGTCAGGGTGATGTCCGCTGGCAGGCCGAGCAGTGGCGAAACCTGTTTTGTCACGTCTTCGGGGTTGGCCTTGGCCCAGTCGCCGACCGCGCGTACTTCTTCCACCAGGGTCTTGATCACCTCAGGATTTTTCTGCGCATAAGGCTTGGTCGCGAGGTAGAACTGATGGTTATCGACGATGCCTTGGCCGTCACGCAGGGTGCGTGCTTGCAGCTGTTGTTCGGCGGCGGCCTGGTACGGGTCCCAGATCACCCAGGCATCGACGCTGCCACGTTCGAACGCAGCGCGGGCATCGGCCGGCGGCAGGAATACGGTCTGGATGTCGGTGTATTTGAGGCCGGCGTCTTCCAGTGCGCGGACCAGCAGGTAGTGAACGTTGGAGCCTTTGTTCAGGACGACTTTCTTGCCCTTGAGGTCCTGCACCGATTTGATCGGCGAGTCCTTCGGCACCAGGATCGCTTCGCTGTGCGGTGCTGGCGGTTCGTAGGCGACATAGAGCAGATCGGCGCCGGCTGCTTGAGCGAATACGGGGGGAGTTTCACCCGTAACGCCGAAGTCGATGGAGCCGACGTTCAGGCCTTCGAGCAGTTGCGGGCCGCCGGGGAATTCAGTCCATTGCACGTCCACGCCTTGGGCAGCGAGGCGTTTTTCCAAAGTCCCTTTGGCTTTGAGCAGCACCAAAGTGCCGTACTTTTGATAACCGATTCGAATAGTCTCGGCTTGAGCTTGAGTAATGGCGCCGAAGGTTACAGCCGCAGCAAACAGAGCGACCAGACCACGACGCAAAATGACAGTGCGCATAGCGCTCTCCTTTTTGCTGTTGGGTTTTGGCTGCACCTGCTTGGCCGTTGGCGGCTGAGTAAGGTGAGTACTTCAAATTCAGGCGTGGCTTAAGTGCTGGCTTAAATGCTCCAGCGAGCACTCAACAAACGTTCATTCAACAGGTTCGGATCGATCGGCTTGGGCCGTCGGGCCATGGCGCTGAAAAACAGCTCCAGTGATTCATTCAGTCTTGCTTCCAGCTCCGGTGCCAGCTGCGCCTGGACAGTGCCTTCGCCGTAAGCGATCTGGCTGTCCACGGCGAAAATCCCGTGGAGCATTTCCTGGGCTTTCAACGCCGACAGCACCGGCTTGAGCGCGTAATCCACCGCCAACATGTGAGCGATGCTGCCGCCGGTGGCCATTGGCAACACCACTTTGTGGGCCAGGGCACGTTCGGGCAGCAGGTCCAATACAGTTTTCAATGCGCCGGAGAACGACGCTTTGTAGACCGGTGTGGCGATCAGCAGGCCATCAGCGTTTTCAATCTGTTGCAGCAGGTCGATCACCTTCGGGCTGTCGAAGCGTGCATGCAGCAAATCTTCGGCCGGGAAGTCCCGTACCTGGTAACTCACCACTTCCACACCTTGCTCCTGCAACCAGCGCTGCGAGCGCTCCAGCAGCACCCCGGAACGGGAACGTTGGCTGGGACTGCCACCGAGTGAGACAACCAGCATTCAGACGATTCCTTGAACGATATTGGCGATTCGCGGCTTGCGATCTCGCTTTGATGGAGGTGACCTTAACAGGCGATTGTTATATCCATAAATCATATTCATTCATTTAGTTATTCCTTAAAGATCTATGTGAAATGTCTTTTCCCGGGCAAAAAAACAGGCCGTAAAAACGGCCTGAAATCCCCTGCTTTGTGGTGCCTCTAAAAGATCGCAGCCTTCGGCAGCTCCTACATCGACCGACGTACACCTGTAGGAGCTGCCGCAGGCTGCGATCTTTTGATCTTTAACGATTTGGCTGTGGCGTCAGACGCAAGTACGGCTTCACCGCGCGATAGCCCTTGGGAAAGCGTTTGTTGATTTCGTCTTCGTCCTTGAGTGACGGCACGATCACTACTTCATCACCGTCCTGCCAGTTGGCCGGGGTGGCCACCTTGTAGTTGTCGGTGAGTTGCAGCGAGTCGATCACTCGCAGAATTTCATGGAAGTTACGGCCGGTGCTCGCCGGGTAGGTGATGGTCAGCCGAACCTTTTTGTTCGGGTCGATCACGAACAGTGAACGCACGGTCAGGGTGTCGTTGGCGTTCGGGTGAATCAGGTCGTAGAGGTCCGAAACCTTGCGGTCGGCGTCGGCAAGGATCGGGAAGTTGACGAGGGTGTTCTGGGTTTCGTTGATGTCTTCGATCCATTTGTGGTGCGAGTCCACCGGGTCCACGGACAGGGCAATGGCTTTCACACCGCGCTGCGCAAACTCGTCCTTGAGCTTGGCAGTGAAGCCCAGCTCGGTGGTGCACACCGGGGTGAAGTCCGCCGGATGGGAAAACAGCACGCCCCAGCTATCGCCCAGCCATTCGTGGAAACGGAGGGTGCCGGCGCTGGAATCCTGTTCAAAGTCGGGGGCAATATCGCCCAGTCTGAGGCTCATGGTGCTGCTCCTGGTGAGTGCTTGTTGAGGTCAACTGTGCCTGCATTTCTTATTCATTAAAAAGAATAAATATCGATTTGTTTAGATCGTAAATGAATATTAAAAATGTGTTCACTGGACCTCGGCAGCGGCCAGGACGACTATCGCTCACAAGGTTCGAGAAGGCCTTGAGTTGTTGCACGAAGAGGGAAACTTCGAGGAGGGTTTACGGGGGTGAGCCTGACTTGAAAACGCAAAAGCCCCGCCCGGCGAGATGCCGGGCGGGGCTTTTTTATACATCGATTAGCCACTGTGGGAGCGAGCCTGCTCGCGAAGGTGCCGTGTCAGTCACAAAGTTGCTGAATGACACACCGTTTTCGCGAGCAGGCTCGCTCCCACACGCTATTACAGCAGCGGGATCGAGTAGCTGACGATCAGACGGTTTTCGTCCTGATCGCGTTGGCCCGGGATGTCGTTGCGCCACATGGCGTTTTTCCACGTGAAGCCCAGGTTTTTCAGTGCGCCTTCCTGGACTACGTACGCCAGGGTCAGGTCGCGTTCCCATTCGGAACGGCCGGTTGCGTTGACGCTAGTCTGAGCAGCCCCCACTTTACCGGTGGTGTCGATGTTATCGCCACGCAGGTAAACGATGCCGGCAGTTGCGCCTGGCAGGCCAAGCTTGGCGAAGTCATACGAGTAGCGAGCTTGCCAGGTACGTTCGCCGGCGCGAGCGAACTTGGCAATCTGCGAGTCGGTAGTGAGGTAAGCCGACGAGCCGTCACCCTGGTTCAGCCAAGGGAAATCGCTGTTACCGTTGCTGACCTGGTAACCGCCACCGAAGGTGTGACCGGCAACCGAGTACAGGAACAGGCCGCTATACAGGTTGTTGTCGACTTTGCCTTTGGTGATGCCCGTACCGTAATCACCCGTGGTGAAATAGGCGGACTCATGGCCATTGGCGCCATCGTCACGGCTGTTGAAGTAACGGAAGTCAGACTTCAGTACGCCCGGACCGATCGACCAGTTGTGAACCAGACCCAGGAAGTGCTGCTTGTAGAAATCTTCCAGGTTGCCGTAGTAGTACTGGGCAGTCAGGTCTTTGGTGATCTTGTAGTCGCCACCACCGTAGATGAACTTGTTGCTGTCACGGCCGGAAGCGGTGGGAGAGTTCGCACCAGCAATCGACAACTCTTCGTTGTTGCTGGAGTTACGACCCTTGGCGTGCTCGATCTGACCACCGACCAGTGTCAGGTCTTTGATTTCATTCGAGGTGATCTGACCACCTTGAAAGGTTTGCGGCAGCAGACGGCCATCGTTGGTCACGATAACCGGCAGTTTTGGCTGCAGAGTGCCCAACTTCAGTTCGGTCTGGGAGATCTTGGCTTTGGCAGTCAGGCCCAGGCTGGAGAAGTTATCAACCGCTTCGCCGTTGGACTTGCTTGGGAAAACAGTGCCGCCGTAAGAAGTCGAAGTGGCGCCGTTAGTGCCGCCGCCCGTATCCAGACGCACGCCCAGCAGGCCGATAGCATCAATACCGAAGCCAACAGTGCCTTGGGTGTAGCCGGAGATGAAGCGCAGGTCGAAGCCTTGGCCCCATTCTTCGTTCTTGTTTTGAACGCCGTTGGCCTTGACCTTGGCGGTACCCGCGTCGGAATCACGGTTATCGTTGTTAATGTAGAAGTTACGCAGCCCCAAAGTAGCTTTGCTGTCTTCGATGAAACCGGCGGCGCCTGCCTGCTGCGCCAAAACCCCTACGGCCACAGCCAGGGCCAAGGTGGACTTGTTCATTTGTTTCGCTCCTATCGTTTCTAATTTTTGAGGTCCTGGGTCGAATGCCCTGGATCCTGAAGTGCTCGGTGAGTGCCAGACCGTGTGACTACGGCGATGGCCTGCCCCTGTGATTTTTGCCCGCATGATAAACACAAAAAGAATTATTTCATCACTTTTCATGCCATCCAGAAATATAGCTTCGCGCTATTACTCTGAGTCGGGACCCAAGGTATCGGCTCGTAAGCCACCCACTTTAGGCGTTTGGCTTAAAAGCTAAAAAGAATAAAAAATTACTAACTAAGCTCTGATTGGAATATTGAAAAAACACAAAAAAACTCGCCGGCGGGCGAGGCTTTTTCAGGCGGCTATTACAAGAAGCTGTAGGTGTAGTTGAAGATCAGACGGGTCTGGTCAACATCGGGGTTGTTGGAGACTTCACTGCCACGGTAGACGCCGTTACGCAACGTCACGCCGAAACCCTTGAGGGAGCCCTGCTGGATGGTGTAGTCGATCCGCATGTCGCGTTCCCACTCGGACGAATCAGGGCCACGGCCGTTCGTTGCTTTGATGTCGTCGCCGTGCAGGTAGGCAATCGAGGTTTTCAGGCCCGGCACACCCAGCGCAGCGAAGTCATAGGAGTACTGGCCGAAGGTGGTGTTTTCACCGGCACGGACAAAACCGTTAATCATGGCATCGGTGAACAGGTAGAAGCTCGCGCCTCCGTTCGCTTCCGGACGACCATTGCCATCAACCACGTTGCCCTGGTTCAGGTAGACGAAACCGCCGTCATCGCTGACGCGCTGGTGACCGAGCAAGAAGGCGTTGCCACCCAGGGTGTAGGTGAACATGGCGCTCCAGGTCTTGTTATCGACCTCGCCCGGGGTCCTGGCAAAACCGTTGTTGTTGTTGAAGCGGTAGCCGGCGTCGCCGTTTTTGCCAATGGAGCTGCTGTCAAAATAGCGCAGGTCTGTCTTGAAGGACTGGTTGGCGTCGATCGGAAAAACGTGGATCAGGCCAAGGAAGTCCTGTTTGTAGTAATCCTTCAGATTCGAGTGGTAGTACTGCAGAGTCAGGTCTTTGGTGACCTTCCAGTCAGCACCGGCGTAACGGAACTGATTGCTGTCCTGAGTACCGCCAGCCACGGCCAGGCCGGTGGAGTTTGAAGAGGCGCGACCCGCCGAGTGCTCCAACTGACCCGCGTTGAGGGTCACGTTGTCGATTTCCTTCGAGGTAATGGTGCCACCGTCAAAGGTCTGTGGCAGCAGGCGACTATCGTTCGCTACCAGGATCGGCATGTTCGGTTGCAGAGCGCCACCCAGGTGGGCTTCAGTCTTCGAGAAGCGGGCCTTGACGTTGGCTGCCGCGCGGCTCCACTCGTCCACGGCCGAACCATCGGTGTCGCTTGGGAAGAATGTGTTGTTGTTGGCTGGGTGGTGACCCTTGCCGCCGTCCAGATGGATACCCACGAGGGCCTGGGCGTCGATACCGAAGCCGACAGTACCTTGGGTGAAACCGGACAGATAATCGAATTTCAGGCCTTCAGCGGTCTCTCTCTGATCCGCGCCGCCTTCTCGGTTATCGTTGTTGAAATACATGGTGCGAGAACTGACGGAAGCCTTGCTGTCTTCCAGGAAACCCGCGGCGCCTGCCTGCTGCGCCAAAACCCCAACAGCCACGGCCAGGGCCAAGGTCGACTTGTTCATTGTTTCACTCCTCTCGTTTCTAATTCTTGTGTTCCTGGTCCGGGGTTAATTGCCTCGGATCCTAAGATGCGCGATTAGCGCCAGACCGTGACTCACAAGTCAATCGTAACTTTGTGTGTCTACGACCATAGTCTAATCCCCAATAAATTCCTTCCTTGTCGGGCCATAAACCCAAAAAGAATCACCCAATTCTTTTTCATACCGTTTAGGAATTTAGCTCCGCATTACCCCTTGGGCCGAGACACGGGTACCGGCTCATAAGCTAATTCCTAAATGGTATTTGTTAGCCTTTTTTTAGATCGATTAGCTTTGATGCAATTCACGATCAATCCCTATCGAAAGGCAGCGCCATGACGACCAAACGCGCACTATCCGGTTCAATTGTTACAGTTTGTGTATCGCTAATAATATCTTTTAGCACACACGCGGCGAACCTCACGATCGGCTATCAAACCGGCATCGACCCCAGCAAAGTGCCCCAGGCAGACGGACTGTACGAGAAAACCCTAGGCCAGAAAATTGACTGGCGTCGTTTCAATAGCGGCCCGGAAGTGGTTACTGCCATTGCTTCCGGCGACGTGCAGATTGGCAACCTCGGCTCAAGCCCGCTGGCAGCCGCTGCTTCGCGCAATCTGCCGATCGTTGCGTTCATTGTTTCCGCCCAGATCAATGCCGCCGAAGCACTCGTGGTGCGTAACGGCAGCGGCATCGATAGACCGGAAGATCTGATCGGCAAGACCATCGCCACCCCCTTCGTTTCAACCTCCCACTACAGTTTGCTGGGTGCACTGAAGCACTGGGGCCTGGATGCCTCGAAAGTCAAAGTGGTGAATTTGCAGCCGGCGGAAATCGCGGCGGCGTGGAAGCGTGGTGACATCGATGGGGCGTTTGTCTGGTCACCCGCTCTGGGGGAAATTCGCAAGACCGGCAAGACCTTGACCGACGCGGCACAGGTCGGCCAATGGGGTGCACCGACCTTCGAGGTCTGGGTCGCGCGCAAGGATTACGCCGAGAAGCACCCAGAAGTTGTGGCCAAATTTGCCAAGGTCACGCTGGACTCGTTCGCCGACTATGCCGCGCATAAAGACAGCTGGACTGCTGACTCGGTACCTGTGCAAAAAATCGCCAAACTGACCGGTGCCAATGCCGTCGATGTGCCGGAGTTGCTGGCCGGTTCCACGTTCCCGGATGCTAAAGCCCAGCAGACCACCGCGCTGCTGGACGGCGGCACAGCCAAGGCGATTGGCGAGACGGCGAAATTCTTGAAGGAACAAGGGAAGGTCGAGACAGTGCTACCGGATTATTCGCCGTATGTCAGTGCGAAGTTTGTGGCTGAGTAACACGCCGAACCCTGTGGCGAGGGGATTTATCCCCGTTGGGCTGCGAAGCGGCCCCAAAAGATGGGACTGCTGCGCAGTCCAACGGGGCGGTGCGACGTTTCGCTAAATCCCCTCGCCACAAAAGCCTGCGGTCACAAGGTTTTTTCGAAGATCTTCGAATTACGCTGATAGTTGTACAGCGACGCCCGCGCCGACGGCAGACGCTCTACGCTGCTCGGCACAAACCCACGCTCGCGAAACCAGTGAGCGGTCCGGGTCGTCAGTACGAACAAGGTTTTCAACCCCTGCGCCCGGGCGCGGGTTTCGATGCGCTCCAGCAGTTCATCACCACGACCGCCATGGCGGTATTCCGGGTTCACCGCCAGACACGCCAACTCCCCCGCGTCCGAATCAGCAATCTGATACAGCGCCGCACACGCGATGATCATGCCTTCGCGCTCGACCACACTGAACTGCTCGATCTCACGCTCCAGCACCTCGCGGGAACGCCGCACCAGAATGCCCTGCTCTTCCAGTGGGCTGATCAAATCCAGCAAACCACCGACGTCTTCGATCGCCGCTTCGCGCACAACCTCGAATTGCTCCTGGGCCACCAGCGTACCGCCACCGTCACGGGTGAACAGTTCGGTCAGCAGCGCGCCGTCTTCGGCGTAGCTGACGATATGACTGCGAGCCACGCCGCCGCGGCAGGCCTCAGCGGCCGCATCCAGCAGCTCAGCCTGATAGTTGCTGCCCAGACGCTGCAGATGCGCCGGCACTTGTTGCGGACGCAACTCACGAACCAGACGACCGTTTTCATCGATCAGACCCAGGTCGGCGCCGAACAACAGCAGCTTGTCCGCCCCCAGATCGATGGCGGCGCGAGTGGCAACGTCTTCGCAGGCGAGGTTGAAAATCTCACCGGTCGGCGAGTAACCCAGTGGCGACAACAGCACGATGGAGCGTTCATCCAGCAGGCGATTGATGCCCTTGCGGTCAACCCGACGCACTTCGCCGGTGTGGTGATAGTCGACGCCTTCCAGCACGCCGATCGGCCGCGCGGTCACCAGGTTGCCGCTGGCCACCCGCAGACGCGAGCCCTGCATCGGCGATGACGCCATGTCCATGGACAGCCGCGCTTCGATGGCGATACGCAGCTGACCCACCGCATCGATCACACACTCAAGGGTCGCGGCATCGGTGATGCGCATCCCGTGGTGGTAATGCGGGGTCAGGCCGCGTGCAGCCAGGCGGGTTTCAATTTGCGGACGGGAACCGTGCACCAGCACCAGTCGCACGCCCAGACTGTGCAACAGCACCAGGTCATGGACGATATTGCCGAAGTTCGGGTGCTCCACGCCGTCGCCGGGCAGCATGACGACGAAGGTGCAATCGCGGTGGGCGTTGATGTAAGGCGAAGCGTGACGAAGCCAATTAACGTATTCGGGCATGAACCTGGGCCTGTAATAAATAGCAGCCAAAAAATGGGCGAAACAGAAAACGCACAGCGGGCTGATGGTTATCGTCGGAACAGGCTTGGCGACACGCGCGCTCTCCTCATGAATACGGGTTGGGACATTGGCAATTTACAAGTCTTGTCAGCCATGACACAGCCCCTGTAGGAGTGAGCCTGCTCGCGATAGCGAAATGTCAGTCGATACTGAAGTGTCTGACACACCGCTATCGCGAGCAGGCTCACTCCTACAGGAACCTTGCTCAATTGACCGGCATCGCCGTTTTGGCCGGTGTCAGGCAGTAATGTTCAATCAGTTGACGTAATAGATGCACCGTAGGCTGCAAACGTGACATTTCGAGGTATTCCCCCGGTTGGTGCGCACAGGCGATGTCGCCAGGGCCGAGCACCAGGGTTTCGCAGCCAAGACGCTGAAGATAAGGCGCTTCGGTGCCGAACGCCACTGCTTCGGCACGATGGCCGGTGAGCTTTTCCGCGACCCGGACCAATTCGGCGTCCTCGGCCTGCTCGAACGGCGGCACTTCGGGGAACAGCGGCGCGTAATCGATCTTCACCTGATGCCACTCGGCAATGGGCTTGAGCTTCTGCAGAATCTCTGCGCGCAGGGCATTAGGGTCCATGCCCGGTAACGGGCGCAGATCAAACTCCAGCGAACACTGGCCGCAAATGCGGTTGGGGTTATCGCCGCCATGGATGCAGCCGAAATTCAGGGTCGGCGTCGGCACGCTGAACTGTGGATTACGGAATTCACGCTGCCACGCCAACCGCAAACCACGCAGTTCACCGATGGCATCGTGCATGGCTTCGAGGGCGCTGTGGCCGAGACGCGGATCGGAGGAGTGGCCGCTCTGACCGAGGATGTCGATGCGCTCCATCATGATGCCTTTGTGCATGCGGATCGGCTTCAGCCCAGTCGGCTCGCCAATCACTGCCGCACGACCGAGCGGACGCCCGGCTTCGGCCAGGGCGCGAGCGCCGGACATCGAGCTTTCTTCATCGCAGGTAGCGAGGATCAGCAGCGGTTGCTTGAACGGCTGATCGAGCAGCGGTATGACGGCTTCGATGGCCAGCGCGAAAAAGCCCTTCATGTCGCAGCTGCCCAGCCCCACCCAGCGGCCATCGACTTCGGTCAGCTTCAGCGGATCGGTTTGCCACAGCGCGCCATCGAACGGCACGGTGTCACTGTGACCAGCCAGCACCAGGCCACCGGGGCCAGAACCGAAACTGGCCAGCAGATTGAATTTGCCGGGGCTGACCTGCTGGATGTCACAGGTAAAACCCAGATCGCCGAGCCACGTCGCCAGCAAATCAATCACCGGACGGTTGGTTTGATCGAGGCTGGCCTGCGTACAGCTGACGGACGGCGCAGCGATCAGCGCAGCGAACTGATCTTTCATGGATGGCAAAAGCATCGCTGACTCCCAACTCCCGATTTGAACTCCATCATAGAGCCATCTGGCGACAGGAATAAACCGTCGCGGCGCGTAGGACTGATGAGTCCTGTACACTGCACGACCTTGGCAGCCACACATTCCCCCGGCTGCGCTCCCGATCCTGGATTTTCCGGCCATGCAGAAAGAAACCGAAATCAAACTCCGCGTCAGCCGAGAAACTCTCGCTGCCCTGCGCGAGCACCCGCTCCTGAAAAAACGCAACAAAAGTGGCTGGGAACGCCGTGAGTTGATGAACCAGTACTTCGACACGCCTGAGCGCGACCTGGCCCGTGCCAAGGTTGCCCTGCGCCTGCGCCGCGATGGCGAAGAAGTGATTCAGACCCTCAAGACCCGCGGCCATAGCGTTGCCGGTTTGTCCGAGCGTAACGAATACGACTGGAACCTGCCCAAAGCCAAGCTCGACGTGAAGAAACTCGACGGCGAATGCTGGCCTGAAGAGTTGGCCGAGCTGGACAAGAAAACCCTGAAGCCGATCTTCACCACCGATTTCGTCCGCGAACGCGCTGAAATCGCCTGGGGCCGTGGCAAGACCAAAGTGGTGATCGAAGCCGCATTGGATTTTGGTCACGTGATCGTGGGCAAGCAGAAAGAAGAAATCTGCGAGCTGGAACTTGAACTGCGCGAAGGCGAGCCGGCCGCACTGCTGGAGCTGGCCGCCGAATTGGCCGCGACCCTGGCCCTGATGCCATGTGACATCAGCAAGGCCGAGCGCGGTTATCGCCTGTACGACGCCAACAGCTACTCATTGAGCCTGCCGGCGCCGCAGATCACCGCTGAAACCCCGCTGGACGACGCATTCGCCGCACTGAGCTGGCACTTGCTGAGCAGCAGCCAGCGTCTGGCCGAGCAGTATCGCTTTAACGGCCACTGGCGCCTGTTGCTGGACTGGGTCGAAAACCTGGCTGAATTGCGCGCGCTGCTGAGCAGCCTGGGCCAAGCCGCGCCGCGTCAGTCGACGCACGATCTGCGCGTCGCGCTGGATGCCTTGCTCGAAGACTGGCGTCCGCTGGTGCAAGCCGGTGTCGACGACGAAGACGTGCGCAAAGCCGCGCCGGAGCAGTTCCTCGAAGAACTGGAAGACCCGCGTTGGGGCCTGTTCTCGCTGAACACGTCGCGCTGGCTGCTGGCCCGCACCTGGGCTGCCGACCGCAATGTCCGTGGCAATCGCCAGGGCGCTGCGCAATTGGGTAGCTGGCTGCCGCGTTTGCTGGGTGAAGAAGCGACCTCTCTGCAACTGCAGCGTTATCAGCAACAGCCGGAAGACCTGGCCGAGCAACTGCCGCGCATCGAGCGCATCCAGGCTTGGCTGCACCATGCCCGTGGTGTGCTGGAGGTTCCGGAAATGGATCGCTTGTACGGTGAGCTGAAACAGCTTGCTCTGCTTGCTAACGAGCCGATCACCGATGAATCGCTGGATGCGCGCAAGCAGCAGGCGATTGCGGTGTATCAGAATCGTGCGTGGAAAATGCTGCTGCGTATTTGATATCGCCATCGTCGGAACGCCGCCCGGAGCAAGCTCGCTCCCACAGTTGACCGAGTTGTCTGAATGGACTCGGTCTAATGTGGGAGCGAGCTTGCTCGCGATGAGGCCAGCCCATTCACCGCAAAACCTCAGACCGGCAAACTCGTCGTGGATTTGATCTCCGACAACGCCACGATCGAGTTCACCTCCTGAATCCCCGGCACCATCGACAGCTTCTCGAAGAAAAACCGTTCATACGCCTCGATGTCCGCCGTCACAATCCGCAGCAAGAAATCCACCGACCCCATCAGCACATAACACTCCAGCACTTCGGGAAAGCCGCGAATCGCCTCGGTGAATTCGGTGAAGTTCGAACGCCCGTGGGCGTTGAGTTTGATTTCGGCGAAGATCTGCGTGTTAAGCCCGATTTTCTTCCGGTCGAGCAAGGCCACCTGCCCGCGAATGATCCCCTCCTCCTTCATCCGCTGTATCCGTCGCCAGCACGGCGATTGCGACAGCCCCACCTGCTCGGCGATCTGCGCGCTGGAGAGCGAAGCGTCCTCTTGCAGCAACGCGAGAATCTTGCGGTCGTAGCCATCCAGCTCGCTATGCATAAAAAAACCTTTGATTGATAACTTACCGAATCAAGCAATTCAAATAATCGCCAATAAGCCCAATCATAGATAAGAAATGCCCCGCACCGAATGTAAAAATTCCTCCAGTGATTTTGGAGACCGACCATGCCGCATCTAGAAGCCGTGAACACCCCGCACACCCGCGCCGATGTCTGGAACGTCAGCAACGCCCACTGCTGCGTTCACTATCAAATGCTGGCCGAGGCCGAACCGGATCTGCTGTGCCGGGCGCTCAACCTGTTCGCTTTGCAGTTTCTGACGCCGCAACAGATCAACGTGCAGCGGATGGACGATCTGCTGTCGATCGACATCGTGATAGACGGCCTGAGCTGGCACCGCGCCCAGGTGATCGCAGAAAAATTACGTAACCTGATCAGCGTCTGTTCGGTTGAGCTGCGAGCGGTTGATTGCGCGTGGGATGAACCGGCTCAGGCGGCGGGCTGAAAAAACTCGATACGGCTTTGTCGAGTAGTGGCCCAACGGTCTACGGGTCCGCGACTATCCTTTGCGAACTGTTGTTCATGAGGAGCCCGCATGTCCGTTCAACTCGCCATTCAGGACCGCTGGCTGGATCTCAATGATTTGCTGCGTGAACTGGTCGCCCAAGGCTTTATCAGTCAGGACTCGGCCGAAAACGCGCTCAATGCTCGACGCCGTCACGCCACCAATGGCCAGATGCACCCGCTGGAATTCATCGCCAGCCAACTCCTGGACGATCTCAGCCGTCCCGGCAAACACCTCGACCTGGAAAGCCTGACGCTTTGGTTGTCGCAGCAGGCCGGTCAGCCTTATCTGCGTATCGACCCGCTGAAAATCAACGTCGCCGCGATTACGCCGCTGATGTCCTACGCCTTCGCCCAGCGTCACAAGATACTTGCGGTGTCTATCGACCGCGAGGCAGTCACCGTGGCCAGCGCCCAGCCCTACGTCACCGGCTGGGAAGCCGACCTGACCCATGTGCTGAAACTGCCGATCAAGCGTGTGGTCGCCAACCCGGTCGACATCCAGCGCTTCAGCGTGGAGTTCTTCCGCCTGGCCAAATCGGTCAGCGGCGCAACCAACGCCGATCAGCAGATGAACACCCTGGGCAACTTCGAGCAGCTGCTTAACCTCGGCGCCAGCGACCAGGAACCGGACGCCAATGACGCGCACATCGTCAACATCGTCGACTGGTTGTTCCAGTACGCGTTCCAGCAACGCGCCAGCGATATCCACATCGAACCCCGACGCGAACAAGGCACGGTGCGCTTTCGCATCGACGGCGTGCTGCACAACGTCTATCAATTTCCGCCGCAAGTGACCATGGCGATCGTCAGCCGCCTGAAAAGCCTTGGGCGGATGAACGTCGCGGAAAAGCGCAAACCCCAGGACGGCCGGGTCAAGACCAAAACCCCGGACGGTGGCGAAGTCGAGTTGCGGCTGTCGACATTGCCGACCGCATTTGGCGAAAAAATGGTCATGCGGATCTTTGACCCGGAGGTACTGCTCAAGAACTTTGATCAGCTAGGCTTCTCCGCCGACGACTTGCGCCGCTGGCAAGACATGACGAGCCAGCCCAACGGCATCATCCTGGTCACCGGCCCGACCGGTTCCGGCAAGACCACCACGCTGTACACCACCCTAAAGAAACTGGCGACGCCGGAGGTCAACCTCTGCACCATCGAAGACCCGATCGAAATGGTCGAGCCGGCGTTCAATCAGATGCAAGTCCAGCACAACATCGACCTGACCTTCGCCGCCGGTGTGCGCGCACTGATGCGGCAGGATCCGGACATCATCATGATCGGTGAGATCCGTGATCTGGAAACCGCTGAAATGGCAATCCAGGCTGCGCTCACGGGCCACTTGGTGCTGTCGACGCTGCACACCAACGATGCGCCGAGCGCGATCAGCCGCTTGCTGGAGCTGGGCGTGCCGCATTACCTGATCAAAGCCACGGTGCTCGGCGTCATGGCCCAGCGCCTGGTCCGCACCTTGTGCCCGCATTGCAAGGCACCGCTGACGCTCGGTGAAGAAGACTGGCAAACCTTGACCCGACCCTGGCAGGCACCGTTGCCGCACAACGCACATCGCGCCATCGGTTGCCTGGAATGCCGCGATACCGGTTACCGCGGTCGTGCCGGGGTCTACGAAATCATGCAGCTGACGGACGGCGTCAAAGCGCTGATCAACCCCGACACCGATTTGCTGGCGGTGCGGCGTCAGGCCTTCAAGGAAGGCATGCGCAGTTTGCGGTTGTCGGGGGCGCAAAAAGTCGCAGCGGGTTTGACCACGATTGAGGAGGTGCTGCGGGTGACGCCGCAGAGCGAACAAAAGTAGGCGCGGCCGTTATGGAACTCGATTGGGGGATTGGCAATCCAACGCCGTAGTTAACCCAGTGGAGTCACCCAATATGCGTCTCAAACTTGCTGTCGCTACCATCGCCTTGTTGTCCCTTCCTGTCGGTTCGGCGATGGCCGATAGCTTTTGGCGTAACGTCATCTCGTCCGGTGCGACCACCGGTTCGACCTACCTGACCTTCAAGGATCACAAGCTGATCGTTGCGGCTCAGGACGATGCTGGCAGCTTTGTCGCCAGTGACGGCGGCATTCGCGGTCCATACCTGGAGGCCGCGATGCAGAAAGTCCGCGCCGACAACCCTGGCCTGCAGGCCACGGACATGGAGCTGGCGAACGCGATCCTGGCGAAGAATGCTGTCGCCTCCGAGTAAGCTTTTCATCTGAACAAAAATGCCGCTCCCAGGAGCGGCATTTTTTATGCCCAACACAACCCCCCTGTGGGAGCGAGCTTGCTCGCGATAGCGGTGTGACAGTCATGGATGATTTCGACTGATCCACCGCTATCGCGAGCAAGCTCGCTCCCACATGGGATTTGTATCTCCCGTGAGGTTAGCGGTAATCATCTACCGGGACACACGCACAGAACAGATTGCGGTCGCCGTAAACGTTATCGACCCGGTTCACCACCGGCCAGTACTTATGCGCCTTGGTGTGAGCATCCGGCGTCACTGCCTGCTCGATGCTGTAGGACCGCTCCCAAACTCCGGTGATATCCGCCAGGGTATGCGGTGAACGTTTCAGCGGGTTGTCATCGGCCGGCCAGTTGCCGTTTTGCACCTCGGTGATTTCCGCGCGGATACTCAGCATCGCCCCGATAAACCGGTCCAGTTCTGCCTTCGATTCACTTTCGGTGGGTTCAACCATCAACGTCCCCGGCACCGGAAACGACATGGTCGGCGCATGGAAGCCATAGTCCATCAGCCGCTTGGCGACGTCCTCCTCGCTGATCCCGGTCAGCACCTTGAGTGGCCGCAGATCAAGAATGCATTCGTGCGCCACCCGCTCGTTGCGCCCGGTGTAAAGCACCGGAAACGCCCCGGACAAGTGCTGCGCCAGGTAATTTGCGGCGAGGATCGCCACTTCACTGGCATCCGCCAATTGTGGCCCCATCATCGCAATGTACATCCAGCTGATCGGCAAAATGCTCGCACTGCCCCAAGGCGCCGCGCTGACTGCGCCGTTCTGCGCTAGCGGTCCGTCGATCGGCACCACCGGATGGTTGGCCACGAACGGTGCCAGATGCGCCCGCACACCAATCGGCCCCATACCCGGCCCGCCGCCACCATGTGGAATGCAGAAAGTCTTGTGCAGGTTCATGTGGGACACGTCGGCACCAATGTCCGCCGGGCGCGCCAGTCCGACCTGAGCGTTGAGGTTGGCGCCATCCATGTACACCTGGCCGCCGTGGCTGTGGATAACTTCGCAGATTTCGCTGATGCCTTCCTCGTATACGCCGTGGGTCGAAGGATACGTCGCCATCAGGCAGGCGAGTTTGTCACCGGCCTCTGCGGCTTTGCCTTTGAGGTCATCCAGATCAACGTTGCCCGCCTCGTCGCACTCGACGATCACCACCCGCATGCCGGCCATCTGCGCCGACGCCGGGTTGGTGCCGTGGGCCGAGGACGGGATCAGGCAGATATCCCGCGCGCCCTCATGACGACTCTCGTGATACTTGCGGATCGCCAGCAACCCCGCGTACTCGCCTTGGGCGCCAGAGTTGGGTTGCATGCAGATCGCGTCGAAACCGGTAATCGCGCAGAGCCAGCGCTCCAGTTCTTCGATCATCAGCGAATAACCCACCGCCTGCTCTTTCGGCACGAACGGGTGCAGGTTGGCGAACTGCGGCCACGTGATGGGGATCATCTCGCTGGTGGCATTGAGTTTCATGGTGCAGGAGCCCAGCGGGATCATCGATTGATTGAGCGCCAGGTCCTTGTTTTCCAGTTGCTTGAGGTAGCGCAGCATCTCGGTTTCGCTGTGATGGGCGCTGAACACCGGGTGACGCAGGTAAGGCGAGGTACGCAGCAGACCTGCGGGAATACCGGAAGCAAGGGTTTCAGCGTCGAGGTCATCGACGTTAAGCCCGTGATCGGACCCGAGGAACACATTAAACAACTTCGCGACGGTGGATTCGTCAGAGGTTTCGTCGAGGCTCAACCCCAACAGCCCGCGCCCGAGAATGCGCAGGTTGATCTGTGCGGCCTGAGCACTTTCGATGATTGCTGTCTGAGTACCACCGACCTCCAGCGTCAGCGTGTCGAAAAAGTGTTTATTAAGGCGGGTGATGCCGTGACGCTCCAGGCCGGCGGCGAGGATGCTGGTCAGCCGATGGACCCGTTGGGCAATGCGTTTGAGCCCTTCCGGACCGTGGTAGACCGCATAGAAACTGGCAATGTTGGCCAGCAGCACCTGAGCGGTGCAAATGTTCGAGTTAGCTTTCTCCCGGCGAATATGTTGCTCGCGGGTTTGCAGGGCCATGCGCAAAGCGACGTTGCCACGAGCGTCCTTCGACACGCCGATGATCCGCCCGGGAATCGCCCGTTTGTACTCATCGCGACTGGCAAAAAACGCCGCATGAGGGCCGCCGTAACCCATGGGCACGCCGAAACGCTGGGATGAACCGAACACCACGTCGGCGCCCAACTCCCCCGGCGGTGTCAGTAACAGCAGACTCAGCAGGTCGGTGGCGACACACGCCAAGGCTTGCTGCGCATGCAGATGATCGATCAAGGGACGAAGATCGTGGATTTCGCCGTGGGTATCGGGATATTGCAGGAGCGCGCCGAACACCTGGTGCTGTTTCAAGTTATCCACAGTGTCGATGATCAGCTCGAAGCCGAACCCTTCTGCCCGGGTCTGCACCACGGAAATGGTCTGCGGATGACAGTTTTCGTCGACGAAAAACAGATTGCTCCTGGACTTGGCGACCCGCTTGGCCAGTGCCATGGCTTCCGCCGCCGCCGTGGCTTCGTCCAGCAGCGAGGCGTTGGCCAGTTCCAGGCCTGTGAGGTCGATGGTCAATTGCTGGAAGTTCAGCAGCGCTTCGAGTCGCCCTTGGGCGATCTCTGGCTGATACGGCGTGTACGCGGTGTACCAACCGGGATTTTCCAGCACGTTACGCACTATGACGGTCGGCGTTAGGGTGCCGTGGTAGCCCATGCCGATCAGGCTGGTCCAGACCTGGTTTTGCTCGGCGTAACCGCGCAGTTTGGCCAGCGCGGCTTCTTCGTCGAGCGCGGGTGGCAGGTCGAGCGGCCTGTTCAGGCGGATTCCCGGCGGCACCGTCTGCTCGATCAACTCGACCCGGCTGCCGAGGCCGAGGCTGTCGAGCATCGCCTGTTGCTCGGCGGCATCGGGCCCGAGGTGGCGGCGAAGGAAGGCATTGGGGTCGCGTAACTGGCTCAAGGACGGCAACTGGGACATGACGGGCTCTCTCTTGACTGGCGCTCAACGTCGATGCAACACGGTCAAACCAGCATAGCAGTCGATACCCGAGCGGATGGCGTGGCGCCGTCGACCAATCCAGATCATCATGCTCGGCGCACACCTAATTACTGCTGATCGGGTTTCTGAACTCATGAATCAACTACCTTTCCTGCCTTTCTCCAAACCCACCATCGACGAAGCGACGATTGCCGCGGTTGGCGACGTATTGCGCTCGGGCTGGATTACCAGCGGCCCCAAGGTCCAGGCCTTTGAACAACAACTCTCGGAGTTTTTCGGCGGGCGCCCGGTACTCACGTTCAATTCCGGCACCTGCACCATGGAAATCGCCCTGCGCATTGCCGGGGTCGGACCGGGCGATGAAGTGATCACCACGCCGATTTCCTGGGTGGCCACCGCCAACGTCATTCTGGAAGTCGGCGCCACGCCGGTGTTTGCCGACATCGACCCGATTACCCGCAACATCGACCTGGATCAGCTGGAAGCCGCAATCACCCCGCGCACCAAAGCGATCATTCCGGTGTAC
Source organism: Pseudomonas fluorescens (assembly GCF_000968015.1). GTDB lineage: Bacteria > Pseudomonadota > Gammaproteobacteria > Pseudomonadales > Pseudomonadaceae > Aquipseudomonas > Aquipseudomonas fluorescens_W. Next base: position 173,871 of record NZ_LACH01000017.1, read on the forward strand.
CTCGCCGGTTTGCCGGTGGACATGAGCCGGTTGTATGCAATCGCCAAAAAACACGGGTTGCGGATTGTCGAAGACGCCGCGCAAGCCTTGGGTTCGAGCTGGAACGGCCAGCGCATTGGCTCGACCGGCGATTTCGTGTCCTTCAGTTTCCAGGCGAACAAAAACGTCACCTCGTCAGAGGGCGGTTGCCTTGTATTGAACAATGCCGAGGAAGTGCGACTGGCGCAAAAGTACCGTTTACAGGGCGTCACCCGTAGCGGCTTCGATGGACTGGACGTTGATGTACTGGGCGGCAAGTTCAACATGACCGATGTTGCGGCGGCCATCGGCCTTGGGCAATTTGCTCACATCGAAGCAATCACTGCTCATCGCCGTGAACTGGCCGGGCACTATTTCGCTTGTTTTGGCGAGGATTTCGAAGCGTTGTATGGGGCTCAACTGCCCCCGGCGGATTTCGAGAACAGCAACTGGCATTTGTTTCAGCTGGTGCTGCCAGAGCGTAAGGATGGCCAACCGGCGCGGGCTACCTTCATGGAGCAGATGCAGGCATTGGGTATCGGCATCGGCTATCACTATCCGCCGATTCACCTGCTGAGCCTTTACCGAGAGCGCGGGTTCAAGGAGGGCATGTTCCCGGTGGCCGAACGGGTCGGTCGCCTGATTGTTTCGCTGCCGATGTTTACCGCCATGAGCAAAGCGGATGTCGAGCGGTCGGTGGCAGCGGTGAAGTCCGTCTTGCGGCCTTGATTCGGCCTTTGTAGGAGCTGCCGCAGGCTGCGATCTTTTGATTTTGATTTTAAAAAACAAGATCAAAAGATCGCAGCCTGCGGCAGCTCCTACGGGGCGAAGATTATTCGCCGATAGCGGCTTTGTAGCCTGCCGCGTCGAGCAGCTTGTCCAGATCGCCAGCGTTGCTTGGCTTGAGCTTGAAGATCCAGGCACCGTACGGGTCGGAGTTGAGCAACTCAGGGTTAGCGCTCAGTTCTTCGTTGATGGCAATCACTTCACCGGCAACCGGGGAGTAGATGTCCGAAGCGGCTTTAACCGACTCCACCACACCGGATTGATCACCGGCAGCAAAGACTGTTCCGACTTCGGTCAGCTCAACGAACACCACGTCGCCCAAGGCTTCCTGAGCGTGATCGCTGATGCCCACGGTGACGGTGCCATCGGCTTCGAGACGGGCCCACTCGTGACTTTCGGCAAAACGCAGGTCGGCAGGAATATCGCTCATGTTCTGTGTCCTCAAGAGAATTGTCAGCGGTCGTTGCCCGCCAGAAAAGGTTAGATCAAGGTTTTGCCATGGCGTACGAAGGTCGGTTTGACCACTCGGACCGGGTACCACTTGCCACGGATTTCCACTTCTGCGCGGTCGGCTGTCGCCATCGGCACGCGCGCCAGTGCTATCGACTTGCTAAGCGTAGGAGAGAAACTACCACTGGTGATCTCCCCTTCGCCAACATTGGCGATGCGGACTACTTGATGAGCGCGCAAAACCCCACGCTCCTCAAGGACCAGACCGACCAGTTTGTGCTGCACGCCACCCGCCTGTTCGGCTTCAAGAGCGCTGCGACCGATGAACTGGCGAGTGGCCGGTTCCCACGCAATGCTCCAGGCCATGTTGGAGGCCAGTGGTGAAACGTCTTGATGAATGTCCTGACCGTAGAGGTTCATGCCGGCCTCGACCCGCAGAGTATCGCGCGCCCCGAGGCCGATCGGCGAGATGCCCGCACCCACCAGATCGTTGAAGAATCCCGGCGCCTGATTGGCCGGCAGAACGATTTCCAGGCCATCTTCGCCGGTGTAACCCGTACGCGCGATGAACCAGTCACCATCAGCCTGACCTTCGAAGGGCTTGAGCATCTGAATCAGGTTGCCGCGGGACTGGGTCACCAGTTCGGAGATTTTGTGCCGGGCCTGAGGGCCTTGAATGGCCAGCATCGCCAACTCGGAGCGCTCGTTGAGCTGCACATCGAAACCATCGAGGTGAGCCTGCATCCAGGCGAGGTCCTGATTACGGGTGGAGGCGTTGACCACCAAACGATAACCGTCCTCGAGACGGTAGACGATCATGTCGTCGACGATGCCGCCGCGCTCGTTGAGCATGGTGCTGTACAAGGCACGGCCAGGGCTGTGCAGACGTTCGACGTCATTGGCCAGCAAATGCTGGAGCCAGGCCTTGGCCTGAGGGCCGCTGACATCGATCACGGTCATGTGGGATACATCGAAAACCCCGCAATCGCGGCGCACCTGATGGTGCTCCTCGACCTGCGAGCCGTAATGCAAAGGCATATCCCAACCGCCAAAATCGACCATCTTCGCGCCGAGGGCGAGATGAAGGTCATACAGAGGCGTGCGCTGTCCCATGGGTTTCTCCTTCCGGGCGTGGCGAAGGTGCGGGTCGGTGCTGCACAGGGTGAAAGCCTTGAAATAGAAGGCTTCCAGCCGATTTCAGCTACCTGGTCCGTAGGACGGACCGCACCGAATGCCGCGCATTGTAGCCTCAAGGTGTAGGACTGGCACCTAGGCGTTTCGATGCGCCGAACGTCGAATCAATCCGATGACCGGTAGCAGGCCAACCAAAACCAGAGTCAAGGCCGGCAAAGAGGCCCTCGCCCACTCGCCTTCGCTGGTCATTTCAAAGATGCGCACCGCCAGCGTGTCCCAGCCAAACGGGCGCATCAGAAGGGTCGCGGGCATTTCCTTGAGTACATCGACGAACACCAGCAACGCAGCGCTCAACGTTCCTGGCAGCAATAACGGCAGATACACTTTGAAAAACAGTCGTGGCCCACTGACGCCAAGGCTGCGTGCCGCTTCGGGCAAAGATGGCCGTATTCGCGCCAGACTGCTTTCCAGCGGCCCATAAGCCACCGCGATGAAACGTACGAGATAGGCCAGCAACAACGCCGACAGGCTGCCCAGCAGCAATGGCTTGCCGGCGCCGCCCAGCCAACCCGACAACGGGATCACCAGCTCGCGGTCCAGGTAACTGAACGCCAGCATGATCGACACCGCCAGCACCGAACCCGGCAAGGCGTAGCCGAGGTTGGCCAGGCTGATACCGGTGCGGATCGCTCGGGTCGGGGCCAGGCGCCGGGCAAACGCCAGCACTAAAGCGACACTGACGGTGATCAGCGCCGCCATGCCACCCAGGTACAGGGTATGGACGATCAGCCCCGCGTAACGCTCATCCAGGTCGAAGCGCCCGCGCTGCCAGAACCACACCATCAGTTGAAGCACTGGAATGACGAAAGCGCAGGCGAACACCAGACCGCACCAACTCATGGCTGCCAGCGCCTTGAAACCGCGCAGGTGATAAAGCGCCTTGACCCGTGGTCGTTCGTTACTCGCCCGGTTGGCCCCGCGCGCACGGCGCTCGCCGTACAGTACGACCATCACCACCAGCAGCAACAGGCTGGCCAGTTGTGCGGCGGTGGAGAGGCTGAAAAATCCGTACCAGGTCTTGTAGATGGCCGTCGTGAACGTGTCGAAATTGAACACCGACACCGCGCCGAAATCCGCCAGGGTTTCCATCAGCGCCAGCGCCACGCCAGCACCGATGGCCGGGCGCGCCATGGGCAACGCGACTCGCCAGAACGCTTGCCACGGGGATTGCCCCAAGACTCGCGCCGCTTCCATCAAGCCTTTGCCTTGAGCCAGGAACGCAGTTCGCGCCAACAGGTAAACGTAGGGATAGAAGACCAGCACCAGGACCAGAATCACACCGCCGGTGGAGCGCACGCGCGGCAGCCTGAGGCCGGTGCCGAACCATTCGCGCAACAGGGTTTGCACAGGGCCGGCGAAATCCAGCAGGCCGACAAAGACGAATGCCAGCACGTAGGCGGGAATGGCGAATGGCAGCATGAGCGCCCAGTCCAGCCAACGTCGACCGGGGAATTCGCAGAGACTGGTGAGCCAGGCCAGGCTCACACCCAAGAGCGTCACGCCAATACCGACGCCAAGCACCAGGGTCAGGGTATTGCCCAGCAGGCGCGGCATCTGGGTATCCCAGAGGTGGGACCAGATCTGATGATCGATGGTTTGCCATGACAACAGCAAAACGCTAAGTGGCAGCAGGACCAGCGCAGCGATGGCGAAGACCAGGGGATACCAGCGGCGTTGAGCGGGGTGGGCCAAGAAAGGTCTCTCGCGGATAAATGGTGACGTGTAGGGATAACGCAAAAAGATCGCAGCCTCGTTTCACTCGACAGCTCCTACATTGGGATGGCGTGCCCATGTAGGAGCTGTCGAGTGAAACGAGGCTGCGATCTTTTGATCTTTAGTTCCAGCCAGCCCGATCCATCATGCGAATCGCTTCAGCCTGACGCTTGCCGGCGATTTCCACCGGCAGCGTATCAGCCACAAACTTGCCCCAGCTCGCCACTTCTGCAGAAGGCTGAACCGCAGGGTTCGCCGGGAACTCCTGGTTCACGTCAGCAAAGATCTTCTGCGCTTCAGGGGTGGTCATCCATTCCACCAAGGCCTTGGCCGCTTCCGGGTGCGGGGCATGTTTGGTCAGGCCGATGCCCGACAGGTTCACGTGCACGCCACGGTCGCCCTGGTTCGGCCAGAACAACTTCACCGCCAGATCAGGCTTCTGCTTGTGCAGGCGACCGTAGTAGTACGTGTTGACGATGCCAACGTCGCATTGACCCGCGTTGATGGCCTCCAGCACCGCGATGTCATCCGAGAACACGTCGGTGGACAGGTTACTCACCCAGCCCTTGAGAATCTTCTCGGTTTTGTCGGCGCCATGGACTTCGATCATGGTGGCGGTCAGTGACTGGTTGTAGACCTTCTTCGCTGTGCGCAGGCACAGGCGGCCTTCCCAGTTCTTGTCGGCCAGACCTTCGTAAGTGGTCAACTCACCGGGTTTCACCCGATCGGTGGAGTAAGCGATCGTCCGCGCCCGCAGGCTCAGACCAGTCCAGGCATGGGCGGAGGAGCGGTATTGCAACGGGATGTTGGCGTCGATCACCTTGGAGGTGAACGGTTGCAGGATGCCCATTTGCTCGGCCTGCCAGAGGTTGCCGGCATCGACGGTCAGCAGCAGATCCGCGGTGGCGTTCTCGCCCTCGGCCTTGATCCGCTGCATCAGCGGTGCTTCCTTGTCGGTGATGAACTTCACCTGCACGCCGGTTTTCGCGGTGTAGGCATCGAAGACCGGCTTGATCAGCTCGTCGATACGCGAGGAGTAAACCACCACCTCGTCAGCAGCCTGGGCTGCGGTGCTGCCAATCAGGGTCAGGGCGAGTGCGGTCAGTAGACGCTTCGGTACCAACATGGGAGCGATCTCTCGATTGAAAAATTGAAGCCAAATGATATGGACTCACATTTAGCTTCTCAATCGAACAGTTCGCGGAGGAGTTACCAGATGTTGCACCGGGGGAAATTTGCGGTGAATGTACCGGCCTCATCGCGAGCAAGCTCGCTCCCACAGGGGATCTTCAGTGTTCACAAAACCAATGTGGGAGCGAGCTTGCTCGCGATGGGGCCGTCAGCCGTAATGAAGATGTCAGGCTTTGGCGAGTGCCGGCAATTCCCCAGTCAATCCTAGCGCCTCACGCACAAACAGCGCCTTGGCCTCAGGCATCTGGTCGACCATCTTCAACCCGGCATTGCGTAACCAGCGAACCGGCAACGGATCGGCCTGGAACAGACGCTCGAAGCCTTCCATCGCCGCCATCAACGCCAGGTTGTGAGGCATGCGCCGACGTTCGTAACGGCTGAGCACTTTCACATCCGCCAGACGCTCGCCACGCGTGGCCGCTTGCAACAGCACTTCGGCCAGCACGGCCGCATCGAGAAAACCAAGGTTCACGCCCTGCCCGGCCAATGGGTGAATGGTGTGGGCCGCATCACCGATCAACGCCAATCCTTCAGCCACATAACGCTTGGCATGACGCTGTCGCAGGGGCACGCACAGACGCGGGTCGGCGCTGAGCACCGAGCCCAATCGGCCTTCGAAGGCCCGCTCCAGCTCTTTGCAGAAACCCTCGTCATCCAGCGCCATCAGGCGTTCGGCTTCACTCGGCGTGGTCGACCAGACGATCGAACACCAATCCTGCTGACCGTCACGCTCCAGCGGCAGAAACGCCAACGGACCGTTGTCGGTGAAACGCTGCCACGCGGTCAGTTGATGAGGTTTGGCGCTGCGCACGCTGGTGACAATCGCGTGGTGCATATAGTCCCACTCGCGTGTCGCCATGCCGGTCAGGCGCCGAACGGCGGAATTAGCGCCATCTGCTGCAATCACCAAAGGGGCACGCAAGGTGCGGCCATCGGCCAGGGTCAGCAGCCAGTCATCGCCGGAACGACGCATTTGCTCCAGGCGCGCGTTGGCCAACATTCCGAGGTCGCAGTCGTGCAAACGGTCGAGCAAGGCGTCCTGAACCACGCGGTTCTCGACGATATGCCCCAGCACGTCGGCATGCACACTGGCCGCCGAAAAATGGATTTGTCCGGTGCCGCTGCCGTCCCAAACGTGCATGTCGGTGTAGGGGCTGCTGCGCCGATTGGCGATGCCGTCCCAGACGCCCAGACGTTCAAGAATCCGCTGGCTGGCAGTCGATAAGGCGCTCACTCGCGGCTCGAACAAAGCCTGAGCATCGAAGGGTTTGACGCTCATGGGGCTGCCGTCCAGCAGCAGGACTTCCAGCCCGCTGTCCTGCAACGCCAGCGCCAGGGCGCTGCCGACCATTCCGGCCCCGACAATCAGCAGATCTGCGCGCATTTCCATGCTTTAAGCCTGTCTCGCTGGCGGCTTGAGCCGCCTATAAAAGGATTTTCCGACCGCCACTTAAGCATCGGGACGCGTACCCAAACCCATGGCCTGTCGCGCGAACCAGCGTTTGGCCGGCGGCAGCAGATCGAGACCGAGCAGACCGATGTTGCGGCCCAGGGAAACCAACGGTTGAGTGCTGCCGAACAAACGGGTGACCTGATCGGAGAAGCCCACGGTCAGGTTCTGATCCAGACGCTGACGCTCGCGGTAGGCTTGCAAGGTCGCAAAGTCCCCGGGAGATGTTTCGCTGGCCAGCAATGCATCGGCCAGCGCTTGAGCATCACGCAAAGACAAGTTGAAACCTTGCCCTGCAATCGGGTGCAAGCTGTGGGCAGCATTGCCGAGAATCGCCAGATGCGGACGCACTTGCTCTTCGGCCTCGATCAATGTCAGCGGGTACAAATGCCGCGCGCCAACCTGCTTCAAAGTGCCGAGGCGATAACCGAACACGCCTTGCAACTCGCTGAGGAAACTCTTTTCATCGAGGGCCGCCAGCCGTTGCGCGTCCATGCCCAATCGAGTCCATACCAACGCGCAGCGGTTTTCCGGCAACGGCAACAAGGCCATCGGCCCGTCATCGGTGAAACGCTCGAAGGCCATGCCGTTGTGCGCTTCACTCGGCGTGATGTTGGCAATCAACGCGCTCTGGTTGTATGGACGCTTTTTGATGCCGATCCCCAGTTGCTCGCGCAGGCCGGAACGGCCGCCATCAGCCAGTACCGCAAGATCGCATTCCAGAGTGGTTTCGTCGTTGAGGGTCAGGCGATAGCCATCGATCAGCGGCTCCATGCGCGTGACTTCCGCCGGGCAACGCCAGCTGATCACGTCCTTGTCCAGACCTTGCCAGAGGCATTGGCCGAGCCAGGCGTTTTCCACCACATAACCCAGCGCCGGAACGCCCTCTTCCATCGCCGACAATCGCGCGGTGGAGAAGCGCCCACGGTCGGACACATGAATCTGCTTGATCGGCTCGGCGCGGCGGGAGATTTCCTGCCACACGCCCAACCGTTGATAAATTTGCTTGGCGCCGTAGGACAACGCCGAAGAGCGGGCGTCGTAGCTCGGTTGATAAGTATCGCCGGGGGCAAACGGTTCGATCAGCACGATCTTCCAGCCACGAGCCTTGGCTCCGGCCTGCAACGCCAACGCCAGGCTGGCGCCGACCAGACCACCACCGATGATTGCCAGATTGACTCGACTCATGCCGCTTGTGTCCGCGCGGCGGCCATCAAGGCCTCGATCTCGGCGACCGTTTTCGGCACGCCTTTGGTCAGGATTTCACAGCCGGTTTTTGTGACCACTACGTCGTCCTCGATGCGCACGCCAATGCCGCGCCATTTCTTCGCCACGTTCTGGTTGCCCGGGGCAATGTAGATGCCCGGTTCCACGGTCAGCGCCATGCCGACTTCCAGCACACGCCATTCGCCGCCGACCTTGTATTCGCCGACATCATGCACATCCATGCCCAGCCAGTGGCCGGCGCGGTGCATGTAAAACGCTTTATAGGCTTCGCTGGCGATCAACTCGTCGACGTCGCCCTGCAACAGGCCCAACTTCACCAGACCGGCGGTAATCACCCGGACCGTGGCTTCATGGGCTTGATTCCAGTGTTTATCCGGGGCGATTTCCGCAAATGCAGCTTCTTGCGACGCCAGCACCAACTCGTAGATTGCCTTCTGTTCCGCTGAATACTTGCCGTTGACCGGCCAGGTGCGGGTGATGTCGCTGGCGTAGCAGTCGATCTCGCACCCGGCATCGATCAATACCAGGTCGCCGTCCTTGAGCACCGCGTCATTCTGCTGGTAATGCAGGATGCAGCTGTTGCGCCCAGCGGCGACGATCGAACCGTAGGCCGGCATTTTCGCCCCGCCCTTGCGGAACTCGTAGTCGAGCTCGGCTTCGAGACTGAACTCATGCAACCCCGCACGGCAGGCCTGCATCGCGCGGATGTGCGCCTGGGCGGAAATCCGTGCGGCTTCGCGCATCACCTTCACTTCTGCCGCCGATTTATACAGGCGCATGTCGTGAAGCAGATGATCCAGGGCAACGAATTCGTTCGGCGGCTGGGCGCCGAGGTGCGCTTTAGAGCGGATCACGTTGATCCAGTCCATCAGGTGCCGGTCGAATTCCGGGTTGCTGCCCATGGCCGAATACACCCGGTCTCGACCTTCGATCAGGCCCGGCAGGATGTCGTCGATGTCGGTGATGGGGAAGGCATCGTCGGCGCCAAAGTCGCGAATCGCGCCTTCCTGCCCGGCGCGCAAGCCGTCCCACAACTCCCGCTCAGCGTTGCGTTCACGGCAGAACAGTATGTATTCGCCATGTGAGCGCCCAGGCATCAAAACGATGACCGCCTGGGGCTCGGGAAAACCGCTGAGGTACTGGAAGTCGCTGTCCTGACGGTAGACGTGCTCGACGTCGCGGTTGCGGATCGCAACGGCGGCGGCGGGCAGGATGGCGATGCTGTTGGGTTCCATCTGCGCCATCAGAGCCTTGCGGCGACGGCTGTATTCCGATTTCGGGATATGAATCATGGACAGATGGCTTTCCCTGGCACGCGATTAATGCAACGACGGTTTGGCGGCAGCCGGCGCGTCCGGCTTTCTGGTTTCGGTGAACAGCAGCAGCGGCGCGACGCGCAGGTACTCCATCACTTCCATGTAATCGCTTTCGCCGTCGTCGGACTCTTCCAGGGCGTCTTGCACCTGTGAAATAGCCGCCAGATCCTGAAGTACTTCGGTGGCCTCGGTGCTCAGCATGCTGCTGTCACGGCAGTTCAGGCCGAAACCGCTGAGGAAACCCTGGCACCATTGGCCCAGTGCGGCGGCGCGGTCAGCCAGTGGCTCGTCATCGGTCGGCAGCAGCAGCACGACGGTCACGTCGTCGCCGGTGAGCTCGCCCTTGACCATCTCCTGCAAGCCGATCAAGGCGTTGCGGACATTGTCCTGCGGCTCGCTTTCAAGCAGTTCGGCGGCATCAATCAGCCAGCCTTCGGCATCGAAACCGGCACCGGCGCAACTGCGGCCGAGCAACAGGCCATGCAGTTCGGCAGGCGAGACGTTATGACCGCTGGAAGTCAGCAGTTTGGCGAAGGCTTGGTACGGGGAATTCTGAATGGGCATGGGCAGCTAGGCGCCAGACGGCGCTATGTCTAGAATGAAGGCCTTGTATCCTACATCGACAGACTCGCCAAGACTATTAAAGGCTGTCCGCAAGCACGGGCCTGGACAAAACTCGCCGAGCGGCGATCATGCAAGATGAAAAAACAGGTGAGCAACGGCCGGGGTCGCGTCCGACTGTAGGGCCCTACATGAGCATTGCGAGCCTGTTTTTAACGCAGCATGATCGACGCGCAGGCAGTTTTGTGCAGACCCTGCCACTCATCAGACACAATTCAGTGGACACAATGGAAGACACCGACCTGCAAGCGCTGATGACCAGACTCGAATTGCTAATTACCCGCGTCGAGCAACTAAAGAGTCAAAACGGACTCCTATTAGCTCAGGAAAAGACCTGGCGCGAGGAACGCGCTCACCTCATTGAAAAGAACGAAATCGCCCGGCGTAAGGTCGAATCAATGATTTCGCGGCTCAAGGCCCTGGAGCAAGACTCATGAGTTCAAGCAATAGCGTTACCGTGCAGATCCTCGATAAAGAATATTCGATCATCTGCCCCCAGGAAGAGCGCAGCAACCTGGTGAGCGCCGCCCGTTACCTGGACGGCAAGATGCGCGAAATCCGCAGCAGCGGCAAAGTCATCGGCGCCGACCGCATCGCCGTGATGGCCGCCCTGAACATCACGCACGATCTCCTGCACAAGGAAGAACGCCCGGATGTGCAGGCCAGCGGATCGACCCGAGAGCAGGTTCGCGACCTGCTGGATCGCGTCGATCTGGTGCTCGCAACCGATCCGGACGTCACCAAGGGCTGAAACGCAAAACCGCTTGGGGTATACTCGCATCACTCCCTGGGGTGCTTGCCAGTTGGCGATGTCCCTGAGCCGATTTGCTATACCCTGGAGGTTGCACGTTGGGCTGGTGTGCATGTCCGCTAGACGGAAAGCCTTAAAGCCTACTGCATCTTCCACCTTGAACTTTCGGGTTCAAGGGCTAAGTCGACAGCGGTACATCCGGGGAGCCTGATTCCAGTCCGATGCCGGTTTAAATACCGGCATCGGCTTTTTTACGGGTACGCTTTATGTACCCGCACTGCCGAAGCCCGAATTCATGACCGAACCTGCGCTGCTGCCCCGCCCGCAACTTCGACGCATGCTGCGCAAGGCCCGCCGCGCACTGACACCCAGTCAGCAGCGCGAGGCCGCTCGCGGGCTGTACACGCAATTGGCTCAGCACCCGCTGTTTCGCCGCGCAAAACATATCTCTCTGTATCTACCCACCGACGGTGAAATCGATCCGCGTGGTTTGCTGCGTGCCGCTCAGCGTCGAGGCAAGGCAACGTATCTGCCGGTGCTCAGCGCCTGGCCACGAACCAAAATGGTGTTCCAGCGAATTCGCCCCGGTGAAAAACTGAAACCCAACCGCTTTCGTATTCTCGAACCCCGGCACAACCTCGCCCGGCAACGCAAAGTCTGGGCGCTCGATCTGGTGCTGTTGCCATTGGTGGGATTTGACGATGTCGGCGGACGCCTGGGCATGGGCGGTGGTTTCTATGATCGAAGCCTGGCGTACCTGGCACGACGTAAAAACTGGCGCAAGCCGACGCTATTGGGGCTGGCCCATGAATGTCAGAAGGTCGAGCGATTGGCTCAAGCGAGCTGGGATGTGCCGTTACAGGGAACGGTGACAGACAAGGCGTGGTATTTCGCCGGCTAGACGCCACTGGAATCAGCGGCGTCCGAAGACAGCTTCAGCGTTTGAAGGCCGGCGGCTGTTGTTGCTGCGCGATTTCGATCGGAGCGTCGGTCTTGTTGCTCCACAGGCTTTGGGCATAGCCGGTGGTCACGACGCCGAGGCCGAACAAAATAACCAAAATCCATAGTAAATCCGGTTTGCGTTTCATCGATTGCCCCCCAAAGGCACATCAACACGATGACAGCAGCGGTTTCCGTTGTAGGTGTAGGCCGTGCAGCAGCGTCAAGCTTAGAAGGCCGGCATTCTGCGACAACGTGAACCGACACGCAAACGCTGGCGTCAACCGACCGTCGGTTTGTCATAAAATTCCCTGACAACTTGCCCACCCACTTCGCAAGGAGCAAAAACCATGGCTTATTGGCTGATGAAATCCGAGCCCGACGAACTCTCGATCAAGGGCCTGGAGACGCTTGGCAAAGCGCGCTGGGACGGGGTTCGCAACTACCAGGCACGTAATTTTCTGCGGGCCATGGCCGTGGGTGACGAGTTTTTCTTCTATCACTCCAGCTGCCCCGAACCGGGGATCGCCGGGATCGGAAAGATTGTCGAAGCCGCATATCCGGACCCGACGGCGCTGGAGCCGGAGAGTCATTACTACGATCCGAAAGCCACGGCAGAGAAAAACGCCTGGAGCGCGATCGATGTCGCGCATGTCGAGACGTTTCCCAAGGTGCTTAAGCTGGATTACCTGAAACAGCAGGCGGCGCTGGCCGAGATGCCGCTGGTGCAGAAAGGCTCGCGACTGTCGGTGATGCCGGTGACGGCCGAGCAATGGGCAGCGGTGATTGCATTAAGGCCTTGATTGATAATTGCCTGACAAAATGCCATCGCGAGCAGGCTCACTCCCACACGGGGATCTTCGGTGAACGCAGATCCATTGTGGGAGCGAGCTTGCTCGCGATGAGGCCGGCTCAGACAACAAAAGTCTTACTGGATGATCAGGTTGTTGAACAACAAATCCTCAACCACCGGGTTGCCGGTTTCGTCGTTCATGATTTGCTGGGTCTGCTTCAGGGCTTCCTGACGCAGCTTTTCCTTGGCCTCGACGTTGTTCATCGCTTCAGTGGTCTGCTGGGCAAACAACGCCACCAGTTGATTACGAATCAACGGCTCATTGGCTTTCACCAGTTTGGTCGCCTCATCACCGGTCACTCGCAATGCCACATCGGCCTTGTAGACCTTGAGCTTCGGCGTCCCGTCCAGCCCGTAGTTGCCCACGAACGGCGGGCTCAGGGTGATGTAATTGACCTTCGGAGCTGCACCTTCTTTGGCTTCTTCGGCCATCGCCGCCACAGGCAGAGACAGGGCCAGCAACAACATGATCCACGCTTTCACAATTCGCTCCTTATCCGGTTTGCGGCCTAGCATAACGACCCGCCGCTCAAGCACAAGCTTATGGCTGACTATCAGGGCCGGGCATGCTCGTTGACCCATCGACTCACACACCTACACTTATCGGCCATCACTCCCAAAGGAATAGCCCTGATGAAAGCCGTGCTGTGCAAAGCCTTCGGCCCTGCCGAATCGCTGGTGCTGGAAGACGTCGCCAGTCCTGTCGCGAAGAAGAATGAAATCCTGCTGGACGTGCACGCCGCCGGGGTGAATTTCCCGGACACGCTGATCATCGAGGGCAAATATCAGTTCAAGCCGCCCTTCCCGTTTTCCCCGGGCGGCGAAGCGGCTGGCGTGGTCAGCGAAGTAGGCGAAAAGGTCAGCCACCTCAAGGTCGGCGATCGGGTCATGGCACTGACCGGTTGGGGCAGTTTCGCCGAACAGGTCGCGGTGCCGGGCTACAACGTGCTGCCCATCCCGCCATCGATGGACTTCAACACCGCCGCCGCCTTCAGCATGACTTACGGCACTTCGATGCACGCGCTCAAGCAACGGGGCAACCTGCAACCGGGTGAAACCTTGCTGGTACTCGGCGCTTCCGGCGGTGTCGGTCTGGCCGCCGTGGAAATCGGCAAAGCCATGGGCGCCCGCGTGATCGCCGCCGCCAGCAGCGCCGAAAAACTCGCGGTGGCCAAAGCTGCCGGCGCCGATGAGCTGATCAACTACAGCGAAACCAGCCTCAAGGACGAAATCAAGCGCCTGACCGACGGCCAGGGCGCCGACGTGATCTACGATCCGGTGGGTGGCGACCTGTTCGACCAAGCCATCCGCGCTATCGCATGGAACGGCCGTCTGCTGGTGGTGGGTTTCGCCAGCGGTCGCATTCCGGAATTGCCGGTCAATCTTGCGCTACTCAAAGGTGCAGCGGTGCTGGGTGTGTTCTGGGGCTCGTTCGCCCAGCGCCAGCCTCAAGACAACGCAGCAAACTTCCAGCAATTGTTTGGCTGGTTTGCCGAGGGCAAGTTGAAGCCGTTGGTGTCGCAGGTATATCCACTGAGCAATGCGGCGCAGGCGATCAATGATCTTGGCCAGCGCAAAGCGGTTGGGAAAGTGGTGGTTCAGGTTCGCTGAGCCCAAAAAAGCGGTCTGGACTTCAAATGAAGTTGTTCAGACCGCTTTTTATTGTCCGGGACTAAAGCAACTTCCGAATTTCCTCTGGCAGCAAACTCATGTATTTGCGAACCGGACTGGCCCGGCAGTCTCTGACGATTTTCGGTACCCGCTTATTCAGTTTGGCAATCAAAGCCAGACGCTGCTCATTCTGCAACTGTGTCGTATAAATTACGTTCGACAGGTAGGCGCGAGTGTAATCAAACACTTTTGAATCAACCCACGCGTACTCCGGAAAATCGACCAATGCCTCATTGAGGTCACGACATCTCAACTGTTTGAGCCAATGGTTAGTGTGAATGGGCGTATCCAGATCCAGTCTAAAAACCATCGGCGCAATCACTTCCTGCTCGGCGGGTTTGCCACCTTCTACCGTCCATGGTTTAAAGCGCCACTGCGCTATCGCCTTCCGGGTCGCGTCGGCCAGATCAGGATGATCGCTTTGCAGAATGCTCACTTTGCTGACTGACCCATCGGCATTGGCAGTGAACCTGACCCGAACTTCACCCGTTATGCCTGCCCTGAAAAGCGCCCTTGGGTAAATCGGCTTGGGATTGTTTTCCGGAATCAGAAACACTTCCTCGGCCCAAACACTGGCCGACACAACCAACAAAAGCACACACGCAAACCACCGCATAACTCCTCCCCCCCTTCGCAACTGAAATGCCAGAGCTGGCAGCTGCGCAAAGGTTAAGGCTCGACGACAGGGAACTGAACGTCACGACTTCCCATTCAATCGAAGGACCTTTCCCAAAGCCTTGTCCTACGCTGGACCGAAATGCGGCATGTAGACCTGCAAGTAACGTTTCCCACAACGCCCTGCATTTATACCTGAGCGACATGTTCATAAAAGAACATTCAATCTTCAGCGTTTCCGCTATTTGGCCGATGCGAACCGGTGCTATTTTCGGTAACGAAACTGTAACATTCGCATCCGCAGTCAAAACAAGAAATCTGGAGCTCTTGAATGTTTGCTTTCTTTCGTCCTGCCGCACATCAGGCTCCATTGCCTGAAGAAAAAATAGACAACACCTACCGACGCCTTCGCTGGCAGATCTTCGCCGGGATTTTCATTGGCTACGCGGGTTACTACCTGCTACGCAAGAACTTCACCCTGGCGTTCCCGGATCTGATCGCCCAAGGCTATACAAAAGGCCAACTGGGCGTGGCGATGTCGGCGATTGCAATCGCCTACGGCCTTTCCAAGTTTTTGATGGGCATCGTGTCTGACCGCTCCAATCCGCGCTACTTCCTGCCTTTTGGCCTGGTGGTATCTGCCGGGGTGATGTTCGTTTTCGGTTTCGCACCATGGGCGACGTCCAGCGTGACCATGATGTTCATCCTGTTGTTCATCAACGGCTGGGCGCAAGGCATGGGCTGGCCGCCGAGCGGGCGGACCATGGTGCACTGGTGGTCGCAGAAAGAACGCGGCGGCGTGGTGTCGGTCTGGAACACCGCGCATAACGTTGGCGGTGGCTTGATTGGCCCATTGGCCATTCTCGGTATGGGCTGGTTCAACGACTGGCACAGCAAGTTCTATGTACCGGCCGCCGTGGCGCTGCTGGTCGCCGTGTTTGCATTCATTGTGATGCGCGACACGCCGCAATCGACCGGCCTGCCACCGATCGAGAAGTACAAGAACGATTACCCCGAAGGCTACGACGCCAGCCACGAAGAAGAATTCAGCGCCAAGGACATCTTCGTCAAATACGTGCTGCGCAACAAAATGCTCTGGTATATCGCCCTGGCCAACGTCTTCGTCTACCTGCTGCGCTACGGCATCCTGGACTGGGCGCCGACTTACCTCAAAGAGGTCAAGCACTTCGACTTCGACAAGACCTCGTGGGCTTACTTCCTGTACGAGTGGGCAGGTATACCCGGTACGCTGCTGTGCGGCTGGATGTCGGATAAGATCTTCCGCGGCAACCGTGGCCTGACCGGCATGGTGTTCATGGCGTTGGTGACCGTTGCGACGATCGTGTATTGGCTGAATCCGCCGGGCAACCCGATGATCGACATGATCTCGCTGTTCGCGATCGGCTTTCTGATCTACGGCCCGGTAATGCTGGTCGGTTTGCAAGCGCTGGAACTGGTGCCGAAGAAGGCTGCCGGTACGGCGGCGGGCTTTACCGGTCTGTTCGGTTACTTGGGTGGTTCAGTCGCGGCCAGTGCCCTGATGGGTTACACCGTGGACTATTTCGGTTGGGATGGCGGCTTCATCCTGCTGGTCGTCGCCTGCCTGCTGGCGATGGCGTTCCTGGCACCCACGTTGGGTCACAAGAACGTCGCCAGTCAGAGCCGCGAAGCAATCGCCTGATCAGCCTTTGATTTACAGCGCTTGAGCCGCGCCTCCAGATTCCGGTCTGGCATGGCGTGGCTACGCAGGGCGTGGGCGGTCTGCTCGACATAATCGCGAGTCGTGCCGTAACGCCCGCAAGCGTTTTCAAACACGTGGCTCAGCACGTGATCCGGCAAGTTGCCCGCATAGCTGGGCAGATGTCGTTCCAATACAAACCCCAACGCCTGCACCTGACTTCCGTCTTCAAGACGGCAGTTGAGCCAGTGTGGGCGATAGGACGGGAATGGCATTTCGCGCTGCCAAAGTGCGTAAAGAGACGCTTCAAGTTGTTCTTCAGGCAAGCGATAGGCGAAGCCGCTGCAAGAACCACCACGATCCAGGCCGAATACCAGCCCAGGCACTTCGGGCGTGCCGCGATGTTCGTGGGACCACAAATACAAACCGCGATGGTAACCATGCACACGACCGCGCACTCGCTCAACCGCTGCGCATTCTGGACGCCAGATCAGCGAACCGTAAGCGAACAGCCACACCGGCCCGCCCTTGTGGCGCGCCATCGTCGACTGCATCGAGTTGAGCAATTGTTCGTGCGTGAGCTGCGGCCCCAGATCGAGCCGCGGAGGGTAAGCCAGATTCAAAAAAGAAGATTCAATGGCACTCATGGCGATGAAATTTCGGCCCTGCAATCATTACAAAATATAAGCAACATTCACGTTATAGAACATATAGCAGTAATACTAAAACGAAAAGTGCTAAGAGACGGTCGACCTTCCGGAGCAGCCATAAGCAATCAAATGCCGAAGCTGAAGGCCTGCCCATATACCCTAATATCATTTAGAAAAATTCTTAAATACCAGAATGAAATATACATAAGCATTAGCGCGTCTAGGATAATGCCCACTTAGGAGAAACTTCCTACACATCCTTCAGTTTTCCCGCCTGTCCGTTGCAGTATGTATTGCGTATAACGGCCACCCACAGGCGCAAGCCAAACTGCCTTACAGGCCTGAGCAATGAAAAAAACATGGATTTACGGATTACTTCTGGTGCTTATGGCGCAGCAGTCGCGGGCAGAAGATCCCTCCGAGAAAGGCACGGGCTCCTGGTATTTGCAGACCAGCGTCTATACCAAACACTACTCCGACGACCCCGACCACAATAACAACCAGGACCTCATCGGCCTTGAGCGTGAGCAAGCGTCCGGTTGGTTGTTTGGTGGCGCAACTTTTCGCAATTCGTTCAGCCAGCGTTCATATTATGCGTATGCGGGCAAACGCTACGAGAGCGCCGACTATCCCGTGTACGTCAAACTGAGTGGTGGTTTGCTACAAGGTTACACCGGCAAGTCTGAGGACAAGATTCCCCTGAATCACTTCGGCGTCGCGCCGGTGATCATTCCTTCAATAGGCGCACACTACGGACCGTTGGCAGCCGAGCTGGTGTTTCTCGGCTTCAATGCCGCCATGGTGACGACCGGGGTGCGCTTCTAGAACGGTTCGCCCTACGATCGAGGCGCGTACGCAAATACATCCGCGCGCATTTGATGAGCGTCCATCCCGGCGTTGACCAAAGCATCCAGCGTGCCGTAGACCATGGCCGGAGAGCCGCTGGCGTAGACATGCAAGGCTTTCAGATCCGGGAAGTCCTCACACACCGCCTCATGCAGCATCCCGCAGCGCCCTTGCCAGCCGCATTGATCGCTGACGACTTTATGCAGGAATAGATTGGGCAGTTTCAGCCATTCATCCCAATGCTCGATGGCATAAAAATCTTCAGGACGACGCACGCCCCAATACAGATGCACCGGATGTTTGAAGCCCGTCGCACGGCAATGTTCGATCAGGCTATGGATCTGGCCCATGCCGGTGCCCGCGGCAATCAGTACCAGCGGACCGTCCGGCAGTTCCGCCAGATGGGTGTCGCCGAATGGCATTTCGATCCGCACCATCGGGTTGCGTTGCAATTGGTCGATCAGGCTCAGCGCACTGCTTTCGCGCGCCAGCACATGGATTTCCAGATCACGCCCACCATGCGGTGCCGAGGCCAGGGAGAACGCGGATTTCTCGCCACTCTCGCGCTCGATCATCAAGTACTGACCGGCGTGATAACGCGGTGGCTTGCCGGCCGGTGCTCGCAGACGCACACGCCAGGTATCGCCGCCGACATCCCTGCATTCAATGACCTGACACGACAAGCTGCGCACCGGCAATTCTCCCAGCGCGAGCACGCCATCCCACAGCACGATGCAGTCTTCAAGCGGCTCCGCTATGCAAGTGTAGAACTCGCCATGGTCACGCACACCGCCTTCGTGTTCGACCCGCCCTTCCACCAGCAGTGCGGCGCACACGTGGCAATTGCCGTTTCGACAGCTTTGCGGGCATTCATAGCCCAGACGCCGCGCGCCATCGAGAATCCGCTCGCCGGGCAGAATCTGTAGCACTGCTCCGGAGGGCTGCAAGGTTACACGCATCAATCTATTCCTAACTGATTCCAGATGGCATCGATCCGCTGGGTAACGGCTTCGTCCTTGACGATCACCCGGCCCCACTCGCGAGTGGTTTCGCCCGGCCATTTATGCGTGGCATCGAGCCCCATCTTCGAACCCAGGCCGGAAACCGGCGAGGCGAAGTCCAGGTAGTCGATCGGCGTGTTGTCGATCATCACCGTGTCGCGCTTGGGGTCCATGCGCGTGGTGATGGCCCAGATCACGTCGTTCCAGTCGCGTGCGTTGATGTCGTCATCAGTGACGATAACGAACTTGGTGTACATGAACTGTCGCAAAAACGACCAGACACCGAGCATTACCCGCTTGGCATGGCCGGGATACGACTTCTTCATGGTCACGATGGCCATGCGGTACGAGCAGCCTTCGGGCGGCAGGTAGAAGTCGGTGATCTCGGGGAACTGCTTCTGCAGGATCGGCACGAACACTTCGTTCAGCGCCACGCCGAGAATCGCCGGCTCATCCGGCGGACGGCCGGTGTAGGTGCTGTGGTAGATCGGTTTGATCCGGTGGGTGATGCGCTCGACGGTGAACACCGGGAAGCTGTCGACTTCGTTGTAGTAACCGGTGTGGTCGCCGTACGGGCCTTCATCGGCCATTTCGCCCGGATGGATCACACCTTCAAGGATGATCTCGGCGGTCGCCGGGACCTGCAGGTCGTTGCCACGGCACTTTACCAGCTCGGTGCGGTTGCCGCGCAGCAGGCCGGCGAAAGCGTATTCGGAGAGGCTGTCCGGCACAGGAGTCACCGCGCCGAGAATGGTCGCCGGGTCAGCACCCAGCGCCACGGACACCGGGAACGGCTGGCCAGGATGCTTCTCGCACCACTCGCGGTAATCCAGCGCGCCGCCACGGTGGCTCAGCCAGCGCATGATGACCTTGTTGCGGCCAATCACTTGCTGCCGGTAAATGCCGAGGTTCTGGCGATCCTTGTTCGGACCTTTGGTGACGGTCAGCCCCCAGGTGATCAGCGGGCCGACGTCGCCCGGCCAGCAGGTCTGCACCGGCAGCATCGCGAGGTCGACGTCGTCGCCTTCGATGACCACTTCCTGACACACCGCGTCTTTGACGACTTTCGGTGCCATGGCGATGATCTTGCGGAAGATCGGCAGCTTGGACCACGCATCTTTCAAGCCTTTGGGCGGCTCGGGTTCCTTGAGGAACGCCAGCAGCTTGCCGATCTCGCGCAATTCGCTGACCGCTTCTGCGCCCATGCCCAGCGCCACGCGTTCAGGGGTGCCGAACAGATTGCCGAGCACCGGGATGTCATAACCCGTAGGGTTTTCGAAAAGCAGGGCCGGACCTTTGGCACGCAGGGTGCGGTCGCAGACCTCGGTCATTTCGAGCACTGGGGACACCGGAACCTGGATGCGCTTGAGTTCGCCGCGCTTTTCCAGACCGCTGATAAAGTCGCGCAAGTCGCGATACTGCATGCGTGAGCCTCGTGTTGGCCGTGCCGTTCGGGGGTGGCAGTTTAGCGCCGAACCCCTCTATTCAGAACCACGAACTGGCAATTGATCAAAAATCAGATAGCAAAAAGCCGGGTTTCCCCGGCTTCTGCTGGTCTATCGACTTACTTGCGTTTCATCGACAGGAAGAACTCATCGTTGGTCTTGGTCGTTTTCAGCTTGTCGACCAGGAACTCGATGGCAGCGATTTCGTCCATCGGGTGCAACAGCTTGCGAAGGATCCACATGCGTTGCAACTCGTCGTCGGCTGTCAGCAACTCTTCGCGGCGGGTGCCGGAACGGTTGATGTTGATGGCCGGGAAGACGCGTTTTTCAGCGATACGACGATCCAGCGGCAGTTCCATGTTGCCCGTGCCTTTGAATTCTTCGTAGATCACTTCGTCCATCTTCGAGCCGGTTTCAACCAGCGCGGTGGCGATGATGGTCAGCGAACCGCCTTCTTCGATGTTCCGTGCGGCGCCGAAGAAACGTTTCGGTTTCTCCAGGGCGTGGGCATCGACACCACCGGTGAGTACTTTGCCGGAGCTCGGGATCACGGTGTTGTAGGCACGAGCCAGACGGGTGATGGAGTCGAGCAGGATCACCACGTCCTTCTTGTGTTCGACCAGGCGCTTGGCCTTCTCGATCACCATTTCGGCAACCTGCACGTGGCGGGTTGGCGGCTCATCGAACGTCGAGGCAACCACTTCGCCGCGCACGGTGCGCTGCATTTCGGTTACTTCTTCCGGACGTTCGTCGATCAGCAATACGATCAGATGAACTTCAGGATTGTTACGTGCGATGTTGGCTGCGATGTTCTGCAGCATGATGGTTTTACCGGCTTTCGGCGGTGCAACGATCAGACCGCGCTGGCCTTTGCCGATCGGGGCGCACAGGTCGATGACTCGACCGGTCAAGTCTTCGGTGGAACCGTTGCCGGCTTCCATCTTCATGCGCACGGTCGGGAACAGCGGGGTCAGGTTCTCGAAGAGAATCTTGTTTTTCGCGTTCTCGGGACGATCGTAGTTGATCGTGTCGACCTTGAGCAGCGCGAAATAACGCTCGCCTTCCTTTGGAGGACGGATCTTGCCAACGATGGTGTCACCGGTGCGCAAGTTGAAGCGACGGATCTGACTCGGCGAGACGTAGATATCGTCTGGGCCGGCAAGATAGGAAGCGTCAGCGGAGCGAAGGAAGCCGAAGCCGTCCTGGAGAATCTCCAGCACGCCATCACCGGAGATTTCCTCGCCGCTTTTAGCGTGCTTTTTGAGCAGGGAGAAAATCACGTCCTGCTTGCGCGAACGGGCCATATTTTCTATGCCCATCTGTTCGGCCAATTCGAGCAGTTCGGTAATCGGCTTTTGCTTGAGTTCAGTCAGATTCATATAGGAATGACGTAATCATTTATGGAGGGGGGGAAATTAAGCTTTTGGCTTAATGAGGCCGCGCCGCAGAGAAGGCGACAGGATCGCGTACTTATTCGAAAAGGAGTGCGTCGGCGACGGCTAGCAGGGGGCAGTGGAGAAACCAGTGCGGGGCCGAATGTACCACCTGAGTTTCGGAGCGTCTAGCCCTCAATAACGAAAAGGCCCCGCAATGTGCGGGGCCTTTTTGATGACGCTTTAAACGACGCTTAGATGTTGGCGTCGAGGAAGGCAGCCAGTTGCGACTTCGACAGTGCGCCGACCTTGGTCGCTTCAACGTTGCCGTTTTTGAACAGCATCAGAGTCGGGATACCACGCACGCCGTGCTTGGCCGGAGTTTCCTGGTTCTCGTCGATGTTCAGTTTGGCAACGGTCAGCTTGCCTTTGTAGGTTTCAGCAATTTCGTCCAGAACAGGAGCGATCATTTTGCAAGGGCCGCACCATTCAGCCCAGTAGTCGACCAGTACAGCGCCTTCGGCCTTGAGGACGTCGACGTCGAAGCTAGCGTCGGTGACGTGTTTGATAAGATCGCTGCTCATGGAAGTCTCCAGGTTGTAAGCAAAAAAACGTGGCCCATCATAGCTGCCCTTCCCTCGTTCAGGAAGGTGCAGATGATTGAGTCTCGCTATGGTGCCGCATGAGTTTGGGTATAGACCAAGTCACGAGGTGGCGGGAGCGACGAAGGCAATTCCGGTGCGCAGGGCTGCATTGCGCACATGCTCTTGCATGGCCTTCTGCGCTGCGCCGGAGGCCCGCCGGGCCAGCGCACGGAGGATTTTGCGGTGTTCCTGCCAGGTTTCCATGGCCCGCTCCGCCCGGATGAATGGTAGTTTCTGGCTCTCTAGGAAGATGTCGGCGCTGGCCGTCAGGATGCTCAGCATCGCCTGATTGCCGCTCGCCAGCAGAATGCGTCGGTGAAACTCGAAATCCAGTCGCGCCGCGGCCTCGAAGTCTCCGGCCTTCAATTCGAGGCGCATGGCGGCGACGTTATCTTCCAGTGCATCGAGCTCGTGAGTACTCAGGGTCACCGCCGCCAAACCGGCGGCAAAGCCTTCCAGGGCATAGCGCAACTGGAAGATATCGAGCGGCGAGGCCTGGGCCGCGAACGGCCAACTCAGCGCCGCATCACCTCGCGGTAAATCAACCGGTGACTGCACGAACACGCCTTTGCCCGGCTGGATGCTGATCACCCCCAACGCACTCAGTGACGACAACGCTTCGCGCAGCGACGCTCGACTGACCCCCAATTGCACCGCCAAATCCCGTTGCGAGGGCAAGGCATCCCCAGCCCCGAAGCCCTGTTCGGTGATCAGTTTACGGATGGCTTGCAGCGCCACTTCAGGTACGGCGCGAGAGATCGAGTTCATGGTTTTTCAGACGAACCAGGCCAATGAGCGGTTAGTTGTAAAGCTATTCGCGACGCCCGGCAAGTCGTGCCCCATGGGGGTTCGGAGATTTTCATGAATGCGCTATCGGGGTGCGGAACACCGCCCAACTGTTCAGACCAGTAAGACCGATAGACACCAGCAAAACCGTGGCCTTGCGCCCCCAAAACCCGATGTTGGCACGGCCCATGCTCTGTCGATCCGCAGAATTCACTTCTCGCCGATTCGGAGATTTGCCATGACCCAGCGTTACAGCGCCCTCCTCGCCGCCCTGTTTGCCAGCCTGATGCTGAGCCAGGCGCCCGCCCACGCCGACGGTCTGGAGGATGTGGTCAAGCGCGGCGTCCTCAAGGTTGCCGTGCCTCAGGACTTCCCGCCCTTCGGCTCGGTCGGCCCGGACATGAAACCTCGCGGCCTCGATATCGACACCGCCAAGCTGCTGGCCGACCAACTCAAGGTCAAACTCGAGCTGACGCCGGTCAATAGCACCAACCGCATTCCGTTCCTGACCACCGGCAAGGTCGATCTGGTGATCTCCAGCCTCGGCAAGAACCCCGAGCGCGAGAAGGTTATCGACTTCTCCCGTGCCTACGCGCCGTTCTACCTCGCCGTATTCGGTCCGCCAGACGCCAGCATCAAAAGCCTGGACGACCTCAAGGGCAAAACCATCAGCGTCACCCGTGGCGCCATCGAAGACATCGAGCTGACCAAAGTCGCGCCCGAAGGCGTGACCATCAAGCGCTTCGAAGACAACAACTCGACCATCGCCGCTTACCTCGCTGGGCAAGTTGATCTGATCGCCAGCGGCAACGTGGTGATGGTGACTATCAGCGAGCGCAACCCGAAACGCATTCCGGCGCTGAAGGTGAAGCTCAAGGATTCGCCGGTCTACGTCGGCGTGAACAAAAACGAGCCGGCGCTGCTGGACAAGGTCAACCAGATCCTCGCCACCGCCAAGACCGACGGCGCGCTGGAGAAGAACTCCCGGACCTGGCTCAAAGAGCCGCTGCCGGCCGATCTCTGATCGTCGTTGCGACGCCGTTTAAACAAGGAGCCTGAACATGGCTTATCAGTTCGATTTCATACCGGTGGTGCAAAACACCGACCTGCTGCTGCGCGGTGCGCTGTTCACCCTTGAACTGACGGCCATCGGCGCAGTGCTCGGGGTGGGTCTGGGCATCGTCGGGGCGCTGGTGCGGGCGTGGAACATCCGTCCGTTCGCCGGCATTTTTGGGGTCTACGTCGAGTTGATCCGCAACACGCCGTTCCTGGTGCAGTTGTTTTTCATCTTCTTCGGCCTGCCGTCACTGGGGGTGCAGATTTCGGAATGGCAGGCGGCGGTGCTGGCGATGGTGATCAACTTGGGCGCCTATTCCACCGAGATCATCCGCGCCGGCATTCAAGCCATCCCTCGAGGACAGCTTGAAGCCGCGGCGGCGCTGGCGATGACGCGCTTCGAAGCTTTTCGCCACGTGGTGCTGCTGCCGGCGCTGGGCAAGGTTTGGCCGGCATTGAGCAGCCAGATCATCATCGTCATGCTGGGTTCGGCGGTCTGCTCGCAGATCGCCACCGAAGAGCTGAGCTTCGCCGCCAACTTCATTCAGTCGCGCAACTTCCGCGCCTTTGAGACCTACGCCCTGACCACGCTGCTTTATCTGTGCATGGCTTTGTTGATCCGCCAGCTGCTGAACTGGATCGGCCGCCGTTTTGTCGCAAGGAGCAGCCAATGAGCGATTTCACGTTCTGGGACGTCGTACGCAACCTGCTCACCGGCCTGCAATGGACCCTGGCGCTGTCGCTGGTGGCGTTTATCGGTGGTGGACTGATCGGCTTGCTGATCATGGTCATGCGCATCTCGAAACAATCCCTGCCACGCAGCTTCGCCCGCACCTATATCGAACTGTTCCAGGGCACGCCGCTGTTGATGCAGCTGTTTCTGGTGTTCTTCGGTGTGGCGTTGGCTGGGGCTGAGATTTCGCCGTGGATGGCCGCGGCGATTGCCCTGACGCTGTTCACCAGCGCCTACCTGGCGGAGATCTGGCGTGGTTGCGTCGAGTCGATCCCCAACGGCCAGTGGGAAGCCTCGTCAAGCCTGGCGCTGAACCCGCTGGAGCAACTGCGCTATGTGATCCTGCCGCAAGCGCTGCGGATCGCCGTGGCACCGACCGTGGGTTTCTCGGTGCAAGTGGTCAAAGGCACCGCTGTCACCTCGATCATCGGCTTCACCGAACTGACCAAGACCGGCGGCATGCTCGCCAACGCGACCTTCGAACCGTTCATGGTCTACGGCCTCGTGGCCCTCGGTTATTTCCTGCTCTGCTACCCCTTGTCCCTCAGTGCCCGCTACCTGGAAAGGAGACTGCATGCCTCTGCTTAGAATCTCGGCCCTGCATAAATATTACGGCGACCACCATGTGCTCAAAGGCATTGACCTGAGTGTCGAGGAAGGCCAGGTGGTGGCGATCATCGGTCGCAGCGGCTCGGGCAAATCCACCTTGTTGCGCACCCTCAATGGTCTGGAATCGATCAACGACGGCGTGATTGAAGTCGACGGCGACTACCTCGACGCCGCCCGTGCCGATCTGCGCAGCTTGCGACAGAAAGTCGGGATGGTGTTTCAGCAGTTCAACCTGTTTCCACACCTGACGGTCGGCGAGAACGTGATGCTCGCGCCGCAGGTTGTGCAGAAAGTACCGAAAGCCAAAGCGGCCGAGCTGGCGCGGGAAATGTTGGAGCGGGTCGGGCTGGGGGAGAAATTCGATGCCTTCCCGGATCGGTTATCTGGCGGGCAGCAACAGCGGGTGGCGATTGCCCGGGCGCTGGCGATGTCGCCGAAGGTCTTGCTGTGCGATGAGATTACCTCGGCGCTGGACCCGGAATTGGTCAATGAAGTGTTGAGCGTGGTTCGGCAACTGGCCAAGGAAGGGATGACGTTGATTATGGTCACCCATGAGATGCGTTTTGCCCGGGAGGTTGGGGACAAGTTGGTGTTCATGCATCAGGGCAAGGTGCATGAGGTTGGGGATCCGAAGGTGTTGTTTGCGAATCCACAGACCGCGGAGCTGGCGAATTTCATTGGGACTGTCGAAGCGGCGGGTTGAAATCTCTTCGGCGCCCGTGAGGCCGCCATCGCGAGCAAGCTCGCTCCCACATTGGTTCTGCGTCGACCAAAGGATTCAGGGCAACACAGAACCCTGTGGGAGCGAGCTTGCTCGCGATTGACCGCGCAGCGGTCACCGGCAGCGGTCACCGGCAGGACTGCGCCGGATCAAGGCATTGAACACTGCGCGTTGGCGGCAGCGTTTGATCGTGGCACGATGTCGAGGTTATCGACCGAGACCCCCTGACCATGCCGCAATCCCAAGCCAAGAATCTGTCCCTGATCGCCGCAATCGACCTGGGCTCCAACAGCTTTCACATGGTCGTGGCCAAGGCCCAGAACGGCGAAATCCGTATTCTCGAACGTCTCGGGGAGAAGGTTCAGCTGGCCGCCGGCATCGACGATGAGCGTCAGCTCAGTGAAGAATCCATGCAACGCGGGCTCGATTGCCTGAAGCGTTTTGCCCAACTGATCAACGGTATGCCGCCCGGCGCCGTGCGGATCGTCGGCACCAACGCCCTGCGTGAAGCCCGTAACCGTGGCGAATTCATCCGCCGCGCTGAAGAAATTCTCGGCCACCCGGTGGAAGTCATCTCCGGCCGTGAAGAGGCACGCCTGATTTACCTCGGCGTTTCCCACACCCTCGCCGACACCCCGGGCAAACGCCTGGTGGCCGACATCGGCGGCGGCAGTACCGAATTCATCATCGGCCAGCGCTTCGAACCGCTGCTGCGCGAAAGCCTGCAAATGGGCTGCGTCAGTTACACCCAGCGCTACTTCAAGGACGGCAAGATCACCCCGGCCCGCTACGCCCAGGCGTACACTGCGGCGCGGCTGGAGATCATGAGCATCGAACACGCCCTGCATCGCCTGACCTGGGATGAAGCCATCGGCTCCTCGGGCACCATTCGCGCCATCGGCCTGGCGCTGAAGGCCGGCGGGCATGGCACGGGCGAGGTCAACGCCCAAGGTTTGGCCTGGCTCAAGCGCAAGCTGATCAAGCTCGGCGACGTCGAGAAGATCGACTTCGAAGGCATCAAGCCTGACCGCCGGGCGATCTTCCCGGCGGGCCTGGCGATTCTCGAAGCGATCTTCGACGCACTCGAACTGCAACGCATGGACCACTGTGAAGGCGCCCTGCGCGAAGGCGTGCTCTATGACCTGCTAGGCCGTCATCATCACGAAGACGTCCGTGAGCGCACCCTCAGCTCGTTGATGGAGCGTTATCACGTCGATCTGGAACAAGCGGCGCGCGTTGAGCGCAAGGCGTTGCATGCCTTCGATCAAGTCGCCGAAGATTGGGACCTGGATGACGGCGTCTGGCGCGAACTGCTGGGCTGGGCCGCCAAGGTCCATGAAGTGGGCCTGGACATTGCTCACTATCAGTATCACAAGCACGGCTCCTACCTGATCGAGCATTCAGACCTGGCCGGATTCTCCCGCGAAGACCAACTGATGCTGGCGTTACTGGTGCGTGGCCACCGCCGCAATATTCCCCGGGACAGGTTTGCGGATTTTGGCGACGAGGGCATCAAGCTGATTCGCCTGTGCGTGCTGCTGCGCTTTGCGATCCTGTTCCATCACATCCGCGGCACCCAGGAAATGCCTCAGGTCGTGCTACACGCCAACGGCGACAGCCTGGATGTGTTGTTCCCGGAAAACTGGCTGGACGAAAACCAACTGACCCAGGCCGACTTCGCCCTTGAAGCGGAATGGCTGACCCGCGTCGGCTTTGTGCTTAACGTTCGCTGAAATTGAAAAAGGCCTTCTTCGGAAGGCCTTTTTTTGTGCCCGCAATTCAGCAGACAACGCAAACCCCTTGTGGGAGCGAGCTTGCTCGCGAAGAGGCCATCACATTCGACATCAATGTTGACTGTTCAGCCGCCATCGCGAGCAAGCTCGCTCCCACAGGTTTTGCGCGTTAACGCACGGTCAGAATCGGGCTACCCAAGCGCTCCAGCAAAGTTGCCTGCGCGCTGCGCGGGTTCTGGTTGCCGGTCGGCGTGTTGCGGATGTAACGACCGTCCGCCTGCAGGCTCCAGCTGTGGGTGTTATCGGTGAGATAAAGCTCCAGCTCTTTCTTGACCCGCAAGATCAGCTTCTTGCCCTCGACCGGGAAGCAAGTCTCGACGCGCTTGTCGAGGTTGCGCTCCATCCAGTCGGCACTGGACAGGAACATCTGCTCTTCGCCGCCATTGAGGAAGTAGAAGACCCGGGTGTGCTCCAGGAAGCGACCGATGATCGAGCGCACGTGGATGTTGTGCGAAACCCCGGCGATGCCCGGACGCAAGCAGCACATGCCACGCACCACCAGATCGATACGCACCCCGGACTGACTGGCCTTGTACAGCGCGCGGATGATCTTCGGATCGGTCAGCGAGTTGAACTTGGCGATGATGTGCGCCGGTTTGCCGTCGAGGGCGAACTGGGTTTCGCGGGCAATCATGTCGAGCATGCCCTTCTTCAACGTGAACGGCGCGTGCAGCAGCTTCTTCATGCGCAGGGTTTTACCCATGCCGATCAGCTGACTGAACAGTTTGCCCACGTCTTCGCACAAGGCGTCATCCGAGGTCAGCAAGCTGTAGTCGGTGTACAGACGGGCGTTGGCCGCGTGGTAGTTGCCGGTACCCAAGTGGGCGTAACGGACAATCTCGCCAGCCTCGCGACGCAAGATCAGCATCATCTTGGCGTGGGTCTTGAAGCCGACCACGCCGTAAATCACCACCGCACCGGCCGCTTGCAGACGGCTGGCCAGTTGCAGGTTGGACTCTTCGTCGAACCGCGCACGCAACTCGATCACCGCAGTGACTTCCTTGCCGTTACGCGCGGCATCGACCAGCGCATCGACGATTTCCGAGTTGGCGCCGGAGCGGTACAGGGTCTGACGGACCGCTAATACATGCGGGTCCTTGGCAGCCTGGCGCAGCAGATCGACCACCGGAGTGAAGGACTCGAACGGGTGCAGCAACAGGATGTCCTGCTTGCTGATCACGCTGAAGATGTTCTCGCTGTTCTGCAGCAGTTTCGGGATCTGCGGGGTGAACGGCAAGTATTGCAGCGCTCGCTGACTGTCCAGACCGGTGATGCTGAACAGGCGGGTCAGGTTGACCGGACCGTTGACCTGATACAACTCGGTTTCGTGCAGGTTGAACTGCTTGAGCAAGTAGTCGGACAAGTGTTTCGGGCAGGTGTCCGCTACTTCCAGACGCACCGCGTCACCGTAGCGACGCGAGAACAACTCGCCGCGCAGGGCGCGGGCCAGGTCTTCTACATCTTCGGTGTCGACGGAAAGGTCGGCGTTACGGGTCAGACGGAACTGGTAGCAGCCCTTGACCTTCATGCCCTGGAACAGGTCATCGGCGTGCGCATGGATCATCGACGACAGGAACACGTAGTTGTCGCCAGAGCCGCCCACTTCTTCCGGCAACTTGATGACGCGTGGCAGCAGACGTGGTGCCGGGATGATCGCCAGACCGGAATCACGGCCAAAGGCGTCGATACCTTCGAGCTCGACGATGAAGTTCAGGCTCTTGTTCACCAGCAACGGGAACGGGTGCGTCGGGTCGAGGCCGATCGGGGTAATGATCGGCGCGATCTCATCGCGGAAATAGCGGCGCACCCAGGTTTTGATCTTGGTGGTCCAGTGGCGCCGGCGGATGAAGCGGACCTGATGCTTTTCTAGTTCCGGCAACAGAATGTCGTTGAGGATTGCGTACTGGCGGTCGACGTGACCGTGTACCAGTTCGCTGATGCGGGCCAGGGCCTGGTGCGGTTGCAGGCCATCGGCGCCAGCCTGTTCACGGGCAAAGGTGATCTGCTTTTTCAGGCCGGCCACACGAATCTCGAAGAACTCGTCCAGGTTGCTGGAGAAGATCAGCAGAAACTTCAGCCGCTCCAGTAACGGGTAGGACTCATCCAGCGCCTGTTCCAGCACGCGGATGTTGAACTGCAGTTGCGAGAGCTCGCGATGGATGTACAGGCTGCTGTCATCCAGGCCGGGAATGGCAATCGCTGGCGCCGCTATTGCGGTCTCTGCCACCACCGCGGGAGCAGCAGGCTCCAGTTCCGGCGGGGTTTCGGCGATTTGCTCCACCACAGGTTGAGCGTCTTTTACGGCAACTTCAGTGAGCACTTCGGTATTCATCGAATGTTCCTGGGAGGGCTATTTTTGCTCTCGTAACAATTGAGCAGCACGGACGGCAAAGTAAGT
This sequence comes from Pseudomonas fluorescens, assembly GCF_000968015.1. Taxonomy (GTDB): domain Bacteria; phylum Pseudomonadota; class Gammaproteobacteria; order Pseudomonadales; family Pseudomonadaceae; genus Aquipseudomonas; species Aquipseudomonas fluorescens_W. The sequence continues at coordinate 204,399 of NZ_LACH01000017.1, forward strand.
CAGGATGCCATCAGCGCCTGCACGTTTAAAAGCGGTCAGGGATTCGAGGATAACCCCTTCGCTCAACCAGCCATTCTGGATCGCCGCCATGTGCATGGCATATTCACCGCTGACCTGATAAACAAAGGTCGGCACTTTAAATTCTTCTTTGACCCGGTAGAGGATGTCCAGATACGGCATGCCTGGCTTGACCATGACCATGTCCGCGCCTTCTGACAAGTCCGCCGCCACTTCGTGCAAGGCTTCATTGCTGTTGGCCGGGTCCATCTGATACGAGGCCTTGTTGGCCTTGCCCAGGTTCAGCGCCGAACCGACCGCATCGCGGAACGGGCCGTAATAGGCGCTGGCGTACTTCGCCGAGTAGGCCATGATCCGCACGTTGACGTGATCGGCCAGTTCCAGCGCTTCGCGGATCGCCTGAATGCGACCGTCCATCATGTCCGACGGGGCCACCACCTGAGCGCCGGCTTCGGCGTGGGACAGCGCCTGCTTGACCAGTGCATCGACGGTGATGTCGTTCTGCACGTAGCCTTCTTCGTCGAGAATACCGTCCTGGCCATGAGTGGTGAACGGGTCCAGGGCGACGTCAGTGATCACACCCAGTTCAGGAAATTGCGCACGCAATGCGCGAGTGGCGCGCTGAGCAATGCCGTTGGGGTTCCAGGCTTCAGCGGCGTCCAGAGACTTGAGCTCCGGCGGCGTCACCGGGAACAACGCCAATGCCGGAATCCCCAGCTCGACCCACTTGGCCGCTTCTTCCAGCAACAGATCGATGGTGAGGCGCTCGACGCCCGGCATCGACGCCACCGCTTCGCGACGGTTTTCACCGTCCAGCACGAACACCGGCAGGATCAGGTCATCGACGGTCAGAACGTTTTCACGGACCAGTCGACGCGAGAAATCATCACGACGATTGCGACGCAGGCGGGTTCCTGGAAACAAACGGTTGGCGGGGGTAAAGCTCACGGCGGACTCCTGAGCCCGCGCTGGCGGGCGAGCGTGACAGTTATAAGCGGGCATTATGACGAACGTATTACAGTTATGTGCACCCCTGTGACAGGTAGTCGCATTCCATTGTCGTTGTAGGAAATGTTCACGTCGAGACACATTTGGACACTTTCATGAATGTTCCCGAAGGGTTAGGCTGCGCGTTCATTTCGCCAGCATCCAGACAATGCTCCAACAATTTCTTCAGGAATTCGGCTACTTCGCCCTCTTTCTCGGCACGTTTTTCGAAGGCGAAACCATTCTGGTGCTCGCAGGCTTCCTCGCGTTCCGAGGATACATGGACCTCAAAGTGGTCATGATCGTGGCGTTCCTCGGCAGTTATGCCGGTGATCAGCTGTGGTATTTCCTGGGTCGCAAGCACGGCCGCAAGTTGCTGGCGCGCAAACCGCGCTGGCAATTGATGGGTGACAGGGCGCTGGAACACATCCGCAGGCACCCGGACATCTGGGTACTGAGCTTCCGCTTTGTCTATGGCCTGCGCACGGTGATGCCGGTGGCGATCGGCCTGTCGGGCTATCCACCGGGACGTTATCTGCTGCTCAACGGGATTGGTGCCGCGATCTGGGCCGCGGCGCTGGCTGCCGCCGCCTATCACTTCGGTGCGGTGCTCGAAGGGATGCTCGGCAGCGTCAAGAAGTACGAGCTGTGGGTGCTTGGCGCCCTGCTGATACTGGGCTTTTGCCTGTGGTTGCGCCGACGCCTCAAGAACGCCCGTCTGGCGAAGAAGATCTACGCCGACGAGCAGGCCTTGAAAGCGGAACAAGCCAAAACCAACGAACCTACGACGCCAGTCGAGTGAAGCGGTTTCTGCAACAGTAGAGACCGATACCGCTTAGCAGGCTGTAACTCAGCAGGCCGACCCAGCCCACCGCGCTGGCCGGCCACAGCCCGACGACCGGCGCCAGCCACACCAGCGGCACATTCGACGCCAGGCGCAGCAGCTCCAGCTTCAGCGCCCACGGGCGATTCTCCAGGGCCACGCCCAACGTAAACAAACCCAGCGCCACGGCACTCCAGCCGAGCACCAGCGCGGCGGTTGGCAAAGTCTGCTCCAGGTTCATCAAGTAGCTGCCCAGCGCGATGTAGACGCAGAACTGCAATACGACGTAAAGCTGCTGACGCCCGTCCAGCGGCACCTCGAATTTACGGAACTGACTCAGGTCGGGCTTGTTCATCGGGTATTTGGCGGCCACATCCGCCGGCCGCCAACCAGTGCGCATGAACCAGATGCGCAGCTTGTCCCATTTGCTTTGCGCACGCCGCGCGTCATCCCACAGCTGCGCATAGAACTGCACGTTCGCCCACAACGGATTCCAGCTCGCCAGCGGCGTGGTGACGCCGAAAATCACCGGTTCGTTATCATCCTCTTCCTGGAACGAGCCAAATAGACGGTCCCAAATAATGAACACCCCACCGTAGTTGCGATCCATGTAGAGAGCGTTCTGCGCATGGTGAGCCCGATGATTGGACGGCGTGACGAAGAACCACTCGAACCAGCCGAGCTTGGGAATGTGTTTGGTATGCACCCAGAATTGGTACAGCAAGTTCAGCGAGGCGACGCTGATGAACACCAGCAGCGGCACGCCGAGTACGGCCATCGGCAGGTAGAAGATCCAGCTCAGCAGGAAGCCGGTACTGGTCTGGCGCAGGGCCGTGGACAGGTTGTAGTCCTCGCTCTGGTGATGCACCGAATGCGCCGCCCAGAGGATGTTGCGTTCGTGGCCCATGCGATGCAGCCAGTAGTAGCAGAAGTCGTAGAGGACAAAGGCGAAGACCCAGACCCAAACGCTGTCAGCCGAGAGTTCGAACAGCGCCAGGTGTTTGAGGGCAAACGCATACGTCACCAGGCCGACGCCTTTGGTCAACAGGCCAGTGGTGGTCGACAGCACGCCGGTGCTCATGCTGTTGATCGCGTCAGCCACGCGATAATTGCTCACTCCGCGCCAACGGTCAGCCAGCAGTTCGACGGCAATCAGCACAAAGAAAAACGGCACCGCATACAGAATGAAGTCCATGACGCGCCCTGATCGGAATCTTGAGGACAGATCCTAGGTGTAGCCGCGAATTAACCCTATGGCAACGAGTGACAAATTAGTGGACATTTAACGCCATGAATCTGGAGAAAAGCCCATGAGCAAAAAAATTGCAGTGATCCTGTCCGGCTGTGGCGTGTACGACGGCGCCGAGATCCACGAAAGCGTGATCACCCTGCTGCGTCTGGACCAGCGGGGGGCTCAGGTGCAGTGCTTCGCACCGAACATCGCGCAGCTGCACGTGATCAACCACCTGACCGGCGAAGAAATGCCCGAGTCGCGCAACGTACTGGTCGAGTCGGCGCGGATCGCCCGAGGCAACATCAAGGATATTCGCGAAGCGGACGTGGAAGACTTCGATGCGCTGATTGTTCCAGGCGGTTTCGGGGCGGCCAAGAACCTGTCGAACTTCGCCATCGAAGGCGCCGGCTGCACCGTGCAGCCGGAAGTCCTGGCGCTGGCTGAAGCCTTTGCCGAGGCCGGCAAACCGGTCGGGCTGATCTGCATCTCGCCGGCGCTCGCGGCGAAGATCTATGGACCGGGCGTGACCTGCACCATCGGCAACGACGCCGATACTGCCGCCGCCATGAACAAGATGGGCGCTACACACGCAGACTGCGCGGTCACTGACATCGTTGAAGATAAAGCACGCAAACTGGTCAGCACCCCGGCGTACATGCTGGCGCAATCGATCAGCGAAGCGGCCTCAGGCATCAACAAACTGGTGGACCGGGTACTGGAACTGACTCACGAAAACGATGAGTAAAAGAGACGCAAGATCAAAAGATCGCAGGCTTCGCAAGCTCCTACAGGGACCGACGCTGTTTCTGGTTCAATGCAAACCTCTGTAGGAGCTGCCGCAGGCTGCGATCTTTTCAGGCTTTACGGGAAAGCCGCGTGAGGATCCGGTCCAGCGCATTGGCAAACGCCTGCTTCTCACGCTCGCCAAATGGCGCTGGCCCGCCGCTCATCTGCCCCTGTTCACGCAAATCGGTGAACAGGTTACGCACCGCCAATCGATCGCCCATGTTCTGCGCATCGAACTCTTTGCCCCGTGGATCCAGCGCCGCAACGCCCTTTTTCACCAGGCGATCGGCCAGCGGCACATCGCTACAGATCACCAATTCGCCGGGGACCGCGTATTCCACCAGGTAATCGTCTGCGGCATCCGGACCGCTTGGCACCACGATCAGCTTCACCAGGGCCAAACCCGGTTTGATCTGCGGCTGCCCGGCCACCAACACCACTTCGAACTGGCGCTTGAGGGCGAACTTCACCACCAGATCCTTGGCCGCCCGGGGGCAGGCGTCGGCATCGATCCACACACGCATGTTTTTACCTCTTAAAAGCAAAAGATCGCAGCCTTCGGCAGCTCCTACATGGGATCAACGTACACCCGTAGGAGCTGCCGAAGGCTGCGATCTTTTATAGGATCACTCGGATCAGGAAACCTGCACCCGCCGCTTCTCAGCCATCCGACTACGGCTATACAGCACAATTATCGCAATGATCGCCACCGCCTGCGCACTCAGCGAATACGCATCAGCGTGGATCCCCAGCCAGTCGAAGTCAAAGAACGGCACCGGCCGGGTGCCGAAAATCCCGGCTTCCTGCAACGCCTTCACGCCATGCCCGGCAAACACCACCGACAACGCGCACAACAGACCGGCGTTGATACTGAAAAACAGCGACAGCGGCAGTTTCGCCGAACCGCGCAAAATCACCCACGCCAGACCGACCAACAACACCAACGCCGTCGCACCACCCGCCAGTACCGCGTTATGGCCCGCCGGACCCGCCTGCAACCACAGGGTCTCGTAGAACAGAATCACTTCAAACAGCTCGCGGTACACCGAGAAGAACGCCAGCGTCGCAAACCCGAAACGCCCACCGCCGCCCACCAGGCTGCTCTTGATGTAATCCTTCCAGGCCGCCGCGTGACGACGGTCGTGCATCCATACGCCGAGCCAAAGCACCATGACGGCGGCGAACAACGCCGTCGCGCCTTCCAGCAATTCACGCTGCGAGCCGCTGACATCGATCACGTACGCCGCCAACGCCCAAGTCCCGAGACCCGCCAGCAGCGCCAGCCCCCAGCCGACGTTGACACTGCGAGCCGCCGATTGCTGGCCGGTATTGCGCAGGAACGCGAGGATCGCCGCGAGCACCAGAATCGCTTCCAGGCCTTCGCGCAACAGAATCAACAAACCGGAGATGTAGCTCAGGGACCAACTCAAACCATCGCTGCCCAGCAGGCCGGCGGATTCCTTCAACTTGGCCTTGGCCGTGTCCAGGCGCTGTTGGGCCTGGGCCACTGGCAAACCGTCCTGCAACGACTGACGGTACGCCATCAGCGATTTTTCAGTGTCTTTGCGCACGTTGGTGTCGACGTTATCCAGAGAACTTTCTACCAGTTCGAAGCCCTCCAGATAAGCCGCCACCGACAGGTCATAGGCCTGATCGTGATCGCCGGCACGGTAGGCCGCGATGCTCTTGTCCAGCGTTGCGGCGGTGTAGTCGAGCAACTGCGCCGGGCCACGCTTGACCTGCGGCGGTTGCGCCCGTTGCGCACGGTAGGTCGCCGCCGCTTGCGGCCCCTCGGCAACCTGCACTTCTGCGGGAGTCTGACGGGCCAGGTCGGCGATGTTGTAGGTCTTTTCGGATTTTGCAGCAGCCGGATCGGCGCTAAAGCTGGCGATGTAGGTCGCCAGGTCCCAACGCTGACGATCGTCCAGCTGATCGGCGAAGGCTGGCATATCGGTGCCTTCGACACCGAGGCCCAAGGTGCTGTAGATCGCGTAGAGGCTCAGGTGATCCAGCCGCGCCGCATCACGCAGATTGGACGGTGGCGGTGTCAGACCGACACCCGCCGGGCCATCCCCGGCACCCGCGTCGCCGTGGCACACCGAACAATGCTGAGCGTACAACGGCGCACCACGGGTCGGATCCGGCGTAATGATTGGCGCTTGGCTGACTTCATAGGTCACGGCCAACTTGGCGCCGAGTTGCCGCGCCTGGCGGCCGACGTCCGCGCCGTCCTGACGCGCAGTGATCGCGTTGCGCAGCGTGCTGACACCCTGCTCCAGCCCGGCTTTTTCCGGTTTGGCCGGCATCGCGGCGATCAAGCCTTGCAGCGCCTTGATGGATGCCAGTTGCTCTTGGTATTCGGACTCATTAATGACTTTGCCCGCTTGCACTGTTTCCGGGTAATCCGCGCCGATGTAATCGAGCAAATGCAGCGCTTGAGGCGCGCCTTCCACGGTGTCGGCCAGCAGGTTGAAACTGCAAAGGGCAAACAGCGGCAATACCAGCCAGGCCAGGAATCGGGACGGGGCAGTCATGAATGAATCTCAATTGGAAATAAGAAGTAACACATTGTTCACTTCCAATGACTTTCACTCAAGCGTTGTTCGCAAGTACCGCCGTTTTTGCACGGGTTCGGGCCATGAAAAAGGCGACCTCGAGGGTCGCCTTTTTTGTGCCTGGCGGTTTTACACCACCGCTTTGCGAAGGGTCGCCATGAACGCAGCGGCGCCAATGAACAGTCCCGCAAACGTACGGTTCATGCGTCTTTGCTGCTTCGGCGTGCGCAACATGCGCAGCACCTTGGATGCCAGCCCGGTGTAACCGGCCATGACAATCAGGTCGACGCAGATCATGGTCACTCCGAGGATCAGGTACTGCGCCACCAGCGGTGCATGCGGATCAATGAATTGCGGCAATACCGCGAGCATGAACACCAACGCCTTGGGGTTGCTGACGTTCACCAGAAAACCCCGGAACACCAGCGCCATCGGCTTGCCGATTTGCCGGACGGCCGCGTCGTCGCTCATGTCATTGGGCAGTGCGCGCCATTGCTTGACCGCCAGGTAAACCAGATAGGCCACGCCAAACCATTTGATCGCATAGAAAGCGCTGGCCGACGCCGCGAGGATTGCACCGACACCGGCAGCGACAATCGCAATCTGTAGCGCCAGACCCAATTGCAGGCCCAGAGCGTTCCAATAACCGCGCCAGAAACCGTATCGCAGACCGCTGGACATCGACGCAATGGCGCCGGCACCAGGCGACAGACTGATCACCCAGCAGGCGGCAAAAAACGCCAGCCATGTTTGAAACTCCATCGCACACCTCGACTCAGACTCGTGACAGACGTCTAAGCTAATGCGGCTTTGGGCCGATGACCATCGTTTTTTGCAGGATAAGGGGGCTGCCGACCAGCGTTTGCGCCTGTGATGACCCCATCGCGAGCAAGCTCGCTCCCACACTGGATCTTCAGTGGACACAATATTTGTGAACAACACTGATCCACTGTGGGAGCGGGCTTGCTCCGGGCGGCGTTCCGACGAAAGCGGTCTATCAGGTAACAGAAGGCTTACTTTTCGAAACCACTGGAAGGGAATACATCGCTGCCGCGCCAGCGTCGCACCGAGCGCTGGAAGAACAGGCTGTTGGGCACTTGCACCATGGCGCTGCCGGTGCCGAGTTCTTCGGCTTCGATCAGCGTGGTGTAGAGCAGATTGATTGCCACCACCCGGCCTTTGACGCCGGGCTTGTCGGTGGTGTCCACCAACTCGACCACGTCGCCGAGACGGAACGGGCCGACGGTGAAGATCAGGATTGCGCACAACAGATTCGAGAGCACGCTCCACATGGCGAAGAACGCCACTGCCGCCACCGCGACAAACCCGGACAACGCGGTCCAGAGCACCGTTGCCGACACCCCGAGGCGTTCTAGCACGAAGATCAGCGCGCTGCCCATAATCAGCCAGCGCAGACCACCGCGCAGCGGCATCAGCAATTGTGGGGGCAACGGATAACGCTCACCCAAGCGAGTCAGGCACTTGGCGACGAAACGCTGGGCAACATATCCCGCCAACAGAATCAGCAGGATCTGCACGAAGAGCCAGATCGGCTCGATCCATACGGCAGGCAATGGAAGCTTGAAGGCTTCCATCAGGACAGAGCCTCCAGCTCCGCCTGCATGCTTTCGAGCAGTTCCAGCGCTTCCATCCAGGCTTCTTCCAGCTCGGCTTCACGGACCTTCAGCTTGGCCTGTTCGGCCAGCAGGTCACGCAAGTCGTTCTTGCGCGCCGGCTCGTAAATGTCGCTGTCGCCGAGGCTGGCATCGATCTTCGCCAGTTTCTCGTGCAGCTTGCCCAGCTCGGCTTCGAGCTTGTCAGCCTCGCGCTTGTGCGGCGCCAGTTGCTGACGCAACGCTGCGGCGGCCTGGCGCTGGGCTTTCTTGTCGGTCTTGTCCGGATTGACCGGCGTGTTACTGACGGGCGCATTGCGCTGGCGGTAGTCCACCAGCCAACGGGTGTAGTCTTCCAGGTCGCCGTCGAATTCCTCGACCTTGCCGTCCGCCACCAGATAGAAATTGTCGGTGGTGCTTTTGAGCAAATGGCGATCGTGGGAGACCACCAGTACCGCGCCACTGAATTCCTGTAGGGCCATGGTCAGCGCCAGGCGCATTTCCAAGTCCAGGTGGTTGGTCGGTTCGTCGAGCAGCAGCAGGTTCGGCCGGCCCCAGGCGATCAACGCCAGCGCCAGGCGCGCTTTTTCGCCACCGGAGAAGTTCAGCACCGGCTCATCGATCCGCGCGCCGCGGAAGTCGAAACCACCGAGGAAGTCGCGCAGCGTCTGCTCGCGCTCGGTCGGCGCCAGGCGCTGCATGTGCAGCAACGGGCTGGCCTTGGAGTCGAGTGAGTCCAGCTGATGCTGGGCGAAGTAGCCGACGACGGTGTTCTCGCCACGGGTCAGTCGGCCGGATAACGGCTCGAGTTCACCGGCGAGGTTTTTGATCAGGGTCGATTTACCGGCACCGTTCGGGCCAAGCAAACCGATCCGCGCACCGGGGGTCAGTTGCAGCTTGACCTTCTCCAACACGGCTCGCTCGCCGTAACCCAGTCGGGCGTCGGAGAGGTCAATCAACGGGCTGGAGATTTTTACTGATTCGCGGAAAACGAAATCGAATGGCGAATCGACGTGGGCGGCGGACAGCTCTTCCATCCGCTCCAGCGCCTTGATCCGGCTCTGGGCCTGACGGGCCTTGGTGGCCTGGGCCTTGAAGCGGGCGATGTAGCTTTCCATGTGCGCACGTTGCGCCTGCTGCTTCTCGTAGGCCTGCTGTTGCTGGGCCAGACGTTCGGCACGGGCGCGTTCGAAGGCGCTGTAACCACCGCGATACAGGGTGATCTTGCGCTGATCGACGTGGGCCACGTGATCGACCACGGCATCGAGGAAGTCCCGGTCGTGGGAAATCAGCATCAAGGTGCCGGGATAGCTTTTGAGCCATTCTTCGAGCCAGATGATGGCGTCGAGGTCCAAGTGGTTGGTCGGTTCGTCGAGCAACAACAAGTCCGAAGGGCACATCAAAGCCTGCGCCAGGTTCAGACGCATCCGCCAACCACCAGAGAAATCTCCTACCTGGCGATCCATCTGTTCATTGGTGAACCCAAGGCCGGCCAGCAGCTTTCGGGCCCGAGCGTCGGCGGTGTATCCGTCGGCGCTGTCGAGTTCCGAGTGCAGGCGGGCCTGAGCGGTACCGTCATGGGCCGCTTCGGCTGCCGCGAGGTCGCGTTGCACCTCGCGCAGGCGCAGGTCGCCATCGAGCACATAGTCGACCGCCACCCGATCGAGGGTGTCGATCTCCTGGCGCATGTGGGCGATGCGCCAGTCCGCCGGCAGGAAGCAATCACCCGAGTCCGGGTGCAGGTCACCCAGAAGCAAGGCGAACAGGCTCGATTTGCCGGCGCCGTTGGCACCGATGAGGCCGGCTTTGTGGCCGGCGTGCAGGGTCAGCTCAGCGTCTTCTAGCAGACGTTGAGGGCCACGCTGTAAAGTCAGGTTCTGAAGTCGAATCATAATGGCGGCGGAGTCTACCAGCTTCGCTCGCAACTGGCGCGAGTAGCACTATGTCCTCTGACCTGTGGAGCTTTTCCCTTAGTACTTACGCCCGTCCCGGCGTTGAACCCGCCTGCCTGCAATTACAGTCGGCGGGTATCAATGTGTGCTTGCTGCTCTGCGGGCTGTGGCTGGGAGATCGTGGTGTCGCCTGTAACGAACACCGATTGCAGCAACTGCGTAACGTGGCCGAGCCGTGGGACGCAGACGTGGTACGCCCGCTACGAGCCTTGCGGGTGAATTGGAAAGTCGCCGCCGCCGACGATGGCGAACTGAATGCTTTGCGCGAGCAAGTGAAGGCACTCGAACTGGAAGCCGAGCGACATCTGTTGGTGCGACTGGAACGATCGGCGCAGAGCTGGCCGCAAGGTGAGGCGACCGATCTATCGGCCTGGCTGAACGGTGTGGCGGCAGGCGCCGCCCACCTGGACCGCGACGCGCTGCATCAGCTGCGCGTCGCGGTAACCGGCACTTAGGAAGCGCTGGTTGGGGTGGTTGCTGCGATCGACGCGGCGGCCGGCGTTGGCGCTGGCGTGGCTGTCGAGGTGGCTGCTGCTAAAGCAGACGGTGCTGCCGGAGCCGGGTTGGCTGGCTTAGCAACTGGTGCGGTGGCCGGCTTGGCGGCAACCGGTTTTTTCACGGCTGGTTTTGCAGCAGGTTTCGCAGCGGCAGGTTTGGCTGCTGGTTTCGCTGCGGCAGGTTTTGCAGCAGTGGCTGGCTTGGCTGCAGCAGGTTTTGCAGCAGTCGGTTTGGCAGCCGGTTTGGCTGCAGCTTTTGCAGCTGGTTTTGCAGCTGGCTTGGCAGCAGTTTTAGTCGCGACTGATTTCGCGGCAGGCTTGGCAGCAGGTTTCGCAGCGGCAGTTTTTGCAGCTGGTTTTGCGGCCAATTTGGCAGCTGGTTTAGCCGCTGCAGTTTTCGCTGCCGCCGGTTTGGCAGCAGCGGTTCTTGCAGCCGGTTTAACGGCAGCTGTTTTGGCAGCGACTGGCTTGGCGGCAGGTTTGGCAGCGGTTGTTTTAGCAGCCGGTTTTGCAGCGCTAGCAGCGACTGGTTTTTTTGCCGCAGGTTTAGCGGCAGGTTTTGCTGCGGCTTTCACCGGTGCTTTGGCGGCCGGTTTGGCGGCAGACTTGACCGGTGCTTTTGCAGCAGCCGGTTTGGCAGCGGCTTTCTTGGCAGGAGCCGCAGCAGGCTTGGCCGAACGCAGGGACAACGCCTTGCCGACAGCCTCTTGTACACGACCGATGCCCTGGGCCAGTTTCAGGCTTTCTTGAGCATCGCGCTTGAGTTGCAGAATGTAGCTGCGAGTTTCGGATTGACGATCCTTGAGGGCATCGAGCAAGTCCTCAAGCTCCTTCACTGCGCCCTTGGCTTTGGTTTGTGCCTTGGCCTTGCCGGCCGCCGCAGCGTCCTGCAATTTGGTACGGGACGTGTGCAATTTTTCTTGCGCTTTCCCGCGTTGCTTTTCCAGTTTGGCGAGCAGTTTTTCAGCATCAGCCAAGGCTTGCGAACAAGCGTTTTCCAAATGCTCAAGCAAGCTGCCCGAGAGTTGTTGGAGTAAGTGCAACGGAGTATTTACTGGCTTCTTGGTGGCCGACATGGTTTACCTCCTGGCTGACGTGGGTGCGGCTCATACTAGACCTCTGCTGCTACCGCCGCTAGGGCATGTTGACAGTATCCAAAGCGCTGCGTTGCAACGGATTGAAATTCTTCTGCGCTTGCGCAAAACCAGTTCACCGTCGAGCGCATTCACACTGGCATAATCCCCCGCATCTCAGGTCGGAGAGTGCCCATGTCGCGCTACCTTTTTTTATCACTGTGCGTGTTTTTTTCCGTGGCCCAGGCCGCCGAAAAAACCAAAGAAAATGACACTCATGATCTCTCTTACAGCCTGGGCGCAAGCCTCGGCGAACGCCTGCGCCAAGAGGTTCCCGATCTGCAACTTCAGGCGCTGATCCAAGGATTGCAACAAGCCTATCAAGGCAAACCCTTGGCACTGAAAGATGAGCAGATCGAACAGATTCTTGCCGAGCATGAAGCCCAGGTCGCCTTGCAACCAAGCACGCCGCAAAGTGAGATCGCCCTCGAAAAAGAGCAGGCCTTTCTCGCCGTGGAAAAAGCCAGACCGGGCGTTCGTGAACTGGCCGATGGAATATTGCTAACGGAGTTGGCGCCGGGCACTGGTGCCAAAGCTGGCCCCAATGGCAAAGTCCAGGTGCTGTATATCGGTCGCCTTCCCGACGGCACGGTGTTCGATCAGAACAGTCAGCCGCAGTGGTTCAGTCTCGACAGTGTGATCAGTGGATGGCGCAGCGCGTTGCAGCAAATGCCGGTCGGTGCGAAATGGCGCCTGGTGATTCCATCGGCCGAAGCCTATGGCGCCGAGGGTGCCGGCGACTTGATTGCGCCGTTCACACCGCTGGTATTCGAGGTCGAATTGCGCGGTGCCACAAGCTGAATAGCGGAAATGAAAAACGGCGCGCATAGCGCACCGTTTTTGGAGGTCTTGCAGGAAGGGGGTTCAGGCCTGAACCGAGTCCTCTTCCTTGTGAGCGGTGTGCAGCACTTCGATCAGGCAGTCTTCCAGTTCGAAGCGCTCGTGCAACAGGCCACCCAGCTCTTTGAATTTCTCTGCCACGCATTTACCTGCATCACACAGGTCGTTAAACGCGAGCAGTTTCTCGGTGATGACGTCGATGCGAGGGTAGATGGTCTCGGCCAGCTCGAGCCCGCGAGTATCACCAAACGCCTTGGCTTCGCCGGTCAGCTGTTCGTAGATCTCGAAGTGCCCGGCAGACACGTAATCGACCAGCACGCCGCAGAATTCCTGCAACGGCTTACGGTTCTCACCCAGCGCCTCAGGCTTGGCGCCGAGAGCATCATAGGCCCGAACCAGTTCGTGACGCTCCTGCAACCAGCGATCGATCAGCAGATGCACTCCACCCCAACGTTCCTGAGCATTCTGACAACTTTCGAGCATGGTGATCTCTCTTCCCTTGTGGGTCATGCTGCCCTACACCCGTCGCCACACTTGAAGGTCAAGTATCGGCCAGGCAGAGCGTCATTCGAGCAACATAATTCCAATGACACGTGCGGGCCAGATTATGCCCGCGCGACAATGGCTTCAAGGTACGCAGGAGATAAAGTTCATACAAGTGTTTAATCACCCGCCAGCGCCCGGTGCGACGAACCGCCGCTGAGCGGTCGCAGACAGGCTTTCCAGACAACGCGCAGCAGCTGATAAATGCCCAGAATTGTCATCGCCATGAAGAACAGCAGACTCCATTCAGGAATGCTCAGGTCGAACAGTGTCCAGGAAATCTCCGCGCACTCCGCCTCCCCTCTAAACATCTGCGTGGCCTGACACAACCAAGGCATGTCCTCGTACTGAACTGCCAGATTAGGCGAGCACGTCAACAGCTGATGCATTGGATCGCTCTGCAGCAATACCTGCCGCCACGCCGTGACCGTACCCGCCAGACTGCAAAACAGCCCGAGCATCCAATACAGGAAAGACCCGAAGCGGCCCGGCCCATGCACCGAGGCCACCAGGCAGATACCTGTGAGCAACGCGAGGCAAAAGCGCTGCAACAGGCACAACCCGCAAGGCCTGAGGCCGACCGCATATTCCAGGTAATAGGACACGCCCAGGGCCAGGGCACCTGCAATGAAAGCCATGAAAAACAAGGAGCGTGAGCAGGCCAAAGACATGGCATTTCCGTAACAGTAGAGACAGGCGGTTACGGTAGAGGAAAGCGCTGCAGCCTTTCAAGGCAGGCCAGCGGGGACACTTCAACAGAAGTGTAGGGAAATCCCAACAGGAACGAGAGGATTAGGTGTAGTCCTCTGTAGGATTTTGCTGGCGAAGGATTACAACGCCGAAACAGTGGCGGATTCGAAGCAATTCCCGCCCCTTGTAGCAGCTGGCGCAGCCTGCTGCTACAGGGGCAGGAATCAAGCGTGAACAGGAACCGGCAACGGTGCCGCCAGCAAGCGTTCGTCCAACAAGCCCAAGCCCTCCTGGAACAACTGATTGCTGCGTTCTGTGTCACCCAGCTGCGCCAGCAGCCGCGCCAGTTCCGCGCAGGCTTCCGGGTTGCGCTGCACGCGTAGGCTGCTTTCCAGATAGTCCCGGGCCTTGCCCCAAAGGCTGCTTTGCAGACACAAGCGCCCCAGGGTCAGCAACAGGCTTGGGTCAGTCGGATGATCCTTGAGCCAGCCCTCGGCGGTGTGCAGTTGACGTGCCGGATCACTGCCGCGAACGAGTCCGTAGAGGCGCGCCAGATGACTGTCGTAGTTGCGCTTGAGCGCCGTCCGCAGAATCTCTTCGGCCTCGACCTGAGCACCCAGTTGCCGAAGTTGCTCGGCATAAGCGAGCACCAGTTGCGGCTCCTGACGCTGAGCCGAGGTCAACTGCTGCCAGGCGCGATTGAGCGCTTGCAAGCCAACCGTCCCGTTTTCTTCCTGATGCGCCGCCAAGGACAGGTTCTCACCCCAGGCCCGGCGTTCCAGTTCGGCCAGCTCGGCCGGCGGCAGGACCTTGTCCTTGCGTAGCTCCGGCAGCAGACGAATCAGCGCCGACCAGTCGCCCCGCTGTTGGTGCAAGCGCTGCAACTGGCGCAAGGTCTGGACGTTATGAGGATGACGCTCGTGCATGGCTTGCAGGGTCACCAGGGCGCCTTCGGTATCGCCGCGGTCGGTCTGCAATTGCGCGTGGCTCAGGGCAATCGCCAATTCTGCCTGGGGTTGTCGCTCGAGAGCACGCTCCAACAGGTTGTCGCTCTCCTCGTATTGACCTTGTTCGTTCGCGGCCCGGGCAGCGCCTAGGTAGTAAAGCAAAGGCTGGCGCTCGGCTTCCGCAGCCCGATGCAGATGGCGCTGCGCACTGGCCCAGCGACCTTCGGCCAGATCCAGTTGACCGTGCTCAATTGCCACCTGCACACGGCGACTGCGATTGCGCCGCGACCAGGGATTGACCACGCCGCTGGAGGTCGTGACCAATTCGATCAACGCCTTGATGCCCCAGAACACCAGCCAAAGCACGGCGACCAACGCCAGGGTTGCCCACAGGCTCGATTCGTAACGGAAGCTTTTGTAGGCGATCAGCACGTAACCGGAATGCTCGGCAATCGCCAGCCCCAGCGCGGCAGCCGCAGCGATCACCAGGAACACGATCACATAGAGGCGTTTCATGGCGTGGCCTCCTGAGCGGTGCCCGCAGCAGATTTGGCCATCGGTTTGATCGAGTCCTCGGCGTTGACATTACGCCGCTCCAGATACCCCTGAACCGAACTCAGCGTGCCGGTCAGGTCTGGCGTGACGACGGTAACCGGCTGCTTGCTCAACTCGCCAACCTGCTCAAGCATCACTTTGCTCTGAGGGTTGTCCGGGTTGAAGTTGCCCTTGAGCACGTCCCGCGCTTCGGCAAGCGCCTGGGTATAAACCGCAGCCTGGCCATTGAGCGCGGCCCATTGCGCCTGCTCCAGCGCCAGGCTCAGGGCCAGGCGCACCTGGCTCAGGCTCTGCCCGGCCAGCAACGGACGCACATTCTTGTCAGCGTTAAAGTCGATGCGGATGTAGCGCGATACCTGATCCCACCATTGCGCCCAACGACTGGCGCCGTCGCCATCGGAGGTGAGACCCAACAGGGATTCACCACGGTCCTTGTACTCGGGCGCCAGCTCGGTGAGGCTGATCACCTGATCGCGTAGCGCCCCCAGTCGCAGGAACAGACCGGTGCGATCCGGCTGTTGGGTGCTACGCAATGCCACCAGCGTTTTGGCCACTTGCTCGCGAGCGGCAAAAGAGCCCGGGTCGTTCTGTTCGCGCAGAATTTCATCGGCGCCCTGCACCAAAGCCTGGGCACTGCTGATGTCCTGCAACGCTGAAAGACGCAGGCTGGCCAGACGCAGCAGGTGCTCGGCCTCGGCCAGACGCCAATCCTTGCGGCTGGCACCGAGAACCGTTTCCAGACGTTGATTCAAGCGTTGCTGATCGCCTTGAAGTTGAGTGACCAAACGACTGCGCGCGTCGAGCTCGGCGGCGGCAGGCATTTGTTCCAGGCGAGCAGTCAGGCGTTGTTCGTTGAGCTTCAGGTCCTGCGCCTGATCGCTCAATGCCTGGACCTGACTCAACTGCAGTTGAGTATTGGCTTGCAGGTGACGCACCTGCCAGACTCCCCAACCGCCCACGGCGACACCGGCAGCGCCCAGCAACAGCGCGACGATTGCCAGCCCATTGCCTCGGCGCTGCACTGCAGCAGGTGGCACGTTTTCAACCGGTGCTTCAACCGGTGCGCCGAGCACTGGCTGGACGTCATCTTTAGGCAAGGCTGTTTCGCTCACGTATCCATCCTTTGCATTAGAGAACGGGTCCGGGATGCTCCCGTAACGCCGTCAGCAAAGCCGCGGCACTGGCGCCGCGACAATCCACAACTGTTTGGGCCCCGGCGGCACATGCCAGCTCAGCGACCCTGGGGCTTGGAACAAACAACGGCAACCGCGCCAATTGCGGCCAGGCATCGCCGGCCAATTGATGCAGGTGCTCAAAACCCTGTCCACTGCTGACCACCAGCCCGTTCAAGCGTTCCGCTTCGATCAGGTCAGGCAGCGCTGCCGGCGGGTAGTGCGGCAGGTCGCGGCGGTACAACTCCAGATACTCGACACTAGCACCAAGCTCGCGCAAACGCTCAGCCAGCAACTCGCGCCCGCCCTCCCCGCGCATGATCAGCACGCGTGGACCGGGCCGCGCGATTGCCTCACGCAACTGAGGAAGTTCAAGCAAGGCTTCGCTGTCATCGCCATCCACCGGAAAGCTGACGTCCAACCCATGGTCCTCAAGGATCTGCGCGGTGGCTGCGCCCACGCTGAACCACTTCAAACGAGGGGGTTGCGCCCGATACCGCCCGAGCAGATCCACCGCAATTCTGGCGGCTGGCTTGCTGACCACGATCACTGCGCAATAGCGATCCAGCCCCTGAATCACCTCGCGCATTGTGTCAGAGGCAGGAATCGGCTCGATCTCCAAAAGCGGCAAACTGCTGCTGAAAATCCCCCTTTCGGCCAAAAGATTGCTCAGCGCCGCCGACTCATCCTCGGGACGCGTCAGCAGCAGGCGCCAGCCAGTCACTCGTGACCTGCCTCGCCGTAGACTGCTTTCAAGATGTCGTTGGCGCCTTGACTCAGCAGGTCTTCAGCCACTTGCACGCCCAGGGCCTCGGCTTCGCTACGTGGCGCACGAGCCTCGGCGCTGAGCAGCAGACCGCCGTTCGGATCACCGACAAGACCACGCAACCAGATCTGCTCGCCTTCAAGCACGGCATAGCAGGCGATCGGCACTTGGCAGCCGCCATTCAAATGTTTGTTGAGCGCACGTTCGGCGGTCACGCGGGTGGCGGTGTCCTGATGGTGCAGCGGTGCCAACAGCGCGTGGATTTCGCTGTCGACGCTGCGGCATTCGATACCCACCGCGCCTTGGCCACCGGCCGGCAGACTGTCGTCGACGCTGATGGCCGAGGTGATGCGATCTTCAAAGCCGAGACGAATCAGGCCAGCGGCGGCGAGGATAATAGCGTCGTATTCGCCGGCATCGAGCTTGGCCAGGCGCGTGTTGACGTTGCCGCGCAGGAAGCGAATTTCCAGGTCCGGACGACGGGTCAGCAACTGGGCCTGACGGCGCAGGCTGGAGGTGCCGACGATGCTGCCTTGCGGCAATTCGTCCAGGCTGGAGTAGGTGTTGGAGACGAAGGCATCACGCGGGTCTTCTCGCTCGCAGATGCAAAACAGACCGAGGCCTTCGGGGAAGTCCATCGGCACGTCCTTCATCGAGTGCACGGCGATGTCGGCTTCGTTTTCCAGCAGCGCGGTTTCCAGTTCTTTGACGAACAGGCCCTTGCCGCCGATTTTCGACAGTGGCGAGTCGAGCAATTTGTCACCGCGACTGACCATGGGCACCAACGTCACGAGCAGACCCGGATGGGCCTCTTCCAGACGGGCTTTGACGTATTCGGCCTGCCACAGGGCGAGTGCACTTTTACGGGTGGCGATGCGGATTTCGCGAGAGGACATGGATCAATCCGTACTGAATAGATACGGCGGATAATAACAGCTCAGCCAAATCCACTTTGACTTGTATCAGAAAACGCGTGGCCTCCCTGGCCTCAGACATCCAGCAATCGGGATGAAACCCGCCCGTAAATGGCGGATTAAAGCTGTTGCATCATTTTGCGCACGCCGGCCACATGCCGTCGGCTGACGATCAGGGCGTCGCCGTTCAAGCCTTTGAGGAACAGCTGAAAATGCCCCAGAGGTGTGCGCTGCAAGCGTTCGATGCGTTCGCGGGCGACCAGCGCGTTGCGGTGGATTCGCACGAAGCGGTCGCCAAATTCATCTTCAAGGGCCTTGAGCGGCTCATCCAGCAGTACTTCGCCGCCTTCGTGGCGCAAGGTCACGTATTTGTGATCCGCAATGAAGTAGACCACCTGACCCAACGGGATCAGTTCGATACCTTTACGGGTACGGGCGCTGATATGGCTGCGCGGGCCGCTGCCACTTTCGGCGGCGGGACGGGTCAGGGCTGCGAGCTGGACGCGATTGGGCCGCTCGGCTTTTTTCAACGCTTCATGCAATTGTTCTGTACGCACAGGTTTCACCAGATAGCCTACGGCGCTGGCCTGTAAGGCTTCCACGGCAAATTCATCGGGCCCTGTGCAAAACACCACGGCGGGCGGGGTTTCGCGTTCGCACAATCGTGCAGCCACTTGCAGGCCATCGAGGCCCGGCATGCCGATATCGAGCAGCACGATATCGGGTTTGTGGCTGTCGATCAGAGCCAACGCCTCATCGCCGTTCGTGGCGCTAGGCTCCAGGACACTGTATCCCTCGAGTTCGCCAACCATTCGGCTCAGGCGCTCGCGGGCAAGGGGTTCGTCTTCAACGATCAGGACATTCATATTGCGCTGGATTCCTGCGTGAGTCTCGCACAAGGATAGCGTAGACAGGTGAAGTGACGTCCGTCACCGCGATCCACGCTAAGACTAGCGCGATGGCCAAAAAGTGCCGCCCGTCCGACGGCTAAATTTTCATCTGTCGTGCGTTTGGCGGCCCAGGCCCGCGTTGGCGAGGCATCGCCGTAGGGTTTGTTGATACACAATACGAACACCCCCTCTTTTTATAGTCAGCTGCAGCGTCTGGAACTGCGCTGATCCTACTGTCCAACTGTAGACGGTTGCCGGCACGATATTGCTCAATTGAAAAATATCGTTGCGCAAATCCCCTCGGCGTTGATTCGAGTATGGACCGCCGCCTGAGAAAAAAACGTATCGACCAGTGTCAGCGACAGGATTGGCAACCCTGTTATTATCCGCGACAGCTTTCTACGCCATCTTTCTTCAGCCGACACGAGCGAATTCATGAGCACTGACAAGACCAATCAGTCCTGGGGCGGCCGCTTCAGTGAACCCGTCGACGCCTTCGTCGCCCGCTTCACCGCCTCCGTCACTTTCGACCAGCGCCTGTATCGCCACGACATCATGGGCTCGATCGCTCACGCCACGATGCTGGCCAAGGTCGGCGTGCTGACCGATGCCGAGCGCGACAGCATCACTGATGGCCTGAAGACCATCCAGGGCGAAATCGAGGCCGGCCAGTTCGACTGGCGCATCGACCTCGAAGACGTGCACATGAACATTGAGGCGCGTCTGACCGACCGCATCGGCGTCACCGGTAAAAAACTGCACACCGGCCGCAGCCGTAACGACCAGGTCGCCACCGACATCCGCCTGTGGCTGCGTGACGAGATCGACCTGATCCTCAGCGAAATCACCCGCCTGCAAAAAGGCTTGCTGGAACAGGCCGAGCGCGAAGCCGGCAGCATCATGCCGGGCTTCACTCACCTGCAAACCGCGCAGCCGGTGACCTTCGGGCACCACATGCTGGCCTGGTTCGAGATGCTCAGCCGCGACTACGAACGTCTGGTCGACTGCCGCAAGCGTACCAACCGCATGCCACTAGGCAGCGCCGCACTGGCGGGCACCACCTACCCGATCGACCGCGAATACACCGCTCAACTGCTGGGCTTCGACGCCGTGGGCGGCAACTCGCTGGACAACGTGTCCGATCGTGACTTCGCCATCGAGTTCTGCTCGGCCGCGAGCATCGCGATGATGCACCTGTCGCGCTTCTCCGAAGAGCTGGTGCTGTGGACCAGCGCGCAGTTCCAGTTCATCGATCTGCCGGACCGTTTCTGCACCGGCAGCTCGATCATGCCGCAAAAGAAAAACCCGGACGTTCCAGAGCTGGTGCGTGGCAAGACCGGTCGCGTATTCGGCGCGCTGATGGGCCTGCTGACCCTGATGAAAGGCCAGCCATTGGCCTACAACAAGGACAACCAGGAAGATAAAGAGCCACTGTTCGACGCCGCCGATACGCTGCGCGACTCGCTGCGGGCCTTTGCCGACATGATCCCGGCGATCAAACCCAAGCACGCGATGATGCGTGAAGCAGCCCTGCGCGGCTTCTCCACCGCCACCGACCTGGCCGACTACCTCGTACGTCGTGGCCTGCCGTTCCGTGACTGCCACGAAATCGTTGGCCATGCCGTGAAGTACGGCGTGGAAAGCGGTAAAGACCTGGCGGAAATGAGCCTGGAAGAGCTGCGCAAGTTCAGCGACCAGATCGATCAGGACGTGTTTGCCGTGCTGACCCTGGAAGGCTCGGTGAATGCCCGTGACCATATCGGCGGGACTGCGCCGGCACAGGTCAAGAAGGCGGTGGCTCGCGGCCAGGCATTGCTCGCCAGCCGTTAAAAGCTAAAAGCATCGCGAGCAAGCTCCCTCCCACATTTGGAATGCATTCCCCTGTGGGAGTGAGCCTGCTCGCGATGACTGACTTCAGAACACTGTAAAACCTACTTCTTGCCCGCAACCATCGCCAAAAACGCAGGCATTGCCGCATCCTTGTCCGACGCAATCCGCTGTACGTTCGGATTCTGCTCCAGACGCTTCAGCAGCGCCTTGGCCGCCGGCATCTCAGCCAGCAAATCCAGGTCAAACAGCTTCTGCGCCACCGCACAGGCCAGCGGCACGCTGTAGAGAAAATACAAATCCGCAATGCTCAGGCTGTCGCCTGCCACGTAAGGGGCGAACTTGCCGTGCCTGCCCAGTGAGGCAAACCCCAGCAGCAACTCGGCTTTGGTCTTGTCCTTGATCGCCTCCGGTACAGTCGTGCCGAAAAATGCTTCGGCGTAACAGGCACGCCCCGGCAATTCGATGTACAGCTCGATTTCCTTGGCCAGCGCCAGGACCTGCGCTCGCTCAAAGGGATCGCTCGGCAACAGCGTCGTGCCTTTCTGGCTGTGTTCGAGGTATTCGAGAATCACGCTGGTTTCGTTGACGAAACCCTGTTCGACGCCCAGCACCGGCACCTTCCCGCGCGGGCTGATGGCTAATGCCTCAGGGCTCGCCCCCGGGTAAAACGGCACCTCTTCAAACGGCAGTCCCTTCTCGAGCAGCGCCAGCTTGACCATGTTGTAGTAGTTGCTGACGGAAAATCCATAAAGCTTGAGCATCACATAGCCTCCAGGCCGTGCGGGGTTGGCAGGTGCCTTTTATAGAACGCCGCGACGTTTCTTGCCAGCAGCATCACAGCGCTGAATGCAGGTAAACTGGCCGCCTTAACTTGAGGAGCCTGCCATGAGCGAGCCAACACCCGGCACCAGCAACGACGACATCGACGAAGAAGAGTTCGCCGAAAACACCCTGGTCGAAGCCATCGAAAACCAGATCGAAAGCGATAACCCGCCGGCCGCCAAGGCGACCTTCAACAAGCTGACATTGGTGGGTTACGAGCGTGAAGAAATTCTCAATTTGATGGCCCACGTTCTGGCAGTGGAAATCGACGCGATCCTCGAAGAAGACCGCGCGTTCAACACCGAATGGTACGAAGCTGCGTTGCGTGCATTGCCAGAGTTGCCGCCGGAAAAGAAATAACTCCGACCTGAAGGGCGCAGGCTTCTGTGGCGAGGGAGCTTGCTCCCGCTCGAGTGCGAAGCAGTCGCAAAGCTTTTGAGGCCGCTTCGCGCCCCAGCGGGAGCAAGCTCCCTCGCCACAAAAACAGGTTCAACACAGAATCTAACCAATCACTCCCGCCTTCCCCCAGTCCCTGACTACACTGGTACGCACCCCGCTGCCGCGTCACCCAACGGGGAATGCTTCCCAAGGCGAAAAAACCCTGTCGCGAGCACTGGACATGCCGCCCGAGTGGGATCACCTTAGGGGCGCTGTCGTCCAATTCCTAGAAAGTCTGGAGTCCTTATGTCGCTTACCCCTGAGTTGGTTGCCGAACTGGAAATCCTCGCACTCTTCAACCTGGACAGTTCCCAGGAAGGTTTGAAAATTCATCAGACCGCTGCCCCGAAAGCCATTGCCGCCGCCCAAAGACTGTTCGACAAAGAACTGATCACCCAGCCAGATGGTGGTTATCTGACCAGCCTGGGTCGTGACGCCGCGCAAAATGTGCAAACCGTTCTGACCATTCTCAACGTCCGGGAAACTGCCTGAGCATTACCGTAGCGCCCACGGAAACCCCTGCTACGGGATTTCCGCGGGCACATTTCGTTACCTGCCCTGTTGCTTGCCGTCGCCCCGCGATGAAAATCTGACGTCAGAAAAATAAAATCAGCTTAAAAGTCCTGGAGCCGAGGCGCTAAACTGGCCCTCATCCGCAGACACCCACGTCTGAGCCCCGCGAGCCGGTTTGAGCTGACATGACCCGCACCCATGAAATCCGCCCCGATCTGGACGAGGGAATCGACCGCAAGGTTCTCAGCCAACTGCGCGCACGTTTTCTGAAGCTCAATGAAGGCCGTATGGCCCGCGCCATGGAAGGGTTGTCGGCCCGCCAGCAAGCGGTGCTGACCTTGTTGCCGCTGTTTTTCCACGTCAATCATCCGCTGTTGCCAGGGTACGTTTCAGGCAGCACGCCGGCCGGGCTGTCGAATTATGAACCCGACGCCAACACCCTCGCCGAAGCCCAACGCCTGACCCGCTCGTTTTCCTATAAGCCCCGCCATGGCAGCAATCCGCCGCGACCGATTCACGGCCTGTTCCTGATGGGCAGCCTCGGCACCCTCGCCCAGGCCGACCAGAGCGACATGGACGTGTGGGTCTGTCACGGGCCGGACTTAAGCGAAAGCGAGCTCACTGAGCTGCGTAAAAAATGCCAACTCCTCGAAATCTGGGCCGCCAGCCAGGGTGCCGAGGCGCATTTTTTCCTGATCGACCCGACCCGTTTCGTACGCGGCGAACGTGATACGCAAATGAGCTCGGAAGACTGCGGCACCACCCAGCACTATCTGCTGCTGGACGAGTTTTATCGCACCGCGATCTGGCTGGCTGGACGCACGCCCATCTGGTGGCTGGTGCCGGTCTATGAAGAAGCAAGCTACGACCGTTACACCCACACGCTGATGTCCAAGCGCTTCATCCGTGCCGATGAAACCCTGGACCTGGGGCATCTGGCTTATATCCCGCCGGGCGAATTCATCGGCGCCGGACTCTGGCAGTTGTTCAAGGGCATCGAGTCGCCGTACAAATCGGTGCTCAAACTGCTGCTGATCGAGGTCTATGCCAGCGAACACCCCAAGGTTCATTGCCTGAGCCTGCGCTTCAAACAAGCGGTGTTTGCCAATCGGCTCGACCTTGATGAGCTGGACCCGTACGTCGTGGTCTACCGGCGCATCGAGGAATACCTCACTGCCCGTGGCGAGCCTGAACGGCTGGAGCTGGTACGCCGGGCGTTGTACCTGAAGGTCAATCGCAAGCTCACCGGCAGCAACAGTCGCACTCAGAGCTGGCAGCGTTCGTTGCTCAAACGCCTGGCCCACGAATGGCAGTGGGATCATCGTCAACTGGCCCTGCTGGACAGCCGCAGCCAGTGGAAAGTCCGCCAGGTCAGCTCTGAACGCAGGGCCTTGGTCAATGAGCTCAATTACAGCTATCGCTTCCTGACCCAGTTCGCCCGCAACGAACAGACCGTTAGCCTGATCAACAAGCGCGACCTCAACGTGCTGGGTCGACGGCTGTACGCAGCCTTCGAGCGCAAGGCCGACAAAGTCGAGTTCATCAACCCTGGCATCGCCCCGGATCTGGCCGAAGACACCCTTACGCTGGTGCATGCACCGAACAAAAAAGAATCGGGTCAAACTCAGTGGGGTTTGTACAACGGCAGCCTGACGGCCCTCGAATGGGAGCATTTCGCACCGATCAAGCGCAGCCGCCAATTGCTGGAACTGCTGACCTGGTGTCACCGCAATGGCGTGATTGACAGCAGCACTCGCCTGGCCTTGCACCCCGGCAGCAGCGACCTGAGCGAGTTCGAACTGTTCAACCTGCTCGGCAGCCTGCAACAGAGCATTGCCCTGCCGCTGACGAGCGTCGCCGAAGAACCGTTGCTGCGCGCCAGTGTGCCGAGCGAAGTGCTGATTCTGGTGAACGTCGGCGTCGATCCACTCAAGCACCACCGCGACCTGAACATCCTGATGACCACCGAGCGCACCGACTCCCTCAGTTACGCCGGCGTCCGGGAAAACCTGGTGCTGACCCTGGATCAGGTCACGCTCAATAGCTGGAACGAAGTGCTGGTCAACCGCTTCGACGGCCCCCACGCGCTGCTCGACTGCGTGCGCGATTACCTCAACAACCTGCCCGGCGGGCTACAACAACCCACGTTGCGGGTTCGGTGCTTCTGCCACAACCGCGCACAGTTCATCGCCCGGCGGGTCGAAGAGATCCTCGACACCGCGCAGAACCTGCTGTTGAGCAATCTCAATCATCGCTACCTGATTCAGGTCCAGCAGCACTACCACGTGTTGGAACTGGTGCCCGGCCAGGTCAATCATGTCGCCCTCGGCACGCTGCCGGCGCTGGTCGATTACCTGGGCGAAGAGCTGGCAAGCTACAGCCCGCTGCACCTGGACCCGATGGCATTGGAAGACCACGACCTGGCGCTGGTCCTGCCAATGGGCCAGCCCGATTGCATTCAGGTGTTCTATCGGATCAGCGAATACCACGCCGACCTGTACGTGCTGGATGAATTCAATGCCCTTTGGCAGCAGCGCTTGCCCTACCACGACGAGCAAAGCCTGCTGGTGCCGCTGCAACGTTTCCTGCAATCGATCCAGTACCGGCGCGACGCCTTGCTGCCGATGGACGCTGCCCAGCCGCTGAGCCTGGACACCTTGTATTACCAACTGCTGCCCTCCGGCCCTGTACGGGCGCGTCGGGTCGAAGCTCGGCCAGCGCTGCAAACCCCGGTCAACAAACCGTTCTACGACGTGCAGGCGATTATCGGCAAAGCCGCACCGGGGCAGGTGCAAGTCACGTTGTATTGCAATCAGCGGGAGTTTTCAGAGCTGGAACATGGCGACCAACTGTTCAGCGTGGTCGCCCGGGAAATCGTCGAGCAGCGCCGTGAAACCGAACACTATCGCTGCTACATCACCGACCTGGACCTGTCGGGCCTGCTCGGTGATGGTCAGAGTTCAAGCATTTTGTATTTGCGCTACAAGGCTGACCTGGAGCGCGCATTGAACGAGGCGCTCGAGCAGGTCTGAGGGGGTTATTCCGGAAAGTGGCCGCCCTCGGCCGGCTGCGATTCAACTTCCAGCAGGGTCAGTTTCAGTGTCTTGCCGCCCGGTGCCGGCCAGTCGATGTGCTGACCAACCTTCAGACCGAGCAGTGCGCTGCCGACCGGCGCCAGAATGGAAATCTTGCCTTCGTCGGCATTGGCATCCTTCGGATAAACCAACGTCAGGTGATAGTCCTTGCCGCTGCCTTCTTCGCGGCAATGCACACGGGAATTCATGGTCACGACATCGGCGGGCACTTCATCGTGACCGACCACGGTATCCGCGCGATCCAGTTCGGTTTGCAGCGCGATTACGCCCGGCAGCGTGTCATCCAGGCTGTCGATCAGGCGCTCCAGACGTTGCACGTCCAGACGAGTAAGGGTGATGGAAGGTGCGGTCATGATAGAGGCAGACTCCTTTCTTCTGCACAGAAAAAGCAAAACCCCGCCAGAAAAAGGCGGGGTCTTCACGAGCCTCGATGGGTTGAGGCGTTTCTCGACACTATCACAGCTCAATAAATATACAAGTCAGGGGCGACGACACACTTTTGTAGCAGCTGGCGAAGCCTGCGTCCGGCTGCGCAGCAGTCGTGGAATCAGGCGATATGGTGTGTCAGGAGTACCGAGCATTCAGGTTTTACGACTGCTGCGCAGCCGGACGCAGGCTTCGCCAGCTGCTACAGGTCGCGTGAAAGCTTCAGGTGGCGATCTTGCGCTGTGCCGCCTGGGCGCAGATGACACGACGGCGATCATCATCGGCCGAGCGCCATTCGCGGATGTCTTCGACATGACGAAAACACCCAAGGCAGACCTTCTGCTCATCCAGCCGACACACGCCGCTGCACGGCGAAGCCACCGCCGGGCTGACATTGCTGTAGAGCGGTTTTGGCGGACGAACGGGCGCAGGCTGAGTCACGATCTCACAGACCTTCGAAATCGAGCTCGGCGTCAGCTTGTTGCTTGACGATGCGCTCGAGCATCTCGCCGAGTTGTTCGTCGCTCTTGTCACACATCCAGCGCTTGCTCTCTTCGTCGTAATCGAAGTGGAAACCACCGGACACGGCCGCCAGCCACAGCTGTCGCAGCGGTTCTTGACGGCTGAAGATCAACTGGCTGCCGTTTTCGAACTTGACGGTGAGCACACCGGCCGAGCTCTCCAGATCGATATCCAGGTCACACTCGTCAAAAATATCCTCCAGCGCCTGCTGGGTGGCATCGACCAGATCGTGGAAACGGGCTTCAGTCAAACTCATTGCGGGAACCTCAAAAAGTGTCTACTCACGCTCAAGCGCCGCAAGATACGGGCGAGCCCCGGTGATTGCAAAGGATAACGACCAAGGACCGATATAGGTACACCTGTGGGAGCGAGCCTTTGTGGTGAGGGGATTTATCCCCGTTGGGTTGCGAAGCAGCCCCAGCAGTTCAAGGTTAAGCGTGAATGCTTGCGACTGCTGCGCAGCCGAACGGGGATAAATCCCCTCACCACATAGCCCCGCCGGACGGGAGCCCCGTCGCATAGGCAAGCTGCCGGGTGGCCGGTATACTCCGGCGCAATTAATGCATTTTCAAGGATTTCGCCATGAAGCGCCTGATCTCTTCCCTTGCTGCGCTTGCCGCGGTTGCTTGCCTTGTGTCGGCGTGTGGTCAAAAAGGCCCGCTGTACCTGCCTGACGATAGCCAGGACCCTGCCGAGCAAGCCAAGTCGTCGCAGCAGTCTCCGTCGAAAGCACACAAGCACGACGTCTACCAATAAGGGAACGCCATGGACGCTTTTAACTACCGTGACGGCGAGCTGTTCGCGGAAGGTGTTGCCCTGTCTGCCATCGCCGAACGCTTTGGCACACCGACCTACGTCTACTCCCGTGCGCACATCGAAGCCCAGTACCTGGCTTACGCCGATGCGCTGGCCGGCATGCCGCACCTGGTCTGCTTTGCGGTCAAGGCCAACTCCAACCTGGGCGTGCTGAATGTCCTGGCACGTCTGGGCGCCGGTTTCGACATCGTCTCCCGTGGCGAGCTGGAACGCGTACTGGCCGCTGGCGGCAGCGCCGACAAAA
The DNA here is from genome assembly GCF_000968015.1 of Pseudomonas fluorescens. Taxonomy (GTDB): domain Bacteria; phylum Pseudomonadota; class Gammaproteobacteria; order Pseudomonadales; family Pseudomonadaceae; genus Aquipseudomonas; species Aquipseudomonas fluorescens_W. The sequence goes on from NZ_LACH01000017.1 coordinate 232,020, forward strand.
TCGTCTTCTCCGGTGTCGGCAAGACCCGTGACGACATGCGTCGCGCCCTGGAAGTCGGCGTGCATTGCTTCAACGTCGAATCCACCGATGAGCTGGAGCGTCTGCAAGTCGTCGCCGCCGAGCTGGGCGTTCGCGCACCGATCTCGCTGCGCGTGAACCCGGATGTCGACGCCGGCACCCACCCGTATATTTCCACCGGTCTTAAAGAGAACAAGTTCGGCATCGCCATCGCCGACGCCGAAGACGTGTACATCCGCGCCGCCCAACTGCCAAACCTGGAAGTGGTCGGTGTCGATTGCCACATCGGTTCGCAACTGACCACCCTGCCACCCTTCATCGACGCCCTCGACCGCCTGCTGGGCCTGGTTGACCGCCTCGGCGATTGCGGCATTTACCTGCGCCACATCGATCTCGGTGGTGGTTTGGGCGTGCGTTATCGCGATGAAGAGCCGCCATTGGCTGCCGACTACATCAAAGCCGTGCGCGAGCGTCTCGACGGTCGTGACCTGGCGCTGGTGTTCGAGCCGGGCCGCTTTATCGTCGCCAACGCTGGCGTGCTGCTGACCCAGGTCGAGTACCTCAAGCACACCGAACACAAAGACTTCGCCATCGTCGACGCGGCCATGAACGACCTGATCCGCCCGGCGCTGTACCAGGCCTGGATGGACGTCACCGCCGTACGCCCGCGCAATTCCGCTGCCCGTGCCTACGACATCGTCGGGCCGATCTGCGAGACCGGCGACTTCCTGGCCAAAGATCGTGAGCTGGCCCTGGAAGAAGGCGACCTGCTGGCCGTGCATTCGGCCGGTGCCTACGGGTTTGTCATGAGTTCCAACTACAACACCCGCGGCCGTGCCGCTGAAGTGTTGGTGGACGGTGATCAGGCATTTGAAGTGCGTCGCCGTGAGACGGTAGCCGAGTTGTTTGCTGGCGAAAGCCTGCTGCCGGAGTAAAACCATGCTGCTGCGTTTTACCAAGATGCACGGCCTGGGCAATGACTTCATGGTCCTCGACCTGGTCAGCCAGCATGCGCACATCCTGCCCAAACACGCCAAGCAATGGGGCGATCGGCATACGGGTATCGGTTTCGACCAGTTGCTGATCGTCGAAGCGCCCAGCAACCCGGACGTGGATTTCCGCTATCGGATTTTCAACGCCGACGGCTCCGAAGTGGAACAGTGCGGCAACGGTGCGCGCTGTTTCGCACGCTTCGTGCTCGACAAGCGCCTGACCGCGAAGCGGCAGATCCGCGTCGAGACCAAAAGCGGCATCATCGAACTGGATATCCGCAGCGACGGGCAGATCGGTGTCAACATGGGCGCACCGCGCCTGGTGCCGGCCGAGATTCCATTTGAAGCGCCGGAGCAGGCCACGAGCTATCAGGTTGACGTCGACGGCACCCTGGTCGACCTGGCCGCCGTGTCCATGGGCAACCCCCATGCCGTGCTGCGGGTCAGCGACATTAACAATGCACCGGTGCATGAACTGGGGCCGAAAATCGAAAACCATCCGCGCTTCCCGGCGCGGGTCAATGTCGGTTTTCTCCAGGTCATCGACCGGAACCGCGCGCAGCTGCGCGTCTGGGAACGCGGCACCGGGGAAACCCAGGCTTGCGGAACCGGCGCTTGTGCTGCTGCAGTGGCCGCGATCAGCCAGGGGTGGATGGATTCGCCGCTATTGATCGACCTGCCCGGCGGGCGTCTGTCCATTGAATGGGCAGGCCCTGGCCAACCGGTCATGATGACTGGCCCGGCAGTGCGCGTTTATGAAGGACAAGTGCGTCTTTAAGAGAGTCGAATCCATGAAAGATAAGCCCCAGGTTCCCGCCCTACAGCCCGACGAATCCCCTTCCGAAAGCCTTGAGGCGGCGGCGACTGCCGCGTACCTGGAGGCTCATCCGGATTTCTTCGTCAAGCATGAAGACCTGCTCGCAACCTTGCGCATTCCGCACCAGCGCGGCGACACCATCTCGCTGGTCGAACGCCAGATGACCATCCTGCGCGACCGCAATATCGAGCTGCGTCATCGCCTCTCGCACTTGATGGACGTGGCCCGCGACAACGACCGCCTTTTCGACAAGACCCGCCGCCTGATTCTCGCGCTGATGGACGCCACCAGCCTGGAAGACGTGGTGATCAGCGTCGAAGACAGTCTGCGCCAGGACTTCCAGGTGCCCTTCGTCAGCCTGATTCTGCTGGGTGACAATCCCATGCCAGTGGGTCGCTGGGTGACCCATGCCGACGCGCAAACGGCCATCGGCGGCTTGCTCTCGGAAGACAAAAGCGTCAGCGGCAGCCTGCGTGAACACGAACTGGACTTCCTGTTCGGCGAAGAACAGCGTAAGCAGATCGGTTCCACCGCCGTCGTCGCCATCAGTTACCAAGGCATCCACGGCGTCCTGGCCATCGCCAGCCGCGACCCGCAGCACTACAAGAGCTCGGTGGGCACGCTGTTCCTCAGCTACATCGCCGAAGTCATGGGCCGCGTGCTGCCACGGGTCAACACCTCCCTGCGCTCGGTACGCTGATCGTGGAACGGCAACTGGACGCTTACTGCGAACACCTGCGCAGTGAGCGGCAGGTGTCACCCCACACGCTGTACGCCTACCGTCGCGACCTCGACAAAGTGCTGGGCTGGTGCGTCAAACAGAACATCAGCAGTTGGGCGGCCCTGGACATCCAGCGCCTGCGCAGCCTGATCGCTCGCCTGCATTCACAGGGTCAATCGTCGCGCAGCCTGGCGCGGCTGCTGTCGGCAGTGCGCGGGCTCTATCACTATCTGAACCGCGAAGGCCTCTGCGACCACGACCCGGCCAACGGCCTGGCGCCGCCGAAGGGCGAACGTCGGCTGCCAAAAACCCTCGACACCGACCGCGCGCTGCAACTGCTAGAGGGCGCGGTGGAAGATGATTTTCTGGCGCGTCGGGATCAGGCGATTCTGGAGTTGTTCTATTCCTCGGGTTTGCGGCTGTCGGAGCTGACCGGGCTCAATCTGGATCAGCTGGACCTGGCCGACGGCATGGTTCAAGTACTCGGCAAGGGCAGCAAGACCCGACTGCTGCCAGTCGGCAAAAAAGCTCGCGAAGCGCTGGAGTTGTGGCTGCCGCTACGGGCCATGACCAACCCGGCGGACGACGCGGTGTTTGTCAGCCAGCAAGGCCGGCGCCTAGGCCCACGGGCGATTCAAGTGCGGGTTAAAGCCGCTGGCGAGCGCGAGCTGGGACAGAACCTGCATCCGCACATGCTGCGACACTCCTTCGCCAGCCATTTGCTGGAGTCCTCCCAGGACTTGCGGGCGGTTCAGGAATTGCTCGGCCACTCAGACATCAAAACCACCCAGATCTACACCCACCTGGACTTCCAGCACCTGGCGACGGTTTACGACAGCGCCCATCCACGGGCCAAACGCATCAAAGGCGATGAGTCATGAGAATCCAATTAATCACCTTCGACCTCGACGACACCCTGTGGGATACCGCCCCGGTGATCGTCAGCGCCGAAGCCGTACTGCGTGAATGGCTGACCGAACATGCACCGAATCTGGGCGCCGTGCCGGTGGAGCATTTGTGGGCGATTCGCGAACGTATCCTGAGCAGTGAGCCGGGCCTCAAGCACCGCATCAGCGCCCTGCGCCGCCGAGTCTTGTTCCACGCGCTGGAAGAGGCCGGTTACGACCATGATCAAGCTTCGGATCTGGCCGACAAGAGTTTTGAAGTGTTTCTGCATGCGCGGCATCAGCTGGAAATCTTCCCGGAGGTGCAACCGACCCTGGAGACTCTGGCCAATCACTACGCCCTCGGCGTGGTCACCAATGGCAACGCCGATGTGCGTCGGTTAGGGCTGGCGGATTACTTCAAGTTTGCCTTGTGCGCCGAAGACATCGGCATCGGCAAACCGGATGCGCGACTGTTTCATGAGGCGTTGCAACGGGGTGGTGCGACGGCTGAAACGGCCGTGCATATCGGCGATCATCCGGGTGACGACATTGCCGGCGCCCAGCAGGCGGGATTGCGGGCGATCTGGTTTAACCCTGCGGGCAAGGTTTGGGAAGCCGAGAAGGCACCGGATGCCGAGATTCGCAGCTTGAGCGAGTTGCCGGCGTTGTTGGCCCTCTGGAACGCCCAACACCAATCCTGAGATCACCGATATCCCCCTGTAGGAGTGAGCCTGCTCGCGATTGCGGTGTGACATTCAGCACTTATATTGCCTGACACACCGCAATCGCGAGCAGGCTCACTCCTACAGGGGATCGAAGTAGCCCCACGGCTTTTGTTTCGCCCATGAAAAAGCCCGCAGCGACGGCGGGCTTTTTCAGCAAGCAAGTAGCAGGCTCAGATAGGCCGGCTGCCGTACTTGTTGTCAGGCTTCTTGGGCGGATCGGCGACCACATTGGCCTCCACTTCCTGCACCTTGCCGCCCTTGGCCAGGAACTCTTCCATGGCCCGCGCCAGAGCATCACGCTCCTTGTTTTTCGCTTCGACGCTCGGCAGCTCATCGACCGATACCGCTGCCTTGGCTTTGCCTTTGGCGGTCGGAACGGGCGCTTCACCGCCATCGTCTTCAGCGACGTCGTCCGTCGCTGCTTCCAGACCTTCTTCGGTTTCGTCGTCGTCGCCTACTTCGAGGTCGTCGTTTTCCAGATCATCGTCGCTCATGTTCTACCTCATGACTTGCGAAAAGCAGATTAGTTATAGCCCAGCTACGCCATCTGTCGAAGGCCGCCGGAAAAAATTCTACAACCGCTGGTAACCAGCGGTTTATGCCCCTTCACCGTGCACGGTGGCGAGGACTTTACGGGCACCGCCAAAATCACGGTGCTCGCCCAGATAAACGCCTTGCCAGGTCCCCAGCGCCAGTCGGCCTGCCGAAATCGGCAAACTGAGCTGACAGCCAAGCACACTGGCCTTGAAGTGCGCCGGGAGGTCGTCCAGGCCTTCGTCGTTATGCTCATAGCCGTCTGTTCCTTGTGGGATCAGACGATTGAAAAATCGTTCGAAGTCGCGACGTACCGCCGGATCGGCGTTCTCGTTGATGGTCAACGACGCCGAGGTATGCTGCAGCCACAAATGCAACAGACCGACCCGACATGCCTTGAGTTCAGGCAGGCCAGCGAGTAACTCGTCCGTTACCAGATGAAAGCCCCGGGGCCTCGCCCGCAGGGTAATCAGAGTCTGTTGCCACATACAGTTCTCCGCACGTTCGGGGCGCATTCTAGCGCGCTCTGGGAAAAAACAAAGGCCCTAATATTCCTTCTATCATGTAAGCCATTGGCCGCAGAAAAACGCTCGTCGTAAACGCCACTAAACGTGTACGAAAAAACCTTTCAGCAGTTCCTTCACTGACAAACTCCAGACAAAAAAATGCCCGGCAAGCCGGGCAAGTTTTTGGTGCGCGTACTTACAAGTTGTAGCCGCGTTCGTTGTGAAGTGCCAGATCGATGCCGACTGCCTCTTCTTCCTCAGTGATACGCAGCCCCATGACAGCGTCCAGGACCTTAAGGATGATGAAGGTGACGATCGCGGTGTAGATCACCGTGAAGCCCACGCCTTTGCACTGAATCCAGACTTGTGCGGCGATGTCGGTGACGGTGCCGAAACCACCCAGCGACGGTGCAGCGAAGACACCGGTCAGGATCGCGCCGAGGATACCGCCGATACCGTGCACGCCGAAGGCGTCCAGGGAGTCGTCATAGCCGAGTTTGCGTTTCAGGGTGGTGGCGCAGAAGAAGCACACCACACCCGCTGCCAGGCCGATGACCAGAGCGCCCATCGGGCCCACGGTGCCAGCGGCTGGCGTGATTGCAACCAGACCGGCCACAACACCCGAAGCGATACCCAGGGCACTTGGTTTGCCGTGAGTGATCCACTCGGCAAACATCCAGCCCAGTGCAGCGGCGGCGGTTGCGATCTGGGTCACGAGCATTGCCATGCCGGCAGTGCCGTTGGCAGCTGCGGCGGAACCGGCGTTGAAGCCGAACCAGCCAACCCACAACATGGCCGCGCCCATCAGGGTGTAACCGAGGTTGTGTGGCGCCATCGGGGTGGTCGGGAAGCCTTTGCGTTTGCCCAGTACCAGGCAGGCAATCAGACCCGCCACACCGGCGTTGATATGCACCACGGTGCCGCCGGCGAAGTCCAGCACGCCCCAGTCCCACAACAGGCCGCCGTTACCGGACCAGACCATGTGCGCGATGGGTGCATAAACCAGGGTGAACCAGACGCCCATGAAGATCAGCATCGCGGAGAACTTCATCCGCTCGGCGAAGGCACCGACGATCAGCGCAGGGGTGATGATGGCGAACGTCATCTGGAAGGTGACGAACACCGCTTCAGGGAACAGCGCCGCAGGGCCGGTCAGGCTCGCTGGCGTGACACCGGCGAGGAATGCCTTGCCCATGCCACCGAAGAACGAATTGAAGTTGATGACGCCCTGTTCCATGCCGGTGGTGTCGAACGCGATGCTGTAGCCATAAATGACCCACAGGATGCTGATCAGGCCGGTAATGGCGAAGCACTGCATCATCACGGAAAGAATGTTTTTGGAGCGAACCATGCCGCCGTAGAACAGCGCAAGGCCGGGAATGGTCATGAACAGCACGAGGGCTGTCGAGGTCATCATCCAGGCAGTGTCGCCGGAGTTGAGGACTGGGGCCGCCACTTCGTCTGCCGCCATAGCCAGGCCGGGCATTACGAGGGACAACAGGGCTCCTAGCCCTGCGAATTTACGCAGAGTCATATTGTTTTCTCCTGGGGCGTTGGGTTTGTGGCGGCTTAGATTGCGTCGGTATCGGTTTCGCCGGTACGGATGCGAATCGCCTGTTCCAGATTGACCACGAAGATCTTGCCGTCCCCGATCTTGCCGGTGTTGGCAGCCTTGGTTATCGCCTCGATAACCCGGTCAAGATCCTTGTCGTCAATGGCGACATCGATCTTCACCTTTGGCAGGAAATCGACCACGTATTCCGCGCCGCGATACAGCTCGGTGTGACCCTTCTGCCGACCGAAGCCTTTGACTTCAGTAACGGTAATGCCCTGCACGCCGATCTCGGACAGCGACTCGCGTACGTCGTCCAGTTTGAACGGCTTGATGATGGCAGTGACTAGCTTCATGAAAACTCTCTCCCGAATTGGTGGACTTGCCCCAGGAAAACAAACCCGACTCAAGTCTAAGCGCAGTGCCTGGCTTTGTAACGCATCGTCGGCCTTACCTGCCCGTCCGACGCCTGCTAACCACTCCGCACGAAACACTTCCCCCGTTCCGCTTGGCGCACTGCATTCGTCACAGCGACTGCATCAGTGCATGGTTTGCTACTGACTAAGCAGAAAGCTTGCCATTTCCACAAAATCCTCAGTTTTCAAGCCTTTGGCGGTAGATGCCAACCACATCGCCGCAACACCTGACGCGTTACGCACAACAACGGTGCGATGCCGTCCGTCCGCATGCGCGAAAAGCGTGCATCCCTGCCGCCGGAATTGACTATAGACACTGCGTGATACACTGCCCGCCATTGTTGACAGGACATTTGCCATGCTCGCACCCAAAGACTTCCTCGACGCCCTGACCGGCACCGCCTCACGCCTCTTCAGCGGCGACACTCCACTGCCGAAAAGCGAAATCGAAAGCCAGTTCAAGGCTTTGTTGCAGAGTGGCTTCAGCAAGCTGGACCTGGTGAGCCGGGAAGAGTTCGATAGCCAGATGGTCGTGCTCGCACGGACCCGGGCACGGTTGGAGAGTCTTGAGGCGAAGGTGGCGGAGCTTGAAGCGAAGCTGAATCCACCGGCCGAGTAACACCACCGATCAACTGTGGGAGCGAGCCTGCTCGCGATTAGAGTCACCTCGGTCTACCAGCCCTCCCACTCTGGATAGACCACCCCTGTAGGAGCTGCCGAAGGCTGCGATCTTTTGATCTTCCGCCCCGCCACTATCTCGGCAACGTCCTACAAAGATCACCACCGCCGTCCGATTGCGCCGTGAAGCTCCGGTTCCTAAGCTCACCCTCAGCTGAATGTTCAGCACTGGGTTTGGCGACCTGGAAGCTTAAGGAGCACGACGACCATCCTCGAGTCATGGCGGTTGTGCGTGGGAGATCTTCGGGTCTGCCGGGTTCCTTTTGCTCCGGTTCGCCAACCTGCGTACAACTGCCACCCAATTGTTTGGCGACGATTGTCGGCAGCCCTCTTAGCAAAAGGAGCTGTATCAATGAATTGTGATGACGCTTATCTAACTCCCCAAGTCTTCACCCGCCACAAACTCCACCTCCACGCCCTCCTCCTGCAAAACCAACCCTGGTTCAACGCCCGAGACCTGGGCCGCCTGCTTCGCCTCTACCTCGACGAACGCGCCGTCCGCAAACTCGACCCCGATCAACATCAGTCCGCGCGAGTCCTCACCCACGGCACCATCGAAAACACCCTGCTAATCAGCGAGTCCGGCGTCTACGCCCTGCTGGTCTACCACTACTGCCCCGAATACCGAGGCCTGCGCGAATGGCTGACCCACGACGTGGTGCCAGCCCTTAGAGATGCCCAACAACCGACGTCAACCGAACGCCCGATACTGAGCCTGCTGAACTGGCCAGAAATGTCGTTGAGTTTGCTGCACTGGAATAACCAGCCGTGGATTCGGTTGCAGGATGTTCCGCACATGCTGCCCGACAGTGAACGGCAACAGCGTGCGGTTAATGCACCGTGGTGGAAACGCGCTTCGCGGGTGTTGCAATCGCTTTAGGTAGCTAAAGCGCAACCACGTTCGATTTCGGCTTTACGCAGATCGTAAGTCGATTGCAGATTCAGCCAGAACTCGGGCGTGGTGTTCAGGCAACGAGATAGCTTCCCTGCCAGATCAGCGCTGACACTACGCTGGTGCATCACGATTTCGGTTACCGCTTTCAACGACTCGCCCAACGAACGAGCGAAAGCTGATTCTGAAATGCCCAACGGCCCAAGAAACTCCTCCCTGAGGATTTCGCCGGGATGAACCGGTCGCCTTCCACTACTGTTCATTTTCCTCTCCGAAGTCACCGATCAATCGATGATCATAAGCAACCCTGCCAGACAGACAACAGCACTCACACCCTTTCGCCGGAATCCTTCATTGATTTAGGCAAGGTCCTACAAAAACATCATCCCGCGACTGATTACGTCGCAAATCCCCACTCCCTTACGCTTCACCCATCAGAAAGACACTCGCAACATCCTGCGAAAATTTGACGCCTGCGCCGTCACGCGCCCCCGACTACCCTTCAAAAAACCGCAGGAAGCGGTTCCCGTAAAGCTCAAGGAACGACCATGTCCCTCTCCATCGTCCACAGCCGCGCCCAGATTGGTGTCGATGCGCCCGCCGTCACCGTAGAAGTCCATCTGGCCAACGGTCTGCCGTCACTGACGATGGTCGGTTTACCCGAAGCAGCAGTGAAGGAAAGCAAGGATCGGGTACGCAGCGCGATCATCAATTCAGGCCTGCAATTTCCGGCGCGGCGCATCACGCTGAATCTCGCGCCTGCGGACTTACCGAAGGACGGCGGGCGGTTTGATCTGGCGATTGCCTTGGGGATTCTGTCCGCCAGCGTGCAAGTACCGACGCTGACGCTGGATGACATTGAATGCCTGGGAGAATTGGCGCTGTCAGGCGCGGTACGTGCTGTGAGGGGCGTGTTGCCGGCTGCGCTGGCCGCACGAAAGGCCGGGCGCTCGCTGATGGTGCCGCGGGCGAACGCCGAGGAGGCGTGCCTTGCGTCGGGGCTGAAGGTGTTTGCCGTGGATCACCTGCTGGAAGCCGTTGCGCACTTCAATGGACATTCGCCGGTTGAGCCCTACGTTTCCAACGGGTTGCTCTACGCCAGCAAGCCGTATCCCGACTTGAATGAGGTGCAGGGGCAAATCTCGGCAAAGCGCGCATTGCTGATTGCGGCAGCTGGGGCTCATAACCTGCTGTTTAGCGGACCGCCCGGGACCGGGAAAACGCTGCTGGCGAGTCGTTTGCCAGGCCTGCTTCCTCCACTGGCCGAAAATGAAGCGCTGGAAGTCGCAGCCATTCAATCCGTCACCAGTTGCGTGCCCTTGAGCCACTGGCCGCAAAGACCCTTCCGCCAGCCCCATCACTCAGCTTCCGGCCCAGCGTTGGTGGGCGGTGGATCGAAGCCACAACCCGGCGAAATTACCCTCGCCCATCATGGCGTGCTTTTCCTCGATGAGCTTCCGGAATTCGACCGTAAAGTTCTGGAGGTTTTGAGGGAGCCGCTGGAGTCCGGGCACATCGTGATTTCACGCGCCAAGGATCGCGTGAGGTTTCCGGCGCGCTTTCAATTGGTGGCCGCGATGAACCCCTGCCCCTGTGGATATTTAGGCGAACCCAGCGGCAAATGCAGTTGTACACCGGACATGGTCCAGCGTTATCGCAACAAATTGTCGGGACCTCTCCTGGACCGGATCGACCTGCACCTGACCGTCGCTCGCGAAGCCACGGCGTTGAATCCTGCTCTAAAACCCGGCGATGACACCGCCACTGCTGCGGTGCTGGTCGCCGATGCCCGGGAGCGGCAACACAAACGCCAAGGTTGCGCCAACGCATTCCTTGATCTGCCAGGTCTGCGAAAACACTGCAAGTTATCCACAATCGACGAAACCTGGCTCGAAACAGCCTGCGAACGACTGACCTTGTCGTTGAGATCCGCACATCGATTACTCAAGGTAGCGCGAACCCTCGCAGACCTTGAGCAGCTGGATGGCATCACTCGTGGCCATCTGGCTGAAGCGCTGCAATACCGGCCAACCTCCAGCTGATGAAATCACTCCTTGGTCAAATCCACCAACGGCGCCTGCCGCACCTCAGTCTCCCGACCACCCTGTATCTCGCTCACCGTTTTCAAAGCCTTATCCACAGCCCCTTTATCCGCCAGCAAGCTATACCGGATCTGAAACTGCCTCTGCTCTTTAACCCCAATCATCGGCACCAAACCAAGCGGCCGCTGATACCGACGGTTATAGGAAAAACTCGTCCCCGGCTCCAACCCGGTCACATACCCCTGCCCCTGCGTATCCGTGTTCTTCCACAACGAAAAAACCGGCAACTGCTGAGTATTAAATCCAACCGACACCCCAAGGCTCCCGGCCTTGTTATGCAGCACGGTCAATGTGTCGCCCTTGGCGTCGCCATAAGGCACCACGTTGTAGACCGTCTCGTCGTAGTCCTTGGTCGGCGCGCGGTAGGTTTGCCAATCCGGCAGATCCCCTTTGGCCTTGTCATTGAACGGCGAGACCTGTTTCACCGGTGCAGCAAAGCGTGCGCCCTGCTCCAGGAATGGGGTGCTGAAGTTACTGTGGTACAGCGCTTGGTATTCCTTTGGATAATCGCCGTTGTTGGTGAGGGTGTCGTTGAGGGTGAACGCTGCGCTGCCAGGTTCAGTGACCAGTTCGGTCATCACCGAGAAGTCGACTTTCTTGAACGCCTGCTCTTTCAGCTCGCCGCGCAAGCTGATGGCGTAAGGTGGTTTTTCATCGATGTGCAAAGTGACTTTGCTGGCCGGGATGTTGGCGGCGCGACCGTGGAGCGTCAGCAGCTCACCGTTATCCATGCCAGGGTGACCGACCCACTCGTAGCCGCAGCGGGCGACCAGTTCGTTAAAGCCCTCAAGCCAGCCCAGCCCGCCGCGACCGTTGAGTTCGATAAAGGACGGATTGACCACGTCCTTGACCGGCGAATCCCAGCCCATGCGCACATTACCGACCGACGCCTGCAGAACGTTCATCCCGCGAGTGGGGACCACCGAGAGCTTCATTGTGCCGTTATCGATATCGACGATGCTGACGCCCTCCTGCCGACCGCCGTGCAAATTACGAAGGGACACAGAGAAGGGTTTGTCGGTTTTCACACCAAGTTGCTGGCTGGTGATCTGCCAGTTTTGGGCAGCCTTGTCGCTGTCGAGCAGGACATAGTCCCAAGCCATGGCGTGGGAGGCGGACAGCGCGCCAAAGGCAACGACGATTTTGAGCGGAGTCATGGGGAAGCCTTTCTTGGAGTTGTGCATTTTTTATAGCGCTGATGAAACGATTCAGCAAGCTTAAAATGCTTACGCCCGAGCCTCCCCAGGCGAATAAAAATTGACCCCATGCAACCTCTGCACGCTTACGCTAGTCTCATACGGTTTCGAGGCCTCCGGCTGATTGACGGCGACATCATTATGACATTAAGGTCGCCGGCTAATTGCAGGAGCAAGAACAGACACCTTTGTCTGTCATTTTTGCGCAACAGAACATATGGAGTTTGAATGCGCGGGGCACTATTACGCAGCGGTAAGAGCGGGTCATTCACTGCCCTGGGCGAGACAGGTCAACCGGTTTACCGGGCGGCCCTGCAATTGCGCGAAGCCATTCGCCGCAAGAACCCTGAAATGGTCGATCATCTGGCCATTCCTCAAAGCGATGAACTTGGCAACCAGATCGATTGGTACAGCGGCCTCGACGGCGATGTGATCCCGTGGAGCAGCGCGACTGAAGAAGAACGCGCCCCTGCCCGCCGCCAACTCGAAGCGCTGAAGACCGCGCTCGAGGAATTGAGCCAGCGTTTCCTGGGCACTGATTCCGGCGAACAGCAGCAAGGCGACAAAGCCGTGTTCGGCAAGCTGCTCAAGCGCGTGATTCATTTCCCCGATGAGAATTTCGTCTACCTGGTGCAAGGCAAGCCGGTGCTGACCTTTTGGGGTTTCGAGCATGCCGGTACCGGCAATCGTGATCCCCTGCACTGCCTCTATCAGGTTCCGCCCGCGTTTACGCTGCCCCCTGTGGTCGAAGCCGCGCCTGTCGTTGCGCCCGTCGTGCCGGTGGTTGCTCGTCCGTGGTGGCGTCGCTGGTGGTGGCTGTTGCTGCTGCCGTTCCTGCTGCTGCTTTTGTGGCTGTTGCTCGGTTTGCGTGGTTGCGTGCCGATTCCGTTGGTGGCGGTAGACCTGCTGCCTGAGGGCATCGTGCCGGTGGAAAAACAGCTGGAAGAGCCGCAACTGACCGGCAATGCCACGACGCTGAACGGCGTTCCAGTGACGGGCACCGTTGTAGGCTCCACCACTGGAACCGGCACCGGTACTGCCGTGACCGGAACTCAGGACGTGGAAGCGCCAGCCGTTGAGGGCAACGAGGCTGATGCAGCGCCGGCCGACCTGGCCAAAGACCCAGCTAAAGACGCAGCCAAAGACCCGGCAGCCGAATCGCCCGCCACCCCGCCCGAAAACAAAACCGCGCCGCCGGATATCACATCGCCCGAGGCCGAAAAATCCGCCGCCGCAAAACCCGGCCCTCCCCTGAGCATTCCGCCAGACGCCGCCGACGGTGCCGCCAAGTTCCTCGACGGTCAGTTCCGCGCCGGTGCCGGTATTCAGGATCGCCGAACCGGCAAACCCCTGCGTCTGGAATACCAGCTCAAGGACGGTAAGGGCGAAGTCACCGTACACCAGGCCGACGGCACGAAATGCAGCGGGCCGGTGAGCGCTACTATGAAGGGTGGCAGCCTGGCCATCGACAGTCAGGGCCAGGCCGTGTGTGGCGATGGCAGCACTTACGACATGCCCAAGGTCAACTGCCGCAAAGGGGCGACCACCGTCGCAGACTGCACCGGCGGTTATGGCAAAGAACAATTCCCCATGTCCATGCGGCACGTGGCCGAATAAAAACGGAATAACCCGACATGTTGCCTGAAGTCACCCAATTCGAAGACACCGTCACGCTGGTCAGCGACACCGGCATCCAGTTCATGGATTTCGCCCTGCGCCTGGATCCTCGCAAAGAACCGGCGGGCGAGTTCGCGCCGATGATCAGCGGGTTGATCTGCCGCCTGTCGTACAACGAAGAGAAAGACTTCTTTTTCTACGAGCCGGAGCCGGAAAAGGTCGAAAAAGCCAAACCTGCGTTCAGCGTCGACATGAAAAGCAGCCTCGAGCTGCTCGACGGTGTCTGGCTGCCGACCCCGTTTTTCCGTTTCATGCCGCCGTACCGCTTCGACGAAGGCCCGACCAACTGGTCGCGCATGCGCCTGGTCAAACTGGCGACACCCGACATCGACGGCAACACCCACCGCCTGACTATGGCCTTCGACAGCCGCGTGATGCCCAAGCGTGACGGCACCGCTTACCTGGCGCCAAACGAAGAAGACATCAGCTCCGGCGTGTCCTTCAAACTGGCGACGAAGGCCAGCGAAACCCGCTGGTTCCTGGCCCAGCCGTGGGTCAATGAGTGGCTGCTGGAAGTGTTCAACGAGGGCAATGCCCACCGCTCGCGCGCAGAGCTGGACACCGACATCCGTGCCAACTATCACTTGGCGCACTACCTCAACTTGCTCAGTCTGCTGAGCAATCCGTCCGCCGCCCAGCAGTCGACGAGCCGTGCGAAAGTTGAAATCCCTGAGCTGAAAGTCGTCGCCAACGACAGCAATGGCTTGGTCAAACCGATTCCGGTGGACCTGGTGCTGGACGTCGGCAACTCGCGCACCTGCGGAATCCTGATCGAAAACCACGGTCAGGCCGGTTCCGGGTTGAAACAGAACTACGTGCTGGAACTGCGCGACCTGATCACCCCCGAACACACTTACAGCCTGCCGTTCGAAAGCCGTGTGGAATTCGCCCAGGCGTACTTCGGCAAGGACCACTGCTCGGTCAAAAGCGGCCGGCACGATGCGTTCCAATGGGCGACTATTGCCCGCGTCGGCAATGAGGCCAGCCGTCTGGCCAGTCGTCGCCGTGGTACCGAAGGCTCCACTGGCCTGTCCAGCCCGAAACGTTATCTGTGGGACGAAAACGCCTACGGCCACGGCTGGCGCTTCAACTGCTCGTACATCAAGACCGACAGCGAGCCGTACGCCACTGCCGCGCCGTTCTCGCACCTGATCAATGAAACCGGCGAGGCGCTTTACAGCCTCGAAGAAGACGATCGCCTGCCCGTGTTCATGCCGCGTTATTCGCGCAGCTCGTTGATGACCTTCATGCTCGCTGAAGTACTGGCCCAGGCGCTGTCGCAAATCAACAGCCCGGCCCAGCGCTCGCGTCAGGGGCACACCCGCGTGCCGCGCCAGCTCAACAGCATCACTCTGACCGTGCCGCCGGGCATGCCGCAGGCCGAGCGCAGCATTCTCAACGAACGCATGCTGCAAGCCATCGGCCTGGTGTGGAAAAGCCTCGGCTGGCATGCCGGCGAGGAAGACCCACATCAGGATCAGGCCGTCAGCCCGCGTACGCCGATCCCGAGCATCCGCGTGGAATGGGACGAAGCGTCCTGCGGCCAGTTGGTGTACCTGTACACCGAGGTCAACGAGAATTTCGCCGGTCACCCGGAAGAGTTTTTCGACACCATCGCCCGGCCAGACAAGACCGACCGCGAACGCATCACCCTGGCGACCATCGACATCGGCGGTGGTACCACGGACCTGGTGATCACTGACTATCGCCTCGACCGTGCCGGCAACACCGGCAGCGGCAGCAACGTGCACATCGTGCCCGAGCAGCGTTTTCGCGATGGTTTCAAAGTGGCCGGCGATGACATCCTGCTGGACGTGATTCAGGACTTCATCCTGCCGAGCTTCGAAAAAGCCTTGCAGAACGCCGGTGTGAAAGCCCCGGATTCGCTGATGTCACGCCTGTGTGGCGATGAATCGGTCAGTGCCCAGGACATGATCCTGCGCCAGCAATTGAACCTGCAAGTGTTCGCACCGCTGGGCCTGGCGCTGCTCAAGGCGTACGAGCATTACGATCCGCAAGTGCCACAAGAAGTCACCCCGCAAAGCTACCGCCAATTGCTCGGCGACAACGCGATCAGCCAGACCGTGCTCGACTACGTCAACGCCGCGGTGCGCCGCGATGTCGGCGGTCAGAGCGGTTTCGACCTGTATGACGCGCCGATCAGTTTCGACCTGCAGAAGCTTCACGCCGCGTTCCTCAACGACCAGATCAACATCACCAAGATTCTCGGTGCGCTGTGTGAAGTGGTCGCGCATTACCCGTGCGATGTCTTGCTGCTGACCGGCCGCCCTTCCCGCCTGCCTGGCATCCAGGCATTCATTCGCAAGGTGCTGCCGCTGCCACCGGGGCGCATTCTGGCGCTGCAAAACTACCGCACTGGCGGCTGGTACCCGTTCCACAAGAACGGCCGGATCGACGACCCGAAAAGCACCGCGTCGGTGGGCGCCATGCTCTGCCTGTTGTGCGCCAACCACAGCGTGCCGAACTTCTACTTCCGTGCTTCGGCGCTCAAGCCGTATTCGACCGTCAAGCACATCGGCGTGATCGACCTGAACAACGTGATCAAGGATGCCGACGTGCTGTACCGCGACATCCAGTCCGAAGACTATAAAATCAAGCTGCCGGAAATCGGTGTTGGCGATGCCGCCGACACGCCACAACTGGAAATGCGCGGCGATCTGCGCCTCGGTTTCCGTCAGTTGGCCACCGACCGCTGGGCCGCCTCGCCGCTGTATACCTTGCGGTTCACCAAGGCCGGTCGGGAGAAGTTTTCCCGCGCGATCGGTGAAAACGGCAGCGCGCCGCTGCTCAAGGTGCGGTTCGAGGTCAAGCCGGCGGACAAGTACACACGCAAGCAGGATCTAGTCAGCGACCGCCTCTCGGTTCGCGACATCGAATCCAACAGTAACAACGTCAACTTCAACCCGCGCAGCGACCTCGAGCTGGAACTCAACACCATGCTTGACGCCGGCCTGAGCGAGACCAAGTACTGGCTCGACAGTGGAAGTGTGAAACGCAAATGAATGATCTGACCCCCGATCAAACTCAGCTCTCTGCCAGTTGGGCCGCTGTTTATAACGGTGCCGGTCAGGCGCTGGACTGGATTGCCCAGACGCGCGGCAACGCGCCACGCCTGGACAGCGAAGCCGACAACCTGAACATCCGCCTGCACCGCGCCCGCAACCTGGCTCACAGCCTCGGTCGCGTGGCCTGCACGCCGATGACCATTGGTTTTTTCGGCTTGTCGCAAGCCGGCAAGTCCTACCTGATCTCGGCCCTCGCCGCCGGTCAGAACGGCAAACTGGAAACTGATTTCGGTGGCCAGCGCCTGGACTTCATCAAGCACATCAACCCGGTGGGTGGCGGCAAGGAAGCCACCGGTCTGGTGACGCGCTTCAGCCGTCGGGCGACGGAGAGTCAGGACAATGACTTTCCGGTAGAGCTCACGCTGTTCAAGGAAATCGAGCTGGCGAAGATTCTCGCCAACTCCTGGTTCAAGGATTTCGACCTCGAGCGCATTTCCTACGAGATCGACGAAGAGCGCATCCAGCGCGTACTCAAGCCGTTCGAAGGCCGTGAAACCGGGCCACTGCAAACGGGCGTCAACGCCGATGATCTGGTGTCGCTGTGGGATTACCTGCGGGACAACTTCCGCAACTCGGTGAAGAAACTCGAACACCTGTATTGGCCCACGGCGCTGCAACTGGCGCCTCGGCTGAATTTCCAGGAACGCGCCGAGCTGTTTTCCATCCTGTGGGGAGAGCAAAGCGAGCTGACGCGCGTGTACCAGCAACTGGCCGGCGCGTTGCACACGCTGGGCCTGCCTGAGACCGTGTTCGCGCCATTGAAGGCGTTGGTGAGTTTCGAAAACGACACCTACAGCCAGCGCGACAGCATCATGAACGTCGACATCCTCGAACGCTTCGGCAGCCCGCGGGACTTGCCGATTGATGTTCGACCACTGGTTGGCGGTCACCTGCAAAGCAGTCAGGGCATTGCGGTCGCGCAACTGGCGGCACTGACCGCCGAAATGACCTTCCGCCTGATCGAAGCGCCGGCGGATGACATCGTCAATCAGGTCGACTTGCTGGACTTCCCCGGTTATCGCGGGCGCAAGAAACTGCACGAGATCGCCGATTCCAACGACCCGCAATCCGCCACCAAGGACAACTCCGTTTCGCAGCTGATCCTGCGCGGCAAGGTCGCCTATCTGTTCGAGCGCTACACCGACAACCAGGAAATGAACGCGCTGGTGGTCTGCACCGGCTCGACCAAGCAGAGCGACGTCAACGACGTGGGCCCGGTGCTGACCCGCTGGATCGAAAAGACCCAGGGCGCTGACTCGGCCGCTCGCAGCAAGCGCGACACCGGTCTGATCTGGGCGTTGACCATGCTCGACCTGCGCATCACCAATTCCCTGAGCCTGACGCCTGATCAGTACGACGAGAGCTGGAACGGCATGGTCAAGCTGACCATGCTGGAGCGCTTCGGCAGCCTGAGCTGGATGAGCGACTGGGCCGGCACACCGTTCCAGAACACCTACCTGGTGCGCAAACCACGCATGGACGCGGCGTTCATCGAGCAAGACGCGACGGGTGCGGAAACCGGCCTCAATGCCAGCTACCAGGAGCGAGTCGACGCCCTGGGTACAAGCTTTGTCAGCAACGACCTGGTGTGCAAACACATCCACGATCCTGCCAACGCCTGGAAAGAAATGCTGCGCAACGATGACGGTGGCATCAGCCACTTCAGCGGCAGTTTCAAAGGCGTGGCCAATCTCGAATTCAAATTGCAGCGCATCCGCGAACAATTGAGCGAATGCCTCGAAGGCCTGACCACTCACGGTCTGAGCACCTGGTACCACGCCGACGGCGACGGTGCCGCTGCCGCCAAAAAAGCCCAGGCGCAGATGATTCTGACCGGCCTGGGCCGTCGCCCGGCAGTGCTCGGTGAGCTGATCGATCAACTCGACATGCCAAGCGAAGAGGTCCGCGACCTGTACCTCAGTGGCGTATACGAAACTGATGAAGAGCCGGCCGCGAACGACGAACCAGTCGCCCCGACACCGAGCCAGAGCCTGTACGGCAATGACGCCGGTTTCGACTTCGATTTCGGTGACGACCTGAGCCACGACGCGCCGGTCAGCAGCAACACCGGCACCCCGGCGCCCGAACTGCAAAGCAATGAACACCGATTCGCCAAAGCGGCATTCAAGGCCTGGATTGCGCACCTGCGTGAACTGACCACCCGGCAAAGCCTGCTCAACCTCCTGGGGTTGGAAAAAGCATTGCTGGAGGCAGTGGTCGACGAACTGATCACCGCCGGCTATCGCCAGGATTTGCCGGGGCAACTGAGCCGTGCGGTCCTCAAGCGTGCACAAAGCGGCGCACGGCGCGATCAACTGGTCGAGCGCCAGGTACTGGAAGTGCAACGGGTACTGCGCGATTTCGTGTCCTGGTTCGGCTACCTCCAGAAGCCGGTAAGCGAGCGTCCGAACAGCCGCGCCGGTGCCAAGGCGCCGCTGTTCTCGTTCTACACCGACATCGGCCCGGGACAAGTGCCCGTGCTACCGGCGCAACCAGCGAATCAGGCGCAACGGTATCTCGGCGACTGGCTCTCGGGCCTGGCCTACCTCACACAGGACAATGCCGGCCATGGCGCCGGACGTGAAATCACCCCTGAACAGAACGAACGGCTGGGCCACGTGCTCACAGCCTTCACAGCGAGATAAGCAATGCCAATTCGTGTCGACCTGCTCGCGTTAGAGCCCAATGTGCCTGGTCAGGCCCGCCTCACTGTGAAGAAATGGCAGGGTGGCGAGGAACAGCTGGAGTTTTCCATTCAGCGTAACCAGGATGGTTTTTACCTCCAGGACCACAAGGCCTGGAGCAACAATCCATTCTGGTTCAAGGTCTCGCGTTTCAACATCACGGCCAGCGGCGAAGGCCTGGAAGCACAGGTCGGCCCGGACGTGGTCGACCCGCTGCTGGAAGGCAGCGCTAACTCGCAATTCCAGATCGAACTGCGCGAACAAAGCCAAGGCAACGCCGATAAAGGCGTTGTTCGGCCAGGCGTTGGCTTGCTGCCGTCCACGGCCGGCGGTCAGACGCGCTCAACGTACGGTGGCGCCGAACTGACGGCGCCGAATGCACCGGCACCGAATGCACCGGAACCAGCACCGGAAATCCCGGAGTTGCCTGAGCTGATTCTTTCCACCGTCGAGCCAGAACTGGAATTGGAGTCGGTGCTCACCGAGTCCGCCTACACACCGCCTCCCGCACCGGTGAAGAAAAGCAACAAAGGCCTGATCGGCCTGTTGATTGTCGTGGTGTTGCTGCTGGCCGCGGGCGCCGGATTCTGGTTCTACAAACGCACCCCGGAGCCTGCCCCGGTGGCCGCAGCCCCTACCACCGCACCGGCCGGCGCCGACGCTCAAGCCTGCACCCTCGATAGCATGAACAGCCTGCCCGAATTGACCTTCGTCCAGACCTGCATCAAGGCTGCGCCCGACAGTGCCAAGTTGCTGGAGATCATCAACCAGGCCAAGGCCGGCAAACACTGCGGTGTCGCCCAGCGCCTGTACGCCAACCGTGCCCAGGCCGGTGACGCGCTGATCGCCAACGCCTATGCCCGTGAATACGACCCTAAATACCTGAAGGCCAGCGAGTGCTTCCCGGCCGCGGACAACGCCACGGCGGCCTATTGGTACGAAACCATCCTCACCCAGGACCCGAACAATGCCGAAGCCAAGCAGCGTTTCGAGGAGTTGCAGAAGTGATGCGTTCGTCCGTGAGTCGATTCCTGTTGAGCGGCGCCGCATTGTTGGCGCTGTGTATCAGCCCGTTGTCCCAGGCCGATGACAAACCACTGATCCAGGCCGGTAAAAAGACCCTGTTCCAACGCGTGCTGACCACGCCGGGCTGCAAGATCAGCCCGACAGCGGGCGGTGCCGCCGGTGACGCACAACCGGTCTTCAGCCGCTTTTATGTGTACGAGCGCGCCCAGGCGAACAACGCCGAATGGCTGAAAGTCGGCCCCGACAGCTACGGCAAAACCATTGGCTGGCTTCCTGCCAGCTGCACCACCGACTGGAAGATGCAGCTGACACTGGCCTTCACCAACCCGGCCAACCGCGACCGGTTGCTGTTCTTCAAGGACCGCGCCACCGTCGAAGGCATCCTCGATGCACCGGACCCGGTCAGCAAAGTCGCGCCGCTGCGGGCCACGCTGAAAAAAGGCCAACAAGCACCGGGCGTACTGGCTCAAGAACCTGAATACTTCGTCGACCTGCAAAAGCAGTTCTACCTGCTGCCGGTGCTCAGCGGCGAAGAAGTCATGACCGAAGGCGGTTTCCGCACGCGCCTGCTCAACGTCGCGTCGGTCAGCAAGCCAGATGACAAGAATGCCAAGGGCGGTGCTGCGAACAGCGCGGCCGGCGGCAAGGAAGCCGCGGACAAAACGTCCAACCAACTGAAAGAATTCAGTGCGGCGGTGGTGTTTGTCATCGACTCGACGATATCGATGGACCCGTACATTGACCGTACTCGTGAGGCGATCCGCAAGGTCTATCAGCGGATCGAAGCGCAGAACCTCGGCAAGCAGGTCAAGTTCGGCATGGTCGCTTTCCGCTCCAACACCCAAGCGGTGCCGGGGCTGGAATACACCACCAAGATGTACGCCGACCCTACCAAGGTGAAAGACAGCGCCGACTTTTTCGCCAAGATCGCCGACCTCAAACAGGCCAACGTGTCGAGCAGCAGCTTCGATGAAGACTCGTTTGCCGGCGTCATGGACAGCATTGACAAGGTCGACTGGAGCCAGTTCGGCGCGCGCTACGTGGTGCTGATCACCGACGCGGGCGCCATCGAAGGCGACGACAAGCTGTCGAAGACCGGCTTGAGCGCCGCGCAGGTGCGTATGGAAGCCGCCAACCCGGGCGTAGCGATTTATACCCTGCACTTGAAAACACCGGCCGGGGCCAAGGACCACGCCAAGGCCGAAGCGCAGTACCGGAACCTGTCGACCTACCCGGGCACCAACACCTCGCTGTACTACCCGGTGAACGCTGGCGATGTGAATGAATTCGGGCGCAAGGTCGACGCACTGGCCGCCGCGATCACCACACAGGTGAAAGCCGCCTACATGGGCGAAGACGCCATCGGCAGTGCGGCGAACGCCAAGCAGGACCCGGCCGAGAAGAAAATGCTTGAAGACGCGGCGCTGATCGGCCACGCCATGCAGCTCGCGTATCTCGGCGAGAAGACCAACAGCAAGGCGCCGCCGGTGTTCAAAGCGTGGATCACCGACCGTGACCTGATCAAGCAGAACATCCCGACCACCGATGTGCGGGTGCTGCTGACCAAGTCACAGCTCAGCGACTTGAGCGACGTGATGAAGAAGATCCTCGACGCCGCCAACGAAGGCCTGATTTCGCCGACGGAAATGTTCGATCGCCTGCGTTCGGTAGCCGCAACCATGGGCGCCGATCCCAATCAGCTCAAGCAGAACAGCAACGCCAAACTGGCGGACATGGGCGTCCTCGGCGAGTACCTCGAAGACCTGCCCTATCAGAGTGAAGTGCTGAACCTGGATGAAGAGACCTGGAAGAGCTGGGACGGTCTGGCGCAAGAGAAATTCATCCGTACGCTGAACACCAAACTGCGGCATTACCAGCGTTACAACGCGGATGTCGACCGCTGGGTGGCTTTAGCCAAGGACAGCGATGCACGGGACAACGTGTACCCCGTACCTCTGGAAATGATGCCTTAACGAGACGCCGATGCTCGATATCAAGAACCTGCTGGTGCGCCGTGGTGAAGGCGCGCTGGCCCATCACGTGCGCCTGCCCCACTTGCAGGTCGGGCCTGCGGAAATCCTCGCCATCACCGGCGAGAGCGGCAGCGGCAAAAGCACGTTGCTCGAAGCCATCGGCCTGTTGCTGGCACCGATGGAGCTCGAGCGGTTTCGGCTGGGCGCAGCGCAGGGTCAGGATATCGCCCAACTGCTTGCCAACGACGACCAGCCAGCCTTGGCGACCGTGCGCTCGCGGCACTTGGGGTTCATTTTGCAGAGCGGCGGCTTGCTGCCGTTCCTGAGCGTGCGGGACAACATCAGCCTGCCGCGCCGGTTGCTCGGGATGCCGGCAAAGAGCGAGCACATCGACCATGCGGTTGACGTGTTGCGCCTGCAAGGGTTGCTGGATAAACACCCTCAAGCGTTGTCGATCGGCGAGCGTCAGCGCGTGGCCTGCGTGCGGGCAATTGCCCATGAACCGCTGTTGCTTTTGGCCGACGAACCCACCGCTGCGCTCGACCCCCACAGTGCCCGCCGTTTGTTCGAGTTGCTGCTGAGCCTGGTGTCGAGCATGGGCCTGAGCGCGCTCGTTGTGTCCCATGACTGGGCCTTGCTGAAGGATTTCGGCTTGCCGCGCCTCGGTGCGATCAGCCGTGAGGGAGAGACATCGTTTGAACCGATGGACTGAACGACTGCGCCTGCTGGGCTCACTGGCCCTGCAAGACCTCTGGTACGACCGCAAGGTCTCGCTGTGCATCGCCGCGTCGCTGGTGGCGGTGATTGCGCCGTTGTTGCTGCTGTTCGGGCTCAAGCACGGGGTGGTCAGCCAGTTGCAGGACGAACTGCTGCGCGACCCGCGCAACCTTGAAGTGAAGATGCTCAGCAACGGCAATTACGACACGGCCTGGATCGAGCGTTTGCGCTTGCGCCCCGAAACCGGTTTTGCCCTCGGCCAGACGCGCTCGCTCAATACCCAGGCTGACCTGCTGATCGGCATGCAACGGTTTGTCGAAGGCGCCGAGATCATCGCCACCGAACCGGGCGATCCACAGCTGAACCTGTCGTCGCTCACCCCTGTCGGTAATCAAGTGATCCTCAGCGCCAGCGCCGCGCAACGGTTACAGGCCAAGGCCGGCGACAGCGTGCAACTGCGTGCGTTGCGTCGCCTGGAAGGTGTCAATGAACGAGGAGAGATGACCCTGACAGTGCTGGCGGTGCTCGACGGCGCCCGCTTCGGCCGCGCGGCCGGGTTTGTCGCTCCGCCGCTGCTGCTGGATCTGGAGCGCTTTCGCGACGGTTATCAGGTCAGTGCGTTCGGCGTTATCACCGGCAAGCCTCTGGGCAATCTGCAACCGCTGTATGCCCGCGCCCGCGTGTATGCGCGCGACATCGATCAAGTCGCACCGCTGGAGCACTGGCTCAACGAACAACACATCGAAACGTCGAGCCGGCTGGCCGACATCGACAATGTCAAAGCCATCAACCATGTGCTGGGGCTGATCTTCGGCGTGATCGCCGTGGCGGCGCTGATTGGTTGCGTGGCGTCGATGGTCGGCGCGTTCCTGGCCAACATCGACCGCAAGCGCAAAAGCCTCGCGGTCCTGCGTCTGTTAGGTTTCAAGCGGCGGGCCGTCGGCGGTTTCGTGGTCCTGCAAGCGCTGGTACTGAGCCTGGCCGGCTACGTTGGCGGGCTGGGGTTTTATGCAGTCGGCAGTCATCTGTTCGACTACTTGCTCGGCAGCAGTCAGGCCACCGGCACCTTCGTTTGCCACATCACTGTCTGGCATGGCCTTGCCGCCCTGCTCCTGACTTTTTTGGTCGCTGCATTGGTGGCCGTGATCGGCGCCCTGCGAGCCATCAACATCCAACCTGCGGAGAGTCTGCGTGAGCTATAAACGTTTTGGCTTGCTGTTGCCCCTGAGCCTCGGCTATGTGCTCGACGCCTCGGCGGCGGGCTGGGAAGAGAAATTTTACAACCCGATGCCGGACGCCGCCGACGTGGTGCTGCCGATGCCCTGCGAAGGCTCCATGGTATTTCGCAAGGTGTTCATTCCGGTGGCCGGCCCGCTCGACGATTACCCGATCAACATTGGTCAGGACGGCGCGGAATATGGCTATGTCGAACAGACCCGCCCGACCTTTATCGCCGGCAGTTTTACCGGGGCCAAAAACGACAAGTCCCGCTACTACCTGATGGCCAAGTACGAGATGAGTCAGCTGCAATACGCCGCACTGACCGAAGCAACCTGCCCCACCGCCGCCACCAAAATGCGCGTGCCGCAAACGGCCGTGAGCTGGGTGCAAGCCATCGAAGCCGCCGACAAGTACAACCTGTGGCTGCGCAAAAACGCCGCCGACAAGTTGCCCAAAGAGGACGGCGCACAGGGCTTCCTGCGCCTGCCGACTGAAGTCGAGTGGGAGTTCGCCGCGCGCGGCGGGCTGGAAGTCGCTGCTGCAGAGTTTCGCGACACGCACTACCCGATGCCGGAGGGCATCAATGCCTACGAGTGGTTCGCCGGGGCGCAATCATCCAACGGCAAAGTGCAGTTGTCCGGTCTGCAAAAGCCCAATCCGCTGGGTCTGCATGACATGCTCGGCAACGTCGACGAAATGATGTTCGAGCCGTTTCGCCTGAACAAACTTGATCGCCAGCACGGTCAGGCCGGCGGCTATGTGGTGCGTGGCGGCAACTACTTGACCGCACAGGCCGACCTGCGAACTGCGTTGCGCAAGGAAGAGCCGTATTACAACGCCGACGGTCAGGTGAAAAACAAAACCACCGGCCTGCGCCTGGTCATGGTCTCACCGACCCTCACCTCTCGCGAACGTGTCGCCAGCATTGAAAGCAGCTGGAAGAAACTCGGCACCGGCAGCAAGGAAACCGAATCCGCCGACAAAGGCACCGTTCAATCTCTGAACAGCCTCGCTTCGGGCGTCGAAGACAAAGCGCTCAAGGAAAAACTCCAGGCCTTGGAAAACAAGCTGCGCGCCAGTAACCAGCAGCAGGAAGAAACCCGCGACCAGGCGATTCGCGCCAGCCTCAATCTGGGTGCATTCTTGTGCACCAAGATGCTCGACGACGGCCAATATGTGGACTTCCTGCAAAAGAACTACAAGCTCAATTGCGAAAGCGCGGACAAAGACGCCAGTTGCGACATGCGCAAAGGCAAGCTAGACGAACAGAAGGATCGCCTGCACAAACTCAGCCGTTACTACGCTAGCAGCCTGGTGGAATCGGCGACCTTGTACGGCCAGCCATTGCTTGAAACGCAGGTCCCGGTGATGGACGAAATCATCACCCGCAACAAACAGCTGCAAGACCTCAAACCTTACTTGCGCACCCACTGGGCCAATCAGAAGGCGTTCCTGCAAAAGCAGAAGATCGATACTGAAGCCTGGCTGAACAGCTGCAAAACCGTTACTCAATAACAACATTTCAACACCGTTACCGAGGAGTTTCACCATGTCGCGCAGCCTTTGGACTCGCTTCAAGCTACAGATCGCTTTCGTTGTCGCCGGCAGCCTGCTGCTGACGGGCTGCGCCAACACCGGTAGCTCCATGCTCGGCGACAGCGACGGAACCGACCCGCGCCTGACCCAGGGCCAGGACGCAGAGTTCTTCAGCAAGTCCGGCTACCAGGCCTGCGCCGTCGGTGCCGGTGTCGGCATCCTCGCTTGCGCACTGTCCAACAGCAACAACAAGGGTGTCTGCGCCGTCGCCGCCGGTATTACCGCGTGTGGCGTGGCCATGGGCGCGAACTACTATCTGGATCAGCGTCGCAGCGAATACGCCGACACCTCCACCCGCTTGGCTAAAATGAACAGCGACGTCGAACAAGACACCCAGAACGTGATCGCCCGTACCGCGACCGCTCAGCAAGTGATCAAAGATGATCAGGCGAAAATCGCCCGGATCAAAAAGGACATCGCCAACAAGAAAGTCGACAGGAGCCAGGCCCAGGCGCAAATCGCCGAGATCGATTCCAACATCGCGCGCCTGCGTAAAGACCTCGGCAACATGCGCGTCAAAGTCACCGAGTACACCAAGGTGGCAGACGCCGAGCGTGCACAAGGCGCCACCGGTGCCGAGATCAAGCAGGTGGACATGAACATTAAGAAAATGAACCAGAAAGTCGCTGCCCTGCAGAAGGAAGTCGACGGTCTATACAGCCAACGCTCCGCAATCACCCTGGGCTAAGCACATGACGCTACGACAACTGGCGGTCCTCACCGCCGTCCTGGCCTTGAGCGGTTGCGCGACCAAGCCGGGCGAATGCGATGCGACCAATCGCGACAGCAGCATGCTGACCAAGATGAACTGCGACTACTCTGGTGGTTACAGCGATCAGGTCAAGCAGAAAGAACAGGCCCTGAGCGAGTCCCGTCAGCAAAACGCAATGTTCCGTCAGGTGTACGAGAACATTCAGGCCCAGCAGCTCAGCACCAAAACCGACCTGGCCAGCCAGCAGAAAGCCCAGGCGGCGCTGAATCAGTCGCTGGGTAATTTGCTGACCTCGCTCAAGGCCCGGCATGGCAATGAAACCCAGGTGAAAAAGCAGATCGCCGATCTCGAGCAGCAGCTCAAGGCTTCGCAAGCAGCACCAACGGCCAAGTCAACGCCAGCGACGCTGGCGGCCAAGCAGAAAGAGCTGAAGGCGTTGCAGAAGAAGGTCAATCAGCTGCAATTCAGCCTCGGCTACGAAGAGTAACTTTTCACCCCGCAGGCCTCCCGATGGAGGCCTGCACTTTTTCAGGAATCGTCGTCATGCAGCGGGTCATCAGGGATGCGCAAGCCACATCGGAGGGGATGAGTGCACTGCAAGCCAAAGTCGCCCTCATCCAGAAACACTTTCCGCCGACCGTCGCCAGCCTTTTTGCCATCCCGCGGATGGGCAGCGGCGACGTGCTGGAATGGTGGACCGAACTGGGTGGCCAACCCACGCCCTACGCCGACCTCAACGAGGACGCGCAACGACGTTTGCTGGAAACCTATGAAGTGCGTCAGACGTCCCTCGGACAGCTGGCGGACGAACTGCAAAGACGCGGTCAAGCGACGGAAGCGCAAGACCTGCGCAGCCTGCTCGGCGCGCCTGAGCTGGACAAACTCTACAGCCTCAACGGTGAGCCTTTGGTGGTGCGCTGGAACCAGCGTCCGCCCAAACCGATCGTGCCGCCGGTGGTTCCTGTGATGCCGGTCGTACCGCCGTCGCGCCGTGGCTGGTGGATCGCGGCGGCCTTGCTTGCGCTGCTGTTGCTGCTTCTGGCGCTGTGGCTCTGGTGGTTCCTGCACCGTGAACCGGTTGTCGTGGTTCCACCGGTAGCGCCGGTGGTGACGCCAGTGGAAAAACCGGTGGAGAAACCGGTTGAACCGATTCCCGAGCCTGTCGTGGAACCTGAACCGGAACCTGCTCCGAAACCAGAACCCGCGCCAGCACCGGTGCCGCCGCCCAAGCCGGTCCCACCACCAAAACCGGTCGTGGCCGCGCCGCCACCGCCACCGCCACCACCGCCGCCACCTCCAGCCCCGACGCTGGATAACTACGCATGCCGCAAAAAAGCGCCTGATGCCGTGCCCCCGCAATTTGTGGTGGTACTCGACACCTCGGGTTCGATGGATTTGAACATCAAGTCGGTGAAAGCCGACGAGGACTGGTTCTTCGGCAATGAGATGAACAAGTACCTGGACCCGAACCGCACCATGCAGATCTTCGCCAAGCCCAGCCGCATGGACGTCGCCAAGGAATCGCTGGCCGGCATGATCAATGGGCTGGACCCGAAGATCGACACGCGCCTGATCACCTTCGCCGGTTGCGAAAGAACACCGGACCAGGGCGTGTTCAAGCTGGGCGACCGCCCGCGGCTGATCAACGGGATTCGCGGTCTGGTTCCCAACGATGGCACACCACTGGCTGACAGCCTGGCCTACGCCGCCAGCAAGGTCGACGGGCGCAATAACGATGCAGTGATCGTGATGTTCGTCGACGGCGAGGACGGTTGCGATAAAGATGCCTGCGCGGTATCCCGTCGCATCGCCAGGGAACAACCACGCCTGCGGGTCAACGTAGTGAAAATCGGTGCCGGTGGCCCGTCACGTTGCATCGCTGAAAACACCGGTGGCCGGGTTTACAACAGCACCAATGCGGCGGAGTTGGGCAAGCAGTTGAAGCTGGCGAGCAAGGAAGTGTCGAGTAATGCCAAGTGTGACTAGCTTGGGGGCAGATCCTGAATTGAGGTGACCCCATCGCGAGCAGGCTCGCTCCCACATTGGATTTGTGATCGACACAAAACCTGTGGGAGCGAGCCTGCTCGCGAAAGCTATTTCAGAGGCGCCTCAACGAAACCGGTCAACCTCATGCCGCAAGTCCGCCGCCAGCTTCTCCAGCTCTTTGGCGGTGATCGCCAGATTGGACACCACTTCGCGCTGCTCACTGTTCGCCAGGGCAATGCTTTGCAGGTTGCTGCTCAGCAAGGTGGCGGTACTGCTCTGCTCTTGAGTCGCGGTGGTGATCGCCGCGAATTGCTGACCGGCAGAATGGCTTTGCTCATCGATCCGTGCCAGGGCACTGGCGACATTGGCGTTGCGTGACAGGCCTTCCTGCATCAACACATTGCCCTGCTCCATAGTGCTGATGGCGTTACCGGTTTCCTGCTGGATGCTTTGAATCATTCCGGAAATTTCATCGGTCGCCTGGCGGGTACGCGAAGCCAGGTTGCGAACCTCATCGGCTACCACGGCAAAACCACGCCCCTGCTCACCGGCACGAGCGGCTTCGATGGCGGCGTTGAGCGCCAGCAAGTTGGTTTGATCGGCAATCGAGGTAATCACACCGACGATGCCACCGATTTCCTGGGAGCGCTGACCCAAGGTATTGATCACTGTTGCCGTGCTGTTCAGCGCACCAGCGATTTGCTCCAGAGACGAGGACGCTTCGTCCATCGACGTACGACCGATCTGGGTTTGCTGTGCGTTTTCCTGGGCCAAACGCTGGGTGTGACCCATGTTGTCGGCGATGTTCAGGGACGTTGCGCTGAACTCTTCCACGGCGCCGGCCATGCTGGTGATTTCACCTGACTGCTGCTCCATCCCTTCATAGGCGCCGCCGGACAGACCGGACAAGGCCTGGGCGCGGCTGTTGACCTCTTGCGAAG
Source organism: Pseudomonas fluorescens (assembly GCF_000968015.1). Lineage (GTDB taxonomy): Bacteria > Pseudomonadota > Gammaproteobacteria > Pseudomonadales > Pseudomonadaceae > Aquipseudomonas > Aquipseudomonas fluorescens_W. The sequence continues at coordinate 261,675 of NZ_LACH01000017.1, forward strand.
CCTTGCGGATGTGCTCGACCATGGTCGACAGCGCTTGGCTCATCTGGTTGAACGCGCGGGCCAGCTGACCGATTTCGTCATTGCTCGATACGTTCAGCCGCACGCTCAAATCACCGGCGCCCAAGGCTTCGGCCTGACGCACCAGATCACCCAACGGCGCGAGTTTGCTGCGCAGCAACCAGACCGCCGTACCCACAGCGATCAACATCGCCAGCAGACTGCCAATCGCCAATTGAATGCCGACACTCCAGGTCACGGCGCGGATTTCGGTTTTCGGCATACTCGCCACCACCGACCACGGCCCGCCTTCAAACGGTACGGCAATGCTGTAGAAATCTTCGGACTTGTCGCTCCAGAACTTGCCCTTGCCCGGCGTCTTCGCCAAGCCAACGATGGTCGGGGTCGCCTGATCCAGCGCTTGTACGCCCGCAATCGGCACCAGCCATTTGCTCTGTTCATCCAGCAGCGCCAGGGAACCGGTCTGGCCGATACGGAAGCGCTTGAGGTTGGCGAACTGCACGTTCTGCGCGTCGGTGTAGTCGAATCCTACGAACAGCACGGCAATCACCTTACCGCCGCTGTCACGTACGGGGGTGTACTGAGTCATGTAGGAGCGTTCGAACAACAAGGCGCGACCGACGTAGGCCTGCCCCGCCATCAAGCGGGCATAGGCCGGGTTCGCGTGATCGAGCAGCGTGCCGATGGCCCGGCTGCCGTCCTGTTTGCTCAGGGACGTGCTGACCCGGATGAAGTCTTCGCCGCTGCGCACAAACACCGTCGCAACGCCGGCGGTCATTTGCTTGAACTCATCCACTTCCTTGAAATTGTTGTTCAGCACTTCGCTGCCCAGGTGCAGGCCCGGCGTCTGCGCGCCCGCTACCGCCACCGGTTCATCCGGGTGCACGCTCAAACCGGCGCTGAAGCGCTTCTCGAACAGACCGCTCAGGCGCTGGGTGCTTTCGCGCAACGTGCCGTGAAAGGTACTCAACTGATCGGCCAGCAACCGGGCTTCACTGGCCAGGTGCTCTTCGCGGGTGGCGAGGTTGGCGGTGTCCAGCGAACGCAGGGCGAACACGGTACTGCCACTGATGACAATCGCCAGTATCACGGCAAGCGCAAGACCAAGCTGTGAGGCGATCCGGGCACGGGGTTGAGGCATGACAGCTCCTGGCCGAGCGACCGGATCATCCTTGATCTGGCTGCACACTCAGCAAAATTCTAATAATGGGAATTGCGTCGAACCTGCACGAAGGTTCCACCTGCATCTTCGGCGGAAAATCCGAATACTTGAGTAAATAACCGGGGTATGGCTCAAGGCCGCCGTTGCGGCAGCTATATCGATTCAGCCCAGGTGTTGAACGTCGGGCAATTCCATTGCTCGGGCTTCGCCTTGCAGGAAGTCGCTGAGCCTGCGCAAACGTTCACCACCGGGGCGAGTTTTTGGCCAGACCAGGTAATATTTCTCACCGCTGGCGACGGCGGTTGGCCACGGCAAACTCAGACGCCCCTGAGCCACATCTTCCGCCACCATCAGCAGATCGCCCATGGACACGCCATAACCTCGGGCGGCGGCGATCATGCCCAGTTCCAGCGTGTCGAACACCTGCCCGCCCTTGAGCGACACCTGATCCGCCAGCCCCATGCGTTCCAGCCAGCTGCGCCAGTCGCGACGATCCGGTGTCGGGTGCAGCAGTTCGGCATTGGCCAGCCGTGCGACATCCCACGGTTGATCCTGCAGGAGATTCGGCGCGCCGACTGGAATCAGCTCTTCCGGGAACAGGAAACTCGCCTCCCAGTCCGGCGGAAAATGCCCGTTGCTGAGGATGACGGCGCAGTCGAACGGTTCATGGTTGAAGTCCACCGAGTCGACGTCCATCCAGGCGCTGGTCAATTGCACCTCGTTGCCCGGTTGCAGGTGCCGAAATCGGCTAAGCCGTGCCAGCAGCCAGCGCATGGTCAGGGTCGACGGCGCTTTCATGCGCAGGATGTCATCTTCGGCGCGCAAGGTATTGCAGGCCCGCTCCAGGGCAGTGAAGCCTTCGCGAATGCCGGGCAGGATCAACCGCGCCGACTCGGTCAATTGCAGATTGCGCCCACTGCGGTGAAACAGCCGACAGGCAAAATGCTCTTCCAGCGTACGAATGTGTCGGCTGACCGCGCTTTGGGTGATCGACAGTTCTTCGGCCGCACGGGTAAACGAGCTGTGCCGCGCCGCCGCTTCGAATGCGCGCAGGGCATACAAGGGAGGAAGACGACGGGACATACGGAAAGCTCCTGTAGCGGGATTCGGTCACCCTAGCAGAAACTTTCCAGCATGAGTTTGAATCATGCAACCCATCCTTTTTATCCCTTTGTGCAAACCCCGTAGAGCGCCGAGAATCGACGCTTTCCTGTCCCTCTTTAATTATCGAGCGTGATGACCATGAAGCATCCAGCACGTACCGAACTCTGGGCCATCCTGCGGCTGGCGGGGCCGTTGATTGCCTCGCAGTTGGCGCACATGCTGATGGTCCTCACCGACACCTTGATGATGGCGCGCCTGAGTCCAGAGGCGCTGGCCGGTGGCGGCCTGGGCGCAGCAACTTACTCGTTCGTGTCGATCTTCTGCATTGGCGTGATCGCCGCGGTCGGCACCCTCGTGGCCATCCGTCAGGGTGCCGGCGACATCGTCGGCGCCGCCAGGCTGACCCAGGCCGGGTTATGGCTGGCGTGGTTGATGGCGTTGGTGGCTGGGCTGCTGCTGTGGAACCTCAAACCGGTGTTGCTGCTGTTCGGCCAGACCGAAACCAACGTCCACGCGGCCGGGCAGTTTCTGCTGATCCTGCCGTTCGCCCTGCCCGGCTACCTGAGCTTCATGGCCCTGCGCGGCTTCACCAGCGCCATCGGCCGGGCCACACCGGTGATGGTCATCAGCCTCGGCGGCACCGTGGCTAACTTCCTGCTCAATTACGCATTGATTACCGGCATGTTCGGTCTGCCGAAACTGGGGTTGATGGGCATCGGGCTGGTTACCGCTGTTGTCGCCAACTGCATGGCGCTGGCGCTGGCCTGGCACATCCGTCGGCATCCGGCCTACGACGCTTATCCCTTGCGCCAAGGCCTGTCGCGGCCTAACCGTCAGTACCTCAAGGAACTGTGGCGCCTGGGCCTGCCGATTGGTGGCACCTACGCGGTGGAAGTCGGATTGTTTGCGTTCGCCGCGCTGTGCATGGGCACCATGGGCAGTACGCAAATGGGCGCACACCAGATCGCCCTGCAAATCGTCTCGGTGGCGTTCATGGTTCCGGCGGGGATTTCCTACGCGATCACCATGCGCATCGGGCAGCACTACGGTGCCGGGCAACTTCTGGATGCACGGCTGGCCGGACGGGTCGGCATCGCTTTTGGCGCGGCATCGATGCTTGCCTTCGCCATGGTCTTCTGGTTGCTGCCGAATCAGTTGATCGGTTTGTTCCTGGACCACAACGACCCGGCGTTTCGCGACGTCATCAACCTGGCCGTGAGCCTGTTGGCGGTCGCCGCGTGGTTCGAGCTGTTCGACGGCACGCAAACCATCGCCATGGGCTGCATTCGCGGGCTCAAAGATGCCAAGACTACATTCCTGGTGGGTTTGGGCTGCTATTGGCTGATTGGCGCGCCGGCCGCCTGGTGGATGGCCTTCCATTTGAATTGGGGGCCGACGGGTGTCTGGTGGGGGTTAGCGCTGGGGCTGGCGTGCGCGGCGGTGAGCCTGACGTGGGCGTTTGAGTGGAAGATGAAAAAGATGATTCGGCAGGAGCCTGCGCCGCGAAATAGTTTCCCGGTCGCCCAGCCTGACTGAGATCCCCTGTGGGAGCGAGCCTGCTCACGAATGACGGTCTGTCAGTCGACATTGATGTTTGCTGACACACCGCTTTCGCGAGCAGGCTCGCTCCTACATTGGTTCGGCGTTAACTCACGACTTCCTGTGCAAGCTGCTGACCGCTGCCAAAGGTCAAATACTCAACCAGCTCCGCCAGCGGCAACGGCTTGCTGATCAAATATCCCTGCACCTGATCGCAGCCAAACCCGCGCAACAGACCCAGTTGCTCTGGCGTTTCCACGCCCTCGGCGACCACTTCAAGATTGAGGTTGTGCGCCAGATTGATCATGGCGTGGACCAGTTTGCGATTCTCTTCGCGCTGTTCCATGCCGCCGACAAAGCTCTTATCGATCTTCAGCAAGGCAATCGGCAGGCTGTTGAGGTGCACGAACGATGAGAAACCGGTGCCGAAATCGTCGAGGGAAAAGCGCACACCCAGACGCCCCAGGGCATCCATGGTCTGTTTGACCAGATCGCTGCGGCGCATCACCGCGGTTTCAGTCAGCTCGAACTCCAGCCATTGCGCCTCGACGCCACGCTCGGCAATCAACCGGCTCAGCGTCGAGAGTAACTGGCTGTCCTGAAACTGGCGGAACGACAGGTTGATTGCCATGTGCAACGCCGGCAAACCCCGTTCGCGCAACGCTTGCATGTCGCGCAAGGCGCGGGAGATCACCCAGTAACCCAGCGGCACGATCAAACCGCTCTGCTCGGCCAGCGGCACAAATTCGCTGGGAGGTAGCAAGCCGCGCTCGCCATGACGCCAGCGCACCAAGGCTTCGAGACCGACGATCTGCCCGTCCTCGAGGTTCAGGCGTGGCTGGTAATGCAGTTCCAGTTCATCCCGACGCAACGCCCGGCGCAGCTCGCTTTCGAGATCGGCCATGCTGCGGGCATTGCGGTTGATGCGTTCGTTGAAGATGTGAAAAGTGCAGCCTTGAGTGCTTTTGGCCTGCTGCATGGCAATGTGTGCGTGCCACATCAGCGGGTCGGCGCCGGCCTGGGCCCGGGCGTGGGCAATACCGAGGCTGGAACCGATCAACAGGCTTTCGCCGTCGACCCAGTAAGGCTCGGCCAACGCTTCGGTAATGCGCTCGGCCATCCATTCGGCGCGCTGAGGCGCGCGGCGGGTGTCGATCAGCAGGGCGAACTCATCACTGCCCAGTCGAGCCAATTGATCGCTGGCCTCAAGCTGGCTTTTCAGCCGTGCGACCACTTGCAGGATCAACCGGTCACCGGCCTGGTGGCCGAGGGCATCGTTGGCGTGACGGAAGTTGTCGAGGTCGAGGTGACCGAGGGCCAGACCGCGGCCGTCGTTTTCCGCCAGGCGTGCCGCCAGCAAGGTCTGGAAACCCTGGCGATTGGCGATGCCGGTCAGCGGGTCTTGCTCGGCCAGGCGCTGCAGCGTGTTTTCCAGCAGGCCACGTTCGCGCACATGCCGTAGGCAACGGCGCAACATGCCGGGATCGAGCAGATCGCGCACCAGCCAGTCACTCACACCATCGGGCGGAGTTAGCGGCTCATGCTCAAGCAGCAACACCGTCGGCAGGCTGCAACGGCCAGGTAGAGGTTGAAGCGCTGGAATCGTCAACAACACCGCACCGCGGTTGTCATCGAACAGACTGCTGACCGACTCCCAGCTCGGCGCACTGATCAGCACGGTCGAGCTCCCCATCGGAGCCAGACACTCGCGCAACAACGCTGCCCACGCTGGCTCTTCGGCCAGTAGCAGCAAACGCAAGGGTTCGACAGGCGTAGACAAGCTAGCTCCCTAGACTCTGCAAAGATGTAGGCGGCGGGCATTATGCAGCGCCGGTACCCAATGACCAACTGACACCGGCTAACAAACGCGGCTTTGTATCAGGAATTACGAACATTAGACGCAAACTCACCGCGCATCCTGCGTGAAAGTATCAAAACCGGCAAATATAGATAGCGTGCTGCGTCACAAGTCGGAGAGAGCAGCACAATTCGCTGAGCCTGTTAAAATGCCGGCCCATTTCGCAAACGACTCCCTGATTTCGTATGTCCCGACTCAATCCCCGGCAGCAAGAAGCCGTGAGCTACGTCGGCGGCCCTCTTTTGGTGCTCGCCGGCGCAGGCTCCGGCAAGACCAGCGTGATCACGCGCAAGATCGCCCACTTGATCCAGAATTGCGGCATTCGCGCCCAGTACATCGTCGCCATGACCTTCACCAACAAGGCCGCGCGCGAGATGAAGGAACGGGTCGGCACCCTGCTCAAGGGTGGCGAAGGCCGCGGCCTGACCGTCTGCACCTTCCACAATCTGGGCCTGAACATCATCCGCAAGGAACACGTGCGGCTGGGCTACAAGCCGGGTTTCTCGATCTTCGACGAGACCGATGTCAAAGCCTTGATGACCGACATCATGCAGAAGGAATATTCGGGCGACGACGGCGTCGACGAGATCAAGAACATGATCGGCTCGTGGAAAAACGACCTGATCCTGCCGCCCGAAGCCCTGGAAAACGCGCGCAACCCCAAGGAACAGACCGCCGCCATCGTCTACACCCACTATCAGCGCACGCTCAAGGCGTTCAACGCGGTGGACTTCGACGACCTGATCCTGCTGCCGGTGAAGCTGTTCCAGGAACACGCCGACATCCTCGAAAAATGGCAGAACAAAGTCCGCTACCTGCTGGTGGACGAATACCAGGACACCAACGCCAGCCAGTATTTGCTGGTAAAACTGCTCATCGGCATACGCAATCAGTTCACTGTGGTGGGCGATGACGACCAGTCGATCTACGCCTGGCGCGGCGCCCGGCCGGAAAACCTGATGTTGCTCAAGGACGATTACCCGTCCCTGAAAGTGGTGATGCTGGAGCAAAACTATCGCTCCACCAGCCGCATCCTGCGCTGCGCCAACGTGCTGATCTCGAACAACCCGCACGAATTCGAAAAGCAGCTGTGGAGCGAGATGGGCCACGGCGACGAGATCCGCGTGATCCGTTGCCGCAACGAAGACGCCGAAGCCGAACGCGTGGCCGTGGAACTGCTGACCCTGCACTTGCGCACGGATCGGCCATACAGCGATTTTGCGATCCTGTATCGCGGTAACTACCAGGCCAAGCTGATCGAGCTGAAGCTGCAACACCACCAGATTCCGTATCGTCTGTCCGGCGGCAACAGCTTTTTCGGACGTCAGGAAGTGAAAGACCTGATGGCCTACTTCCGCCTGATCGTGAACCCGGACGACGACAACGCCTTCCTGCGGGTGATCAACGTCCCACGCCGGGAGATCGGTTCGACCACGCTGGAAAAGCTTGGCAACTACGCCACCGAACGCAAAATCTCGATGTACGCCGCCACCGACGAAATCGGTTTGGGCGAACACCTGGATGCGCGCTTCACCGATCGACTGTCGCGCTTCAAGCGCTTCATGGACAAGGTCCGCGAGCAGTGCGCCGGCGAAGACCCGATCTCGGCGCTGCGCAGCATGGTCATGGACATCGACTACGAGAACTGGCTGCGCACCAACAGTTCCAGCGACAAGGCCGCCGACTACCGCATGGGTAACGTCTGGTTCTTGATCGAGGCGTTGAAGAACACCCTCGAAAAAGACGAAGAAGGCGAGATGACCGTCGAAGACGCCATCGGCAAACTCGTCCTGCGCGACATGCTCGAACGTCAGCAGGAAGAGGAAGACGGCGCCGAAGGTGTGCAGATGATGACCCTGCACGCCTCTAAAGGCCTGGAATTCCCTTACGTGTTCATCATGGGCATGGAAGAGGAAATCCTCCCGCACCGTTCCAGTATCGAAGCCGACACCATCGAAGAAGAACGTCGCCTGGCCTACGTCGGGATTACCCGAGCGCGTCAGACGCTGGCCTTCACCTTCGCCGCCAAGCGTAAGCAATACGGCGAGATCATCGACTGCGCGCCAAGCCGCTTCCTCGATGAGCTGCCGCCGGACGATCTGGCCTGGGAAGGCACCGACGACACCCCCGTTGAAGTCAAAGCCGTTCGCGGCAATACCGCATTGGCGGATATACGCGCGATGTTAAAGCGCTAGAATCGACTACTTTTTAACCAGCCTTAGGCGCACAAGCCGTCCGTAGAGGAAAGCTTCATGGAAGCACTGCACAAGAAAATTCGCGAAGAAGGCATCGTGCTTTCCGACCAGGTCCTGAAAGTCGACGCCTTTCTGAACCACCAGATCGACCCGGCCCTGATGAAGCTGATCGGCGACGAATTCGCCTCGCTGTTCAAGGATTCGGGCATCACCAAGATCGTCACCATCGAAGCCTCGGGCATTGCGCCGGCGATCATGACCGGCCTGAACCTCGGCGTACCGGTGATTTTTGCACGCAAGCATCAGTCCCTGACCCTGACCGAAAACCTGCTGTCGGCGACTGTTTACTCGTTCACCAAGCAGACCGAAAGCACCGTGGCAATCTCCCCGCGCCACCTGACCAGCAGCGACCGCGTGCTGATCATCGATGACTTTTTGGCCAACGGTAAGGCGTCGCAAGCGCTGATCTCGATCATCAAACAGGCCGGCGCTACCGTCGCGGGTTTGGGTATCGTGATCGAGAAGTCGTTCCAGGGCGGCCGTGCGGAACTGGATGCGCAGGGTTATCGCGTTGAATCCCTGGCTCGCGTGCAGTCGCTGGCTGGCGGCGTCGTAACCTTCATCGAGTAATCAGCAACACCACATACCCCCTGTAGGAGTGAGCCTGCTCGCGATTGCGGTGTATCAGTCGACATCTTCAGTGACTGATACACCGCAATCGCGAGCAGGCTCGCTCCTACAGTGGTACTTGAGGCGACAGTTACTGCGCGGTGGCCTTGAGGCCGGTGAGCAATAGTCGCTGAAACAAATCCTCTTTCAGCCCTTCCGGGTTGGTCAGCTGCATCCGCTCCAGATGCTCGGGAAATTCCGAAGGTTCTGGCGCATCCAGCGCTGCCTTGCCCAGTTCCAGAATCTCCGTGAGCTTGAACTTGCTCTTCAACCAGTTCAGTGCCCGCAACAGGTCCTTCTCCTCAGCGGTGAAATCACAACCCAACGGATACTCTGGAAACAACTGCGGATGCCGCGCCTGGATGGCCTGCAAGCGCTGCGGACTGTTGTCGGCAAACCGTGGATCAATACGGAAACTCTTCGGTAACTTGCCGACGGCCTGAGCCTGCTCGATCAGCCCCAACTGGAAACGTGAGTCGCTGATGTTCAGTAACGCCTCGATCACCGCCGCATCGGTCTTGCCCCGCAGATCGGCGATGCCGTACTCGGTGACCACGATGTCTCGCAAGTGTCGCGGGATCGTGCAATGGCCGTACTCCCAGACGATGTTCGAACTGACCTCACCGCCCGACTCGCGCCAGCTGCGCAGGAGCAACACTGAACGCGCGCCTTCCAGCGCATGTCCTTGCGCAACGAAGTTGTATTGCCCGCCAACACCGCTGAGTACGCGCCCGTCTTCGAGCTGATCGGCCACGCCGGCACCCAGCAAGGTCATGGTGAACACGGTGTTGATGAAGCGCGCATCGAGGCGCTGCAAGCGTTTGAGTTCTTCCTGACCGTAGAGCTCATTGATGTAGCTGATGCGGGTCATGTTGAACTCGAGCCGCTTGCTGTGCGGCAGCTCGCGCAACCGCTCATAGAAACTGTGCGGCCCAACGAAGAAACCACCGTGCACCGAGATGCCGTCAGTCTGCGCGGCTTCGTCCAGCGTGCCGGCATTCGCCTGTTGCTGGGTCGGCACATCGGGGTAGACCTTGCGCCGCACGATCCCGGCGTCGGCCAGCACCAGCAAGCCGTTGACGAACATTTCGCTGCAACCGTAAAGGCCCTTGGCGAAGGGTTCGACGCCGCCTTCGCGGTCGATGAGTTGCGCCCACTGGCTGAGATTGACGTCCGCCAGCAACGCCTTGTAACCGTCATTGTCGGCCTGCCGTGCCAGCAGCGCAGCGGTCAGGGCATCACCCATGGCACCGATGCCGATCTGCAGGGTGCCACCGTCACGCACCAGCGTGCTGGCGTGCAGCCCGATGAAGTGATCCTGGAAACCCACGGGCATGTTCGGCGTGGAGAACAGCGTGGTGCTGTCCTTCTCGTCAATCAGCAAGTCGAACGTGTCGATACCGATTTCGGCATCGCCGGGCATGTACGGCAAATCGTTGTGCACCTGGCCCACCAGCAGGATCGTCTCTCCCGACGCCCTACGCTTGGCGATCATGGGGAACAGGTCGAGGGTGATGTCCGGGTTGCAGCTCAGGCTCAGGCGGTCGGGATGTTCGCTGTGGCTGGCCACCAATTGCGCCACCAGGTTCAACCCGGCGGCGTTGATGTCCCGCGCCGCGTGGCTGTAATTGCTGCTGACGTAATCCTGTTGGGCCTGTGCGCTGTGGAGCAGACTGCCGGGCTGCATGAAGAATTGCTGAACATGGATGTTGGACGGCAGGCTGTCGTGATGCAGGTCGGCCAGGAAATCCAGTTCCGGATAATCGCCGAAAACCCGCTCGATGAAGGGCTCGAGAAAGCGCTTTTGCAAACCGTCGCCCAAGGAAGGACGGCCCAGGCACAGGGCGGTGTAAATCGTCAGCTGCCGTTCGGGCAACTGCGCGATGCGTTGAAACAGCGCGTTGACGAAATGGTTGGGTTTGCCCAGACCGAGGGGCAGGCCCATGTGGATATGCGCCGGCAACCGTGCCAAGACATCATCGACCGCTTGCTCGATAGAACACAGCTGCACCATCTGATCCTCCCTTACATTCCGTGAATTGGGGTTGGACCGAGCTTGCCGGGTCTTTGCTGCAATGAATAGCCTCAAAAGCCAATCGGCCAGCACCGAAACCTCTGTAGGAGCTGCCGCAGGCTGCGATCTTTTGATGTTGGTTTTTAAAGATCGCAGCCTGCGGCAGCTCCTACAGGGAGACAGCAGGCACAAAAAAGCCGCTCGAAAGCGGCTTTTTGATGAAGATGTAGGCTTACTTCAGGCCGGACATCTTCTGGATGGCGCCTTTGAGATCGGCGTCTGTGCAATCGGCGCAGGTGCCTTTTGGCGGCATCGAGTTGATACCGGTAATGGCTTTGGCCAGGATGCCATCGAGGCCGCCCTGGTGATCGGCACGCTCTTTCCAGGCCGCAGTGTCACCAATTTTTGGTGCGCCCAACAGGCCAGTGCCGTGGCAAGCGTTGCAATGTTTTGCAATCACCGAGTCAGGAGTCTTGGCATCACCGCCACCTGCCGAGGCGGCAACTTCCATCCCCTTGCATTCTTTACCCGTCACACAAACCTGGCCGACTGGCTCAAGGCGTTTAGCAATTTCGTCGTTGGTCGCAGCTTGAGCGCTGACTGCCCAAAGGGCCAATACGGTTGCTGGTACGGCCAGCATTTTCATAATTAGATTCACGCGTTCACCCTCAATGGTGGCTAGTCACGCCCACGGCCACGGTTCGCAGGCGGGCGCAAGTATAACGGTAAGCCCGCCACACTGAAACAACCCTAAAGTCGGAGGGGTCTTATGCGTGGCGGAAAAACAACTCGGGCCCCTCCGCAATGCTGGCGGGACGCCTCTTTTCTTAGAAATTCGCTGGAGTAGCTGCGCTGATTAGTCGCGCTGGCGCATCGAACGGATTACGGAAACGGTGCGGTTTAGTACTTTCAAAGTAGTAGCTGTCGCCGGCTTCGAGCACAAAAGTTTCAAGCCCTACCACCAGTTCAAGTCGACCTTCGAGCAAAATCCCGGTTTCCTCGCCCTCATGGGTGAGCATCTCGTCACCGGTGTCGGCGCCTGGCGGGTAGATTTCGTTGAGGAACGCGATGGCCCGGCTCGGATGAGCCCTGCCGACCAGCTTCATGGTCACTGCACCATCGGAAATATCGATCAGCTCGTTGGCTTTGTAGACGATCTGAGTCGGTTTTTCCTGCAGGATCTCTTCGGAAAAGAACTCGACCATGGACATGGGAATCCCGCCCAGTACCTTCCTCAGCGAACTGATCGAGGGGCTGACGCTGTTCTTCTCGATCATCGAAATGGTGCTGTTGGTGACGCCCGCGCGCTTGGCGAGTTCACGCTGGGAAAGTCCTTTGAGCTTACGGATGGATTGCAGTCGTTCACCGACGTCCAATGCTGGAGCCTCCAGGGATTCAGGTTGTTGGAATATTGAGCGTTATCATGGCGACAGCGTTCAGTATTTACAACACTTGGACCTGAATCCTGTTCGGTGAAGCGACTTTCGGTCGGGGCGCTTTGACCTAAGCCCCGGAATAGAGCATTGGCACCCGGCGCAGGTTGCAGAAGATCTGGTAAGGAATCGTGCCCGCAGCCGCGGCCACGTCACTGGCGAGAATGTTTTTACCCCACAACTCGACGGTCGAACCGAGGCCGGCTTGCGGCACATCGGTCAGGTCGATACAGAGCATGTCCATCGACACCCGGCCAATCAACTGGCTGCGTTGCCCGGCGACCATCACCGGCGTACCAGTCGGTGCCTGACGTGGGTAGCCATCGGCGTAACCCATGGCCACCACGCCCACGCGCATCGGTTTCTGGGTGATGAATGTGGCGCCGTAACCGATCGGCTCGCCGGCCGGCAGTTCACGCACGCAAATCACTTTCGATTCGAGGGTCATGACCGGTTGCAGGCGGGACGCCACGGCATTGGCTTCTTCAAACGGAGTCGCGCCGTAGAGCATGATGCCCGGGCGAACCCAATCACTTGGAATCTGCGGCCAACCGAGCACTGCCGGCGAGTTACGCAGGCTGACCTCGGCCGACAAACCCTGACGCGCCGCTTCGAACACGGCAACCTGGTCGACACTGGCCTGACTGTGCAGCTCATCGGCCCGGGCGAAGTGGCTCATCAGAACAATCTTCGCCACCTTGCCGCAGGCCAGCAGCCGTTGATAGGCCGCCTGATAATCCTTTGGATGCAAGCCCACCCGATGCATGCCCGAATCGAGCTTGAGCCAGACCGTGATCGGCTTGCTCAGTGCAGCGTTCTCGATGGCTTCGAGCTGCCACAGCGAATGCACCACGCACCAGAAGTCATGCTCGACGATCAGCGACAACTCATCGGCTTCGAAAAAACCTTCCAGCAACAACACCGGCGCACGAATGCCCGCGGCTCGCAGCTCCAACGCTTCTTCGATACAGGCTACGGCGAAACCGTCTGCTTCGGCTTCCAGCGCCTGGGCGCAACGCACCGCGCCATGACCGTAGGCATCGGCCTTGATCACCGCGAGGGCCTTGGCCCCCGTGATTTCACGGGCGATTTGGTAGTTGTGACGCAGGGCTTGAAGGTCGATCAGGGCACGGGCTGGACGCATGGCGGCAGACTTCTAGGCGGTCATGGGAAGAAAAACCGGCGCTGGCTGATGGCGTGAACCGCCAGTAGCACCGGGAGAGGGATCTTTCTGACGGGTTTATGGCAGAGCGGCGACAACCGACAGCTCGACCAGGATTTCCGGTTCGCACAGCTTCGATTCAACGGTGGCGCGGGCCGGTGCGACGCCTTTTGGCAGCCACTTGTCCCAGACCGCGTTCATGCCTTCAAAGTGTGCATCAATGTCTTTCAAGTAAATCGTCACCGACAGCAGACGGCTCTTGTCGGTCCCGGCCAGATCCAGCAAACGCTCGATGTTGGCAAGCGTTTCACGGGTCTGCTGTTCAACCCCGGCGTTCATATCGTCGCCGACCTGCCCTGCCAGATATACGGTACCGCTGTGGACTACGATCTGGCTCATGCGCTCATTGGTGAGCTGGCGCTGGATTGACATGTTTTGCAGACTCCTGAAGTTTTTTTCCATAACGGGAAATATCGAGGCCTTCGGCGCTGATTTGCGGCGTTTTCTTCGCCATCAGATCGGCCAGCAAGCGACCGGAACCGCACGCCATGGTCCAACCCAGCGTGCCGTGACCCGTGTTCAAAAACAGATTGCTGAACGGCGTAGCACCCACGATCGGCGTGCCGTCCGGCGTAGTCGGACGCAGGCCGGTCCAGAAACTCGCCTGGGCCAGATCGCCGCCCTGAGGATAGAGGTCGTTGACGATCATCTCCAGGGTTTCGCGCCGACGCGGGTTCAGCGACAGGTCAAAACCGGCTATTTCAGCCATGCCGCCGACGCGGATGCGGTTGTCGAAACGGGTGATCGCGACCTTGTAGGTCTCGTCGAGAATAGTCGAAGTCGGGGCCATCGCCGGGTTGGTGATCGGCACGGTCAGGGAGTAACCCTTGAGCGGATACACCGGGGCCTTGATGCCCAGCGGTTTGAGCAGTTGCGGCGAGTAGCTGCCCAGGGCCAGCACGTAGCGATCAGCGGTTTCCAGCTTGCCGTCGATCCAGACACCATTGATGCGGTCGCCCGCGTAGTCGAGGCGTTGAATGTCCTGGTCGAAGCGGAATTCCACACCCAGTTTGGTAGCCATTTCAACCAGGCGGGTGGTGAACATCTGGCAGTCGCCGGTCTGGTCGTTCGGCAGGCGCAGGGCGCCGGCGAGGATGTTGGTGACGCTGGCCAACGCTGGCTCAACGCGGGCAATGCCAGCGCGGTCGAGCAGTTCGAACGGCACGCCGGACTCTTTCAGCACGGCGATGTCTTTCCAGGCGCCGTCGAGTTGAGCCTGGGTGCGGAACAGTTGGGTAGTACCCAGGCTACGGCCTTCGTAGGCAATGCCGGTTTCGGCGCGCAATTCGTCGAGGCAGTCACGGCTGTACTCGGACAGGCGGACCATGCGTTCCTTGTTCACCGCATAACGGCTGGCGGTGCAGTTGCGCAGCATCTGCGCCATCCACAGGTATTGGTCGATGTCGGCGGTGGCCTTGATCGCCAGCGGTGCGTGGCGCTGCAGCAGCCACTTGATGGCCTTGAGCGGCACGCCCGGCGCGGCCCACGGCGAGGCATAACCCGGCGAAACCTGCCCGGCGTTGGCGAAACTGGTCTCCATGGCAGCGGCCGGCTGACGGTCCACCACCACCACTTCGAATCCGGCACGCGCCAGATAATAAGCACTGGTGGTACCGATGACGCCGCTACCCAAGACCATAACGCGCATTTTCATATCCTCATCGCGGCTCGCCGCTGACGTTCGTAGTTGTAGAGCAATGATGTGCGCAGTTTAAAAAAGATTAGGCAGTGCTTTTCACTATATAAGTGCCTATATTTGGCGAGAATTCTCGGCAAAAACGCTTTTCACGGAGGCGCATCCCCTATGCGTACCAACACTCAAACCAAACGTGAGCTGGACAAGATCGACCGCAACATCCTGCGGATCCTGCAAGCGGACGGACGCATCTCCTTCACCGAGCTGGGGGAAAAAGTCGGGCTCTCGACCACGCCGTGTACCGAGCGGGTCCGGCGGCTGGAGCGCGAAGGGATCATCATGGGCTACAACGCCCGGCTCAATCCGCAGCACCTCAAGGGTAGTCTTCTGGTGTTCGTCGAAATCAGCCTCGACTACAAATCCGGCGATACTTTCGAAGAGTTCCGACGCGCGGTGCTGAAGCTGCCCCACGTGCTGGAGTGCCATTTGGTGTCAGGGGATTTCGATTATCTGGTGAAGGCACGGATTTCCGAGATGGCCTCGTACCGCAAGTTGCTGGGCGACATCCTGCTCAAGTTGCCGCATGTACGCGAATCAAAGAGCTACATCGTGATGGAAGAAGTGAAAGAGAGCTTGAGTCTGCCGATTCCGGATTGAAGATCAAGTCGCCTGGACGGACGCCATCGCGAGCAAGCTCGCTCCCACAGGTACAGCGCTGTCCTTGTGGGAGCGAGCTTGCTCGCGATGGGGTCGACCCGGTCAATCTGAAGGAACGCTGCAGCTAGACCAACACCTGGCGAGTGCTGGCCATGTACTCATGAATCTGCTTCTCGACCCGCGGATGAATCAGCTCCACCGGCCCCCGCCCATTCGGGCACGGCAAGGTCTTGGTGGTGCCGAACAACCGGCAAATCAGCGGCCGCTCGTCATACACGGTGCAGCCGTTGGGCCCGAGGTGAACGCAATTGAGTTCGTCCATCGCAGCGTCTTGCTCGGCGCGGGTCTTGCGCGGCAGGCGGGACATTTCTTCCGGTGAGGTGGTTACCGGCCCACAGCAGTCATGGCAGCCGGGCACGCACTCGAACGAGGGAATCTGCTGCCGTAACGTGCGAATTTTCTGACTGTTGCAGCTCATCGAAGCGGTGACCAAAAGCGGAATAGAGCGGGATTCTGACGTAAAAGCCCTGATCCAGACAGCACCAACCGACCAGTGTTGCCGGTGTCCGAAGGTCCGGCTTATGCTCCGTCAAATTTTCGAAACACAAGAATCAGGATCACGCACATGAATGCCCGTGCCCAACAATCGGTTCCGAGCCACCAGCACGCAGCATCTTATTATGCCGCCAGCAGCCTGCCGCAGCCCGATCATCCGGTGCTGCAAGGCGACCTGGGGGCGGACGTGTGCGTGGTCGGTGGCGGGTTCTCCGGGTTGAACACGGCGCTCGAACTGGCCGAACGCGGCTTCAGCGTGGTCCTGCTCGAAGCGCACAAGATCGGCTGGGGCGCGAGCGGGCGCAATGGCGGGCAGTTGATTCGGGGCGTCGGCCACGGCCTCGATCAGTTCGCCAACGTGATCGGTGCGGACGGCGTGCGTCAGATGAAACTCATGGGCCTGGAAGCGGTGGAAATCGTCCGACAGCGCGTCGAGCGTTTTCAGATCCCTTGCGACCTGACCTGGGGTTATTGCGACCTCGCTAACAAGGCTCGCGACCTTGAAGGTTTTGCCGAAGACGCCGAAGAGCTGCGCAGCCTCGGTTACCGTTACGAAACCCGTCTGCTGCAAGCCAGCGAAATGCATTCCGTTGTGGGTTCCGACCGCTACGTCGGCGGTTTGATCGATATGGGCTCAGGGCATTTGCACCCGCTGAACCTGGCACTGGGCGAAGCGGCTGCGGCCCAGCAACTCGGGGTGAAGCTGTTCGAACAATCGGCAGTCACCCGCATCGATTATGGCCCCGAGGTCAAGGTCCATACCGCCCAAGGCTCGGTCCGCGCCAAGACGCTGGTGCTGGGCTGCAATGCCTACCTCAACGAACTCAATCCCGAACTCGGCGGCAAGGTGCTGCCCGCCGGCAGCTACATCATCGCCACCGAACCCTTGAGTGAAGCGCTGGCACACTCGCTACTGCCGCAGAACATGGCGGTCTGCGATCAACGGGTGGCACTGGATTACTACCGGCTCTCGGCAGACCGACGCTTGCTGTTTGGCGGTGCCTGTCACTATTCAGGTCGCGACCCGAAGGACATCGCCGCGTACATGCGGCCGAAGATGCTGGAGGTTTTTCCGCAACTGGCCGGGGTGAAGATCGACTTTCAATGGGGCGGGATGATCGGCATCGGTGCTAATCGCCTGCCGCAGATCGGCCGGCTCAAGGATCAGCCGAATGTGTATTACGCCCAGGCTTATTCCGGTCATGGCGTGAATGCCACGCACCTGGCGGGGAAGTTGTTGGCTGAGGCTATCAGTGGTCAGCAGGGTGGAGGGTTCGATCTGTTTGCCAAGGTGCCGCACATTACCTTTCCGGGCGGTAAGCATTTGCGCTCGCCGTTGTTGGCGTTGGGGATGTTGTGGCATCGGCTTAAAGAGTTGGTCTGATCAGTTTTCGGTGCCTGGATCGTCGCCTTCGCGAGCAGGCTCACTCCTACAGTTGATCTTGGGTGCTCACACATTCGGTGTTCACTGAAAATCCCCTGTAGGAGTGAGCCTGCTCGCGATTGGGCCGGGAGAACACCACAATAATCAAATCCTCCAGAAAGGCTTGAGCCCCTCCTCCCGCGCCTGCTCCCGACTCAACCCGACGTCCTTAAGCTGCTCAGTCGTGAGCTCCAGCAATGCCTTGCGCGTGTGCAGACGATGCCAGAACAGACCCCAGCGACTCAGGCCGGACGGTGCGTTGCGCATGACCGCCTCGCGTGCACCGTTGATTTGCCCTGCCGCCAGTTCCTGACTGTGTAACGTCAGCCGCACATCGCTCAAGCCGTTCATTTTGATTGCTCCTGTTTACTTGGGTAGCCAGAGCTTTCATGATGCGTCGACGGCAAAAAGCATTACAGATTCAACGAGACTGTATTAACTCCATACAGATTTTGCATTTCAGCGTCTGAATCCAATATTTTCGACCCATCTGTACTGGTTAACCGAACCACCCACACCGAGACTGCGCCATGACCCTTTACGTCAACCTCGCCGAACTACTCGGCACGCGGATCGAACAGGGCTTCTATCGCCCCGGTGACCGGCTGCCGTCGGTGCGGGCGTTGAGTGTCGAACATGGCGTCAGCCTGAGCACCGTGCAGCAGGCCTATCGCGTGTTGGAAGACAGCGGGTTGGCGACACCGAAACCCAAATCCGGCTACTTCGTTCCGGTGGGTCGCGAGCTGCCGGAGCTGCCGGCCATTGGTCGCCCGGCCCAGCGTCCGGTGGATATTTCCCAGTGGGATCAGGTGCTGGAGTTGATTCGCGCCGTGCCACGCAAGGACGTCGTGCAACTGGGCCGCGGTATGCCGGACATCACCACGCCGACCATGAAACCGCTGCTGCGTAACCTGGCGCGGATCAGCCGTCGGCAGGACATGCCCGGCCTGTATTACGACAACATCTACGGCACCCTCGAACTGCGCGAACAGATCGCCCGTCTGATGCTGGATTCCGGTTGCCAATTGACGGCCCACGACCTGGTGATCACTACCGGTTGCCACGAAGCGCTGTCCACCAGTATTCGCGCCATCTGTGAGCCGGGGGACATTGTCGCCGTGGATTCGCCGAGCTTTCACGGCGCCATGCAGACCCTCAAGGGCTTGGGCATGAAAGCCCTGGAAATCCCTACCGACCCGCTCACCGGGATCAGCCTCGATGCCCTCGAACTGGCCTTGGAACAATGGCCGATCAAAGCCATACAGTTGACGCCCAACTGCAACAACCCGCTGGGCTACATCATGCCGGAGTCGCGCAAACGCGCGTTATTGACGCTCGCACAGCGTTTCGACGTCGCGATCATCGAGGACGATGTGTATGGCGAACTGGCTTATACCTACCCGCGGCCGCGCACGATCAAATCCTTCGACGAAGACGGCCGGGTCCTGCTCTGCAGCTCGTTTTCCAAGACCTTGGCGCCGGGACTGCGCATTGGTTGGGTGGCGCCGGGGCGCTATCTGGAACGGGTGCTGCACATGAAATACATCAGCACCGGCTCCACGGCGCCGCAGCCGCAGATTGCCATCGCCGAATTCCTCAAAGCGGGGCACTTCGAGCCGCATTTGCGACGGATGCGTACGCAATACCAGCGCAATCGCGACGTGATGATCGATTGGGTCACGCGTTACTTCCCGGCCGGCACCCGCGCCAGTCGTCCACAAGGCAGCTTCATGTTGTGGGTTGAGTTACCGGAAAGCTTCGACACGCTGAAACTGAATCGTGCGCTGCATGATCAAGGGGTACAGATTGCCGTCGGCAGTATCTTTTCCGCCTCCGGCAAATACCGCAATTGCCTGCGGATGAACTACGCTGCCAAGCCAACACCGCAGATCGAAGACGCGGTGCGCAAGGTCGGTGCCGCAGCGATCAGACTGCTCGCGGAAACCGACTGCTTCACCGACTGACCTTTCTCGGGAATCCAGCGTCCATATGCCGACACCTGCCGCCAATCGGAACGATCCCACGTGAGAGTCAGTCAGCCCCTGCTCGCTCTTCTGTTACTCGCCTCGTTCCTCGGAGGCTGTGCGACGCTCAACGTTCCGCGCGAACCGAGCCAGTCACTGCCCGCCAGTGACTCGGCGTTCGGTCGCTCGATTCAGGCCCAGGCTGCCCCCCACGAAGGGAAATCCGGCTTTCGCCTGCTGTCCGACAGCACCGAAGCCTTCACGGCCCGCGCCGAGCTGATCCGCAACGCCCAAAGCAGCCTGGATTTGCAGTACTACATCGTTCACGACGGCATCAGCACACGGATGCTGGTGGACGAGCTGCTCAAGGCTGCCGACCGTGGCGTTCGCGTACGCATTCTGCTCGACGACACCACCAGCGATGGCCTGGACCGGCTCATCGCCACGCTGGCGGCGCATCCGCAGATCCAGATCCGTGTGTTCAACCCATTGCACCTGGGTCGCAGTACCGGCGTGACACGAACGGCGGGACGGTTGCTCAACCTGTCGCAGCAACACCGGCGCATGCACAACAAGCTGTGGCTGGCCGACAACAGCATGGCCATCGTCGGCGGGCGCAATCTGGGGGATGAGTACTTCGATGCCGAACCCAACCTGAATTTCACTGACATCGACATGCTCAGCGTCGGCCCGGTCGCCGAACAGCTGGGGCACAGTTTTGACCAATACTGGAACAGTGCGCTGAGCAAGCCGATCGACGAGTTCCTCTCGAGCAAACCGACGGCCAGGGATCTGGAAAACACCCGGACCCGACTGGAAGAATCGCTTGAGGAAACGCGCAAACAGAATCACGCGCTCTACCAGCAGTTGATGACCTACACCACGCACCCGCGCCTGGCAATCTGGCGTCGGGAGTTGATCTGGGCCTGGAACCAGGCACTGTGGGACGCGCCGAGCAAGGTGCTGGCCGACGGCGAGCCCGACCCGCAATTGCTGCTGAGCACGCAGTTGTCGCCCGAGCTGAATGGCGTCAGCAAAGAGCTGATCATGATTTCGGCCTACTTCGTACCCGGCCAGCCGGGCCTGGTGTACCTGACCGGGCGCGCCGATGCCGGGGTGTCGGTGAGCCTGCTGACCAACTCACTGGAAGCCACTGACGTCCCGGCGGTGCATGGCGGTTACGCGCCGTATCGCAAGGCACTGCTGGAGCATGGCGTGCAGCTATTCGAATTGCGTCGCCAACCTGGTGGAGGTGGCGGCAGCGGCCCCCATCTGTTCTACAGCAAGTCCAACCGCGGCTCCGATTCCAGCCTGCACAGCAAGGCGATGATCTTCGACCAGCAGAAGTCGTTCATTGGCTCGTTCAATTTCGACCCACGTTCAGTGCTGTGGAATACCGAAGTCGGGGTGCTGGTGGACAGCCCGGAACTCGCCGCGCGCGTGCGTGAACTGGCGATGCAGGGCATGGCGCCGCCCTTGAGTTATCAGGCGAAACTGGAAAACGGCCAGGTTGTCTGGGTGACAGAAGACGACGGCAAGCTGCACACCCTGACCCGGGAGCCGGCAAGCTGGTGGCGGCGCTTCAATGCATGGATGAGCACCACGGTCGGCCTGGAGCGGATGTTGTAACGCCAGACGAAACGCGATCCCTGTGGGAGCGAGCTTGCTCGCGATTGCGTCACCACATTCAACATCCCTGCGACTGATCAACCGCATCGCGAGCAAGCTCGCTCCCACAGGTTTAAGCCGGCTCTGCCGCCGTGCCAAATGCCCCTTGCCGTGACAGCAGAATCACCAACCCCAGCGCACCGGCCGCCATCAGCAGTGGCAGCGCATGCCCGCTGACCCACTGACTGCCGGCACCGGCCGCCAACGGTCCGACCAGGCAACCGATACCCCACAACTGCGCGATATGCGCATTGGCGCGCACCAATGCATCGTCGCGATAGCGCTCGCCGATCAGGATCAGTGACAAGGTGAACAAGCCACCGGCACTGGCACCGAACAACACCCACAACGGCCAGATCAGCAACGTATCGATCAACAAAGGGATGGCCAGGCTCGATAGCAGCAGGACCACCGCACACCCGGTGAACAACGTACGTCGCGACAAGCGATCAGCCAGTGCGCCAATCGGCAACTGCAGCAAGGCATCACCCACCACCACCGTGCTGACCATCGCCAACGCAATTTCCGTCGTAAAACCCTGACGCAGGCAATAAACCGGCAACAACGTCAGGATCATCGCTTCGAACGCTGCGAACAGCGACACCGCCCAGGCAATCGCCGGCAGGCCACGGCAGAAACCCAGCAAGTCGCTGAAGGTCACGCTGCTGGCTTCACTGGCCGGAGCGCCGCTGCGGCCCAGCAACAGAAACGGTGCCGCCATCAACAAACCGACGCCGACCCAGAATCCATAATCGTGCTCAGTGCCCAGCACGCCAAGCAGCAACGGCCCGGCCAGCTGACTCAGCGCATAGCTGCTGCCATACAGCGCCACCAATCGCCCGCGCCACTCTTCCAGCACAAGCTGGTTGATCCAGCTTTCGCCGAGGATGAAGACGAGGGTCAGGATCACCCCGATCATCAGCCGCAATACCAGCCAAATCGGATAGCTCGGCAACAGCGCCAGCAAACCGATGGACAACGCCCCGGCCCACAGACACAAACGCATCAGATTGGCCGTGCCCAGACGCGCGGCCAGATGGCTGGAGATCTTTGCCCCCAGCAATACGCCAATGGCGGGCATCGCGGCCATCACACCGATTGCGAACGAGCCGTAACCCCAGCCTTCCAGACGAAACGACACCAACGGCATGCTGACGCCCAGGGCCAGGCCGACACTCAAGACAGACGCCAACACGGCGAAATAAGTCGCCCAACGCATTTCCCACGCTCCTGTGGATATTATTTTTCACAGACGACACAAAACACTGTGGGAGCGAGCTTGCTCGCGATGGCAGTTTCACATTCAACATTGACGTCGACTGTCAGACCGCTATCGCGAGCAAGCTCGCTCCCACAGGGGATCTTCGTTGTGTTTGGCCCCGGTTTTTGACCGGGGCCCGCTATAAATTACAACTTGATCCAGGTCGCCTTCAGCTCGGTGTACTTGTCGAACGCGTGCAGCGACTTGTCGCGACCGTTGCCGGACTGCTTGAAGCCACCGAACGGGGCCGTCATGTCGCCGCCGTCATACTGGTTGACCCACACGCTACCCGCGCGCAGTGCCTTGGCAGTCAGATGGGCCTTGGAAATGTCCTTGGTCCACACCGCTGCGGCCAAGCCGTAAGGGGTGTCGTTGGCAATCGCAATGGCTTCTTCGGCGGTATCGAAAGTGATCACCGACAGCACTGGACCGAAGATTTCTTCCTGAGCGATTTTCATCGCGTTGCTGACGCCGTCGAAAATCGTCGGCTCAACGTAGGTGCCACCGGTTTCCTGAAGAATGCGTTTGCCGCCCGCCACCAGTTTGGCGCCGTCGGTGTGGCCGGATTCGATGTAGGACAGCACGGTGTTCATCTGCTGGGTGTCCACCAGTGCACCGACGTTGGTTTCCGGGTCCAGCGGGTTGCCCGGTTTCCAGGTCTTGAGGGCCTCGATCACCAACGGCAGGAATTTATCCTTGATTGAACGCTCCACCAGCAGGCGCGATCCGGCGGTGCAGACTTCGCCCTGGTTGAAGGCGATGGCGCCGGCAGCCGATTCAGCGGCAGCTTGCAGGTCCGGCGCATCGGCGAACACGATGTTCGGGCTCTTGCCGCCAGCTTCGAGCCAGACGCGTTTCATGTTCGATTCGCCGGAGTAGATCAGCAGTTGCTTGGCGATTTTGGTCGAACCGGTGAACACCAGGGTGTCCACATCATTGTGCAGGGCCAGGGCCTTGCCGACGGTGTGACCGTAACCTGGCAGGACGTTCAACACACCTTTCGGGATGCCGGCCTCAACAGCCAGCGCAGCGATGCGGATGGCGGTCAGCGGGGATTTTTCGGATGGCTTGAGGATCACCGAGTTACCGGTGGACAGCGCCGGGCCGAGTTTCCAGCAGGCCATCATCAGCGGGAAGTTCCACGGCACGATGGCGCCGACTACGCCGACGGGTTCGCGGGTCACCAGACCCAGCTGGTCATGGGGAGTCGCGGCCACTTCGTCGTAGATCTTGTCGATGGCTTCACCGCTCCAGCTCAGGGCTTGCGCCGCGCCTGGAACGTCGATGTACAGGGAATCGCTGATCGGCTTGCCCATGTCCAGGGTTTCAAGCAGGGCCAGCTCTTCGGCGTGCTGTTTCAGCAGGCCGGCGAAACGGATCATGGTGGCTTTGCGTTTGGTCGGCGCCAGGCGCGACCAGACGCCGGAATTGAAAGTGGTGCGGGCGTTTTCAACAGCGCGCTGGGCGTCGGCGGCGTCACAGCTGGCAATCTTGCCCAGCAGACGGCCATCGACCGGGCTGATGCACTCAAAGGTCTCGGCGGAGACAGCATCGGTGTATTCGCCATTGATGTAGGCGCGGCCTTCGATCTTCAGATCGCGAGCCCGTTGTTCCCAATCGGCACGAGTCAGGGTGGTCATACGAGTGTCCTCCTCTTGTTGAATACGAACGCTCCACGGTCTTCGCGGGCGCTGTCAGGAATTCTGCCCAGCCAGCCTGATTTTTCGGCCCAAGGCAACCGTCACCCTAAACCAGCGGCAGGTGAAGTTTCAATATATTTGACATAAGGCCGGCAAACGGCCTTGCGATGTTCATTTTAATAAACATAGACTTTAAATATTCCAACCACTCGCGCCGCAATCACGGGGGATTACAACAATGAGCATCCAGGACATAGTCGACTTCAGCCAGGCCACCACCCAGCCCGATCGCTATCGGCCAGACCCGGCGAAAGTCCTCAAGGGCGACCCCGAACAAGCAGTGTACAACCACTACAACAGTCCTTGCGGCCAGATGAGCGCAGGTGTGTGGGAAGGCGAAGTCGGCCAGTGGCATGTGAACTACACCGAGCACGAATACTGCGAAATCCTTCAGGGGGTATCAGTGCTGCGCGACAACGATGGCAACGGCAAGACCCTGCGCGTGGGCGATCGTTTCGTGATCCCGGCCGGGTTCAGAGGCACCTGGGAGGTGTTGGAGCCGTGCCGCAAGATCTATGTGGTGTTTGAACAGAAGGCTTGAGGATTTGGGTTGTCCCAGCCGGCCTCATCGCGAGCAAGCTCGCTCCCACAGGTTTTGTGATCGGCACAGATCCCCTGTGGGAGCGAGCTTGCTCGCGATGAGGCCCTGAAGGGCAACACAAAACCCTAGGCAACAAAAAAGGCCCGTATCTCGCGATACGGGCCTTTTTCGTAAGAGGGAAAAATCAATTACTTGATTTTGCCTTCTTTGTAGATCACGTGCTTGCGAACAACCGGATCAAATTTCTTGATCTCGATTTTGTCCGGAGTAGTGCGCTTGTTCTTGTCGGTAGTGTAGAAGTGACCAGTACCGGCGCTCGAAATCAAACGAATCAATTCACGCATGATTAGCTCCCTTAGATCTTGCCAGCTTTGCGGATTTCGGCCAGCACGACAGTGATGCCACGCTTGTCGATGATACGCATGCCTTTGGCAGATACGCGCAGACGCACGAAACGTTTCTCTTCTTCAACCCAGAAGCGGTGATGCTGCAGGTTCGGCAGGAAACGACGACGGGTTTTGTTGTTTGCGTGGGAAATGTTATTCCCAGTCACCGGACCCTTACCGGTAACTTGACATACTCTCGACATGCCTCAGCCCTCTAAAACCACATGCCCAACCCGGCATGGGTTGGCCGCTTAATCTCTCAGTCATTTGGCGCCAGGCGCCGCGTTTCTTTAGAGGTCTTACCGGCTACACCTACAGTGAAGGAACCGGGCCCCTAGAAAAGAGCGCTGCTTTATACCAGAAAGACTGAAGAGCAACAACATTCCGTGTGCGCCGAGTTGATAAAAACCCCATTTTTCAGGCTCCAAGCGCCTAAGACAAAGGCTGTCGTCGATGAAGACCGCTCGTCGCAGAGAATCGGCCAACACACCGATTCAGGATTTCTCTCAGCCAGCACACACCGAAAACAGTCGCACATAGTCCCCTTAAAATGAAAAAGGGGATAGTCATTTACAAAAGAGCCCACTAGGGTAAGCCTTTTCCAGACTGCACTTGCAGATGGGCCTTCGATCTGTAAAGGAATCCGACCATGCGCCTCGCTGCCCTACCGCTGCTGCTTGCCCCGCTTCTGCTGAGCCCATTGGCCCATGCCGCCGCCCTGAGCGTCTGCACCGAGGCCAGCCCGGAAGGGTTCGACGTGGTGCAATACAACTCGCTGACCACCACCAACGCCTCGGCCGACGTGCTGATGAACCGCCTGGTGGACTTCGACACGGCCAGCGGCAAAGTGGTCGCCAGCCTCGCGGACAGCTGGGAAGTCACGCCCGACGGCCTGACGTACGTGTTCAAGCTTCACCCACAGGTGAAATTCCACCGCACTGAATTTTTCAGCCCGACGCGCGAACTGACCGCCGAAGACGTGAAGTTCAGCTTCGACCGCATGCTCGACCCGGCACACCCTTGGCACAAAGTGTCCCAGAGCGGCTTCCCGCACGCCCAGTCGATGCAGTTACCGGCGCTGATCAAGAAGATCGATGCATTGGACCCGCTGACCATTCGCTTCACCCTCGACCACCCGGACTCGACCTTCCTCGCGACCTTGAGCATGGGTTTCGCCTCGATCTATTCGGCTGAATACGCCGACAAACTGATGAAGGCCGGCACCCCGGAGAAACTCAACAGCCAACCGATCGGCAGCGGGCCGTTCATCTTCACGCGCTTCCAGAAAGACGCCTCGATCCGCTACAAGGCCAACCCGGACTACTTCCGTGGCAAACCGTCGGTGGACCCGCTGATCTTCGCCATCACCCCCGACGCCAACGTGCGTTTGCAGAAATTGCGTCGTAACGAATGCCAGATTGCCCTGTCGCCCAAGCCTCTGGACGTACAGGCAGCGCTGAAAGAACCGACCCTGAAAGTGGAAAAGACTGACGCCTTCATGACCGCGTTCGTCGGCATCAACAGCCAGCATCCGCCGCTGGACAAGCCTGAAGTGCGTCAGGCGATCAACCTCGCGTTCGACAAGGCCAACTACGTCAAAGCCGTGTTCGAAGACACCGCCGAACCTGCCAACGGCCCCTACCCGCCGAACACCTGGAGCTATGCCAAAGGCCTGCCGGGCTATCCGCATGACGTCGAAAAAGCCAAAGCACTCATGGCGAAGGCCGGTCTCAAGGACGGTTTCCAGACCACCATCTGGACCCGACCTTCCGGCAGTCTGCTCAACCCCAACCCGAGCCTCAGCGCTCAAATGCTACAATCGGACCTCGCGGAAATCGGCATTCAGGCCGAGATTCGGGTGATCGAATGGGGCGAACTGATTCGCCGCGCCAAGGCCGGTGAACACGACCTGTTGTTCATGGGCTGGGCCGGCGACAACGGCGACCCGGACAACTTCCTCACGCCGCAGTTTTCCTGCGCCGCGGTCAAATCCGGCACCAACTTCGCCCGCTACTGCAACCAGGACCTGGACAAGCTGATCAGCGCCGGCAAGACCACCGGCGAGCAAGGTGTGCGCACCAAGCTCTACGAGCAGGCTCAGGCGCAGATCCAGCAACAGGCGCTGTGGCTGCCGCTGGCCCACCCGACCGCCTTCGCGCTGACGCGCAAGGACGTTGAGGGCTATCAGGTCAGCCCGTTTGGTCGTCAGGATTACTCGAAGGTCAACCTGAAGTAATCAGCCTCAACATAAAACCCTGTGGGAGTGAGCCTGCTCGCGATGGCGTCGCGTCAGTCAACCTAACCGGTGACTGAAAGAATGCCATCGCGAGCAGGCTCACTCCTACAGGGGCTCACATCCACCCGTACTCGGCCATGGACAGCGGATCGCCGTCACCGATGATGAAATGGTCGAGTACCCGCACATCAATCAGATCCAGCGCCTCCTGCAGGCGTTTGGTCAGCGTTCGGTCGGCTTGACTGGGGTTGGTATTACCCGACGGATGGTTATGGCAGAGGATCAGCGCTGCGGCGTTGTGGGCCAACGCGCGTTTAACCACTTGTCTCGGATAGACACTGGTGCTGTCGATGGAGCCGCGAAACAGCACTTCAAAGGTCAGCACTTGATGCCTGGAATCCAAAAACAGACAGCCAAACACCTCGTGAGGCTCGTGGCGCAACATTGACTTCAGGTAATCACGAACCGCCTGCGGATTTTCCAGCGCCGATTTTTGCCGTGCACGTTCGGCCAAATGCCGCCGGCTCATTTCCTGGACCGCTTGCAACTGAGCGAATTTCGCCGGCCCGAGCCCCAACTGCCTGCTGAATGCTACTTGATCGGCCTCGAGCAGTGAGCGCAGGCTGCCAAACTGACTCAACAGGTGTCGCGCCAGATCTACCGCGCTTTTGCCCGACACGCCCGTTCGTAAAAAAATCGCCAGCAACTCGGCGTCTGAAAGGCTCCCCGAGCCCAACTCAAGCAACCTCTCCCGCGGCCGTTCCGCCGCTGGCCAATCGCG
Organism: Pseudomonas fluorescens; assembly: GCF_000968015.1. GTDB lineage: Bacteria > Pseudomonadota > Gammaproteobacteria > Pseudomonadales > Pseudomonadaceae > Aquipseudomonas > Aquipseudomonas fluorescens_W. The sequence continues at coordinate 289,697 of NZ_LACH01000017.1, forward strand.
AATACTCATAGCACCTCCCTGGTCTGTGGGCGCCGCTGTTCCATAGCGGTCGCTGTGATATCTTAGCCCATCTTTTTTGCGGGCGATTTCATCCCTGGGGAGGGGGTATCGCCATGCAGTCATCAACGAAATGAAAGGCAGACCTATGCAGCGGCTGTATCGGAAACGCATCGTTCTGGGCGTCGGCGGTGGCATTGCTGCCTACAAGAGCGCCGACCTGGTTCGCCGCCTGATCGATCAGGGCGCCGAAGTGCGCGTGGTCATGACCCGTGGCGGCAGCGAGTTCATCACGCCGTTGACCATGCAGGCCTTGTCCGGCCACCCGGTCCACCTCGACCTGCTGGACCCCGCGGCCGAAGCCGCGATGGGCCACATCGAACTGGCCAAATGGGCCGACCTGGTGCTGATCGCCCCCGCCACTGCGGACCTCATGGCCCGCCTGGCCCAAGGCATTGCCGACGACCTGCTGACCACGCTGGTGCTGGCCACCGACGCCGTGGTCGCCGTTGCCCCGGCGATGAACCAGGCCATGTGGCGCGACCCGGCGACCCAGGCCAACCTGCAAACCCTCGAAAGCCGTGGCCTGAAAACCTTCGGCCCAGCCTCCGGGAGCCAGGCCTGCGGCGACGTCGGCATGGGTCGCATGCTCGAAGCCACCGACCTCGCCCAGTGCGCGGCAGACTGCTTCCAGCGCCAGGCACTGACCGGCAAACACGTGCTGATCACCGCTGGCCCGACCCAGGAAAACATCGACCCGGTGCGCTACATCACCAACCACAGCTCCGGGAAAATGGGCTTTGCCCTGGCCGAAGCCGCAGTGGAAGCCGGTGCCCGCGTAACCCTGATCACCGGCCCGGTGCACCTGCCGACCCCGGATCGCGTCACCCGCATCGACGTGGTCAGCGCCCGCGACATGCTCGCTGCTTGTGAAGCCGCGATCCCTTGCGACCTGTTCATCGCCTCGGCAGCAGTCGCGGATTACCGTCCAGAAGTCGTCGCCCCACAGAAACTCAAGAAAGACCCTACGAACGGTGACGGCTTGTTGCTACAGATGGTGCGTAACCCAGACATTCTGGCCACCATCGCCACGCGCCCCGACCGTCCGTTCAGTGTCGGGTTTGCCGCGGAAACCGAACATTTGCTCGATTACGCTGCACGCAAGTTGAAAGACAAGAACCTCGATTTGATCGTCGCCAACGACGTCGCTAACCCGAGCATTGGCTTCAACAGCGAAGAAAACGCCTGCAGCGTGATCGACCGCCAGCTACACGCCACACTTTTCGCTCAGACCAGCAAGAGCAAGATTGCTCGCCAGCTGATCACTTTTATCGCCGAACGTCTGAACCAGGTTTAATTTACATGCACACTTTGCAAGCCAAGATCCTCGACCCTCGCATCGGTACCGATTTCCCGCTGCCGCAGTACGCCACGCCAGGCTCCGCCGGCCTCGACCTGCGTGCCATGCTGGAAAAAGACACCGTCATCAAGCCGGGCGAAACCGTGCTGATTCCTACCGGCCTGTCGGTCTACATAGGTGATCCAGGCCTGGCGGCGCTGATTCTGCCGCGCTCGGGCCTGGGCCATAAGCACGGCATCGTGTTGGGCAACCTGGTCGGCCTGATCGACTCCGATTATCAAGGCCCACTGATGGTGTCGTGCTGGAACCGTGGCCAGACCGACTTCAACATGGTCGTTGGCGAGCGTTTGGCCCAGCTGGTTTTGGTGCCGGTGGTTCAAGCGCACTTCGAGATGGTTGAAGAGTTCGTTGAAACCGAGCGCGGTGCTGGCGGTTTCGGCCACTCGGGCAGCCACTGATCGGATAGAGAACCCTGTGGCGAGCGAGCTTGCTCGCGCTGGGCTGCGGAGCGGCCCCAAGATTTTATGGGTGCTGCGCACCCAAGCGGGAGCAAGCTCCCTCGCCACAATTCGCATAAAGTTCATCTGTAAGGTTTACCGCCCAAAATCAAGGCATTGACCGGTCATTCCCTCGCAAACGTAGGTGACATGGCCTTTACACACCACGAACTCTCAGTGGAAAACACCGTCATACCCTTCAGTTTGAGCCGGCCAATGCATTTTTCGCAGGCCTGTCCAGTCACTTTCGAGATGGAGCATTCCTACAGATGAGTCACCCAGCCCAAGTCGCACCCAAGTTCCCCGACAGCATCTTCCGCGCCTACGATATTCGCGGCACCGTCCCGGAATTCTTGAACGCTGAAACCGCTTATTGGCTCGGTCGCGCCATCGGCTCCCAGAGCCTGGCCCAGGATGAACCGAACGTTTCCGTCGGCCGTGACGGTCGCCTGTCCGGTCCGGAACTGGTCGAACAACTGATCAAAGGCCTCGCCGACAGCGGTTGCCACGTCAGCGACGTCGGCCTGGTGCCAACGCCTGCGCTGTACTACGCCGCCAACGTACTGGCAGGCAAATCCGGCGTGATGCTCACCGGCAGCCACAACCCGTCGAACTACAACGGCTTCAAGATCGTCATCGCTGGTGACACCCTCGCCAACGAACAGATCCAGGCCCTGCACGAACGCCTCAAGACCAACAACCTGAGCAGCGGCAAGGGCAGCGTCACCCAGGTCGAAATCCTCGACCGCTACAACACCGAAATCGTTCAGGACATCAAACTGGCTCGTCGCCTCAAAGTCGTCGTTGACTGCGGCAACGGCGCGGCCGGTGTGATCGCCCCGCAACTGATCGAAGCCCTGAACTGCGAAGTTATCCCGCTGTTCTGCGACGTCGATGGCAACTTCCCGAACCACCATCCGGATCCGGGCAAGCCTGAAAACCTCGTGGACCTGATCGCCAAGGTCAAGGAAACCAACGCTGACCTCGGCCTGGCCTTCGACGGCGACGGCGACCGCGTCGGCGTGGTGACCAACACCGGCAGCATCGTCTACCCGGACCGCCTGCTGATGCTGTTCGCCCGTGACGTACTGGCGCGCAACGCTGACGCGGAAATCATCTTCGACGTCAAATGCACCCGTCGCCTGACGCCATTGATCAAGGAATACGGCGGTCGCCCGCTAATGTGGAAGACCGGTCACTCGTTGATCAAAAAGAAAATGAAACAAACCGGCGCCCTGTTGGCCGGCGAAATGAGTGGGCACATCTTCTTCAAGGAACGCTGGTTCGGTTTCGACGACGGCATTTACAGCGCCGCGCGTCTGCTGGAGATCCTCAGCAAAGAAAAATCCACCGCGGAAGAGCTGTTTGCGACCTTCCCGAACGATATTTCTACGCCGGAAATCAATATCCATGTGACCGAAGAGAGCAAATTCAGCATCATTGATGCATTGCACGACGCGAAGTGGGGCGAAGGCGCCGACCTGACCACCATCGACGGCGTGCGAGTCGACTACGCCAAAGGCTGGGGCCTGGTGCGCGCATCCAACACCACACCGGTGCTGGTGTTGCGCTTCGAGGCCGATGACGAGGCGGAATTGCAGCGCATCAAGGACGTATTCAAAGTCCAGCTGAAGCGTGTTGCACCTGATCTCCAATTACCGTTTTGATTTAACGAAGCACCCGGAGCCCTGAATGACCCTCGAACGCGAAGCCGCCGCCAACACCGCCAAGGTCCTGTCCGAAGCGCTGCCTTACATTCGCCGCTATGTCGGCAAGACGCTGGTGATCAAATACGGCGGCAACGCGATGGAAAGCGAGGAGCTGAAAACCGGCTTCGCCCGCGACATCGTGCTGATGAAAGCCGTCGGCATTAACCCGGTGGTGGTTCACGGCGGCGGCCCGCAAATCGGCGACCTGCTCAAGCGTCTGTCGATCGAGAGCCACTTCATCGATGGCATGCGCGTGACTGATGCGCAGACCATGGACGTGGTGGAAATGGTCCTCGGCGGCCAGGTGAACAAGGACATCGTCAACCTGATCAACCGTCATGGCGGCAGCGCTATCGGCCTGACCGGTAAAGACGCCGAGCTGATTCGCGCGAAGAAACTCACCGTGACCCGCCAGACGCCGGAGATGACCCAACCGGAAATCATCGACATCGGCCAAGTGGGCGAAGTGGTCGGCATCAACACCGACCTGCTGAACCTGCTGGTCAAAGGTGACTTCATCCCGGTGATCGCGCCAATCGGTGTCGGCGCCAACGGCGAGTCGTACAACATCAACGCTGACCTGGTGGCCGGCAAAGTCGCCGAAGCGCTGAAAGCTGAAAAGCTGATGCTGCTGACCAACATCGCCGGCCTGATGGACAAGTCGGGCACGGTTCTCACTGGCCTGACAACCCAACAGGTCGATGAGCTGATCGCCGACGGCACCATCTACGGTGGCATGCTGCCGAAGATCCGTTGCGCGCTGGAAGCCGTGCAAGGTGGTGTGGGCAGCTCGTTGATCATCGATGGCCGGGTGCCGAATGCGATTCTTCTGGAAATCTTCACCGACACCGGTGTGGGTACCTTGATCAGCAATCGCAAGCGCCACTGATTCAAGAACGTCAAAAGATCGCAGCCTTCTGCGGCACCTACGGATGTACGAATATTCCGTAGGAGCTGACGAAAGCTGCGATCTTTTTTATGCGCGCAGGAAATGTCTGACCTGATTAAGCGAAACGTCCGACATCCCGCCAGCATTAGTCCGCATAGGATCTTCCCTGTATCCACAGGAGAACGACCCCATGCAAAAAGTTTACGCACCTTACGGCAGCGACGTTTCCGCAGGCACCTACGAATGCGCCGACTGCGGCTACGAATATTCCAACCAATCGAAAAAATCCTTGCCGCCCTGCCCGCAACGCCTGGATTCATTGCACCTACAAAACGGCTGGAAAATCCTCAGCGGCCAAGGAGACGCAACGGACGACCCTTATCCGAAATCCGGTAAGTGATCACGGGAGACACAGCCATGCAGATCTCGTTCACGATCGACGCCCAGGCTTTCGAGCAGGAGCAGAAGGAGCCGGTCAAAAAGACCCTGAAGATTTCCGACAGCGAAATCGCTCATGCCTTACAACGTATCGCCAAGGCGAGCCTGACCGAATACTTGAAAATGCTGGTAGAAGGCGGCATGCCGAGTCGGGCCGATGAAGCGAAACAGGACCGCTTGCTGTATCTGATTCAAAGCTACTTCGGGCAGACATTGCCGACCGAATCCCAGATATCGACGATTTTTCAGCTGACCCAGAGCCAAAGCAAAACCCTGCTGAAAAACACCGTTTCGCGCTTTCGCAATCAGCTGGACGATATTCTTCAGCACAGCATGCGAGCCGTGATCGAGTCTGCGGAACATGCGCAGACGGTGTACCTGGTGGTGATCAGTTCGGACGTCATTCGTGATGAGCTGAACATGCTGATCACACAGAACGAACCGACCTTCAAACCCATCACAAAACGTAAAGGCAGCGCCGGGCAGTTCGAGATTAGCGAGGATTCCCACGACCTGCTCTGCGCAACGCTGGGGATCAATGCCGTTCAGTGACATCGTGGCGGTCAGTGGATTGCTGCTGACCTTGACCACCTTCATGTTCAACCTGGCGTGGCCGAAGCTGCATGAAGCGCTGGAACTGGATGAAAACCAATCTGGCCCACTCGCCAGAAAACGTAGCCGGGAAAAGGTAACGAACGTTTTGTTCGCCTGCGCCCTCCCTCTGACCAGCGCCTTCCTGGCGCTGTTTTACGTCAACTTGCCTGCCGCTGTGAACATCATGGGCAGCAGCACGCTGGATCTTTGGGACTTTGACGTGGATCGCACGCTCTATGTGATGGTTGTGTTTGCACTGATGGTGTTTGCGCTATTCAACGCACGGCTGACCCTGCGCCTGTGTGCGAAATGGCGCAGCCTGCGTTAATCGCCAGAGGTAAAAAAAGGCCCTGTAAAAACAGGGCCTTTTCGTTAAACGCCGAACTGTGCGCGGTAAGCTTCAACCGCTGGCAGGTGTTGCTTGAGCTGCGGATCGTCCGCCAGGAATTCGAGCACCTGGTTCAGCGAGACAATGCTGATCACCGGAATGCCGAAGTCACGCTCCACTTCCTGGATCGCCGACAACTCGCCGTTGCCACGCTCCTGACGGTTCAGGGCGATGAGCACACCCGCCGCCTTGGCGCCGTCCTGGGAAGCGATGATCTGCATCACCTCACGGATGGCAGTGCCTGCGGTGATCACGTCGTCGATGATCAGTACGTCGCCGGTCAACGGTGCGCCGACCAGACTGCCGCCTTCGCCGTGAGCCTTGGCTTCCTTGCGGTTGAAGCACCATGGCAAATCACGATCATGATGCTCGGCCAGGGCCACTGCGGTGGTCGCCGCCAAAGGGATGCCTTTGTAGGCTGGACCGAACAAAACGTCGAACGAAATCCCGCTCTCGACGATGGCCGCCGCATAGAAACGACCCAGCTGCGCCAGGGCCGAACCCGAGTTGAAAAGCCCGGCATTAAAGAAGTAAGGACTGGTGCGCCCGGACTTCAGGGTGAACTCGCCGAAGCGCAAAACGCCGCGATCGATGGCAAAACGAATGAAATCGCGCTGATACGCTTGCATGAAAAAAACCCCAAATACCACGGATTTAGCTAATTAGGTTGACGCCGTGTATCATACACGCACGCGATTTTTGGGGCCATTTATGCGGATCATCAGTGTGAACGTCAATGGTATTCAGGCTGCAGTGGAGCGAGGGTTGCTCAGTTGGCTGCAAGCACAGAATGCCGACGTCATCTGCCTGCAGGACACCCGCGCCTCCGCCTTTGAACTGGACGATCCAGCCTTCCAACTGGATGGCTACTTCCTTTATGCCTGCGAAGCCGAAGTTCCCGCCCAAGGTGGCGTGGCTTTGTATTCGCGGCTGCAACCGAAGGCAGTCATCAGCGGTCTCGGCTTCGAGACAGCCGACCGCTACGGGCGCTACCTGCAAGCCGATTTCGATAAGGTCAGCATCGCGACCTTGCTGCTTCCTTCGGGGCAGAACGGCGATGAAGACTTGAACCAGAAGTTCAAGCTAATGGACGATTTCGCCCGTTATCTGGATAAACAGCGACGCAAACGTCGCGAGTACATTTACTGTGGCTCGCTGTACGTGGCGCAACAGAAGCTGGACATCAAGAACTGGCGTGACAGCCAGCAATCCCCGGGCTTCCTGGCGCCTGAACGCGCCTGGATGGACGAGATTGTCGGCAACATGGGCTATGTCGATGCCCTGCGTGAAGTCAGCCGTGAAGGTGACCAGTACAGCTGGTGGCCTGATAACGAACAAGCTGAAATGCTCAACCTCGGTTGGCGTTTCGACTATCAGCTGCTGACTCCGGGCCTGCGTCGCTTTGTACGTAGCGCACGCTTGCCACGCCAGCCACGGTTCTCGCAACATGCACCGCTGATCGTGGATTACGACTGGACGCTGACCATCTAAGCGTCTTTTCGCACACACAAAAAAGCCGACTTCAATGTCGGCTTTTTTGTGTGTGCTGACTTTTGGCTTTTTTGTAGGAGCGAGCCTGCTCGCGATAGCGGTGTGTCAGGCGACATCAACTCTGGATGTCGGACCGCTTTCGCGAGCAGGCTCGCTCCCACATGGGGATCTGTGCCGAGGCTTATTTGATCAACCGCCAGGTGAACGGATACCGGTAAGGCACCCCTTCATTGGCCTTGACGCCGGCAATGATCGTCAGCACCAGCGCACCGATCGCCAACAGCCCGAACAGAAAGAACCCGACGATCACCACCATCAGCAGTAAGCAGATGGCGGAAGCAATGGCGACGGTGATCTGAAAGTTCAGCGCCTCCTTGCCCTGCGCATCGATGAACGGGTCCATCTCGCGCTTCATCTGCCAGAGAATCAGCGGGCCGATCAGCGTGCCGAAAGGAATCCAGATCCCCAGCAAGGCGGACAGGTGACAAAACATTGCCCACTGCCGAACCTCTTTGCTCGGTGTGGGAAGCAGCTGTTGCTCGTCACTCATAACGCCCTCCTTGCCTGGAACAGTCCGATCAGTCGGCCAGTGCAGCCTTTTGCAGTTCGAAGATTTCGCTCATGCCTTTCTTCGCCAACTCAAGCATAGCGTTCAGTTCTTCCGGCTGGAACGGAGCGCCTTCGGCAGTGCCCTGGACTTCGATGAAGCCGCCAGTGCTGGTCATCACCACGTTCAGGTCAGTCTCGGCAGCCGAGTCTTCCAGGTAGTCGAGGTCGAGTACCGGCTCGCCCTGATACATGCCCACCGATACGGCAGCAATCATTTGTTTCAGCGGGTCGCCGCCTTTCAGGCCGCCGCGCTTCTTGATCACTTTCAAGGCATCGACCAGTGCAACCATGGCGCCGGTGATGGACGCGGTGCGGGTGCCGCCGTCAGCCTGGATCACGTCGCAGTCGACGTACAGGGTGACGTCGCCCAGCTTGGACATGTCCAGCGAAGCGCGCAGGGAACGGCCGATCAGACGCTGGATTTCCAAAGTGCGGCCGCCTTGTTTGCCACGGCTCGCTTCACGCTGGTTACGCTCGCCAGTGGCGCGCGGCAGCATGCCGTATTCGGCGGTCAACCAGCCTTGGCCCTGACCTTTGAGGAAACGCGGCACGCCGTTCTCGACGCTGACGGTGCAGATGACTTTGGTATCACCGAACTCGACCAGTACAGATCCCTCGGCGTGTTTGGTGTAGTTGCGGGTAATGCGGATCGAGCGGAGCTGATCGGCAGCGCGACCACTTGGACGTTTCATAGGGAATACCTGTACGGGGGACGGAAAACTGCGGAGCATTATAGAGCCGCAGGGCCACGAGTGGGCACTTCTAAAAAATCCCCGACGACTGAAGGCCCTGAACAGCGCTTTGCCGACGACCTGCAGCCCTTTGTCACACCGTGTGTTTGGGCGCATTCGCCCCACTGCGCTACAATCCTGCGCCTTTGCTGCCTCTGGGCTTAAATTCATATAGATCAGGCCTGCGAAACCTTTGGTAACGCATGAACCTGCATTGCGAGGTACCTCCATGGTGCACAGCATGACCGCCTTTGCCCGCGTCGAAAAAGCCGGCGCCCAAGGCACCCTGAGCTGGGAACTGCGCTCGGTCAACAGCCGCTACCTGGAGCCGCACCTGCGTCTGCCGGAGTCCTTTCGCGACCTCGAAGGCGCAGTCCGCGAAGCGCTGCGTCAGGGAATCTCCCGGGGCAAGCTCGAATGCACCCTGCGCTTCACCGAAGAAAATACCGACAAACCACTGCAAGTAGACCGCGAGCGCGCCGCTCAATTGGTCGCCGCCGCCGAGACCATCGCCAGCCTGATTAAAAATCCGGCCGCGCTGAACCCGCTGGAAGTCCTGGCCTGGCCCGGCGTGCTGGTGGGCGATGCGAGCGACCCGCAAGCCTTGAATGCAGAAGCACTGACGCTGTTCAACGAAGGCCTGAAAGAACTCAAGGCCGGCCGCGAACGCGAAGGCGCGGAGTTGGCGCGGTTGATCAACGATCGCCTGACCTCCATTGAAGAAGACGTGGTGACCCTGCGTGAACTGGTCCCGCAGATGCTCGCCACCCAGCGCCAGAAAGTGCTCGACCGCTTTGCCGACATGAAGGCCGAGATGGACCCGCAGCGGCTGGAGCAGGAAATGGTCATGCTCGCGCAAAAGAGCGACGTCGCCGAAGAACTGGATCGCCTGAGCACTCACATCATCGAAGTTCGCCGGGTGCTCAAATCCGGTGGCGCTGCCGGTCGGCGCCTGGACTTCCTGATGCAAGAGCTCAACCGCGAAGCCAACACACTGGGCTCCAAAGCCTTCGACCCGCGCAGCACCCAGGCGGCGGTCAACCTCAAAGTGTTGATCGAGCAGATGCGCGAACAAGTGCAGAACATTGAGTAAGGCAACCCTGACATGACCCACAGCACCGGCACCCTGTACATCATTTCCGCACCTTCGGGCGCGGGCAAGAGCAGCCTGGTCAAGGCCCTGACCGACGCTGATCAGGAGATCCGCGTCTCCGTCTCCCACACCACCCGCGCCATGCGCCCCGGTGAAGTGAACGGCGTGAACTATCACTTCGTCGAACGCAGCGAGTTCGTGAAGATGATCGAGCATGGGGATTTTCTCGAGCGAGCCGAAGTGTTCGGCAATCTCTACGGCACTTCGCAAAGCCACCTGCAGCAGACCCTGGACGAAGGCCACGACCTGATTCTGGAAATCGACTGGCAGGGCGCCGAGCAAGTGCGCAAGTTGATGCCCCAGGCCCGTTCGATCTTCATTCTGCCGCCGTCCCTGCAAGCCTTGCACCAGCGCCTGACCAATCGCGGCCAGGACAGCGACGAGATCATCGACGGCCGGATGCGCGAAGCCGTCAGCGAGATGAGTCACTACGTCGACTATGATTACCTGATCATCAACGACGATTTCGCCCACGCACTGCGCGATTTGCAGGCGATTTTCCGTGCCAATCAGCTTCATCAGAAGCGCCAGCAGCAGCGTAACGGAAAACTTTTGGCCGAATTGCTCGGCTAAACAGCTCTTCCCAAAACCGTTGCAAGGGCTTTACATTGGCACTTGCAGCGCGTCGAAGGGCTTGGTCAAAAAATCAGCGCTTCCCTAATCGCTGGTGATTTTTTAAACTGTTGAGTCCGCTCGCCCAACCGGGCAGCGCGCATATTGCATTCGCTCCGAGGAATACCATGGCCCGCGTAACCGTTGAAGATTGCCTAAACCACGTGGAAAACCGCTTTGAGCTGGTCATGCTGTCTACCAAGCGTGCCCGTCAACTGGCCACCGGCGGCAAAGAGCCACTGGTTCAGTGGGAAAACGACAAGCCTACCGTTGTAGCCTTGCGTGAAATCGCCGAAGGCCTGATGAGCTACGAGTTCATCGCCAACGCTGAAATCGTCGAAGACGAACCGCTGTTCGCAGCGTTCGAGGACGAGTCCAACGAGGCAGTCTAAGCCATGCCTGGTCGACGTAGCACGGCGCGGGGTCACAGCGAACGGCAGGTTTCATCATGCCGAGCATAGACGCCCTCGCCGATCGCTTATCGACCTACCTCGGCAAGGACCAGGTCAACCTGGTCCGCCGAGCGTACTTCTACGCCGAACAAGCCCACGACGGCCAACGCCGCCGTAGCGGTGAGGCGTACGTCACGCACCCACTCGCGGTTGCGAATATTCTTGCCGACATGCACATGGACCATCAGAGCCTGATGGCTGCGATGCTGCATGACGTGATCGAAGACACCGGTATTGCCAAGGAAGCGCTGCAAGCGCAATTCGGCGAAACCGTGGCCGAACTGGTCGACGGGGTCAGCAAACTGACCCAGATGAACTTCGAGACCAAAGCCGAAGCCCAGGCCGAAAACTTCCAGAAAATGGCCATGGCCATGGCCCGCGACATTCGCGTGATCCTGGTCAAACTGGCTGACCGCCTGCACAACATGCGGACCCTGGAAGTCCTGTCCGGCGAAAAACGCCGACGGATCGCCAAGGAAACCCTGGAAATCTATGCGCCCATCGCCAACCGGCTGGGCATGCACGCCATCCGCATAGAATTCGAAGACCTCGGCTTCAAGGCGATGCACCCGATGCGTTCCGCACGGATCAACCAGGCGGTCAAACGCGCCCGGGGCAACCGCAAGGAAATCGTCAACAAGATCGAAGAATCACTCAGCCACTGCCTGGCCATCGATGGCATTCAGGGCGAGGTCAGCGGTCGTCAGAAACACCTCTACGGCATCTACAAGAAAATGCGCGGCAAGCGTCGGGCCTTCAACGAGATCATGGACGTCTATGCGTTCCGGATCATCGTCGACAAGGTCGATACCTGCTACCGCGTGCTGGGTGCTGTGCATAATTTGTACAAACCGTTGCCGGGGCGCTTCAAGGATTACATCGCGATCCCCAAGGCCAACGGCTACCAGTCGCTGCACACCACATTGTTCGGCATGCACGGTGTTCCGATCGAGATTCAGATCCGCACCCGTGAAATGGAAGAGATGGCCAACAACGGCATCGCCGCCCATTGGCTGTACAAATCCAGCGGCGACGAGCAGCCAAAAGGCACTCATGCCCGCGCCCGTCAGTGGGTCAAAGGCGTGCTGGAGATGCAGCAACGGGCCGGCAACTCACTGGAATTCATCGAGAGCGTGAAGATCGACCTGTTCCCGGACGAGGTCTACGTGTTCACGCCCAAAGGCCGGATCATGGAGCTACCCAAAGGCTCCACGGCGGTCGATTTCGCTTATGCGGTGCACACCGACGTGGGCAACAGCTGCATTGCCTGTCGGATCAATCGTCGTCTCGCACCGCTGTCCGAACCGCTGCAAAGCGGCTCCACGGTCGAGATCGTCAGCGCCCCCGGCGCGCGACCGAATCCGGCGTGGCTCAACTTCGTGGTCACCGGCAAGGCGCGGACTCACATCCGCCATGCGTTGAAACTGCAACGCCGCTCCGAGTCCATCAGCCTCGGCGAACGCCTGCTGAACAAGGTCCTCAACGGTTTCGACAGCTCGCTGGAGAAAGTCGCAGCCGAGCGCGTCAAGGCGATGCTCACCGAGTACCGCCTGGAACTGATCGAAGACTTGCTCGAAGACATCGGCCTGGGCAATCGCATGGCTTACGTGGTCGCCCGCCGCCTGCTTGGCGAAGGCGAACAGCTGCCAAGCGCGGAAGGTCCATTGGCCATTCGCGGCACCGAAGGCCTGGTGCTCAGTTACGCCAAGTGCTGCACACCGATCCCGGGCGACCCGATTGTCGGCCACTTGTCCGCGGGCAAAGGCATGGTCGTGCACCTGGACAACTGCCGCAACATCAGCGAAATCCGCCACAACCCGGAAAAATGCATCCAGCTCTCGTGGGCCAAGGATGTCACCGGCGAATTCAATGTCGAACTGCGCGTCGAGCTGGAACACCAGCGCGGCCTGATCGCTCTGCTGGCCAGCAGCGTCAACGCGGCCGACGGCAATATCGAAAAAATCAGCATGGACGAACGCGATGGTCGCATCAGCGTGGTCCAACTGGTCGTCAGCGTGCACGACCGCGTGCACCTGGCCCGCGTGATCAAGAAACTCCGCGCCTTGACCGGGGTGATTCGCATCACCCGCATGCGCGCCTAAGCCCACTATTACAAGGAGTCATTCATGACCAAGACTGTTATCACCAGCGACAAGGCCCCGGCCGCCATCGGTACTTACTCCCAGGCGATCAAGGCTGGCAACACCGTTTACATGTCGGGTCAAATCCCTCTGGACCCAAAAACCATGGAACTGGTTGAAGGCTTCGAAGCCCAGACCGTCCAGGTGTTCGAGAACCTCAAAGCCGTGGCTGAAGCCGCTGGCGGTTCGTTCAAGGACATCGTCAAACTGAACATCTTCCTCACCGACCTGAGCCACTTCGCCAAGGTCAACGAGATCATGGGCAAGTACTTCGATCAACCTTACCCAGCCCGCGCCGCCATCGGCGTAGCAGCCCTGCCAAAGGGTTCGCAGGTTGAAATGGATGCCATTCTGGTCATCGAGTAATGCGTCCGGCGCAGCCCCAAGGGCTGCGCCGATTCTGTCTTGAAAGGATTCCACCATGCGCCATGCGCTAGCTCTCTCGCTGGTCGCCCTACTCTTGGGCGGATGTGCCAGCAACCCTGCCGACCGTGACATCAGCGGCACCTGGATCAATCAGGTGGCGATCGATGCTGCAGCCAAAGGCGGCCCCCTGCGCGAAGCGCTCCAGGCCTATGGCCCGAACCTGGAATGGGACGTCAACACCAAGGCCGGTCAGGCCCGCTACACCAATGGTTTTGAAAATGTCGACGGCAAGCTGCTGGGCGAAGAGTCCGGCGCCTGGAAAGTCGACTTTTATGGCAGCTCCGCCAGCGCGCTGAAGCGTGATGGCAAGCAACTGAGCCAAGTCGCCAGCGACAATGAGCCGGAGCAAGTCTTCCATCGCGCGCAGGTTACGGTGCCGGACGGCGCACCGATGGGTGCCAGTTTCGAACGCGCATTGTATTCGGCCTACATGGGCGGCAGCTGGAAAGTCGTCAGCGGTCCCGGCGAAGGCAATACCGTGCAATTCCAGGCTGACGGCCAGGTTGCCGGCCTACCGGGTGCGGATCGTTATGCCTTGTGTCTGGCGGGCGATTGCGCGTCGATGAGCGGCGGTCACGACAACATGTGGCTGCAAGCGAATGGCCAGGGCAATACCTGGATCTTTGCACGCAAGGGCAAAGAGCTGGAGATTCTCCAGGCCGTAAACACGGCTCAGGCAGACGAGATGCCATCGTTCACGCCGGGTAGTCGCAAGTGGTTGCTCGAGAAGCAGTAATCCGACCCTAAGGTCAACGCATAACCAATGTGGGAGCGAGCTTGCTCGCGATTGCAGTCTGTCAGTAAATAACTATGTTGACTGACACTCCGCTATCGCGAGCAAGCTCGCTCCCACATTTGGTTTGGGGTGACAGAAGTTAGCAGCGCCCTTCAAGGATCGCCACATAACCTTCGCGATAGCTTGGGTACTTCGGCGTCCAGCCCAAGGCCTTCGCCCGAGCATTACTGCACTGTTTGCTGCCAGTGCGACGCACGCTCTCATCTTCAGCCCATTCGGTCACGCCCAGATACTCACGCAACCAGCCCACCACTTCGGCCAGCGGCGCAGGCGCATCGTCCACGCCGATGTAGACGTCATCCAGCGCCACACCGCGTCGATCAGCCTCAAGCAAAAACGCCATCAACCCCGCCGCATCGTCGGCGTGAATACGGTTACCGTACAGCGGTGGATCAATCGCCACGCGATAACCCTGACGAACCTGCGTCAGCAGCCGTTCGCGACCCGGTCCGTAAATGCCGGTCAAGCGTACGATGCTGGCCGGAATGCCGCTTTGGAGTGCCACTTGCTCAGCCTCCAGCATCAATCGACCTGAAAAACCTGCTGCAATGGTCGGCGAAGTCTCATCAACCCACTCGCCATCCTGCTGGCCATACACACTGCTGCTGGAAACAAACAGCAGGCGATTGGGCACCTGCCCATAGTCGTTCAGCCACTCAAGCACATGCTGCAAGCCCTGCACATAAGCAGCGCGATAACCGGCTTCATCGTGATCGGTGGCGGCCGCGCAATACACCAGGTAATCCACCGCACCGACTGGCCAGGTCGCCGGACATTCTTCATTGAACAAGTCACCGGCAACGCCAATGACTCCCTCGGGCAAGCGTGAAACGTCACGCCTCAGGCCATGAACCTCCCACCCGCAAGCGACCAATTGCGTAGCCAGACGACTGCCAACATCACCGCAGCCGGCGATCAAAACAGAAGGCGCGGACATCAGAAAACTCCCTCAAGAAAGGTACAGACTAGCGCCCAAAATGGATGAGCGGCTAGTAATGGAGGAAAAAAAGAGACGCTATTACTTTTGTTAACAAGAATTAATTGCAATAATGCCAGCCACTTTTGTTCTCGGCCTCACGAGGCCTGGAAGAGCATCTACCGTTTTTCTTTCTCAGGTCCGGCCAGCATGACACGCAATCAATTCCCCGCTTCGCCAACCAAACGACCTCGCGCCTGGAGCGCAGTGGCCGCCCTGCTGCTCAGCCTGATGCTGGCGCCAACCGCCGCTTTCGCTGACGCACAAGCGCCAGCCGCTCCGGCAACCACTGTTGCTCCAGCTCCTGCCGATCACGCCGCACCGGCCGTTACCCCGGCTGCGATCGACCCGGCCCAAGCCGTAGACACCACCGCCGAAGACGTTCCGGAAGTCCTCGAAGCCGACAACACTCTGGGCATGGCCCACGACCTGTCGCCGTGGGGCATGTACCAGAACGCCGACATCATCGTGAAAATCGTGATGATCGGTCTGGCCATCGCCTCGATCATCACCTGGACCATCTGGATCGCCAAGGGTTTCGAGCTGATGGGTGCCAAGCGTCGTCTGCGTAACGAAATCGTCCACCTGAAAAAAGCCACCACGCTCAAAGAAGCCAGTGTGACAGCCACCAAGCAAGGCACCCTCGCCAATTTGCTGGTGCATGACGCGCTGGAAGAGATGCGTTTGTCGGTCAACAGCCGCGAGAAAGAAGGCATCAAGGAACGCGTTGCCTTCCGCCTTGAGCGTCTGGTTGCAGCCTGCGGTCGCAACATGAGCAGCGGCACCGGCGTACTCGCCACCATCGGTTCCACAGCGCCGTTCGTAGGTTTGTTCGGCACCGTGTGGGGCATCATGAACAGCTTCATCGGCATCGCCAAAACCCAGACCACCAACCTCGCCGTCGTGGCTCCCGGCATCGCCGAAGCCCTGCTGGCAACCGCGCTGGGTCTGGTTGCAGCGATTCCAGCCGTAGTGATCTACAACGTCTTTGCCCGCTCCATTGCCGGTTACAAGGCGCAAGTATCCGATGCCTCGGCTGAAGTCCTGCTGCTGGTCAGCCGTGACCTCGATCACCTGCCGACCACCGAGCGCTCCACGCAACCCCACATGGTCAAAGTAGGGTAATCAGCCATGGGCTTGCATTTGAAAGAAGGCGCAGACGACGATCTGGCCGAGAATCACGAAATCAACGTCACGCCGTTCATCGACGTGATGCTGGTGCTGTTGATCATCTTCATGGTGGCGGCCCCGCTCGCCACCGTGGACATCAAGGTCGACCTGCCCGCTTCCAGCGCCAAACCGGCGCCGCGTCCAGAGAAACCGGTGTTCCTCAGCGTCAAGGCTGACCAACGCCTGTTCCTCGGCGAAGACGAGGTGAAGGCCGAAGCACTCGGCGCCACCCTCGACGCCAGGACCAAAGGCAAGAAAGACACGACGATCTTCTTCCAGGCCGATAAAGGCGTGGATTACGGCGACCTGATGAGCGTGATGGACAACCTGCGCTCTGCCGGTTACCTGAAGGTGGGTCTGGTCGGACTCGAGACGGCAGTCAAGAAATGATCACGACGCGCCAAAAGCTGACGCGTTATAGCGGGAGCCTGGCCGTGGTGCTGGGCGTCCATGCGCTGGCCATTGCGCTGGCGCTGAACTGGACGTCGCGCCCACCGATCGAGCTGCCACCGCAGGCGATGATGGTCGAGTTGGCGCCGGTTCCGGCCCCGCCACCGCCGGCACCGCCAAAGGTCATAACGCCGCCGCAGCCACCCGCCCCGGTAGAAGAACTGCCGATACCGAAGCTGGCTGAAGTGCCAAAGGCCGAGATCGCCGTGCCGAAACCGGTCAAACCCAAGCCAAAGCCTCAACCGCCCAAGCCTGTGGAGAAAAAGCCGGAACCGCCTAAAGAGAAGCCGCCTGAGGAAAAACCGAGCGACGCGCAACCGACTCAGGCGCCAACGGAGAAATCCGCCCAGCCGGCACCGGGCCCATCACCGGCGCAGCAAGCGGCCAAGGCCAGCTGGCAAGGCACCCTGCTCGCTCACTTGGCCAAGTACAAGAAGTACCCGGCCAGTGCGCAGGCGCGGGGCAAGGAAGGCATGAACCGTCTGCGCTTCGTGGTGGATGCCGAAGGTAACGTGTTGTCGTTCGAACTGGTGGGCGGCTCTGGCACTGCCGATCTGGACCGGGCCACCCTGGAAATGATCAAGCGCGCCCAACCACTGCCGAAGCCACCGGCCGACATGTTGACCAATGGCGCCATCGAAATCGTTGCACCGTTTGTTTACTCGCTGGAAAAACGCCGACGTTAAAACAACGCCGTACCAATGTGGGAGCGAGCTTGCTCGCGATGACGGCGTGATAGTCAATGAAGATGTTGAATGTTATGGCCTCATCGCGAGCAAGCTCGCTCCCACAGGTTCTACGGTGCTTTCAACATCCGAGGAAGGCACCGAAAGGTGCCTTTTGCATATCCGCCCGCGGCAAACCTGCTTTGCCCTGTGTCACTCAACGCACTCAGTCTGATAACGTGCGTCTATCGATTGCAGCCGGTATGCTTGGCTAGCAACTTCATGGACGCTTGCTATGACTCTTACAGAATTACGCTACATCGTTACCCTCGCCCAAGAGCAGCACTTCGGCCACGCGGCCGAGCGTTGCCATGTCAGCCAGCCGACCCTGTCGGTGGGCGTGAAAAAGCTTGAAGACGAACTCGGTGTGCTGATTTTCGAGCGCAGCAAGAGCGCCGTGCGCCTGACCCCGGTCGGCGAAGGCATTGTCGCCCAGGCGCAGAAAGTGCTGGAACAGGCCCAAGGCATCCGCGAACTGGCCCAGGCCGGCAAGAACCAGCTGACCGCGCCGCTGAAAGTCGGCGCCATCTACACCGTCGGCCCGTACCTGTTTCCGCACCTGATCCCACAACTGCACCGGGTCGCCCCGCAGATGCCGTTGTACATCGAAGAAAACTTCACCCACGTGCTGCGCGACAAACTGCGCAACGGCGAGCTCGACGCGATCATCATCGCCCTGCCGTTCAACGAAGCCGATGTGCTGACCCTGCAACTCTACGACGAGCCGTTCTACGTCCTGATGCCGGCCCAGCACCCATGGACCCAAAAAGAATCCATCGACGCCGCCCTGCTCAACGACAAGAGCCTGCTGCTGCTCGGCGAAGGTCACTGCTTCCGCGATCAAGTGCTGGAAGCCTGCCCGACCCTGGCCAAAGGCAACGACGGCGCCAAGCACACCACAGTGGAATCCAGCTCCCTGGAAACCATCCGCCACATGGTTGCGTCCGGCCTCGGCATCTCGATCCTGCCGCTGTCGGCAGTCGACAGCCATCACTACGCTCCCGGCGTGATCGAAGTGCGCCCACTGACGCCTCCTGTGCCGTTCCGCACCGTGGCCATCGCCTGGCGCGCGAGCTTCCCGCGGCCGAAGGCGATTGAAATCCTCGCTGACTCCATTCGCCTGTGCTCGGTGGCCAAGCCGCAAGCACCGGTGGTTGCGGCCTAAGTCGCTGCCATGACCGAGTTGTCGCAAGTGTCGGTGACGGCACTCAAGGGTGTCGGCGAAGCCATGGCCGAGAAATTGGCCAAAGTCGGCCTGGAGAATCTCCAGGACGTGCTTTTTCACCTGCCGTTGCGTTATCAGGACCGCACTCGTGTGGTCCCGATCGGCCATTTGCGACCCGGGCAAGACGCCGTGATCGAAGGCACCGTCAGCGGCGCCGACGTGGTCATGGGCCGTCGCCGAAGCCTGGTGGTGCGCCTGCAGGACGGCACCGGCGGGCTCAGCCTGCGTTTCTACCATTTCAGCAACGCTCAGAAAGAAGGCCTTAAACGCGGCACACGCATTCGTTGCTACGGCGAAGCGCGGCCCGGTGCGTCGGGGCTGGAAATCTATCACCCGGAATACCGCGCAATTACCGGCGACGAGCCGCCGCCGGTGGACGAAACCCTGACCCCGGTTTACCCGCTCACCGAAGGCCTGACTCAACAGCGCTTGCGCCAACTGTGCATGCAAACCCTGACGATGCTCGGCCCCACCAGCCTGCCCGACTGGCTGCCGAACGAACTGGCGCGGGACTATCAACTGGCGCCGCTGGCCGATGCGATCCGCTACCTGCATCACCCGCCCGCCGATGCCGACGTCGACGAACTCGCCCTCGGTCATCACTGGGCGCAGCACCGTCTGGCTTTCGAAGAACTGCTGACCCATCAACTGTCCCAGCAACGTCTGCGCGAGAGCATGCGCTCCCTGCGAGCGCCAGCAATGCCGAAAGCCAGCAAGCTGCCGGCCCAGTATCTGGCCAACCTTGGTTTCACTCCGACCGGCGCTCAGCAACGGGTCGGTAACGAAATCGCCTACGACCTCAGTCAGCACGAGCCCATGTTGCGGCTGATTCAGGGCGACGTCGGCGCGGGCAAAACCGTGGTCGCTGCCCTCGCCGCACTCCAGGCCTTGGAGGCCGGCTATCAAGTCGCGCTAATGGCGCCCACCGAAATTCTCGCCGAGCAGCACTTCATCACCTTCAAACGCTGGCTCGAACCGCTGGGCATTGAAGTCGCGTGGCTGGCCGGCAAGCTAAAAGGCAAGAACCGCGTGGCCGCACTGGAGCAGATCGCCAACGGCGCATCCATGGTGGTCGGCACCCACGCGCTGTTCCAGGACGAAGTGCAGTTCAAGAACCTCGCGCTGGCGATCATCGACGAACAGCACCGTTTCGGTGTGCAGCAACGGCTGGCGTTGCGGCAGAAAGGTGTCGGCGGGCGGATGTGTCCGCATCAGTTGATCATGACCGCCACGCCGATCCCCCGGACGCTGGCCATGAGCGCCTACGCCGACCTCGACACCTCGATCCTCGACGAACTGCCGCCCGGCCGGACCCCAGTGAACACCGTGCTGATCACCGATACCCGGCGCGTCGAAGTCATCGAGCGGGTGCGCGGCGCCTGCGCTGAAGGGCGCCAGGCCTATTGGGTGTGCACGCTGATTGAAGAGTCGGAAGAGCTGACTTGCCAGGCTGCCGAAACCACTTACGAAGACCTCACCGCCGCCCTCGGCGAGCTGAAGGTCGGGCTGATCCACGGCCGCATGAAGCCCGTCGAGAAAGCTGCGGTCATGGCCGAATTCAAGGCCGGCAACTTGCAACTGCTGGTCGCCACCACGGTGATTGAAGTCGGCGTCGACGTGCCCAACGCCAGCCTGATGATCATCGAAAACCCCGAACGCCTCGGCCTCGCGCAATTGCACCAGTTGCGCGGTCGTGTGGGTCGAGGCAGCGCCGCCAGTCATTGCGTGCTGCTTTACCATCCGCCGCTGTCACAGATCGGTCGTCAGCGCCTGGGCATCATGCGCGAAACCAACGACGGGTTTGTCATCGCCGAAAAAGACCTCGAGCTGCGCGGCCCCGGCGAAATGCTCGGCACGCGTCAGACCGGCCTGCTGCAATTCAAGGTCGCTGACCTGATGCGCGACGCCGACCTGCTGCCCGCCGTGCGAGATGCCGCCCAAGCGCTGCTGGAACGCTGGCCGGATCACGTCAGCCCGCTGCTCGACCGCTGGCTACGTCATGGGCAGCAATACGGCCAAGTGTGAGCACCGTCGCAGTTTCTGAACCACCGTTCTGAGCAAGCTGGTTATACTCCTGCCATTGTTTTAAAACGGATACAGACCATGACCGAAGTTGCCCTCGCACCCGCCACCCCGCACGCTCCGTCGGTTATTCGGCTGATGCTGGGCAAACTGAGTATCGCCTACGAAGAAGTCCTCGACCATCACGGCCTGAACGCCGCACGCAAAGTGCAGGCTGTTCTGCTTGATGACGCCGTGGGCACCCTCATGGTGCTGTTCCCGCAGAGCCAATTGCTGGACCTCAATAGCCTCGCCGAACTGACGGGCCGCCGCCTCACCGCCGTGTCCACCGAACGGCTGGTAAAAATGCTCGGCAAACACAACCTGAGCCTGCTGCCCGGCATGCCGGCGCTCACCAGCTCACCGTGCCTGTATGAAGAAAGCCTGCTGCGCGAGCCGAAGTTGCTGATCAACGCGGGCGAGCCGGGCGTGTTGCTGGAGATCACCAGCGAAGACTTCAAGACCATGTTGACCAAGGCCAGCGCCGCCAACTTCGGCGAAGCCCTGACCAGCATTCGCCCGAACCTCGACCGCCCCCACGATGACCGCGAGGAAATCACCCAAGCCGTTCAAGCGTTCACCGCGCGGCGCATCCAGCAACGTCTGGAAGAGACCATCGAAATTCCGCCGCTGGCCGAGACCGCGCAGAAAATCATCAAACTGCGCGTCGACCCCAACGCTACCATCGACGACATCACCGGCGTCGTCGAAACCGACCCGGCCCTGGCCGCACAGGTTGTGAGCTGGGCAGCGTCGCCGTACTACGCGTCGCCGGGCAAAATTCGTTCAGTGGAAGACGCCATCGTCCGGGTGCTGGGTTTCGACCTGGTGATCAACCTGGCGCTGGGCCTGGCCCTGGGCAAAACCCTGAGCCTGCCCAAAGACCACCCGCAACACACCACGCCGTACTGGCAGCAATCGATCTACACCGCCGCCGTCATCGAAGGCCTGACCCGCGCCATGCCGCGCGCCCAGCGCCCGGAAGCCGGCCTGACCTACCTCGCCGGCCTGCTGCACAACTTCGGCTACTTGCTGCTGGCCCACGTCTTCCCGCCACACTTCTCGCTGATCTGCCGCCACCTGGAGGTCAACCCGCACCTCTGCCACAGCTACGTCGAACAACACTTGCTGGGCATCAGCCGCGAACAGATCGGCTCGTGGCTGATGCGCTACTGGGACATGCCAGAAGAACTGGCCACCGCGTTGCGCTTCCAGCACGACCCAAGCTACGACGGCGACTACGCCGAGTACCCAAACCTCGTGTGCCTGGCTGTGCGCTTGCTGCGTAGCCGTGGCATCGGCTCCGGGCCCGACGAAGACATCCCCGACGCGCTGCTAGAGCGCGTAGGCCTGACCCGCGACAAGGCCAACGACGTCGTCAGCAAAGTGCTTGAGGCTGAAGTGCTGCTGCGCGAACTGGCTTCGCAATTCACCCAGCCCTAAAAGTATCGCGGGCAAGCCACGCTCCCACAGGATTTACGCGATCCCTGTGGGAGCGGGCTTGCCCGCGATGAATCCAACTCAATCCAACTGAATGACACTAAACCCTGTGGCGAGGGGATTTATCCCCGTTCGGCTGCGCAGCAGTCGCAAACCCAGCCAACACAGTACGCCTGATACAACCCAGTCTCAGGCTTCAGGGCCGCTTCGCAGCCCAGCGGGAGCAAGCTCCCTCGCCACAGGGTCAATCACTCGAATCAAGCCTTGGCTTTAGCCTTCGCCTTCCGCGGCTTCAAATACTTGGTCAGCCCCTGGAACCAGATCACCAGCGCCGGGTTGCCCTTGATCTGAATCGACTTATCCTGAATCCCCGTCATAAACGCCAACTGCTTGTTCTTCGCCTGCATCGTGGCAAAGCCATACGCCGCGTCTTTAAAGGCAATCGCAAACGCTGGCTCGGCATACACGCCGGACTTGCTGGTAATTCGCTGATCCTTCACAAAGAAATGCCGCGCCACTTTCCCTTCCAGGGTCTGTAGCTGAAACACCAATTCCTTGTCACCCAACTGCTGCTGAAACGCAGGATTAGTCCGACTGGCCTTAGCCATCAACAAACCCAGCATCCACAGAAGAAAACGAAATTTCATGCGCACAGCCTCAAAAGGAAAATGAACGGCCGGCGCAGTGTAGCGGCTTCAAGCAAGAACGCCACTGTCGGGTTGCGTTAGAAGAAGATGCCCGTCTTTTTGACGCCAATGACTACCAAGTCACGCCAACCTGATCGCTCCCACGCGCAGCAAAGGAATGCATCCCGTGACGCTCCGCGTCACCTCCCAACACCGTCCCCACACCTGAAGAAACACAATCCTGTAGGAGTTGCCGAAGGCTGCGATCTTTTGATCTTGATCCCCTCAAACCTCTCGGACATTTCCTTCAACACGCCGGGCGATCCGTGAACTAGGCAGTCTTCGGTATCACCGATAGTCTCTGGTGGTCGCCGCAAAATCGGTGACACGGACGTGCAAGTCCGAATCCAGGTGCGCAATTGCTTATGGCTATTCGTCGAGCGTTTTCCTATGCTCGCGGATCGTTATGGCGGCTGTGCGTCGGAGACCTTCGGGTCTGCCGGTTCCTGGATCGGTCTTGCACACCAACGCACAGCTGCCACCTCTTTCGAAGTGCAAAGCGAAACGGTGTCGGTCTCTTAATTCCAGGAGCTACATCTATGATCAAGCCAACACCGAATCCTCCAGAACACGAAGCCACATCTCCCTACGAATCCCTCGATTCGAAAAAACTCCACGAAGCCGCCGAACGCGCCCTCGATCTTCACCTCGGCACACCGGCAGATAAAAAACCTAAACGTCGCAATGGCGGCCTCTTCATCGTCGCTCCCGACCTCCACACCGAAACCCTCCTGGCCAATGCTTCAGAAGATTTGCTGTCCATCAGCGCCATCGCCGCCGACTTGGCCGACGGTGTGGAAGGCTCACGTCGATCAGTCGCCTTGGCACTCAGCAGGATGGCAGACGGCGTACATCTGTTAGTGGAACGAGCACTGGATCACATTGATTTGCCGAATCCGACGGAGCATCGGGCGAAGGCGTAGCAACTTCGCGAATAGAGAACGGGGGGCTTCGCGTCCCCCTTCTTGCTGAACAGCGAAATTCACAGGCAGTGACTGGCCTTTATGTCTGAGCCTTGCGAAACCAAGCGCTTCACACCGTCGCTACCCTGCGGGCGGCCTTTATCAGCGGACAACTGATAACAGGCCAACGCCCGGGACAGATCCTTCGTTCCCAATTGGCCACTTTCAAAAGAAGAACCCAGATAGTTCATCGCATCTGTGGAGCCCATGGAAACCGCGCGAATAACTTCCCTTTCTGCCTCCTCGGGGTGCAGGCAAGGGCCGTTATAGTCGGTGGAATTACCGTTACAAAAGTACGTGGCATAACCCAGCGCGCCGCTCGCTGTCGTCGATGCCGCTTTGAACAAAGCCTCAAGCTTGCTGGTTTCCAATTGAGGCGCCATCTGCGAAAGACTCAAACTTGCCGCCGACAAACTCGCCTGTGGATCACCCGACTCTGCAGCGCATACATAGTTTTCCAGGGACGCTTCAAACAGATCTTTAGTCAGCCGGTATTGCTCCATCGCGCCTAAACCACCCACCCCCTCTGCACGTTGATAGCAGAAGCTTTCGGCGCGGCTCATTCCGGGTTTACTGGATGCAACAAGCTCCTTCTCGCTGATTGACCAGTCTTCGACCCCCACAAGCGCCCAGCACGCCTTTCGAGAAAAGTTAAAAATCTTGATGTTGCTGTTACCCGCTCGTTTATCCACAACGTTAACGTGACTGTCGTCGACTTGTTCGATCTCAACCCCTTCAGTCTTGCCTTTCCCCACCGCAGCCATCAACGGAAACGCCAAACTGGAGCCTGTTTCCCCAGTAATGGACGGTTCGAATCGGCCCGGGTCTTCTGTACGCTTTAACACCAGCATCTTCACCGCCAGCGCAGTGAGGCGCCTCTGGGATTCAGCATTAGCGGAAAACACCGGTAGAAACTGAGCAAAGTCCTGAGATGGACACGAGACATCTGACCCACGCCCAACAGCCGAACCACTCACGATGTCGGGCGCAGTATTGTCTAGAAAGACTGAACGCTCGCGGCTCATTCTCGCGACGCAGTTATTCACGGTCGTCACGTAGGCAGAAGTACCCGACTTAATCTCAAACGCTTCGAGCGGACAATTTGCGTCACGCAGCTTTATCCACGCGCGCTGTGCTTCTTTGACCTTCGCCGTATACGCTGTCCCCGTGTCGGGTTCGGCTTGATACTGAGTTTCGAGTCGAGCCATCAGCTGGTGATAACTCGTATTCAACTGTGAGTCGGCAGCAACCTTCGATACCTCAGAGCACTTATCAACTTGTTGGCTTGTGGTGTTCTCGGTGCATTCGTCCCGAGCAAGTGCGACTGAAACCGGTAGAACGGCCTGGCATGTCAGTGCACAAAGAGCCCCTAAAAAAAAGCGTTTCACTGTCTTCTATCCTTGATCTATTCAGATGAAATCCAAGCAACCTAATCTGGGGAAAAATTGGGTACATACACATCAGCGGCTTACTCGGATTGCCCTTCATAGCGCTGTGCCTGAGGATTAAAACGCCACAGATGAGGGCGGGTAATCGCTTTGTCGTCTTTGTATCGAATCTGACCGAGGGAGTTTCTGATGTAGGAGTAGATCTCGATATCCTTGAAATCGCCACCATCCTTGGGAGCATCATCCAGCACCTTGACCCCGGCAAAGTAATCACCACCCGCATGCTTCAGGTAGCCACGGCACTGGATCAGAAAGGCGAATGTGCTGTCCATGGACGAACCGATACCTACACGGGAGTTGAAGATAAAATCTTCGACGCCATCGCCATTGAGATCGCCGCGGTACACGACGTGACCAGGATCAACGGAAAACTCTTTCCCGTCGAAGCTCGAAACTATGTCTTCGGGACCATCGCCTCTATCCGACCATTGTGAAAGGAAGTATTTGGAGTCGTTCTCAGGATTGCAAAGAACCGATGCCATGGCTGTAACTGGCATCCAACTTACGAGCAATAAAAGCAGCCTATTCAAAATTAAATTTTTCACCGTGTTTAATACTTGATTCGTTCAGGTTCTACGCTTCTAAAAGCGAGTCACGCATTGGTTTGGAACATTCATTTCCCAGTAGGTACTGATCAACGCTTTACGTTTGCTCTCTATACGAAGATTGACGAAACCATCGCCGCAATCGGGCTGTAACTCCTCAAAGGTGCTGGATTTTGGTTGGTAAACAAAAATCCTGTAGTAATCGAAAGTGCCCATTCCGTCATCAATTTGCGAGACAGCGAAATCCTTCATACCGTCGAAATTGAAATCATTGATCTGCACATGCAATTCGTTTTCAGCTTGAAAGTCGATTGTCCGGGATTCGTTATGGGCCTCGCGTTTAACGGCGACTGTTAGCATGGGACCTTCCAACACGAGCGTCGCTTCGACGTTTTTGGTTGGGCTGAATGTGATTACATCGGCAAACACTGGTGCCGTCCACAGCAGGCCGAGCAATGATAGGGCTAGATACTTGAATCGCATGTACTCGCCCTATTCCCACTTACATCC
The DNA here is from genome assembly GCF_000968015.1 of Pseudomonas fluorescens. Classification (GTDB taxonomy): domain Bacteria; phylum Pseudomonadota; class Gammaproteobacteria; order Pseudomonadales; family Pseudomonadaceae; genus Aquipseudomonas; species Aquipseudomonas fluorescens_W. Next base: position 316,178 of record NZ_LACH01000017.1, read on the forward strand.
AGCTTCCAAAGAAGAGTCGATACTGGTGTTAATCATGAAGCTGTACTCCTTGCCACTGGACTTCTTCGTGTACAGCATCGAGACGATCTGCGCCCCTTGGGTCACCTCTTCATAGGTTCCCGTGACCTTGCCTCCCACGACTTCTGACCAGGTCATGGTGTGCTGCCAAGGCGCCTCTGGGTCGAGTATTTCACTCTGGGAATCTGTCAACACAAGGGTAATGGGGACGTTCGACTTGGCGTACTTGACGAAGCCACCTGACCACTTGCTGGAGTGGTCGTAGAAGGTACGGAATTCGAACTTTACTGGGTTGGATTGTGAGAGTTCGAAGCAGATGATTTGGGTGGTGACTTCGCTGTGGGCGGTGAAAGAAAATAACGCCAAAAAGGTAAACAACGACCATTTCATACTTATCAAAACCCCATAAATCTACGAGCTAGCTTTCAGACTTATGTCTCAACGCTTATTCTTATCCGGCGCCATAGCCAGTTGGCGGGCTCGCTCTATCGTCGCGCGTATTAAACATGTATCAGGAAACTCACCGAATATTGTTGTATACGATTTCGTGTCCATTAGGCATTCCGCATCTCGAAATCTCATCCAGGCTCTCTGGGTATCTCTCAGCCCTTTCTGTGCGCTTTCGTTTAAGCGAGCTATACGATCCCGATATACGGAGTTAAGCAGCGCATCTGCATCGGCAAGTACCACATTAAGCACTCCATCGGGCGAGGATGGCCATACCACATCCGCCAATGCCTGCTTTGTCTCATTATTCCAATTGTATAAGCCGTTTTCTTCGATTCTCAGCAACGCAGATCGCCCATGGTGATTTGTCGGATCGCTCGCACTAACTTCCGAGCGATAAACAATCTCCAGATAGATAGGATCGATTGCGCGCTGAGGATCATTGATTAGTGCTTGTCGGACAATGGTCCGCTGTTTCTTACTCTCAGTTATCTCTATTGAGAAACATGGGTCCGGTCCGGGACGATCAGACGACTTCACCCTCTCCAGGCATTGGTTACGAACGGCCATAGAGGGCGAATCTGACCCGCCACTTACATCTATAATCCTGACAAGCAGCCGTATTTCTGGATCTTTTGAAAAATCGGCCTGAAGCACGGTCGCAATCATCGTGCCTTCTGCTTTGACAATGGATGACAGCAACGAAAATAAAATAACGAAGCTGAACTTTATAACCTTCATTTACTGGCAGCCTTATAAAAACATAATAACAAAACAGCGAAAAATGAAACAACCTTACTTATCAACAGCCAAGCCTATATCATAATTAAACCCGTCATTTTCAGGTCAACTTCTTATTCCATGTGAATTGAGCGATTTACTTTCACTAAAAATAAATCGCTCAACACTAGGTCCAATTTATTACTAAAAAGCCACCCTTTGCTTAACTCGCTCAGGAATTTTTTGCTGCTTACCGTCCGCAGTCATGAGTTCTTCATACCGCTTATAATTTTTTGCCGCTGCTGCCTTGTCACCCTCAGACCAGTAAGCGTCTGCAATATTCAGATACGCCACAATACGCTTGGGGTTTTCAGTAAGGACCTTGGTCAACAGCCAAATGGCATCACCATTGAATCCGGCTTGCTGCCAAAAATAACCTATATCATTAAATGTTTGCTGATTGGCGCTTGAATAGCCGTAGTCACCAACATACCGTTCAATAAACTCCCGCTTCGGAAAATCAACAAAAGCTCTCTTGCTTTTATAAAGTCTGGACGTAGCATTTTTAAACTCAGCGAGGGATTCTTCTTTTAACCTCTCAGCGATACTCGCAACCAGTTTCTGCTTCTGCACGCAGTCTGAAGTAGTGCAAACTTGCGCTTCATCATATTTGAGAGTTGAATAACAGTACGGTTGTGGCTGCCCAGAAACGCTTGGGACTTTCTGCAGATAAATAAGTTGATTAGCATCAACTTTTACTGGTTGACAGTAAGGTACTACCCCGAAGGCGTCCGGAATTCCGGATTTGTTTCTTGCAATGTCCAGACCGCTTACAACCTTACTCGCTTCAAGTGTTTGTACGCTGCCATTTTTGTCAATAAACCAAAAACTGTTTTCCTGAGCGGTACAATCACACTCGCAGCTCAGTATATAGCTTTGGCTTCTGATGTCCCACTTTGACTTTGGCAAACCTTCAGAACCGCAAAAATTCTCGGGGACGGAGACTGAACAAATGTTTGTATCAGGGTCACACGTCAGCTTTTTACTTTCACCCCATGCGGAGGAGGCAAGCAGGAGAAATACAAACAACCAATGCCCTTTAAAGTTCACAAATGTCGCCCTCAACAATTATTCCGTAGTTAGTATTTTCCCGTGTGGAAGTATTGCCACTCATTGTCGCAGTGTATTTCTTCCCTTGGATGATCCCCATACGCCGGCTGAAAGCATCAGCCCGATAGGCCGTAGTGGCCTTTTCCGCGCGTTTCTTGCATACAAAAATCAACAGCTCTTTTTGCGTCGTAATATTGGCTGTCGGAAATTCTGTCCGAATCAATTCCTCTGCCTTCGATAAATTGTTTTGTTGAACGCACAAATCGTACAGCGCACAGTAAGTACGCAACTGAATCTTGACCATTAGCTGCGGCGCCAGCTCTCGCATTAATTTGATGCAAGAGGTAACGTTGTCGTTGTATTTCGCTGCATGATTCAGCTGAATTTTCTGGAAAGCCTCGACTTCTCCTATTTTTTTAAACGCGGATTTCCACCCCGAATTATTGTTGGCAATAACTCCCGAGGCCCAGCTCATTTGTGCCGAAATATTTGCAGCGTTCAACGAATTGATCAACGCCTGAAAATTCATGTTCGTGCCGAAGCAGCCATCGAATTTCGCTTGATCGGCTGCACGCATTTCCAACAAGACCGGCCCCAGTGTGCCTTGGCCGAAGTTCCATTGAATAACGCCAAAAGACATGCCTTGCCCGTCGAAATTACCTGCCAGAGCCTCATAGTCAAGCTTGCTTTTCCCCTCGTACCCAGAAGAAACCAATAGTGCGATTTCCTTTGCCTTACTGAGAGGAGTACAGAGAGCCGACAACACGTTTTCCACAAAAGCAATGGAGTGAAAATGCCAAACAATGTCGGTGCTTATAGCGGCCTTTCCAATTAGCTCTCCCCAAAACACATAGTTGCTGATTCTTTCTTTCTCATGCTTGAGCGTTTTCGGTGAATTTTCCAGCAATTTATCAAGCTTGCTCCATTTTGGAGAATCAGCTTTTTCTTTCCACTCTGTCGGGTGATGGGCAATGAGTTTTGACCAATGCGTCCGGGTATCGGTGTTTTTCAACGCATCAGCAAGCTCACCTGGGTCGACTTCACCGTCATGGTTCTTATCGATTTTTGCAAAGAGTTCCTTGAAGAACTGCGGCATATCCTCCGGATCGAGAAAGCCATCCGCAGTGGCGTTCGCCTCCTCAACGATCTGAAAGCCCAGTTTCTCCCAGTCATGTTGCGTAATGATCTGTGCATCTGCCTTTTTGACCACCCCGCTGACCGCCTGATCGTCTTCGGTGAGAGTGACTTCGTAGTAGTCGTCGGTGCCTTGCTTGATAACCGGCGCCTTGCCCAAATCCACCGAGTGATCCTTCTTGAGCAGCGTATTACCAGTCGCCGGTGCCTTTTTCTTCAACTCGGTCCCTGTTGGCAGATACAGATACTGCTTGCCGACCTTCAATCCGGCTGTGTTCTTCAAGAACTCTTTGACGTCAGCTTCGGCCGTGAAAATTTCGACATGCACTTGATATTTACTGGCCACACCACCGTCTTCGCCAGTGAGGTTCTCGGTGAGTCCCAAATAACCTATCGGGTCGCCAGCCTTGATACCGGTACTGTTTGAAACGACACTGTCGAAATCAATAGGTGTGACCTCCCATCGCACGAACTGGTTGGACGGATCATTTTCCACGATTGTCCAGAATGTCGCCGGCGCATTCCCGATGGGCTGCCAGACGCCTCCGGATACCAATGTGCATGAAGCCATGCGCCGCAACTCGTTACCGACTACTAGGTTGACGACCGTCTTACTGTCGAACTCGATGACGCTATTAGCAACCAACTCAAGATTTCCGGCCACGGGCGCTCCAACGGGTTTTCCGTTTGTTGGATCTGTCGGGGCCTGGAAAATAGGCAGTCGCTTTGTGGCTTGGGCTTTGACTTTACCTTGCCAGTAATTTGGTCTTGTGCGCTCCGGTATGGCATCTGCTACCCAGATGCGATCACCTTTCGAGTTTCTGTAAGGATCGCCGTCTTTCATATAGGCGAACCAGACCTCACGACCTACGTTGCGTACTTTATGAGATCCACTTTTAACGCTACCGGACAGGATTTTCCCTTTGGCATAAGTAAGGTTGCCAACGTCTTTCTGGTCGACGATCTCCAGTTTCGTACCGTTAGCAAGCTTTCCGGGCGAAGCGATTTGGCTTGATAAAGGTGCTTCGTCGTACGCCTTGAAGTCACCTACTTTCATAGTAATTTTTGGCTTCGGCTTTTCCTGAGGCGTTAGCGGATACCGTTGATAAGGCAGCAAGTGCATGTAGAGACTGTAGAAGTTCAGGGTATTTTGCTTACCTTTATTCGAACCTTCTTCCGGATTTGGCGCCGATTTGTATTCATGGCGCACCAAGCAAAACGAGTTGGAGTACTTCAGTTTTTTCTCGTTATCACCGAAGGTCGACTCCAAATAATCGTCATTAAGGCGATAGGCAACGACTTCTCCATCCGCCATGCAGCGTATCGGCTCATTCAATACACATTGCGGAGCACTTGCATCGCTGATGTGAATGCCGCCATGCCAGAATCTATTGCTACCCAATAGGTAATGCCCTGATTTTTCGCTCTCAAGCGCTTTGTAAACATCTTCTGCATCAGTGAACTGCTTACCATCTGCCTTTCGGAATGGGTATTGAAAGTTCATCAGTGGTGTAGGCCCCTCATTAGGTGAAGAAGCCGGAGCGGCCGCAGGACTTGCGGCTGCTTCCTGTTGGCTCCACCACACTTCAGGGCTAATGAGGTTCCCATTGGGACCCTTCATTTGATAGTGAACATGACGTGGATATTGGGTCACACCATTCGGCCCCTTCCCCCCCATTGTTCCGATCTCGTCACCTGCAGCAACGGTTGCTCCCTGACTTACCATGTGACTGCTTGTATGCAAAATCTCATGACTGTTGCCATCCGCATCTTTTATTTTTATCGTGCCATAGTTCCCACCAGTAAATGTGACTGTGCCTGCAATTGGCGCATAAACTTTTGGATTCTGCAGATTGATGCCATTTTGGCCACCAATATAATTAAAATCTGTCCCTCCATGAGGGCCACTCGCACGTTGCTCGCCATAGACTCCCGTTATATGAGGCTGGTGGCCATCAACCGGGGGCAGAACACGGAGCATCACTTCATTGAAAGACATATAACTTCCTTTTTAAATTTCTATCAAAGCGAGTAATCTTGAACTTCATCCAAAAACCAACACGCTTCCAACTTAAACATATAGAAAACCTGGTAGTCGGTATCTGGCTTTTCAATTTTTACTTTTGCAATACCGTTGGACACCTCTAGAACTTCAACTTCAAGACCGTCCGCAGTTCGTTTCTCTTTTCCAGGAACTATAGGGAACTTCAGCTTTTGTTTTTCCAAAAAAACTATTTTTTGCTCTGGCTCAGGTTCGGCGTCTACCGTTATTAATTTTTTCAAGGGGGTATGAGTAAACTCCTGCTGTACAGAAGAGCTCTCCAAATAAGAACCTAAAAAAGCTGAAAAATCCTTCGACGGGCATGAACTTACATCAGCTCCGCCTGCAATCGCATTGCTTGAAAAAAGCCCGAACGCTGATATAACCAGTGCGAGAGTGAAGCGCAATTGACATTTCATAAACAGATCCTTGAGTTGAATTATTAATCACTCAGAAAACACAAAAAAAGCCTTTGGTTTAACCTTCTCAGGCACCGCGTTCCCCAACGCCTGATCCATCAAACTCCCCGCCTTATCCTTATCCGCAGCCCCCGGCAGCACCGGCGGTTTAATCCCAATCCCCGTCCCACTCCCAGCAGACCCACCGGCATTAATCTTCACCACCGGCCCAACAACCGTAATCCCCCCAGCATCGAGTTTGATAAAGCTCCCACCCGCCTTCACGGTGAGCTCCATCCCAGCCTCAATCACAATCTTGTCCCCAGCCTTCAGATGAATCTCTTTCCCAACACTAGTCAGTTGCGCAGTCCCCAGCTTCACATGCTGGTTCTGCCCAATCGTCAGGTGGTCATCCATCCGCACTTCAGTCTTGCGATCAGCAATCGTGGTCCGATGCTCTTCCGCCTTCAGCTCGGTGTAGGTGTTCTTCTCCACGGTATCGTGGCGCTCATTCCCCACCCGAATCTTCTGATCATGCTCAACGTTTTCATCCCAATCCCGCTGGGCATGGATGAAGATCTGTTCCGCGCCTTTCTTGTCCTCAATCCGCAGTTCATTGAACCCGCCGCCGCCCGGTGAGCTGAGGGTTTTGAACACGGTGCGGGTTTTATTCGCCGGCAGGTCGTAGGGAACCTGGTTTTCCTTGTGGTATAGGCAACCGGTCACCAACGGCTGATCAGGATCCCCTTCAAGGAATGTCACCAGCACTTCCATGCCAATGCGCGGGATGGCGATGGCGCCGTAGCGGTCGCCGGCCCAACTGGAGGAGACGCGCATCCAGCAGCTGGTTTTGTCGTCGGCGAGGCCTTCGCGGTCCCAGTGGAATTGCACCTTGATGCGGCCGTACTGGTCGCAGTGAATCTCTTCACCTTTGGGCCCGGTGACCATGGCGGTCTGGCTGCCGAGGACACGCGGTTTCGGGTGTTGCAGGGCCGGGCGGTAGAACACGTCCCACGGGGTGGCGAGGAAGCGGTTGCGGTAGCCTTGGTGGAAGTCGTCCTTGTTGGCGGTGGTGTCGCTGGTGACCGACTCTTCGAGGACTTGCGGTTGTTTGCCTTCGTGGAAGATTTCGGTGAGCAGCCAGAGGTCGTTCCACTCGGTGCGTGGGTGGTCGGAGAGTTCCAGGAAATGACCGCTGACCAGCGTGGTCTGATCGCCGTTGCCTTCGGCTTGGCGGTAGTCGGCGCGGTGGCGTTCGAGGGCGCGTTGGCTGAGGAATTTGCCGCGTGCGCGGTCGATGAAGCGGCCGGGGTAGTCGTAGTCTTCGAGGTCTGGCTCGTCGCTTTGTGCTTCGGGTTTGTAGGTGGATTCGAGTTGCAGGCGTGGTTTTTCGAAGTCGTAGTCGCGGCGGGTGACGCGGCCGGTGCGGGTTTCAAGGCGCAGTTTGAAGCCTTTGATCACCGGCTCGTCGGCGACCATGCCGCTGCCTTGCACATACGCGGTGGGCTGGCCGAGTTTGGGGAACACGGTCTGGTCATCGCCGAATACCAACAGATGACCTTTGGAGCTGTGCTGGAAGTGGTAGTGAATGCCTTCTTCTTCGCACAGGCGCTGGACGAAATGCAGGTCGGTTTCGTCGTACTGCACGCAGTAGTCGCGATCCGGGCACGGTTGGCTGAGCTGGAAGTTGTAGGCGTTGCCTTTGATGCCGTGCTCGTCGAGGATCAGCGCGATGATTTTCGGCGCGGACATCTGCTGGTAGATGCGTTGGTTGGTGCGGTGGTGCAGGTATTGCAGTTGCGGCACCAGGGAGATTTTGTAGCGGGTCAGGCGTTTGCCGGCATCGCCTTGGGCGACGCGGTAGATCTGGCCGTGGATGCCGGAACCCTTCGGATCGAACGCCAGAAAGGCCTGTTTGTGCAGGAGCTTTTCCAGGTCCAGATCGGGGTTTTCGCTGACCAGTTCCAGGTCGAAGCGATACGGCTGGCTGATGCCTTCGGTGCCGGTGAACGACAGCACTTGCAGGTCGCCGACGTAGTCTTCGACGGTCAGGCTGAAGTGGGTTTCGTTAGCGGAGTTGAACATTGCTTGCTCCCTGTTCGGTAGTCATCCGTTACGCCCGCAGTCGCAGGCGTTGCAGCAAAGTCGAAGTGGCGCCCATGGCGTCACGCAATTGGGCGGCGGTGATGGTGCGCTTGGCCGCATCGAAAGCCAGCGCCGTTCGCAGGGCTGGCCAGCAGTGTTTCGGGAGATTCCTGGGGGCGTGCAGCTCGCGTTCGAGGTGGCCGTCGCGGGCCTCGGTCGAGGGCAAGCGGCGGAACGGGTGTTTGCCGCTCGCCAATTCGTAGAGCACGCAAGCCACGCCGTACACGTCCGCACTGGCCGTCAGCGGTTGGCCTTCGAGCAGTTCGGGGGCGGCGTAGCCGGGGGTCCAGGCGTTGAAGCGGTGGCGGCTCAGGTGTGGCAGGCCGGGCAGGATGCCCTCCTCGGCCTGGCCCAGACCGAAGTCGAACAGGCGCACGCCTTCTTCGCTGAGCATGACGTTGCTTGGCTTCATGTCACCGTGCAGCACGCCACGAGCGTGGGCGAAGGCCAGCGCGTCGAGCAGCGGTAGCGCGATGTCGCGCAGTTCTTTCCACGGCAGGCCCAGCGGCCGCTCGCAGAGTAATTTGTCCAGGGTCAGCCCACGCATGAGTTCCATGGTGATGAAGGCGCGCTGGCAGTCGGTGTCCACTTCAAAGCTGTGCAAACGCAGCACGTTGTCGTGGCGCAGGCGTCGGGTCAGGGCGAACTCGCTGTAGAGCAAGGCACTGGCGTCCGGCGATTCGGCAAATTCTTCGCTGAGGATTTTCAGCGCGATGTAAGGGTCGGGATCGCCGAACTGCTCGCTCAGCAGATCCCGTGCGCGGTAAACCGCGCCCATGCCACCAGCACCGAGCAGGCGCTCGATGCGGTAACGGCCTGCGAGCACGTCGGGCATTTCACCGATGCTGGCCTTGGTCGGCGCCAGCGCGGGTTCGGCCTTATGCGGCTTGTCGTTTAGAGACTTGGCGAACGCAAAGTAAGTCAGGTTACTGTCTTGCTCTTCGCTCACCAGCAGGTCGTCGAGCGGCGGCATGAGTTGAGTCATTTTCGGATCACCACAGCAGTCAAATTGTCCCGGGCCGAGCCACGCAGGGCGCCGTCGAACAGACGCTCCAGCGCAACGTGCGGCGCGGTCAGGCTCAGGGCGTTGCCCAACGCATCAGTGCTCAGCCCCTGGTACAAGCCATCGCTGCACAATAGAAACGCATCGCCGGGGTAAACCTCGAGTTCGAGCACGTCCAGCGTCAGCACATCGGCGGCGCCGACCGCACGGGTCAGCGCATGGGCGGAAGGATGCGCACGGGCGTCCTCGACGCTCATGTTTTGCTCGTCGATGAGTTGCTGTTGCAGCGAATGGTCCTTGGACAGCTGATACAAACGCTGACCACGCCACAGGTAGCAACGGCTATCGCCGGCCCAGATGCAGGCCGCGCGACTACCTTCTACGAGCAGCGCCACCACGGTGCTGCCCATGATGCTGTCGTGGCGCCCGGCCGTGACAGTCAACTCCTGACCCAAGCGACGGTTGAGCCAGTGCAGGCACTGGCGTATGCCTTTGAGTCGTTCGTCGAAGTCGTCCTGCACCGGCAATTCCGCCAGGCTGGCGACGATCAACTGGCTGGCGATGTCGCCACCCTGATGACCGCCCATGCCGTCCGCGACCACCCACAGCCCCTGCTGTGGGCAGTCGAGAAAAGCATCTTCGTTGCGCGCCCGAACCTTGCCCGGATCGGTACGCGCAGCGCTGCGCCAGGGACTGGCAACCAGCATCAGAGCTGCACCGGCATACGGAAGGTACGCAGCACGCCCATGTCGAACGGGTTCGGTGTGCGCTGGCTCGACAGCAAGTAGTTGGCGCGCAGGCCGCCTACGTCAGCTTTCAGTACCAGCACATCGCGACCGCTCAGGTACTCGGTCTGCATCAGGTCGAATAGACGGAACAGCGACCATGGGCCGGTGTTCTTCTCGATGCCGATCGGGCGGCCGGCCATTTTGTCGAGGACCAGGCTGGTGCGACCGTCTTCAGCATCGGTCGGCCATTTGAACGACACCGGCACGATCGGGCCGTGGCGGTATTCGATGGTCTTGTCGCCGAACTTGAACTCGGAACGGCTGACGGCCGGGTCGAGGGTGTACGGCTCCAGTTTGAATTGCACTTGCGGCTCGGCCGGATTGATCGAGAAGAAGCTCTGGCGAATCACTTGTGCTGCGGCCATCTGGTCGAGGTAGACCTTGGAGATCGGCATGCTGTGACCGTCGATGCTGCGCAGACGGTAGTTGCCTGGATCGCCACTCACGAACGGACGCATGTAGGTATCAAAGAAGCGATCGTTGATGCCCTGCGCCTTGAAGAACTCGCGGAAGTCACTGATCGCAACGTCGCTGGTGCTGTGGGCGCTGAACGGGTAACGCTTGTTGATCGCCTTGCCATAGAAGCTGTACAGCTCGCTCTGATAACGCTGGTTCAGGTACTGGTAGGAATCGTTCAGCACCAGACGCCAGGTGTCTTCAGCCAGGACGTTGAACCACACGCTGACCGGACGCGGCAGACGGTTCGAGGCATTGCGCAGGTTGCTCAGCGCATCACGCTGGCCGCTCATGCGGGTCTTGGCCATTTCGAACGCAGCCTGTTCCGGCGCACTGGCACGAGCGAGGCTCGCCAGTTGCAGTTGCAGGTCGTTGAGTGCTGCGAGTGCTGGGGTCAAATCAGCGGCCGGGCCGTTGTTGTCGTCCAGCAAACGGTGCAGCGGTTCGAAGCGACGTTGCAGGGATTTCTTCGCGGTGTCCGGCAGGTTCTTGGCCATGTCCGCTGCCTGGTCGGCAGCCGATGCAACCAGTTTGCCGAGTTTGCCGCCCTTCTCTGCCAGTTTCGCGGCCGCATCGGCGGCGTCCTCGGCAGTGTCGGCAGTCGCCGCAAAACGGGTGTTCTCGCGCACTTCCACCAGCAGTTGCAGCACTGGAGAATTAGCCGAGGTCAGGCCCGCCAGTTGCTCGGCGCCTTCACCGGCGTCGCTGATCGGTGGCAAGGCCACCTGGCCGACCGCTTCACTCCAGAAGTTGGCGTAGTCGCGGAAGTACAGTTGCTCCAGTTCGACCATCAGGCGACGCAAGTCCATGCCGCTGATGCCCGAGCCTTCGCCCAACACCCAGTTGTCACGCAGGAGATCGGTGACCAGCGCAGAGCCCTGAACCGAGAAGTACTGCTGATAACCCTGTTGGGTGTAGAAACCCGGGATCACGTATTCGGTGCCGACAAACAATGAAGCTTGCGGACCCATGTGTTGGCTCAAGCGGTACTCCGGCAGGTTGCGAGCCTGCTCGCGCAGCATCCGGTAAACCACGTTGGCCAGCGACTCACTGCGCAATACCTGACGCGCCTGAGCCACCAGTTGATCGTTCAGCGGGTAGATAAACGGCTGCTTGAGCAAGCGCTCAAAGTGCGTGTTCAAACCGTTTTGCACCGTCGTGTTACCAGCGTAACGCTGGGACCATTCGGTAGCGACCCAATCCTTGAGCCACGGACCGTCGCGGCGATCCTTCATGTTCAGCATCAGGTACGCACGCAGGCTGTTGAGCAAGCGTTCGCGGTCCTTCATGTTGGCGCGGATCTGCCCTTCCAGCAGTGTTGCGACCTTCGGCAGCAGTTGCGCTTCAAGCTCTCGCTCGTAGGCTTCCTTGACCACCGGATTGACCTCTTCGCCCTGATACAAACCACCGCGTTCGTGGTACGACACGTCACCTTTGTTCGGGAAGACCTGAGTCGCCGCGTAGCTGCTGTCGAGGGGCTTGAGTACCGCCATGGAATCATCACGCGCGGTCAGGGCCGAGCGTTGTTGCGTCCAGTTGGTGGCGAGGTTGCGCAGGTTTTCCAGACGCTCGTAGTTGGCGGAGAAACCGCCTGCCCACAGCATGCCGAACAGCGCCAGTGCCGCCAATGCGCCTACGTACAGGGCACGTTGGCCCCAATGGATGCGGCTGCGTTCGCGCTTGTCCAGACCGGCCAGATCGGCCTCGGGGAAAATCACCCGGCTGAGCAAATGGTGAATGAACCGCGAGCGACCACTGCGCAAGGTCGGCAGCATGCCAGCGTTCATCCCCAGATTGGCGCCGATGCCGGCGGTGGTCTGGTCCATCTCTTGAGTCAGGTGCGGTGCGCTGGTCAGGTAGAAACCGCGCAACTGGCTGACACGCTGGTAGCGGTTACCGGTGAACGCCATGTCGACGAACAGGCACAAACGCTCGCCGATCTGCCCCAATTGATGCGGGAAGTCGAGGATGCGGCCACGGCGCTGGGTGTCGCGCTCCTGGTGCATGCGCATGATCACTTGGCTGTTCAGCCGACGCAGCAGCTCTTCGAACTCGGAGCGCAGCACAGCGACATCGGTGCCGCTCTGCTCTTTGCGGAAGCTGGTGCCGAGCACCTGATCGCTTTCTTCGCGGGTCAGCTGATCGAAGAACTCGTCGAAACCGAGCAGCTTGTCAGCCTTGCTCAACACAAGGTAAACCGGCACATCGACGTGCAGTTTCTGATGCACATCTTGCAGACGAGCACGCACCTGGCGAGCCAGGGTATCGAGGTCTTGCTCGGTGTTGCCCAGCAGCATTTCTACCGGAATGGTCACCAGCACGCCGTTCAACGGACGGTTACGGCGGCGCTTGCGCAGCAGGTCGAGCAAGGTGCTCCAGGCGCTGCCATCGACTTCGGCATCCGGCTGGGTCAAGTAACGCCCGGCGGTGTCGATCAGCACACCGTGGTCGGCGAAATACCAGTCGCAATGACGGGTGCCGAGGGTGTCGCGGGTCAGTTTGCGGTCGATCTTGTTGATCGGAAACTCAAGGCCCGAAAAGTCCAGCAGGCTGGTCTTGCCGCTGCCCTGCGGGCCGATCAGCAAGTACCACGGCAAATCGTTGCGCCAGCGTTCGCTGCGACCGCGATAGAGGCTCGAGGTCTTCAGGGTTTTCAACGCATCCTTGAAGCGTACGCGAAGCTCTTTCTGCTCTTCGTCGATCAACTCTTCACGGCGGATACGGTCCTGGCCGTCTTCGGTGTCTTCGATAGCCTTTTTGCGTACGCCAGCGCGCCAGCTGACGAAGACCATGGTCAGGCCCCAGATCAGGAACAGCACACTGATGGTCAGCAGGCGGGAGGTCGAACCTTCCCAGAACTTGTAGTCATTGACCGCCAGCAGTGGCCCGACGAACCACACCAGCAGCGCGACGAACAGCACCAGCAGCAAGGTCCAGACCCAGGTCTGGCGCAGGAATGCGCCGACTTTCTTGAAAAACTTTTTCATCACACGTCCCTGTTTACGGCTGCGACTGCGGCTGGACCGCGGCCGGATCTAGCTGCTGATAAGGTTGCAGAACGGTTTCGCGTTGCTCGCCCAGTACCCAGGCGAAGCCCGAATACATCACCACCAGGCAAACCACGGTGAACAGCACCACCATCCACGCCGGCACGATGCGCACCAGGCTGCGGCGCTGATCGTTCAAGCCTTCCCAATGGGGCGACAGTTCGCGAGGCACGTCGCCGCGCAACTGACGAATCTGGCGATACAAGGCGTCGCGGATGCCTTCGAGTTCGAGCATGCCGCGGGCTTGCACCCGGTATTTGCCCTCGAAGCCCAGCGACAGGCACAGGTACATCAGCTCCAGCATCGGCAGGTGCTTGACCGGGTTTTTCGACAGGCGATCCAGCAGCTGGAAGAACTTCTCGCCGCCGAAGGTTTCGTTGTGGAAGCTGCTGAGCAGGCTCATCTGCGACCATTCGCTTTCGTTGCCCCACGGCGTGGTCACGACGGCTTCGTCGACCACGGTGCAGAGCACGTAGCGCGCGGCCATCACCTGGCTGCTTTCGGCGCCGTTGTGCAGCGCCCGCACTTCAAACAGTTTCAGCCCGGCGGTCAGTCGCTCGTTGAGCGCGTACATGTCTTCGCGGGTGTCGCTGTGCTTGAGTCGCACCACTTCCGACAACAGGTCGGACGCTGCGGCCACCAAGGAGTTGAGGCTGATGTTGAAGGATTCGGCCGGGCGCAAACGTGCGGCGTAGATCATCCGTTCTTCGAGCTGTTCAAAACGTGGCGGTGCAGCGAAATCTGTCAGCGGACTCTGCGCCGGGCCGTGGCCCTGGCGGTCGAGCAGGACGGTTTTATCGTCCTGGTTGTGTTCCATGTCCTTGATCATGTCGGTCAGTTCCTGATGGCCCAGAATTTCAGTTCAAGCTCGGCAAATTCGCCGGACACGTGGAACGCGAAGCCGCCGGAGCGCTCGAGTTGTGCCAGGTCTTCGGAACTGAGTTCGAGAATGAAATAGGTTTTGTTGGAGTGGAACGCGATCTGCCGCGGGGCCACCGGCAACGGTTTGACCTTGATGCCGGGCAGATGCAGGTTGACCAGTTGGCGAATGCGCTCAACCGGGCCGACCTTGAGGTGCGCCGGCAAGCGATGGCGCAGTTCTTCAGAATCACAGTTGGCACTGGCAGCGAGCACGAACGAGGCCGAGCCCAGCAGTTTGTGGTCGTGCAACGGCGAGACGATGATCCCGTACTGGCGCGCTTGCAGGACCAGTTCGATGGCGTGCTGTTCGAGCACCATCGACAGCACCTGACGAATCGCTTCCATCAGTTTGCGGAAGCTCGCGCCCTGGTCGCTGTGTTGGTAACGGCTGTCCAGGCGCGGGCGTTTGCTGTCGCTGGAAAACGTCGCCAGATCACCGAGCATGGTCAGCAGCGTGCGGTACAACTCTTCCGGGTGAACCTGCTCCAGGCCGAGGTAGTGGCGCAGCAGCAGTTCGGTGCGGTTGATCAGTTGCAGCATCATGAAGTCGCCGACTTCCGCGCCACCGACTTTGCCGTTCGAGCGGATGCGCTCGGCGATGGTGTCGCCCCGGTGGCCGAGCATGCTGATCACTTCTTTCAAGCACGACAGCAGGTAGCTGGACGAATGCGCCTGAATGTAGGTCGGGACGAAGTCCGGGTCGAGGCTGATCACGCCGTCGGGCGTGGTGTCGAGCACTTCGCAGATCTTCAGCTTCACGTAGGCCTGGTCGCTCTGCTGCTCGCCGAGCAACAGTTTGAAGTCCGGCCGGCCGCAGCTGACCTGGCTGGCGGAATCGTCGCCGGCGTTGGAGTCGGCGACTTCCGCTTCGTACGCGGTATAACGCGCCAGCACGTCGGATTGCTCCGGACGGCGCGACTCGATGTGGTTGCCCGTGACCAGCGGCAGCGCCAGGTAGATCGGCGTGTGACCGGTGTTCGGCGGCACATCGAGCGCCAACGGTTCGGTGTTGCCGCCAAGTTCGAACAGGCTACCGTCCGGCAGAATCCCCGAGGCCTGGCTGATCACCAGTTTGCCCATGTTGAGGAACTGCAAGTCGATGTCCAGATTCAGGAAGCCCCAGGTGTAGCTGCCCAGCAACTGCGTGCGGGTCTTCATCTGGTGGTCGTAGTAGCGATCGTTGTGCTGGAAGTGCTGCGGACGCAGCAGCATGCCTTCCTGCCAAATCACTTTATGGGAATTCATGATCAGTCATCCGCCTTGGCGAGCGTTTCGGTGCTGTTGCGAATACCGGCCTGGTCGAGGGTCAAATCAGCGTCGGTGACTTCCACCGGGGTGACTTGCACCGTGTAGCGCCATTTGGTTTCCGGCAGATCGCGGTAGGCGGCGAGGATACCGACGTAGCGACTGCCCTCCTCCACGCTGAGTTTCATCTCCACGGTTTCACCTGGACGCAGTTCAATTTCTTCGCTAGCCACCAGGTCCGGGGCCAGGGATTCCTTGGCGCGCTCGTACAGGCTGAAGAAGTCTGCGTTCTCGAACGTCACCGGATGTTTAAGCTCGAACAGACGCACAACGATCGGCGATGGACGCCCGTTGAGGTCCGGGTTCAGCTGATCGCTGGCGGTGAGTTTCAGGTTGAGCTTGGTGACATGGGAGTACGGCGACAGCGACGAGCAGCCGGCCAGCAGCACCAGGGCCGCGAATGCCGTCAGCGTCTTGAAAAAAGCGGTCGAGCAGCGAGACATGCGCATCATCCTTGGTGGTCGGTGTGAAGGGTGGAAATCAGGCGGATCTGTTCTTCGTAGGCCTGAGCGAAGTCGCGGGCCAGCAGGCGCTCGCTCCAGTCATCGTCCTGACGCAGGGCCTGGTGATAACGACCGTAAGCTCTCCAGCGACTGCCGGACGTGGCGAGCAACGGCTTGTTGTCGCGCTCGAAACGCAGGGTCAATTGCTGTGGCGAGAAGTGCTCCAGCGTGCCGCGAACGGCAGCGCGGCTGGCGGTCAGCAACGCCACTTGGTGTGCCTGCAAATCGCGGAACGCACGGGAGATTGCTTGCTCAGCCGGCAACTGACCCGGCTTGTTCGGCTGCAACAAAATGCCTAACGCTTCGCCGGCATCGACAGCAAATTTCAGCGGGTTCTTTTGGGTGCCTTGCACGGTGGTCTGGGCCAGACGCAGCTCGTTTTTCAATTCACTGCGAGTGCGCAGGCTCTGCTGCAAACCGCCGACGCTTTGCTTGAGCAGGCGTGCAGCGTTCAGCGCCAGGGCTTCGCGAGCATCGTGGTCGAGGCCTTTGAGGTCCACGCCCAGCGCCGCACCGAAGTGCTCCCAGAAACCTTCACTCTGACGCTCGACCGCTTTGGGCGGTGGCGCGGGGGCTGGCTCTGCGGGAGCGTTGATCAGCTCCGGCACCATCAGGCTTTCCATGTCGATGCGCGCATAGTCGGCGCGCTGACGGGTGTCCTCGATGGTCGTGCTCGGCGAGATCAGCTCGTCGATTTCCGAGTACACACGCTCTTGCTGATCGAGGGCATTGAGCGGGTCGAGATCGAGAAACGCATCGTCCGGAATGATGCTGCCTGCCACTTGCGGACGGCCGACTTCAACGTCGAAGGTCGCCGGGTCGCGCACCAGCCGCGCACGGATCTCGAAGTCACCCAGCACGTAGACGCTGCCGTGCTCGATGCGCATCGCTTCGCCCTTGCGCAGGCGCGCGCCGCTTTCGCTGTCCTGAATACCGTTGCTGCTGGTATCGGTCAGGAAAAACGTGCCTTCGCGGTAGCTGATCAACGCGTGATGGTTGGACAGGTGACGCTTGCGGTCCGGGATGATCCAGTCGCAATCCTCGCCCCGACCGATCACGCCACCGGCCTGTTTGAAGGTCTTCTGGCACAAATCCGTGGGCACGAACTGCTTGGTGTTCAGCATTTCGAAAACCAGTTCCATGGTGATACTCCTTGCGGTCACTTGCCGCGATTGACCGCCTGCGGATCACCCAATGGGCGATAGGTGTTGTCGTTGTATTTGTAATTGCCGCTACAGCCGCCGAGGCCGCATAGAACGACGAGGGTCAGCAGGACGGCTTGCCAGTGACGAACAGGCATCAGAGGGTCTCCAGGGGTAGACAAAGTACAAAGCGCCGACCCGTTTGGGCGGCGCTGTTAGAAGCGGATGAGGTGAAATCGAAGGTCTTTTGCCTACCCATCGAAATCACCCAAATTGATATTCAGGCGCCCGAGGCGGTACAGCAGCGTGCGGCGTGGCAGCCCGAGTTCGCGGGCGGCGAGGGTCTGGTTGCCGTCGTTTTTGCGCAGGCAATCGAGCAGCAGACTGCGTTCGACCTGCTCCAGGCGTTCACGCAGGTTCAGGCCGCTGCTGTCTTCCGGCATGGCTTCCATGCGCAGAGAGAAATGCTCGGCCAGTAACTCGCCGCCCTCGCACAACAGCACCGCGCGTTCGACCAGCCCTTTGAGTTCACGCACGTTGCCGGGAAAGGTGTAACCGGACAGGTGATCCAGCGCCGCATCGGACCAGCACACGGCATCGCGCTGCAAGAACGAGCACGCCTTGTCGGCGAAGTGCCGGGCCAGGTCGAGGATGTCGCCTTCGCGCTGACGCAGGGCCGGCAACTCGATCGGGAATTGCGCAAGGCGGTAGTACAAGTCCTCGCGGAATTTGCCTTCGCTGACCAGCACCGACAAATCCCGGTGCGTCGCGGCGATGATGCGCACGTCGATCTTGTGGGTGTCGTTGGAACCCAGTGGACGAATCTCGCCCTCCTGCAGGACCCGCAACAGCTTGGCTTGCAAGGACAACGGCATGTCGCCGATTTCATCGAGCAGCAAAGTGCCGCCGTTGGCCGCATCGAACAGCCCGGCACGGTCGCGATCAGCACCGGTGAACGCACCTTTGCGGTAGCCGAACAGTTCGCTTTCCAACAGGTTCTCGGGGAACGCCGCGCAGTTCTGCACGATGAACGCCTGGGAACGGCGCGGCCCGCAGTCGTGAATGGCCCGCGCCACCACTTCCTTGCCGGTGCCGGTTTCGCCGCGCAGCAGCACGGTATACGGGCTGTGCAGGACTTTGCTGATCAGCGAATAGGTCTGGCGCATGGCCGAACTCTTGCCGATCAAACCGTAACCGCTGGCGCTCGGGACGCTGGCCTTCGCCGGCCGCGCATCACCGGTTGGCTGACGCAGACGTTGCAGCAAATGCAGTTGGCCGAGCACGAACGAACCGAGCTGCCCGAGGGAATCGGCAAAGCCTTGCAGGTCGACGTGCCGGCGACTGGCGCACAGCAGCAAGCCTTCGACGGCTTTCTGCTGATTGACCAGCGGCACACACAACAGCGACTGCCAAGGCATGGCCTGAGGCGGCAGGAAACTGGTTTCGTGCAGGCTGCCGCTCAGCTCGCTGAGGCACACCACGCGGTTCTGGCACAGGGCGAACTGCAGCAGTTGCTCACCGTTGTAATCCGCCGGCAGGCTCGCCGATTCACGGGGTTGCAGGATACCGTTCAGGCATTCGGCGTTCATCCCCAGGCACGTGTGAGTCGCATCCAGCAGGTACAGCTGCGTCAACTCGCAACCGCTGAGTTCGGCCAAGCCGCGCACGAAGTCACCCAGCAGCGCAGCACCGTCCGCCGCGCGCGACAGGCTGGCGAATTGCGCCAGCAAGGCTTCGGCATAGACCAATGGCTGCGGCACTTGAGTGAACATCACACCCACCTCAGGCGAACTCGCACGTCACGCTGGCGTTGCCGTCGAGCGTCGCGTGGACACGCTTGAGGCTTTCGCCCGTGGCCATCGCATCGAGCAAGCGGTCAGCCACCAGCGGCAGCACGTGCAGGTCCAGCAAATGGTCGATCAGGCGCGCGCCGCTGTCGCTTTGGGTGCAGCGTTCGGCCAAGTGATCGACGAGGTCTTGCGAGTAAGTGAAATCCAGCTGACGACGGTTCAGGCGCTCGCCCAAACGGCCGAGTTTGATTTCGATCAGCTCGCGCAGCACCGGGCCGCCCACCGGGTAGTAAGGCACGACGCGCATGCGCGCCAGCAGCGCCGGCTTGAAGTGTTTGCTCAGCACCGGGCGGATGGTTTCTTCGAGTACTTCGGCCGACGGACGCGCGCCGTTTTCACAGAGCTCGGCGATGCGGTCGCTGCCCAGATTCGAAGTCATCAGGATCAGCGTGTTGCGGAAATCGATCTCGCGCCCTTCGCCGTCGTTGGCCACGCCTTTGTCGAAGATTTGGTAGAACAGGTTGAGCACGTCCGGGTCGGCTTTCTCGACTTCATCGAGCAGCACCACCGAGTACGGTTTCTGGCGCACGGCTTCGGTGAGCATGCCGCCCTCGCCATAACCGACGTAGCCCGGCGGCGCACCGATCAGGCGCGAGACGGTGTGCTTCTCCTGGAACTCGGACATGTTGATGGTGGTGATGAAACGATCACCGCCGTACAGCAAGTCCGCCAGGGCCAGTGCAGTTTCGGTTTTGCCGACGCCGCTCGGGCCGACCAGCAGGAATACGCCAACCGGTGCATCAGGTTTGTTCAGGCCGGCAGCGGTGGCGCGCATCGAGCGGTCCAGTGCGTGAACGGCTTGTTCCTGACCACGGATGCGGGTACGCAAGTCGGTGGCGAAGCTCGCGACCTTGGCGTTGTGTTCGCGGGCCAGTTGCGCCAGGGGCACGCCGGTCCAGGCGCTGATCACTTCGGCGACCAGACGCGGGCAGACTTCAAAACTCACCAGACGTTCTTTGACCTGAAGCTCAGTCAGGGCGCGGTGGGTTTCGTTCAGCGCAGCTTCCAGGGACGCGACGCTTTGCGCTTCGTCCACAGGGGCTTCGAGCGTTTCGATCACGGTGCCTTCGGCGTCGTCCTCAACCGTAACGGTGGGCTCGACGGCGGCAGCTTCGCGGGCTTTGGCCAGTTGCTGACGCAGGTCCAGCAGGCGCTCGGCCAGTTCTTTCTGCTCGATCCAGAGGGTTTCCAGCGCGACCCTTTCATCATCGGCGGCAGCCAGGCGATCTTCCAAAGCGTCCAGCGCTTCGTGATCGATCAGCAGACCGGCCTCGGCATCACGGCGCAGGGCCTGACGCTGACGGCCACCTTCAGCCAGTTCACCCCGCAGGCGTTCAAGGCTTTCCGGGGCAGCGGCGAGGCTGATGCGTACGCGGGCGCAGGCAGTGTCGAGCACGTCGACGGCCTTGTCCGGCAGCTGACGACCCGCGAGGTAACGAGCGGACAACTCGGCCGCTGCAACCACCGCGTCGTCGCGCAGGTAAATGCCATGGCTCTTCTCATAAACCTGAGCCAGGCCACGGAGGATGGTCACCGCTTCGCTGACGGTCGGTTCGTGCAGTTGCACCGGTTGGAAACGACGGGCCAGGGCCGGGTCTTTTTCGAAGTACTTCTTGTACTCCGCCCAGGTGGTGGCGGCGATGGTGCGCAACTCACCACGGGCCAATGCTGGCTTGAGCAGGTTGGCCGCGTCGGAACCACCGGCATTACCGCCCGCGCCGATCAGTGTGTGAGCTTCGTCGATGAACAGGATGATGGGTTTCGGCGAGGCTTTGACTTCGTCGATCACGCCTTTGAGGCGACGTTCGAATTCACCTTTGACACTGGCGCCGGCCTGCAACAGGCCCATGTCCAGCGACAGCAATTCAACGCCTTTCAAGACTTGCGGCACTTCACCGGCCGCGATGCGCGAGGCCAGACCCTCGACGATGGCGGTTTTACCGACGCCGGCTTCACCGACCACAATCGGGTTGTTTTTGCGGCGACGGGCGAGGATGTCGACCATCTGACGGATCGCGCCATCGCGGCACAACACCGGGTCGAGTTTGCCGTCGCGGGCCTGTTGGGTCAGGTTGTGGGTGAAGCGCTGCAGCAGCGATTCGCCCGGCACGGCAGGTTTGCCGGTGGCCGGTTGTTCTTTCTGCGACAGGGCGAATTCTTTCAGGCGCTCGATGTTCAGCTTGGCCAGCAATGACTGGTAGCGGCTGCCGGCGTAGCGCATCGGGTTGCGCAACAGTGCGAGGATCAACGCGGCTTGCTCGACCTGGCTTTGGCCCAGTTCAAGGTTGGCCACCAGTAACGCGTCTTGCAGCCACTGCACCAGTTCCGGGGCAAACACCGGGTTGCGCGAAGCGCTGTGCTCAACCCGCGATTGCAACGCGGCGCTCAGTTCACCGGCATCCACTTCGGCGTCTTGCAGCGCGCGTGCGAGCAAGCCTTGCGGGCGCTCCAGCAGGCCGAGCAACAAGTCTTCGACGAGGATCTTGCTGCCGCCACGGGCGACGCAGCGTTCGGCCGAACTTTCCAGGTCACGACGGGTTTCGGCGTCCAGCGCCTGGATAAGTTGTTGCAGGTCTACGTTGATCATTGGTCATCTGTCCTTAATGAATTTTGCTGCCCAGGGTCACCACGCCGTCCGCTTTTTCGCGGCCCAGCCAACTGGTCCATCCCAGGCGACAGGCGTTCTGCTCACCGATGCGCAGTTCGCGGATTTCTTCCTGGCGCAACACCAGGCGAATGTCGTAATCGAGCGGGTCACGCAGGGTGAACCGCACCAGCGCGCAGAGCGGCTGGTAGCCGAAACCGATCGGCAGGAATTCGTGGAAGCGTTGCCAGTCGAGTTCGCGGATGTGAATGCGGAATTTGCCGCTGCGGTCGCGCACGTGTTCGCCCAGCACCAGGTCTTCGCCCAGCAGGCTGTTGGCGCGACCCAAGCGATTGCGCTGCTCGTCGAGGATTTCGACGCGGCGCTCGATGCACTGCTCGATGGTCAGTTCGGCGTGTTTGAAGTAGTAACGCAGCACCGCTTCGATCAACGCCGCCGAGTGCGCCCGCAAGCTGAGCAAGCCGAGGTACGGCAGCAGGCGTTTCCAGTTCAGCTCCTGGGCCCTGCGGATCTCTTCGCCACCGAGGCCGATCAACGCAAACAGCTGCGACGAAAACGGGTCGAGGGCGCCGCTCTGGAAGCTTGCGCGGTAGCGGTATTTTTTCCAGATCGGCAGCATCAGCCGTTGCAGGCGATGGTGAAACAGGTCGAGGAAGAGGCGGGTCGGGTTGCCGTCTTCGCTATCGCCCAGGGCCTGTTCGCCGTAGAACGCCGGCAGTGGCGAACCGGAACCGACCAGGCCGATCAGGTTGAAACGCAGACGCGCGCGCATCTGCCCGTGCTCTTCGAAAAACTCCACGCGATCGACGTCACTGCCGGGGAAACCCAGGCTCGGATTGGCCTGGAATTCCAGCTGGTCATACAGATCGTCTTCGCTCAAGTACGGGTGCGCCTCGCGCAGCCGGTCTACCACCAGCAGCACGGCCTGAAACAGCGAGTACTCGCGTATTACCCGGGTCAGCCCGCTTAAAGCAGGGGTTGCAGACCCATACGTGGTGTCCATTGGTACACCTCTCCCTGTGTGCTTTTTACCCGTAGCTCGTGGTACGAATTGAGACTGGCGTAAAGCGCGAAAAACTCGTTAAGAACCGAGGCGAAAACGAACAGGTCGCCCTCGCCGATATACCCTTCCGGGTCGATGGTCAGCTCGGTGCGCAACCCGCGTACCGGCAACCCTCGGTGCAAGCGGTCGACGTGTTGGTGTTTGATCGACTTGAGCCCGCCCAACAGGCGCTTGCTGACTTTTTCAGCGTGTTGGTCGTAGTAGCGCGGCAGGTCGTAGGTTTCGAGAATCACCTTCAACGCATTGACGTCGGCCAGCGACAGATAGTTAAGCGACATGTTGCTGATCAGCTTCCAGAGGAAGTCACGGTTCAGCGGCGGCGCATAACTGGGCGTGGCCGGGGTGATGTTGCGAAAACTGAGGAACTCCGGCGTCTCTTCGCAGGCCATGCAGATGTCGCCGAGCTTGAGCTTGCGCGGCAGGTTCTGGTTGGTGCACATCAGCTCGATCGACAGGGTTTCGTGGGCTTCGGTGTGGCGAATGCCGAAGCTCAGGTAAGTGTCGAGGCCGTCGTGCAACGAGGACGAACGCTGGCGAATGCTGTAGTGCGGACGGCTGTTGGGCACGTCGAAACTCGGGTCGTGCTCGAACGATTCGAACGGCACGTACTCCTGATAACCAAGGCCGCCGGGCTTCCATCCCGTGACGGTTTCCACCGAGAACACGCCGCAGTTTTGCAGGTCGTATTCGGCTGGCAGCAGCAGATATTCGTCCTGCTTGCCGTCGAGGCGGATCGGCAGTGCATCGTGCTTGAACAGGTTGACGATCGGCGTGCAGTAGAGCTTCACGTTGTCCAGCGTCGGACGCAGGCGCTGGATGCCGCTCTTGCGAATATCGAAGCGCAATTCCAGACCGCGCATCTGCTTGAGCGTGTCTTCCGGCAGGGCCTTGAGCAGGTCCAGGCCGTTGATATCGACGAACAGGAATTTGTCCTGGAAGGCGAAATATTCCTGCAAGTAGCGGTAGCCACGGAAGGTGTTCAGCGGATACGGGATCAACGCCTCTTCTTCGGCAAAACCCACCGGCTGCACACGGTCGCCGGGCATCTTGAACGCCATCGGTGTGCCGTTGACGCCATTGATTGGCTTGCCGGCGCCGTCCAGCGGGATCAGCTCGATGCCTTCCAGGTTGCGCAACAGGCTCAGGTAGAGCATCTGGCTGATGTAGCGCTCACCAGCGAAGTGCAGACGCAGACGACTCAGCTCCAGCTCACCGAGGTGACCGTCAGCGCTCATCTCCAGACGCAGGCTCAACAGCGAACCGTCGCCCTTTACCGAGTAGGTCAGTGCGGCCAGATCCAGCGGCAGAACTTCGGTCGGGTAGCAGGTGCGAAAGCGGCAACGTACGTCATCGATTGGCACACTCTCAACCGGCGTGTCGCGCTCGACCATCAACGCAGGTCCCGATCGCTTCAACGGATCGAACTGCAAAATGCTGAACGCCGGCAGCGGCCGCATGTAGTTGGGCCACAGCAGGTGCATCAGCGAGTGGCTGAGCTCCGGCAACTCGTCATCGAGCTTCTGGCGCAGGCGGCCGGTCAGGAACGCAAAGCCTTCCAGCAACCGCTCCACGTCCGGATCCCGCCCGGCCTGCCCGAGGAAAGGCGCCAACGCCGGGCTACGCTCGGCGAATCGACGGCCTAACTGGCGAAGTGCGGTGAGTTCGCTTTGGTAGTAGTGGTTAAACGACACGGGTTACCTGCCTGGTATTGAATCTCATGAATAAAACGTCCTGTAAAGCGCGACCGTCAGACCGGCAACCACGTAGCCTGCGATGAGTAGGTACGGCAGAAAAGCCAGCCAGCCAAACATCATCGGGAACCCGGCGAGGCTCCCCAAAAACACATGGGCCAATCCATAAATGACCCAAGGGGCGGCGTAAAAAGGGATGAACGTCAGCGGTGCGCGCCACACACTTCTTAAAATTTGCTGTTCGGTTTTTCCTTTCAGTACTCGCGTTGCCCACAGGGCAAAGGCGATATAGGCCGGGATTCCGAATGAGAGGACGTAGATCAACAGCATTTGTTGCCAGTCCAGAACCGCCGCGTATCCGGTGCCCTGCTCGACCAGTGTCAAAGCCAACATCACCAGGACAGGAGACCAGAGCGCTACTCTGAAAAAAATTGAATTAGCACAGCATTCGCTTTTACGACTGCTGTGCGCCGAATCGTTAGTAAATCTCACTGAACACCCAGTGATTAAAACTGTAAAGAGCAACAACACCTACAACAGAGAAAGCCAAGAATGAAAAACCATCACGCGAACTTTTATATTTGAAGAAATTTATTAGCGCCTTTACAAAATAGTAAAAAGAAAACGCCATCATCGGAATATAAAGAACCATACAGAGAACAAATAAGCTTCCATAAACATCAACCCCGGCTATTGACCATTTAGTTTTCGGGTCGGTACACGACATCAGCAGCAAACCAGCCGCCACAAAAGAATACAAATAACGAAACACTTAGCGCAGTCCCTTTAAATAGAGAAGCTTGGCAAGCTCTCGACGCCTTACCTTCCCGTCTGCACTATCGCCGGAATAGTAAAAGTGCCCTTCCGCCGTAGGCATTTGCCTGCCCAGTTCAAGAGCCGAGTCGACTAGTTCCTTATCAGTCATGCCTGCGAAAATAGGATCACCCTTATCCTTCAAGTCGATGATTATTGCGCTACCAATGTTTGGATGGTTACTCACAGCTTCTTTCAGACTTTTATTAATTGGGGCTCCGATGAGGACAAGGTGGTCGATTTTAGAACCCGCACGGGCGTAATGCATGGCGGTGCGGGCTGCGACCACACTGCCCCAAGAGTAGCCCACAATATTGAATTGTCCGATCTTGGGAATTGGCTTAGTGATTTCCAGTGCGCTCAACGGAAACTCCGTGGCCTTAATTTTTGAAATATCCCGCCCTATCTTGATCGCCAACATATCGCTTGTCGGTGTACATTCCACTACGCTATTACTTTTGATAGTGATCAAACCATAGAGATACTTCTTCTCTATATATTCACCACCATACTTGCACTTTTGAATTTCACCATACTCAAATACAACCGGATCACTTTCGTCTTGATTATAGAGCACCACAGACGCAGCATCACTAAGCATGTCAACCAAGTCGGGCACATGCTTATCCCACCCAGTTATTAGAGAGGAATAGTTCCCATAAACAGTATTTGAAATTCCAGCCTCTTTGAATGCAGCCACCATATCCGCGTTATAAGCACCAATCATCCCGGCGCCGCCCAAAAATACCGTCAGCCCTTGTTCAACAACAATCGGTTTAGGCGTCAGATCCTTAGTCGGTGTACTTTGCATCGCAGCGACTTTTGTAAAAGCACCACTTGAAGTATTGATGACATCCGCGCCCATCTATCAATCTCCTTTTGCAACATAGATTTCAACTTGCTCTGCACTTTCGTGACGAGCTAGTCGGTGAGTGAAACCTTTTTCATTAGTAACACCCTCTTCCTGCGCACCGTCTTGGCGAACGAGCAGATATCTACGATTGGCAATGGGCATACCAGCTTCATCTGTCAGAGCAAACTGCTCATCAAATCCAGGAAAAATCAAAGGCAACGGCGCCACAAACGGCACCGCCGAATGCGAATTCCCGATAATCACGGTCCCGGAACCCGCCGTAACCTTGTTGCCATGAGTCCCGACGGAATCCACCGTTGCCGCTGGTTTGCCGTTAATCAAAACGGTCCCCGACAACCCGCCGACCATCGCACCACCACACGCCGAGGCATCGCCTTGGCGGGCGGCCGGGAGGCCGTCGAAAAATACGTCGCCGGAACCGGCGGCGATCGGGTTGGTGCCGTGGCCGGGGAGCGGGCAAGCGGTGGGGTCGGATACGCGGGCTGCGGGTTTGCCGGACATCGGAGTCTCCTTAGTTGACCTTCACTTGACCGCTGCCATCCAGGCGCGCGGCGAAACTGACCTGACGCTTGAATCCATCAACTTCCAGCAAGCCTTCGATGCTGAAGGACAGGCGAAGCTGATCGTGGTCACGCGGCAGGGAAATGACACGCACATTGCTCAGGCGTGGCTCGTAGGCTTCGATGAAATTTTCGATGGCCAGACGGGCCTGACTCAGGGAGTCGTGCAGGCTCAGACGCATGTCATTGAGATCGGGTAGCCCGTAATCGGACAGCGTTTGCACGCTGCCCGCACGGGTGCTGAGCATCTTGGCCAGATGGGCAGCCACGGACGCCATGGCGGAGACCTCGCGGCTCCAGCCGACGCGTTTGTCCGCGTCGCCACCCAGGCGTTCGAAAAGGCTGCCATATCCAGTCATGAGTTAGCTCCGCTTACTCTTTGTCCAGCTTGCCAACCAGCGACAGGGTGAAATCGGCACCCATGTACTTGAAGTGCGGGCGCACGTTCAGGCTGACGCGGTACCAGCCAGGCTCGCCTTCAACATCGCTGACGATGATCTGGGCAGCGCGCAGTGGACGACGGCCACGCACTTCGGCGCTTGGGTTTTCCTGGTCGGCCACGTACTGGCGGATCCACTTGTTGAGTTCCAGCTCGAGGTCGGTACGTTCTTTCCACGAACCGAGTTGCTCGCGCTGCAGCACTTTCAAGTAGTGAGCCAGGCGGTTGACGATCATCATGTACGGCAGTTGGGTGCCGAGCTTGTAGTTCAGCTCTGCTGCCTTGCCTTCTGCGCTGATGCCGAAGAACTTCGGCTTCTGCACCGAGCTTGCGGAGAAGAACGCCGCGTTGTCGGAGCCTTTGCGCATGGTCAGGGAGATGAAGCCTTCCTCGGCCAGTTCGTATTCACGACGGTCGCTAACCAGAACCTCGGTAGGAATCTTGGTTTCGATTTCGCCCATGCTTTCGAAATGGTGCAACGGCAGGTCTTCAACCGCGCCACCGCTCTGCGGGCCGATGATGTTCGGGCACCAGCGGAATTTGGCGAAGCTGTCGGTCAGCTTGGTGCCGAACGCATAGGCCGTGTTGCCCCACAGGTAGTGCTCGTGGCTGTTGGCGACGGTTTCTTTGTACACGAACGATTTGACCGGGTTTTCTTCCGGGTCGTACGGGTTACGCAGCAGGAAACGCGGCACGGTCAGGCCAACGTAACGGGAGTCTTCCGACTGGCGGAAGCTCTGCCATTTGGCGAATTGCGGGCCTTCGAAGTGATCTTTCAGATCCTTCAGGTCCGGCAGACCGGTGAAGCTTTCCAGGCCGAAGAATTTCGGGCCGGCCGCCGCGATGAACGGAGCGTGGGACATGCAGGCTACGCTGGACACGTACTGCATCAGTTTCACGTCCGGCGAGCTTGGGGACATGAAGTAGTTGGCGATGATCGCGCCAACCGGCTGACCACCGAACTGACCGTATTCAGCGGTGTAGATGTGCTTGTACAGGCCCGACTGCATCACTTCCGGCGAATCTTCGAAATCGTCCAGCAGATCGTCCTTGGAGACGTTGAGGATTTCGATCTTGATGTTTTCGCGGAAGTTGGTGCGGTCGACCAGCAACTGCAGACCACGCCACGACGATTCCAGGGACTGGAACGCCGGGTGGTGCAGGATCTCGTCCATCTGGCGGCTGAGTTTGGCATCGATCTCGGCGATCATGCGGTCAACCATGGCCTTCTTGACCGGCTCACCGTTGTTCTGCGGCTTGAGCAGCTCTTCGATGAAGGCCGACACACCGCGTTTGGCGATGTCGTAGGCTTCGTCGTCCGGCGTCAGGCGGGTTTCGGCGATGATGCTGTCGAGAATGCTGTATTCGCCGTTCTCTTTGCTCTTTTGCTGTGCTGCGCTAGTGCTCATGGTGTTGGCTTCCTTGGCTGATGGAGACTCAGGCGTCCTGGGCTGCGGCGTTCAAGCCCAGCTCACCCAGTACGCGACCGCGGGATTCGTCGTCGGCGAGAACGCCTTCGATGGCTTTGCGGAACGCAGGCGCGTTACCCAGCGGACCTTTGAGGGCCACCAGCGCGTCGCGCAGTTCCATCAGTTTTTTCAGCTCAGGCACTTGCTCGACCAGGCTGGCCGGGTTGAAGTCCTTCATCGAGTTGACGCGCAGTTGCACGCCCAGCTCTTCAGTGCTGCCCTCTTCCTGAAGGCGGTTCGGCACGTTCAACGTCAGGGTCAACTCTTGCTTGGCCAGCACTTCGTCGAAGGTCATCTTGTCGATGCTGATCGGCTTGCGATCTTCGACTTTGCGTTCGTCCTTGCGGTGGGTGTAGTCACCGATTGCCAGTAGTTTCAACGGCAGTTCAATTTCTTCCTGAGCACCACCGGTGGCAGGTTTGAAAGTGACGTTGATGCGTTCCTTGGGGGCTACCGAGCCTTCTTTGGCCATGGCTATTCTCCTTGCGGTTGTGGCCCTGGGGCCTATTCGAGTACCACTTCGAGATCGAGGTGGCACAGCCTGCGATAAATCTCTTCCTTGCGTTCACGTACGGCATGGTTCTGCGGTAACAACTCGCAGCAGCTATGCAGTAAATGCAGCACTTCCAGCGCAAGATCGGGCTCCCAGGCGTTCAGGCCTGAGTCCTGTAATGTTTGATCGAGGGTTTCGAGTTGGGTCTTGGCCAGTTCGTATTTCTTGGCCATGAAGCACAGCCGCGCGAGGGCGAACTGCCAGAAGAATCGGACGCGTCCGCCGTGGGCGCTTTGCAAGCCTTGTTTGAGGATCTGCACGGCGGCCTTGAGGCCGTCCTTGCGCAGGATCGGCAAGACTTCTTCCAGGGCTACTTCCCAGGCCGGCTGGCTGTCGGCGACTTCAACTTTGCGCGGTGCACTGGCGCTTTGCAGGTGCGGCATGACGTGGGCGCTGACCCAGGCGCGGGTGGCCGGATCAGCAAACGGGGCGCCGTCATGGAAACGCAATTCGATGATGCCGGGCAGGCGCTGAATCAAAAGCGCGAAGTGGATTTCCACTTCGCGCATAGCCATCTCGGCGTTGAGCCCCTGGAGGCACTCCCAAACCATTCGCTGGCCATCGAACCAGAACGGCGCCTTCGCCAGGCTCGCCTCCAGTTCCACCAGCAGATCGGCGTATTTGGCCTGGTCGTAACGGTCCTGGTAGGCCTTGAGCTTGTCGGCTGGCAACCCGCGCAGAACGGTGATCTGCTCGGCATTGCGCTCGGGCACCGCGTCGATGGGCAGCCACAACAGTGTGCGATTGAGGCGCAAGGCGCGCAGGTCGGTGGCTTTCTGCTTGAGCCACCAGGCACACAGCGGCCGCGCGCTTTCCTGCTGGGCGCGCAGGGCTTTATGGGCTTCTTTTTCGTTGTCGATCGGTGCGCCGGGGGTGAACAGTTGCGTGGCGGCTTGTTTGACCTGCGCCACCGCCGCGCCGACGACGCCAGGTTCCGGCTGATTGTCGGCGGCACGCTGGACCATGTTCTTCAGGCGGCGGGAGATCGGCAGCAGCAACGGCGCATCGTCGCCCAAGTGCCCGGTGCAAGCGGCATCGAGACCTTCAAGGTGTTCGACCAGCCGCCGGAACATCGGCAACTGCTCTTTGATCGCGACGTTTTCGGTCAGCACCTGCTCAAGACGCGGTACCAACCAACTGATGGCAGCGGAGCGGGTGCGGGCCTTGTTCGGGTGCACTTCAGCCCAGTGGCTTTCGCACAGGTAGTGCAACAAACCGAGGCCGGCCAGCAGCCCTTGAAAGGATTCGCGCTGGTACAGCGCCCAGGTCAGCCAGGCGCCAACCCGCAAATCCTTGGACTGGGTGCGCAGGAGGCTTTCGCTGTTTTCGCGGATTTTCAGCCAGTCGATCTGACCGCTTTCGTGCATGGATTGGGCTTTGCCCAGCTCGCTTTCCAGCGCCTCATATTCGCTCGAAAAGCGAACATCCTCGCCCGCGAAATTCTCTTTGGAAACAGAGGCTTTTGCGAGGTCGAGGTAATGAGCAGAAAGTTTGCTTGAGTAGGACATCCATGGCCTTTAGTTTGGATTACGGTCATACGCCCATTGGAGTTCCAACGGCGTGAGACAGAATCAAAGAGCTGCGATGAGTCTCATCCAATTGAGATCGTGCTCTTACAAAGTGGGCGCATCGTACTCACGATGATGGCCACTAGCAAGCATCTGATTAAACAATAAGACGAAGTGTGTTTATCACCCGTAGGAGATCACCCTATATGTAGCAAGGGATTCCCCGAGGTCGTTTTAATATTTAATTGCTCAGTCTGTCGGCCTGAAACCATTGACGTAGAGCCGTCCCTTTCATCCCCCACGATTTTTGCCGTATTCATTGCGCGTTCACTCCCTGACTCGGGGGTGAAGCATGCCAAAAATACAAAATTATGAATGTAGGAGCATTCCGAAATGTTACCGATATCAATGAATAAAACGACGCGTGACAACAGCCAATAAGAAAAGTGCCATCATTGTGATAGCACTTTATATTTCAAGCAAAGTTCCAAAATGGAACTTTCGGTATCGCGGAAATTTCATGCCGGGATTCAAGATCCCTCCTACATCAATACTTTGGATGCCTTGTTAGCGTGCACGGGATTTTGGCGATCTGCTCGGGCCAGGCACGACTCGGGCGTCGCGATTTTTTCTCTCTCAGCTTAAGGACGAGCTAAAGAAGCAAAGGGATAAGCGCATGTTCGCACCGGCCAATGCTGCCCACTTCACCCTTGTGATCCCGACGGTTCGCAACGATTTTAAAGTGCTGGCCTTTGAAGGCACTGAAACCATCAGCGCGTTGTACTCAATCAACGTCGATCTGGTCAGCGAGTACCCGGATATCGATCTGGAGACCCTGCTTCACCATCCTGCATTTCTGCAATTTGGCCATCATGGCGAAGGTATTCATGGCCATATCGCAGGGGTGTCCGTGGGCGATGTCGGTAAGCGCCTGACCCGCTATCGCGTGAACCTGGTGCCGGCACTGCATTACTTGCAGTTCAGCCAGGATCAGAGAATTTTCCAAGGTCAGACGGTGCCGCAAATCATCGCCCAGGTCCTCAAGGGGCACGGCATTCAGGCCGATGCATTTACCTTCCACGTCAAAACAAGTCCCCCGCGCGAATACTGCACTCAATACCGGGAAAATGATTTGGAGTTCGTCCTGCGGCTCTGCGCCGAAGATGGCATTACGTGGCATCACCAGCATTCCCCGGAAGGCCATGCGCTGGTGTTTACCGATGACCAGACATACTTCCCCAAATTGGGCGAAACCCCTTATCAGCAAGACGCGGGCATGGTGGCGGAACATCCGGTCGTCAGCCAGTTTTCCATGGGTTTCAAAACCCGCCCCAGCATCGTTACCCGCCGTGACTACGACCTGAAACGCCCAAACGCATTGCTGGAAAGTCGCTTTACCGCTGAGTTCGACCCCAAGCTGGAAGACTATAGCTACCCGCTACCATTGGAGAGCGAAAAACGCGGTAACCAACTGGCCCAGCAGGCACTGGAGCGGCACCGGGTCGATTATCAGTTGGCGGAGGGAAAAAGCGACCAGCCGACGCTGCGCTGCGGCCATTTTTTCGGCCTGACGAGATGCCCACACGAAACGCTCAACGATCTATGGCTGCCGCTCAGCTCAGCGTCACCCACTTTGGAAAGCAGCCACAAGTGCTCGAAGAGTCAGTCACCAGCGCGACCGAAACAGAGGACGGCTTTACTCAGGGCTACCGAAATAGCTTCAGCGCGATTCCCTGGGATGTGTTTTATCGGGCACCGATGCCTGCACCAAGACCCATGCTGAATTGCCAGACCGCCCGCGTCACCGGGCCTGTCGGTGAAGAGATTTACTGCGATGAATTCGGGCGCGTCAAAGTCAAATTTCACTGGGACCGGTCTCAACGCAACACTGAAAACAGCAGTTGCTGGCTGCGGGTAGCGTCCAGTTGGGCGGGGGACAACTTTGGCACAGTGATCATTCCGCGCATCGGGATGGAAGTCCTCGTCACCTACCTTGAAGGCAATCCTGACTACCCGCTGATCACTGGTTGCCTGATCAACAAGGTCACGCCACCGGCCTACCCATTGCCCGAAAACAAAACCAAAACTGTACTTCGTACCCACAGCTCTCCCACTACGGGTGGCTATAACGAATTGTCGATGGACGATCGCGCTGGCGATGAGTTGGTCCACCTGCGTGCTCAGCGGGATATGGAACAGAAGGTCGGGAACGACAGCCGGATTGAGGTGGGTAATGAGAGTCGAGTCACCATCAAGGGTGACCGTATTACGGTGCTGGGATCTGAAGAGCACCTCACTATCACGTCGGATCGAAAAATCCAGGTAAGCGGTAACGACTACCTGCATGTCTCTGGCGACAGCCACACCAGAGCCGATGAAACGCTGGTTATCGAAGCCGGTCAGCACGTGCACATCAAGGCCGGCGCACACCTTGTGATAGATGCAGGTGAGAGCCTTTCCATAAAGGTCGGCGATCAACACATCGTGCTCAACTCCGACGGTATTTTCAGTAGTAGCGCGATTGAGGTCGGCGGTTCTCCTGCGCCCGGCACGGCCGCACATACATTGCTTCAGGGGGCAGCGGCAGGCCTGTTGGTATCCGTCGCGCCTGAGCCTGCGCCATCGAAAGAGAATGAATCGGATGAGCTGGAGGAAGAGGAGGAAGAAGTCGAAGAAGAAGGGATTACTTTGCGGATCGGGGTGTTTTTTGATGGCACTGGGAATAACCGATCCAACAGTGAAATGGTTGCCGGGTGTTATGCGCGGGATGTAAATCTGGTGGAGGAGGCTGAGGATATTCCGCGGTTTTGTCAGGCGCATGGGTATGACGTTCAGGGGAACACGCCGGATAACAGTTTTGGGAATGACACGAGTAATGTGGCGAAGCTGTATGACCTGTACACCGATGACAGTAAGCGGTTATTGGCTGATGACGAAACCATAGGTTTCATCCCCGTTTATCTGGATGGCATCGGTACGAGCAGTGGTGAAGGGGATTCACGTTTTTCACTGGCGACCGGCGCAGGCGCCTACGGCGTGCTGGCGAGAGTTGGGCAAAGTCCCTCGCTCATAAGACAAAAGCTTCGGGAGTTTCAGCAGAGCAACCCGGAAAGGAAAATTGAGCGAGTGGAGCTCGATGTTTTTGGCTTCAGTCGAGGAGCCGCCGCGGCTCGGCACTTCGCAAATGAAGTCATGAAGGGCAACCAAAGTATTCTGGCTTCGACCCTGACAGATGCTCCCGGTTTTGTTGAGGGCTTTAACTGGTGCGCCAATACGGATGTCTCTATCAACTTTATCGGCATCTTCGACACCGCTGCCGCAGTAGGCAGCATCACTGACGGTGACTTTAGCGTCCACGACGCCAACAACCCCGGTGTTAACTTGTATCTAGCGCCCGATGTGGCAAAAAAGGTCGTGCATTTGGTGGCGCGGGACGAGCGCCGCCATAACTTCTCACTCAACAGCGCCGGCGCTACTGATATCGAGCTGCCCGGCGTCCACTCCGACTTGGGTGGCGGGTATATACCAAACTTCATTGAAAGAGTTCTGCTTAGCAAGCCGCGCTGCAGCCGCGACATGGAACTTTACGAGCCTTCCACAGCGTCAACCGCCTATCGTTGGGCTCAGCAAGAGCTAGGTCGCCTTCAGGATCAACTCAATCTGTATGGGCTAACACTGAAGGTGAAAACCTGGGCGGTGGAGATGACTGGCAACGCAAAAGGCGACAGATCCAAATCGAAAAATGTCTATGCAGCGGTCCACAGCGAGCGGACTGTGCGCAACGATCTGGCGTTGATTTACCTGAGAATCATGCGCGAGTTGGGGGCCAGGCACGACGTCCCGTTTAAGGTTATTGACGAAGAGGATCAAACGTACGCATTACCGACAGAGCTGAAATCGATTGCCGAAAAACTGATGGCTTATGCGTTAGGCGACACTCGCCGCACGAGCCTGAGCTTCGACGAAGAGGAACTGCTCTACCGCCGCTACATCCATCTGTCTGCCAACTGGAATGCTGCCAAAGGCTGGAACAACAGCGATCTGAACATCGTGTTTATCAATCGACCCGCCGAAAACTATAAACGCGTGGTGCATCCTAATGCGTAAGCGCTCATACATGCTTAAGACCGGCTTTGCGCTGCTATTCGCGTTATTGGGAGGATGTGCCTCTGTCGAGAGCAGATCACTACCTTATGACGCGTGGAGCCTTGATTTTTTTTCGCCTGACTATATGGAAGTCTGGATCGAAACGGTCAGTGTCGTTGATATCAATGAGCGCGTGTTCCTTCGCGCGGGCAGCGGTATACCGGCTATGGGGTATCCACGCGCAATGAGCAAAGGCATACCGTCTGAGCTGAGAGGAAAACCAGCGGGATGGCGAGAGAATCCAGGAGGAAAGGGTCGGTATGTGACTGGCGCTGACCTGCCTCGTTTGGTCTATGTGCGCTGGCAGTCCATGGCCGAACCACAGACCTATGAAGCCTACATCGAGATTACTGAATCAGTCAGACAGTTAATGCGTAAACGCGAGGACGTATTTTGCGCATTTGACGGCAAGGTCATAACGGACTATCGACAACTGCTTGTGGTTGGCTTGGCCCCTGGAGGTATCGCCAAAGTCTGGGTAAAGGGCCCTTGCCTCTCGGCGACGGAGGTCACCCGAGTCCAAGGCACGATCAGTTCCAAAGGCCCCTACGGGGGCACGTCCAATGGAAAACATCGGCCGCTTTCAGAAGAGTCCAAAGCCTATATCGAAAAGTTCGGAATCCCCTATGGAAGTTGGTGAGGCGTGCCAAGACCGCAATGATTAAACATCGCCTGAGAGTGCTTGTTTAAAAGCCTTTTAGGTAACGTCGTGAAAGCTACAACTCCTTGCGCCGTTGCCTACGGCTACGCCAGAATCCGCCGGCTTGTGCGCCTTGGGGGCGGTCGGTAACTTGATTCTCGTCACTGCCCATCAGTGATCGGGTTTAGTCGCTCGCTGGTAATTGAAGTTGCACAAGCTTCTGTCAGACAGGTATTTCCTACCTGCATTTGATGGTGGCTGTGCGTAGGGCACCTTCGGGTGCGCCGGCTTCTTCAATTCCCCGGTCCGACTAACCTGCGTACAGCTGCCACCCCTTCGTTTAGTCGGCGAAGTGTTGTCAGCATCATTCAAGGAATTGAAGATCATGTTCAAGGTCACACCAAACCCGCCGGACACCGACCCAATCTCCCCCTACGAAAGCCCCGATTCAAACAAACTCAACGAAGCCGCCGAGCGCGCCCTCGACCATCACTTCCCGCCAGCCGACCCCAAACCACCAAAACGCAACGGCCAGCTCTTCAGCGTCTGCCCGGGTATCCACCCTGAAACCCTTCTCGCCAATGCCTCGGAAGATTTGCTGTCCATCAGCGCCATCGCCGCCAACCTCGCCGACGATGTGGACGGTTCCCGCCGCTCCGTAGCCTTGGCGCTCAGCCGCATGGCTGACGGGGTGCATTTGTTGGTGGAGAGAATGCTGGATCATCTGGATGAGCCGGAAATGGCAGCGATACTCGCCAGGCAGTCGTAAACCCTGAGTGCACGGTGAGCCTGACGCACCGCATTTTCTGATATTACGACTGCTTCGCAGCCGAACGCAGGCTTCGTCAGCTGCTACACGGATCGCGTCTTGGCTTAAGTGATTGGCGTTACCCTCGCCCCATAAAAAAATGGGCACCCAACCTCGTTGGCGTGCCCATTTTTTATTCCGCTCACCCGCTACGCGGGAAGTCGGTGCGTGTTACGGATTAACGCTGTCTTTCAACGACTTGCCTGGCTTGAACGCAACAGTGTTGCTGGCCTTGATTTTGACGGGCTCACCGGTTTGCGGGTTTTTGCCGGTGCGGGCACCGCGATGGCGTTGCAGGAAGGTACCGAAGCCCACCAGCGTAACGCTGTCCTTGCGGTGCAGAGCGCCGGTGATTTCTTCGAGAACGGCGTTGAGAACGCGGTTGGCCTGCTCTTTGGTGAGGTCTGCTTTTTCAGCAATTGCAGCGGCGAGTTCTGGTTTACGCATTAGTGAAGCCCCTTTGACGGTTTTTTGTTGTTATGTCCGTGCTGTTCTCGTTGGAACAGCGCCCAAAGCGCCGCAGATGCTCTACTCTGCGGCAGACGGGAGTGAGAATGGCACGCAGCGAAGAGCCGCGCCAGTCTCGGCGCGACCTTTGTAAGGGCAAAAGAGGGGTGATTCCGACAGAACGACCGGTATTTACGCCAGCAGTGCCGGAAGCTCTTTGTTCAGGGCCAGTTTTTCCATCACGGCCGCGCCTGTCAGGGCATAACCCAGCAGTTTGCCGCCGGCATCGCGGCACAATACCTTGATGTCCGCGCCCTGCCCTTCGACTGTCCAGACGCCCTCCAAACCCCGTGGTGGCGGTGAAACCACCAAGGGGCAGACCGGCGTTTTAACGGTGATGGGCATCGGGCCATAACTCACCGCCGTCGGGTTTCCGGCGAGGGTCTGGGCCAGCGCTCTCGCACAGCTCATGAGGGGCATGACGTACAACAGATTCAGCCCATCGACTTCGGCGCAGTCGCCCAAGGCATAGATATTGGCGTGGGAGGTTTTCAGGTGGCGATCGACCACCACGCCGCGATTGACCTGCACACCGGCCGCCGCCGCCAGGTCGATGCGTGGACGCAGGCCAATGGCCGACACCACCACATCGCAAGGGATCACCTGGCCATCGGACAGATGCGCTTCCAGTCCGTC
Source organism: Pseudomonas fluorescens (assembly GCF_000968015.1). Classification (GTDB taxonomy): domain Bacteria; phylum Pseudomonadota; class Gammaproteobacteria; order Pseudomonadales; family Pseudomonadaceae; genus Aquipseudomonas; species Aquipseudomonas fluorescens_W. Next base: position 353,518 of record NZ_LACH01000017.1, read on the forward strand.
AGCGACGCGCTGCAAGCGATTGAGTACCGGCCCGAGGTGGAAGCGTGCGCCCAGGCTTTCCAGCCCTGCCTGGACCGCAGCGGCCGCCGCCGGGTGCAACAGGGTCGGCATGACCTGCTCACACGGTGCAACCAGTTGCACCTCATAGCCGCCAAGGATCAGGTCGTTGGCGAACTCGCAGCCGATCAGGCCGGCGCCGAGCAGCAACACCCGACGTTTGCCGGCCGCCGCTGTGCGAAAGCGCGCGTAATCTTCCAGGTCGTTGATCGGGAAGACTGCGTCAGCCGCGTCGCCTTCGATCGGCACTCGCACGGTTTCCGCGCCCCAAGCGAGGATCAGGTCACGGTAAAACACCGCTTCCTCACCGATCCACAAGCGTTTGTGGCCCGGATCGATGCCGCTGATACGCGTGTGTGTACGCACTTCGGCCTTCAACTGCTCGGCCATGGTGCCCGGTTCGGCCATACTCAGGCCGTCGGCGTCTTTGTTTTTGCCGAAGCCGGTGGAGAGCATCGGCTTGGAGTAGGAGCGTCCGTCATCGGCAGTAATCAGCAGCAGCGGGGTTTCGCCATCGAGTTTGCGAAACTCCCGGGCCAGGTTGTAGCCAGCCAGCCCGGTACCGACGATCACGACAGGTGCGTTCATTCCTTACTCCTCAGTTATTTAAGCGGCGATTTCGATCATTTCAAAATCCAACTTGCCCACACCGCAGTCCGGGCACAGCCAGTCTGCCGGTACGTCTTCCCACCGGGTGCCCGGCGCAATGCCGTCATCCGGCCAGCCGTCGGCTTCGTTGTAGATCAGGCCGCAGACCACACATTGCCACTTTTTCATTCAGGTACTTCCTCAGGGTTCAGTCTTTTACCGGCGCGAACGGTCGATGGTTGTAGCGCTGCCGTCCGGCTCAGTGCGTTTTGTACTGATGGGGCCGGGCAGTTGCAAGCCTGTTCGGCGCAACGGGCGGCCGGATCACTCAAATTTATTAGCTGACATGTTAAGCTCGCCGCCTCATTTGCTGCCAATAATGACTCACTGTGCCGCACTCAAAATCCCCCGCCATGACCCCGCTTTGGCTCCCTCGAAGCCAACTGACGCCCCTCCCCGACACGTCTACCCTCGACTGGCTGTTCGACGAAGGCTCTTTGACCCGACGCCTGATCCGTTTGTCGAATGATGGCTTCAGCGTCACGCCCCTTTTCGAAGGCTGGCAGCTCCTGCGCGCCGACGAATGTGCCGCGCTGGACCTGGCCGAAGGCAGCGAGGGCTGGGTTCGCGAGGTGTATCTGCGTGGCCACGGCGAAGCCTGGGTATTTGCGCGCAGCGTGGCGGCGCGCAGTGCGTTGCAGGGCGACGGTCTGCACATGGACGAATTGGGCAGCCGCTCCCTGGGCGAATTACTGTTTTGCGATCAAGCGTTCCAGCGCCGAGCTATCGAGGTTTGTCACTATCCTCAGGAGTGGCTGCCAATGGAGTCCCGGGCACCTGAGCTGTGGGGCCGTCGCTCGCGTTTCGATCGCGGCGCCTTGAGCGTGCTGGTGGCCGAAATCTTCTTGCCGACCTTGTGGAACGCGACCCGCGCCCATCCGGAGAATTGCTGATGTACCAAAGCCTGCTCAAGTCCCTGAATCGCTTGAATCCACGGGCCTGGGATTTCATTCAGCTGACCCGTATGGACAAACCGATCGGCATTTATCTGCTGCTGTGGCCGACGCTGTGGGCGCTGTGGATTGCCGGCAAAGGGTCGCCGTCACTGGCCAATATCGTCATTTTCGTCTTGGGCGTGGTGCTGACCCGTGCCGGCGGCTGCGTGATCAATGACTGGGCGGACCGCAAGGTCGACGGCCACGTGAAACGCACCGAACAACGGCCACTGGTGAGCGGCAAGATCAGTTCCAAAGAAGCCTTGGTGTTCTTCGCGTTGCTGATGGGCGTGAGTTTTCTGCTGGTGCTCTGCACCAATGCCACAACGGTCTGGTTGTCGTTCGGCGGTTTGGCGCTGGCCTTCACTTACCCGTTCATGAAGCGCTACACCTATTACCCGCAAGTGGTGCTCGGCGCGGCGTTCTCCTGGGGGATGCCGATGGCGTTCACCGCCGAGACCGGTGAATTGCCGGCAGCGGCGTGGTTGCTGTGGATCGCCAACCTGCTGTGGACTGTCGGCTACGACACTTATTACGCGATGACCGACCGCGACGACGACCTGAAGATCGGCGTGAAATCCACGGCGATTCTGTTTGGCGAAGCGGACCGTGTGATCATCCTGACGCTGCAAGGGCTGGCGCTGGGTTGCCTGCTGCTGGCCGGGTCGAAATTCGAGCTCGGTGGCTGGTTCCACCTCGGGTTGCTGGCGGCGGCGGGCTGTTTTGCGTGGGAGTTCTGGTACACCCGTGGCAAGGACCGGATGCGCTGCTTCAAGGCGTTTTTGCACAACCACTGGGCCGGGTTGGCGATTTTTGTCGGGATTGTGCTGGATTACGCGCTGCATTGACCGTTGGAACAGATCGCAGCCTGCGCCCGCTCCGACAGGGGGATGGAGCGACCGCAGGCTGCGAACTGTTTACGGCGCAGACGAATCGCTTATTTATGCTCGCGCATGATGTGCCAGACTTCCTTCATATTGTCGCCTGCCATGTCACCAGGTTTTTTGTCCTTCATGAACGTGTAAAGCGGCTTGCCGTCATAGGCCCACTGCATCTTACCGTCGTCACGTTTGATCGTGCTCCACTTGCCTTCGGGCTTGGCGCCCGCTGGCGCCATCATTGGCGGCCAGTATTCAGCGCACTCGCCGTTGCACATCGACTTACCGCCTGAGTCCTTGTCGTATGTGTACACCGTCATGCCCTTGTGATCGACCATCATCCCTTCTTTCATCATCGCTGGCTCGGCGGCGAAGGCCAGAGTCGGCAGCGTTAGCGCAGCCGTGACCAGCAGAGCCTTCCAGGTTTGAGCAATGTGTTTCATGGAAACCTTCCTTTTGTGGTTGTCAGGATTCGGAATTAGAGCTTAGTTCAGGATCATGACAATCGCCGGGCGACTAAAATACTGTCACACGACTGCAATAATTCCGTTATCTAATGCGGCGCAAGACAGTTAAATGACAAGAGGATTAAAGGCATGGTTGGCAGGAGTATTCTGATCGTCGACGACGAAGCGCCCATTCGCGAAATGATCGCCGTTGCGTTGGAAATGGCCGGCTATGACTGCCTGGAGGCCGAGAACTCGCAGCAGGCCCACGCCATCATTGTCGACCGCAAGCCGGACCTGATCCTGCTCGACTGGATGCTGCCCGGCACGTCCGGCATCGAGCTGGCCCGACGCCTCAAGCGCGATGAGCTGACCGGGGACATCCCGATCATCATGCTCACCGCCAAGGGTGAAGAGGACAACAAGATCCAGGGCCTGGAAGTCGGTGCCGATGACTACATCACCAAGCCTTTTTCCCCTCGTGAGCTGGTTGCGCGCCTCAAGGCCGTGCTGCGCCGTGCCGGTCCAACCGATGGCGAGACGCCGATCGAAGTCGGCGGCCTGCTGCTGGACCCGATCAGCCACCGTGTGACCATCGACGGCAAACCCGCCGAGATGGGCCCGACCGAATACCGCCTGCTGCAATTCTTCATGACCCACCAGGAACGCGCCTACACCCGTGGCCAGTTACTGGATCAGGTCTGGGGCGGCAACGTTTATGTTGAAGAGCGCACCGTCGACGTGCACATCCGCCGCCTGCGCAAAGCCCTCGGTGATGCTTACGAAAATCTGGTACAAACCGTGCGCGGTACCGGTTACCGGTTTTCCACCAAGGCCTGACCCGGACCCTCCCCGCCCGACAAGCTGACAAGGACGCGCGTTCAAGTGAACCAAAACTGGCATGGCACCCTGATCCGCCACATGCTTTTGCTGGTGACCGGTTGCCTGGTGATCGGCCTGATTACCGGCTACTACGGCTGGAGCCTCGCCGTGGGCCTGGGCCTTTACCTGGCCTGGACGCTCAAGCAATTGTTGCGCTTGCACGAATGGCTACGTCTGCACAAACCCGATGAAGCACCACCCGATGGCTATGGCCTGTGGGGCGAAGTGTTCGACAGCATCTACCACCTGCAACGTCGCGACCAACGTGTACGCGGGCGTCTGCAAGCGGTGATCGACCGGGTCCAGGAATCCACCGCCGCGCTGAAAGACGCGGTGATCATGCTCGACAGCGATGGCAACCTCGAATGGTGGAACCGCGCCGCCGAAACCCTGCTCGGCCTCAAGACCCCGCAAGACAGCGGCCAGCCGGTGACCAACCTGGTGCGCCATCCGCGCTTCAAGGAATACTTCGAGCAGAATAGCTACTCCGAACCGCTGGAAATTCCGTCACCGATCAATGATCGCCTGCGCATTCAGCTGTACATCACCCGCTACGGCAACAACGAACACTTGATGCTGGTGCGCGACGTGACGCGTATCCATCAACTGGAACAGATGCGCAAAGACTTCATCGCCAACGTCTCCCATGAATTGCGCACGCCGTTGACGGTGATCTGCGGTTATCTGGAAACCCTGCTCGACAACGTCGAGGACGTGAACCCGCGCTGGTCCCGTGCCCTGCAACAGATGCAGCAGCAAGGCGGACGCATGCAGACGCTGCTCAACGACTTGCTGCTGTTGGCCAAACTGGAAGCCACCGATTACCCGTCGGACAACCAGCCGGTGGCCATCGACGGCTTGCTGCAATCGATCAAGGGCGACGCTCAGCAGTTGTCTGCTCAGCGCAATCAGAAGATCACGCTGGAAGCCGACCCGACGATTCTGCTCAAGGGCAGCGAAGCCGAATTGCGCAGCGCGTTTTCCAATCTGGTGTTCAACGCGGTGAAATACACACCGGCCGAAGGCAATATCCGCATCCGCTGGTGGGGTGATGAGCAAGGCGCACACTTGAGCGTGCAGGATTCCGGCATCGGTATCGATAGCAAACACCTGCCGCGCCTGACCGAACGCTTCTACCGCGTCGATTCCAGCCGCAACTCCAACACCGGCGGCACGGGGCTCGGCCTGGCGATCGTCAAACACGTGCTGCTGCGCCACCGCGCGCGGATGGAAATCAGCAGTGTGCCGGGCCACGGCAGCACCTTTACCTGCCATTTTGCGCCGGCCCAGGTCACCAAATCCCGGGTCATCAGCGCCGCCGACTGATACCGGCCGGCACGCGCCACTAGGCAATCGCACGGTCAGCCGCTACATTGGCTGACTTGTGCCTGCCCTTCAGGCACACTTTTTTCTTTCCTTTCGAATACACGGAACCCGCAAAACTCCATCATGGACCCTTCCCCTGGCTTGACCCTCGCGACACTCTTCGCCGATTTCGGCATGATTCTTTTTGCTCTGATCCTGGTTTTGCTCAACGGCTTTTTCGTTGCGGCCGAATTTGCCATGGTCAAATTGCGCTCGACCCGGGTCGAAGCCATCGCTGATAAAAACGGCTGGCGCGGGCATATCCTGCGCACCGTTCACAGTCAGCTCGATGCTTACCTGTCGGCGTGCCAATTGGGTATCACCCTCGCCTCCCTGGGCCTTGGCTGGGTCGGTGAACCGGCGTTCGCGCACATCCTCGAACCGATCCTTGAAGCCGTCGGCGTGCAGTCGGCCGAAGTGATCAAAGGCGTGTCGTTCTTCGCCGCGTTCTTCGTCATCTCGTACCTGCACATCGTGGTCGGTGAGCTGGCCCCGAAATCCTGGGCCATCCGCAAACCCGAGCTGCTGTCGCTCTGGACCGCTGTGCCGCTGTACCTGTTCTACTGGGCCATGTACCCGGCCATTTACCTGCTCAACGCCAGCGCCAACACGATCCTGCGGATCGCCGGCCAGGGTGAACCCGGCCCCCATCACGAGCACCATTACAGCCGTGAAGAACTGAAACTGATCCTGCACTCCAGCCGTGGCCAGGATCCGAGTGACCAAGGCATGCGCGTTTTGGCCTCGGCGGTGGAAATGGGCGAGCTGGAAGTGGTCGACTGGGCCAATTCCCGGGAAGACCTGGTGACGCTGGAGTTCAACGCGCCGCTGAAGGAAATCCTGGCGATGTTCCGTCGCCACAAATTCAGCCGTTATCCGGTGTACGACAGCGATCGTCAGGAGTTCGTCGGCCTGCTGCACATCAAGGATTTGCTGCTGGAACTGGCAGCCCTGGACCACATTCCCGAGTCGTTCAACCTCGCCGAACTGACCCGGCCGCTGGAGCGGGTTTCGCGCCATATGCCGCTGTCGCAGTTGCTGGAACAGTTCCGCAAAGGCGGCTCGCACTTCGCCCTGGTCGAAGAAGCCGATGGCAACATCATCGGCTACCTGACCATGGAAGACGTGTTGGAAGTACTGGTCGGCGACATTCAGGACGAGCACCGCAAGGCTGAGCGCGGGATCCTCGCGTACCAGCCGGGCAAGCTGCTGGTGCGCGGCGACACGCCATTGTTCAAGGTCGAGCGCCTGCTGGGCATCGATCTGGACCACATCGAAGCCGAAACCCTCGCCGGGCTGGTCTACGAAACCCTGAAACGGGTGCCGGAAGAGGAAGAAGTGCTGGAAGTCGAAGGCTTGCGGATCATCATCAAGAAGATGAAAGGGCCGAAGATCATTCTGGCCAAGGTGTTGATGCTGGATTAACTGTCGGCAGGGACTTTTGTGGCGAGGGGATTTATCTGTGGCGAGGGGATTTATCCCCGTTGGACGGCGAAGCCGTCCCAAGCCTTTAAGTAAAGCGGGGTCGCTTCGCGACCCAACGGGGATAAATCCCCTCGCCACAATTAATCTCCATCACCTTCACTGTTTGCCGAGCGCAAAGTTCGGCAAGCTGCCGACCGGTTGATTGAACTGGTACGGGATCGACACCAGCCCCAACCCGGTATTGCGCTGCACCACGAAATGCAGGTGCGGCCCGCTGCTGTTGCCGGTATTGCCCGACAAGGCCAGTGGACTCCCCACCGACACCCGCTGCCCCTCGCGAACGCTCACCGAACCTTGTTTAAGGTGCAGATACACGCCCATCGTCCCGTCATCGTGCAGTATTCGCACGAAATTGCCCGATGGATCGTTGCCGCGGCCGGTCTGGGCATTCTCGGTTTTCACCACCACACCGCCACGCGCCGCGATGATCGGGGTGCCTTCGGGCATGGCGATGTCCATGGCGTAGCGGTTCTTGGGGCCGAAGTGGCTGTATTGGCCATTGGCGCCCTGACTCAATCGAAACGGTCCGCCACGCCAGGGGAACGGGTATCGATAGGCCATGGTGGCTCCTGAGGGGTCGCCCAGGGAGTATTCGAATTTTGGGGTGTACGCGAGCGGCATCTCGGCTTTTGTGGCCGTGAGCAGCGCCAGACGAATACTGCTGCGTGCCGGCATCACCCGGCGAATCGGTCGGCTCGGCGCACCACTGACGTTCTGCAGCCCGGCGAAGCTCAACTCGATCTCTACCGGCGCGTACAGGTCATTGCGTACGTAAACGCTGTCCACGCCCTTCTTCTTGGTGATGACGAGGTACACCTGACGCTCAAGATTCTCGACCATGCGATCACGAAAAACGAACACCTTGGAGCCCGTCGTGGGGCGGTCGCTGTAGGAGACCACGCCATTGGCGTCGGTGGACTTGTAGATCGTCATGGCCATCGCTGAGGTGGAGGCCATGAAAAGACCTAAGAAAAACAGCAGGCGCGCGAGCATGGGCAAGATTCTGTCGAGTAAGGCCTGGGTAGGAGCCTAGCAGCTGCAATGGACCCGGGTAGTCGGCAGATGTTTCAAAATGGGCAGTTCAGCGGATGTGCGGTGAATTCGAAGACCTCATCGCGAGCAGGTCGAATCGTCGCACCGTCGCTCCCACATTTGAAATGCATTCCAATGTGGGAGCGAGCTTGCTCGCGAAGGCGGCCTGTCAGGCGACGAAGATTACGCGCCGGGTATGAAATGCTTCTGCGCCGTACCACGTGCTATCAGTCGCGAGATGTAGTCGAGCTTCTGCGCATCCTGGTCGACGAAGCGGAAGGTCAGTTGCAGCCACTCGCTGTCGGGCTTCTGCTCGTGGGCGACGATGGCGTGCAGGTAGCCGTTCAGACGGGCGGTTTCGGCGTTATCGCCCTGCTCCAGGTCGAGCACGGCGCTGTCGAGCACTTGCGGCAGGGTGTCGATGCGTTTCACCACCAGCAATGCTTCCTTGAGACTCAAGGCCTTGATCACACATTGCTGAATGCCGTTTGGCAGACGCAATTGGCCTTGGCCACGACCGCCCGTTGACGCTGCGGAGGACGCTGGAGGCTTGATCGGCGGGCTGTTGAGCAGACCGCGAGACGGAGCAGCCGCCGGGGCTGGCGCAGCGGGGACAGGTTTGGCGAACGGGCTGACCGGCGCCGCGGCGGGTGCGACCACGGCAGCCTTGCCGCTGGTCAATGCGCTCAGGGAATCATTGCCGAACGCCGAGTTCATTTTGGTCGGCGCGCTGTTCATCAAGGTGTCGAGCTTGCCGACCTTGTTCAGGGCCTGCTTGACCTTGGTCAGCAGTTGCTCGTTGGTGAACGGCTTGCTGACGTAGCCGGAAACCCCGGCCTGGATCGCCTGGACGACGTTCTCTTTATCGCCTCGGCTGGTCACCATCACGAACGGCATGGTCTTGAGGTTGTCCTGCTCGCGGCACCAGGTCAGCAGCTCCAGGCCGGACATTTCCGGCATTTCCCAGTCGCACAGGACCAGGTCGAACGCTTCCTGTGCCAGCAAGGCCTGAGCCTTCTTGCCGTTGACCGCATCTTCGATCCGGATCCCAGGGAAGTAGTTGCGCAAGCACTTCTTCACCAGGTCACGAATGAACGACGCGTCGTCCACAACCAACACACTGACCTTACTCATCCATCACCCCTTTAAAAAATCCCGGCAAGCATACCGCTTTGCTGATGGCACATTGCCAAAAACCTTCAGTCACGCCGGGACTTTTCGTTCGCGGGTGCTGCTTTCGAATTCATCGACCACAAACAAAAACGCCCGGCCAAAAGGCCGGGCGCTTTTCTCAGGCAATCTTACTTATCGTCAGCTTTGCCCGGAACATTAGCGGTTTCACCACTTGTGCCTTCAACTTCTTCTTTCATGCGCTTGAGGCCCAGGTGCCGCACGTCGGTACCGCGCACCAGGTAAATCACCAGCTCCGAGATATTGCGCGCGTGGTCGCCGATCCGTTCCAGCGAACGCAGCACCCAGATAATGCTCAGAACCCGCGAGATAGAGCGCGGGTCTTCCATCATGTAGGTGGCGAGCTCACGCAGCGCGGTTTTGTATTCACGGTCGATGATCTTGTCGTACTGGGCCACCGACAAAGCCAGGTCAGCGTCGAAGCGGGCAAAAGCGTCCAGTGCATCGCGAACCATGTTGCGTACCTGGTCGCCGATGTGGCGAACCTCGACATAACCCCGTGGGGCTTCGCCTTCTTCGCACAACTGGATGGCACGACGGGCGATCTTGGTCGCTTCGTCACCGATGCGCTCCAGGTCGATCACCGACTTGGAGATGCTGATGATCAAACGCAAGTCCGACGCCGCCGGCTGACGACGGGCCAGAATGCGCAGGCATTCTTCGTCGATGTTGCGTTCCATCTGATTGATCTGGTCGTCGATCTCGCGAACCTGCTGGGCCAGGCCGGAGTCGGCCTCGATCAGCGCGGTCACCGCGTCGTTGACCTGCTTTTCCACCAACCCGCCCATGGCCAGGAGGTGGCTGCGCACTTCCTCGAGCTCAGCGTTGAACTGCGCGGAGATGTGATGGGTAAGGCCTTCTTTACTAATCATGTTGGCGTCCTTGGAGCGTCCGGTAAGGTGCGGTGGACCGCAGCGTCAGTTCAGTGAGCAACAACAGCTTCCTAGCCGTAGCGACCAGTGATGTAGTCTTCGGTCTGCTTCTTCGCCGGATTGGTGAACAGGGTGTCGGTGTCGCCGAATTCCACCAGTTTGCCCATGTACATGAACGCCGTGTAGTCGGAAACCCGCGCGGCCTGTTGCATGTTGTGGGTCACGATGACGATGGTGAACTTCGATTTCAGTTCGTAGATCAGCTCTTCGACTTTCAGCGTGGAGATCGGGTCAAGTGCCGAGCACGGTTCGTCGAGCAGTAATACTTCTGGCTCCACGGCGATGGTGCGAGCGATTACCAGACGTTGTTGCTGACCACCGGACAGGCCGAGTGCCGATTCATGCAGACGGTCTTTGACTTCGTCCCACAGCGCCGCGCCTTTCAACGCCCACTCGACGGCTTCGTCGAGGATGCGCTTCTTGTTGATGCCCTGGATGCGCAGGCCGTAGACCACGTTCTCGTAGATGGTTTTCGGGAACGGGTTCGGCTTCTGGAACACCATGCCGACGCGACGACGCAGCTCGGCCACGTCTTCGCCCTTACGGTAGATGTTGTTGCCGTAGAGGTTGATCTCGCCTTCGACACGGCAGCCATCCACCAGGTCGTTCATGCGGTTGAACGTACGCAGCAGCGTGGACTTGCCACAGCCGGACGGGCCGATGAAGGCGGTCACGCGCTGTTTCGGGATGTTCATGCTGACGTCGTACAGCGCTTGTTTGTCACCGTAGAACAGGCTCAGGCCCGGCACTTCAATCGCGACGGTTTCCTGTTCAAGGCTCAAGCTCTGCTTGTCGCGGCCCAGGGCAGACATGTTGATGCCGTGGGTATGTGCTTCGTGCTGCATGGGAGGCTCCCTGTGCTAACAAATTCGGTTCGGTTGTGTGGGAGCGAACCTGCTCGCGAAGGGGCCATCACTGGCGCCAAAAGCTTCGCGAGCAGGCTCGCTCCCACAGGAAAATCAGTGCTGCATGAGATCAGCTATCCAGCGCTTTGTACTTCTCGCGCAGGTGGTTACGGATGTAAACGGCCGACAGGTTCAATGTCGCGATTACCAGCACCAGCAGCAGCGCCGTGGCGTACACCAGCGGCCGCGCAGCCTCGACGTTCGGGCTCTGGAAGCCGACGTCATAGATGTGGAAGCCCAAGTGCATGATCTTCTGGTCCAGGTGCAAGTACGGGTAGTTGCCATCCACCGGCAGCGACGGCGCCAGTTTCACCACCCCCACCAGCATCAGCGGCGCCACTTCACCGGCGGCGCGAGCCACGGCGAGGATCATGCCGGTCATCATCGCCGGGCTGGCCATCGGCAGCACGATCTTCCACAAGGTTTCAGCCTTGGTCGCGCCGAGGGCCAACGAGCCTTCGCGCACGGTGCGAGGAATCCGCGCCAGACCTTCTTCGGTGGCCACGATCACCACCGGCACCGCCAGCAGCGCCAGGGTCAGGGACGCCCAGAGCAGACCCGGCGTACCGAAGGTCGGTGCCGGCAGTGCTTCAGGGAAGAACAACCGGTCAACCGAACCGCCCAGCACATAGACGAAGAAGCCCAGGCCGAACACGCCGTAAACAATGGCCGGAACACCGGCCAGGTTGTTCACCGCGATGCGGATAATCCGGGTCAACACGTTCTGCTTGGCATATTCACGCAGGTAAACCGCCGCCAGCACGCCGAACGGGGTCACGATCATCGCCATGATCAGGGTCATCATCACGGTGCCGAAAATCGCCGGGAAAATCCCGCCTTCGGTGTTCGCTTCACGGGGATCGTCGCTGAGGAATTCCCACATCTTGCTGAAGTAGAAACCGACCTTGGTGAAGGTGCCCATCGCGTTCGGCTGATAAGCATGGACCACTTTACCGATGCCGATTTCAATCTCTTTGCCGTTCGCATCGCGGGCCGTCAGGCTGTCGCGATTGAACTGGGCGTGCAGGTCGTTCAGGCGGACTTCGACCTCTTGATAACGAGCGTTGAGCTCGGCGCGCTCGGACTCCATGTCCGCTTGTGCGGTGGCATCGAGTTGGCCAGCCAGTTCCAGTTTGCGGCCGTGCAGACGGAGGCGCTCAAGACCCGCGTTGATCGCGCCGATGTCGGTTTTTTCCAGGTTCTTGAGCTGTGCCGCGAGTTTGTTGACGCGATCGACACGGGCCTGCAGCTCAGGCCACGCAGCCTCGCCTTCAGCGATGACCTTGCCATCCTGTTTGACGTTGACCAGGTAGCCGTAGAAGTTGCCCCACTCGCGACGCTCAATGGCCATCAATTCAGGCGGGGTCTTCTGGTTAGTCAGCCACTCGCCGACGATCCAGGTGAAGTCGTTGCCGTTCAAGTCACGGTTGCCGACCTTGATCAGCTCCCGGGTCATGAACTCCGGGCCCTGATCAGGCACCGGCAGGCCAGCGCTTTTCAGGCGCTCGCGCGGCACTTCTTCTTTCTGCACCACTTCGCCGATGACGAGGTGGTTGGCCTGGCCCGGCACGTCGTAGCTGGCGTGAATCAAATCCGCCGGCCAGAAGTGACCCAGACCGCGCACGGCAATCACTGCCAGCAGGCCAATGGTCATGATGACCGCGATGGACACCGCGCCACCACTGATCCAGACGCCGGGGGCGCCGCTCTTGAACCATCCATTCAGGGAGTTCTGTTTCACAGACTTCTACCTTTCTTAAAGCGACGAGTATTTCTTGCGCAGACGCTGACGAATCAGTTCCGCGAGGGTGTTCATGACGAAGGTGAACAGCAACAGCACCAGCGCCGAGAGGAACAGCACGCGGTAGTGGCTGCCGCCGACTTCCGATTCGGGCATTTCCACTGCGACGTTGGCGGCCAGGGTGCGCAGGCCTTCGAACAGGTTCATTTCCATGACCGGCGTGTTGCCGGTGGCCATCAGCACGATCATGGTTTCACCGACCGCACGGCCCATGCCGATCATCAGCGCCGAGAAGATACCCGGGCTGGCGGTGAGGATCACCACACGAGTCATGGTCTGCCACGGTGTGGCACCGAGGGCCAGGGAACCGAGGGTCAAACCGCGAGGCACGCTGAACACGGCGTCTTCGGCGATGGAGTAGATGTTCGGGATCACTGCAAAGCCCATGGCCAGACCGACCACCAGAGCGTTGCGCTGGTCGTAGGTGATGCCCAGGTCGTGGGAGATCCACATGCGCATGTCGCCGCCAAAGAACCAGGTTTCCATGTACGGGCTCATGTACAGCGAGAGCCAGCCCACGAACAGGATCACCGGAATCAGAATTGCACTTTCCCAACCGTCCGGCACTTTCAGGCGGATGGATTCAGGCAGGCGGCTGAAGACGAAACCGGCCACCAGAATGCCAATCGGCAAGAGCATCAGCAGGCTGAAGATGCCCGGCAAATGTCCTTCCACATACGGTGCGAGGAACAGACCGGCGAAGAAACCGAGGATCACCGTCGGCATCGCTTCCATCAGTTCGATCACCGGTTTGACCTTGCGGCGCATGCCCGGGGCCATGAAGTACGCGGTGTAGATGGCAGCGGCGACGGCCAGTGGAGCGGCCAGCAGCATGGCGTAGAAGGCGGCTTTCAAGGTACCGAAGGTCAGCGGAGACAGACTCAGCTTGGGTTCGAAGTCGGTGTTGGCGGCGGTCGATTGCCAGACGTATTTAGGCTCGTCGTAGTTCTCGTACCAGACCTTGCTCCACAACGCGCTCCAGGAAACCTCTGGGTGCGGGTTATCGAGCAGCAGCGGTTGAATCTTGCCGCCCGCCTCCACGATCACACGGTTGGCCCGTGGTGACAGGCCGAAGATGCCTTGGCCATCGACCACCTGGTCCACCAGCAAGGTGCGGTGGGCGGTGCTGTGGAACACGCCGAGCTTGCCGGACGCATCGAGAGCGATGAAGCCTTTGCGACGTTCTTCAGCGGTGATTTCAACGATCGGCGCAGTGCCCATCTGGAAGTTACGAATCTGCTTCAGACGCAGTTCGCCATCGTGGTCGCGGGCCATGAACCACTGGGCCAGACCACCCTTGGAATCACCGAGGATCAGCGAGATGCCACCCACCAATTGAGTACTGGCGGTGATTTGCGCTTCGCCATCATCCAGCAGTTTGTAGCGACCGTTGAGGCTCTTGTCGCGCAGGCTGAACACGTCGGCCTGGGCGCGACCGTTAATCACGTACAGCCATTGCTGGCGTGGGTCGACGAAGATGTTCTTCACCGGCTCGGTCATCTGCGGCAGATCGATGCGCTTCTGCTCGTTGGTGATTTCGCCGGTCATCATGTTTTCTTCGCTGGTCAGCGACAAAACGTTGAGTTGCGCACCGGTGGAACCCACCAGCATCAGGGTGGTGTCGGTAGCGTTCAGGCTGATGTGTTCCAGCGCACCGCCCGCTTCGTTCAGCGCAATCGGCGTTTCGCCATACGGGTATTCGATGGCCGGCGAGATGGTTTTCTTGCCGTCCGGGTAGCTGACTTTATAAGTGTGACGGAACACCAGTGCCTGACCGTTGGACAAGCCCACCGCCACCAATGGATGGCCGGGCTGGTCTTCGCCGATGGAGGTCACGGTAGTGCCGGCCGGAATCGACAGATCGACGCGCTTGAGTTCAGCGCCGCTGTCGATATCGAAGAACAGGGCCTGGCCCTTGTCGGAAACCCGCATGGCGACCTGATTCTGTTCTTCCAGGGAGATCATCAACGGCTTGCCGGCGTCTTGCATCCAGGCGGGCGTGATGGCGTCCTTGGCGGTCAGGTCGGCGCCCTGAAACAGGGGAGCGACAACGTAAGCAAGGAAGAAAAAGATCAGCGTGATCGCGCCGAGAACGGCGAGGCCGCCCACGAGGACGTACCAACGGGTCAGGCGATCTTTGAGCGCGCGGATGCGGCGCTTGCGTTGCAGCTCAGGCGTATTGAAGTCAATTCGCTTGGGGGGATTTGTAGTCATGGTGGAATTGGCCAGATCATTCATTCGCACACCCTAGCGATCCTGTATGACAGAAAGATGACAGTGCAGTGACGCAACAAATCCGCCGCCCGTGGAAACTGGCAGTGGATCGAAAATTTGGGGGCTGTAGGAGCTGTCGAGTGAAACGAGGCTGCGATCTTTTGATCTTGCAGTTGGAAGCCAGATCAAAAGATCGCAGCCTCGGTTCCCTCGACAGCTCCTACACAGGCCCGGGTTTACCCCGAACCTAGGGTTTTACTTTTTTGCGACTTCAGCGCCACCTTCCTGCAGACCCAGGTCAGCCAGTGCTTTTGCAGCAACCTTGGCCGGCAGTGGGATGTAGCCGTCTTTCACTACAACTTCCTGGCCCTGTTTGGACAGAACCAGTTTCACGAACTCAGCTTCCAGCGGAGCCAGAGGCTTGTTCGGGGCTTTGTTGACGTAAACGTAGAGGAAACGCGACAGCGGGTACTTGCCGTTCAGGGCGTTTTCTTCGGTGTCTTCGATGAATTCAGTGGTGCCTTTCTTGGCCAGGGCCACAGTCTTCACGCTAGCGGTTTTGTAGCCGATGCCCGAGTAACCAACGCCGTTCAGCGAGGAGCTGATCGACTGCACGACCGAAGCCGAACCTGGTTGTTCGTTGACGTTTGGCTTGTAGTCACCTTTGCACAGGGCTTCTTCTTTGAAGTAGCCGTAGGTGCCGGATACCGAGTTACGACCGAACAGCTGAACCGGCTTGTTGGCCAGGTCGCCGGTCACGCCCAGGTCGCCCCAGGTTTTCACGTCGGTTTTAGCGCCGCACAGACGAGTGGACGAGAAGATCGCGTCAACTTGTTCCATGGTCAGGTGCTGGATCGGGTTGTCCTTGTGGACGAAGATTGCCAGGGCGTCCACGGCAACCGGGATAGCGGTTGGCTTGTAGCCGTACTTCTGCTCGAAGGCAGCCAGTTCGGTGTCCTTCATCTTGCGGCTCATCGGGCCCAGGTTAGCGGTGCCCTCAGTCAGCGCAGGCGGCGCAGTGGCGGAGCCAGCGGCCTGAATCTGAATGTTTACGTTCGGGTATTCTTTTTTGTAGTTCTCAGCCCACAGGGTCATGAGGTTGGCCAGGGTATCGGAGCCGACGCTGGACAGGTTGCCCGACACACCAGTGGTCTTGGTGTAGCTCGGGATCGACGGGTCAACAGCGGCGAACGCGTTGGCAGTCGCAACGCCAGCAGCGACAAAAGTCATTGCCGCCATCAAACGCTTCAGTTTCATGCCTTACTCCTAGCAGATAGGGTGTGTTAAGTCGGGGCCAAGTATCAGCAGGCCGTGTGAACACTCTATGGCTGAAATATGACAATTAGATGAAAGGCCAGCATTGGGCTTATTGCAGGATAATTCGCGTCGCTCCCACAGGGGATCTGCGGTGATCACAGAACCAATGTGGGAGCGAGCTTGCTCCGGGCGGCGTTCCGACGATGAGGCCGGTACAGTCAAAGAAAGGGGTCGATTAACGCCCCTTCTTCCAGAGGTACGCACCCACAAGAACACCGACACCGCAAATGATCGCTACGTAATAGGCAGGCCCCATCGGGCTTTCCTTGAGCAACAAGGTGACAACCATTGGGGTCAGGCCGCCGAAGATGGCGTAGGCCAGGTTGTAGGAGAACGACAGCCCGCTGAAGCGCACCACCGCCGGGAAGGCTTTGACCATCACATATGGCACCGCACCGATGGTGCCGACCAGCAAGCCGGTCAAGGCGTACATCGGGAACAGCCAGTCAGGGTGGTTGAACAGGCTGTGGTAGAAGGTCCACGAACTGATCAGCAACGCGGCACTGCCAAATACAAACACCCGACCAGCACCGAAGCGGTCAGCCAGCGCACCTGAGGCGACGCAGCCCAGGCTCAGAAACACGATCGCCAGGCTGTTGGCCTGCAACGCGGTGGTTGGCGAGAAGTGGTAGACGGTCTGCAGCACGGTCGGGGTCATCAGGATGACGACGATGATGCCGGCAGACAGCAGCCAGGTCAGCAGCATGGAAATCAGGATCGCCCCGCGATGGTCGCGCAACACGGCGCGCAGCGGCACTTCTTCTGCCAGGGCCTTGCGCAGTTGCAGCTCGGCGAACACCGGAGTCTCGTGCAGCCAGCGGCGCAGGTAAACCGAGAACAGGCCGAACACGCCACCCAGCAGAAACGGAATCCGCCAGGCGTAATCCGAAACTTCAACCGGGGTGTAAATGCTGTTGATTGCGGTGGCGACCAGCGAGCCCAGCAGGATACCGGCCGTCAGGCCGCAGGTCAGGGTGCCGCAGGCGTAGCCAATGTGGCGTTGCGGCACGTGTTCGGAAACGAATACCCATGCGCCCGGCACTTCACCGCCAATCGCGGCGCCTTGAATCACCCGCATCAGCAGCAACAGGATGGGTGCCCACATGCCGATCTGCGCATAAGTCGGCAGCAAACCCATGATCAGGGTCGGCACCGCCATCATGAAAATGCTCAGGGTGAACATCTTCTTGCGTCCCAGCAGGTCGCCGAAGTGCGCCATGACAATGCCGCCCAAAGGTCGCGCGAGGTAGCCGGCGGCAAAGATCCCGAAGGTCTGCATCAAACGCAGCCACTCGGGCATGTCGGCCGGGAAGAACAGCTTGCCGACCACCGTGGCGAAGAACACGAAGATGATGAAATCGTAAAACTCCAGCGCGCCGCCCAAGGCAGACAGCGACAAGGTCTTGTAGTCGTTGCGAGTCAGCGGACGTGCGGACTGGGTTGGCTGCGCGATGCTCGAAGGCGCTGTGGTCATGGCAAGGCTTCTCTTATAGTCGGATCTGCAACCCCAACAACGCTGGCTGAGGCTTGGGCAGGTCCGGCACGATAGCAAATTGTTCGAAAAAGCACATAGAGGTGCGTATTTGACGGTCGAAATGAGAACCGGACGGTCGTCTCGGAGTCTACCGACCGATATACTCGCAATCCTGCATCTGCTTGTAAGGGGTTGCTGTGCGAAAACGTCGTTGGCAGCCGTCAGCCGATTTCGCAGAGTTTCCCTTTAGGCGCCTTACGAAAAACGTGACGAACGTAGTATGTTCGGGGTGAATCGTTTTTCTTTGAGACGGCTATTCACCTGAAGTACCAATGAGAGTCACGGGTCAGAGGCACCCCCGGCATGATAGAGCTCGAACAAGAAGATCCAATCCCGCAAGGCGACCTTGCCCTGCAAATTACCGCGCTCCCTCGCGAAACCAACGGCTTTGGCGATATTTTCGGCGGTTGGCTGGTGTCGCAGATGGATTTGGCCGGCACCGCGATGGCCAGCAAAGTTGCGGGTGGCCGCGTGGCTACGGTTGCGATCGACCGCATGGCGTTTCTGGTTCCGGTAGCGGTGGGCGCTCAGCTCTCCTTCTATACCCAGGCGCTGGAAATCGGCCGCAGCTCGATTCAGATGATGGTCGAAGTCTGGAGTGACGATCCGCTGTCCAGCGAGTGGCGTAAAGTGACTGAAGCCGTGTTTGTGTTCGTCGCCATCGACGGCAGCGGTCGCACCCGTTCGGTTCCGCCTAGAGCGCGTTAAACACTGCGACCTTTTTGCGGTCCATTGCAGTCATTGTTCCTGATCGAGAGTTGCCCCATGAGCACGCCCAACGTTGAAGCCGTGAAACTGGATGAACTGAACTGCTGGCGCATCCGCCACGGTCAGGCCGAACTGCTGGTTGCCCAGCAGGGCGCGCACATCCTCAGTTATCAAGTGGCCGGGCAACCGCCGCTGATCTGGCTCAACGACGAGGCCGTGTTCAAGACGGGCAAGAGCATACGCGCCGGGGTTCCGGTGTGCTGGCCGTGGTTCGGCAATCTGCCGCGCAACCCGCAGAGCGTTCAGGCGATGCGCGTCAGCAACGAAGCGCCGACCGCCCACGGGCTGGTAAGGGCGATGGACTGGGAGCTGGGCGGCATTGAAACCGAGGGCGAAAGCCTGAAGGTGGAGTTTGTTCTGCCATACCCTGAAGGCGGCTTGCCAGGCTGGCCGCATCAAGTGGATTTGAAGCTGAGCATTCGTCTGGATGAGCAACTGCACATCAGCCTGACCAGCCATAACCAGGGCGCTGACAAAGTCACCATCAGCCAGGCGCTGCACAGCTATTTCGCGGTCAGCGATGTACGCGAAGTGCATGTCGAAGGGCTGGATGGCTTGAGTTACATCGAAACCCTGGACGACTGGAAAACCGTCACTCAGACCGGCGATCTGCGTTTTGCCGGTGAGACCGATCGTATCTATCTCAATACCCCGGCGAAGCTGAGCATTGTCGATCCGGCCTGGGAACGGCGCATCGAGCTGACCAGCAGCGGTTCACGCTCGGCGGTGATCTGGAATCCGTGGATTGAACGCGCTGCGGCGTTCAGTGACATGGCCGACGATGGCTGGCAGCGCATGCTGTGCATTGAAACGGCGAATGTGATGGATGATGTGGTGACGCTGGCGCCGGGTGCGAGCCATACCTTAGGCGTGAGCATCGCCAGCAAATCTCTATAAGCAACACCCCAGAACCAATGTGGGAGCGAGCTTGCTCGCGATGAGGGCATAACATTCAACATCAATGTTGACTGTTACACCGCCATCGCGAGCAAGCTCGCTCCCACAGTTGATCTTTGTCAGCCTGACTGGCGCGTTACAAATCCGATTCCTTCACCACCCGCACCTTCGCCGCATCCAGCGCATACGCTGCGTCAGCCAGGTCGTTGTTGACCTTCTCTACCTTCAGCGTGCCGGTCACCCACAGCGGTGTATAGATGTCATTCAGCTTCAAACCTTTCGGATAACGCACCAACACCAATTGATTAGGTGGCGGCGGCGGTACGTGAATGCAGGCGCCCGGATACGGCACGAGGAAGAACAATGTGCTGTGGCCCTTGGCGTCGGACTCCAGCGGCACCGGATAACCACCGATGCGGATGTTCTTGTCGTTCATCGACGGCACGGTTTTGGTCGAATACATCACCGCCGGCAAGCCCTTGCTCTGCTTCATGCCACCCTTTTTGGTAAAGGTGCCATTGGCTTCGGGGGAGTTGTGGTCGATTTCGGGCATGGCCTCGAGGGCTTTCTGGTCCGACTTGGGCATCAGTTCGAGCCAGTCGGTTTCCGGCAGTTCGCCGGCATGGGCGAGGCCCGAGCCCAATAAAAGGAAAGTCAGTAAAAGACGGCGCATGGAGGTGCTCGGCAAAGGAGAGGACAGTGCAACGCCGAGCATTCTAGCCCGCTCTGCGTGCGGCGCAGAGGGGGCTTTGTCGCTTTGGATCAGTTCTTTTTGATCAAACCGTAGATCACCAGCAACACCACCGCGCCAACCAGCGCACCGATGAAGCCTGCACCTTGACCAGCCTGGTAGATGCCCAGAGCCTGGCCGCCATAAGTGGCCGCCAGCGAACCGCCGATACCGAGCAGGATGGTCATGATCCAGCCCATGCTGTCATCGCCCGGTTTCAGGAACCGAGCCAGCAAGCCGACGATCAAGCCGATAAAGATGGTTCCGATAATTCCCATGACATTTCCCTCTGATTGAATGGCTATGCGAAAGACTAGTCAGACTTTGGCATCCTGCCATGAGAGAACGGCGGTCCCTGAATGGTTCCGCCGCTGTCACATGAAACTATTCGGCGATAAGCGCCTCGACCTTGAGGATCTGCTGCTCTAGCGTGGCCTTGTCGGCGCAGCGCAGGTTGGCGTGACCGACCTTGCGACCGACCTTGAACGCCTTGCCATAGTGATGCAGATGGCAATCGGCAATGGCCAGGACTTTCTCGGTCTCCGGCACTTTACCGATGAAGTTCAGCATCGCGCTCTCGCCGACCTTGGCCGTCGAACCCAACGGCAGACCGGCAACGGCCCTCAGGTGGTTTTCGAACTGGCTGCACTCGGCACCTTCAGTGGTCCAGTGACCCGAGTTGTGCACACGTGGAGCAATCTCGTTAGCCTTGAGGCCACCGTCGACTTCAAAGAACTCAAACGCCATCACGCCGACATAATTCAGCTGCTTGAGCACACGGCTGGAATAGTCTTCCGCCAAGGCCTGCAACGGGTGATCGGTGCTGGCCACGGACAGTTTGAGGATGCCGCTGTCGTGGGTATTGTGAACCAGCGGATAGAACCTGGTTTCGCCATCGCGAGCACGCACGGCGATCAACGAAACTTCACCGGTAAACGGCACGAAACCTTCCAGCAGGCAGGCCACGCTGCCCAGTTCGGCGAACGTACCGACCACATCTTCAGGCTTGCGCAGGACCTTCTGGCCCTTGCCGTCGTAACCCAGGGTGCGGGTTTTCAGCACGGCCGGCAGACCGATCAAAGCCACGGCAGCGTCCAGATCGGCTTGCGATTGAATGTCGGCGAACGCCGGGGTAGGAATCCCCAGGTCCTTGAACATGCTCTTCTCGAACCAGCGATCACGGGCGATGCGCAGCGCTTCGGCGCTCGGGTAGACCGGGACGAATTGCGACAGGAAGGCCACGGTTTCGGCCGGGACGCTTTCGAACTCGAAAGTCACCAGATCGACTTCATCGGCCAGCTGACGCAGGTGATCCTGATCGCCGTAATCGGCCCGCAGGTGTTCGCCCAACGCGGCTGCGCAAGCATCCGGCGCGGGGTCCAGGAAAGCGAAGTTCATGCCCAGCGGAGTGCCCGCCAGCGCCAACATGCGACCCAACTGGCCGCCACCGATTACACCGATCTTCATCGTCAACAACCTCAGGCGATGCGTGGGTCTGGATTTTCCAGGACGCTGTCTGTCTGCTCAGCGCGGAATTTTTTCAGCACCGCGTGGAACTGCGGGTGCTTGGCGCCGAGGATACTCGCCGAGAGCAACGCTGCGTTGATCGCGCCAGCCTTGCCGATGGCCAGGGTGGCGACCGGAATGCCCGCGGGCATCTGCACGATGGACAGCAGCGAATCGACGCCCGAGAGCATCGACGACTGTACCGGCACGCCCAGTACCGGCAGGTGGGTCTTGGCCGCACACATGCCTGGCAAGTGAGCCGCGCCGCCAGCACCGGCGATGATCACCTCGATGCCGCGCGCCTCAGCCTCTTCGGCGTACTGGAAGAGCAGGTCCGGGGTGCGGTGGGCAGAGACCACTTTCACCTCGTAAGGAATGCCGAGCTTTTCCAGCATATCGGCGGTGTGGCTAAGGGTGGACCAATCGGACTTGGAGCCCATGATCACGCCAACCAGTGCACTCATCGTCGTGCCTCTTCTCTCTGGGCGCCCGCAGGCGCGTCAAAAAACAACAAGCCACGCAAAATGCGTGGCTTGATTGTACGAATTATGGCCGGACGAACCGGCCGAAGGCCGCGCAGTATACCTCAATGAAGCAGATAAACAGCCCCCATAGCGACCATCTGTCATTCGGGCCAAAGTCCCGGTTTTATTGACTCGAAGGTCAATCAATTACACCACCAATCCCTGTGGGAGCGAGCTTGCTCGCGATGGCGGCCGAACCATCAACATTGATGTCGGATATGACGGCCTCATCGCGAGCAAGCTCGCTCCCACAGGGTTCTACGTTGTTTTCAAGAACCGGTTGTGCCTTGGGCGGCGCCGCCTTCAAGTTTGCGCCACAGCAACCGCACATTCGCCTTGCGCACCAGCGCGCAGCGGTACAAGCGAATCTCCAGCGGCACATGCCATTGCGGGCCGCCGCAAACCACCAGTTCACCTCGAGCCAGTTCGGCGCGCACGCTGAGCCGCGGCACCCAGGCAATGCCCAATCCTTCCAGCGCCATGCTTTTAAGGCTGTCGGCCATGGCCGTCTCGTAGATGGTGGTGAAGCGCAGCGCACGCTGGCGCAGCAGCATGTTCACCGAACGCCCAAGAAACGCACCAGCGCTGTAAGCGAGCAGCGGCACACTGCCTTCGCCTTCCAGGTCGAACAGCGGCTTGCCCTCGGCGTCCGCCGCGCAGACCGGGAGCATTTCGGTGTCGCCAAGGTGTAGCGATGGGAAGATTTCCGGGTCCATCTGCATCGCGGCATCCGGGTCGTAAAATGCGAGCATCAGATCGCAACCGCCTTCGCGCAGGGCATGCACCGCATCACCGACGTTGGTTGCCACCAGCCGCGTCGCGATGTTCAGGCCTTCATTACGCAATTGCGCAATCCAGCGCGGGAAGAACCCCAACGCCAGGGAGTGAGCGGCGGCGACTTGCATCACCTCGCCCTGCCCGCCTTCCAGGTGATGAAGGTGACGC
Organism: Pseudomonas fluorescens; assembly: GCF_000968015.1. Taxonomy (GTDB): domain Bacteria; phylum Pseudomonadota; class Gammaproteobacteria; order Pseudomonadales; family Pseudomonadaceae; genus Aquipseudomonas; species Aquipseudomonas fluorescens_W. Next base: position 376,510 of record NZ_LACH01000017.1, read on the forward strand.
AACACTTCACCAAGCTGCTCGACCACCGTTCGCGCGGTAACCAGAAACAACTGCCCCGCCGCCGTCAGCTCGATCGGCGTGCGCGAGCGATTGACCAGGGTCAGCCCCAGCGCGGCTTCAAGGCTGCGGATCCGCCGACTGAACGCCGGCTGAGTCACGAAGCGGCGTTCGGCAGCCTGGGAGAAGCTGCGGGTGGCGGCCAGAGCACTAAAGTCCTCCAGCCATTTACTTTCAAGGTTCATCACGTCCTCCCGGACACGCACCAATTTAGGTCACACGCTCGCCGCAGACACGGCGTCACACGCGCATTATGCCGAATGTGCATAGGCTAGTGTTTAACAGCATTGGCCCAAAATTCTCCACAAGCCTAGCATTTGCAGTGTTCCGGCACAGCCCGGGTCCATATCGAGATGATTTCTATCATGTCTTCCGCTGCATCTTTCCGCACAGAAAAAGACCTGCTTGGCGTACTCGAAGTACCTGCTCAAGCGTATTACGGCATCCAGACCCTGCGAGCGGTGAACAACTTCCGTCTCTCCGGCGTTCCGATTTCGCATTACCCGAAGCTGGTTGTCGGCCTGGCAATGGTCAAACAGGCTGCCGCTGACGCCAACCGCGAGCTGGGTCACCTGAGCGAAGCCAAGCACGCTGCCATCAGCGAAGCCTGTGCACGTTTGATCCGCGGCGATTTCCACGAAGAGTTCGTGGTGGACATGATTCAAGGCGGCGCTGGCACTTCAACCAACATGAATGCCAACGAAGTCATCGCCAACATCGCGCTGGAGGCCATGGGTCACCAGAAGGGCGAATACCAATACCTGCACCCGAACAACGACGTGAACATGGCGCAGTCGACCAACGACGCCTATCCGACCGCGATCCGTCTGGGTCTGCTGCTGGGTCATGACGCGCTGCTGGCCAGCCTCGACAGCCTGATCCAGGCCTTCGCTGCCAAAGGTGTTGAGTTCAGCCACGTATTGAAGATGGGCCGTACCCAGCTGCAAGACGCCGTGCCGATGACCCTGGGTCAAGAATTCCGTGCCTTCGCCACAACCCTGAGCGAAGATCTGGCGCGTCTGAAAACACTGGCGCCTGAACTGCTGACCGAAGTGAACCTGGGCGGCACCGCGATCGGTACCGGCATCAACGCCGACCCGCGTTACCAGCACCTGGCCGTTGAGCGTCTGGCGCTGATCAGCGGTCAACCGCTGGTTCCGGCCGCCGACCTGATCGAAGCCACCTCCGACATGGGCGCCTTCGTGCTGTTCTCCGGCATGCTCAAGCGCACCGCGGTCAAGCTGTCGAAGATCTGCAACGACCTGCGCCTGCTGTCCAGCGGCCCACGCACCGGCATCAACGAAATCAACCTGCCAGCGCGTCAGCCAGGCAGCTCGATCATGCCCGGCAAGGTCAACCCGGTTATCCCGGAAGCGGTTAACCAGGTGGCGTTCCAGATCATCGGCAACGACCTGGCCCTGACCATCGCGGCCGAAGGCGGCCAGTTGCAACTGAACGTGATGGAGCCGCTGATCGCGTTCAAGATCTTCGACTCGATCCGCCTGCTGCAACGCGCCATGGACATGCTGCGCGAGCACTGCATCGTCGGCATCACCGCCAACGAAGAGCGTTGCCGTGAACTGGTCGAGCACTCGATCGGTCTGGTCACCGCGCTGAACCCGTACATCGGCTATGAAAACGCCACCCGTATTGCCCGTATCGCCCTCGAAAGCGGCCGTGGCGTGCTGGAACTGGTGCGCGAAGAAGGCTTGCTCGACGACGAAATGCTCGCCGACATCCTGCGCCCGGAAAACATGATTGCTCCGCGTCTGGTTCCGCTTAAAGCCTGAACCGACGCGTTACTTGTAGCACCGCTCACCAGGTCGAGGGACTAGACACCTCTCGCCTTTTGAGGGCTTGGGGATTTATTCCCCAGGCCCTTTTTTTTAACTCTCGGACACCCCAACCGTCTTCTGTGGGAGCGAGCTTGCTCGCGATGAACGATAACGCGGTGTAACAGAAAAACCGCAGCGTCTGCATCGCGAGCAAGCTCGCTCCCACAAGAGCCTGACACCAAAAATGTTAGGTGTTTCATAGGCTTAGTTTCACCGAATGCACCACAACCGTGCAGACGGACGGCACGCTCATCGGTATAGTGCCGCCCCTCTTCGCGTGAGCGGTCGTCGGTAACGAGGCCCAAACCCATGCGAAACCCGAACTAATAACAAACCCGCAATATGAAATCGGGACGAACCTTCGCCTCGCCTGTTTTGCCGCGCGCAAAGCGGTGTAACGCGATGTTTCTGACCGCCCAGCATTTGCCTACACAAAAAACAGCGAGGAATAATCCATGCTCGAAGTCATTAACGACTTCCTCTCAGGGAAAGTACTGATCGTGCTCATTGTCGGGCTCGGTAGCTACTTCACGATCCGCTCGCGTTTCGTTCAATTGCGTCACTTCTTCCACATGTTTGCGGTATTCCGCGACAGTCTCAAAAGCAGCGCCGGCCAACTCAGTTCGTTTCAGGCCCTGATGCTCAGCCTCGCCGGCCGCGTCGGTGCGGGTAACATCGCCGGTGTCGGTATCGCCGTGACCCTGGGTGGTCCGGGTGCTGTGTTCTGGATGTGGGTGACCGCGCTCGTCGGCATGTCCAGCAGCTTCTTCGAATGCTCCCTCGGCCAGCTCTACAAGCGCTGCGACTCCGACGGCACATACCGTGGCGGCCCGTCCTATTACATCCAGCACGGCCTGCAGAAACGCTGGCTGGGCATGATCATGGCGTTCCTGCTGCTGATCACGTTCGGCTTCGCCTTCAACGGTCTGCAATCCCACGCCGTGACCCACTCGCTGAACAACGCTTTCGGCCTCGACACCACCTGGACCGGCCTGGCCCTGGCGGTATTGTTGGGTCTGGTGTTCATCGGTGGTATCAAGCGCATCGCCAAGGTCGCTGACCTGCTGGTGCCGGTGAAAACCCTGGTGTACATCGGCGTGACCATTTACGTGATCGTGCTGCAAATCGACCATGTTCCAGCGATGCTGATGACCATCGTCAAAAGCGCCTTCGGTCTGGATCAAGCCTTCGGCGGCCTGATCGGCAGCGCCATCGTCATGGGCGTGAAGCGTGGCGTGTTCGCCAACGAAGCAGGCCTGGGCAGTGCGCCAAACGTGGCTGCGGTCGCGTCGGTCGAACACCCGGTGGCACAAGGTGTGGTTCAGGCGTTCAGCGTGTTCCTCGACACCTTCGTGATCTGCACCTGCACCGCGTTGCTGATCCTGCTCTCGGGCTTCTACACCCCGGGCTTCGAAGGCGACGGCATTGCCCTGACCCAGAACTCTCTGGCCGCCGTGGTCGGTGACTGGGGCCGGAGTTTCATCTCCGTGGCCCTGTCGTTGTTCGTGTTCACCTCGATCCTCTACAACTACTATCTGGGCGAGAGCAACCTGCGCTTCCTGATCGGTGAAAACCGCAAGGCGTTGATCGGCTACCGCGCATTGGTACTGGTGTTGATCTTCTGGGGTGCGATCGAGAACCTGGGCACGGTGTTCGCCTTCGCAGACATCACTATGACCCTGCTGGCGTTCGTGAACCTGATCGCGCTGTTCCTGCTGTTCAAAGTCGGCATGCGCATCCTGCGTGACTACGATGACCAGCGCGCTGCCGGCATCAAGACGCCCGTGTTCGATTCGAGCAAATTCCCGGACCTGGACCTGGACTTGAAAGCCTGGCCAGCCAATCCGCCGGCTGCCGCTCCCAAGACCACAGTTGAGCCGCAAGGCGTACCCGCAGCGCAACGCTGATCGGTTAAAGTGCGCACAATCCCCTGTAGGAGTGAGCCTGCTCGCGATAGCGGTCTATCAGCCAGCATTAATGCTGCCTGACACGCCCTCATCGCGAGCAGGCTCACTCCTACAAGGGGAAGTTCATTGTTCTCGGAGTATCTCCATGAATTCCTCGACCTACCCCGCCGCCCAGCACGTCATGGTGCTCTACACCGGCGGCACCATCGGTATGCAAGCCAGTGCTCACGGCCTGGCCCCTGCTTCTGGTTTCGAAGCCCGGATGCGCGAGTATCTGCACGGCCAGCCTGACCTTGTCGTGCCGCAGTGGCGCTTTCGCGAGATGTCGCCGCTGATCGACAGCGCCAACATGACCCCTGATTACTGGCAGCAACTGCGTGAAGCGGTGGTCGACGCCGTCGATGTCCAGAGTTGCGACAGCGTACTGATCCTGCACGGCACCGACACCCTCGCCTACAGCGCTGCGGCCATGAGCTTTCAGCTGCTCGGCCTGCATGCCCGCGTGGTGTTCACCGGCTCGATGCTGCCGGCCGGCGTAGCCGACAGCGATGCCTGGGAAAACCTCAGTGGCGCGCTGGTTGCACTGGGTCACGGCCTTGCGCCGGGCGTTCATCTGTACTTCCACGGCGAACTGCTGGACCCAACGCGTTGCGCGAAGGTGCGCAGTTTCGGTCGCCATCCATTCAAGCGTCTTGAGCGTCAGGGTGGTGGTGCGAAGGCGTCTTCAATACCGGCATCGCTGACCTACAACCAGCCCAAGCAATTGGCGAAAGTCGCTGTGTTGCCGTTGTTCCCCGGTATCGGCGCCGAGATATTGGACGGCCTGCTCGACAGCGGCATTCAGGGCCTGGTGTTGGAGTGCTACGGCAGCGGCACCGGACCGAGCGACAACTCAGAGTTCCTCGCCAGCCTGGAACGGGCGCGGGACAAGGGTGTTGTGGTTGTAGCCGTCACCCAATGCCATGAAGGTGGCGTCGAGTTGGATGTTTATGAGGCCGGTAGTCGGTTACGCGGTGCAGGCGTGCTTTCGGGTGGTGGCATGACCCGTGAAGCCGCGTTCGGCAAGTTGCACGGATTGCTGGGTGCAAATCTGGATAACGCTGAAGTGCGTCGTCTTGTAGAGCTCGACCTGTGCGGCGAACTCATCTGACACCCTGCAAAACCCTGTGGGAGCGAGCTTGCTCGCGATAGCGGTGGGTCAGGCGACATTAATGCTGGATGATCTGCCGCTATCGCGAGCAAGCTCGCTCCCACAGGGGATCATCAGGCATGTAACTTGCTGCCGTTCCAGCATCCAATGGCTGGAACACCCCATGCTCCACTCCCACCTCACCACCCTCAACGCTGTCTCTCTGGTGCTCAACACCTTCAAGGACGAGGGCTTGTCCAGCGAAGCGCTGCTGGCCGGCAGCGGCATCAGCGCGGCGGATCTGAGCCGGGCGGACACGCGCATCACCACCAATCAGGAGATGCAGGTCTGCGCCAACGCCGTCGCGCTCAAGCGTGACATCGGCCTCGAACTGGGCCGGCGAATGCATGTTTCGTCCTATGGCATGCTCGGGTACGCCTTACTCACCAGCGCCACTTTAGGTGACGCCTTGCGGCTGGCACTGCACTATCCGGCGCTATTGGGAACACTGTTCGAGTTGAGCCTGGAAGAAGATAACGAGCGCATCTGGCTCACCGCTGGCGACTATCGGGAAAACCCTGCGCTGGCGCCATTCAATGTCGAGTTTTGCCTGGTTTCGATGAAGGTCACTTGCGAAGACCTGCTCGGCCAACCGTTGCCGCTGCTTGGCGCCCGCTTCGAATACCCGGCACCGGACTATCAGGCACGCTACACCGAACGTTTCGATTGCCCCTTGCAGTTCGACGCTGCGTGCAATGCCTTCGGCTTTGATAAACGCTGGCTCGATCATCCCCTGCCTCTGGCCGATGCAATCACCCATCAAGCCATGGCCGAACGCTGCCGCAAACAGAATACCGAGTTCACCGGACGCCAGGCTTGGCTGGGGCGCATCCGCCAACTCCTCGCGGCACAATTGAGCGCGGCGCCGGGCCTGGATGGGCTGGCTGAACAGCTGAACTGCTCGGCGCGCACATTGCGCCGGCACCTGAAGGACCTGGGATGCAGCTATCAAGAGTTGCTCGATGAACTGCGGTTCGAGCGTGCCAAACACATGCTCTGCGAGGACGAACTGCCGATCTATCGGATTGCAGAAGCGCTGGGGTTCAGCGAGACCGCTAGTTTCCGCCATGCCTTTGTGCGCTGGAGTGGTGTGGCACCGAGTCAGTTCCGGCCCTGAATGAAGTGTTGTCTTAACTATTGCTATCGCGAGCAAGCTCGCTCCCACATTTGATCTTCAGCGAACACTGATTTTGTGTCCGACGCAGAACCACTGTGGGAGCGAGCTTGCTTCGGGCGGCGCTCCGACAATGGCGCCCTCAAGAACTCAATAAGGGGGCGAATTTCGGTCAAAGTTTTTGGCCATATCGATCCCCTTTTGGCCTTTCCTGCCGTTCTCTCAAACGTCGCGCGCCGCAAGACTGTGTTCAACCGAATCAGCCTGCGGAGAACAAGAAATGCTGACGATCTACTCGGACGATCACCACCTGCACCACGGCCGTTGTGAATTGATGGACGGGCAACTGATGCCCTGCTTCGAAATGCCTTCGCGAGCCGACCATGTTCTGCAGCGCGTGCAGTACCGCGACCTCGGCCCTGTGGAGGCGCCCCAGGATTTCGGCCTCGACCCGATCGCGCGCGTCCACAGCCGCGACTACCTAGACTTCTTCAAAGGTGCCTGGGCGCGCTGGACCGAATTCGGTACCGACGGCGACTTGCTGCCCTACACCTGGCCGGCCCGCACCCTGCGTCGGATCATGCCCACCAGCCTGCACGGCCAACTCGGCTATTACAGCTTCGACGGCGGCGCACCGATTACTGCCGGCACCTGGCAAGCGGCTTACAGTGCGGCGCAAGTCGCACTGACCGCTCAAGCCGTCATTCAACGCGGCGCCCGCAGTGCCTTCGCTTTATGCCGTCCACCAGGACACCATGCCGCCAGCGATTTGATGGGCGGTTATTGCTACCTCAACAACGCCGCCATCGCTGCGCAGGCGTTTCTCGATCAGGGCCATAAGAAGGTCGCGATTCTCGACGTTGACTACCACCACGGCAACGGCACCCAATCGATTTTCTACGAGCGCAGTGATGTGCTGTTCACTTCGATCCACGGTCATCCGGAAGCCGAGTTCCCGTTCTTCCTCGGCTATGAAGATGAGCTGGGTGAAGGGGCCGGCGAAGGCTTCAACTTCAACTACCCTTTGCCGGCCGGGAGCGGTTGGGACAGTTGGAGTGCCGCGCTGGAACAAGCCTGCAAAGAGATCGAAAAGTACGGCGCCGATATCGTCGTCGTCTCCCTGGGCGTCGATACGTTCAAGGACGATCCGATCTCCCAATTCAAGCTCGACAGCCCGGATTACCTGGCCATGGGCGCACGCATCGCCGGCCTCGGCAAGCCGACGCTGTTCGTGATGGAAGGTGGTTACGCGGTAGAAGAAATCGGCATCAATGCCGTGAACGTTCTCGAAGGTTTTGAAAGCGCCCAATGAGGAATTAGAACAATGAAAAGTCTCAAGCGTTTTATCGCTCCCGCTCTGTGCGCCACGGTGCTCAGTGGCGCCGTTCATGCTGAAGAGCGAACGTTGCGCGTCTACAACTGGTTCGACTACATCACCCCCAAAGCGCTGGAAGACTTCAAGGTCCAGAACACCCAGACCAAACTGGTCTACGACATCTTCGACACCAATGAAGCGCTGGAGGCCAAGTTGCTGACCGGTAACTCCGGTTATGACGTGGTGGTGCCGTCCAACGTGTTCCTCGCCAAGCAGATCGAGGCCGGTGTGTTCCAGCCTCTGGACCGCAGCAAACTGCCGAACTGGAACCACCTCGATCCCAAGCTGATGAAGCTGATCGAAGCCAACGATCCGGGCAACAAATTTGCTGTGCCGTACATGTACGGCACCATCCTGATCGGCTTCAACCCGGACAAGATCAAGGCTGCGCTGGGTGACAACGCACCGGTGGACAGCTGGGACCTGATCTTCAAGGAAGAGAACATCAGCAAGCTCAAGCAGTGCGGCGTCGCCCTGCTTGACTCGCCGTCGGAGATCCTGCCACTGGCCCTGCAGCACCTGGGTCTGGACCCCAACAGCAAGAAGCCGGCGGACTACGAAAAGGCTGAAGCGCTGCTGATGAAGATCCGTCCGTATGTCACCTACTTCCATTCTTCGAAGTACATGGCCGACATCGCCAACGGTGACATCTGCGTTGCGGTCGGTTATTCCGGCAGCTTCTCCCAGGCGGCCAACCGCGCCAAGGAAGCCAAGAATGGCGTGATCGTCGACATGCGCCTGCCGAAAGAAGGCGCGCCGATCTGGTTCGACATGCTTTCGATCCCCAAAGGCGCGAAGAACCCGGAAGACGCCTACACCTTCATCAACTACTTGTTGCAGCCGCAGGTGATTGCACCGGTCAGCGACTTCGTCGGCTACCCGAACCCGAACAAGGACGCCACCGAAATGGTCGACCCGGCGATCCGCAACAACCCGAACCTGTACCCGACCGAAACGGCGATGAGTACGCTTTACACCCTGCAACCACTGCCCCGTGACGCCGAGCGGGCGCGGACCCGGGCCTGGACCAAGATCAAGTCAGGGACTTGATGCGTATGCCAGTCAGTTAAAGCACAGAACCTGTGGGAGCGAGCTTGCTCGCGATAGCGTTGTAACAGTCAGCACCAATGCTGAATGTCATACCGCTATCGCGAGCAAGCTCGCTCCCACAAAGATTGCTGTGCTCAAATCCATAACCGACCGGCTGATCAGCGACACCAAACAGAACGCAACCGCATCAGCGCCGACTCAATATCAGCCTCCGGCACCGCAGCGAAGCCCAATACCAACCCGGCACGCTGATCCGCTGGCCGGGTCGAGTCCGGCAGCCAATAGTTGCTCAAAGCATTGATCTCGACACCCACCGCTTCCGCCTGGGCCACCAGCTCAGACTCGCGGGCCAGGCTCTCGACCGAAACCGTCAAATGCAACCCAGCCGCCACGCTGGGCAGGTTACCCACGCCGGGAATGTCTTTCGGCCAACCGGCCAGCAAGGTGTTGCGGCGACTCAACGCGGCGCGGCGCATGCGGCGGATGTGCCGCTGGAAATGCCCGGCCGCCATGAACTCGGCCATGACGGCCTGGGTGCTCACCTCGGAATGCCGAACATCGACCGCGCGACGCTGAGCGAAAGCGTCGACCAATGCCGGTGGCAGCACCAGATAGCCCAGGCGCAACGCCGGGAAAGCCACTTTGCCGAACGTGCCGACGTAGAGCACCCGCCCGTGACGATCAAGCGCCGCCAGCGGTGCCAGTGGCGCGCCGCTGTAACGATACTCGCCATCGTAATCATCCTCGACGATCCACCCCTCGGTTCGCTCGGCCCAGGCCAACAACTCCAGCCGCCGCGCCAGACTCATCACCACCCCGGTCGGGTACTGATGCGACGGCGTGACATAGGCCAGTCGACAATCGTTAAGCCCGTTCAATTCGATGCAGTCGATGCCCTCGCTGTCCACCGCCACCCCATGCAATCGCGCACCGGCCACGGCGAACGCATGACCCGCCGCCCGATACCCCGGATTCTCGATCGCCACGCCATCGCCCGGCTCTACCAGCAGCTGTGCACAAAGGCTAATCCCCTGCTGTGCGCCACTGGTGATCACTATTTGCTCAGCCGTGCACTGCATCCCCCGGGAGCTGCGCAAATACGCGGCAATCAAGCCGCGTAATCGCGCGTCGCCTGCCGGATCGCCGTAACACAGCTGCTGGAGATCCGGTTTACGCCAGAAAGCCGCATTCAGCTTGGCCCAGACCTCGAAAGGGAACAGATCAAAAGCCGGAACCCCCACGCGAAATGCGCGGGGCGGACCGACGGGAGGCAAGGCCAAATGGTTCCTTTCAACCCGTCCCAATGCGCCGCTGTGGATAACTTTGCTGGATGAAACCACAGGTAAATCCAGCCAATTTGTGGATAAGGCTGTGGGTAACCCTGTTGACAACCCTGTGGATACTTTTGTGGATAGTTTTTTCACCGGCAGCACTGATTGAGGCAATTGCGCGACATACGTCCCGTCACCCACACGCCCTTCAATAAAGCCCTCGGCGTAGAGCTGATCGTAGGCCCGAACCACGCTGTTTCGGGAAATCGACAACGCCGCCGCCAGATCGCGACTGGCCGGTAATCGCGTACCGCTGGCCAGCCGACCGTCGAGCACTCGCATCCGCAAGGCTTGATAGAGCTGACGGCTCAAACCCTGACGGCGATCGAGTTCGATACCGGCCGGGTTGAATGACAAGGACAGTGGCTCGCTGGTCATAGCAATGGACCTATGAAATTGGTCGTTAATGGCTCTTACAACAGACCATTAGCCTGCCTAGGATGCAGGCATTCGCCAAGGAAAATCTCCATGTACACGCCAAGCAGCTTTGCCATAGATGATTTGCATGAACTGCACCAGCAGATACTCGGCACCCGCCTCGCTGTGTTGGTCACACACGGGGAACAAGGTCTGCTAGCCAGCCATTTGCCGCTGCTGTTGAGTTCAGACCAGGGCCCGAATGGCACCCTTTATGGACACTTCGCCAAGGCCAATCCGCAATGGAAGGAACTGCAGAACGGCGCCGAAGCCCTGGTGATTTTTGCCGGCGCCGACGCTTACGTCAGCCCAGGGTTTTACCCGAGCAAAGCCGAGCACGGCAAAGTCGTGCCGACCTGGAACTACGTCGCCGTGCATGCGTACGGCGCGGCCGAAGTGTTCACCGACGCCGATCGCCTGCGCTCTCTGGTCAGCGCGCTGACTGATCGCCATGAAGCGGGTCGCGCCAGCCCATGGAAAGTCGCCGATGCCCCCGCCGACTACATTGACGGGATGCTCAAGGCCATCGTCGGTTTTGCCTTGCCGATCCAGCGCCTGGAAGGCAAGCGCAAGCTCAGCCAGAACCGCAACGCTGCAGACATCACCGGTGTGCGCGAGGGGCTTGCCGCCAGTCCTGATGTGCACGACCAGGCCCTCGCCCACTTGATGCGTTAAGGAATGAACATGAGCCAGATCGACATCCGCCAGGTCACCGCCGACGACCACGCCGCCTGGTTACCCTTGTGGCAAGCGTACCTGCGTTTCTACAACACCGAACTGCCTGAGGCCGTCACTCAAAGCACGTGGCAGCGCCTGCTCGACCCGAGCGAACCGACCCATGCCGCGTTGGCCTGGGCCGATGGCAAAGCGGTGGGCATGGTGCATTTCATCTACCATCGATCGAACTGGAGCATCGAAAACTCCTGCTACCTGCAAGACCTGTTGGTAACGCCTGAAAGCCGCGGCACTGGCGTCGGCCGACAACTGATCGAATTCGTCTACACCACCGCCAAAGAGGACGGTTGCTGCAAGGTCCACTGGCTGACCCACGAAACCAACGCCACCGCGATTCAGCTCTACGAGCGCATCGCCGAACGCCCCGGTTTCATCCAGTTTCGCAAAACCATTTGAGGTTCAAGGAGAGCAGCATGTCGACTTCACTCGCCGACTGGAAAGGCGTTCCGGCACCGTCGGTTCAAACCATCGAAGGGCGTTTCATCCGCCTGGAAAAACTCGACCCGGCGCGTCACGCCGACGGTTTGTGGAAAGCCCTGCAAGGCCCGGGTGCCGACCCGAAACTCTGGGACTATTTGCCTTACGGGCCTTTCCCGGAGCGCAGCGCGTTCAACGATTGGCTGAACAATCATGCGGCCAACAGCGACCCGTATTTCTTTAGCGTGATCGACCGTGCCAGCGGCGATGTGCAGGGCATCCTCAGTTTGATGTCGATTGTTCCTTCACAAGGTCGGATCGAGATCGGCCATGTCACGTTCGGTGCGCCGATGCAGCGCTCGCCGAAAAGTACCGAGGCGGTTTATTTGCTGGCCAAGGAATCTTTTGCGCTGGGTTATCGCCGTCTGGAGTGGAAGTGCAACAACGGCAACGCCCGCTCCAAATATGCGGCCGAGCGTCTTGGGTTCAGCTTTGAAGGCGTGTTTCGTCAGCACATGGTGGTCAAGGGTCAGAACCGGGATACGGCCTGGTATTCGATTCTGGACTCGGAATGGCCAGCGATCGGGGCGGGGTTTGAGCGGTGGCTGTCCGATGAGAACCAGACGGATTCGGGGCAGGTGAAAACGTTGGCGGAGTGCCGCGGGTAGTTCGGTAGCGCCTGAACGGACGCCATCGCGAGCAAGCTCGCTCCCACAATTGATCTGCGGCGATCCCCAATATTGCGTTCACCGAAAATCCCTGTGGGAGCGAGCTTGCTCGCGATTGGCTTCACGCTAAATTCTGGGCAAGCACCGCAATATGCTCCGGTCCAATCCCGCAGCAACCACCCAAATGACTGGCGCCGCGTTCTTTCCAATCGGCCGCCCACTGCAAGTAACCCGGTGGATCAAGGTCTTCACGCAGCGGGTCCAGACCGTCGTTGGCCGTGGCCTCTTTCGGTTGCGGCGGGAAGGCGTTGGCGTATGCGCCGATGTGAATCTTCACACCCAAACGCTTGAAGGTTTCCCGCGCGGCATCAATCGCAGCACCGATCACTTCCGGCTGGCTGCAGTTGAACAGCAACGTCTCGACGCCCAGCTCAGCCGCCACGGCGGCGGCTTCAGACACCGGCTCACCCGAACGCAAGCGTGGCACCTCGTCCGTGTCCTCATCCTTCAGGGTAAATGACAGCCAGAACGGCTTGCCGTCTGTTGGCAGACCGGCATGGATCGCTCGCGCTTCAACGATCGAGCTCTGGGTTTCCGCCAGCCACAGATCGACATGAGGCGCGAGGCCCTTCACCAGCGGCGCCAACAATTCAGTCGCCCGAGCAGCATCGAAAAGGTCAGGACGATAGGAACCAAACAGCGGCGGCAATGAACCGGCCACACGCACCGCTTTGCCAGAAGCCTCTACCGCGCGCCGAGCCAGCTCACCGGCCAACGCCGCGAGCGCCTGCCCTTCTGCGGCAAAACGCTCTTCACCAATGTGAAACGGCACCACCGCGTAACTGTTGCTGGTGATCACGTTGGCACCGCTTTCGATATAAGCCGAGTGCACCGCTTCTACCGCGTGCGGCGCTTCGCTCAAGGCCAGCGCCGACCACTCGGGCTGTCTGAACGGCGCGCCTCGACGCTGCAACTCACGACCCATGCCGCCATCCAGAATTACTGTGCTTGCTGCGCCCATATGCTTTTCACTCATAAGCTTATGAAAATAACTCACTATCAGAGTCGTTCTTATAACTATTTAATACGCACCATCCGGTTAATAACAACCTCTTTTTTATCAGGGATCGACTGTGAAATTCCAACCACTCCTGGCCCTGGGCCTGACGATTCTGGCTGCCTCCACCCAAGCCTTTGGCGGCGCCACGCTGGATCGCGTCGAAAAAAAGAAAGAACTGGTCGGCGTGTTGATGGAAAGCTATCCACCCTTCTCGTTCCTCAATGATCAGAACCAGCTCGATGGATTTGACGTCGACGTAGCCAAGGCCGTGGCAGACAAACTGGGCGTCAAACTGCGCCTTGAAACTCCGTCCTGGGACGTGATCGCCGCCGGCCGCTGGAGCGGGCGCTACGACATCTGCATCTGCTCCATGACCCCGAGCAAGGCCCGCGCCGAGGTCTTCGACTTCCCGGTCGAGTACTACGCCTCGCCAGCGGTGATCGTAGTCAACGCGAAGGACGACAGCATCCACAGCGCCAAGGACCTGAGCGGTAAGAAAGTCGGCCTCACCAGCGCCTCCAGCTACGAAAGCTACCTAAACAAGAACCTGGTGATCGAAGGCGCCGAAGACACCCAATTGCAGTACCCGTTCGAGGACGTGCAGATCGCGCCGTATGACACTGACAACGTGGCGTTCCAGGACCTGGGGCTAGGCGCTGGCGTGCGGCTGGATGCGATCCTCACCAACCTTGTCACCGCCCAACCGCGCCTGACCGAAGACAAACGCTTCAAGCTCGCCGGCGAGCCGCTGTACTCGGAGCCGAACTCGGTGGCCATTGAAAAAGGCGACGCCCAGTGGGACGCCAAAGTGCGTGACGTCTTCGCTCAGCTGAAACAGGACGGTACGTTGAGCAAGCTGTCGCAAAAATGGATCGGCGCCGACATCAGCAAATGACTTCTTTCCCAAAACCTCCCCAGCCGCCGCAACCGGTGGCTGAGTCGCTGCTGCAACGAATCTTCGGTTTCCGTACGCGGCTGTACCTGACCTGGGCAGCGATGTTCGGATTGTTCGCCAGTTTCTTCCTGAGCTTCGACCTGAAGTTCTCGATCATTCTCGACAAACTGCCGAACCTGATTGGCCTGCACCTGGCGCCCAACGGCTTTTTGCAGGGCGCGGCGCTGACGTTGTTTTTGTGCCTGTGCTCGATCGTGACCTCCTCGCTGCTGGGCTTCATCACCGCCCTGGCGCGGCTGTCGAAAAGCGCCGTGGCCTTCGGAATCGCGAGCTTCTATGCCTCGTTCTTTCGTGGCACACCGCTACTGATCCAGATCCTGCTGATCTACCTCGGCCTGCCACAACTCGGCATCGTCCCGGGCGCCATCGCTGCGGGCATCATTGCCCTGTCGCTCAACTACGGCGCGTACCTCAGCGAAATCTTCCGCGCCGGCATCGTTGGCGTCCCTCACGGCCAACGCGAAGCATCCCTGGCCCTGGGCATGCGCGAAACCGTGATCTTCTGGCGCGTCACCCTGCCCCAGGCCATGCGCACCATCATCCCGCCGACCACCAACCAGTTCATCTCGATGCTCAAAGACTCGTCGCTGATCTCGGTGATGGGGGTTTGGGAGGTAATGTTTCTGGCGCAATCGTATGGGCGGTCAAGCTATCGCTACATCGAAATGCTGACAACGGCGGCGGTGATTTATTGGGTGATGTCGATTGGGCTGGAGCTGATTCAGGCGCGGATGGAGCGGCATTATGGGAAGGCGTATTTGAGCCGTAGTTAGCGCAAGGCAGATGAGTTTCCGAGGTGCGATAGCCGACCATGTCTCGATTTGTTGTAAGAAAAAGCGTCTGCACGAACGGGTAAAAACAACCTTTCTCAGGAGGATGGCAATTTTCTACACAACCTTCTGACAACCCCCGCAAGCCTGCCGGAAGCAGCTGACATCGGCACCTATAGCCCGCCTCTTAGAGTTTGGCCTCCTATCAACAGAGGCCGAATTCGATGTCCGTTCAACATAAATACCGACCAAAACACCTGGCGCTGGCCATTGCGCTTGCGTTGGGTTGCACTGAAATTTCGCTTGCCCAGCAAGTATCCATCGATACCCCCATTCCTTCAGGTGCAACACCGGAGCAGCTCATAGCGGCGCTGGACGCATTTATAAATGATCCCGACACCGTTAAGACTCCCATCAACAAAGCATCAGATGGTGTTGATCGGACATTCGGCAATGGCAATGATCTGGTCATTGTGTCCAGCCGCGGAGCCCTTTCCGGATTTATTGACGGTGGTGACGGTGTCAACTTCCTGCAGCTCGATACTGCGAGCGGTGGCACGTTAGGCGAGAGTCGTCATTTTGAAGGCCTGGAGCTCAAACGAAGCACTTGGACCATGAATGGTTCCGGTGATTTCAATACCGGTGTCTTGATACGGCCAAAAGCAACGCTAATAAATAATGGGCATATCCAGGGTGGAGCGTTGAGCCAAGGAACGCTTGTCAACAACGGAAAGATTGGCGGCGACGCGACCGTGCAATCAGGAGGTTTCCTGAACAACCCAGGCACTGTCGAAGGCAATGTCGTTATTGATGAAAAAGGCGCTATTGCGGGCAACGGTTTAATCGGTTCCCTGAAGGTAAACGGAAAGCTTTCTGTCGACGGGTTGCACGGCGCACCTAAAGTTAACGGTGACTTAAATCTCTCCAAAACTGCCGAGCTAACCTACGAGGTCAATGCCGACCGCAAAAGTGAAACGATATTAGTCGGTGGCACCGCCAGCCTTGGCGGCGCCACACTGAACATCGTTGCAGCACTGGGTGACTACCCGCTACTCAGCGAAAACCACATCCTTGCTGCCCGTAAAGTCGAAGGGGAATTTGGGAAAGTCATTAATAACCTTGCCTTTTTAACGCCCAAGCTCGACTACGAAGAAAAGAGAGTCAACCTGATCCTCCTTCGTAACGATGTGGCGATCGAGAGTGTCGCAACAACGGATAACGGGAAGGAAGTCGCCCAAAGCATTGAAGAGCCAACGGACATACCTCAAGCACCCTCCGTCGCTGAAGCCCCGAATCCACCTGCAAGTGCCGACACATCCGTTCCGGTATCCACGCCGACAACTACCGCTGAAAAACCATCGATAGCCGCAACGCCACCTACCACCGATCAACCCGTAATAGCCGCAACTCCACCCACCACCGATCAGCCCGTCATAGCCGCAACTCCACCCTCAGCTACCAATTCCGTCGCCACAGTGCCAAAGGCATCCAGCCCCACAAATGCTGCTGTCGCGGCCCTGCTCAGAGCTGACAAACAAACGGCATCTGTTGCCATCGAACAGCTGGCTGGCGGCAACAACGCCAACCTTGCGAAAGCGACCCTGAACAGTGACAGCCCAATCAGCGCGACCATGCTCTCGGCCATGCGTCAGCTGGACAGCGCCAGTAGCTACAGCAAATCCACCCGGCGCAATGCACCACGCCTGGCCGCCGGCAGCGAAGACAATGGCCGAGTCTGGTTTCAAGCATTGGGTCACGGCGGGACGCTGGATCGCGACTATGACGCGCTGAAACACACAACCCACGGCCTGGTACTGGGAGCTGATTGGGGCATCGATGAGGAATGGCGCATCGGCGTAATGGGCGGCAAATCCGAAACGCGCCTGGACAGCCGCGGACTCGACGGCGATCTCGACAGCTGGCATTTGGGAGCTTATGCCCTGCGTCAAAACGGACCAATGTCGATGCGCCTGGGTGCGACCTACAGCAGTCACGATGGCAGCACTCAACGCCGGGTTGCCTTCAAAGGTTTCAGCGACCGCCCCGAAGGCCGTTACGATGCCAACACCCAGCAGGCCTTTGCGGAATTGGGTTACAACCTGGGGCGGGCGAACGTCAGCATCGAACCGTTTGCCAGCCTGGGCTACCAGCGCTATCAGCGCGACACCTACACGGAAAAAGGTGGCGCAGCGGCGCTGAAGGTACACGGTCAAACGCAGAACAATTTGAACAGCACATTTGGCCTGCGGCTGGCGAAGCTCAACACTCTGGATAACGGCATGCAACTGACGCCACGGTTCAGTGCCGGCTGGAAACACACTTACGGGGACGTCTACAGCGATACCCGCCAACGATTGGTTACGGGCGGAAAAAACTTCACCGTTTCCGGTGCGCCGCTGGATCGTGACAGTCTGCTGGTCGATGCAGGGCTGGACCTTGGATTGTCAGCAAAACACACCCTGGGCGTCGGCCTCACTGGCGAGATCGGCACCGACAGCCGCAACCACGGCGTGACGGGTCAGTGGCGAATGAGTTTCTAACAGCCACAAACCCGGGGCGAAAAAAAAGGGGAGCACATGCCCCCCCGAGGTTTAAAGCGGTATATCGAGGCTGTTAACTCAGCCTTCGATCTCGATCAGGATTTCGCCCGGGTTCACCCGATCGCCCTTGGCCACGTGGATGGCGGTGACTTTGCCGGCGATGGCTGCCTGGACTTCGGTTTCCATCTTCATCGCTTCGGTGATCAGCACGGCCTGGCCAGCTTTCACGGTATCGCCTTCCTTGACCAGCACGTCGACGATGTTGCCCGGCATGGTGGTGCTGACGTGGCCCGGTGCAGTGGCTTGCTTGCGCTTGCTGCTGCCGCCGCTGACGAATTCGTTGAGCGGTTCGAACACCACTTCTTCCGGCATGCCGTCGATGGACAGGTAGAAGTGACGCTTGCCTTCAGCCTTGACGCCAACACCGGTGATGTCGACGCGGTAGGTTTCGCCGTGGACGTCGATGACGAACTCGGTCGGCACGCCTTCGCCACCGGCCGAGGTCACACCGCCTGCTTCAGGAATTGGCAGCAGCACTTCTGGGGCCAGGGTGCCGGCAGCGCGTTCTTCGAGGAACTTGCGACCGATGTCCGGGAACATGGCGTAAGTCAGCACGTCTTCTTCAGACTTGGCCACGGTGCCGATTTCGGCACGCAGTTTGGTCATCTCCGGCTTGAGCAGGTCGGCTGGACGCACGTCGATCACTTCTTCGCTGCCGATCGCCTGGCGACGCAGTTTTTCGTTCACGGTGCCCGGCGCCTTGCCATAGCCGCCTTGCAGGTAAAGCTTCACTTCGTTGGTGATGGTCTTGTAACGCTCACCGGCCAGCACGTTGAAGAACGCCTGGGTACCGACGATCTGCGAGGTCGGGGTCACCAGCGGCGGGAAGCCGAGGTCTTCACGAACGCGCGGGATTTCGGCCAGCACTTCGCTCATGCGGTTCAGGGCGCCCTGCTCTTTCAACTGGTTGGCCAGGTTGGAAATCATCCCGCCCGGTACCTGGTTGACTTGAACGCGGGTGTCGACGGCGGTGAACTCGCTTTCGAACTGGTGGTACTTTTTGCGCACGGCGTAGAAGTACAGACCGATCTCTTGCAGCAGTTCCAGATTCAGGCCGGTGTCGAACTCGCTGCCTTTAAGGGCAGCAACCATCGACTCGGTGCCCGGGTGGCTGGTGCCCCAAGCGAAGCTGGAGATCGCGGTATCGATGTGGTCGGCACCGTTCTCGATGGCCTTGAGTTGGCACATCGCGGCCAAACCAGCGGTGTCGTGCGAGTGAATGAACACTGGCAGCGATTGCTCGGATTTCAATGCCTTGACCAGTTCGCCGGTAGCGTACGGAGTCAGCAGGCCAGCCATGTCCTTGATCGCCACCGAGTCGCAACCCATGGCTTCCATTTGCTTGGCTTGCGCCACGAACGCCTCGATGGTGTGCACCGGGCTGGTGGTGTAGGCAATGGTGCCCTGGGCGTGTTTGCCGGCGGCTTTCACCGCTTCGATGGCGACTCGCAGGTTACGCACGTCGTTCATCGCATCGAAGATGCGGAACACGTCGATGCCGTTGACCGCGGCCTTGGCGACGAAGGCTTTGACCACGTCGTCGCTGTAGTGGCGGTAGCCCAGCAGGTTCTGGCCGCGCAGAAGCATTTGCAGGCGAGTGTTAGGCAGCGCCGCGCGCAGTTGGCGCAGACGCTCCCACGGGTCTTCTTTGAGGAAGCGTACGCAGGCGTCAAAGGTCGCGCCGCCCCAGACTTCCAGCGACCAGTAGCCGACTTTGTCGAGCTTGTCGCAGATCGGCAGCATGTCTTCGGTGCGCATGCGGGTCGCGAGCAGCGATTGGTGGGCGTCGCGCAGGATTGTGTCGGTAACGTAGATTTGTTTGCTCATTGTTCTATTCCTCACAGGCCTGCGTGGGCGGCGATGGCGGCGGCGATGGCCAGGGCCAGCTCTTCGGGTTTGCGCTTGATCGAGTAGTTGGTCAGTTCAGGGTGGCTTTCAACGAAGCTGGTGTTGAACTGGCCGCTACGGAATTCCGGGTTACGCAGGATTTCCTGGTAGTAGGCGGCGGTGGTCTTGACCCCTTGCAGACGCATGTCGTCGAGGGCGCGCAAGCCACGGTCCATCGCCTCTTCCCAGGTCAGCGCCCAGACCACCAGTTTCAGGCACATGGAGTCGTAGAACGGCGGAATGGTGTAACCGGTGTAGATCGCAGTGTCGGTACGCACGCCGGGGCCGCCGGGGGCGTAGTACCGGGTGATCTTGCCGAAGCTCGGCAGGAAGTTGTTTTTCGGGTCTTCTGCGTTGATCCGGAATTGCAGCGCGAAACCGCGGTGCTGGATGTCTTCCTGTTTCACCGAAAGCGGCAGACCGGAAGCGATGCGAATTTGCTCGCGAACGATGTCGATGCCAGTGATTTCTTCGGTGATGGTGTGTTCCACCTGCACCCGGGTGTTCATCTCCATGAAGTACACCTCGCCTTCGGCGAGCAGGAACTCCACGGTGCCGGCGTTCTCGTAACCCACGGCTTTGGCTGCGCGCACCGACAGGTCGCCGATGTAGGCGCGCTGTTCAGGGGTCAGTTGCGGGCTCGGGGCGATCTCGATGAGCTTCTGGTTGCGACGCTGGATCGAGCAGTCACGCTCGAACAGGTGCACCACGTTGCCGAAGCTGTCGCCGAGGATCTGCGCTTCGATGTGCTTTGGATTGACGATGCATTTTTCCAGGAACACTTCCGCGGAACCGAAGGCCTTGGTGGCTTCGGAAATGACACGAGGGAATGCTTGTTCAAGTTCTTCCCGGCTGTCGCAGCGACGGATACCACGGCCACCACCACCGGAAGTCGCCTTGAGCATCACCGGATAACCGATGCGGTCGCCTTCGATCAAGGCTTCCGCGATATCCGCGACGTTGCCTTCGGTGCCCGGGGTGACGGGTACGCCAGCCTTGATCATGCTGCGACGGGCTTCGGTCTTGTCGCCCATACGGCGAATCACTTCAGCCGATGGACCGATGAATTTGATGCCGCGTTCAGCGCAGATGTCTGCCAGCTCGGCGTTTTCCGAGAGGAAGCCGTAACCAGGGTGCAGCGCATCGCAACCGGTTTCTACTGCCAGATTCACCAGCTTGCGAGCATTCAGGTAACCGGCCAGTGGCTCGGCACCGATGCTGTGGGCCTCGTCCGCACGCTTCACATGCAGCGCATGGCGGTCGGCGTCGGAATAGATCGCGACCGAGCGAATGCCCATCTCGGCGCAGGCACGTACGATTCGTACGGCAATCTCACCACGGTTGGCGATCAGGATCTTTTTTATCACTTGGAGGTTCCCTTGAGCCGGTGGTACCCACGACCTGCTAGTCCAGGTCGACGCGTGACCAAATGTTTCAATTCAGTCGCAGCCCCACACTAGCCCCCACAAGGGATTAACAAAAATGATTAATTATTGGGTCAGTCATAAGTAAAGACTTATAGTTGATGCATCAGCCTGCGGTGAGAGTGTCTATAAAATGCGTAAGTCCTTGATGCGTATGACATTGCGTCAATTACAGATCTTCAATGAGGTCTGTGATTTGCGGTCCTACAGCCGCGCAGCCGATGAAATGTCTCTCACACAACCTGCCGTGAGCCTACAGATTCGTCAACTTGAAGAGCTGATTGGTCAGCCTTTGTTCGATTACGTCGGCAAAAAGCTCTACATGACCGAGGCAGCCGAAGCCCTTCAACGCGCCAGCCGGGACATTTTCGGGCGCCTGGAAAACCTCGACATGCAGCTTTCTGACATGCAGGGATCGCTGCAAGGACAGCTGAAACTGGCGGTGGAATCCAGCGCCAAGTATTTCGTGCCGCATCTGTTTGCCGCGTTCAAGCGCCAGCATCCGGAAGTGAACCTGCACCTGACGGTGGTTAACCGCGGACAAGTGATTCGACGCCTGTCGGACAACCGCGATGATTTGGTGATCATGTCGATGGTGCCGCAAGACATGGGGCTGGAGTTTCTGCCGTTTCTCAACAATCCAATTGTGGCCGTAGCACCACCGGATCATCCGCTGTCCCATATGGGGCCGCTGCGCTTGCAGGATCTTGAGCCTTATACGCTGCTGTTGCGCGAACCCGGCTCCGGTACGCGACTGGCCTGCGAGGAGTATTTCAAGGAGAAGCGCGTGCACTTCACGCAGACTCAGGAGGTGGCGTCGGCCGAAGCCCAGCGTGAATGCGTACGGGCGGGTCTGGGCCTGGCGCTGTTGACGCGCCACGCCCTGAACCTTGAGTTGGCGACCGGCGCACTCATAGAGCTGCCGGTCGAAGAGCTGCCGTTGTACCGCAGCTGGTGCCTGGTGCAAGCCAAGGCGAAACGGCTGTCACCGGTGGCGCACGCGTTCCTTGCGTTTATTCGCAGCGAGCGGGTGCAGATCAGCGCGCTGGTTGAGCGCTTCGACGCGAAGTTGCCGGTGCCGCCTGCCAGTAGTTGAGCTCCAGCTCAGGGAAATCACCGATCTCGGCCAGAAGCTGGCGGCGCTCGCAGCGATCTTCGATAGCGCGGCGAAATTCCATGCGGCGCTGGTCTTCCTGCTGACGACGGGTTCTGACGGCGCTGTTGCGGTCTTCGTAGGGCTGGGCCATTTCGAGTCTCCCAAGGCGATTACGGGAGTTTCAAGATAGGCGCGAGGGATGACGGTTTGGCGGCTTGCGCGTTACAGACAGATGAAAGTTGTCGTATTTGAGGACGCCATCGCGAGCAAGCTCGCTCCCACAGGAGAACACGGTCAAATGTGGGAGCGAGCTTGCTCGCGACTAAGGTCGGAACGACCTTACGACGACGTCAGTCGTCCAGCGCTTTTACCGATTTAGGCGACAGCCGCAAGCTGCGCAGGCTGCGCTTGACGCTCTTGAGGTGATTGACCAGGCTCGGCCCGCGAGCCATGGCCACGCCCATGGCCAACACGTCGATCACCACCAGGTGGGCGATGCGCGAGGTCAGCGGCGTATAGATCTCGGTGTCTTCGTGCACATCGATCGCCAGGTTGACGGTCGACAGTTCGGCCAACGGTGTCTGGCTCGGGCACAAGGTAATCAGCGAAGCGCCGCTTTCGCGCACCAGATTGGCGGTGATCAACAAATCTTTGGAACGCCCGGACTGGGAAATACAGATCGCCACGTCGGTCGGTTTCAACGTGACCGCCGACATCGCCTGCATGTGCGGGTCGGAATACGCCGCCGCCGTCAGCAACAAACGGAAAAACTTGTGCTGGGCATCGGCCGCCACTGCACCCGACGCGCCAAAGCCGTAAAACTCGACCCGCTGGGCCTGAGACATGAGCGACACAGCCCGCTGCAACTCCACCGGATCGAGCTTCTCGCGAACCTCCATCAGCGTGTGCAGGGTGGTGTCGAAGATTTTCAGGCTGTAGTCAGCGACCGAGTCGTCTTCATGGATGGCGAACTGCCCGAAGCTCGCACCGGCAGCCAGGCTCTGCGCCAGCTTCAGCTTCAAGTCCTGGAAACCGGAGCAACCGATGGCGCGGCAGAAGCGCACGATGGTCGGTTCGCTGATGCCCACGTTGTGGGCCAGGTCGGCCATGGAGCTGTGCATCACCGCCGCAGGATCAAGCAGCACGTGGTCGGCGACCTTGAGCTCCGACTTGCGTAAGAGGTGGCGTGACTGGGCGATGTGTTGCAGCAGATTCAAGGGGCTGGACTCTTTGTTATTGGCAGGTGCCGGAGATGTAGCACGCTTGTAGTTATACTACATGAATCGGCTTTTTGCCTGCTCAATGCGTAACTCGATGTCCCCATTTCACGCCACATGCGCTCCATGTAGCCCCTACAAGGGTTTTGCGTCCGCACGCAACAGCGCCGCCAGGCCATCGGCCTCGACAGGGCGGCTGATCAAATAGCCCTGCACTTCATCGCAGCGCTCGCCTTTCAAAAACTCCAACTGCTCTGCCCGCTCCACACCCTCAGCCACCACTTTGAGCGACAAGCCGTGCGCCATGGCAATGATTGCCCGGGTGATCGCCGCATCCTCGCTGCCCTCCCCCAGCCCGCGGATAAATGCCTGGTCGATCTTCACGTAATCCACAGGAATGCGCTTGAGGTAGCTCAGGGACGAGTAACCCGTACCGAAATCGTCGATCGCCAGTTTCACGCCCAGATCGCGCAATTGCTGGAAGGTCGCGATGATGTGCTCGACGCTGTCCAGCAACTGACTTTCGGTGAGTTCCAGCTCGAGGTAGTGCGGCGCCAGACCGGTTTCTTCCAGCACCTGGCGCACCAGGCTGACCAGTTTGCCTTGACGCAATTGATGCACCGACAGATTGACCGACACCCGTATCGGTTCAAGCCCCTGACGCTGCCACTCACAGGCTTGCCAGCAGGCCTGACGCAACACGAACTCGCCGATCGGGCCGATCAACCCGGTCTCTTCGGCCAGGCCGATGAAGTCCCCCGGCGGTACACGACCCATGGTCGGGTGATCCCAGCGCACCAATGCCTCGGCGGCATTCAACCGCCCCGTGGCGAGGCACAGCTTCGGTTGGTAAAACACCTTCAGCTGCTTCTCTTCGATGGCTTTTCGCAGCTGATTTTCCAGCTGCAAGCGCTCCAACGTGCTGGCTTGCAGGCTGTCGGTGTAGAACTGGAAGTTATTTCCGCCCAAGTGCTTGGCGTGCTGCATGGCCATATTTGACTGATGGACCAGCGCGGAAATTTCTCGCGCGTTGTCCGGCAACATACTGATACCCATGGACGCGCTAACCACCAGTTCGTGGCCCTCGACAGTGATCGGCAAGCGCAGCTTGGTCGACAGTCGGGTCGCCACTCGCGCCAGACTCGACAGGTTGCCGTAGGCATTGAACAACACGGCAAACTCATCGCCGGATAAGCGAGCGATGGTGTCTGCTTCAGGCAACGCATTGACCAGTCGCCGGGCCATCTTCTGCAAGAGCTGGTCGGCGATTTCATGGCCAAGACTGTCGTTGAGCAGCTTGAAGCGATCCAGATTGATGTGCAGCAACGCCAAACTGCGGTAGCCGCCCTGGCGCACCCGCAGATGAGCCTCGCTTAGCCGTTCGCGGAACAGCGAACGGTTAGCCAGGCCCGTCAATTCGTCGTAATGCGTCAAGTAACGCATGCGCTCTTCAGATTCGCGCCGAGCCGATAGATCGGCGAAGAAGCCCACGATATGGCTCACATTTCCCCGAGTATCGCGCACAGCGTTCAGTTGCAACCATTGCGGATACAACTCGCCATTCTTGCGGGTTTCTACCAGCTCGCCCTGCCAACTGCCGTGCTGCTCCAGCGCCTGACGAATTGCCACGTAGTGCCGGCGGGCATCGCGGCTGCACGGCAAATCGACCACGTTGCATCCAATCATGTCTTCTATGTCATAGCCGGTGACTTGGCTAAAGGCCTGATTGACCGCGATCAACGTGTAATTCGGATCGAAAATCACGATGCCTTCGCTGGCGGCTTCGAAAACCGTCGCGGCCAGTTGCCGTTGCTCTTCCAGCGCTTTGCTGGCGCTGATGTCGCGACGGGTACCGACCATGCGAATCACCCGGCCACTTTCGCCGCGCTCAACCGCTCGACCTCGGTCCTCGATCCAGACCCAATGGCCATCGCCGTGGCGCACGCGGTACTCAATCTGGTAGTCCTCGCTACGGCCCTTCAAATGCTCGACCAGCGCACGCTTGAGTGACGGCAAGTCATCGGGGTGTAAGCGCGGCTTGAGGTGGCGAAGCATCGCCGTCACGAATTCCGGCTCCAGGCCGAACAGCTCCTGAAGATGGGTGTGATGGACTTCGTCGGTTTGCAGGTTCCAATCCCACAACCCCAACTCACTGGCCTTCAACGCCAGCGCCAGACGCGCTTCACTCTTGCTCAGGGCCTGATTGGCGGCGTCCAGCTCGAGGCTGCGCTGGGCAACACGGCTTTCCAGCTCGATCTGAATTTGCCGCAACTCGTCTTCGGCACGACGGCGCTGGTCAATTTCCTTGGCCAGAGTTTGATTGAGTTGATCGCTGCAGCTTTGGGCCTGCTGCAAGTGTTCGATCAGTGCCTGATTCTGAAAGCGCCGCAACAGTCCGCTATCGATGAGCCGATTGACCTGCCAGGCGACCACACTCAACGCGCCCAGCAATATGAGACCGAACCAGCCCCAGCCCTGATCTTGCTCATCGCCGCCCCAGAACAGATAGCCGATGGCCGGCAACAGACAGGGCAAGGTAAAGGACAGGAACGCCGGCAGGCTGACCGCGTAGGCAACACTGGCCGAAAGTGCTGCGGCGCCGATCAGGCCGAACACCCAGGCTTGTTGCATGAAGTTATCGGCGGGTACCAACGCAATGCCGGCGCCGGCCAGGGTCAGGCCGGTCATGGCCGAACCCAGCAAAAACATGCGGCGCCAGATCGGATGGGCCTGACGATTGGGTATCGCCGAATCGAAGGCCGCGACTTGAATCACCCGCAACGCCACCAGCGACAACAGCCACACCAGCCAGACGCTGACCAGGAAGTAACGCTGCGGACTCCAAAGCAAGCCAGCGCAGACCAGACCGTTGATCAACATGAATAATGTGGGCAGCAATGAACCCTGATAAAGCAGGCGCGTGCGTTCGACCGCCATTTCCATGGCGTACTGTTTGCGGATAACCCGGGGCTCCACAACGGGGCCCGACAGGTCGGTGCTGAGGGTCATAGGCAATGTTCTTGTTCTTATAATGGTGAGCATGAGCCCGAAACGTCGACGGAGCATACACAAGCAAATGCCCGGACCAAACTGCTCCAGATCATAAAATCGACAAAAACTGCAGCCCCCCATACCCGCTGAAAAGCCTCGGAGCGAGCCCCGCCAACGCCTGCAGCCAATGACCGACCGGTCGTCATCCGTGCTTCTTTCATCGGCTAATGCAAAGCTCGGTTTGCCCGGTGTGACGGCGCACCCTAGAATGCCCCGATGCGCGATGATCTCTCCCTTCTGCTGAACTCCCTCAACGATGCCCAACGCCAGGCCGTAGCTGCCCGCGTGGGTCGTCAGTTGGTCCTGGCCGGTGCTGGTTCCGGTAAAACCCGAGTGCTGGTGCACCGTATCGCCTGGTTGATCCAGGTCGAAAACGCCTCGCCCCACTCCATCCTGTCGGTGACCTTCACCAATAAGGCCGCTGCCGAGATGCGTCATCGCATCGAGCAGCTGATGGGTATCAACCCGGCCGGCATGTGGGTCGGCACCTTCCACGGTCTGGCGCACCGCTTGTTGCGGGCGCACTGGCAGGAAGCCGGCCTGAGCCAGACTTTCCAGATTCTCGACAGCGACGACCAGCAACGGTTGGTCAAGCGGGTGATCCGCGAACTGGGTCTGGACGAGCAACGCTGGCCGGCCCGTCAGGCCCAATGGTTCATCAACGGGCAGAAAGACGAAGGTCTGCGTCCACAACACATTCAAGCCAGCGGCGACCTGTTCCTGGCGACCATGCGCAGCATTTATGAAGCCTATGAGGCTGCGTGCCTGCGCGCTGGCGTGATCGACTTCTCTGAATTGCTGCTGCGTGCCCTCGATCTGTGGCGCGACCATCCGGGCCTGCTGGCGCACTATCAGAAGCGCTTCCGGCACATTCTGGTGGACGAGTTCCAGGACACCAACGCCGTGCAGTACGCCTGGTTGCGACTGCTGGCCAAGGGTGGCGACAGCCTGATGGTGGTCGGCGACGACGATCAGTCGATCTACGGCTGGCGCGGCGCGAAAATCGAAAACATTTATCAGTATTCCGACGATTTTCCGGATGCCGAGACCATTCGTCTGGAGCAGAACTACCGCTCCACCGCCGGCATCCTCAAGGCTGCCAACGCCCTGATCGCCAATAACACCGGGCGCATGGGCAAAGAGTTGTGGACCGACGGCGGCGAAGGCGAAGCTATCAACCTGTACGCCGCGTTCAACGAACACGATGAAGCACGCTACGTGGTGGAAACCATCGAAAGCGCGCTGAAAACCGGCTTGGCCCGTAGTGATATCGCGATTTTGTACCGCTCCAATGCCCAATCGCGCGTTTTGGAAGAAGCCTTGCTGCGTGAGCGCATTCCGTACCGCATCTATGGCGGTCAGCGCTTCTTCGAACGGGCAGAAATCAAAAACGCCATGGCCTACCTGCGCTTGCTGGAAGGTCGCGGCAACGATGCAGCGCTGGAGCGGGTGATCAACGTTCCGGCCCGTGGTATCGGTGAGAAAACCGTTGAAGCGATCCGCGACCATGCCCGTCACAGCGATGTGTCGATGTGGGAAGCCATGCGTCTGCTGGTGGCTAATAAAGGCCTGACCGGCCGTGCCGCCGGCGCGCTGGGCGCATTTATCGAGCTGATCGAGAACCTCGCCGCCAAGTGCATGGAAATGCCGCTGCATCTGATGACCCAGACCGTCATCGAGCAGTCCGGGCTGATCGCCTATCATGAAGCGGAAAAAGGCGAGAAAGGCCAGGCTCGGGTCGAAAACCTTGAGGAACTGGTCAGCGCTGCGCGTAACTTCGAAAACGCTGAAGAAGACGAAGACCTGTCGCCATTGGCGGCATTCCTCGGTCACGCGTCGCTGGAGGCCGGAGATACTCAGGCCGACGAGCACGAAGACAGCATTCAGTTGATGACCTTGCACAGCGCCAAGGGCCTGGAGTTCCCTTACGTGTTCCTGGTGGGCATGGAAGAAGGTCTGTTCCCGCACAAGATGAGCCTGGAAGAACCGGGTCGTCTTGAAGAGGAGCGCCGTTTGGCCTACGTCGGAATCACCCGGGCGATGCAGAACCTGGTGATGACCTATGCTGAAACCCGACGCCTGTACGGAAGCGAGACCTACAACAAGGTGTCGCGTTTCGTACGTGAAGTGCCGAAAGGCCTGATCCAGGAAGTGCGGCTGTCCAACAGCGTCAGCCGTCCGTTCGGCGGTGGCCAGCAGCAGAGCTCCAGCAGCCTGTTTGGCGGTAGCGAGATCCCGGATACCGGATTCAGCCTCGGCCAGACCGTACGGCATTCGGTGTTTGGCGACGGCGTGATCCTGAACTTCGAAGGTGCCGGGGCTCAGGCTCGGGTGCAGGTGAACTTCAGCGAAGGCAGCAAGTGGTTGATGCTGGGCTACGCAAAGCTGGAAGCTATTTAAAGCTATTAGCTTTTCTGTGGGAGCGAGCCTGCTCGCGAATGAAAGCGCCGCGGTGTATCTGTTAAATCGCGGTGTG
Organism: Pseudomonas fluorescens; assembly: GCF_000968015.1. GTDB lineage: Bacteria > Pseudomonadota > Gammaproteobacteria > Pseudomonadales > Pseudomonadaceae > Aquipseudomonas > Aquipseudomonas fluorescens_W. The sequence goes on from NZ_LACH01000017.1 coordinate 405,141, forward strand.
GCTATCGCGAGCAGGCTCGCTCCCACAGGGTTTTGTGTCGATCCGGACCTCAGCAGGTTGATCTTATAAGGCGCGACAATATGGGCTCAGGCTTCTTTTCTTCCTGGACATTCTGGGCGCTGTTGTCAGCGGCATTTGCTGCCATGACCGCCATCTTCGCCAAAATCGGCATCGAAAACGTCAACTCCGACTTCGCCACCCTACTGCGTACCGTGGTGGTTTTGGTCAGCCTGGCCTTGATTTTGTACGCCACGGGCCAATATCAGTCATTAGGATCGATCTCTGCCAGGAGCTACCTGTTCCTGCTGTTGTCGGGACTTGCCACCGGAGCCTCGTGGATCTGCTACTTCCGCGCACTGAAACTGGGGCCGGCCTCACTGGTCGCTCCGGTGGACAAGCTCAGCGTGGTACTGGTGGCAGTACTCGGCGTGATCCTGCTGGGCGAAAAACTCGACCTGCGCCAATGGGGCGGAATCGGCCTGATTACGGCCGGTGTGGTCATGCTGGCGCTGCGACGCTAGACAGCCTTCCCACAGAACTAATCCACTCGTCCTACGGACCAAAGTTAACAGGCCTTATTGCGCTGACTGAAGCTGAACACAACCTGTCAGGCAAAAGCCCGAAACACTCTGCCGCTAGCCAGTAACACTTCAGCTGTGCAACATGGCGCGCGTGCCATCCACAAATGGGAATTCCCTTTATGAAACGTTTTCTTAGCATCGCCATGGCGTTGTGCATCGGCCTGACGATGAGCCTCGACGCCAACGCCAAGCGCTTTGGTGGCGGCAAGAGCTCCGGCGCTGCGCCGACTCACCAGACCAGCCAAATGGCGCCTTCTTCTGCTGCAGGCGGCGCTGCTGCCACTGCGGGCGCGGCCGGTGCCGCGGGCGCTGCCGCCAAGGCCGGCGGTGCTTCGCGCTGGCTCGGCCCTCTGGCCGGTATCGCTGCCGGTGGCCTGTTGGCCTCCATGTTCATGGGCGGCGGCTTCCAGGGCATGCAGATCTTCGACATCCTGATCATGGCGGTCATCGCCTTCCTGATCTTCCGCTTCATCGCCGCTCGTCGTCGCAAGCAGCAGGAGCACATGGCTCCAGCGGGCGCACCGATGCAGCGTGAAGTGTTCGAGCAGAAGCCAGCGGCCATGGGTTCGATCTTCGGCGGCTCGGCAGCACCGGTTGCCGCTCGTCCAGTGATCAACGCTCCAGCCTGGTTCAATGAAAAGAACTTCATTGAAGCGGCCCGCAACCACTTCCAGTCCCTGCAGCAGCACTGGGACGCCAACGAAATGGACAAGATCGCCGAGTTCGTGACTCCGCAACTGCTGGAGTTCCTCAAGCGCGAACGTGCCGATCTGGGCGACGGTTTCCAGTCCACCTACATTGATAACCTCAATGTTCAACTGGACGGCGTGGATGATCGCGCCGACAAGACCATCGCCACCCTGACCTTCACCGGTGTGTCGAAGACTTCGCGTTTCGACCAGGGCGAAGTGTTCAGCGAAAGCTGGAACATGGAACGTCCGCAGGGCGAGAACCAGCCTTGGCTGGTCGCCGGTATCCGCCAGAACGGCTGATCCCCTCTGCGTTAAGCATGCTGTAATAAAAACCCCGGACTTGTCCGGGGTTTTCTATTTCGCAGTTGCATCTATAGCGAGCTACTGTATAAACCGCCCCAACTAAACCGCGCCATCAAGCAAGAGGATCCCGGACGTGGAAGAAATCATCGAACAACTGCGTGAAGCCAACGAACCGGTACCGGTCCCCTTGGAGTTACCCGACGAAGACCAGATCGTGGAAATCGAAGAACAACTGTTCATCGACATTCCATTTGTCTTCAGAGAATTTTTGCTGACCGTCAGCGACGTCGTCTACGGCAGCCTGGAGCCGGTAACCGTTACCGACCCGCAATCCCACACCTACCTGCCGGACGTTGCCGCCAACGCCTGGGACGCGGGTGTTGATCGCAGCATGATTCCGATCTGCCAGGACGGTGACAACTACTACCTGGTCGAAGAAGACGGCACCGTGGTGCTGTGGTTGGCCGAAGAAGAGCTGATCGCCGAAGAAACCTGGGAATCGGTGTGGCACTGGGCGCGGGACGTCTGGCTGGAAAGCTGAGACGTCTGAAGCGCCACAGGGTTAATGCCCGGACGAATCCTTGTGGTTGTCCAATGTTTCGAGCAACGCCACCTGCATCCGCGTGTGCACGCGGATGAACCAGCGCCAGAGCAGCGCCGCTACAGCGGCCGCGACGACGACGATCAGCACCAGCAACTTGTTGGTCGGCAGAATACTGGCCGACAAGGCTGCCAGCAGCAGGAAAATCACCAGCAGCGAGAGGATCGGGATCACTTCGGCGATCACCCGACGCACTCGCTGCGTGTGGCGGCCGGCCATCTCCGGCTTCACGCCCATCTCCGCCAACAGCATCGAGAGCGCCTTGAGCTTGCGATAGGCGGCGATCAGGAACGGTAGCGACAACAGCAACGCCCCACCCCAGATCAACGCTTTCTGCCAGCTCGGGTCACTGATCCAGTCTTGCAGGTAAGCGGACATGCGCTCGGCGAAAAAAGCACCCGAGAAGAAGATCGCAATCACCAGCGCCAGATTGACTCCCACCTGCAACAGAATTCGCCGAATCATCGACGCCAGCAGCGCGCCCTCGCCCTGAGGCTGGATGCTGCGCAGCCATTCACCGTACATCCCCAATACCCTGCCCAGTCGCTTCGGCATCACTGCGGCAAGCTTGATCGACAGCGGATCAGCCGCGCGGATCAGGTAAGGCGTCAGCAACGTGGTGATCACCGAGACGGCAACGGCGACCGGATAAAGGAAGTTGCTGGTGACCTGCAACGTCATGCCCAGCGCCGCGATGATGAAAGAAAATTCGCCAATCTGCGAAAGCCCCATCCCGACTCGAAGTGAGGTGCGTCCATCATTGCCAGCGATAAAGGCGCCAAGACCGCAAGAAAACATCTTGCCCAGCACCACGGCCACGGTGATCACCGCAATCGGCCACGCGTACTGCAGCAGGATCATCGGATCGAGCATCAGCCCAATGGCGACAAAGAAGATCGCACTGAACAGGTCGCGAACCGGTTCGATCAAGCGCTCGATTTTCAGCAGTTGCCGGGATTCAGCCATGATCGCGCCAATCAGGAAGGCGCCGAGCACCATGCTGTACTCAAGTTTGACCACCAGCAAACAGAAGCCGAAACACAGGCCTAACACCGTGATCAGCAGCATTTCATTGCTTTCGAACTTCGCCACGTAAGCCAGCAATCGCGGCACCAGCAGGATGCCGATGACCAGCGCGACGATCATGAACAGCGAGAGCTTGCCGACCGTGGAAAACACTTCGCCGGAACTGACCGTGCCGCTGACCGCGATGCTCGACAACAAGGCGATGATGCCGATGCCAAGGATATCCTCGACGATCAGCACACCGAAAATCAGCTGCGCAAAGCGCTCGTTCTTCATCTTCAGATCGTTGAGCGCCTTGACGATGATGGTGGTGGACGAAATCGCCAGAATCGCGCCGAGGAACAGCGAGTCCATGGTGTTCCAGTCGAACCAGCGACCGATCTCGTAGCCGATCCAGATCATCAGCACGATTTCCAGGAACGCCGCAATGAACGCCGTGGCACCGACCTTGAATAGCTTGCGCAGGCTGAACTCAAGGCCCAGACAGAACATCAGGAAAATCACCCCGAGTTCGGCGAGGGTTTTGATGGTTTCTTCATCGTGGATCAGGCTGAACGGCGGGGTGTGCGGGCCGATGATGAAGCCGGCGACGATGTAGCCGAGTACCACCGGTTGTTTGAAGCGATGAAACAGCACGGTCACCACACCCGCGATCAACATGATCACTGCCAGATCTTGAATGAAACTGATGGCGTGCATGGCGTGGGGCTCCTTGGGTGACATTCCTCAATCGAAAGACGTAGGAAAGGTCTGTTCGAGCAGGGTAAAAAATCCACTTCCCGCGTGGGAGTTACCCTTGAGAGGGGGCTTTTGAAGGGTAACACCGCGACTTCTGGCAGAAAGGCGGTGCAATATATGGAAACAGATCGATCCGGGCGTGACGGCAGCCACCCGCCCGGCGTCCCGATAACTGTTGGTTTGAAAAAGCTGACGAGGCCCCCGCAGAGGTGCCGCCCTCCCGAAATTCTGCCTTGAACCGTGAGAACGCTATGGAACCCGGAAACGCACAACTGTCGATGACGGTATTGATGACCCCCGACATGGCCAACTTCTCTGGCAATGTCCACGGCGGTACCTTGCTCAAATACCTCGACGAAGTGGCTTACGCGTGCGCCAGCCGTTATGCCGGCCGCTACGTGGTGACCCTGTCGGTGGACCAGGTGATTTTCCGCGAGCCGATTCATGTCGGCGAACTGGTGACCTTTCTGGCCTCGGTCAATTACACCGGCAACACCTCCATGGAGGTGGGCATCAAGGTAGTGACCGAAAACATCCGCGAGCGCTCGGTGCGCCACACCAACAGCTGCTTCTTCACCATGGTCGCCGTGGATGACGACCGCAAACCGGCTGTTGTCCCGCCACTGCAACCGCAGAACAGCGAAGACAAACGCCGCTTCATGCAGGCTCAGCAACGTCGGCAGATTCGTCAGGAACTGGAAAAGCGCTATCAGGACATCAAGGGCGACGCCTGAACTGTTCAGTCAGTTTGATGTGGTTCTTGAGTGTGTCATCGCGAGCAAGCTCGCTCCCACAAGTGATCTACGACGGACACAATTTCTGTGTCCACTGAAGACCTGAGTGGGAGCGAGCTTGCTCGCGATGGGGTCTACGCCGTTCAGAGACTGATCGGTGTCGCCTCGAACCGCACCCGCGGGTGGGCAATCCGGTCCTGAGCCCGCACCAGTTCCAGCTCATAGCTGGAGCAAGCCTGGGTCTCCAGCAGCACTTCATGCACCGCCGATGCGGCGAATTCAAAAGCCGCCACCAGGCTATCGCCCAACAGCACGCGAGCCAGAAACAGTCCGGAGGTCAAGTCGCCGACGCCCACCGGCTGACGCGGGAACGCCAGCAGCGGACGGCGCAGATGCCAGCTGTCTTCGGCCGTCACCAGCAACATCTCGAAAACATCCCCTGGTTTGCCCGGGTAGTCCAGATGCTTGACCAGCACAGCCTTCGGACCGCGCACCAGCAGCGCTCGCGCCATGGCCAGGCAATCGAACAACGATTGCGGCTTGCGCCCCGAAAAACTGTCCAGCTCCAGCTGGTTCGGGCACATGAAGTCCGCCACGGCAGCCGCCTCCTCCAGCAGGAAATCGCTGACTTCCGCGGGCACGCTGCACCCCTTCTCCGGATGGCCCATCACCGGGTCACACAGATACAGTGCCTTGGGATTGATCGACTTGATCCGCGCCACACCGGTCAGGATCGCCCGGCCCTGGGCAGCACTGCCAAGATAGCCGGACAACACGGCGTCGCAGTTGCCCAGCTCGCCAATCGCCGCGATGCCTTCGACCAGGTCGGGAATCTGATGCGGCGCCAGCACTTCACCGGCCCACTGGCCGTACTGGGTGTGGTTGGAGAACTGCACGGTATTGAGCGGCCAGACATTCACCCCGACCCGCTGCATCGGGAAAACCGCGGCGCTGTTGCCAGCGTGACCGAACACCACGTGGGACTGGATGGCGAGCAGATGGGGCGTACGTTTCATGCGCTGGGTTTTCCGTCAAACGATTGAAATTCAAGCCGCGCAGTATGCGACTAAACGCAGCCTGTACGACAGACCGGCGACGCAGTTAAGCTGACACTATCTTGTTGGAGCAACGTGTTGATGCTGACCCTTGGAAATATCTTCGTTCTGATGCTGCTTGCCACCGGTGGCGCGTGGTTGTGGCACAACCATGGCTTGCGCGAGCGTGCGCTGGAGCGGGTCAAGCTGCATTGCGCAAAGCTCGGAATCGAGCTGCTGGACGGCAACGTGGCCTTGAAGAAGCTCGCATTCATTAAAGACGCCAATGGCCGGCGGCGCCTCGCCCGTGTGTATAACTTCGAATTCACCGTGACCGGTGAAAGCCGTCACAACGGCACAATCACCCAGTTCGGCGCCCACAGTGCGCAGATTGAGCTGGCGCCCTACCCGATGCCGTTCGACGACACGCCTGCGGTGGCCGATGTAGTGAAACCGCGCGCCGAGGTGATAGAGATGAGTCAGTGGCGGCAAGAACACACTAAATGGCGTCCTTGATTCAAGTCGGGCTCGACCGGCAGTCGGCTAGCTCTCTTTGCAATGAATCAACATCCTGCGGCTCACTGAAAATCAGCTCGATACGCGAATCACGCCGCCATTCGCTGGGCTGCCAGTCCGGCACCGAGTTTTCCAGCGCATTTGCCGAAACCCAACCGTCGACACTGTGGATAACCAACTTTGCCCGTCGCCAGGCAAGGCTTTCAAGCCAACGGCCAACGAGCGTCGCATCGAACCTCTGACTCGGATGCCAGCGCCACCCCACGCTCCAGCCGCCCTCCTGCTCCTGGCTCAAGCAAATTGGCAGCGCAGGATCGGTCCAGATGGCTGGCAGCTGTGCCAATCCTTTGGGCGCAACAAAGTTATCCACACCCGCTACAGCCTGAACCCCAAGCCCTGGTAACTCACTCAATGGCAACGCGGCTTGCTGCGCCCAGTACAACGGACGCGCCGGCAACTGTGCGGCGATTCGCTGACGATCAGCGTCGTCGATATTTTCGGCTTTATTCATCAGCAACAACCCGGCGCTCTTGAGCGCTTCCTGTTGCGCCACCGGCAGCGGTTTGCCAGCAGCCAGTGCCTGGGCGTCCAGCACCAGCACGCAGGGTTGAACAGCCAGCACGCCTTGCCACGGCGCCTCACTCAATTGCCTGAGCAATTGCGCCGGATGCCCCAGCCCGGAGGGCTCGATAAACAGCCGATCCGGCCGCGACTTGCGCAGCAAACGCCCGAGACCGATCTGAAACGGCGCACCATTCACGCAACACAAACAGCCCCCGGCCACTTCACCCAGTGCGATACCATCGGCGTCCCGGGTCAGCAGCGCAGCATCGAGGCCAATCTGACCGAACTCGTTGATCAGCACCGCCCAACGCTCATTCGCCGGCCGCTGCGCCAGCAGGTGCTTGATCAGGCTGGTCTTGCCGGCGCCCAAGGGGCCCGCAATCACGTGAGTGGGAATGTTCTGCAACATGGTCGATGTTTTCTGAGGAGGTAAGGATGCGGTTGATGGGATTGTCGTTGCTCCTGGCGCTCACTTCAGGTGAGGCGCTGGCTCAAGCATGTGTGGTACATAGCACGGCTGCGAGACTTGACGTAAAAGTCTGCCAGCAGAACCGCAATATCCCGGAAAAACTGTTCGCCGATGGATTCTGCCAACCGAACCTTCCTGGCCAGAAAGTCGAGGTACAGTACGTCGACCAATGCCCCACCGGCGCGTTCGGCGTGTGCAGCAATGCCCAAGTCGCCAATATGCCTTACCGGCAGGATATTCACTATTATGGCGTGGCCACAGATGCGGCGTATTTGAAGCCGTTTTGTGAAGCCCAGAGCCAGGGAACCTGGCTCAAGCCGTGAGCCGCTAGCTCAGCCAGTCGAGCGTCAGGATCAGCCGCCGCTCACCGGACGCAAGCTGTGGCGAGCGGTGAATAAGGCCGAAGCCTTCATTGCCATGCCATTTCTCGCCTTTGAGCAACGCGACTTCGCCGCTGGCGATCTGCTCTATCCGCGAATCGTCCTGGGGTTCGGTTTCGGCGTTGCCCAGTTGTCGGCGATCCATTACACCTTCCTTCAGCCACTGGCTGCCGATCCCGCAATACGTGGCGATCAACCGCACCGGCACATGATCGACGTGGAAACGCGGGCACATGGCCTTGTCCAGGACCCGCAAACGCAGCCCGACACGTTTGGCGCCCAGCAAACAGGCGAAAGCACTGACCAGCCAGGAGACGTCGGCGATGAAACCTTCGTAACCTTCGAGATCGCTGAAACCTGAGGCTAATCCGTGAAGATTAGGTTCGGTGTCATCGCTGGGCAGTTCCAGGACCAGCGACTCCGCCAACGGCTCGTTCAGCGACAGCAACAAACGCCCGAAATCAGCGATGTGCGCCGGCAGTTGGCGCTGCCAAACGGCGAGGTTTATGCCGTCATCCAGTATTCGGGTCAGCGCTTGCGGCGTCTCACCTTGAACCTGATAAATGATCGGCCGCAGTTTCAGACTGGGAGCCAACATCAGGCTGCCGCCTCTTCATGCCACGGGCCAAATGGATCCGGCAGCAATCGCCAGCCCTCGACGCCTATCGCCATTTCATCGTCGGTCAGCAGGCAATTGTCGAGTTCGCTGGTGAGTTGCGCGAAGTCGATGTTCTGGCCGATGAACACCAGCTCCTGGCGGCAATCGCCGGTGGTTGCAGTCCAGTTTTCCATGATCCCGGCGGTGCTTTCTTCGTCCTGCGGCCACTGGGTTTTCGGCACGAAACGCCACCAGCGCCCGGCGAAACCATGGCGCATCAATCCGCCGGCCTGGGACCAGCTACCGGCGTCCATGTGCTTGCTGGCCAGCCAGAAGAAGCCCTTGGAGCGCAGCAGTTTACCGTTCACCCACGGGCGGTCGATGAAGCTGAAAAAGCGCTGCGGATGAAACGGGCGGCGTGCTCGGTAGGCTGTCGAGGCGATGCCGTATTCCTCGGATTCCGGTACGTGCTCGCCACGCAATTCCTGTAACCAGCCCGGCGCCTGGGCGGCCTTCTCGAAGTCGAAACGACCGGTATTCAGGATCTTCGCCAAGGGAATTTCGCCCATGACCATCGGGATGATTTCCGCCTGGGCGTTAAGCCGCTCAAGGATCGCGATCAGCTCCTGGCGTTCGCTGCTGCTGATCAAGTCGATCTTGCTGATCAGAATCACGTCGGCGAATTCGATTTGCTCGATCAACAGGTCGGTGATCGAGCGCTCGTCCTCCTCGCCCAAGGTTTCACCACGGGAAGCGAGACTTTCGGCGGCCTGATAGTCGATCAGGAAGTTCATGCCATCGACCACCGTGACCATGGTGTCGAGCCGGGCGATATCGGCCAGGCTCTGCCCTTCCTCATCGCGAAAGGTGAAGGTTTCCGCCACGGGCAGCGGCTCGGAAATGCCGGTGGATTCGATCAATAAATAATCAAAACGACCCTCCTTGGCGAGTTTGCTCACCTCTTCCAGCAAGTCTTCGCGCAAGGTGCAGCAAATGCAGCCATTGCTCATCTCCACCAGTTTTTCTTCCGCACGGTTCAGGGTGACATCGCGTTGGACTTCGCCGCCATCAATGTTGATTTCGCTCATATCATTGACGATCACGGCGACGCGCAGGTTGTCGCGATTGCGCAGCACGTAGTTGAGCAGCGTGCTTTTGCCAGCGCCGAGAAAGCCCGACAGGACGGTTACGGGGAGACGATTGGGCATCAGGTATTCCTCACAAAGATGCCCGGTCGCAGTGTCGGGCTTAACTTGATGTTATAGTATAACAACACAATCAAGCCACTCTCCTCTTGCCCTCGATGACAAAGGGCACGATGCTCAAGCCCGTTCGGTCCGTGAGAAATCCTATGCGTGTAGCCCTGAAAATAACGCTGATGAGCGTTTCGCTGCTGATTGCTGTCGACGCCTGGGCGCAAATCCCGAGCGTGGCCAAATGCACCCGAAGCGCCAATCTGCTGGCCTGCGTGGATGGCGACGGCAACGCCTACAGCGTCAACACCGTCGGAAGCACGATCTATCTGCGGGGCTACGAAACGGCCGGAAAACGCCATTGGGCGCAGACCAACAGCCGCTACGGACAACTCACGTTCTTCACCGGGCTCGCTTCCGACGGCGAGGCCTGGGTCGGCTACAACCGTCGCGTCGGCTGGACCACGATCAATCGGTTTTCCAGTTCCGGTGGCAGCAGCGGCAAATTCACCTGTAGCCGAATCGCCGGCTGTTAGGCCTGAATCTTTTTCTGCTCCTGCTGCCAGGCGACGTAACTGTTTACCGGCGGATTTTTCTGGAAATAGCGCTGTAATCCTTCGAACAAGCCATCGGCTACGGCCTGCTGGTGGCGCGCGGTGACCAGTCGCTGACTGTCGCGAGCGTTGGAGATGAAGCCGGTTTCCACCAGGATCGACGGTACATCCGGCGACTTCAGCACCGCAAATCCCGCTTGTTCCACGCGCTTCTGATGCAATGTGGTGATGCCCGCCAGACTGCCGAGTACCGTGCTGCCCAACTGCAAACTGGCGGCGAGGGTCGCGTTCATCGACATGTCCAGAATCACCCCGGCGAGCATCGGGTCCTTATCCTTGAGGTTGAGCAGGCTCGTAGCGCCCAGCAGGTCCGCGCCGTTCTCACGTTGCGCCATGAAACGCGCCGTCGCCGAGGTTGCTCCACCCTCGGACAGGCAGTAGACCGAAGCGCCTGACGCGGTGAGACGCGGTGCGGCATCGGCATGCACCGAGATGAACATGTCGGCGTTGTGCTTGCGAGCGATCTCCACACGCTTGCGCAGCGGGACGAAGAAGTCGTCGTTGCGCACCAGTTTCACGTCGAAGCCCTTCTCGCGTTTCAGCCGTTTTGCCAACAGCTGGGCGATGGACAGCACCACGTCTTTCTCACGCTCACCTTTGGCGCCGACCGCGCCGGGGTCTTTGCCGCCGTGACCAGGGTCGACCACGACGATGATGTCGCGCTTGGGGTGATCCTTGTCGACGACCGCCTCGTGCGCAGCCGCCACTTGTAATGGCGCAGCCGTCTTCAGATCGAGTACCAGTCGATGACCCTGACCGTCCTGTGGCGGCAACAAAAAACTGGCGAGCTGCACCGGGCCACTGAGGTCGAGGACGATTCGCGTATCGCCAACGCCAAATTGTCCTGAGCGGATAGAGCGAATCACGGTGTTGCTGAGCGCCAACTGACTGAAATCGCCACTGAGGTTGGCGCCACTCAGATCGATGATCAGCCGTTCGGGCGCGCTCAGGGAAAACGTCTTGTATTGCACCGGCCCGCTCAGATCGAACACCAATCGCAACTTGTCATCCGAACGCCAGAGCCGCGCATTGCGAATCTGTGTGGCCGAAACGCCAAACGGCAAAGCGAAGGCCGCGCTGGCCAGGATCAGGTTGAGCAAGTGACGTCTGTGCATGATGAAAGCCTGTTCATAAAAAAGGCATGGTCGATTTAGATGTAATAACATAACATAATGGATCGACTCCCACGATGGACCTGCTCATGAATGCGCTGACTCTGCCGGATATCGCCGCGCAGGCCTCACGCCAAGCCCTGCCACTCGACTGGGTGGGCATGTGCGGCATTGCTCTTCCTGTTTTGTTCGATGGCCAACGACTGAGTGCGAAAGCCGACGCCGGCGTTAGCCTCGATGATGGAGAGGCGCGCGGAATTCATATGTCGCGGCTGTACTTGGCGCTGGAAATGCTTGAGCAAGAAAACCTGACGCCCACCTTGTTGCGGCGAGTTTTGCAAAGTTTTCTCGAGACTCATGAAGGACTGTCCAACAGCGCGTACTTAAAAATCCACACCGATTTACTGCTCAAAAGACCGGCGCTGGTCAGTCCATTGGCTGGCTGGAAAACCTATCCAGTGAGCATCGAAGCACATTTGAAAAATGCGATGTTCCACGTGGAACTAAAAATCGACGTGACTTATTCCTCGACCTGTCCGTGTTCGGCCGCCCTTTCCCGGCAGCTGATTCAGCAGCAATTCGTCGATGACTTCGCCAACAAACCGCTGCAACACGCCGATGTGTTGACGTGGCTCGGCTCGACAAAAGGCATCGTCGCAACGCCTCACAGCCAACGGAGCACTGCAAGATTGCGGCTTCGAGTGGACGACTATCTGAATGACCTGCCGCTGATCGCGATCATCAACGACGCCGAAGCGGCCCTCGGCACAGCCGTGCAAACCGCTGTGAAACGCGCCGACGAACAAGCCTTCGCGTTGGCCAACGGGCAGAACCTGATGTTCTGCGAAGACGCCGCACGACGTTTGAACCTGGCCCTGAAACGCTCCCCCGGCATCAACGCCTTCCACATACGAGTCGTCCACGCCGAAAGCCTCCATGCCCACGATGCCGTCGCCGAAAGCCGCTGGAATTGGGAGGCCGCATGATCCATTGCCAAGCCTTGCGTTGGGGTGCACCCGGTCAGCCACTGACTCCATCCGTGGATTTTGAACTGGCCCAAGGAAGTCTGACCGCCGTAATCGGTGCCAATGGCTCGGGTAAAAGCAGCCTGCTGAAAGTCATCGCGGGTTTGCAAAGACCGCTGACCGGCAAAGTCATGTTGGATGTTCCACGCAAGGGAAGCCTCTCGTTCCTTCCACAGCAACAACACCTGGATCGCCAATTCCCCATCAGCTTGCAAGAGTTAGTGGCCGCCGGTTTCTGGGGCAGCTCGCAGGCTCCCGAGATACGCAGACAACGCCTCAAAGCCGTTCTGGAAGACTGGTGTCTGACCGGACTGGAACAGCGCCCGTTGATGGCCTTGTCCGGCGGCGAACTACAGCGTGCCCTGCTCGCCCGTTTGAGCCTCGCGGACTCGCCACTGCTATTGCTCGACGAACCCCACGCCGCCCTCGACGAGCTCGGCCAGGCGCTGCTCTGGAAACACATTCACGCCTGGCATGCCGAAGGCCGAACCCAAGTGATCGTGTGCCATGACCTGGCCGCCGTTCGCCAACATATTCCTCAAACGTTGCTGATCAAAAGCACCGGCTGCGTCATCGGGTCGAGCATTGATCTGATCCATCAACAACCAGAAACGCGGGTGGCCTGATGCTCGCGGCCGCTCATCTTTGGCAACCGTTCCACGAGTTCGTGTTCATGCGCCGAGCACTTCTCGGCGGGTTGGTTCTGGCATGCAGCACCGCACCGTTGGGTGTGTTTTTGATCCTGCGACGCATGAGCCTGATCGGCGACGCAGTGGCTCACGGCATTCTGCCGGGGGCCGCATTGGGCTTCTGGTTTGCCGGATTGAGTCTGCCAGCGCTGACCGTCGGCGGCCTTGGTGCCGGTCTCGGCATGGCCGGACTCGCCGCCTGGATCACCCGTCGCACCGGCCTGCGGGAAGACGCCAGCCTCGCCGCGATCTACCCGATCTCCCTTGCCTGCGGTGTGCTGATCCTCGGTATCGCCGGCAAACGTCTGGACCTGTTGCACCTGTTGTTTGGCTCGGCACTGGCGGTCGATGGTCCGACGTTAACGGGCATGCTCTGGGTCTCGGCATTCAGCCTGATCGCCATGGCGTTCATCTACAAACCGCTGTTGCTGGACACCCTCGACCCACTCTTTCTGCAAACCGTCAGCCGACTCGGCCCCCTGGCTCACGGCGTATTTCTAACCCTGGTGGTGCTGAATCTGGTGATCGGTTTTCAAGCCATCGGCGCGCTGATGGTGGTCGGTTTGATGATGTTGCCCGCCGCCGCGTCGCGCTTCTGGAGTCGTCGCTTGCCGACGTTAATGGCCATCGCCGCCCTGCTCGGTTGCCTCTCGGTGTGGCTCGGATTGTTGCTGTCGTTCTACTTCTCGCTGCCCAGTGGCCCGGCGATCGTGCTGGTGGCTGGCGGTTTGTATCTGCTGTCCGTGGTGTTCGGACCGGTGCACGGTTTGCTGCGCCGCCCGCCTTTGCTCACATCCCAATGAGGTGTTACCCGATGCGCGTTTTACTCGTGCTGTTCAGTTTGCTGCTGTCGATGTCGCTGTCTGCTGCGGAAAAACTTCAGGTAGTCACCAGTTTCAGCATCCTCGCCGACCTGACCCATCAAGTCGGAGGCGACCATATCCAGATCACCAACATGGTCGGTGCGGACGCCGATGCTCACACATATGAGCCGACGCCGGACGACGCCAAAGCGTTGCTCAACGCCAAACTCATCATCAAAAACGGCTTGGGTTTCGAGCCATGGCTGGACCGCCTGGTGACCAGCACCGAGACCAAAGCGCCGGTGATCAGCGCGAGCCACGGCATCATCCCGCGCTCCCTGGATGAGGACGGTGAGACGATTCCCGACCCGCACGCCTGGCACAATCTGGCGAACGCTGAGTTGTATATCAGCAACATCACCAAGGCGCTGATCGCCGCCGACCCGACGAATAAAGCCGACTACGAGCGCAACAGTCAGGCCTACCTGAAACAAATCTACGCGCTGCTTGCCGAAGCCAAGGTCAAACTCGGCTCGCTGCCACCGGGCAATCGCAAAATCGTGACGTCCCATGACGCCTTTGGTTACCTCGGTCAGGCTTACGGCATTGACTTCATGGCCCCTCAAGGCCTGTCCACTGAGCGCGAGCCGTCAGCCGCCGAAGTCGCTGCATTGATCACTCAGATTCGCCAGGCCAAGGTCAAGGCGGTGTTCATGGAAAACATCAAGGATGCACGCCTGCTCAAGCAGATTGCCGATGAAAGCGGCGCGCACATCGGTGGCACGTTGTACTCCGATGCGCTCGCGGCCAGCGGGCCGGCCAGCACCTTCGTCGGGTTGTTCGAGTACAACCTCAACACCTTGTACGAGGCGTTGAGCAAGCCATGATCCGCAAGAATCCTTCCGGTGATTTGCCGGTGATAGCGGAATCTGCCTACGTGGATAAAACCGCCATCATCTGCGGCAAAGTGGTGATCGGCGAGAACGTCTTCGTCGGTCCCTACGCGGTGATTCGTGCCGACGAAGTGGATGCCTCAGGCGAGATGGAGTCGATCACCATCGGCGCCAACTCGAACATCCAGGATGGCGTGGTGATCCACTCCAAGTCCGGCGCGGCAGTGACCATCGGCGAGTTCAGTTCCATCGCCCACCGCTCGATCGTTCATGGTCCGTGCTCCGTTGGCGACCGGGTGTTTATCGGGTTCAACAGCGTGCTGTTCAACTGCGCAGTCGGTAACGGTTGCGTGGTGCGGCACAACTCGGTGGTCGATGGTCGCGACTTGCCCGAAGACTTCTATGTGCCCTCCACCACCCGCATCGGCCCGCAGACAGATCTGTCGCAGTTCCCACCGGTAAGCATCAGCGCCTCGGAGTTTTCCGAGGACGTGGCGCGCACCAACGTCGACCTTGTGCGTGGCTACAAAGCCCTGCAGAACGAGTTCTGACCATGAGCAGCGTGCTGATTCGCAATGCCCGGCTGGTGAATGAAGGCCGTGAGTTTGACGGTGATCTGTTGGTGAGCAACGGGCGAATCGTGAAGATCGCCAGCTGCATCCACAGTGAAAATGCCGACGTGGAAATCGATGCACAAGGGCAATGGCTGCTGCCAGGAATGATTGACGACCAAGTGCACTTCCGCGATCCAGGCTCGCCAGACAAGGGCAGCTTCTACACCGAATCGCGGGCGGCGGTGGCCGGTGGCATCACCAGCTTCATGGACATGCCCAACACCAATCCGGCGACCCTGACCCTCAGCGCACTGGCCGACAAAAAGCGCCGAGCGGCGATCAACTCTGTCGCCAATTACGGCTTTCATTTCGGCGTGAGCAACGACAATCTCGACACTGTCGCCAGGCTCAACCCCTGTGAAGTCGCCGGCGTCAAAGTGTTCATGGGCGCTTCGACCGGCAACATGCTGGTCGATGACCCACAGATTCTCGAGCGGTTATTTGCCGAGGTGCCGACCCTTTTATTGGCCCACTGCGAACACACGCCCAGCATCGACGCCAATGCCGCGAACCTGCGTGACTTGTTCGGCGAACACATTCCTGCTGCGGCCCACCCGCTGATCCGCAACGCCGAGGCCTGCTTTCGCTCCTCCTCAATGGCCGTGGACCTGGCCAGGCGTCACGGCACCCGACTGCACGTTCTGCACCTGACCACCGCCCGCGAACTGGCGTTGTTCGAAGACAAGCCCCTCGCCCAGAAACGCATCACCGCCGAAGTCTGCCTGCACCACTTATTGTTCGATGACCGGGATTACCCGAGCCTCGGCAACCTGATCAAGTGCAACCCAGCGATCAAAACCCAGGCCGACCGCGATGCCTTGCGCGAAGCATTGCTGAGCCATCGGCTCGACGTGATCGGCAGCGATCACGCGCCCCACACCTGGGCCGAAAAACAGCGGCCGTACAGCCAGGCGCCTTCCGGCTTGCCGTTGGTGCAACACGCCCTGCCCGCGTTGCTGGAATTGGTCGCGGATAAAGTTTTGCCGATCATTACGCTCGTGGAAAAAACCAGTCACCGGGTCGCCGATTTGTTCGCCATTCCTGACCGCGGTTATCTGCGCGAAGGCTATTGGGCCGACCTCGTTCTGATCAAACCCGAACCCGGCGGCGTCGCCGTTTCCCAGCAGCCGATTCTGTCTCAATGCGGCTGGACACCTTTTGCCCGGCAGCGTTTCCGCCACAGCGTCAGCACCACGATCGTGTCGGGGCAAATTGCCTGGCACGACAAACGTCTTAATGACAACTGCCAGGGTTTGCCACTACGGTTTATGCGCTAGCACTCGAGAGCACCGACATGATTCACATCACCCTGAGCGATGGTTCATTGCGTGAATACGACCAGCCACTGTCGGTGTACGAGCTCGCCGCGAGTATCGGACCCGGGCTGGCAAAAGCGGCGGTGGCCGGCCGAGTGGACGGCATCCTGGTGGACTGTGAGTTCATGATCGAAGCCGATGCCAGGGTCAGCATCGTCACGCCCCAAGAGCCCGATGGGCTGGAGATCCTGCGACGCTCCTGCGCACTGATGCTGGCCATGGCTGTTAAACAACTTCATCCACAGGTGCAACTGCACGCAGGAACGGCGCTAGGCGACGGGTTCTTTCATGAGTTTTCTGTCGAGCGATCCTTAACGCCCGCAGACCTGCCACTGATCGAAGCCCGCATGCAGGCTCTGGCGGCGACCAATCACTCGATTCGCCGTCAAGGAAAGACGCCGCTGTACCGCCTGGGGGACGTCGAATCGACGACCGCTGGCCCACATGTCCCCGCGACCAGAGTGCTGCAAGCGTTCACCCTCGACCACATCAGCGGTACGTTGCCGCAACGGATTTACGGTACGTGCTGGTCCTGCCAACAAGAGCTGGAAAACTGGCGGACGCCGCCGCACGTCATGATCGTCAGCATGGACGAACGTCAGGCGGATTACGCGCAGTCGGTGACCGAGGCATTGCGTCGAAGCGGCGTGCGCGCCCGTGCGGATCTGCGTCACGAGAAAGTCCGTCAAAAGATTCGCGAGCACAGTCAGCACGTGCCGTATCTGGTGGTGATCGGGGAGAAAGAAAAAGCAGGCGAGTTTGTCAGTGTGCGCAGCCGCACAGGTGAAGACTTCGGGAGGATGGGTGTTGAGACGGTGTGTGAGTGGTTGAATCAGGCCCGCTCCCACACAATCATGTAGAGCGCGGGCCTGCTGGCGGGCTTTTAAGCTCTTGGCTTGACGGTCCCGCAATCCTGCCCCAACCACACGGCGCGGCTATCGAGGCTGCCCTTCTGCTGAATGCCGGTGGCATTGAACGTGCCATTCACCTTAGTGGTGAACTCACGATCACTGAGGAAAGTGGCGACACCGGTGCCCTGCGCTTTCGGACAGCTGAAGCGGAATTTCCACTGATTCCCGGTACGGTCGGTGACTTCCTGCTTGCAGCCAGACTGTGGATCGGTCAGCGGAATGTCGTTGGTCTTCACTTGTTCCGGCGTCAAGCAGGCCCGAATTCCTTTGCCGCCCATGGTGATGCCCTGCTTTTCGAGCTGAGCGCGCTGTTGAGGGGTCATCTGGCTCTGTATTTGGCCAAGGATCAGCTGCAAATCCGGGAGATTCTGGTCATCGACCTTCATGTTGCTTGTGGTCATTTCCCACAAACCAGGCTGCAACATCTGCGCCTGAGCGGCCACAGGAAGTGACAAACCAACAGCTATGGCCAAACCCAGCAGACGAACGTTCATCGAGTAACTCCTGATCAGTTGTGGCCGTTAGACGTCAGCAAGTGGCTTCGGTTCATGGGCCAATTAAATAGCGACATTCTGCACAGAACATGGTCTGTTAAGCATTGAATCTTCAGGAGCAAGGCTGCCCCCATGGATTACTTTGGACCGCATATTTTCGGCTACATGATTGCACTGCTTCACACGCTGGGCCTGATCGCTGCCATCCACGCCGTGCTCACCGTCCGGACCGCCCAGGGATCGATTGCCTGGGCCCTGTCGTTGCTGTTTATTCCCTACCTCACGCTCATCCCCTATCTAGTCTTCGGCCGCAGTACCTTCGATGGCTACATCAAGGCTCGGCGCCAGGCCAACGAAGAAATGCGCAAGGCAATCTCCGAGCTCAACTGGCGCCCCTGGGTAGAAGAAGCGCTGACCGCTCGCGCCTCAAATGCTTACGCGTCCTTGAGGGCCATGCCGAAACTGGGGCGCATGCCGTGCCTGGCGAACAACGAAGTGCGATTGCTGATCGACGGCCAGGCCACCTTCAACGCCATTTTTGATGCCATCAGCAACGCGAAGGAAGCGGTGCTGATTCAGTTTTTCATCATCCACGACGATCGCCTCGGTCAACGCCTGCAAACCTTGCTGCTACAGAAAGCCGCCGAAGGCGTGGCGGTTTATTTGTTGTACGACCGCATCGGCAGCCATTCCCTGCCTCACAGTTACGTGCAGCCGCTGCGCGATGCCGGCGTCGAGGTCAAAGCCTTTGCGACCCGCAGCGGCTGGCTCAACCGCTTCCAGGTCAACTTTCGCAACCACCGCAAGATTGTGGTGGTCGATGGCGTATTGGGTTTCGTCGGTGGGCACAACGTCGGCGACGAGTACATGGGCGAGAAACCACCTCTGGCGCCGTGGCGCGATACCCATGTGCAAGTACGCGGACCGGTGGTGGCCTGCATGCAGGAATCTTTCGCTGAAGACTGGTTTTGGGCCGCCCGGTCATTGCCACCGCTGATCCTGCCGGACGTTTACCCAGACGACGGCGTGCTCTGCCAATTGCTCGCCAGCGGTCCGGCGGATTCCTACGAAACCTGTTCGTTATTCTTCGTCGAAGCCATCCATGCGGCAACCGAACGGGTGTGGATCACCAGCCCTTATTTCATCCCCGACGAAGCCGTATTCGCGGCGTTAAGGCTGGCGGTTCTGCGAGGCGTAGATGTGCGGCTGCTGCTGCCCTCTCGACCTGACCACCGAATCGTCTACGCCGCCTCCAGCCTGTATGCCTTCGAAGCCGTGCGTGCCGGCGTGCGGGTGTTCCGCTACGAGCCTGGCTTCCTGCATCAGAAAGTGGTGTTGATCGACAGCGAAATCAGCGCCATCGGCAGTGCCAATCTGGACAACCGCTCGTTCCGGCTGAATTTTGAAGTGATGTTGTTGACGGTCGACAGCGCGTTTGCCGCCGAAGTGGAACAGATGCTCAACGATGACTTCGCCCAGGCTCACGAGATCGCCAAAGAAGAAAGCCGGGAGACCCACCGCCTGCAACAGGTCGGCATGCGGGTCGCCCGGCTTATTTCACCGATACTTTAAGGGTTGTAGATATCGTCTCGCGTCCACGGCAGTTCATGGCTGCCGTCGGGGTGAGCTTTCACCGCGAGAATCTGGTGCAGATTGATCCAGCCCTTGGCGAACGCGTAAGCGCATCCCGCCAGGTACAGCCGCCAGATCCGTAAGGCTTGCTCTGGCACCAGCCGGGAAGCCGCTTCCAGATTGTCTTCCAGGCGTTCGCTCCAGTGGTCCAGCGTACGCGCGTAGTGCAGGCGCAGACTCTCGACGTCGACGATCTCCAGCCCTGCTTCACTGATCTCGGCAGAGATCATCGACAGATGCGGCAGCTCGCCATTGGGGAACACATACTTCTCAATGAATTCGCCGGCACCGCGCCCCACCGGACGGCCGTCGGTGTGCTTGGCGGTGATCCCGTGGTTCATTACCAGGCCACCCTCTTTCACCGCACCGAACAAGGTCTTGCAGTACTCGGCCAGATTGGCATGACCAACGTGTTCGAACATGCCGACACTAACCACTTTGTCGAAACGACCGTCCTGAGGCAGGTCGCGGTAGTCGAGCAGTTGCAGTTCGACCAGATCGTCCAGATCTTCGGCGGTCACCCGTTCACGGGCAAGTGCCAGTTGCTCTTTGCTGAGCGTGATCCCGAACACCTTCGCGCCAAACTCCCGAGCCGCATACCGTGCCAGTCCGCCCCAACCGCAACCGACATCCAGCAGGTATTCCCCTGGTTGCAGCCGTAGCTTGCGGCACAGGTGGCGGAATTTGGCTTGTTGAGCCTGTTCAAGGGTTTCGCTGCCGGTCTCGAAATAGGCGCAGGAATACGCCATGTCACTGTCGAGCCACAGCTGATAAAACGCATTGGAAAGGTCGTAGTGGTAGGAAATCGCCTTGGCGTCTGCTTCTTTGTCGTGAGGGGTGCGCACTGGCTGGCTGTCTTGATCACCGAGCAACGCCTGGCTCCACTCATCGCAGACGCGGATCACGTCGCTGATGGAGCCTTCCAGCTCAAGTTTGCCTTCGACAAACGCCGCTCCGAGCGTGTCCAGGCTTGGGTGAGTGAACTGGGTAACCATTTGTGGGTCCTTGACCACAATTGTGACGCTGGGCGTCGGCCCCAGATTGAATTCATGGCCGTCCCAGAGTCGCAGGCGTAACGGTAACTGCAGATTCTGTAAGGCCGGAGGAAGATGCGCGAGCATGGATAGACCCTCTTGTTTCAGACGTCTGATGTGAGGGTAGTCCATCCTTGAAAAATAGCTGGCTATCGAATTAATAGCCCTTTTCTATGATTCGTAACGCTCGAACCAACCGTCGCGAATTCACAAAAGTGATTGCCCTCACCTAGATGACTACGAATTCGTCGTACAGTTCTGAGAACTTGAAATCGCCCGTGATCGCGCTGTTTAGAGCATTCACCAGGCGTACTCAATCCTCATCCTCAAGCTTGAGCAATGGTTCTTGAAAACGCAGTAAACGCCCGGCATTCCCCAACACCAGCAAGGTGCTGAAGTTGTGCAACAGCGCAGCAATCATCGCGCCCGCAGCGCCAAGCCAGCCGAAGGCGGCGAAGGCAACAATTGCCAGCGTCCAGCCCAGACCGATGATCACATTCACCTGCAACGTATGCCGGCATTGGCGACTCAGGCGCACACATGTGCCGAGTCGACGCAGGTCGCTGCCGATCAGGACGATGTCGGCCGAGGCCAGCGCGATGTCCGCCCCGCCCGCGCCCATGGCCACGCCGACCACACCGGCCTTGAGCGCCAGCGAATCGTTGATCCCGTCTCCCACGACCATCGGCCGGAAGCCGCTGCCGATTTCTTTCAACACACGATTGAGTTTGTCTTCGGGCAACGCTTGAGCTTCAACGTCGCTGATCCCGACATCTCGCGCCAATGTGTGCGCGACGCTTTGCCGATCACCTGTCAGCAGCAACTGCCGGCCCAACCCCAACTCACGTAGCTCGCTCAAAGCAAATCGAGCTTCAGGTTTGACGCTGTCGGCCAGTAACAACCAGGCGAGGAATTCACCGTTGAGCGCCAGCCCGGCAATGGGGCCATCGTGGTCGGGAACACTGGAAGTGGCGATACCCAATTGCGTGAACAGCTCTGGACGACCGAGCGCCGCCTCGCCCTGCTCCGTCATCGCCACCACGCCCAGCCCCTGACGCTCGTGGATGTCGGAGAGCAGCAGAAAATGTTCCTGGGTGACCAACCCGGCGAGCGCGCGGCTGACCGGATGACTGCTGGCGGACCCGAGGCTGGCAGCGAGTTTAAGGACGTGGCTACGATCCTCGATTGGGCTGTCGATGGATTGCAACCGCAAGGTGCCAAAGGTCAGGGTTCCGGTCTTGTCGACCACCAGCGAAGTCAGGTCTGCCAACTCTTCGAGGAACGCGGAGCTGCGAATCAGAATCCCGTGACGAGCCGCCACCGCCACCCCGGCAATCGCCGTTGCCGGTGCCGACAACACCAGCGCGCAAGGACAGGCCGCCACCAACACCGCGAGCATGGCCTGAGCATCGTTAGTGACGAACCAGGTCACGGCGGCCAGCAGCAACACCAGCACCATGTAGCTGCCAGCGTAGCGTTCCAGCAACCGAGTGATCGGTGGCTTGGATCGCTCGGCACTTTGCATCAGCGCAATGACTTTGCCGAGGGTCGACTCGTTGCCAGTGCGGGTCACTTCGATGCGCAGCAGACCGTCGAGGTTGATCGCGCCGCCGAACACTTGCATGCCGACACCCGCCTCCATCGGCACCGATTCGCCAGTAATCGAAGCGGTGTCCAGGCTCGCCTGACCGGACAACACCCGACCATCCGCCGGCACCCGATCACCCGCGCGCACCTCGACGAGGTCACCGGCCTTGAGTGTGCCGTTATCGACTTCGACGATGGAGCCATCGGCCTGAACCTTGCGCGCGTGGCTGCGCGTCAGTTTGCCGAGGGCGCGAATCGCCTCTTGAGAACCGATCACGCTGCGCTCTTCCAGCACGTGGCCGAAGATCATGATGATTGGCAGCAACGCCGCAGTCAGTAGGTCACCCGTGGCCCACGCCCCGAGCATGGCCAGGGCGATCAATTGGTCAGTGATCCCGTGCAAACTTGGATAACGCAGGCTGTACCAGGCGGAACGCATCACGGGCACGGCCACCAATAACGAAGCAAAGCCCAGCAGCAATTGACTGACGCCCGTCTGCTCCGGCGACAACCAACGCCAGGTCAGGCCGAGCGCGAGCAGGCCCAATGCGAGCATGGCCAGTGTCAATTGGCGGGCGGCGCTGCGTTGTTCAGCCGAGGACAACATGCTCGGTGCGGCGGCGGTTGGGGTGGTCATTGTGCAGCTCCCTGAATGATCAGGCGGGAATCGTCTTTCGGATTGACCGTGGTCACCGAGCCGGCCTGACCGAGAATCTTCGGCATCCGCTCGCGGTAGATGCGCAGCAGCATTTGCGGGTCGGTCCCTTGTTGTTGCGCCTTGGCCAGGCTCAATACCGTGGCTGTGTCCGTCGACGCTTTGGCCAGACGTTCGCTCGCTTGGGCGTGAGCAACTTGCAGTGTGCGATCGGCTTGTTCGTTGGCAGTCTGAGTCAGTTTCTCGGCTTCAGTGCGAGCATTGGCTACGGCTTTGTCGGCTTGTTGACTGGCGGTCAGAACAGCATTGAAGGCGTTGACCGCCGGGCCGGGCAGACTCGATTGCACGTCGACCCGAGCCACTTCAATGCCTAACCCACGCCCGGTCGCGGTCAGGTCAGGTCAGCCAAGCGCTGATTGATGCCTTGCACCAGATCACCGCGTAGACGTTCGCGTCTTTCGGCTGCCTGGCTATCGGCGCCGATCAGCTCCGGTCGCGCCACGAGTATGGTGTCCAGATCTCGTGCGGCAGTGAGGGCCACCGCGCTGCGAGTCACCAATCGATCCAGCGCCGGCAATACATGTTCGCCTAGAAGAACGAAGGCATACGGCTCGGTGACTTTGTAGAAAACACGCACATCCAGTTGCACCACGCCCGCGTCTCCGGTGAGCAAATAACCGGACCCGGCGAGTGCATCGCTGATCGGTGTAGCGAAACTCGCGACCCGGTCTGCCTGCAACGCAGCATCTGTGCGCAGCAAGTTTTCCACCCGACGCTCAATCACCCGATCCGCCGCGGGTAACAAAATTACCTGCTCAAACGGACGCGGCCAGGCCAATAGCAGTCCAGCATTCTGGATGCGATCCAGCGCGCCGAAGTGCAAAACCACCGCACGATTTTGCGGATCGATCTGCCGCACATTGGAAAATGCCCACACCAAAGCGGCCAGTACCGTCACGGCGTAAAGAGCCAAGAAAGCCAATCGCCCAGCCTGAATCCAGGGACTGCTTAACTCATTTGTTCCACGTGGAACCAATTTCATGGCTGCGACCCGGACTTGTTATCGAGGGTCGGCGGACCGTCAACCAACACCCGGAACGGCGCGGCATCGGTGCGCAGAATCAGCTTTGTGCCGGGCGTGACGATCGTGCCTAGCGTGTCGAGGGAGCGCAGCAGGTTGTAGAGCTGTGGCGATCCGGCATAGGCGCGACCATAAATCTGCGCGGCTTCGACGCGCGATTGAGCTTCGATATCGGCAGCTTTCACCGTCGCATCGGCTTGTACGATGCGCGCGTCACGCTCGGCAGCGGAACGGATTTGCGCCGCTTCGCGCTTACCGATGGCCGTGCGTTCGGTGGCGATTGTTTCACGCTCGGCGCGCATGCGATCGACCGTAGCGGTGAGGGTTACCGACGGCAAGGTCAGTCGCTCGATGCCGACTTGCAGCACCCGCACGCCATAAGTCGTGAGTAACTGCTGATCGATTTGCTGACGCAGTTGCGCTTCAAAATCAGCGATGTGTACTTTGTTGGCGTCGGTGTTAACCAGGTTAGCCAGGTCAAAACTGCTGGCCGTGGTTTCCAGCGCAGAGCCAACAAACGTGCGAATCTGCCGCGCTGCTTCGTCCGGCTGATTTTGTACAGCGCGCATGAATCGCTGCACGTTGTCCGGATCGCCCTGAACCTGCCAGGCCACGTAAGCTTGAACGATGATGCGCAAACCGTCCCGCGTCCCTACATCCTGCAAACCACTCGAGGTCGTGCGCAGTCGCAGATCGACAGGAATTGCCGCTTCAAAAGGAGCAGGCCAACGCCAGCCAAGACCTGGTTCCAGCAATACCCGCGACGGATTACCGAAACGCGTGATCACCGTCGCCTCGCCCGAACGCACTTGCACCAGGCTCGCTGCCGCGATGGCGAACGCCACCAGCAAGGCTGCCCAGCCCATTCGCCGCCATGGGAACGGGCCAGCTTCTTGGGGATCACCGTGATGGTGATGGTGATGTCCGTGGTGATGCCCGCCATGGCCGTGATCGTGGCCAGTGTGGTCGTCGTGATCATGAGTGTGCGACTGGCTCATTTGGCAGTTCCTGGCTGAGCGGTATTACGCGCCGGCGCAGGGTCAGCCGGCAGCGTGAATGTACGAAGGTCGATGGTCGGCGCGTTACCGCTTCCGCCCAGACGATGGTCGAGCACCAGCAACCTGGCATTGCCCAGGCCCTGGGACAGTTGGCTGAAGTACTGCTCCAGCACGAAGGCCTGGCCGGCGCTGGCGTAGGCCTTTTGCTCGGCAGCGAATCTCAAGTCAGCCGCTTGGGCAGTGGCGTTGATTTCA
Organism: Pseudomonas fluorescens; assembly: GCF_000968015.1. Classification (GTDB taxonomy): domain Bacteria; phylum Pseudomonadota; class Gammaproteobacteria; order Pseudomonadales; family Pseudomonadaceae; genus Aquipseudomonas; species Aquipseudomonas fluorescens_W. Next base: position 430,283 of record NZ_LACH01000017.1, read on the forward strand.
CGAGCGCTGGCCGTCGCTTGATCGCGAGCGATGCTGGCCTGCAATTGCGCCTGGTTGGTGGCTTCCGCCGCCGCCCCACGCTCGCGGGAAATCAATGCTTGGGCGCCAATCTGCGCAGCCTGCACACCGTGATAGGCATTGGCGGCACCGGCCGGTGGATGAATCGCCTCGACCACGGTGGCGAGAATTTCCACGCCGCTGTCGAGTTTCTGCAAGTCGGCCTGTACCGCGCGACCAATCTCTTCGGCGAGCCCTACCCTGTCCTCACCGAGCAAACCGTCGAGGGTTCGTGAGGCGAAATCGTGGACCAGAATCCGGCTGGCGGTGCTGCGGATCAGTGTCGGGACATCGGCGCTGTTGTAGGTCGCGGCCAATGCTGCTTGATCGCTCAGACCGATGCGATAGACGAAACGCACGTCCATGTTGACGATCTGGAAGCTCTGTTTGTCGGCTCGGCTGCTGGCAATGACTTGGGATTTGTCGTTCACATGGCTGGCGTCCCACAAGCGATTGGCAATCGCGGGGGCCGGGCCTTCGGCAGGTTCAGCCACGACCGACGCTGGTGTGTCGCCAACACTGGTGGCCAACTCGTGGACCACACCATTCTCGACACTCAACACCCGGCCCAGAGGCCAGGGCAAACCCGCGTGCAAACCAGGACCGAACACTTCCACCGGTTTGCCGAATCGCTCGTAGATGCCCCGCCCTTGCATGGGGATTTCGTGAATGCCGGTCAGTGACCAGCCCACTATCGAGACTACGGCGAGCACCGGCAAAAATGCCCGACGCATGTAAGTGAAGGCCCAGATCTGCCGCAGGTCGATACCGAAGCGGTTGTGCAATTCGTGCTGCAACGCTAACAAAGGTTGCGGCGGCCAGCGCAACATGTCGGCGACGAAGCTGCGCGCCAGCAAGGCAGGTTCGAGTTGTTCGCGCTGCGCACTGAACAACGACAGCAGGGCGCGCAACAACAGCTCGGCGGCGACGAGCCCCGGCAGCAGGCCGATCAGTACCGCCAGACGCACCGGCCAGACCGACGCTTCGCCACCCAACAACAGGCACAAAGCGCTGAGTACCAGACAGATGATCGCCACTCGAGTCAGCTGCGCCAACGACGCAGCTTCGGGCCATTGCGCGACGTTTTCCTGCGCCAGTTGACGTTCCAGCACCAGCAAACCGAAGGCCAGCAGCAACGACAGCGCCGCACCGACACTGGCCGACAATCCCAGTGCGGTTGGCGGCAGTGCCAGATTCCAGACTTGTTCGATGCTCAACAACGTCAACAGCGACCAGCCCGCGAGCCACAGCGTCGGGGCGCCGATCTGCACCAGCATTCGCAGCCATCGCTGGCTGAGCCGATCCAGCAGCTTTTCGTACCAGCCCACCGGGGCAACGACTTCATCAGCAACGACAACCTGCACGGCCGGTTTCAACGCCCGCGCACGCCACTGCGTCACCCACCAGGCCGATTGCAAACCGGCGACCAGCACCAGCAAACCGGCGCTCTGATTGACCAGCAACGCGGGCCAGAGCGACTGCCGCGCAAACAGCCCGACAAAAAACGCCAGCAACCAACCTGCCGCCGCAAGAGCGCCCAGACCGATTGCGAACTGACGCAATCGCCGCCCTTGAAAAACCGCCTGCTGGAAACGCGGTAGCCCGGCTACTTGCGTCCCATCGACATCGAGATCGACTTGCATACCACCCCAGTGTTTATCGTTGCTCATATCGCAATACGTTACGGTATAACGAAAGCCGTGAAATTTCCGTTCTTAAATGCTGTATCTAAAGGCGCTCAACCTGTCGCTTGGCTGAAGCCTTGACCGAAATGCTACGGAACGCACATATTACGTTCGTAATTTTATTCAAAGACTACGTTTACCCATTCCGATCCCCGTTCACTCCAGGAGTACAACCATGAGCATCTACGACGTCGTGATTCTGGGCGGAGGCCCCGGTGGTTATAACGCGGCGATCCGCGCCGGGCAGTTGGGCCTCAGAGCGGTTTGCGTAGAAGGACGCGCCACCCTCGGCGGCACCTGCCTGAACGTCGGTTGCATGCCGTCAAAAGCGTTGCTGCACGCCTCCGAACTCTACGCCGCCGCCATGGGCGCGGAATTCGCCAACCTGGGGATTGACGTCAAACCCACACTCAACCTCGCGCAAATGATGAAACAAAAGGATGAAAGCGTTGCCGGGTTGACCAAGGGCATCGAGTTTCTGTTTCGCAAAAACAAAGTCCACTGGATCAAGGGCTGGGGCCACATTGACGGGCCCGGCAAGGTGACGGTGACCGACAGCCAGGGCGGCAAGACCGAACTGAACACCAAAAACATTATCATCGCCACCGGCTCAGAGCCCACTCCCCTGCCCGGTGTGGACATCGATAACAAACGCATCCTCGATTCGACAGGCGCGTTGTCGCTGACCGAAGTGCCCAAGCATCTGGTGGTGATCGGCGCCGGGGTGATCGGCCTGGAGCTGGGTTCAGTGTGGCGGCGTTTGGGCGCTCAGGTGACCGTGATCGAGTTTCTCGACCGAATTTGCCCCGGTGTGGACAGTGAAGCGGGTAAAACCCTGCAACGTTCGTTGAGTAAACAGGGCATCAACTTCAAATTGAGTTCCAAAGTCACCAGCGCCACAACCTCGGCGACCGGCGTTCAGCTCAGCGTCGAGCCCGCCGCCGGTGGCACGGCCGAAACGATTGAAGCGGATTACGTGCTGGTGTCTATCGGACGCCGGCCTTACACCCAAGGCCTGGGGCTGGAAAACGTCGGCCTCGCCACGGACAAGCGCGGCATGCTCGCCAACAAGGGCCATCGCACTGAAGCGGCTGGCATCTGGGTGATTGGCGACGTCACGTCCGGGCCGATGCTCGCCCACAAGGCCGAAGACGAGGCCATGGTCTGCATCGAGCAGATTGTCGGCAAGGCGGCCGAGGTCAACTACGACCTGATCCCCAACGTGATCTACACCAAACCGGAACTGGCCAGCGTCGGCAAGACTGAAGAGCAACTGAAGGCCGAAGGTCGTGCCTACAAGGTCGGCAAGTTTCCCTTCACCGCCAACAGCCGGGCAAAGATCAATCACGAAACCGAAGGCTTCGCCAAAGTGCTGGCCGATGAGCGCACCGACGAGATTCTCGGCGTGCACCTTGTGGGTCCAAGCGTCAGTGAAATGATTGGCGAGTATTGCGTGGCCATGGAGTTCAGCGCCTCCGCCGAAGACATTGCCCTGACCTGCCATCCACACCCGACCCGCTCCGAGGCCTTGCGCCAGGCGGCGATGAATGTCGAAGGGATGGCGACGCAGATGTAAGCCTGGAGATTGGCGGTGGCGCTATCGCGAGCAAGCTCGCTCCCACATTTGATCTGCGGCGTTCACAAAACCAATGTGGGAGCGAGCTTGCTCGCGATTGGGTCGACTCGGTCTCAGGCCGGTAAATGCCCCAGCGGCAACGCCCCAGGCGTCTTCACCGTATGAATCGCAAAGTTGCTGCGGATGTCACTCACACCCGGCAATTTCAGCAAACGCCCCGTGAGGAAGCGGTCATAGGCGCGCAGGTCCGGCACCACTACTTGCAGTAGAAAATCCGATTCTCCTGACACCAGAAAGGCCGAAATCACCTCAGGCAACGCGGTCACGGCCAAGCGAAAGGCTTCGGCCTGTTCATCGTTATGCCGCTCGACCTTGACCCCGACAAACACCGTCAGCCCAAGCCCTACTTCGTCGCGATCCAGATTGGCCTGGTAACCGCGTATGACCCCGGCTTCTTCGAGCATCCGTACCCGGCGCAAACAAGGCGAGGCGGACAGACCGATCTCGTCAGCCAGTTGCACATTGCTCAGGCGACCGTCCCGTTGCAGGGCTGCGAGAATCTTGCGGTCGTAGGCGTCGAGTTTCATAGTTTGGCAGATCCTGATGGTTTACCTGCAATTGAGTGGCAGGTTATGCCAAGCAGAAGCATTTTAGAAGCGAACTACGCAACCACCTGCCCTGCCCTTCAGCCCTAGACTGGCCGTACCGAATCGACAACGAATGGGGTGCAACGTGGCGGGACTCTGGGTGTTTTTCATGGCGCTGGCGGTGGTCTATCTGTTACCGGGCCCGGACATGATCCTGTTGTTGCAGACCGGTGCTCGTCAGGGCAAAGGCGCGGCGCTGGCGACTGCGGTGGGTCTGGGTGTTGCCCGGGGATGCCATGTCGCGTTGGCGGCGCTTGGGTTGGCGGCACTGTTCAAGGCTGCGCCCTGGACGTTCGACGCGGTACGCCTGACCGGGGCCGCCTACCTACTGTGGATCGGCATTCAATGCCTGCGAACCACAATGCTGCCGAGTTTGAACGGAGCAGACACCACCACCGAGAAACCTCGCTGGCGTGCAGCGATCCAGCGCGGCTTGCTGACTAACCTGCTCAACCCCAAAGCGTTGCTGTTCTGCTCGGTGCTGCTGCCGCAGTTCATCGATCCACACGCCGGGCCGGTGCTCGCGCAATTTGCGACCCTGGGCGTGGTGTTGGTTGGCGTTGGGTTGTTATTCGACAGCGCTTACGCACTGACCGGCGCAGCGCTCGGCCGTTGGCTGCAACGCAGTCCTTCGGCCCAACGCCTGCAGCAGTGGCTGTTTGGCAGCCTGTTGATCGGCTTCGCCGTGCGGCTGACCTTTGTGCAACAGGCTTAAGCCTTACCGCGTCTTGCGGCGGCGATTGATCAGCAACAGCGCTGCTGCCGTGACCGCTATCACACCGCCAATCTGCAACGGTGTTTTGTAGGGCCGCAGCTGCGAACGCACGGCGTCGGTGACTTGGGTCACATAGCGTTTGTCGGCGCTCTGAAAGTCTGGATCCTGGCATTGATGACCAAAATCGCCGGCCCAGACCACATACGGGCCTTCCTCGACATACCGACGGTAGAAAGCGCTTTGCTCTTGCAGGCTGGTGCCCCACGACGAAGCCTTGCACAGCACCGAAGCAAACGCCTGACTGCTGTGGGGCAGATGATCAGCGGCCTTGCTCGCCAGCGCCGTGGCGACAAAACGGTAGTGGAAACGCTCATCAGGTTGCGCCACGGTGGCTTGCTGGCGCTGCACTTCACCCTCGGCCATTAGCGGTCCGACCTTGAGTTCGGGCGCTTCCAGACTGTAATTGCCACCGAAAGTGGCGTAATCCGGGGACATCTCGTAGCCCAACAACTCCATTCCGCCGAAACGGGCCAGTGTCGCGGCTTGGTAATAAGCGAATGCCCGTTTGGTCGGCCACCACTTTGATTCAGCGTCGTTGCGCAACTGCCCGTACCACTTGGCCTTCGCCTGCAAGTCGGCGTTATCGAAGTAGGCTGGCGCTTCGTCATACCGCTCTTCGCGCAGCAAGCGCCGCCCGAGCAAATTGCGCAGTTTTGCCGCCACCGGCAATGGTACGTAGTTATCACGATCCTGCTGAGTCAGAGGGGGCGGTGCCGGCACTTGAGTGTCGACGTATTGCTTGAGCTCATCGACGGTCAACACGCGCTCGGCGACCGTGGCAGCGTCGAACCAATAGATATCTTTACTGCGATAAAGCTGATCGAACGCTTGCAGGTAATCCCCGCGTTGCAACGCCAGGATCGCGCTCTCCCCTTCAACCCGGCACTTGGGCTGAAGCGTTTCGAAATCCCAGTCTGGTGTGCGCCGCTCACCCCACGACTCGTTCTGCGGGAAGGCCTGGGCAGCCTTGGCATACGCTGCGGCAGCCGCGTTTTTATCGCCATCACGCACGGCCAGTTTGGCCCGCAGCCACCACGCCAGTCCGCCATCACCGGCGTGTTCGAGGAACGCCTTGGCGCTGGCGTAATCACCCTGTTGATAATTCACCGCTGCCAGCCGATCAGCGTTATCGAGGCTGCCGCGGGTGCTGTTTTGCAGCAGTTTGATCAGTTTCAATTCGTTCGGCGGTTGATCACCGAATGACCAGCCCAGTCGGCTGATCAACGAGGCGGTCACCAGTTGCTGCACCGGTTTTCCCTTGAGCAACACGGCCAGTTGATCGTCAGGCATTGTCGCGAGGTCGGCCACCAACAGTTTCAGCGAGGTGAAACCCACCGCCGAACCCTGAAGGTTTTGCGTGGCGTAGAGTTCGATGGCGCGGTTCCAGTCGCCGGCAGTGCGGGCGACGCGGGCCTCTTCACCGAGGCTGGCCACACCCAGTTCCAGTGAATCGCTAAAGCCGTCAATGCTCAGTTGACGGGTCTGCTCGAAAGCCTTTCTAGACTGAGCCAACAGGTCAGGGCCAGCGTCCGCTTCGGAGCTCATGGCAAACAGCGCCCGACCTAACGAGTAAGCAGCCCAAGTGCTGCGCAACGCCCGTTGATCCGCTGGCAATGCCAGTACCTTTTGGAAGTACTCGGCGGCCAGCCCATGATCACCGGCATTGAATGCCGCAGCGCCGGCCAGATAGAGCTTGAGCTCAGCCGGAAGACTCGCGCCCTGAATCTCGACCTCATGCGCATCAGTCAGGCTGCGTAACTGTTTCACCAGCACCTGCTGCTCAGCCGTCAAACCGGATTGTTCAGCCTTATCCCGCTGTTCTGCGTAGTCGGGCGCATCCATGTTAGAGGCGGTTTCGGTGACGTTCTTCAGCCCGGCGACCGCATGCCCGAGGCGACTGATTTCAAATCTGAAATTACCTTCCGGCAGCTCCGCCAGCGACTGGCCGCGGTTGTCCAGCAGACGCATAGGGAAATCCGGCCCGCAGGCCAGCGCCGAACCCAGCGGCAGGCTGAGGCTCAGGCAAAGCAGATGGCGGGGCCAGTTACGGGTCAACATTCGAACCTCCTTGATCAATATGTGCGCAACGAGCCCAACCCATGGCGCGCTGCCCACCGGCCGGTATTCGACCGTCGCGCAGGCGGGTGAAGGTAAGCAGATCCGGACGCTGTTGCAACGCATAACCGGCCAGCGCATCGGCACCCTCGCAACCCTGCACCGCGAGTGTCAGGCGTTCTGGCCAGGCGCTGTCGAGATTGCCTTGATTGCTGAGGGTGATGTCATAAAGGCCTTCTTGCTCGGAGAGTTTCAGCGCCAGTCGACTGTCGAGTGCATCGCCACGCGCCACGGCGCTCAGGGTCGTCAGACTCCAGGCCCGGCGGTCGCTGGCCAGCGGCAGACGAAACCAGATCAGGCCCGCCAGATGCGCCGGTGGATCGTTGCGCAACTCGGTCCCGAGCCGGCTCAGTTGCTGCGGATCGGCGAGCAATTCCCGGCGTTTGCCGCCCTGTTCTATTGGCACTTCGCTTTCCACTAGCGGCGCACCACGGCCCGGCAACAACGCCACACCATAGGCCGGCAGCGCCAGATAGAAAGGTTTCGAAGTGATTCGGCTCCAGGCCTTGGTCCATTGGCGGGCCTGATCCGCGTCAAACAAGCCAAGACGTGGATTGCTCACCGCGTGCACCTGCAACACGCTGCTGTCGACTGTGGATAACAATGCCGGCAATTCTGGACTGTCGAGCCAAGCCGGCAACGCGGTGATGCTCAGCGCAATAGAGGCCGGCAGAACTGCGCGCAGGTGCGTAAGAAATTCGCGGTAGGCCGGTAGCCGAGCATTACCGGCATCGTGGTCGATTTCCACGCCGGAGAGATTCAACCCCTGCCCTTGCCAATCGCCGAGCACCTGCTGGATCTGCGCGATGACTTCGTCCCGATCCAGCGACTTGAGTTGGCCATCCAGACGAATCACCGCGATCAGCGGCCGACCATCACGTTTGAGCAGCGCCGGGTCAATCCGCGCCCGGTGCCAACCCGCCTCAGGGAATGCCTGCAAGGCCAGTACCCGCAGGGTGGAAAAGTCAGCCCGGCTGTCCCTCAGCGCCGCTTCGTGGGCCGGTGTCCATTGCCGTTGCCAGACGTAGAGTTGCTGATCGAGCGCTGGCGCGTCCTGTCGTTCGCAACCGTTGAGCAATGCCATCGCGACAATCAACGCCGACAGACGAGCGAAAAAATACATAAAGCCCCTTGAGCCGAATCAGATCCTTTGTAGCAGCTGCCGAGCCTGCGAGGCTGCGTCCGGCTGCGCAGCAGTCGCCAATACTACGTGCACGGTGTATCTAAAGAACTGCTGTGTCGGATTTTACGACTGCTTCGCACTCGGACGCAGCCTCGCAGGCTCGGCAGCTGCTACAAGTCGAGGACCAAAGGCTGCGACCCCTGCGCCGGAATCGCACAACAAATCAGCACGTGTCCGTCATCCGGCACTTCGGCTGGCTGCTGTGGATAATTCACCTGGCCGCTGATCAGGCGAGTCTTGCAGGTCCCGCAGGAACCACCGCGACAGCTGAATTCCGGGCGTAGCCCACGGCTTTCCGCCAACTCCAGCAAACTGCCACCGTCGGGTTGCCAGCGAGCCTCTTTAGCCGAGCGCTGAAACACCACCGGCACCGAGGTCGTCGCCGCGGGCGGTTGCTCAATGACCACCGCGTCGGGGTCCGGCACCCGGCGCAAGGTCGAGGGGCCAAAGGTTTCGGCGTGAATCCTTGCGTCACGGATGTCCAGTTCCCGTAGGCCGTCGTATAGCCCCTGGGTAAAACTGCCCGGACCACAGAGGACAAAATCCAGCTGATCGTAGTCCTCGACTTCAAGGAGGGTCTTGAGCAACGCGGTGTCGATCCGCCCCGTCAGGTCGAAATCCTCACCCTCCAGGGCCCCGGCTTCCGGCTGACTCACCAGACGCAACACCCTGACCGCATCACCGGCGTCTTCGAGCAAGCGATCCAGCTCAGGACGAAACACTTGATCGGCCAACGTGCGCGAACTCTGGAAGAACCAGGTCGGTCGGATGCGGCGGGTGCGCAGGCCTTGATAAACCACCTCGCGCAACATCGACAGCAGCGGCGTGATGCCGACACCGGCAGCCAGCAGCACCAGCGGCCGACGTTCATTAGGTGCCACGGTGAAATGCCCCTGAGGCGCACGGGCCTCCAACAGATCACCGACGCGCACCTGTTCATGCAGGTGCGAAGACACCAAACCGTCACGCTTCACGCTGATGCGGAAAAAATCATCGGACGGCGCGCTCGACAGGCTATACGTGCGGATATGCACCTCGCCGGCAATGTTGAAGCGCAGTGGTAAATGCTGCCCGGCCTGAAACACCGGCAAGCCCGCCCCATCGGCAGGCTCCAGATAGATCGAGCGGATGTTGTGGCTTTCCTCTTTGATTCGCGCCACCCGCAGCGGCCGCCAACGATCGCCCAAGGCCTGGGCTTGCAGACGGGCGTTGGCCTGCGCCCAGGTCCCGGTCAGCAAACTGGTGGGTGACACGCCGTCAAAACGCCACCGCAGAGCAAGCGCGGCGGGCCGACGCACCACGCTTTCCACCTCGACCGTCCACAAGCGCTCGGCCCCTTGAAACGCCTCGACCTGTGTGCCTTCAAGAATGACTTCGGTGCGACCGCTGAGGTGCAGCAGGTCTCCCGAATTGAAATCGATAAACAGCAAACCGGCCCGGGGATTGAGCAGCAGGTTGCCCAAGGTGTTGAAAAACAGGTTGCCGGCGAAATCTGGAATAGTCAGGCGATTGCCTTCTACTTGTACGAAACCGGCCTGGCCGCCGCGGTGAGAAACGTCCACCGAACGTTGGCCATCGACATCCACGTAACTGGCGACAAAGAACGTATCGGCTCCCGCGATCAGGGTTTTGGCCGCCTCATCCAGCCCGTTGAGGTGTTGCGCGATGCGAGTCGACGGATCCGCCAACGGCACCGAGCGAAACTGCCGCAATTGGATGTATTGCGGGCAATTGCCGAAGGACTGTTCGACCGTCACGTCGAAGCCGCTTGCCGTCATCGCGCCAACTCGCCCATTGAGGCGGTTACGGCGACGGGTGTGCAGTTCGATCCCCAACAGGCCCATGGCTGCGCCCTCCGTCAATTGCGCCGGATCATCAGCGCCCGGCAGGCTGCTGAATTGCAGCGCACCCGGCGTGGGCGAGTGAGCGAAACCCGGTGGTCCTTCAAGAATACTGGCCCAAGGATTACCGTCGGCATCCACCGCGCCGTACAGCATGAACGGCAGTTGCTCATAGAACGTGCGGTGCTGATCCGGCATCTCGCTGCGAATCACCTTACGACCGAGCACCTCCATTCGCTCGGCAATGCCCACATGAGCCTGCAATTGTTTCTCGCCGGCGTGCCAGGGTGAACGATCCACAACGACTTCTCCCCTGCGCCATCGGCGCAGTGTGAACGACCCGACAGTGTCGGGCCGTAAGCATCAGGCAGTTTTTTGCAGGCCGGCAACGGTGCGCGGCATGCCGACAAACCCTGGCAAGGCTTCGATCCGAGCCAGCCACGCGCGAATGTTGGCGTAGTCCTCCAGGGACACGTTGCCTTCCGGTGCATGGGCGATGTAGCTGTAGGCCGAAACGTCGGCAATGGTTGGCTCGGCGCCAGCCAGATACGGCGTTGCTGCCAGTTCCTGATCGATAACTTTGAGCAAGGTGTGGGAATAAGCGATCACTTCTTCAGCGTTGTAAGCCGCACCAAACACCGTGATCAGCCTCGCTCTGGCGGGGCCAAAGGCAATCGGCCCAGCGGCAATCGACAACCAGCGCTGAACCTTGGCCGCCCCGACCGGATCGGTTGGCAGCCATCGGCCGTTGCCATATTTTTGCGCCAGATAAACCAGAATCGCGTTGGAGTCGGCCAGCACCACGCCTTGATCATCGATGACCGGAATTTGACCAAAAGCGTTGAGCGCGAGGAAATCCGGCTGCTTGTGCGCGCCCTTCGGCAAATCGACAAAGATCAGCTCGGTCGGCAGATGCAGCAGGGACAGCATCAGCTCTACACGGTGAGCGTGGCCAGAACGTGGGAAGTTGTAGAGTTTGATCGCTTGCATGGTCGACTCCGCTGGTGGTGGCGCTGTTGAACAGTGTTCAGCCCCGATGGGGAGCTATCTTCCACCCGCCACCAAAACAACAGAATAACCAGCCAACGCAATCCATTATTTCACCAGGTGAAATAAACCATCACGCCTGCAAGGACGGATGCTCACGCAGCGCGCTCACTGCAAAATCCACAAAACTGCGAATCCGCGCAGGGGCCTTGCGCCCGCCCTGATAGACCACATGGATAGGCAAGGGCGGCAGTTCGAAGTCCGCCAGAACGATTTCCAGCTCACCGGAGGCGACTTTACTCGCGACCTGATAAGACAGAACCCGGGTCAGCCCCAAACCCAGGCATGCCGCCGTAATGGCGGCCTGATTCGCCGTCACCACCAGGCGCGGCGCGGGTCGAACACTCAGCGGCTCTCCCCCTTCGAGGAACGGCCAGATTCTCGACTGACCGATAGAGGACGTCGCAATAACCGGCGCCTGAGCCAGATCCTGAGGATGTTGAGGCCGACCGTGGGCCGTCAGGAATTCCGGCGAGCCGCATACCACCCGCCGAACCTCACCCACGCGAATCGCGTGCTGATTACTGTCGGGCAACTCACCGATCCGCACGGCGACATCGATGCCCTCCTCGACCATGCTGACCACTCGATCGACCAGCAACCCATTAATGCTGACTTCGGGAAACTGCGTCAGATAATTCACCATCACTGGCGTGACAAACAACTCACCAAACAACACCGGCGCGGTGATTGTCAGTTGCCCACGCGGTTGAGCGTGACTGCCCGCCGCCGAATCCTCGGCTTCCTGCACCTCGGCGAGAATCCTCCGACAGTCTTCCAGGTAACGCTGACCCGCCTCGCTCAAATGCACACTGCGGGTGGTGCGCGTCAGCAGCAACGTGCCGATGCGTTTCTCCAGCGCCGCCACCGCGCGAGTCACGCTGGCTGCAGACAGGCCTAAACGCCGCGCCGCCGCCGAGAAGCCTTGGTCTTGGGCGACGGCAGCGAAGACCTGCATTTCCTGGAATCGGTCCATGGGCGTGTCCTCAATTCAGATAAAAAAAATCGCAACCGTAGCAGACTGTGTGAAAACCTA
>NZ_LACH01000018.1 GCF_000968015.1 Pseudomonas fluorescens
GATGGGCTGACCATACATTTTTATGTCTGGGAGTTTTGTAGCGGTAGTAATGGCCTCATCGCGAGCAAGCTCGCTCCCACAGGAGTACGCATTCCAATGTGGGAGCGAGCTTGCTCGCGATGAGGCCATCACTGGCGAATAGTTTTTCAGGCTGTACAGAAATTGCAGATACAAAAAAGCCCCGCTCTTCTTTCGAAGGCGGGGCTTTTTGCAGCTTCAGGCGATCAGAACAAATCGATCGGCGCCGCTTCATCCGCTGGCAGTGGGCTGCCCGGCGCAGTGCCGTTGCCCAGCTCGTTCGCCGACGGTGGCGTGTCTTCGGCCTTGAACAACTCGAAGTAGGCGCCTGGCGTGCCTGGGGTGGCTGCACGGCCGCTGACCGGGTCAACTCGAAGACTGAGAATGCCTTCCGGCTCTGGCTGCGTATGCGGCGGCAGGCCTTTGAGTGCGGCGCCCATGTAACTCATCCAGATCGGCAGGGCGACGGTACCGCCGAACTCCTTGCGACCCAGGCTTTCAGGCTGGTCGAAACCGGTCCAGACAGTGGTCACATAATCGGCGTTGTACCCAGAGAACCAGGCGTCCTTGGACTCGTTGGTGGTACCGGTCTTGCCCGCAATGTCGCTACGGCCCAGGGCCAGGGCGCGGCGGCCGGTGCCGAGTTTGATCACGTCCTCGAGCATGCTGTTGAGGATGAAAGTGGTACGACCATCGACGACGCGCTCGGCCACGGCCGGCGTTTGTGGCGCTGGCTGGGCAGTCAAGGCTTCGCCCGGGGTTGCGTTGACGGTGAAGGCGCTGGCCGCAGCAGGGGCGGCGATGCCGTCGGTCGCGACGTTGCCTTTCGGGACGCTCGGCGGGTTGGCGACGAATAGCGTGTCGCCATTGCGACTTTCAATCCTGTCGATGATGTAGGGGCTGATCTTGTAGCCGCCGTTGGCGAAAGTACTCCAGCCGGTGGCGATTTCCATTGGCGTCAGCGTCGCGGTGCCCAAGGCCAGCGACAGGTTGGGCGGCAGGTCCTGCTTGTTGAAGCCAAAGCGCGTGATGTAATCGATGGTCTTGCCAACGCCCATGGCTTGCACCAACCGGATCGAAACCAGGTTGCGCGACTTGTACAGGCCTTCACGCAAGCGGATCGGGCCGAGGAACGTGTTGGTGTCGTTCTTTGGGCGCCAGACCTTGTCCAGGTACTCGTCGACGAACACGATCGGTGCGTCGTTCACCAGGCTGGAGGCGGTGTAGCCATTATCCAGTGCGGCACTGTAGACAAACGGCTTGAAGCTCGAACCCGGCTGGCGCTTGGCCTGCATGGCGCGGTTGTAGTTGCTCTGTTCAAAGGCGAAGCCGCCGACCAGGGAGCGAATGGCACCGTTCTGCGGATCGAGGGAAACCAGCGCGCCCTGAGCCTGCGGGATCTGGCTGAATTTCAGCGAGTTGTCCGGCTGGCGCTGCACACGAATCAGGTCGCCGACCTGGGCGACGTCCGAAGGCTGCTTCGGATTGGCACCCATGCTGTTGGTATTCAGGAATGGACGCGCCCATTTCATGCTGTCCCAGCCGACGTGTTCGTCGCCGGTACGGGTCATCACTTGCAGGCCGGTCTTGTCGACCTGAGTGACGATGGCAGGTTCAAGGCTGCTGATGGTGCGCTGTTTGGTCAGCTCGATTGCCCAGGCCTCGCGAGTCTTGCCCGGCAGGCGCGACTCCGGTCCGCGATAACCATGGCGCTGGTCGTAGGTCATCAGGCCTTCGTGAACCGCGGTATTGGCCATTTCCTGCAGGTTGCTCGGCACCGTGGTGGTGACGCGGAAACCCTCGGTATAGGCGTCGCTGCCATAACGGCCGACCATTTCGGCGCGGGCCATTTCAGCGATGTACGGCGCATTCACTTCCGGGGTCGGCACGTGATAACTGGCGTTCAGCGGCTCGTTGATCGCGGTGGTGTAGTCGGCTTCGGTGATTTTGCCGAGCTTGTACATGCGCCCAAGGATCCAGTCGCGACGTTCCTTGCTGCGAGCCGGATTGGCCAGCGGGTTGAAGCGCGAGGGGGCTTTCGGGAGACCCGCGATCATCGCCATCTGCGCGAGGCTGACGTCACGAATCGACTTGCCGTAGTAAACCTGGGCGGCGGCTTCGATACCGTAGGCGCGGTTGCCCAGATAGATCTTGTTGACGTACAGCTCAAGAATCTCGTCCTTGGTCAGCTGCCGTTCAATCTGCAGGGCCAGGAGAATTTCGGTGGTTTTTCGCGAGAAACTGCGTTCGCTGGTCAGGAAGAAGTTCTTCGCCACCTGCATGGTGATGGTGCTGCCGCCGGACTGAATGTGTCCGCTTTTTACCAACTGGGTGGCCGCGCGCATCAGGCTGCTGGGGTCGACACCGTAGTGATTGGCGAAGTTGTCGTCTTCAGCACTTAGTAACGCATTAATGAAATTGGGGGGAATGTCGGCGAACCGGATCGGTGTGCGGCGCATTTCGCCAAATTCTGCGATCAGCTTGTTGTCGCTGCTGTAGACCCGCAAAGGAATCTGCAACTGGATGCTTCTCAGCGCCTCCACGGACGGTAAACCCGGACTAAGGTAGAGATAGGCGCCGCTAAGACCGAGGAGCAGTCCGCAGAAAACGGCGACGATGGACCAACCGAAAAATTTCAGCAGACGAATCAAGGCTTTTGGACATCCAGGGCAAAGAATGAATTAGGCATCAGGGTTCAGATAAACAGGGAACGACCCGCGCTTGAAGTAAAAACCGGAGAAAAACGCTGGGCATTATAAGCATTTTTCCGTCGAGAGCGTCATTTGCGCTGCTGTCAAGACGGGTGGTTTGAACGCAATGGATATTACAGAGTCCGTAAGACACGGATAGTCATAGGGAATTGGTAGTGCTAGGACTCTTCAATAAAAAGGCCAATACGCTTCTGGGGATCGACATCAGCTCCACGTCGGTCAAGCTTCTGGAGCTCAGCCGCCAGGGCGACCGCTATCGGGTCGAGGCCTATGCGGTGGAACCTTTACCCACCAACGCGGTGGTCGAGAAAAATATCGCCGAGCTCGAAGGCGTAGGGCAGGCACTCGCGCGCGTGCTGCTCAAGGCCAGAACCAACCTCAGGAACGTGGCCGTGGCCGTGGCCGGTTCGGCGGTGATTACCAAAACCATCGAGATGGACGCCGGTCTTTCCGACGACGAAATGGAAAACCAGCTGAAGATCGAGGCCGATCAATACATCCCTTATCCATTGGACGAAGTGGCCATCGATTTTGAGGTCCAGGGCGTTTCTGCGCGCAATCCCGAGCGAGTCAATGTGCTGCTGGCGGCCTGTCGCAAGGAGAACGTCGAGGTCCGGGAAGCGGCACTGGCCCTGGCCGGCCTGACAGCCCGCGTGGTCGACGTCGAAGCTTATGCGCTGGAGCGTTCCTACGGATTGCTGGCGAGCCAACTGGCGGCTTCTCAGGAGCGTCTGACGGTAGCGGTGGTCGATATCGGCGCCACCATGACCACCCTGAGCGTGCTGCACCAGGGGCGGATCATCTACACCCGCGAGCAATTGTTCGGCGGTCGTCAACTGACGGAGGAAATCCAGCGACGTTATGGCTTGACCATTGAGCAGGCGGGGCTGGCGAAGAAGCAGGGTGGTTTGCCAGACGATTACGTCAGTGAGGTGTTGCAGCCGTTTCGCGATGCGCTGGTGCAGCAGGTGTCGCGTTCGTTGCAGTTTTTCTTCGCCTCCGGTCAGTACAACTCGGTCGATCACATTCTGTTGGCCGGGGGTACCGCATCGGTCCAGGGGCTGGACCGGTTGATCGAGCAACGATTGGGTACGGCGACGCAGGTGGCCAACCCATTCTCCAACATGGCCCTGAGCAGCAAGGTCAACGCCGGTGCCCTGGCCAGCGATGCGCCGGCACTGATGATCGCTTGCGGGCTGGCCCTCAGGAGTTTCGACTGATGGCGCGGATCAATCTTTTACCCTGGCGCGAAGAGCTGCGTGAAGCGCGCCGCAAACGCTTTTTGCTGGCACTGGTCGGTGTGATGGTGGGCGCCGTGGGCGCGGTGCTGATCGCGAGCCAGGCCATCAGCGGCGCTATCGATCGGCAAGTGGCTCGTAACGATTACATCGGCAAACAGATTGCCGTGGTCGACGAGCGGATTAACCAGATCAGCGATTTGAAGGCCCGTCGCCAGCAACTGGTGGAGCGCATGCGCATCATTCAGGACCTGCAAGGCAACCGTCCGGTCAGCGGGCGGATCTTCGATCAGTTAGCGCGTACCTTGCCGGACGGGGTGTACTTCACCGAGGTGAAAATGGCCGGCAAAATCCTTTCCATTACGGGCGCGGCAGAGTCCAACAATCGTGTTTCGGACCTGATGCGTAATCTCGATGCGTCAGACTGGTTCAATGCACCGACCCTGACGGAAGTCAAAGCGACGACCGCTGGTCAGGTGGATCAGGCCAACGTCTTTCAGCTGACCGTTCGTCAGACTCAGCCCGCCGCTGCGGAGGGCGGCAAATGAGGCTGTCTGACTGGTTCGAAGGCCTGCGCAAGATCGACATCAATGACCTGGACACCAATAACATGGGGTCCTGGCCGCCAGCCATCAAGGCATTGGCGGCTTTCCTGCTCATGATCCTGGTGCTTTCGCTGGGCTACAGTTTTTCCATCAGCGACCTTCAGAGCCACCTCGATCTCAAGCGCGAGGAAGAGTCGACCCTCAAGGAGCAATTCGCCAACAAAGCCCATATGGCGGCGAATCTGGAGCTGTATACGCAGCAGATGAAGGAAATGGAGAACTCCTTTGGCGTGTTGCTGCGGCAATTGCCCAGTGACACCGAAGTGCCCGGCCTGCTGGAGGACATCACTCGCACTGGCCTGGGCAGTGGCCTGGAGTTCGAAGAGATCAAACTGCTGCCGGAGAACACGCAGCAGTTCTACATCGAGCTGCCGATCCAGATCACCGTTACCGGTGCCTATCACGACCTGGCCACCTTCGTCAGCGGCGTCGCCGGGCTGCCAAGGATTGTCACCCTGCATGACTTCGACCTTGCGCCGGCCAATCCGGAAGGTGGTCCGAAGTTGCGCATGAGCATCCTCGCCAAGACCTACCGCTACAACGACAAGGGACTGCAAGAATGAGCCCGATTCGTTGTTTTTCGATGGTTGCGCTGGTCGCCGTCCTGGCTGGTTGCGGCAGTGATAATGACTTCAGCGACCTGGATGCGTACATGAACGAAATGCGTTTACGTGCGCCTGGCAAGATTGAACCAACGCCGACGTTTCGGTCTTACCCAACATTCACCTACAGCGCCGCCAACCTGCGAAGCCCGTTTTCGCGACAGATCAGAATCGATCTGGCCGGCCAGAAACACGGCTCGCGCAATGTCAAACCTGACCCGAATCGGGTCAAGCAGTACCTCGAAGGTTTCAACATCGAGCAGTTTGAAATGGTCGGAACGATCGCCAATGCGACCGGCTCCTTTGCGCTGCTGCGCGGGGCAGGCGGGGTGCATCGGTTGAAAGTCGGCGATTACCTGGGGCGTAACGATGGGCGGATCGTCGCCATCAGTGGCTCGCAGGTCGATGTGGTCGAAATCGTTCCTGACGGCGAAGGCGCCTGGCTGGAGCGGCCGCGGACCATCCCTTTGAAAGAACACTCATAGTGGAACTCGAATAATGAACAGGATTTTCTCAACCTTCGGTATTTCGCTATGGATAGCGTTGCTGTCGCCGATGGTACTAGCGGCCAACCTCAAAGCGCTGGATGTCGCCGCGCTGCCGGGGGACCGCGTCGAGTTGAAGTTGTCGTTCGATGGGCCGCCACCGACGCCTCACGGTTACACCACGGAATCGCCTGCACGGATTGCGCTGGATCTGCCCGGCGTCGTCAGTCAGCTAAAAAGCAAAAATCGTGATCTTGGTGGCGGAAATGCCCGCAGCGCCACGGTCGTGGAAGCCAAGGACCGTACGCGGCTGATCATCAATCTGACCCAGTTGACGCCGTACAACGCGCGGGTCGAAGGCAACACGCTGTTCGTGGTGGTCGGCCAAGGTGCCAACAAAACGGCCTCCAGCCCGGCGCCCAAAACACCGCGCGCCGCGACTGCAATGCCAGCTCCGGCGAAAGCCTATGCGCCGGTAGGCAAGGCCATCCGGGGTGTGGATTTCCAGCGCGGCACCCAGGGCGAAGGCAATGTGGTCATCGATCTGTCGGATCCTTCCATTGCCCCGGACATTCAGGAGCGCGACGGCAAGATCATCCTCGGTTTCGCCAAGACCCAATTGCCTGAACCGTTGCGTGTACGTCTGGACGTCAAGGATTTCGCCACGCCAGTGCAGTTCGTCAACGCCAGCGCCACGGGCGATCGGGCCACGATCAGCATTGAGCCCAGCGGCACCTTCGATTACTCGACTTACCAGACCGACAACAAGCTGACGGTCAGCATCCGGCCGATGACGGTCGATGACTTGCAGAAACGCAACACCGAGCGCTTCGCCTACACCGGTGAAAAGCTTTCGCTGAATTTCCAGGACATCGATGTGCGTTCGGTGCTGCAACTGATCGCTGATTTCACCAATCTCAATCTGGTGGCCAGCGACACGGTGCAGGGCGGCATTACGCTGCGTTTGCAGAACGTACCGTGGGATCAGGCGCTGGATCTGGTGTTGAAAACCAAGGGCCTGGATAAACGCAAGATCGGTAACGTTTTGCTGGTCGCACCGGCCGATGAAATTGCCGCCCGCGAGCGTCAGGAACTGGAGTCGCAGAAGCAAATCGCCGACTTGGCCCCCCTGCGTCGCGAGCTGTTGCAGGTCAACTACGCCAAAGCTGCCGATATTGCCAAGCTGTTTCAGTCGGTGACCAGTGCCGAGGCGAAAGCCGACGAGCGGGGTTCGATCACGGTGGATGAGCGGACCAACAACATCATTGCCTACCAGACCCAGGATCGCCTCGACGAACTGCGCCGTATCGTCGCGCAACTGGATATCCCGGTGCGTCAGGTGATGATCGAGGCACGCATCGTCGAAGCCAACGTCGACTATGACAAAAGCCTCGGCGTGCGCTGGGGCGGTTCGTTGCAGAACAAAGGCAACTGGAACACCTCAGGCGTCAGCAACGGGGCGAATGCTTCATCGACTATCGGTACACCTGGCAGCACCAGCACCAACTCGCCGTTCGTCGACATGGGCACCGCCGCCAATACCTCGGGGCTCGGTATCGCCTTCATCACCGACAATGTGCTGCTGGATCTTGAGCTGACGGCCATGGAGAAGACCGGCAACGGCGAAATCGTCTCGCAGCCCAAGGTGGTTACGTCGGACAAGGAAACCGCGAAAATCCTCAAAGGCACGGAGATTCCCTATCAGGAGGCCAGCTCCAGCGGTGCTACTTCGGTGTCGTTCAAGGAGGCCTCGCTGTCGCTGGAAGTGACGCCACAAATCACTCCGGACAACCGGATCATCATGGAGGTCAAGGTCACCAAGGATGAACCGGACTACCTGAACAAGGTGCAGGATGTGCCGCCGATCAAGAAAAACGAGGTCAATGCCAAGGTCCTGGTCAACGACGGCGAGACCATCGTGATTGGCGGAGTTTTCTCAAATACTCAGAGCAAGGTTGTAGATAAGGTGCCATTTCTCGGTGATGTGCCGTATCTTGGCCGCCTTTTCCGGCGTGACGTGGTTTCGGAGAAAAAATCCGAGCTGCTGGTATTTCTCACTCCGCGTATCATGAATAACCAGGCGATTGCTGTGAGTCATTGATTCTGTGCGAAATTTGATTCTTGTTGGACCGATGGGGGCTGGAAAAAGCACCATCGGCCGGTTGCTGGCCAAAGAGCTGCGCCTGCCATTCAAAGATTCCGATAAGGAAATTGAATTGCGCACGGGCGCCAATATCCCGTGGATTTTCGATAAAGAAGGCGAACCGGGCTTTCGTGACCGCGAGCAGGCGATGATTGCCGAGCTGTGCGGCTGCGATGGCGTGGTGCTGGCGACCGGTGGTGGCGCGGTGATGCGCGAGGCCAATCGGCGGGCGTTGCACGCCGGTGGTCGGGTGGTCTATCTGCATGCGTCTGTCGAGCAGCAGGTGGGCCGCACGTCCCGTGATCGCAATCGACCCCTGTTGCGTACTGCCGATCCGGCCAAGACCCTTCGGGATCTGCTGGCGATCCGCGATCCGCTTTATCGTGAAATCGCCGATCTGGTGGTGGAAACCGATGAGCGACCGCCGCGAATGGTGGTGCTCGATATTCTCGAACGCTTGCAGCAGCTACCTCCCCGTTAAAGCGCAGCGCGAAATGCGCTATCCTCGGCGTCCTGTCATGGCCGCTCAAGGTTGTGGCGGATGGCTACCGAACGGCGTCACACCAGCAGACGCCGTGGACATTCGTTAACTCAAGGCAGGACGCCTGATTCCATCTTCACTGTGGGGACACATGCAGACACTCAAGGTCGATCTAGGCGAGCGCAGCTACCCGATTCATATTGGCGAAGGTTTGTTGGATCAGCCTGAGCTGCTGGCCCCGCATATTCGCGGACGGCAAGTGGCGATCATCTCCAACGAGACCGTTGCGCCGCTCTATCTCGAGCGTCTGACCCGCAGCCTCGCACAGTTCTCGGTGGTTTCCGTGGTGCTGCCGGACGGCGAAGCGTTCAAGACCTGGGAAACCCTGCAACTGATTTTTGACGGTCTGCTGACCGCACGGCACGACCGCCGTACCACGGTCATCGCCCTCGGTGGCGGCGTGATTGGTGACATGGCCGGTTTTGCGGCTGCCTGCTACCAGCGGGGTGTCGATTTCATCCAGATCCCGACCACGCTGCTGTCGCAAGTCGACTCTTCGGTGGGCGGCAAGACCGGGATCAACCATCCGCTGGGCAAGAACATGGTCGGCGCTTTCTATCAGCCGAATGTGGTGCTGATTGATACCGCTACCCTCAATACCCTGCCGGCCCGCGAACTGTCCGCCGGGCTTGCCGAGGTCATCAAATACGGGCTGATCTGCGACGAGCCGTTCCTGACCTGGCTTGAAGACAACGTCGATCGCCTGCGCGCCCTGGACCAGGTCGCCCTGACTTACGCCATCGAGCGCTCTTGCGCGGCCAAGGCTGCGGTGGTGGGTGCCGACGAACGGGAGACCGGTGTCCGCGCCACGCTCAACCTGGGTCACACCTTCGGCCACGCCATCGAAACCCACATGGGCTATGGTGTCTGGCTACATGGTGAGGCGGTCGCTGCTGGCACCGTAATGGCCTTGGAAATGTCCACGCGCCTGGGCTGGATCAGCGAGCAAGAGCGCGATCGCGGTATCCGTCTGTTCCAGCGTGCCGGCCTGCCGGTCATCCCGCCTGAAGAGATGACTGAAGCCGATTTTCTCGAACACATGGCAATTGACAAGAAAGTGATCGACGGTCGTTTGCGCCTGGTGCTGCTGCGCCACATGGGCGAAGCGGTGGTGACCGACGATTATCCGAAAGAGGTTTTACAGGCCACGCTGGGAGCGGATTACCGCGCTCTGGCTCAGCTTAAAGGTTAATAAGATCCCGATGACTAGTTTGCACGCCGACGAGGCTTTCCTCGGCCATTACCAGTTGAGTCATGACCCTTTTTCTCCACGGGTGCCTGGCTTCAAATTCTTCCCGGCCCAGCGCAAACCGGTGCTGGGACAACTGCATCACCTGGCACGCTACAGTCAGTTGCTGCTGGTCGTCACCGGCCCGCAAGGCAGTGGCAAGACGCTGCTGCGTCAGGCCCTGGTGGCCAGCACCAACAAACAGTCGGTGCAGAGCGTGGTGGTTTCCGCCCGTGGCGCCGGTGATTCGGCCGGCGTGCTGCGTCAGGTGGCTCAGGCGCTGAACGTCGCCCAGGCCGAGATCGGCGCGATTCTGGCTCAAGTGGTGCAGCTTGCGCTGACGGGGCAGGAAGTCTATTTGCTGGTGGATGACGCCGAGCAACTCGACGAGTCCGCGCTGGAAGCCTTGCTGGCCCTGGCCGCCGGTGCACCGGAAGGTCGCCCGCATGTGTTTCTGTTCGGCGAGTCGTCGCTGATTGCTCAACTGGAGGCGCTGACCCTCGAGGAAGAGCGTTTCCACGTCATCGAATTGCAGCCTTACACCGAAGAAGAAACCCGCGAATATCTGGAGCAGCGGCTCGAAGGCGCTGGCCGGGGTATCGAACTTTTCACCGCAGATCAGATCTCTGATATTCACGAAAGCTCCGACGGTTGGCCTGGCACCATCAACCAGGTTGCCCGCGATGCGATGATCGAAGCCATGATTGCCAGCCGCTCTGCGGTGAAGCGTCCAAGTATGGGGTTCAACATGCCGAAGAAACACGTATTGGCGATTTCCGCCGTTGTCGTGGTCGCGGTAGCCGCCGCCTGGTTGATGCCGGGTCGCAGCAAAGCACCGACCACTGGCGCACCTGCCAACGAGCAGGCGCAACTGCCGCTCGGCCAGGGCACGCCACAACCTAACAGCGGCGGCGCGCCTGCCGTCGAATTCGCCGGTAACTCGCAGCCGATGCCATTGCCGCTGGTCGGCAACTCGCAGCCGGTCATGCGTGGTCCGTTGGCCGAAGCCGCCGGTGGCATCACCGAAGGCGACGACGGCGTGCCGGTCGAAGGTTCGAGCGCTACGCCGCCGACCGTGACCACCACCGCGCCGCCTGCGGGCGTCCAGCCTGGCCCGGCACCGACACCTGCCGCCAAGCCTGTGCCTGCTCCGACTCAGGTCGCGACGGCCAAGCCAGTCCCGGTAGCGCCTGCCGTGAAGCCGGCTCCAGCGCCAGCCAAGCCAGCCGCCGTTGCTGTCGCCAAGCCAGCCGAGAAACCAGTCGCCGCTGCCGCGAAAGCCGCCGGTGGCACTTGGTACGCCGGTCAACCGACGAGCAACTACGTGGTGCAGATCCTCGGCACCAGCTCCGAAGCGGCCGCGCAATCCTTCGTCAAGGAGCAGGGCGGCGAGTACCGTTATTTCAAGAAAGTCCTCAACGGCAAGCCGCTTTACGTCATCACTTACGGTAACTTCGCCAACCGCGATGCAGCCGTTACCGCCATCAAGGCCTTGCCAGCGAAGGTTCAGGCTGGTAAACCTTGGCCTCGCACTGTCGCCAGCGTCCAACAGGAACTGGCAACAACTCGCTGAAGATTCGGCGGCCTTACCCAGGCCGCCTCTCCCGGCACCTCAAAATTTCTACAAGCGCATGCCGCCTCTACAGGCCGCGTGCCTTGTGGTGTCTGCGTCACAGTAGTCTTTGAGTCGTTGCGGTCAAAATTAAAAAAGTTTTGACTAGCACAGCATATCGCTTTAAACCTTTCACAAATGCGACATAGATTTGCGACATTTCGTCGTCAAATTTGTGAGCCTCTGTGTCGGTGTGTACAATGACCTCCCTTTTGCCCCCGCAAAGCTGGCGTACGTTCGGCGCGGATGGTAAGTGGTTGAATTGAAAAGAAATTTGCCTCGATAAGAGGCAGCCTGGTGAGAAAGTGTCTATGAAAGCAGGTCTGTACCAACCAGATGAATTCAAGGATAACTGCGGTTTCGGCCTGATAGCCCATATGCAGGGCGAGCCCAGTCATACCCTTTTGCAAACGGCCATCGAGGCCCTGACCTGCATGACCCACCGCGGTGGGATCAACGCCGACGGCAAGACCGGTGACGGTTGCGGTCTGCTGATTCAAAAGCCGGATGTGTTCCTGCGAGCCATCGCCCAGGAAACCTTCGGCGTCGAACTGCCCAAGCAATATGCGGTGGGCATGGTCTTCTTCAACCAGGACCCGGTCAAAGCCGAAGCCGCTCGCGAGAACATGAACCGCGAGATCCTCGCTGCTGGCCTGACCCTCGTCGGCTGGCGCAAAGTGCCGATCGACACCAGCGTCCTCGGCCGCCTGGCCCTTGAGCGCCTGCCGCAGATCGAGCAAGTGTTCATCGCCGGTGATGGCCTGAGCGATCAGGACATGGCCGTCAAGCTGTTCACCTCCCGTCGTCGCTCGTCCGTGGCCAACGCCGCCGACGTCGATCACTACGTCTGCAGCTTTTCGCACAAGACCATCATTTATAAAGGCCTGATGATGCCGGCGGATTTGACCGCCTTCTATCCAGACCTCAGCGACCAGCGCCTGCAAACCTCGATTTGCGTGTTCCACCAGCGCTTCTCGACCAACACCCTGCCGAAATGGCCGCTGGCTCAGCCGTTCCGCTTCCTCGCCCACAACGGCGAGATCAACACCATCACCGGCAACCGCAACTGGGCCGTGGCCCGTCGCACCAAGTTCACCAATGATCTGATGGACCTGGAAGAACTCGGCCCGCTGGTCAACCGCGTTGGCTCCGACTCCTCCAGCATGGACAACATGCTCGAGTTGATGGTTACCGGTGGTATCGACCTGTTCCGTGGCGTGCGGATGATCATTCCGCCTGCGTGGCAGAACGTCGAAACCATGGACCCGGATCTGCGTGCGTTCTACGAATACAACTCGATGCACATGGAACCGTGGGACGGCCCGGCCGGCGTGGTAATGACCGACGGTCGTTACGCGGTGTGCCTGCTCGACCGTAACGGTCTGCGTCCGGCGCGTTGGGTCACCACCAAGAACGGTTTCATCACCCTGGCCTCCGAAATCGGTGTCTGGAACTACCAGCCTGAAGACGTGATCGCCAAGGGCCGCGTTGGCCCGGGTCAGATCTTCGCCGTGGACACTGAAACCGGCCAGATCCTCGACACCGACGCGATCGACAACCGCTTGAAGTCCCGTCATCCGTACAAGCAATGGCTGCGCAAGAATGCCCTGCGCATTCAGGCGACCATGGAAGACAACGACCACGGTTCGGCGTTCTACGACGTTGACCAGCTCAAGCAGTACATGAAGATGTACCAGGTCACTTTCGAAGAACGTGACCAGGTGCTGCGTCCGCTCGGCGAGCAAGGCTACGAAGCCGTCGGCTCGATGGGCGATGACACGCCGATGGCCGTGCTGTCCCAGCGCGTGCGCACGCCGTACGACTATTTCCGCCAGCAGTTCGCGCAGGTCACCAACCCGCCGATCGACCCGCTGCGTGAAGCCATCGTCATGTCGCTGGAAATCTGCCTCGGTGCCGAGCGCAACATTTTCCAGGAGTCGCCGGAACACGCCTCGCGCGTGATCCTCAGCTCGCCGGTCATTTCCCCGGCCAAGTGGCGCTCGCTGATGAACCTCGATCGTCCGGGCTTCGAGCGCGCGATCATCGACCTCAACTACGACGAAAGCGTCGGCCTCGAAGCGGCGATCCGCAACGTCGCCGATCAGGCTGAAGAAGCTGTGCGCTCCGGTCGTACCCAGGTCGTGCTGAGTGACCGTCGCATTGCCCCGGGCAAGTTGCCGATCCACGCTTCCCTGGCCACCGGCGCGGTGCACCACCGCTTGACCGAAAAGGGCCTGCGTTGCGACTCCAACATCCTCGTGGAAACCGCCACCGCTCGCGATCCGCACCACTTCGCCGTGTTGATCGGTTTCGGCGCCTCGGCGGTCTATCCGTTCCTGGCCTACGAAGTGCTGGGCGACCTGATCCGCACCGGTGAAGTCCTGGGCGACCTCTATGAGGTGTTCAAGAACTACCGCAAAGGCATCACCAAAGGTCTGCTGAAGATCCTGTCGAAGATGGGCATCTCGACCATCACCTCGTACCGCGGTGCGCAGCTGTTCGAAGCCATCGGCCTGTCTGAAGAAGTCTGCGACCTGAGCTTCCGTGGCGTTCCGAGCCGCATCAAAGGTGCGCGTTTCGTCGACATCGAAGCCGAGCAGAAAGCCCTGGCAGCCGAAGCCTGGAGCCCGCGCAAGCCGATCCAACAGGGTGGTCTGCTGAAGTTCGTCCACGGTGGCGAATATCACGCGTACAACCCGGACGTGGTCAACACCCTGCAAGCCGCTGTGCAGCAGGGCGACTACAGCAAGTTCAAGGAATACACGGCGCTGGTGGACAACCGTCCGGTGTCGATGATCCGCGATATGTTCAAGGTGAAAACCCTGGACACGCCGCTGGACATCAGCGAGATCGAACCGCTGGAATCGGTGCTCAAGCGCTTTGATTCCGCGGGCATCTCCCTCGGCGCCTTGTCGCCGGAAGCTCACGAAGCCCTGGCCGAAGCCATGAACCGCCTCGGTGCGCGTTCCAACTCCGGCGAAGGCGGCGAAGACCCGGCGCGTTACGGCACCATCAAGAGCTCGAAAATAAAACAGGTTGCGACTGGCCGTTTCGGTGTGACCCCGGAATACCTGGTCAACGCTGAAGTGCTGCAGATCAAAGTCGCTCAGGGCGCCAAGCCCGGCGAAGGTGGTCAGTTGCCCGGCGGCAAGGTCAACGGTCTGATCGCCAAGCTGCGTTACGCAGTGCCGGGCGTGACCCTGATTTCGCCTCCGCCGCACCACGACATCTATTCGATCGAAGATTTGTCGCAGCTGATTTTTGACCTGAAACAAGTCAACCCGAAGGCCCTGGTCTCGGTGAAACTCGTAGCAGAAGCAGGCGTCGGCACCATCGCTGCCGGTGTGGCCAAGGCCTACGCGGACTTGATCACCATCTCCGGCTACGACGGTGGCACCGGTGCGTCGCCGCTGACCTCGATCAAATACGCGGGCGCTCCGTGGGAACTCGGCCTGGCCGAAACTCACCAGACCCTGCGCGGCAACGACCTGCGCGGCAAAGTGCGGGTACAAACCGACGGCGGCCTGAAAACCGGCCTCGACGTGATCAAGGCTGCCATCCTCGGCGCTGAAAGCTTCGGCTTTGGCACCGCGCCGATGATCGCGCTGGGCTGCAAATACCTGCGTATCTGCCACCTGAACAACTGCGCTACCGGCGTCGCGACTCAGAACGAGAAGCTGCGCAAGGATCACTACATCGGCACCGTCGACATGGTGGTGAATTTCTTCACCTACGTCGCCGAAGAAACCCGTGAGTGGCTGGCCAAGCTGGGCGTGCGCTCCCTCGAAGAGCTGATCGGTCGTACCGATCTGCTGGACATCCTCGAAGGCCAGACCGCCAAGCAGCAACACCTGGACCTGACGCCATTGCTGGGCAGCGATCACATCCCGGCAGACAAACCTCAGTTCTGCCAGGTCGACCGCAACCCACCGTTCGACAAAGGCCTGCTGGCCGAGAAAATGGTCGACATGGCCACCGCGGCCATCAACGACAAGAGCGGCGCCGATTTTGCCCTGGATATCTGCAACTGCGACCGTTCGATCGGCGCGCGGATCTCCGGTGAAATCGCTCGCAAGCACGGCAACCAGGGCATGGCGAATGCGCCGATCACCTTCCGCTTCAAAGGGACGGCCGGTCAGAGCTTCGGTGTGTGGAACGCTGGCGGCCTGAACATGTACCTGGAAGGCGACGCCAACGACTACGTCGGCAAAGGCATGACCGGCGGCAAGCTGGTCATCGTTCCGCCGAAGGGCAGTGTCTACAAGACTCAGGACAGTGCCATCATCGGCAACACCTGCCTGTACGGCGCCACTGGCGGCAAGCTGTTTGCTGCCGGTACCGCGGGCGAGCGTTTCGCAGTGCGTAACTCCGGTGCTCACACCGTGGTGGAAGGCACGGGCGATCACTGCTGCGAGTACATGACCGGTGGTTTCGTCTGCGTACTGGGCAAGACCGGTTACAACTTCGGCTCAGGCATGACCGGCGGTTTCGCCTACGTGCTCGACCAGGACAACACCTTCGTTGACCGGGTCAACCACGAACTGGTGGAAATCCAGCGGATCAGCGGTGAGGCGATGGAAGCCTATCGCAGCCACCTGCAACGCGTGCTGAACGAATACGTCGAGGAAACCGACAGCGAGTGGGGTCGTAACCTCGCTGAAAACCTCGATGACTATCTGCGTCGTTTCTGGCTGGTCAAGCCCAAGGCTGCCAACCTGAAATCGTTGCTTTCCAGCACCCGTGCCAACCCGCAGTGATATGCGCCTGAAGAGTTTGATGAGGTTTTAACAATGGCTGAACGTCTGAATAACGACTTCCAGTTCATCGATGTCGGGCGCAAGGATCCGAAGAAGAAACTGTTGCGTCAACGCAAGAAAGAGTTCGTGGAGATCTACGAACCCTTCAAACCCCAGCATTCGGCCGATCAGGCCCACCGCTGCCTGGGTTGCGGTAACCCGTATTGCGAATGGAAGTGCCCGGTGCACAACTTCATTCCGAACTGGCTGAAGCTGGTGGCCGAGGGCAACATCCTCCAGGCCGCCGAGCTGTCGCACCAGACCAACACCCTGCCGGAAGTGTGCGGCCGGGTGTGCCCGCAGGATCGTCTGTGCGAGGGTGCCTGCACCCTCAACGACGGCTTCGGCGCGGTGACCATCGGTTCGGTCGAGAAGTACATCACCGACACCGCGTTCGCCATGGGCTGGCGCCCGGACATGTCCAAGGTCATACCGACCGGCAAGCGTGTTGCGATCATCGGCGCAGGCCCGGCAGGTTTGGGTTGTGCCGACGTGCTGGTACGCGGCGGCGTGACCCCGGTGGTGTTCGACAAGAACCCGGAAATCGGCGGTCTGCTGACCTTCGGTATCCCCGAGTTCAAGCTGGAAAAGACCGTACTGAGCAATCGTCGCGAAGTCTTCACCGGCATGGGCATCGAGTTCCGTCTGAACACCGAAGTGGGCAAGGACGTGACCGTCGAGCAACTGCTCGAAGAATACGATGCCGTGTTCATGGGCATGGGCACCTACACCTACATGAAGGGCGGCTTTGCCGGTGAAGATTTGCCGGGCGTGCATGACGCGCTGGACTTCCTGATCGCCAACGTCAACCGCAACCTGGGCTTTGAAAAGTCGCCGGAAGATTTCGTCGACATGAAAGGCAAGAAGGTGGTGGTACTGGGTGGCGGCGACACGGCGATGGACTGCAACCGTACGTCGATTCGCCAGGGCGCCAAGTCGGTGACCTGCGCTTATCGTCGTGACGAAGCGAACATGCCGGGCTCGCGCAAAGAGGTGAAGAACGCCAAGGAAGAAGGCGTGAAATTCCTCTACAACCGCCAGCCAATCGCCATCGTCGGCGAAGACCGCGTCGAAGGCGTGAAGGTAGTCGAGACCCGTCTCGGCGAGCCGGACGTCCGTGGCCGTCGCAGCCCTGAGCCGATTCCGGGTTCCGAAGAGATCATCCCGGCCGACGCCGTGGTCATCGCGTTCGGTTTCCGTCCGAGCCCGGCGTCGTGGTTCGAACAGCACAGCATCCAGACCGACAGCCAGGGCCGCGTTGTGGCCCCGGAGCAAGGTCAGTACAAGCACCAGACCAGCAACCCGAAAATCTTCGCCGGTGGCGACATGGTTCGCGGTTCTGACCTGGTGGTGACGGCGATCTTCGAAGGCCGCAATGCCGCCGAAGGGATCCTGGATTACCTGGGCGTCTAACCAAGCGACACAAAAACCTGTAGGAGCGAGCCTGCTCGCGATGGCGGTGAATCAGTCACCAGATGCAATGACTGACACTCCGCTATCGCGAGCAGGCTCACTCCTACAGTTGTTTTGCGGTGTCGGGAAGACCGCATTCCACCGCGACAAATTGACCCGATAGACAAAAGGCTGACCTGCAACCGTGCCTTTTGCGTCGCGCTCTGAGAAAATGCCCGCACTTTTTTTCCGGATGCCGACATGACTGCCCTGAAGAACGACCGTTTCCTTCGCGCCCTGCTCAAGCAACCCGTAGACGTCACGCCTGTCTGGATGATGCGTCAGGCCGGTCGCTACCTGCCGGAATACCGCGCCAGCCGTGCCAAGGCCGGCGACTTCATGAGCCTGTGCATGAACCCGGAGTTCGCTTGCGAAGTCACGATGCAGCCGCTCGACCGCTATCCGCAACTGGACGCGGCGATCCTGTTCTCCGACATCCTGACCATCCCCGATGCCATGGGCCAAGGCCTGTACTTCGAAACCGGTGAAGGTCCGCGCTTCAAGAAAGTCATCAGCACGATGGCTGACATCGAAGCGCTGCCGATTCCTGATCCGCACAAAGACCTCGGCTACGTCATGGACGCGGTCAGCACCATTCGCCGCGAACTGAACGGCCGCGTGCCGCTGATCGGCTTCGCCGGCAGCCCATGGACCCTGGCCACCTACATGGTCGAAGGCGGCTCGTCGAAAGACTACCGCAAGACCAAAACCATGCTCTACGACAACCCGCAAGCCTTGCACCTGCTGCTGGATAAACTCGCGCAGACGGTCACCAGCTACCTCAACGGCCAGATCATGGCCGGCGCGCAAGCGGTGCAGATCTTCGACAGCTGGGGTGGCAGCCTTTCGGCGGCGGCATACCAGGAATTCTCCCTGGCCTACATGCGCAAAATCGTCAGCGGCCTGATCCGCGAACATGAAGGCCGCAAAGTGCCGGTCATTTTGTTCACCAAGAACGGCGGCCTGTGGCTCGAAAGCATTGCCGACGCTGGCGCTGATGCGCTCGGCCTGGACTGGACCTGCGACATCGGCAGCGCCCGTGATCGTGTCGGCAGCAAAGTCGCGCTGCAAGGCAACATGGACCCGACCGTGCTCTACGCCAAGCCAGAAGCCATCCGCACGGAAGTCGGGCGCATCCTCGCCAGCTATGGCAAAGGCAGCGGCCACGTGTTCAACCTCGGCCATGGCATCACCCCGGAAGTCGACCCGGAACACGCTGGCGCCTTCCTGCGCGCGGTGCATGAACTGTCGGCGCAGTATCACGAGTGATTGTTGCCCGATAAAAAACGCCCGGCTTATGCCGGGCGTTTTTGTTTTTAATGTAGGAGTGAGCCTGCTCGCGATAGCGGTGAATCAGTCGCCGAATGTATTGGCTGATACTCCGCTATCGCGAGCAGGCTCACTCCTACACTGGAATTGCGTCAGGCTTTCACATTTTCTAGTGGCGGCAACTTCGCCAGTTTCAACGCCACCAGCAGCGCAATCACCAGCAACCCGCCAATGAACAACCCGATCCCGTTCCACCCGCCGATGTGCCAGAACACCCCGCCCGCCGTCCCGGCGATGCTCGAGCCGGCGTAATAGCTGAACAGATAAAGCGACGACGCCTGCCCTTTGGCCTTGATCGCACGACGCCCAATCCAGCTACTCGCCACCGAATGGGCGCCGAAGAAGCCGAAGGTGAAGATCAGCATCCCGATGATCACCACCGGCAGCGGCGTGAGCATGGTCAGGGCGAGGCCTGCGAGCATCAGGACGATCGTCGCCCAAAGCACTTTGCGCCGGCCCAGTTTGTCGGCCAACGAGCCGATTTTCGCTGAACTGTAGATGCCCGACAGATACACCACCGAGAGCAGCCCGACGAAGGCCTGATCCATGTGGTACGGCTCGGCCAGCAGGCGATAACCGATGTAGTTGAAGAGGGTGACGAACGCGCCCATCAGCACAAAAGCTTCGAGGAACAGCAGCGGCAGGCCGGCATCGCGAAAGTGCATGGTGAAGCCGTCAATCAGGCTTCGCGGGTGCAGTGAGCGGGCGCGGAAGTTGCGCGACTCGGGGAGGATTTTCCAGAACACTGCCGCCGCGATCAGCGCCAGACCACCGATCACCAGCATCGCCGTGTGCCAGCTGACGAAGTCGATCAACACGCCGGTGATCAAGCGTCCGCACATCCCGCCAATCGCGTTGCCGCCGATGTACAAACCCATGGCCAGGCCGATGTGCTGCGGGTGGATCTCTTCGCTCAAGTAAGTCATGGCGACTGCTGCCAGACCGCTCAGCGACAACCCTATCAGCGCGCGCATCAGCAACACGCCGTGCCAGCTCGGCATCATTGAGCTGGCGATTGTGCAGAGCGCGGCGGCAAACAGCGCCGCGACCATCACCGGTTTGCGCCCGATGCGATCAGAGATCGGGCCGGTGATCAGCAGGCCGATGGCGAGCATGCCGGTGGCGACCGACAGGATCAGGCTGCTCTGGGCCGCGTTGATGGAGTACTCATGGGACAGCAGCGGCATCATAGGCTGCACGCAATAGAGCAGAGCGAAGGTCGCGAATCCGCCGCAGAACAGCGCCAACACCGTGCGCATGAACATCGGTGTGCCTTTTTCGATGTAGATCTCCTTGAGTTCGGCGACAACATCGTCCACCGCTGCGGGCGGAACTTCATGGGCAAGTGGAGCGACAGCAGTTTTCACTTCGGACCTCGGAGGACGCAGCCGGTCAGGCAATGAAAAAAGCATATAGCTGCCTAATGATTCAATCCAATATATTGTTCGACCTGTTTGATAGGTTTTACGACCTAATGGAGTTTTCATGGAATTGCGTCACCTGCGCTACTTCATTGCTGTTGCCGAAGAACTGCACTTCGGCCGCGCCGCCCAGGTGCTGGGCATCTCGCAACCGCCGCTGAGTCAGCAGATTCAGGCGCTGGAGCAGGAGGTGGGCGCGCGGTTGTTCGAGCGCACCAATCGTCGGGTCGAGCTCAGTGAAGCCGGCCGGCTGTTTCTGGAAGAGGCGCGACTGGTGTTGGCGCAGGTCGACAAGGCGGCGGATGTTGCACGGCGGGCGCAGTTGGGTGAGCTGGGCGAACTGAAGATTGGCTTCACCTCGTCGGCGCCGTTCAACTCGACTATCCCTCAGGCGATTTTTTCGTTTCGCCAGCGATTCCCGGCGGTGCACCTGAACCTGCGGGAGATGAGCAGCACCCAGGTCGCCGATGCGTTGGTGGATGAGTCGATTGAAGTTGGGATCATGCGGCCGCTTGGGTTGCCGGACTCGCTCAGCGTGGTGGAGCTGATGCGTGAGCCGCTGGTGGCGGTGCTCAGCTCCAAGCATCCGTTGGTGACCGATAGTGAGGAAGGCTTGTTTCTGTCAGCCCTGGCGCTCGAACCCTTTGTATTTTTCCCACGCAGCTATGGCAGTGGTCTGTACGCACAATTGCTCAGCCTGGCCCGGGATGCCGGTTTCAGTCCGCACTTCGCGCAAGAGGCTGGCGAGGCGATGACGATCATCGGGTTGGTGGCGGCGGGGTTGGGTGTTTCGGTGCTGCCGGCGTCTTATCAGCGGATGCGCATCGAAGGGGTGGTCTATCGGCCTCTGCTCGATCCAGAGGCGGTGTCGGCGGTGTGGCTGGTGCAGCGCAAGGATCAGAAGTCGCCGATGGCCAAGGCGTTTGTGGAGTTGTTGACGCGGAAGGTTGAGCCGCTGAAGGCGTGACTGCTTCGCAGTCAATCGCGGGCAAGCCCGCTCCCACAGGGATTTGCGGTGTGAACCTATTTTTGTTCCACCACCCATCCACTGTGGGAGCGAGCTTGCTCGCGAAAGCGTCCGCAAGTTCACTAAAAAAGGAGCAGTTACTTTGATCGAATGGCTGACGCCATAGCGCTTCAAGGTTTTGTTGGGCACGGCCGATAACTGTTGTTGGACTCATCAAAACAATGGAGATACAGGATGTTCAAGCAGTTAACCTTCACCGCTTTGCTGGCATTGACCGCTCTGACCGGTGGTTGTGCTTCGGTAAAAATGGCTGATGAAAGCCAGGATGCTCAGGCCAAGACCTTCCAGGTCACCCCGGATAAAGCCAATATCTATGTTTATCGCAACGAGAGTATGGGTGCAGGCGTGAAAATGCCGGTCGCGCTCAATGGCAAGCCGGTAGGGCAGACCGTCGCCAAGTCTTACCTGATGCTTTCCGTCCCGGCCGGTCAACAGACCCTGGTGTCTTCGGCGGAAAACGATTCTGAACTGAAACTCACCGCAGAAGCCGGCAAGAACTACTTTGTCTGGCAGGAAGTGAAAGTGGGTTTCATCAAGGCGCGCAACAACCTGCAAGTCGTCGACGACAAGACAGGCCGCGCTGGCGTCGCTGAAAGCAAATTGATTCAAGCTCAGTAAGCGTCAGCTCTACACAGCGGATCGTTCCCACGCTCCCGTGGGAACGATCAAGTTCGCGGAGTCTTACGACCAGCGCCGGAAGATCAGCGACGTGTTAACCCCGCCAAACGCAAAATTATTGTTCATCACGTACTGGTTGCTCATCTGCCGGAACTCGCCGCGCAGGTAATCGAGCTTGCCGCAGTGCGGGTCGACGTCGTCGAGGTTGAGGGTGTGGATGTACAGGTCGCGGTTCATCATTTCGATGCTGAACCAGGATTCCAGCGCACCACAGGCTCCGAGGGTGTGACCGAGGAAACTCTTCTGCGAGCTGATCGGCATGTGCTCGCCGAACAACGCGCTCGTTGCCAGTGTTTCGGCAATGTCGCCCTGTTCAGTGGCGGTGCCGTGACCATTCACGTAGCCGATGTCAGAAGGCTGTAACCCGGCGTCTTCCAGGGCCAGTTCCATGGCCCGGCGCATGGTGACCTGCTCTGGGCGGGTGGCGTGCTGGCCGTCGGCGTTGCTGCCGAAACCGACGAGTTCGGCGTGGATGTGCGCACCGCGAGCCAATGCGTGTTCGAGTTCTTCGAGTACCAGCATGCCGCTGCCTTCACCGATCACCAGGCCATCGCGGCCGTTGTCGTACGGGCGTGGGGAAGTCTGCGGCGCATCGTTTTTCAGGCTGGTGGCGTAGAGCGCATCGAAGACCATCGCTTCGGTGGGGCACAGTTCTTCAGCGCCGCCGGCGAGCATCAATGGCAGGCGACCAAACTTGACCGACTCGTAGGCATAACCGATGCCTTGACTGCCGCTGGTGCAAGCGCTGGAGGTCGGGATCAGCCGGCCGGTAAGGCCGAAGAAGATGCTGATATTCGCCGCCGTGGTGTGCGGCATCATGCGCACATAGGAGTTGGCATTCAGGCCCTCGGCCACCGAATTGAGCAGCATGTTGCCGAACGCCTTGATCTCGTCGGTGCTGCCGGTGGATGAGCCGCAGGAAACGCCCATGCGCCCGTCCTTGATCGTTTCGTCACCCAACAGCCCGGCATCGGCCAATGCCTGTTCTGCCGCGCCGACCGCCAGGCGCGAGACCCGGCCCATGCTGCGCAATTGTTTGCGGGTCCAGTGGCTTGGCACTTTGAAGTCGTCGATCGGCCCCGCCAGGCGCGTGTTGAGTTCGGTGAAGCGATCCCACTCGTCCATCCGGCGGATACCGCTGCGGTTGGCCGCGAAGTTAGCGGCGATGGTGTCCCAATCGCTGCCGAGTGAGGTGATGCCGGCCATGCCGGTGACGACGACGCGCTTCATCAGCACAGGCCTCCGTTAACGGCCAGAACCTGCCGGGTGATGTACGACGCTTCCGCCGACATCAGGAAATTCACCGCGCTGGCCACCTCTTCCGGGGTGCCCATGCGTTGTGCGGGGATCATTTTCATCAGTTCTTCCACCGGCACGTTTTCATCGAGCATCGCGGTGTCGATCAAGCCGGGTGCGACACAGTTAACGGTAATTTTGCGCTTGCCCAACTCGATCGCCAACGCCTTCGCCGCGCCGATCAAACCGGCCTTGGAAGCGCTGTAGTTGACCTGGCCACGGTTGCCGATCAACCCGGAAACCGAAGTGATGCAAACAATCCGTCCGGCGGCGCGACGACGAATCATCGGCATCATCACCGGGTGCAGCACGTTGTAGAAACCGTCGAGGTTGGTGCGCATCACCATGTCCCAATCATCTTCGCTCAGGGCCGGAAAAGCACCGTCGCGTGTCAGGCCGGCGTTCAGCACCACGCCGTAATAGGCGCCGTGGTTTTCCACGTCGGCTTCGAGAATGGCTTTGCAGCTGGCGCGGTCGGATACATCGAATTGCAGAATGCGCACGTTGCGCCCCAAGGCTTCGATTTCCGCCTTCACGGCTTCAGCGTCCGCCAGGCCACTGCGGCAATGCAGCACGATGTCATGCCCGGCCTGAGCCAGGCGCAAAGCGATGGCGCGGCCGATGCCACGGCTGGAACCGGTGATCAGTACGGATTCAGTCATGGCTGGGTTCCTTGGGTTTCATGAAGGTATTGAGCAGCCTGAGGCGGACGGAACACGTTCAGACGAGCGGTGGCGTGAATGCCGGGGGCGGTGATGTGGCATTCGAACACGCCCATGCCGTTGTCGTCTTCCAGCGAGCGGATGCCGTGGATGGTCAGTTCGGTGCCGGCGGGGAAGTGTTCGACGTTGCATTCAAATTTGCGGGTGCCGAGCAGAAACCCCAGCTCCACCGCATCGCCACGCTGACGGGCATGGCAACCGGCGTAGGCGGCGACGCTCTGAGCCATCAGTTCGATGCCGACCCAGGCCGGCAGGCTGCCGTCCGGGCGGTTGAACAGGCCGTTGGGTCTGACCGTGAGACGGGTGTAAATCTGCTCGTCATCGAACGACAGGATCTGTTCGATGAAGATCATGTCGCCAGCATGCGGCAGCAGTTCGGCGATCGGCCAGTCAATCATGGGGCGTCTCCGATAATCAGGCTGACGTTGTTGCCACCGAAGGCAAAGGAGTTGCTCATCAGATAGCGAGGTGCAATGGACGTCAGGCGATTGGCCGGGGTCACCCAATTCAGGGCTGGCAATTGGGGATCCGGTTGTCCGTCCCAGACGTGAGGCGGCAGGGCGTGCTCGCGATTGCCCGCACTCAGGCTCAACCAGCAGAACGCCGCTTCCAGAGCGCCGGCCGCACCGAGGGTGTGGCCGGTCATGGGTTTGGTCGACGAACACGGCACACCCGTCGGGAATAGCGTCGCCACCGCCAGGCTTTCCATGGCGTCGTTGTGTTGAGTGGCGGTGCCGTGCAGGTTCAGGTAACCGATCTGCTGCGGCTGAAGTTGTGCTCGGCTCAAGGCTTTGCGCATCGCTTGCAGGGCGCCACGGCCGCTGGGTTCCGGTGCGGAAATGTGATGGGCATCGGAGCTGGCGCCACTGCCGAGCAGGGCGATCGGCTGGCTGTCGCCGACATTCTTGCTCATCAAAAACAGCACCGCCGCTTCGCCAATGTTGATGCCGTTACGGTTCACCGAAAACGGATTGCAGCGTTGCCCGGACACCGCTTCCAGCGCCGAGAACCCGTTGAGGGTCAACTTGCACAGGCTGTCGACACCGCCGCACAGCACCGCGTCGCACACGCCCAGGTCCAGCAGTCGCTGAGCACTCATCAGCGCTCGGGCGCTGGAAGTGCAGGCCGTGGAAATCACATAGGCCGGGCCGCTCAATTGCAGCCAGTCGGCGAGGAAGTTTGCTGGAGCGCCGAGCTCCTGTTGCTGGTAGTCGTAATCGGCCGGGAACTGATGCTCGCGGATGTAATGGGCCAGACCGCTGCTGGCTTCGTCGATGCCCGAGGTGCTGGTGCCCAGAACGATACCGATGCGGTCGCGCCCGTAGGTCTGGATCGCCTGGTCGATGTCTTCGCGAATTTGCAGCGCGGCTTCCAGCAGCAATTGATTATTACGGGTGTCATGCGGCGCAAGCTCAGCCGGGATCGGCGCCAGTTCGCCGTGGACCGCGGCCACAGGCAACGACCGTTCCGCCACCCAGCCGGCCTCATTGCGCATGCCCGAACAGTCACCGGCAAACAGGTTGCGAGTGACTTCGGATTTGTCACGGCCCAGGGCGCATATCACCCCGAGGGCGTTCAGGTAGGCCGTCATGGCGCCTCCCCGCTGAGCGGCGTGACTTGATATTTCGGGCCTTTGGGCAGGTTCAATTCAAAGCTCATAGGTTGTGAGTAGCGGACTTCCCAGTGCGCTGGCAAGGACCGTTGCGAGCCATGCTGCCACGCGGCGGGATAGTTGCCCGACAGTTCATCTTTGGGGGTCAGCGCAAACAGCAGCGCGGCGAACAGCTCTCGCGCTTCCGGATTGGGCGGTAGCAGACCGTCAGCCTGCCACTCGCCGTCTACCAGTTTCTGGCGTGCCTGTGGAATGCCCAGCAAGTCCATCATCGACCAGCGAATGCCAGGGCCTTCACGCTGGATCACCAGCACCCAGTCCTGCCGTTGGTCGGCCACCAGACGCTGGATGTGCAATTGCAGCGGCAACGACAGGTTCGGGGTTTGCTCGGGCAGCGGCGCCCGGCTGGCACAGGCGCTCAGCAACAGGACTGCGCCGAGGAGCAAAAATCTCAGGATGCCCGCTATCCCTGTGGGAGCGAGCTTGTCTCCGGGCGGCGATCCGACGATGAGGGCTCTACATTCAACAGTTATATTGGCTGACCCACCGCTATCGCGAGCAAGCTCGCTCCCACAGGGGTCGTAGTTTGAGCGACTGACAATGAACATCAAACACACCTTTCAAGGGGTTTGCGCGCGACCACATTGACCAGGGTTTCTTCCCGTTGGCCAAAGGGCTTCGGCCGGCGCAGACCCAAGCGTTCAAACAGGCCGAAATCCTTGGCGCGGCTCCACCACAAGTATGGATAAGACACGTTTTTCGGGCCGAGTTCGAAACCCTGCTGGCGAATCATGTCCAGATACCCGGCGGCGCTCTTTTGCACATGCATCGGATGGCGGAACAACCAGCGGATCACCCAGGTATCAATGTAAGCCTCGGTGGATTCGGCGAACAGTAGATAGCCACCGGGCTTGAGCACGCGGTAGAACTCGGCCAGTGCCTGTTCCTGCTGCACCAGGTGATGGAAGGTCTGGTGACAGAACAGCAGATCGACGCTGGCGTCCGGGACGTTGATGCTCGCGCAGTCGCTGCCGGTCAATTCCACCTCCATGCCCTGACGGACGGCTTCTTCGCCGGCCAGCTTCAGGCTGTGAGGGTCGGCGTCCAGACCGATCAGGCGCTGGGGGGCAAAGGTCTGGCGCAAGTACTGGAACGACTTGCCCTGACCGCAACCGGCATCCAGCAGCACCGGGTTGCTCGGCGGTGTTTCGCTGAACAGGCTGCGCAAATCGGCAATTGCCACCCGCAGTACATGGTGCTGCCAGGTGTGGCTGCGCAGGAACCAGAAACCAAAGCGGGTTTCTTCGACGTAAGTGTCGCTCAAGTAGCTCATGTGACGTCCTTTGCACAGAGCTCCGAGAGCATCCGCAGCCGGCGCTTGGGTTCGGCAACGAACGGATTACGCTCGTCCCAGGCATAACCGGCCAGAATCGAACTGATCATGCGGCGAATATCGGGCGAGCCACCCTCATGGTAAATCACATCCTGGAACGTCCCGGCGTACCAGCCTTCGACGTAGCAACGGAAGGTGTCGACGCCGCGCTTGAGCGGGAGGGCGAACTCAGTTTGCCAATCGACACTTTCGCCTTGCAGTTGGCGATGCAGAACCGCGGCGGCCATGCTCGCCGAGCGCATGGCGATGGTCACGCCGGAGGAGAACACCGGGTCGAGGAATTCCGCCGCGTTGCCGAGCAGGGCAAAGCCTGGCCCGTGGAGGGTTTTGACGTTGGCCGAGTAGCCGCCGATGGTTCGAGCAGGCGTATCCCACACGGCGTTGTTCAACACGCCGGCCAGGCTTGGGGTTTCAGCGATAAACCCGCGCAGGCACTCGTCCAGGTTCTCCATGCGGCCTTCGAAGTGTTCGGCTGCCGCGACCACGCCCACCGAGCAACGGCCATTGCTGAACGGGATGGTCCAGAACCAGATGTCGCGGTGGATCGGATGGGTGGTGATGAGGATTTTTTCCCGCTCGAAGGTCGGGTTGTCGATGTGATCTTCGACATGGGTGAACACGGCCTGGCGCACCGGGAAATCTGACGGCGCCTCAAGGTCGAGCAAGCGCGGCAACACGCGGCCGTAGCCGCTGGCATCCAGCACGAAATCGGCTTCGACGCGGTACTGGCTGCCGTCTTCGCGAAGCACGTCGAGCTGCGGTTTCGGCAGGGTGAAATCGACGCTGATGATGGCTTCGCCGTAACGAACCTCCACACCTTGCAGCGCGGCTTGATCGGCCAGCAGCTTGTCGAAATCGGCACGCTGGACCTGGAAGGTGGTCGGCTTGCCGTTGCTGAACGTCTCGCCGAAATCAAAGGCGCTGTACTGCTCGCCCCAAGCGAATGCCGCACCGTTTTTCAACTGGAATCCGGCGGCGTTCACCGCCTCGAGCATGCCGGCTTCTTCGACGAAATCCAGGCAGTGGGACAGCAGGCTTTCACCAATGGAAAACCGTGGGAAATGCTGGCGTTCGATCATCAATACATCGTGACCTTTGCGCTTGAGCAGCGCGGCGGCGATGGCGCCCGATGGACCTGCACCGATCACCACGACCTGACGATGTTCCATTTCAACTGTTGGCATGGGGGCTCCTTGCCGGGACGGCGATGTTCAGAGGGGTTCGGTGCATGCCGGCGAGTGCCGGCAGCAGTGTCGCGATCAAGCCCATCACCATCAGCGCGAAGTACAGCGCCGGGCTGATGAGTTGTTGTTGCAGCAGCAAGTTGAGAAAGACGATCTCGCTCAAGCCACGAATATTCAGCAAGACGCTTTCCCGCCAGCGACTGGCGCCTTCAAACGAGGCGCCGGCCCAGCCGAGGCCGAGCCAGTTGCCCAGCAGTTTGCTGGCAATCGGGAACAGCAGCAGTGCGGCCAGTTGCACCCAACCGAGGCTGGCCATGGCCGCGTGGACGTTGATCTGCACGATGCCGAACGTGAGGATCAGCGGGATCGCGATATACGTCTGCAAGTGGCTCATCCAGATCACCGGCAACGGCAGCACCAGCGGCACTTTTAGCGCGGCCATCCACAGTAGGTAACCGATGCCGAAAATCAGCGCATTGAGCTTAAAGTGTTCCGCCACGACCAGCAGTGCGAAGAAGCAGCCGCTGTGCAGCAACGGTTGGCGCAAGCCGAGCAGGCGCAGCAGCAACGGTAGGCAGGCGCCGGCCAGCGGCAGCAAGAGGCTGCTCAGGTGCAGGCTGCCCTGGGCGATGGCGAACAGGGTCCAGCAAGTGAGGTCGATCAGGATCGCGGTCTGCACCAATCGCCGGGTAGCGGCAGGCGGGTACTTGATGTGTCGTAGGTACAGATACAACACCGGAATCGCGGTGATGGCGAACAACAGGCCGACCGCCAGCGAACTGATCCAGGGTTGCGACGGTAACAGCCACACCGCTGTCGCGAGGCCGCAGCCAAACGGAATGCAGAAACTCGGTAGGGCTATTTTCAGGCTTTGACGGTCGAGTCGCAGGTCGATCACGTCGCTGAGAATGTGCCCCAGCAACAAGGCAAAGCTCAGGCTGTAGAGGTTTTTCAGCCAGGCCGGCGCGACCAGCACAGCGCCGCTCAATTGCCACTGGGGTTCGATCCAGAAGTACATCAGCAGCGGCAGGCCGAAGGTGGCCAGCAACAACTGGCTGACAATCGGGATCACGCCGAAGTGACGACCGACACGGGTGGCCACGGCGAACAGCGCCAGGGCCATGACCCAGAACACGGCGATCATCATGCGGCTGACTCCGTGACCGGGGCGGCGTGAACCTGGCGTCCGGCCCACGGCGCAAGGATGAAGCTGAAGGCCAGCCCCAGGCTCACCGACAGACCGAAGTTGCTCACCGCCGGCGTGCTGGACACCGCCAGCAAACCGAACGACAGCCAAGTGGTGAGCGCCGCCAGCAAGGTGCCCAGAAGGCTCACGGCAGCGCCGCCGACCTGTTCACGCATGAGGATCGCGTAATCGACGCTGATGGCCGTCACCAGCAGCAGGCCGAACAGGCTGAACAGCGTCAGCGGCTGCCCCAGCCAGCCGAGACTGGCCAGGCTGCACAGCGCGGCCAGTAGCGGCAGAGAGACGATCCGCAGCGCGCCGCCAAAGCCGAACGGCAGGATCAGCACCAGCACGATCAGCACACAGGAAGCGAGTTTCAACTCGGCGGCACTGATCTGGGTGTCGGCGAATACTTTGTTCAACTCACCGAGGCGATCCACCAGTTCCACGCCCGGCAAATCCAACGCCTGGACTTGTAACAGAGCGGGGTTGTTCAGGCCTTGCAGACTGACCATCGCCGCTACACCGTCATCGGTCGGTCCCAGCCACAGCGTGCGATAGGGTTCCGCCAGCGGACCGACCAGCGCTGCGTCGATGTCTTCGGTGGGCAGTGCCTGCAACTTCGTGAGCTCTGCTTGCAGCGCCTCGGCCGGCACGCCGACATCGAGCAGCGGCTGCCAGAACTGCGGCAACGTGTTCAGCGCTTCACGCACTTTGCGCTGTTCGGTGGGTTGGCTGACCAATTGATTGAGCGACAGATAACCCTGGAGTTTTTCCAGATTGACCAACTGATCCAGTCGCTCGTTCAGCGCGGTTTGGCGCTCCAGCAGTTGCTGCTGATTGGCCGCGCGCACCAGGAAGAACTGGCTGGTGGGTTGATAGCAAGTGATGCGTGCAATGGTTTGTGCTTCGTCAGTCAGTTGCTGCGGTGCACCGACCCATTGGCGAATGTCGTTTTTAGTGTCGAGCTGCAACAGGCCGCCCACACAAAAGGCAATCAGCAGCGCCAACAGCACCGGCGTACTCGCGAGTTTGAGCAGCGCTTCACGGCACCCCAACAAAAACTCGGCCACCCGCAGTGGCCACTGCGCTGGACGCAGCTCTGTGCCCTTGAGCAGTGCCGGCAGCAGGCACACCGCGGACAAATATGCGCCGAGCAGGCCGGCGGCAGAGAACGCGGCGATCTGGGTCAGCGCCGGGAACGGTGTCCAGGCCAGGGCCAGGTAACCGATGCAACTGGTGATCAGGCTCAGCGTCAGGCCCGGCAACGTCAGGCGCAAGGCCGGCCAACTGTGCCAGGGTTTCAGGCTCCAGCTCTTGGACAGGTAGTGCAGAGGGTAATCGACCGCCACGCCGATCAGGCTTGAACCGAGCACCAGCGTCATCACATGCATATGGCCGAACAGCGCCACGCAGGCCACCGCACCGAAAAGCATGCCGACCAGCACCGGGACGAAGGCCAGCAACACCCGCCAGCGCCGGAAGGCCAGTAGCAACAGCAATAGAATGCCCACCGTGGCACCGCCACCGACCCAGGTCATTTCCCGGGTGGCTTGTTTTTGTCCACTGGCCGCATAGAGCAGTCCGCTGGCGGCCAGCAGTTGAACGTTTGCCTGGGCGGCTTGTTCACGGCTGTGCTGCAGCAGGTCGGCCACTTGCAGCGGCAAGTTCATGTCGAAGGCGTTGCCCGTGGTTCGCGAGCGCAGCAGCACCCAACTCTTGCCGTCGGCATCGGCGACCAGCGCACCGCTGCCGATGTCCAGTTGCACCGAACCGTGCTGCGGCTGGCTGTTCTGGATGCGTCCGGTCAGGCCCAGCCAGTCATCCTGACTCGGCACCAGACTGAAACCGGTGAAAGGGTCGAACAGCGCTTGTACTCGCTGCTGGATAAAGGCGTCGGGATGCTCGATCAGTTGCTGCCGGTCAGCCGCTGACAACATCGCCAGTCGACCATTGAGCAATTGAGTGCGCAGCGCCGGCAGGTCGGCTTGCAGGTTCCACTGGACCTTTTCGAACAAGCCGCTGGCTTGCCACTGTTCACCCAGTTTCTGCGCCATCGCGACCGCTTGCTGGCGATCGGTGTGGCCGACCAGCACCAGCATTTCGCGGTTCAGCGGTTCTTGTATGCGTTGTTCGGCGCGCAATTCCAGCGCGTCAGGCGCCGTGCCCGGCACCAGTTCCATCAGGTTGGCCGACAGCGGGGCGCCGTCACGCCATTGCCACCCGGCAAGCGCGAGCACCGCCAGCAGCAGGATCAGAAATAGCCGCGGAAGCCTCCGTTCACTCGGCAAAGTCATGTTGCTCCGCGTCGCTCAACGGTTGGGTGCTGGTGCTGTCCTGCATGCGCAAAAGCGTGCTATCGCCTTGGGTTTCGAGCAACTCGATGCTGTGCACCAGTTCGCCGCCGGCAATGTTGATCTGAGTAAACACCTGCTTGAGCAGCATGGAGCGCGGGGTCAGCGTCAGCTTCCAGTTCTGTGCGTCGCCGCTCAGTGAAAGCTCGAAGTCTCGTTGCAGCCCGCTGCTGTCGCCTTGCAGCACGGCAAGGAACAAGCGGTTCTGCTCGGCGCCGGCACTTTTGCTTGGCAGCATTTGCCAGCCATTGGCGTCACGCCGGGCGATGCCGTTGGCGCTGATGCGGTAATCCTGTTGCAGCGGGGTTTTCAGCAGCCAGAGCAAACCGTGGTTTTTAGCGAGAACGAAAGTACCCTTGCTGGTCAGCGGCTGGGGCAGGGCGCGCAGGTGTTTTTCCTGGATGAAATTGCCGTGGATCACGTCGGGTTTTGCCAGTTGATCGCTCAACTGCTGCAAATCAAAAGCCTGCGCCAGCGAAGAAAACCCCAGCATCAATACCAGCCCCGCCACGAACCCGTAGCAGCTGCCGAGCCCGCGAGGCTGCGTTCGGCGGCGAAGCCGTCGTAAAACCTGAACACGCGGTGCATCAGGAGAAATGCAGGGCGACTGCTGCGCCCGAGCGCGGACCGGCCAACGCAGGCTTCGCCAGCTGTTACAGAGGGTTTTCAGCAGGGTCATGCGAGCATCCTTTCAACAGCATCGG
This sequence comes from Pseudomonas fluorescens, assembly GCF_000968015.1. GTDB lineage: Bacteria > Pseudomonadota > Gammaproteobacteria > Pseudomonadales > Pseudomonadaceae > Aquipseudomonas > Aquipseudomonas fluorescens_W. The sequence goes on from NZ_LACH01000018.1 coordinate 32,338, forward strand.
TGAAGACCTTGGGTGAGGCCAACTGCATTTCGCGGCTGCTCATGTCGACGGCAACCTGCACGGAACTGGCACGGGTCAAGCGTTCGCCGGTTTCCAGATCGCTGATCAGGTAGCTGATCTTCAGACGGTTCTCCCATTCCACCAGATTGGCGCGCACGTTGAGTTTTTGGCCAAACACGGCGCCGCGCACATAACGCAATTGCAGATCGATCACCGGCCAGGCGTAGCCCGACTCGACCATGGCCGTGTAGTTGTGGCCGATCTTGTCCAGCAGCGCGCAGCGGGCGACTTCCAGGTATTTGATGTAATGGCCGTGCCAGACGACGTTCATGGTGTCGACATCAAAGAACGGTACGAGGATTTCCGTATCGGTGTGAAGCACTCCCTTGCTACGCATGCAGCCTCCAGTGTTGTTCGGCGATACGTTGCAGGCACAGGCGCAATTCACCTTCCAGCGCGCGGTCTTCGATGACCGGCGGGAAGTCTTTCGCCAACTCTTCGTGCATGGCGGCCAGGGCTGGCGGCAATGGACGTGCATCCTCGGCCTTGCTGCGCAGCCAGACGCCTTGGTTGGCGGCCAGCAGGGTGGCGGCGGCGACCTGTTCGGTCAGTTCCAGCACACGGATCGCATCGCGGGCGGCGATGGTGCCCATGCTCACTTTGTCCTGGTTGTGACACTCGGTGGAGCGTGAGAAGACGCTGGCCGGCATGGTGTTTTTCAACGCTTCGGCGGTCCAGGCACTGGTGCCGATCTGCACGGCTTTGAAACCGTGATTGAGCATCGCCCGGTCAGCGGTGGCGCCGGACAGGTTGCTTGGCAGGCCATGGTTGTAACGCTCGTCCACCAACAGGGCGAGTTGACGATCGAGCAGGTCGGCGACGTTGGCCACCAGGTTTTTCAGGCTGTCCATGGCGAACGCAATGTGTCCGCCGTAGAAGTGCCCGCCGTGCAGCACGCGCTCGGCTTCGGCGTCGATAATCGGGTTGTCGTTGGCGCTGTTGAGTTCGATCTCGATGAACGAGCGCAGCCAGTTCAGGCTGTCGGCTAATACGCCGAGGACGTGGGGCGCGCAACGCAGTGAATAACGGTCTTGCAGGCGATGCAGCGGCGCGGTCGGTGCGTCGATCGCCAGATCCTTGCGCAGCCACGCGGCGACTTGCATCTGCCCAGGATGAGGTTTGGTGGCGAACAGGCGCTCGTCGAAGTGCTCGGGGTTGCCTTGCAACGCGACCACGTTCAACGCGGTGATGCGCGTGGCCAGTTGCAGCAGGTAATCGGCGCGGGCGTAGGCCAGGCACGCTAGGCCGGTCATGACGGCGGTGCCGTTCATCAGTGCCAACGCTTCTTTCGGGCGCAGTACCAACGGCTCCCAACCCAGTTCGCGGTGCACGTCGGCCGCTTGCCAGCGTTCACCCCGGAACATCACTTCGCGCTCGCCGGACAGGGTCGCGGCGACATAGGACAACGGCGTCAAATCACCGCTGGCACCCACCGAACCTTCTTCCGGGATCAGCGGCAGAATGTCGTGTTCGAGGAAGGCTTGCAGGCGTTCCAGCAGTTCCACACGCACCCCGGACACGCCGTGGCACAGCGACTGCAAACGCGCCGCCAGTACGGCGCGAGTGGCTTGTGCGTCGAGCAGCTTGCCCAACCCGCAGCCGTGGAACGTGTACAAGTGACGGGGCAACGCCTCGACGTGATGCAGCGGCACCGCGACCACGCAAGAATCGCCGTAACCGGTGGTCACGCCGTAGATCACGCCTTCCTTGTCCAGCAGGGAGTCCAGGAATCGCGCACCCTTGGCGATACGCTCGCGGTACGCAGGGTCGCTTTGCAACTGCGTCGGCACCTGACGGTTGGCCAGGGCCAGCACGTCTTCGATGCGCAAAGGGAGTTCGCCGAAGGTTACCGGCTCAAGCGTTGGCGTCGTCATCGGTCTTCCAGAAAGGGTAAAAGTTGAACCATTGTTGGGGCGCTTCAAGGCAATAGTGACCCAAGCGTTCGGCATAGCGGGAGGCCCACTGATGAATGACCTGCTCGCGGTCGCTGCGCTTCCACACCACGGCCTCGGCGAACGGTTCGAGGGTCAGTCGATAGTCGCCCGTCGGTTTCTTCAGGCATAGCATCAGGTTGATCGGGCATTTCAGCAGGCCGGCCAGCAACCATGGCCCCTGAGGGAACGCGGCTTGATGGCCGAGGAAATCCACGGTCACGCTACGCCCGCCATGCAGCGGCACGCGGTCGCCGGCAATCGCCAGCCACTCGCCGCGCTCAAGGCGTTCATGGAGTTGCAACATGATCAGCGGGCCCAGTTCGCTGACTTGAATCAGCCGCAAATTGGTCGCGCCGGCTTCGCCGAGCAAACGGTTGAATTGTTCGGCGTGCTTGGTATGCACCAGCACGTTCATCGTGACTTTTTCACCGATCTCCGCCAGCGCGCGGCAGACCTCGAGATTGCCCAGGTGCGCGCCCACCAGCATCTGCCCGCGGGTGCCGCGCAGTTGATTGCGCAGCAAGGCCGGGTCGATGATCTCGATCTGCTCAATGCTCAACTTGCCGTTCCATACGTCGAGCTTGTCGAGCATGGAATCGGCGAAGGCCATGAACTGGCCGAACACTCGCCAATGGGTCGGGCGCAATTCATTGCGACCACTCCAGTCAGCGAGCCTCCGCTGGTATTGCCAGGCGCTGTGACGGGCGCTGCGGCCGAACAGGAAAAAGTACAGAACGATGCCGTACAGCAGCGGGCTCAACACCTTTCGACCAAGTACTTTGGCGCAGAATGCGGTGAATTTCATCAGCCAGAAGCTGCCACGCTCTTCGCGATCAGCCCAGTGCTTTTTATCCGCTTCAGTGCTCATGGTCGCCACCGCCGCCAGAGGATCACGGGCGCCCGCAGCAACATGCCGAAGAACAACCGCGTGTGCATGCTCGTAATCAACACGTTGTCGTGGAACAGGCGGAAATGCGAGACGCCATCCAGCGGGTAGTGGACATTGGTTTGCAGCCATTGCATGGGGAGATTGCGCCAGGCCAGCCGTACGAGAATGTCCGAGTCGAAGTCCATGCGCTTGCCGATCTTCGCCGAATCGATCAGCGCCAGGGTCGGTGGTAACGGGTAGACACGGAAGCCGCACATCGAATCGCGAATCTGCAACGACAGGGTGTTGATCCAGACCATGACGTGAGTCAGGTAACGGGCGTACAAGCGACCTTTCGGCACGCTGGCGTCGTATCGCGGATAGCCGCAGATCACCGCCTCGGGATGGGCGCGGGACAATTCGATGAAGGTCTGGACGTCCTGCAGATCATGCTGACCGTCGGCATCCACCTGCAAGGCATGGCTGAAGCCCAGGCGCGAGGCTTCGCGAAAACCGGTCATGACCGCGCCACCCTTGCCCTGGTTGGCGCTGAGCCGGATCAGGAACACCTTGTCGCGAAGGGCCAATTGATCGAGTACCTTTGCACAGGCCGGGCTGCTGGCATCGTCCACCAAAATGCATGGCAGGCTGGTGGCGAGCAGCGCATCAACCACCGTGGTGATGGCGGTTTCGTGGTTGTAGACCGGGACGATTGCACAGGGGTTATGCATGTTGGTGTTCACCTGAAAGACCGAGGTGTCTGCATCGCGAGCAAGCTCGCTCCCACAGGGGATTCGTGTTGAACAGAGATCCAATGTGGGAGCGAGCTTGCTCGCGATTGAGTGCGCCGCACTCACCAAGGTTATGCATCGCCTGCAGCCTCCAGCAAGATCCGCCCACTGGAGCAGGTCGCGGTCTCGTTGCGATAGGTGAAATACAGCTTGCTGCGCGTCGGGTCGAAGCGCAGGTGCAGCTGGACTTCATCGCCAGGGCGCACCAGTTGCTGGAATTTCAGCACTTCCATGCCAGCGAATTTTGCCGGCAGGTCCATCAATTGCTGACCCAGCGTTAACGCCCATTCCACTTGCACCACACCGGGCAATACCGGCGCCTGAGGGAAGTGGCCGCTGAAGTAGGCGAGGTCGGGTGGTACTGCCAGTTGCAGGCTCCATTCGCCATCGACTTCGACCTGATCCAGCACTTCCGGCGCCTTTGGGCGCGGCGCCAGCAGCAGGGCTTCAACAGTGGCCTGGGGCAGTTTGCCCTGAGCGTTCAGCGGCAGTTGCCGCAGTAGGCGCCAGCGTCGTGGCAACGCCAGAACTTCGCAATGCTGGCTCAAATGCTGACGCAGTTCTTGCGTGAGGGTGCGTCGACCCTGATTGCGTAAGGCATGCAGGCCTGACTCGGTCAGCACCAGCAGCGCACCCAATGAAGCGCGGTTTTCCTGAACCACGCCAAGACGCGCTTCGGCGACCCAGTCGTGGGCCATAAGGGCCTGTTCCAGCATCGGTAGTGAGATTCGTTTTTCTTCCAGTTTGACGATCCGGTCCAGCCGTCCGAGCAGTTCGAATCGGCCGTCGGCAGCGATCCGCGCGGCATCCGCGGTGTGTTCGATGTGCCCGGGAGGCAAGTACGGCGAAGCAATGAGCAGGGCGCCGTCGCTGTCTTGGCTCAACTCGATATCAGCAAAGGGTTGCCAGAGCGCGTGGCCCTGACGCCAGGCGATGCCGCCGGTTTCCGAGCTGCCGAGGATTTCCGTCGGCCACTGTTGCAGGCGTTGGTGCAGGCTTTGTGCAGCCTCGGTCGGCAATGCACCACCGGAGGAAAATACCCGGCGAACCGTACTTAACGCGGGCCAGTCGAGGTTGTCGCCCATGCGCTTGAGCAGCGCCGGGCTGGCGACCCAGGCGAACACCGGGTGTTCGCGGCTGGCGCGCTGCAGGTCTTCAGGGAATGCCAGCTGCTTGCGCACAAACGAGCGCCCGGCGCACAGCGGCCATAGCACTCGAAACAACAATCCATAAATATGCTGAGTGGCGACGCTGCCGATGATGCAGGCCGCGCCAAGATCGGCACCCCAGAGCTGCTCCAGCGCTTCGACTTCATTGGCCAGTTGGCGCAGGGTTTTGTCGATGCGCTTGGGCTCGCCGCTGGAACCGGACGTGCACAGGCTCAGCGAACAGCGATCCAGATCCAGCGCGGCGGCCATCAACGGCGGATGCCGGTAATCGCTCAGGTGTGCGTCATCGGCCTGATCGGTCAGCCACAGATCGACTTCGGTCGACCAGCGCTGGCGAGTCTGCGCTTGCAGGTCTGCGGGCAGCAACACGCTGACCCCGGCGCGCCAGGCACCGAGCAGGGCAATCGCCAGGTCGGCGGCATCCTCAAGGTGCACGGCAATGCGCCGCACACCCTGGGCTTGCAGGCCCGCGGCGAGGCTCAACGCCTGTTCGCACAGCTGAGCGTGATTCAGTGCCGGTTCGGCCGTCACGGCACGTTCCGGTTGCGCCTTGAGCAACAGGTGCTCAAGTTTTATCCAATTCATGGGTGGCCTCGTACCCGTTGTCGTATAAGCCATTCAATGGCAAACAGCAGGCCCATCAATACGTAGGAAATCAGGCCGGTGTACAACATCCACCAACTTAGCGGCGCCCAGAGGGTCAGGGCGGCGGCGAGCAAACCGTTACAGAGAAAAAACACGCACCAGACGATCGTCACCTGGCGGGTATAAACAATCGCCTTGGCCGGCAGTTGCGGTTCACGCAAACGCGCCAGGCGTTCGATGATCGGCGGGCCAACGATCAAGCTCAGGCCAAACAGCCCGAGCATGAACGCGCTAATCAGCACCGGGTACCAGCGCAGCAACAGCGGGCTATCGAACAGCGCCAGCAACAGGCAAAAAGTGATCGCAGTGATCGCCATCCACAAACTGCCGGGCTTGCGCGTACCGAGCAGTGCCCGGGCCAGCCACAGGCTGCCCAGCAGCAGACCAAACTGCCACGGCGCGAAATGTTCCATGCCGAAATACACCGCGAAGGGGTACAGCAGGCCCGCCAGCAGCAGGCCGAGGCCGATCAGTCGGCTCATGCGGCCGGCTGAACCAGACGGTAGACCGCCTCGACCACGTCGCTGACGGTACGCACCGATTTGAACTCTTCGGCAGCGATTTTCTTGCCAGTCTGGCGTTTGATGTGATCGATCAGGTCGACCGCGTCAATGCTGTCGATTTCCAGGTCCTGATACAGATTGGATTCGAGGCTTACGCGCTCGGGGTCCAGCTCGAAGAGTTCGACCAGAGCATCGCGCAGGGTGTTGAAGATGTCGTCACGAGTTTGCATGGTCCGGTCTCAAGCTGCCTGTTTTGCAGTGACGAACGCCGCAAGGCTCGCCACGTTGCTGAAGTGATTGCGGGTGTCTTTGGCGTCGGCGTCGATTTTGATGCCGTACTTTTTCTGGATGGCCAGGCCAAGTTCCAGAGCGTCTACCGAATCCAGGCCCAGGCCTTCGCCGAACAGTGTCTGGTCGTCGCCGATGTCTTGTGCGCTGATGTCTTCAAGGCCCAGGGCGTCGATGATCAGTTCTTTGATTTCACGGTGTAGATCGCTCATCTTCGGCGAGCTCCTTAATGTAGTAATGATGCAAATAGTCATTGAGCTTGCGCGAGGCCTGAGGAGCAGGGCCCAGCGAGGCGAAGGCTTGTGGGTCTATATCGGCCCCGACACGGAAACTGAAGTGCACACGGCGTTTTGGGATCCGATACCAGGGCTCGGCCTTGGTCAACGTGGTCGGGTTGACCTTGATGATCACCGGGGTGAGGATTTTCGCACCGCGCAGAGCGATTGCCGCAGCGCCCCGATGGAAGGCTGGCGCCTGACCGGGCTGAGTGCGGGTACCTTCAGGAAAGATGATCAGGGTCTGGCCGCTTTTCAGCGCGTCGGCAGCGGCATCGAGCATGTCCATGCTGCCGTCGTTGCTGATGTATTCGATGCAGCGCAGCGGGCCGCGGGTAAAAGGGTTCTCCCAGAGGCTTTTCTTGACCACGCAGTTGGCGTGGCGCACCAGGCCGATCAGGAACACCACATCGATCAGCGACGGGTGATTGGCAATGATCATTTGCCCCGGTCGACCGAGTTTTTCGGCGCCCTGGATGTCGTAAGTCAGCACGCCGGTGCGGGCCATGAATCGCACAAAAAACCAGAACAGTCGGGCGACGGTGTGCCGCGCTCGCCGCCGGTGTGTCCGGGCATCGCCGGGCAGGCAGTTCAGCAGCGGGAAAACCACAAGTCGCAGGCACAGCCCGCCCAACCCGAACAGGGTGAAGCTTGCGGCGGTAGCCAGCAGGCGCCAGTAGTAGGCGTCGCGGTTTTTTTCGGTTACAGGTTGCGTTGCCAGGTCCATACACGATTTTTCCAGGCATGTTGGCAGGTTGTCTGCTGGCCGAGCAGGGTACGCAATAGGTCCAGTGCATGGGGCCATTGGGCTTTGGACAACTCATCCGAGGCGCTGTTCAGGGACAGCTGCCAGTCATTTCCGGGGGTGATCAGCAGGCCGACCGCGTAAGGGAACGGCACGTCGTCGATCCAGGTCGAGTAGGCTTCGGGCGGTTGCTCTTCGGTGACGATCAGCAGTACTGCGGGAGCGCCCTCTGAAAGCAAAGCCGCGGCCTCTAGCATGCCGTTTTCAAGGCCATCGCCGGCTGCAGCGAGGGCGGTCATTTCGCTGGTTTCGCCGCGCATGATCGACCAAAGGCCGATGATCGCGTTGTGCACGGACAGGCTGAACTGGGTCGGCGACAGCGGCTGACCGGCAGCCAGATCGCTGAGAATATCGAAAGTGCGCGGGGTTTCGCCGTGGCGAGAAATAAAGACCAACGGTAGGTCCTGGCGGCCATCGGCCAAGGGCCAGCCGACACTGAACGCCATCCGCGCCAGACGACTGAGTCGCCGGCGCTGCATGGCCGGCAGAAACGAGACGTCGGGGGCGGCATCGCTGCTCGCAAGCACGACCGGTTGTCGGCTCCAGGCCTGCCAATCGTCCACGCTTTCGAGCCCAGGGGCCCACGCGCGCCATTGGGCGATGTTGAAATTGATCACAGACATTCATCCCGCCCCTGCGGGCTTCGTTGACGCGGTGAGTCGCAAAAAACGCGAACTACCTTACGTAGCGCTTAGCGCCGAGTGGTGCGCATTATCCCGTTGCAGCGGGCGTGTAGCAAATGATGGTTACATTTTGCTCAATGAAATGTACCGGTTGGTTCGTGTATGGCTGTCAATTGGCCATTATCCACATCGTGGTGGGTATGTCTGTCGGCTCTGTCAGTGGTCAACGGCAGAGTTAGCGGCTTTTTTATTGAGAGATTGCCGATGACTGTGTAGTCCCGATGCTGGCGAGGTAGCTAAGCAGCGCCGTGGACTACTACACTCGGTCATTCTTTGATACACGGAGGTTTTGACATGCGGCGCGTGGTGTTCAATCAGAAAGGTGGCGTAGGCAAATCCAGCATTGCCTGCAATCTGGCGGCGGTCAGTGCCAGCGAGGGCTATCGCACCCTCTTGGTGGATCTCGACGCCCAGGCCAACTCCACTCAGTACCTGACGGGCCTCACCGGTAATGACATTCCTATGGGCATTGCCGATTTTTTCAAACAGACCCTGTCTTCCGGGCCGTTCTCCAGGAAAAACCGGGTTGATATCTACGAAACCCCGTTCGACAACCTCCACGTCATCACGGCCACTGCCGAGCTGGCTGACTTGCAGCCCAAGCTCGAGGCCAAACACAAGATCAACAAGCTGCGCAAATTACTCGAGGAGCTGGATGGCGATTACGACCGGATCTACCTCGATACCCCGCCAGCGTTGAATTTCTATGCGGTATCTGCATTGATTGCCGCTGATCGTGTGCTGATTCCCTTCGATTGCGATAGCTTCTCGCGTCAGGCGTTGTACGGCTTGTTGGCAGAAATAGAAGAATTGAAGGACGATCACAACGAAGGGCTGGAAGTCGAAGGGATTGTCGTCAACCAGTTCCAGGCTCGCGCCAGCCTGCCCCAACAAATTCTCGACGAACTGATCGCCGAAGGCCTGCCGGTATTACCGGTGTACCTGGGCAGCTCGGTGCGCATGCGTGAATCCCACCAGGCCAACACGCCGCTGATCCACCTCGATCCGCGTCATAAACTGACGCAGCAATTCGTCGATCTGCACAACCTGCTGGAAAATGCCTGACAGCTCGTCGTCAGATCCCTTGGCTACGCAACCAGCTCATCAACTGCGGTAACGGGAAGGCGCCGCTCTGACGCGCCACTTCCCGGCCGTTCTTGAACAGAATCAGGCTCGGGATCGAACGGATCCCCAGTTGCGCCGACAACTGCTGGTTCGCCTCGCTGTCCAGCTTGGCCAGTCGACACTTGCCCGCCAATTGCACCGCCGCCTGCTCGAACACCGGCGCAAACGACTTGCACGGCCCACACCAATCCGCCCAAACGTCCACCAGCAACGGCAGATCACCTTTGATCTGGCTGGCGTAATCGCTTTGCTTCAGTTCAAAGGGTTTATTCAGCAGAACTTCGGCCTTGCAGCGACCGCATTTTGGATGGTCGTTGAGGCGCTCGGCGGGGATGCGGTTGAGGCCGTTGCAGTGGGGACAGGGGATGTGGAGTGGGTCAGTCATGCGGATGATCCTGGGAAGAAGCCGATCATCTCTATGTGGAGACGTCTGCTCACATTTTCAATCGTGCAGCGTCCGGCGATAAAACTAGGCTGAGTCGTACTGAGCGAGACCGTTGGTCTGCTCAGGATTATCGCAACTTGCGATATTTTTGGTCTGTGATTAACTCCCCATAGCAGAATGCGATAAGGATGTTGCATGCATGTCATCACCGAAAAACGAATACGTGAAGCCAAGACTAAATGGCCAAAGGCAGCTTCCGCATTGGATCATTGGTATCAAGTGGCCAAAGGAAGCAAGCCGCCGGATTTCGCGGCGATGAGGGCTCTGTTTCCTGCTATCGACAAGGTGGGTGAGTTTCACGTTTTTGACATCGGTGGCAACAAGTTGCGGCTGATCGCTGTTGTCAGGTATCGATCGCAAAAGCTTTACATCAAGCATGTGCTGGATCACCGCGAATATGACCGCGGAAAATGGAAGGAGGAACGAGCATGAGTGTTCTTATCAAAAGAGCTGCCGAGCATTGGGAGTTCGTCTCGCCTGTGCTGCGCAAACCAAAAAATGAAGATGACTATGACATGTTGGCGCAGGCGCTAGACGAGTTGCTCGAGATGACGGGCGATGATGAGTCCCATCCGTTGATGAGTCTGGTGGATATCATCGGTGACTGGATCGAGGAATGGGATCACAAGCATCACCCAATGCCGAAGCCCAGCGGTGTCGACGTTCTCGGCTACATGATGCGCGAACACGGATTGAGCCAAAGCGATCTGCCCGGCGTCGGCACCCAGTCGGTGGTATCCGAGATCTTGAGCGGCAAGCGTCAGCTCAACCTGCGGCAGATCCGCTGGTTGGCCGAGCGCTTTGGAGTGTCGGTGGAGATCTTTATCTGATCGGATTCAGGAAGAGCAACTGATCTCCAAATGCTTGCCCCACTCCGGCGGACGCTCGGCATAGCTCTCCATCCCCGGCTGCTCCTCGAACGGATTACTCAGCACCGCGTGCAAACGACGAACCTCTGAATAGTCGCCGCTCTCCGCCGCATCGATGGCTTTCTGCGCCAGGTAGTTGCGCAGGATGTACAGCGGATTGACGGCGTGCATGCGTTTGCGGCGTTGTTCCTGATCAGCCTCGCCCTCACGCGCCACTCGGGCGATGTAGAGCTCGCCCCAGGCATCGAAGCCTTTGATGTCGACGAAGTCATCGCGCAAACGGGCGACGGCCAGTTCAGGTGATTCTTCCCCCAAACGGCGGAAGAACAGGCTGTAGTCGACGCCACTGTTCTGCATCAGTTGCAGCAGGTGCTCCAGCAGTTTCTGGTCATCGTCTTCGGCCGTGGTGAAGCCGAGGCGGCGGCGCATCAGGTCCAGGTAATGGGCCTGGTACAACGGGAAGTACAGGCCGAGGGTTTCACGCAGGGCTTCGACGCTGATGAATGGCGTCAGGGCCTGGGCGAGGGCGCTGAGGTTCCACTGGCCGATTGGCACCTGGTTGCTGAAGGAGTAACGGCCCTGGTCATCGGAGTGGTTGCAGATGAAGTGGGCGTCGAAGTCGTCGAGGAAGGCGAACGGGCCGTAGTCGAAGGTAATGCCGAGGATTGACATGTTGTCGGTGTTCATCACGCCGTGGCAGAAGCCATAGGCCTGCCATTTGGCAATCAGCTCGGCATTGCGTTCGACGATTTCGCGAAACATCGCCAGGTACGGTTCCGGCTGTTCCAGGCATTCCGGGAAATGCATGGCCAGCACGTGGTCGCCGAGTTCTTTCTGCTTCTCGGGACGTTTGGTGTAGTAGAAATATTCGAAATGCCCGAAACGCACATGGCTCGGCGCCATGCGCAGGACCATGGCGGCGCGTTCCTGCTTCTCGCGCCACACCGGCGTGTCGGAGCCGATGACGCACAGCGCGCGGGTGGTCGGGATGTTCAGGGCATACAGCGCTTCGGAGGCAAGAAATTCGCGGATCGAGGACCGCAGCACCGCCCGGCCATCACCCATGCGCGAAAAAGGCGTCTGGCCGGCACCCTTGAGGTGCAGGTCCCAATGCTCGCCGGCCTCGTTGTAGACCTCGCCCAGCAACAGACCGCGACCATCGCCCAGCTGTGGGTTGTAGGAACCGAATTGATGACCTGAATAGACCATCGCCCTGGGGATCGCGTCAGCCCAGAGCTTATGGCCGCTGAACAGTTCGGCGAACTCCGGGGTTTCGGCCACGTCAGGGTCGAGATCGAGCAATGACATGGCGGCGGGGCTTGCCACCACCAGACGCGGGTTGTCGATGGGCTCAGGCAGCACATGGGCGGAAAACGTATCGCCCAGGCGGGCGAAACGGTTATCGAAGGTCAGTTCGTCGAGGGCTTTCAACGGCCATCTCCAGCAGAATGTCCGAGCATTCTGCTAGGGATAAGCCGCTTAGTCGAGCTTGGCCGATGGTGGCTGTAACGGTGATTGGCCATCCACCAGCGGCGCAATGGTTTTGGCTTCCGGATCGACGGGCACCATTCTGTATTCCTGGCCCTGGATGTTCTTGAGGTAAACCTCCATCTGCCGGAACGAGATATTGATGTGCTGTTTCTTGAACTCGCGATTGATGAAGCGGTTGACCTCATCGAGCACCGGGTTACGGTCGCCCAGGTCGCGCACATGCATACGCAACTCGTGGTCGAGGGTGCTTTCGCCGAAGTTCAGGAAGTATACGTGGGGTTCGGGATCCTTCAGCACCCGTGGGTTTTCACGAGCAGCCTTGAGCAGCAACTCCTTGACCAGGTCCAGGTCCGAGCCGTAATCGACACCGAGCTTGAGGGTCACTCGGGTGATGGTGTCAGTCAGGGACCAGTTGATCAGTTGTCCTGTAATGAACGTCTTGTTCGGGACGATGATGTCCTTGCGGTCGAAGTCGGTGATGGTCGTGGCGCGGATGCGGATCTTGCTCACCGTACCGGACAGGTTGCCGATGGTAATGGTGTCGCCAATCCGCACCGGACGTTCGAACAGGATCATGATCCCGGAGATGAAGTTCGCGAAGATCTCCTGCATCCCGAAGCCGAGACCCACCGACAGCGCCGCCACCAGCCATTGCAACTTGTCCCAACTCACGCCGAGTGTCGACAGGGTCGAGACGAAGCCGATGCCAGCGATCACGTAGGACAGCAAGGTGGTGGTGGCATAGGCGCTGCCCTGAGCCAGGTTCAGCTTCGACAGCACCAACACTTCCAGCAACCCGGGCAAGTTGCGCGCGAGGGCGAAGGTGATGCCGATGATGATCAGCGCGCCGAGCATGTCGCCAATGCTGATCGGCACCATGCTCATGTTGGCGCCGGTGCCGCTGGTGTATTCGTAGAGGGTGACGTTGTCCAGGTACGAGAACACCGAGATCAGGTCCGACCAGACCCAGTACAGCGCCGCGATGAAACCGCCAAGCAGTGCCAGGCGGATCAGGCGCAGGGACTGTTCGTTGACCTTCTCGATATCCAGCGTTGGCTCTTCGATCACCGCTTCACCGTCGCCGGCCTCTTTCGCGGCCTGGCGTTTGGCAAGGGCGCGCTGGTAGGCCAGACGGCGTGCCGCAACGCTGAGGCCGCGTACGAAGGTGGCCTCGATCACCAGCCAGAACATCAGCAGGTAAAGGGTGTTGATCAACCGGTCGCTGAGCTTCAGCGCGGTGTAGTAGTAGCCAAAGCACACCGCCACGAACAGCGCGACAGGCAGGACGGTGAACATGATCCCCACGGCCTTGCGGAACAGCGAAGCGTTCTGGTGAGTCGGGCTGCTGATCAGCAGGCGGCTGAGCAGCCAGGCCATCAACGCGTAGCAGGTCAGCACCACCGGCATGCCGAGTACGTCATCGGCCAGGGTCGCGGGTTGCAGCTCGGCGACCGCCACCACCGCGACCAACGCCATGACCACCAGTCCGAGTCGACGGACCCAGCCCTGCAGGAATTCGACCTGAGGTTTTTCCCAGCGGAAATGCAGTTCGGCCACGCCGCCCGGCGCAAGGACCCGGTAAGCGGTGTAGAACACTAGCCAGGCCTGGGCCATTTGCAGCAGTGCCGCGCCCATGTTCGCGTTCTGTCCGCGGGCGTCGATTTGCAAGGCCAGACCACACAAGGCCAAGCCCAGCGAGACCGGCATCGCCAGCAGAATGTTGATCAGGATTGCCTGCGGCGTGTGCCACTGGCTGTCGCGCTTGAAGTGGCCGATGTCCTGGTGAACCTTGCTCAGTCGGGCATACAGGCTTTTGCGCCGCCACAGCAGGGCACCGATCAACAGTGCCAAGGGCAGGAACAGCAGCGGCCGTTGGGTCAGACCATCACTTAATTCGCTCAGGCTGGAAGCCCACGGCAGCGTGGTGACCTGGCGTTCCAGGCGCTCCGGCACGGCGCGCATCCATTCCAGGTCCAGCGGCTTGTTGCTGGGAATCCAGAACATTTGCTCATCGAGGGTCGCCCGCAGGCTTTGCGCGGTGCTGAGCAGTTGTTTCTGATTGAGCTGCAACGTGATGGACTCGTTAAGCACCGCACTCAGTTCGCGGTTCAGCCGTTCCAGCAGGTCCGCGCGGGTAGTGGCCAGTTCCAGCAGGCTCTTGCGCAGTTGCGGGGTGACTTGCTCGGGAGGCTGAGTCGACAGCAGGTTGTCGACGTAGGTCGCCGGGTTGCTGAGCAGTTCCCGTTGCTGGCTGACTTCGAATTGATAGAGGCGAATGTCGGCGATCTGGTCGGCCAGGTCACGGTCGAGCCTGAGGCGTGGCAGTGACTGTTTCTGTTTGTAGAGAATCTTGGAGAGCAGCAGGCTGCCCTTGAGCACGTTGATTTGCTCGTCCAGCGCCGAATCGCTCTGGGTCACGTTGTCCAGCTGCTGCTTGGTCTGCAGGTTCTGCTGGGTGACTTCGTTGAGGCGGTCGGTACTTTTGAGCAGGTAGTCCGAAAGCTTCAGGTTGGCCGCGCTTTCGGTAGCCAGCAGGCTGCTGCCGCCGGACTTCTGCGCTTCGATTGACTGCTGCGTCACCGTCTCCTGGGACTGGGCCAGGCGCTTCTGGTTGATCAGGGTTTGCAGCTCCTGGATTTCCTGATCCAGGCGATCGGATTTTTCCGAGAGCAAGTCATGTTGACTGTTGCCCAAGTCCTGCAACTGGTTGTTGCCGGCCAGTTCCTGGCGACGCAACGGGATCAGGGCGTTCAGTGCCGCGAGTTCGGCGTTGAGCAGGTCGCGTTGCTCAGGGGTCAAGGTCTTGCCGGCGTCCTTGCCAATCTTGAGGATGTTGTTGATCTGCTGGATGCGTGTCTGGCTGGCAGAAATTTCGGCCTGTGCGCGCTCGGGGCGGGTCTGGGCAGTAATCACCAGACTGTTGGCCTCGGCCAGGGCTTTCTGCAGATCACTTTGCTGCGTGGAGCGCTCGGTGAGCATTTGCTCCAGTTGCTGAATAGGCTCTTTGGCATAGCGCTGCGGTACTGGCAGCACTTTGGTGGCTTTGAGCTTGGTCAGTTCTCGCTGGTTCTCGATGTTCTGCTTAGGGGCGTTGACCAGTTGCTGCTTGAGATCGGCCAGTTTCTGCTCGTAATCACGCTGGTTGTTGAGCTGTGTCAGCGTGCTTTGCAGGATGCTCTGCAGGGCTTTCTGATCGGCTTCCGGCAGTTTGCGGTCGGCGATCTTGTCCAGGTTCGCCTGCACGGCTTCGCTGGACGGCGGTTCGGCCGCTTGCAATGTACCGACAGAAAGACTCAAGCCCAGCAGGGCCGTGATGATAAACGTGCGCAGGGTTGACATAGAGACCGATCGAAAGCGAGACGAAGTTTGGAGTTTAAAGGAACAAGCCCGGACCGGGGCGACTTCCTTCGGGGAATCTGACGCCCACTTTACCGATCTTGTTCCCTTCCATGACCGCAACGGTCCAAATGGTGTTGTTCCACTCCACCTGGTCACCGACTACGGGGGCGCCGCCCACTTTCTGGGCAATGAAATGGCCTAGCGACATGTCCGGATCGATGCCTTCCACTTTCAACCCGTAAAGCGCCGCAACCGCAGCCAGCTGGGCGTCTCCTTCGAGTACGAAGTCGCCGAAGAAGCGCAGATCGAGGCCCCGTTGCGGTGCCTGACTGAAGAGTTTTCCGAGGGCCGGAAGGTTGTGTTCATGGCCGATTACGCACAGCAAATCGTCGACTTCGAGCACCGTACTACCCGACGGGTGGAGCAGTTGCTGGCCACGAAACAGTGCTGCAATCCGGGTGCCTTCGGGCATTTTCAGTTCGCGAAGGGGCGAGCCGATGCACCATTTCTCGGCACCGAGGCGATAAACGAACAACTCCCACTCACTGGTGACGTGGACTTCCAGGGCAGCGCGGGAAATCGGCGCCGGCTCCGGCGGAACGGTCACTTTCAAAAGCTTCGCCACCCACGGCAAGCTCGTGCCCTGCACCAGCAGCGACACCAACACGATAAAGAAGGCGAGGTTGAAATACAGCTGGGCGTTGGGCAGGCCGGCCATCAGCGGGAACACCGCCAGAATGATCGGGACCGCGCCGCGTAACCCGACCCAGGAAATGAACGCCTTCTCGCGTCCATGGAACGCCTTGAAGGGCAGCAGGCCGACGATCACCGACAACGGCCGGGCAAACAGAATCATCCACAGCGCCAGGCCCAAAGCGGGCAGGGCAATCGGCAACAAGTCGTGGGGCGTTACCAGCAGCCCCAGTACCAGGAACATGCCGATTTGCGCCAGCCAGGCCATGCCATCGAGCATGTGCAAAATGCCGTGGCGGCTGCGCACCGGGCGATTGCCGATGACCAGGCCGCACAGGTAAACCGCCAAAAAGCCGCTGCCGTGCAAGGCGTTGGTCAGGGCAAACACGACCAATCCGCCAGCAATGACCAGGATCGGATAAAGGCCGGTGGCCAAGTGGATACGGTTAACCAGTTGCAGCATGACCCAGCCGCCGCCCAGGCCGATGACGGCCCCGATACCGAACTCACGCATCAAGTGCCCGAGCAGGCTCCAATGCAGACCGGTCTGGCCGCTGGCGAGCATGTCGATCAGGGTCACGGTGAGGAACACCGCCATCGGGTCGTTGCTGCCGGACTCGATCTCGAGGCTGGCGGTCACCCGTTCGTTCAGGCCTTTGCCGCCGAGCAGCGAGAATACCGCCGCGGCGTCGGTGGAGCCGACGATAGCGCCGATCAGCAGGCCCTGAATCAGGTTCAGGTTGAACAGCCACGCGGCTGCCATGCCAGTCAGCCCGGTGGTGATCAAAACCCCGACCGTCGCCAGCGACAGCGCCGGCCATAAAGCCACGCGGAAGCTGGAAACCCGGGTGCGCAAGCCGCCGTCGAGCAGGATGACGGCCAGTGCGAGGTTGCCGACCAGATAAGCCGTTGGGTAGTTATCGAAAATAATGCCGGCGCCGTCGACGCCGGCTGACATGCCCACCGCGAGGATGATCACCAGAATCGGGATACCGAGGCGCGATGAAAGTGAGCTCACCAGAATGCTTGCACCTACCAGCAACGCGCCGATCAAGAACAGGCTGTTGATGGTCGTCGCATTCAAAGGCAGTACTCCAGAAAGCTGAAAGGCGGGCGCAAACTGACCATGCAGTCTGCGTGCCAGCGATTCTAACCTGTTGAAATGTGATGCTGTCAAAAAGCTTTTTTGACAGTGCGTGGCCTGGATTTTTGTTCGACTTGCAACCGACCCCTCACCCTAACCCTCCCGAAACGTCGGACCGCCCCAGAGGGGCGAGGGGACTGACCGAGGTGTTTGTTCTAAATAATGCGACCTGAAAAACTCAAGTCGAACTCAGGATTTGAAGATTCCCTGATCGGCTCCCTTTCCCCTCTCCCCCGTGGGGAGA
>NZ_LACH01000019.1 GCF_000968015.1 Pseudomonas fluorescens
GTCCCCTATGCCGATGCCTGCAACTTCGAATTCAACGTTGTACCCCTTGTAGGTGTGAGCCTGCTCGCGATAGCGGTGTGTCAGTCGAAATCAATATCGTATGACACACCGCTATCGCGAGCAGGCTCACTCCTACAGGGTTTACTTCAGGTGTTGCTTGAGCTCTTCAGAGGCTTGCAGCATCGCCGAGCGCACCGCTGGCACCTGGCTCACCACGTTGAGCAAACCATAGTCGTGGATCATGCCGTTGTAGCGCACCGCCGTGACCGGCACCCCGGCCTCGTCGAGTTTGCGGGCGTAGGCTTCTCCTTCATCGCGCAACACGTCGGCGCCGGCAGTTTGCACCAGTGCAGGTGGCAGACCCTTGAGTTGCGCAGTGGTCGCTCGCAGTGGCGAGGCGTAGATCTCGTTACGCTGTTTAGCGTCGGTGGTGTAGTTGTCCCAGAACCACTTCATCATGTTTTTGGTGAGGAAGTGCCCCTCGGCAAACTGGTTGTAGGACGCCGTTTCGAAGCTGGCGTCAGTCACCGGCCACAGCAGCACCTGGAACCTGATCGCAGGCGTGCCCTTGTCTTTGGCCATCAGCGCAACCACTGCCGCCATGTTGCCACCGACGCTGTTGCCGGCCACGGCCAGACGTTTGCCGTCGACGTTGATCTCTTTACCGTGCTCGGCCACCCATTGGGTTGCGGCGTAAGCCTGGTTGATCGCCACCGGGTAGTGCGCTTCCGGTGACGGGGTGTAATTGACGAACACCGCTGCCGCCCCCGAACCGGTCACCAAGTCCCGAACCAGACGTTCATGGGTCGCAAAATCCCCCAGCACCCAGCCACCGCCGTGGAAGAGCATGAACACTGGCAACGGACCTTTGACCCCGGCCGGCCGGACGATGGTCAGGCTGAGCGGTTGGCCGTCGACTTGAATGGTCTTCTCGCTGACATCGGCTTTTGGCAGCGTCAGTTTCACCCCGGCCTGCGCGCCGACCAGCACGGCGCGGGCATCTTTAGGGGTGAGTTGTTCCATCGGTTTGCCGGTGCCGGCGTTCAGAACGTCGAGGAACGCCTGGGTGTTGTGTTCAACCCCGTCGCCCGCGAATGCGCTGTGGATGGACAGGGCGAGAAGGGTACCGGTCAAGACTTTGCTGAAAGTGTTCATGTTCGTTTCCTGTTCGGGCCTGGGAATCAGCGGTTAGACGGCAACGTGCAGGCGCACATCGACATTGCCACGGGTGGCGTTGGAGTACGGGCAGACCTGGTGTGCAGCATCGACCAGGCTTTGTGCATCGGCTTGCTCAAGACCCGGCAGGCTGATGTGCAGGTCGATGTCGAGGCCGAAACCACCAGGGATCTGGCCAATGCCGACATGGGCAGTGATCGAGGCGTCGTCCGGGACTTTGCGTTTGGTCTGGCTGGCGACGAATTTCAGTGCGCCGATGAAGCAGGCGGAGTAACCGGCTGCGAACAGTTGCTCAGGGTTGGTTGCTGCGCCGCCGGCACCACCGAGTTCCTTCGGTGTGGCGAGTTTGACGTCGAGGATGTTGTCGCTGGAAACCGCACGACCGTCACGGCCGCCGGTGGAAGTTGCGATAGCGGTGTAGAGAGTTTGCATGGTGTGAGCCTCATTCGGGTTTGGGTGTTTTGCGCTAAATGTTTGCGCGCTAAGTAAGTGCGAGGTGAACGTAGCGCGCTGATATTTAGTGCGCAAGATAAATTTTGAAAAAAGTTTTGGTCTGGAGGCGGGCGCTGATTAGAAGTGTTGAACTAGAGCTGTTGCGGCAGGATTTTCAGCGAGGAATTTTTTACGAGGGAACGAATCTGGAAGGGCCACCACAAAGAAAATGTGGGAGCGAGCTTGCTCGCGATGGCGGTGTTTTAGTCGACATCAATGCTGAATGTCACACCGCTATCGCGAGCAAGCTCGCTCCCACAGGGGATTTGTGGTGGTTTGGAGATTAGAGGCTGTCTTGCAGGTTGCTACGCAGCGTTTGCAGTTCCGCTTGCAGTTTCTGCAGTCTCTCCAGCGTCATCCCGCTGGCGCCGAGG
Organism: Pseudomonas fluorescens; assembly: GCF_000968015.1. GTDB lineage: Bacteria > Pseudomonadota > Gammaproteobacteria > Pseudomonadales > Pseudomonadaceae > Aquipseudomonas > Aquipseudomonas fluorescens_W. The sequence goes on from NZ_LACH01000019.1 coordinate 2,043, forward strand.
ATGCACTGGGGAATACCGCGCGCCCGCTCCCGCAAGGCGCGTCCCTGTTCGGTGAGTTCGACAATCACCACTCGCTCGTCTTCACGGCTGCGGGTGCGGCTGAGCAAACCTTCGACTTCCAGGCGTTTGAGCAACGGCGTCAGTGAGCCAGGATCGGTCAGCAGGCGCGTGCTGATTTCGCCTACGGTCAAACCGTCCTGTTCCCACAACACCATCATTGCCAGGTATTGCGGATAGGTCAGGCCCAGTGCTTGCAACAGCGGCTTGTAGACCTTGGTCATCAGCAGCGAGGTGGAGTGCAGGGCGAAGCAGGCCTGATTATCTAGCAGCAGGTCGTCGCAGTTATCGGGGTTGTTGCGCTCGGTGGTCATTTCGAAGCCTTGATCAGTGATCGTCATAAATCTAGCGAACGAATCTTTAATGCACCAGACAATTCTAGCCTAGTGCCGGTCGAGGGTACTTTGCAGCGCCAGATCCCACGGCGGGATCGGGCTGAAGCGGGTTTTCAGGTATTCCAGCAACAAGCGACTGCGGGGATTGGGTTGTTGCTCAAGGCGCAGGGCATAAATACCGGTCGTTTCTGGTGGTGGCAGGCCGTGTTCGCAGAACAGCGGAAGCAGTTCACCGCGTAACAGGTATTCGCTGGTCAACCAGGTTGGCAAGTGCGCGATACCCAGCCCGGCCAATGCGCCGCAGACCAAAGCCTCGGCGTTGTTGGCACTCATGCGGATGCGCGCAGGGCGGTGCAAGTGCATCTGCCCGTCCCGCTCGAAACGCCAGGCGAACGGCGGGGCCAGGCCATCCCAGTCGAGACCGTCGTGTTCAATCAGCTGCGCCGGATCGGTCGGCACGCCACGCCGTTGCAAATATTCGGGGCTGGCACAGGCGATGCGCACCATGCTCGCCAGCGGCGTGGCCACCAGCCGGGTATCGGCCATTTGCCCGGCGCGCAGCACCAGATCGACCTTGCCCAGATTCAAACCCTGCATGTCGACGAAACTGTCGATCAAGTGCAACTGCACGTCGAGGCCGGGGTAGAGCATCAGAAAGTCGGCAATCACCGGCGCCAGATGTCGCCGCCCGAACGCTGCCGGTGCATCGATCCGAATCAAACCTTCCGGTGCGCTGCTTAACGATACCGCCTCAGCCCTGGCCAGCCGCAGTTCAGCAACGATCCGTCGCGCACGCTCGGCAAACGCCAAACCCGCCGGGGTCGCGCGCACCGCGTGGGTGCTGCGAATGAACAACTGACAGCCGACGGCGTTTTCCAGGCTGTCGATGCGCCGAGCCACTGCCGAAGGGGTCAGCGGGTGGCGGCGGGACGCGGCAGAAAAACTGCCGGTTTCCAGCACGTCGAGGAACAGACCCAGTTGTTCGGTCAATTGATTAGGGTTCATGGTGTTGTCAGTGCTTGTGCGAAGTTGGCACAGCCATTGTGCGTTGCTGTGCGTTTCCCCGCCAGCGTTGACTGCGTAGGATGAATAGCCTGACGTGAAGGGAAAATCGCCTGTGATTGAGTTTTTGATGTACCTGGTGTTTGGCGCTGCCCTGGGCACCCTCGGTGGTTTATTCGGCATTGGCGGTGGTTTGATTGCGATCCCGCTGCTGGGTGTGTTGTTCGGCCTCGATCAGCAGATTGCCCAAGGCACGGCGCTGGTGATGGTGGTACCCAACGTGATGCTGGCGCTGTGGCGTTACCACCAGCGCAACCGGATTGAATTGCGCCATGCGCTGCCATTGGCTTCGATGGGGTTCTGTTTTGCCTGGATCGGTTCGATCTGGGCGGTGGGCATCGATGCGCAAACCATGCGCGTCGGATTTGTCGCGTTCCTGATTGCCCTGTCGGCCTACAACCTGGTGCGAATGTTCTGCGCCAACGCGCCAGCGTCCGCGCAGATGAATTATTCATGGCCGTGGCTGGGCGTGCTCGGCGCCGCCTCCGGCACCATGGGCGGGTTATTTGGCGTGGGCGGGGCGGTGGTGGCAACGCCGGTGCTGACCAGTCTGTTCGGCACCAGTCAGGTGGTTGCGCAGGGGTTGTCGCTGGCGCTGGCGTTGCCGAGTACGGGCGTCACGCTGGTGACTTACGCGGTGCACCATCAGGTGGACTGGATGATCGGCCTGCCCTTGGCGGTCGGCGGTCTGATGAGCATCAGTTGGGGCGTGAGGATCGCCCACGCACTGCCGGAGCGACTGCTGCGCGGGTTGTTCTGTGGTTTCCTGGTGCTCTGCGCAGTGATGCTCGCCCTTAAAGTTTGAAGCCTTCGACGATGTGTTCGGCCAGGCACTCGGTGATCGGCGACGGGTTGTGCAGGTTGCGCACCAGCATGATGCTGGCCTCGGGCAGAATCGGCAGGTCTTCGGCTTCACCGAGAATGCGCATGTCGGGCGTGATCAGGCTTTCGAGTTGCGCGGTGACAGCCAGTCCGGCGCTGACCACCGCCATGATCGCCGACAGGCTGTCGCTGTTGTACGCCACGCGGTAATCGCGCCCCATGGCGTCCAGCGCATTGCAGGCCCATAAGCGGCAGAAACAATCACTGTTGAACATCGCCAGTGGCAGCGGTGTTTGCTCATGGGCGCTGAAACATTGCGCCTCGGCCCAGACAAAATGCTCCCTGCGCAATAGTTGGCCGATCTCGTTGCCCGGCTCGCGGGTGACGATGGTCAAGTCCAGGTCCTGACGCAGCAGCAATTGTTTTGATGATTCGCAGTGCACTTCGATCTGGATCAGCGGATACGTCTGGGCAAATCGCCGCAGAATCCCCGGCAAAAAACGCATCACGTAATCGTCCGGTGTGCCGATGCGCACCATGCCGACCATGTGCGGCTCGCGCAGCGTATTGAACACCTCGCTGTGCAGTTTCAGGATTCGCCGGGCATAACCCAGCAGCACCTGGCCCTCAGCCGTCAGCCGTACCTGCCGTCCGTCGCGCTGGAACAATTGACGCTGCAACACATCCTCTTCCAGCCGCTTCATCTGCATGCTCACGGCGGACTGAGTGCGATTGACCAATTCGCCAGCCCGGGTAAAACCGCCCTGGTCGGCGATGGCGACAAAGGTGCGCAGCACTTCGGTGTCGATACTTGGGAAGGCGGACATTCATCAATCTCCGAGATGTGTTACATCAGAAACATTCGTTGGATTGATCTTAGCCCCGGCGCGACACTTGAGCCATCCAAACGGAGGGCAACAAGATGAAAGGTCAACATGAATATCCAGCAGTAGAAAAACACTCGATCCACCTGGTATCCGATCTGCTGCACAAATTCAGCCGCTGGTACGAACTTCACCGGGAGCGCGAGCTGCTGGCGAGTCTGAGCGATGAAGCACTGAAGGACATCGGCATGAGTCGTGCGGATGTGGAGTTCGAGTCGGTCAAACCGTTCTGGAATGACCCGATGCACAAATGAGTCATACACAACTACACAAACCGTCTCCCGGTGAGGTAGGTTGCGAGCAGACAAGGAGATGTTCATGCGCGCAACACTGTCCTTTTCCATCAAGCAGGCTCGGCGTCTGGCGCTGGCCGCCCAAGGGTTCAACGGGCGCCAGCCGCCGGCGGCGATCAAACCGGTTCAGCTCAATCGTCTGATCGAGCGGCTGGGCATTCTGCAGATCGATTCGGTCAATGCATTGGTGCGTTCGCACTACCTTCCCTTGTTTTCCCGCCTCGGCAATTACTCATCCGACTTGCTCGACCAGGCTGCCTGGAGTTCGGGCCGGCGGCGCACCCTTTTCGAATATTGGGGGCATGAAGCCTCGTTGCTGCCCTTGTCTATTTACCCGTTGATGCGCTGGCGCATGCTGCGCGCGACTCGTGGTGAAGATATCTACCAGCAACTGGCACGTTTTGGGCGTGAGCAGCAGGACACGATTCGCCGGGTGCTGGCCTCGGTTCAGGAGCTGGGCGCGCTGGGTGCCGGAAGCCTGTCGACCCGCCAGGAGCGGGCAGGGCCCTGGTGGGACTGGAGTGCGGAAAAGCATGCGCTGGAGTGGTTGTTCGCCGCCGGTGAAGTGACCGTGGCCGGGCGGCGCGGGTTCGAGCGGCTTTATGATCTGCCGGAGCGGGTGATTCCTTCGGCGATACTTGCGCAGCCGCTGCTGAGTGAGGCCGAGGCCCAGCGCGGCCTGTTGCTGCATGCCGCGACAGCCTTGGGCGTCGGAACAGAAAAAGACTTGCGGGATTACTTTCGCCTGAGTCCCGGTGATGCGCGTCCGCGCTTGGCGGAACTGGTGGAGGCGGGTGAGTTGCTGACGTGCGAAGTCCAGGGCTGGCGGCAGCCCGCTTACTGTCTGCCTGAGCCGAAAGTGCCGCGTAAGGTCGAGGCCAGCGCCTTGCTTTCACCGTTTGATTCGTTGATCTGGGAGCGCAGTCGCACCGAGCGTCTGTTCGATTTCCGTTATCGGCTGGAGATTTATACGCCGCAGGACAAGCGGGTCTACGGCTACTACGTGTTGCCGTTTTTGCACAACGAACGGATTGCCGCGCGGGTGGATCTACGCGCCGAGCGGGTGTTGGGCAGGCTGGCGGTGCACGCTGTGCATGAGGAAGAGCCGGGGCTGGATGAGGAGGGGATGCTGGCGTTGGCGGTCAATCTGCGGCGGATGGCGGATTGGCTGGGGCTTGAGCGGGTTCAGTTGAATTGCCCGCGGGCGAGTGCGGCGCGGTTGCGGGTGGCATTGGCTCAGTTCAGTGGTGATTGAGCTGACGCCATCGCGAGCAAGCTCGCTCCCACAGGTACAGCGCAATCCTGTGGGAGCGGGCTTGCTCGCGAATGGAGCGACGCGATTTAGCGGCGGACCTGCTTCAGGGTTTCAGCAATTAAAAACGCCAACTCCAGCGACTGATCGGCATTCATCCGGGGGTCGCAATGGGTGTGATACCGATCCGACAACCCGTCTTCGGTAATCGGCCGCGCCCCACCAATGCACTCGGTGACATTCTGCCCGGTCATCTCGATGTGGATGCCGCCGGCATACGTGCCTTCCGCTTCGTGAACCTGGAAGAACTGTTTCACTTCGCCAAGGATCTGCGCAAAGTCGCGGGTCTTGTAGCCGCTGCTCGCCTTGATGGTGTTGCCGTGCATCGGGTCGGAACTCCACAGCACTTGCTTGCCTTCGCGTTGCACGGCACGGATCAGTTGCGGCAGGTGATCGCCGACCTTGTTCGCACCCATCCGCGCAATCAGGTTCAGACGGCCCGGATCGTTGTCCGGGTTGAGCACGTCGATCAGGCGAATCAGGTCTTCGGGGTTCATGCTTGGGCCGACTTTAACCCCGATCGGGTTGTTCACGCCGCGCAGGAACTCGACATGAGCGCCGTCGAGCTGACGGGTGCGGTCGCCGATCCACAGCATGTGCGCCGAGCAATCGTAGTAATCGTTGGTCAGGCTGTCGCGACGCACGAAGGCTTCTTCGTAGTTCAGCAGCAGCGCTTCGTGGGCGGTGAAGAAACTGGTTTCGCGCAGTTGTGGCGAGCTGTCCATGCCGCAGGCGCGCATGAACGCCAGGGTTTCATCGATGCGATCGGCCAGGTGGCTGTACTTCTCGGCCAGCGCCGAGTTGGCGATGAAGTCCAGGTTCCACTTGTGCACCTGATGCAGGTCGGCAAAACCGCCCTGGGCGAAGGCGCGCAGCAGGTTCAGGGTCGCGGTCGACTGGTGGTAGGACTGGAGCAAGCGCTCCGGGTCCGGCACGCGGCTTTTTTCGTCGAAACCGATGCCGTTGACGATGTCGCCACGGTAGGCCGGCAGGGTTACGCCGTCGATGGTTTCGTCGTTGGCTGAACGCGGTTTGGCGAATTGCCCGGCCATGCGCCCGACCTTGACCACTGGGCAACCGGCGGCGAAGGTCATGACGATCGCCATTTGCAGCAGCACCTTAAAGGTGTCGCGGATTTTCGCGGCGGAGAACTCGGCGAAGCTCTCGGCGCAGTCGCCGCCCTGCAGCAGAAACGCGCGGCCCTGGGTCACTTCGGCAAACTGACGGCGCAACTCCCGGGCTTCACCGGCAAACACCAGTGGCGGATAACTGGCCAGCGTTTGCTCGACGTGCAGCAAATGCGCTGCGTCGGGGTAATGGGGTTGTTGCTGGATCGGCAGGGCGCGCCAGCTGTCAGGGCTCCAGGGTTGGCTCATCACGGTCTCTAGTGTTTTACGCTCGGACGGTCATGTTATCAGCAATTAGTGCGTGACCTGTTCCCGTCGCTTCGCGGACAATCGCGCTTTTGCCGCGCCACTCCGCGGTTTTATTGCGTTGCCGGGCCCGGTGACGATCAGGAGACGAAATGACTGAGGAGCGCGTCGAGCATCTGCTCGCCGAGGTACAGGATGAGTTCGGCGTGATTCGCGTGCTGGAAGTGGCCGATTACCGTTTTCTCGAGTTCGGTGATGCCATCGAGCAGAGCTGCGTGTTCACGGCTGACCCGAGCTGGCTCGAATACGATTACACCCGGGCGATGCTGATTGGTGCGTTATGTCACGAGCAGCCGGAAAGCGCGCTGTTCCTCGGCCTCGGTGCCGGCACCCTGACCCAGGCCTGCCTCAAGTTCCTGCCGCTGGAAGACGTCGAAGCCATCGAACTGCGCCCCGACGTACCGCGCCTGGCCATTGAATACCTTGGGCTGGATGATGATCCGCGGCTGTATATCCGGGTGGGCGATGCGCTGGAACTGCTCGATACCGCCGAGCCGGCGGATCTGATTTTCGTCGACCTCTATACCGATGTCGGGCCGGGTGTCGGGCATCTGGCGTGGAATTTCCTGGAAAACTGTCAGAAACGCCTGAATCCGGGTGGCTGGCTGGTGATCAATCAGTGGGCCACCGACGATGGCAAACCGTTGGGCGCTGCCTTGTTGCGCGGGCTCTATCACCGGCATTACTGGGAACTGCCGGTGAAGGAGGGCAACGTGATTCTGATCGTGCCTTCGGAACTGGATCAGGAACTGGACATGGACGGCTTGATCGCCCGCGCCGAAGGGTTGGCGCCACGGTTGGGGTATTCGTTGCAGTCGTTGATCAAGGCAATCCGCCCGGCAACATGAGTTGTCTGTAAGGGCCCCATCGCGAGCAAGCTCGCTCCCACATGGAAACGCATTCCAATGTGGGAGCGAGCTTGCTCGCGATGGCTATCTTCCAGTCAACAAATTCCTCAAAGCCCTTTGAAGACGCCGGGACGCTTCTCGATCATCGACCGCACGCCTTCCCTGGCATCCTCACTGGTCAGCAACTTCTTCACCATCGGTGGCAACGCCTGCGCCGCCGCTGTTTCCCCTTCATAACGCGCCTGCCTTGCAGACATCAACGTCGCCTGAACCCCAAGCGGCGCCTGCCGGGCAATTCGCTCAGCCAATTCAATCGCCCGTGGCAGCAGATCCTCGCTGGCCATGACTTCCTGCACCAAGCCCAGGTGCAACGCGTCATGGGCGTCGAATTCATCACCGGTCAACAACCAGCGCATGGCATTGCCCCAGCCAGCAACCTGATGCAGGCGTAACGTGGCGCCGCCGAACGGGAAGATCCCGCGTTGCACTTCTTTCTGGGCGAAACGGGTGTTGCTGGCGCACAGGTTGATATCGGCGGCCAGCATCAATTCGATGCCGATGGTCAGGCAGTAGCCTTGCGCGGCGACGATCACCGGTTTGCTGACTCTGGGGCCGGCAAAAACACCCCATGGATCGCAGCCGCCGGGCGGTGCCTGCCAGCCTTCGGCCAGGGCCGCACTGGCACTGACCAGATCCAGCCCTGCGGTGAAATGCTCACCATGGCCGAACACCACCGCCACCCGCGCCTCGCTGTCGGCCTCGAACTCGCCATAGGCCAGGCTCAGTTCGTTGAGCAGGTCGAGATCGAAGGCGTTGCGTTTGGCCACCCGATCCAGGCCGATCATCAGGACATGACCGTGCCGTTCACGGCTCACACGACTGGAGCAGGGCTGATTCATGGTGCATTTCCTCGGGCGGGGAAGGGGGTGTCAGACGGCAGGTCTGCATCACAAGGGTGAACCGTTTTAGCGCGATCGTCAGCAGGGCTGGGCCTTGGAAAAATAGACCGTTGCCCGATTATCCGCAAAGCGTGTGACAGAACGCTGTATACGGCAGTTTTCCGACAAATAAAGCTCCCTTTTTGAGCGAATTCCGGTATAGTGCGCGCCGGCCTTTAACCGGGCCGCGTTTAGGTAGCGCAATTCCCCGAAGTCAGCTTCGGCTGCACGTCCGCACAGCGGACTCTCCCTTGACGAATCTTTTTCATTCATTCGTTTTCGCAAATCCCCGCCGACAAAGCAGCCAGGGCGACTCTTGAGTCTTACACGGCATGCGCAGCTTTGGAGCATGGGTCTTTGCGGATGCACTTAGAGGCAGACCCATGACCCAGGAAACCGGCGGCTTCGCCGCTTTTAATCTTAATCCGAACATTCTTGCAGCCGTCATCGCGACTGGCTACGAAGAACCTTCGGCTATTCAGCAGCAATCGATCCCGATCATCATGGCCGGTCACGACATGATTGGTCAGGCGCAAACCGGTACGGGTAAAACCGCTGCGTTCGCCCTGCCGATCCTGCATCGCATCGATCCTGCTAAGCGCGAGCCGCAAGCCCTGATCCTGGCGCCAACCCGTGAGTTGGCGCTGCAAGTAGCAACCGCTTTCGAAACCTACGCCAAGCAAATGCCGGGCGTTACCGTTGTGGCCGTTTACGGCGGCGCCCCTATGGGTCCACAACTGAAAGCAATCCGTAATGGCGCACAGATCGTTGTCGCCACTCCGGGCCGTCTGTGCGACCACCTGCGTCGCGACGAAAAAGTTCTGTCGACCGTGAACCACCTGGTTCTCGACGAAGCGGACGAAATGCTCAAACTGGGTTTCATGGACGACCTCGAAGTTATCTTCAAGGCCTTGCCTCCAACCCGTCAGACCGTATTGTTCTCGGCCACCTTGCCGCAGTCGATCCGTGCCATTGCCGAACGCCATCTGCGCGATCCGCAACACGTGAAGATCCAGACCAAGACTCAGACCGTTACCGCGATCGAACAGGCTCACCTGTTGGTTCACGCTGACCAGAAGACCTCGGCTGTATTGAGCCTGCTGGAAGTTGAAGACTTCGATGCCCTGATCATGTTCGTGCGCACCAAGCAAGCGACCCTGGACCTGGCCAGTGCCCTGGAAGCCAAAGGCTACAAAGCCGCTGCGCTGAACGGTGACATTGCTCAGAACCAACGTGAGCGCGTGATCGAATCCCTCAAGGATGGCCGTCTGGACATCGTTGTGGCGACCGACGTTGCTGCTCGTGGCCTGGACGTTCCGCGCATCACTCACGTGTTCAACGTTGACATGCCGTACGACCCGGAATCCTACGTTCACCGTATCGGCCGTACCGGCCGTGCCGGTCGCGAAGGTCGTGCACTGCTGCTGGTGACTCCGCGTGAGCGCCGCATGCTGCAAGTGATCGAGCGTGTAACCGGTCAGAAAGTTGCCGAAGTTCGCCTGCCGGACGCTCAGGCCGTTCTCGATGCCCGCATCAAGAAACTGACCAACAGCCTGTCGCCGCTGGTTGGCGATGCCGAATCGACCCACGGTGATCTGCTGGATCGCCTGACTGCCGACATCGGTTGCACCCCGCGTGCACTGGCCGCTGCTCTGCTGCGCAAGGCAACCAACGCTCAAGCGTTGACCCTGGCTGCCATCGAGAAAGAACGTCCACTGGTGCCGAACAACGCACCGCGTGGCGATCGTCCAGAGCGTACCGGTGATCGTCCGGACCGTGGTGATCGTGAGCGTCGTGCTCCGGTTCCATTGGCCGAAGGCCGTGCTCGTTGCCGTACCGCGCTGGGTGCGCGTGATGGTATCGCTGCCAAGAACCTGCTGGGCGCTATCCTCAATGAGGGTGGTCTGGCTCGCGAAGCAATCGGTCGCATCCAGGTGCGTGACAGCTTCAGCCTCGTTGAGCTGCCGGAAGATGGTCTGGAGCGTCTGCTGACCAAGCTGAAGGACACTCGCGTTGCCGGTAAGCAGTTGAAGCTGCGTCGCTATCGCGAAGATTGATCCGCTCTCGGGCTGATTGATCGAACATAAAAAATCCCCGACTGGTTCGGGGATTTTTTTGTCTGCGATTTGTAACCGCTGCGTTGTGGCTATTCCTGTACTTGGCCGCCACCCGCCGTGATCACTTGCACGCTCATGCGGGGTGTCGCCAGGTCGAGCCCGGCTTCGTCCAGGTGTCGCTTGAGTGACAGGTTGAATGCTCGGGACACTTCCCATTGCTTGATCGGCGCGGTCTTGAACCGGGCGCGAAGAATCGCGTTGCCTGACTCGAAACTCTCGACACCCTGAATCTCCAGTGGCGACCAGATGTTGCGCCGTTGCAGTGGGTCGGTGCGCATCTTCTGGCCGACGTCGCGCATCAGTTTGATCGCGTTATCGATGTCCATGTTGGAAGGTATCGCCACCCGGAAAATCGCATAGCCGAATTCCCGGGAGTAGTTCTTGATGCTTTTGATTTCGCTGAACGGAATGGTGTGGACGATGCCGTCAATGTCCCGCAGGCGCACGGTACGAATGGTCAGCCCTTCGACGGTGCCCAGGTGGCCGCCGACATCGACGTAGTCATCGATGGCCAACGAGTCTTCGATAATGATGAACAGCCCGGTGATCAGGTCCGCCACCAGCGACTGTGCACCGAAACCGATGGCCAGACCGATCACGCCGGCACCGGCCAGCAACGGCGTGACGTTCATGCCCATGTTTGCCAGGGCGACGATCAGCGCAATGATGAAAATCGCCACGAACAACACGTTACGGATCAGCGGCATCATCGTCTGCGCGCGGGCATTCGCCAGGCCTTTGCGCGAGCGGGTGAGGGCGTGGTGCACGGCAGTGTCGCTGAGAATCCAGATCAACCAGGCAAAAATCAGCGTGCCGCCAAGGCTGAACAGTTTGACGCTGACTTCATGGCCTTCGCCCTCGGTGAAGCGGATCAGCGACATGCCCCAGACCCGCAGGCCGAGTTCGATGAACGCCAGCCACACCGCCAAATGAGCGAGTGTGTAGAAGAAGCTTTTCAAGCGCTCCGAATACAGCGCATGACGCTTCGCGCTGCGTTGCGGTTTGAGTGAATGGCGGCGCACCAAGCCGTTGATGACCATGCACAACACCAGCAACACCGTGCAGATCAGCGACTGACGCAGCGCGGTGCTGGTATCGCCGGCCGAGACGAACGTGGCGAACAGGGAAATCCCCACCAGTACCAGCGCGGGCATGTACCAGAAGGTCCCGAGAATCTCGATCGTGTCGCTAATGGCCCGGCGAGTCAGGCGTCGGGACAGCGGCTGGTTGCGGATCAAGTGGGCGATGGGGCGACGGAACCGCAGGATGAACAGCCCCGTGGACAATGCCGCCAGTACGTTGGCGACCGTCGCGGCGGTGTGCGCCAGATGACTGCCGAGGCTTTCGACCAGTCGCGGATCGCTCAGGGCTTCACCGAAGGCGGCGAAACTGCCGATCAGCCACAGCGGCCGAAAGGCTTGATGCCGCAGGATGTACAGGGCGCGGTGGCGGTGTGGGCCGTCGAGCAGCGAAAAGGCTATCACGCAGATCGCCGAAAAACAGGTGCCAACCACCAGCGCATAAGCCAGCACCATGGCCAGGCTTTTGCCCAGTGACGATGGCAGGGCGTAGCTCATGTACACCGTTATGACCAAGGCAATCAGCCACGGCCCGAGTTTGCGCAGGGCGAAGCGCAACATGTCCAGGGCCTTGGGGTGCTGCGGCAGTTCTTCGGTCAGGCCGAAGCGCATCCGCACCCGGTGGCTGACCCAGATCAGCGCGGCGGCCAGCAAGCTCCAGACCATCAGGATCATGGCAAAGGCAAAGATGATCGGCAGCCATTCATTGGCCGGGAGCACCAGCGCTCTCAGTTCATCCTCGGCCAGTTTGAACTCTTCGGACCAGCGAGTGAGAGGGCTGTCCGCGCCTGAAAACTGTTTTTCGAAACTGGCCAGGGTGCCACCGATCAGTCCCAGGACGCCTACTTCGGTGACCGGTTGGGCCTTTTTGGTGACATCGCGCAGCTTTTTCAAATCCGCCAGCAATTTGCTGCGTTGCTGATCGTTCTCCAGCGACTTGATGACTTCGTCCAGGGATTGCCCCAAGGGCTCTTGCGCCTCTGGCTGTTTTGCCGGGCTGTTGAGCAGGCTGGGCAAGCCGACTGCCTGGGCGGGTGCCATCGGCAGCAGCGTCATGAGGCAGACGAGGAATAAACACGGCAGGGCAAAAAGACGAGCGAACACTAGGCGGTCAACCTCGGGATGAGCGGATCGACCGAGTGTACGAGCCCGTCAAAATCAATGCGAGCCAGGGGTGGGGATTTATTCGTTGAGTTTGGCGAGGATCTTGAAAATCACGGTGGCGAGGATCATCAACATGCCGATCCACATCGCGAACACGCCGACGTTTTTGTCGCGAAAATTGAAGCCGATTGCCAGCATGATCATCCCGGAAAGAATCGGGATCAGCATGGCGTGAAACGAAGACAACGAGATCATGAGCGACTGCCTTGTCGAAAGGGGTGGTTAAAGTGTAGGAGCTGTCGAGTGAAACGAGGCTGCGATCTTTTGACTTTGCTATTTAAAAACAAGATCAAAAGATCGCAGCCTCGTTTCTCTCGACAGCTCCTACCAGCTCCTGCACGGATTATGGCAGCTCGCGGCAGGCGTAAAACGCGCTCAGCACTTTGACCAGGTGCGCCAGATCATGGCTGCCGCACAGTTCGCGGATCGAGTGCATGGCGAAGGTTGGCAGGCCGATGTCCACGGTGCGCACACCCAGGTGGCTGGCGGTGATCGGGCCGATGGTCGAGCCGCAACCCATGTCGCTGCGCACCACGAAGCTCTGTACCGGCACTTCTTCGGCCATGCACAGGTGGCGGAAGAACCCCGCGGTTTCGCTGTTGGTGGCGTAGCGCTGGTTGCTGTTGACCTTGATCACCGGGCCGGCGTTGAGTTTCGGGCCGTGGTTGGCATCGTGCTTGTCGGCGTAGTTGGGATGCACGCCGTGGGCGTTGTCAGCCGAGACCAGCAGGGATTTCTGAATGGTGCGCACGAACTCATCGCCTTCAGGCAGCAGGCGACGCAGCGTCTGCTCCAGCATCGGGCCATCGGCGCCGCAAGCCGAGCAGGAACCGACTTCTTCGTGATCGTTGCAGACCAGCACGCAGGTTTCGTCGGTTTCGGTGGTCAGCAAGGCTTGCAGGCCGGCATAGCACGACAGCAGGTTGTCCAGGCGCGCTCCGGCAATGAAGTCGCCATGCAGGCCGATGACCGCAGCGCTCTGGGTGTCGTAGAAGCTCAGCTCATAGTCGAGCACCACGTCGGCGTTCAAGCCATGTTCGCGGGCGAGTTGGTCGGTGAGCACGGCGCGGAAGTCCACGCGCTCGTCACCGGCAAATTGCGCAAGGATTGGCGGCAGTTCGGTCTGGGCGTTGATCGCCCAGCCCATGTTGGCTTCACGGTTCAGGTGAATGGCCAGGTTCGGGATGATGGCGATCGGCGCCTTGAAGTCGACGAGCTGGCTCTCGACCTTGCCGTCACGGCGGAAGGTCACACGGCCGGCCAGGGACAGGTCGCGGTCGAACCATGGCGCCAGCAGTGCGCCGCCATAGACTTCGACGCCCAGTTGCCAGAAGCCCTGACGTTGCAGTTCCGGCTGGGGTTTGACCCGCAGGCATGGGCTGTCGGTGTGCGCGCCAACCAGGCGAATGCCGCCGTGCAGGGGCGAATGACGGCCCATCTTGAACGCGACGATCGACGAGTCGTTACGGGTGACGTAGTAACGACCGTTGGCTTCGGTGGTCCATGGCTCGCGCTCGTCAAGGCGTTGATAGCCCGCCGCTTCCAGGCGCTGAACAAGGCTGGCGGTGGCATGGAATGGGGTAGGGGAGGCCTTGAGGAAATCGATCAGGCCTTGGTTCAACTCTTCGCGCATAAGTAGCTCCAGACAGCAATGGCGCAAGTTTAACGTATTGGCTCACGGCATTGCAGAGACAATGCCGTTCGACGTACGCCAGCTGGATGAGTCAGCCGGTGATCAGGTTGCCATTGAGGAACACTTCGCGACGTTGCTTGCGGCCCACATATTCATGTTTGCTCGCGAGGTACACCTCGTTGAATTTTTCCTTCGAGATACCCGGGATCTGTCGAATGTAGTCGTCCACCAGTCGGTCATAGGCGGCTTCGGTGATGAGCTTGTAGATGTCTCGGCGATAGAAGAAGCCCAGTTGAAAACCGAGGGTTTCGCTTTGATGGTTTGTCTGGCCGGCAAAGCAGTTTTCAAAGTCGATGGCTTTGAGCGGAGTCTGTGGTGTTTGCGGGATCATGATGTTACCAGCCCAGAAATCCATGTGCGTGATGTTCTTCCGGGACAGGGAGCTCAGCAATTCGAAGGCGTCGAGAATGAATGTTTCGACGTTGTCCGGGTTGCTTTTAAGCCATTGCACACCGTCGATATGATCGTCGAGCAGGCGCGTGATAATGAAATACTCCTGGGTCAGCCCCAGTCGGTCCTTGGTGTAACCGAACCCTTGCAGCGGCGGCATTTGCACGCCACGGCGTTGTGCTTCAAGTGTGTTGATCAGCTCTTCCAGCGGCCAGTCGAATCGACCATTGCGCTGCGGTTTGCCAAAGGTCACTCGCACTTTTGCCTTTAAGGTATCCAGCGGCTGGACCTTGGCAAACAGTGGCGTGTCTCCGGAGGCCAGCGGCGCACTCGCACGGGTGAGCTTGTGGGCGCGTCGTTTGTGTATGAGCTGTTCAAGCGCTTGTTGTGCTTCGGTTGAAGGCTGCTCGCTAAGGTGCAGTGTGGTGTTGAACAGGCAGAAGGTGAACGGGTAGTCGTCTTGGAATGTCTTGCTGCTGAGCACGAGGGCTTCCTGCCTGATATCAAAGTGCCGTCATTTTACGTTTTATTACAAATTCATGACAATATTTTCACGCCATTTTCACGTCGATTTGTAACAAGAAATAAAAAAACGCCCTTCAATGGAAGGGCGTTTTTTGGTTCGGCGGCTGCTTAAAAAGGAGCAGGGCACTCGAAGCGCAAGCGTTCGCCGCTTTGCGGGTGAGTGAAGCTCAGCATGCTCGCGTGCAAACACAGTCGTGGCCAGGCGGCCAGTGCTTGCTCGTGGGCATACAGCCCGTCACCCAGCAGTGGGTGGCCGATGGAAAGCATGTGCACGCGCAACTGATGGGAGCGGCCGGTGATCGGCGTCAATTCGACACGACACCAGTCGCCGCAGCGCTCCAATACCCGCCAGAAGGTCAGGGCATGTTTGCCGAATTCATGGTCCACCACATGGCGTGGCTTGGTCGGCGGGTCGTAGCGCAAGGGCAGATCGATGCTGCCACTGTCCAGTTCCGGTTGTCCCCAGCACAGGGCGGTGTAGGCCTTTTCGGTTTCGCGATCGTGAAATTGCCGAGACAGCTCGCGATGCGTGTCCGGATCACGGGCCAACAGAATAATGCCGGAGGTTTCCCAGTCCAGACGATGGACGATTCGCGCTTCCGGGTAGCCGTTTTCCTGCAGGCGGGTAATCAGGCAGTCCTTGTTGTCATCGGCCCGGCCAGGGACGGAGAGCAGCAGGGTCGGTTTGTTCACCACCAGCACGGCGGCGTCCTGATGGATGATGTGGATGTTGGACAGCGGCATTAAAACAGCCTCGTAACAAACGCCAACGGCGGCTCAGAACCTTCATTGCCCCGTGTAGGAGCTGCCGCAGGCTGCGATCTTTTGATTCTGCTTTTAAAACAAGATCAAAAGATCGCAGCCTGCGGCAGCTCCTACAGGGGCTCAAAAGATTCTGAACCGCCGTGGCTCCAGCCGGATCGACTCAGCGGTCAGGCAGGGTGATATTGAGTTCCAGAATCGAGCAGCTGCCCTGGTTTTCCAGAGCGACGTGCACGTCATCGGACCCGATATTGACGTACTTGCGGATGACCTCGACCAATTCCTTCTGCAAGGCTGGCAGGTAGTCCGGTGTACTGCGTTGGCCGCGTTCGTGCGCCACGATAATCTGTAGACGCTCTTTCGCTACCGACGCGGTGCTGACCTTTTTGCTGGCACGAAAGAAGTCAAAAAGATTCATTATCTACCTCCAAACAGGCGCTCGAAGAATCCCTTCTTCGTTACATCGAGAAAACGATGCTCCACGGTTTTGCCCAGCAGACGATCGACCGCATCGCTGTATGCCTGACCGGCATCGCTCTGGTCGTCGAGAATGACTGGCACGCCCGAGTTGGAAGCTTTGAGTACCGCTTGGGATTCCGGAATGACACCCAGCAGGGCGACCGCCAGAATCTCTTTGACGTCTTCGACGCCGAGCATCTCGCCGTCACTGACTCGTTGCGGGTTGTAGCGGGTCAGCAGCAGGTGTTCCTTGATCGGCTCTTCGCCCTTTTCAGCGCGACGCGATTTGCTGGCCAGCAGGCCGAGCATGCGGTCCGAGTCACGAACCGAGGACACTTCCGGGTTGGTCACGATAATCGCTTCGTCTGCGAAGTACATGGCCAGGTGGGCGCCTTTTTCGATGCCGGCCGGAGAGTCGCAGACCACGTATTCGAAGTCTTCTTTCAGCGCCATCAACACTTTTTCCACGCCTTCGACGGTCAGCGCGTCTTTGTCGCGGGTCTGACTGGCGGCCAGTACGTAGAGGTTTTCCAGGCGTTTGTCTTTGATCAGGGCTTGTTGCAGGTTGGCTTCGCCGTTCACTACGTTGACGAAGTCATACACCACGCGACGCTCGCAACCCATGATCAGGTCGAGGTTACGCAAACCGACGTCGAAGTCGACGATAACTGTTTTGTGACCGCGCAGTGCGAGGCCGGTACCAATAGCAGCACTGGTGGTGGTCTTACCCACACCACCCTTGCCGGATGTAACCACGAGAATCTTGGCCAAGGTGTTTCACCCCTAAGGAAAAAGGACATTTAGCCCCTGAAAAACATCTCTAGAAAAACTACTGCAGTCGGACAGCCTTGGCTGGAATTCGGTCCAGAACGGCGCTTACCTCGGGTAAACACTGCCTATAGCCTTTTTCCTACTTCGTTTGAGCCGTTTTCGCTACGTTTTAGAGATGCTTGGAAAATGCGGCAGTATCCGTTAAAGCCGAATGATGTTCAACACATCGCCCGATAGGCTGACCTGTACGCCCGCGCCCCACAAAGGGTCGCGACGCAGATCCTCAGAAACCTTGTAGTGGCCCGCGATGGAAACCAGTTCAGCGCTCATTTGCTGACAGAAAATCCTGGCTTTCGTGTCGCCTTTGACGCCGGCCAACACTCGACCACGCATCGGGCCGTATACATGGATGTTCCCGTCGGCGAGAAGTTCCGCCCCCGGGCTGACCGACGAAATCACCACCAGATCGCAGCCCTGGGCATAAATCTGCTGCCCACCGCGTACAGGCGAGGTGATGATCTTCGTAGGCTTGATAGTCGGCTCCGGCGGTTTTTCCGGTTTTTTCTTGATTTGGCCTTCGAGCGGGTCCAACGGACGCTCACGGGCGCCGGAAGGTGGCAGCACCGGCAGGTCGACCGCAATGGCCGCGGCGATGTCTTCGATGCGGCTGGCACGGATTGCCAGGGTGCGCAGGCCATGCTGGCGGCAGACGCGCATCAGGCCCGGCAGATCGACCGCGCCTTCGCTGGCCGGGAGTTTATCCAGGGCCAGCACCAATGGCGCGTTACTAAAGAAGTTTGGCGCCTGGGCAACCTTGGCGGCCAGTTGACGATCGAGGTTCTCGAGGTCGTTACGGGCCAGTTCCAGCACCGTAATGGCGAGCATGCTGCCCTTCAGCTGGAACACGGGATCTTGGTCTAGCGGTTCGGTTTGGCTCATGGTCGGCATACAACGACTTGTCACTAAAAGTGCCGAGACTTATAACGAGAACGCCCGCGAGCCGCAAGCCGGGTCGAACGATGTAGAATGCGCGGCCATTGTCTTTCCGGAACCTTTAATGGATCGCCCGCGTTTTCGAACAGCATTTCTATCTCCCCGTTTCTGGCCGCTGTGGTGTGGCTTGGGGCTGTTGTGGCTGATTGTGCAGCTGCCGTATCCGGCGTTGCTGTCGATCGGTCGCGCCCTGGGTGCATTGATGTATCGAGTAGCGGGCGACAGACGGCGCATTGCCAAGCGCAATCTCGAACTGTGTTTCCCTGAAAAAACCGCTGCCGAGCGCAAGCGCCTGCTCAAGGAAAACTTCGGCTCCACGGGCATCGCGTTTTTCGAGATGGCGATGAGCTGGTGGTGGTCGCGCGAGCGTCTGGCGAAGCTGGCCCATGTCGAAGGTCTGGAGTATTTGAAAAAAGCCCAGCGCGACGGCAAGGGCGTGATCCTGATGGCCGTTCATTTCACCACGCTGGAAATCGGCGCGGCGTTGCTCGGCCAGCAGCACACCATTGATGGCATGTACCGCGAACACAAAAATCCGTTGTTCGACTACGTCCAGCGCCTGGGGCGCGAGCGGCACAACGTAGATTCGCTGGCGGTGGAGCGCGACGACGTGCGCGGCATGCTGAAACTGCTGCGAGCTGGCCGGGCAATCTGGTACGCACCGGATCAGGACTATGGCGCCAAGCAAAGTATCTTCGTGCCGCTGTTCGGGATTCAGGCCGCGACCGTCACCGCCACCAGCAAGTTTGCGCGGTTGGGCAAGGCGCTGGTGGTGCCGTTCACTCAGGAACGTCTGGCGGATGGCAGCGGTTATCGACTGGTGATTCATGCACCGCTCGAAGGTTTCCCCGGCGAAACCGAAGAGGCCGACTGCCTGCGGATCAACCAATGGGTCGAAGGCGTCTTGCGCGAATGCCCGGAGCAATACCTTTGGGCTCATCGCCGCTTCAAGAGCCGTCCCCCGGGTGAGCCGAAGCTGTACGCAAAACGCGGTTGAACCACCGTCCTTATAAGCACCATGGAGTGTTGCGATGAGTCCTGCTGAACCGGTTACAGGGTTGATTCTTTCCGGCGGCGGGGCTCGAGCGGCTTATCAGGTCGGTGTGCTGGCGGCGATTGCCGAGCTGTTGCCGGTCGGCGCGAACAATCCGTTTCCGGTGATCGTCGGCACCTCGGCCGGCGCAATCAACGCGGTCAGCCTCGCCAGCGGGGCGATGGATTTCCGTGGTGCGATTCAACGTCTGACAGCCTTCTGGCAGGGCTTTCGCAGTCATCTGGTGCTGCGCAGCGACTGGCCGGGCGTGATCCACCAGGCCAGCCGTTTTGTCAGCCACAGTTTGCTCGGGATTGGCGCTCAGGTGCCGGTGGCCTTGCTCAACAGTTCGCCGCTGCGCGGATTGCTCGACGACAAACTGCAGATGAGCGGGATTGCCGAGGCCATTGCACAGAAGCAGTTGCAGGCGGTTGCGGTGACCGCGTTCGGCTACGAGTCCGGTCAGGCGGTGACCTTTTATCAGGGCAGCGGCACCATCAATGCCTGGTTGCGCCATCGGCGAATCGGCGTCCCCACGCAATTGACCGTCGACCACTTGCTGGCCAGTTCCGCCATTCCGCTGCTGTTTGCGCCAGTGAAAATCGGTGAAGAGTATTTCGGCGACGGCGCGGTACGTCAGTCGGCACCGATCAGTCCGGCGCTGCACCTGGGCGCCAGCCGAGTGCTGGTGGTGGGCGTCAGCGGCAACCCCCGCGGCGTTGATCCGGAACAACCGCTGCAACGCGCCTACACCGGCCAGCAGCCGAGCCTGGCACAGATCGGCGGGCACATGCTCAACAGCACGTTCATTGACAGCCTGGAAAGCGACATCGAGTTGTTGCAGCGGCTCAATCAGTTCAGTCGTCTGATGCCCGCTGGCACGCCGACGCGCGCACTGGGTGTGGCGCCGGTGGAGGTGCTGGTGATTTCGCCGAGTCAGCCGATCGATGAGATTGCGGCGCGGCATCGGCAGGAATTGCCGGCAGCGCTGCGCCTGTTTCTGCGCGGGCCGGGGGCGACCAAGACCAGCGGGGCGGGGGTGCTGAGTTATCTGCTGTTCGAGGCGGGGTACTGCAGCGAATTGATTGATCTGGGGCGGCGGGATGCGTTGGCCAAGCGCGGGGAGTTGTGCAGGTTTCTCGGGTTGGCGGAGCCTGTGGTTTCGGCTTGAGGTCGGTGGTGCGGCCATCGCGAGCAAGCTCGCTCCCACAGGGGATCTTCAGTGTTGCTCAGATCAACTGTAGGAGTGAGCCTGCTCGCGATGGCGTCTTTTCAGACGCCACTTACTGCCAAATCAGAAGTGAACCTTGACCAGGAAGCTGGTTACGCTCTGATCGGTTTTGAAGCCCTGGCTGTCTTCAATACCGTACTTGTTTTTCCAGTAGTCATACTCGACGCCGACGTACAACTGCTTTTCGCCAAGGTTCAGCGCCTTGCCCAAGTCGTATTTGACCTGTGGATTGAAGTGCAGGTTGGCGTGGTATTCGCCTTTTTTGTTGACGTCGTTGTCGACCACCCAGTCCATGAAACCGTCGATCAGGATGTTCGAATCGCCCACCGGGATGGTGTAGGACCAGACCGGAGTGACCTGCCAGATATTGTCACCCGGACGGTCGCCTTCGGTATGACGATTGTAGAAATTCAGCTGGAAGTAGTCGAAGCCCGGGATCGCCAGGTCGAAACCAGGACCGATCAGGTAGGACTCGGTGTCGTCTTCACCGAACTCGTAAGTCATGGCCAGCAGTACGTCTTTGACCGGGCCAAACGCGAATTTCTGGTCGAAGATCTTATTGAACGACAAGCGTGGGCTGAATTCACCGTAGTGAGTGTTCTTACCCGCGAAAGCGTCTTCCTTGCCGTTGTAGAAGATCTTGTCGATGAAGAAGAAGTTGTCGCCGTATTTCCAGCCATCGGCGTGTTCAAAGGTCACCGTCTGCTGAATGCGCGGGTTGACCTGGAAGTCCTTGCCATACAGGTAGGTCAGGCTGTTGTTCTGCCATTGCAGCAAGTCGCCGGCCATGGCCTGGCCCCCGGCCAGCAAAGATCCCGCCAGCATCAGGCTCGTGCACGTACGTTTCATTCGGTTGCTCCCAAAAAGTAGGTGGTTCCACGTTATTTTTCTAAGGTCGGCGCTCTGGTATGGCGCCTTTTTCTTTAGCTGTAAAAAATCATCCAATCGGTCAGCTTCAGTGCTGTTAGCAAGAGCTGAGCCAAGGCTTTTGAAAAGCAAAAAAACTCCCGTTCGGCGGCTCAAGAGCAGTCGATTGAGAGTGGTTTTGGGTTGCCTTGGTACCGTCCAGTGCCGGGATAAGTTGGCTTTCTGGTCAGGAATTAAATCCGGGCTTTTTTTTAGACCAGATTCGGGCGGCCGCGGAGAATACTGACTCCTTGGCCAGGTCTCAAGTGCCCCGCAACAGCGCACCGACGACAGGTTTGGAGCACGGTTGCGGGCCATCTTAAAAGTGCACCTTCACCAGCAGGCTGGTGGTGTTCTCATTAGTGTCGAAGTTGCTGTTGTTTTCGATGCCGTATTTGTCTTTCCAGTAGCTGTATTCGACGCCGACGTACACCTGTTTCTCCCGCCAGCCCAAGGCCTTGCCCAGGTCATATTTGATCTGTGGGTTGAAGTGCAGGTTGGCGTGATAGGTGCCATGTGAGTTCTGGTCGTTATCCACGACCCAGTCGATGTAGCCGTCGATCAACAGGTTCGAGTTGCCCAATGGCAGGGTGTAGGACCAGGCCGGCGTGATCTGCCAGACATCGTCGCCGGGACGCGAGCCTTCGGTCTGGCGATAGTAGAAGTTCAAGGTGAAAAAATTGAAGCCCGGTACCGCGAGGTCGAAACCGGGGCCGATCAGATAGGCCTCGGTGTCGTCTTCGCCATTCTCGTAGGTCATGGCCAGCAACACGTCCTTGATCGGGCCGAATTCGAAACGGCGGTCGAGGATTTTGCCGAAAGACAGGCGCGGACTGAACTCGCCGTAATAGGCGTGAACGCCTTTGTTTCGGTCTTTGTCGCCGTTGTAGTAAGTGCTGTCGATGAACATGAAGTTGTCGCCGTACTTCCAGCGGTCGGCGTGTTCGAAGGTGATCGTCTGCTGGATGTGCGGGTTGACCACGAAATCCTTGCCGTACAGATAGCTCAGGCTGTTGGTTTGCCACAGCAGCACATCGCCGGCCATGGCCTGACTGGCGGCCAATAGACCGCCGACTAACAGCATGTTTGTCTGTGTCCGAATCATCTGTTGCTCCCTCTTGTTTTTATTTTTCAAGGCGCAGGAAACCCCGGCCCCTGTAGGAGTGAGCCTGCTCGCGATGGTCGGCAACGATTACGCGTGTTATCTGGATAAACGCGGTGTTCTCGGGTTCATCGCGAGCAGGCTCGCTCCTACAGGGGGTGGTGTGTTTCTGTCTTAGTGGGCGTGGCAGTCGTTGATGGCCGCGCGTTCGGTGCCGCCGAGGATGTTGAACAGCACGTTCAGCGACAGCGCACTGAGCGTGGCCATGGCGATTCCGCTGTGGGTGATCGGGCTCATCCACAGCGGAAGGTGGGCGAAGAACTCCGGACGGACCACCGGGATCAGCCCCATGCCGATGCTCACCGCCACCAGCAACTGGTTGCGACGGTCACCGATGTCGGCTTCCTGAAGAATCTTGATGCCGGTGGCGGCGACCATGCCGAACATCGCAATCGCCGCGCCGCCCAGTACGGCAGGTGGAATCGAGGCCACCAGAAACGCCGCTTTCGGCAGCAAACTCAACACCACCAGCAAACCGCCGGCGACGATGGTCACCGAGCGGCAACGCACGCCGGTCATCTGCACCAGGCCGATGTTCTGTGCGAAAGAGGAGTGGGTGAAGGTGTTGAAGAAACCGGCGAAGAACGAGGCGCCGGCATCACACAACAAGCCGCGACGGAGCATCCGTGGGCAGACGTCCTGGCCAGTGATTTTGCCCAGTGCCAGGAACATCCCGGTGGACTCGACGAAGATGATCACCACCACCAGGCACATGGACAGGATCGGTGCGAGTTCGAATTTCGGCATGCCGAAATGCAGCGGGGTCACGAATTGCAGCCACGGCGCCTGGGCCATGCCGCTCAGGTCGACCATGCCGATCAGGCCGCAGAGTACGTAACCCAGGCACATGCCGATCAGCACGGAAATGTTGACCCAGAAACCGCGCATGAAGCGGTGGACCAGCAGAATGGTTGCCAGCACCAGTGCGGCGATGGCCAGGTAAATCGGTGAGCCGAACTGCGCGGCACCAGCACCGCCGCCGGCCCAGTTGACGGCCACGGGGAACAGCGACAAACCGATCGAGGTAATGACTGTGCCGGTCACCAGAGGCGGGAAGAAGCGTACGACTTTGGACATGAATGGCGCGATGATCATGCCGAAGAATCCGGCGGCGATGGTTGCGCCGAAGATCCCTTGCAGACCGATGCCCGGCATGCCGGCCATGGCGACCATGCTGCCGACGGCGGCGAAACTGGCGCCCATCATCACCGGCATGCGAATGCCCATGGGGCCGATGCCCAGCGACTGGACGATGGTAGCGATCCCGGCCACCAGCAGGTCGGCGTTGATCAGGAAGGCGATTTCTTCACGACTCAGGCCTGCGGCCTGTCCGATGATCAGTGGCACCGCGATGGCTCCGCCGTACATCAGCAGAACGTGTTGCAGGCCAACCAGGATCAGTTGCAAAAGGGGCAAACGCTGAATGGCGGGTGCGTCGGGGATGCGCGCTTGGGATAGCTCGGACATGCAACACCTCGGATCTTTTTTATTCTTGTGATTTTTGCATCAGGGGGGCCGCGGCGCGGCCAATCGCGAGCAAGCTCGCTCCCACAGGTCCTGCGTAATCCCTGTGGGAGCGAGCTTGCTCGCGATGCTTTTGCTACTTAATTGGTCGGAGCTCCCTGCACAATCCACGCGCCGATAAGGTCACGTTCCTGCTGGGTCATCTGGGTGATGTTGCCCAGTGGCATGATCTGGCTGGTGACGGCTTGAGCCTGGATGCGCGCCGCGTTCTGACGGATCTGCTCGGGGGTATCGAACATCACGCCAGCCGGTGCAGCACTGAACAGCGGGCTGGTCGGTTTGGCCGAATGGCAAACCGCGCAACGTTCCTGGATCACGCTGTGCACCTTGTCGAAACCGGGGCCGGCGTTGGACGCCTGAGCCGGTGCAGCGGCAGGCGCAGCAGGTTTCGCAGTTTCAGGTTTCACACCACCACCGAGGGCAGTTTCCGGCAACGGCTGGTACTCGATGGTGCCAGGCGCCTTGGCCACTTCAGGAGCGCTGGGCATTTGCGCCGGGCCAGTCACGTAAGCCAGGCAGATCATGCCCACGGCCGCAACGGGCAAGGTCCAGGCAAATTTGTGGCTGTCGTGACGGGTGTTGAAGTAGTGACGCACCAACACCGCCAGCACCGCGATCCCGGCCAGGATCAGCCAGTTGTATTGGCTGCCGTAGGTGCTCGGGAAGTGGTTGCTGATCATGATGAACAGCACCGGCAAGGTGAAGTAGTTGTTGTGACGCGAACGCAGCAAGCCTTTGGCCGGCAGCGCCGGATCCGGCGTGCGGTTTTCGGCAATCGCGGCAACCAGTGCGCGCTGCGCCGGCATGATGATGCGGAACACGTTGCCGACCATGATGGTGCCGATGATCGCGCCGACGTGCAGGTACGCACCACGACCGCTGAACACTTTGCTGAAGCCGTAAGCGGCGCCAATGATCAGCACGAACAGGATGAAGCCGAGCAGGGCAGGGCGTTTGCCCAGGGCCGAGTCGCAGAGGAAGGAGTAGACGAACCAGCCGACGAACAACGAGGCAATACCCAGCGCGACCCCTTCAGGACCGGTCAGGCTGCTGCCCGGAGCCAACAGGTACAGCGTCGGGTTGGAGTAGAACACCACGCACAGCAGCGCGATACCCGACATCCAGGTGAAGTAGGCTTCCCATTTGAACCAGTGCAGGTTGTCCGGCATGGTCGGTGGAGCCAGTTTGTATTTTTCCAGGTGATAGATACCGCCGCCATGGATCGCCCACAAATCGCCCGCCAGACCACTTTTCGGGTTGACCCGATTGAGGTTGTTTTCCAGCCAGACGAAATAGAACGACGCACCGATCCAGGCCACGCCAGTAATCATGTGAACCCAGCGTACGCTCAGGTTCAGCCATTCCAACAGATGTGCTTCCACAGTCTTTACCTCTCGCCTGTCACTCTGTTGTCGAGTGATCAGACCTTCTCTTATTGGTGGGGGGCGAGGATCAAACGCTCATCCTCTTTGAAAAAATGCTCATCGCAGTTATTGCCTGTGCCACTGCGATCAACCACCAGGAAGTCATCCCGCTTTTCGATCGTCAGCACCGGATGGTGCCAAACGCCGCGATGGTAATTAATGCCCTGCCTGCCGTTGGTGACGAAGGCGCGGACCAAGCCTGATACAGGTTCATCGCCAAGTGGCGCGACCACGATCAGAAAGGGGTTGCCGAGCAGCGGAATGAAAGCCTGGCTGCCCAGCGGGTGACGCTCCAGCATGCTGACGGTCAG
The DNA here is from genome assembly GCF_000968015.1 of Pseudomonas fluorescens. GTDB lineage: Bacteria > Pseudomonadota > Gammaproteobacteria > Pseudomonadales > Pseudomonadaceae > Aquipseudomonas > Aquipseudomonas fluorescens_W. Next base: position 27,571 of record NZ_LACH01000019.1, read on the forward strand.
CGGCATGTCCTGCGCATCGGCGCGGAAGATGCTGATGATCGCGTTGTCCGCCGGCGTAGCGGTTTCTACCGTCGCCAGTTTATGGAAGCGCATGGTCGAACCGTTGTTGATCATGAAGTGATCGCTGCCGTCGGTTTCGATCACGTCACCGAAAGGGGCGAAGGCTTCTTTGGTCAGCGGTTCAATCGTCAATGTGCGCATGCTGGTCTTCTTTTCCGAGTTCTGTGTTGTTTGTTCTGACGCTATCGCGAGCAAGCTCGCTCCCACAGGGAAACGCGGTCAAATGTGGGAGCGAGCTTGCTCGCGATTGGGTTCAGCGCTTATTTAGCGACCTTGCCCAATACCCGCAGGCGGCTCACACCACCATCCGGGAACACGTTCAGGCGGATGTGGGTGATCGGGCCCAGCGCCTTGATCTGCTCGGCGAAGGTGTGTTCTGCGTGCATTTCCAGTTTCTGCGCCGGCAGCAATTCGCGCCAGAACAGCGATTGGGTTTCGATCTGGCTGTCGGTGCCGCCCTTCACGAAGGCGCCCTGGATCGAGCAGGTGTCCGGGTAGTTGCCCTTGAAGTGCAGGGTGTCGACGATGACTTTTTCGATCTCACCGGCATGACCCAGCGCGACGATGACCCAGTCATTGCCTGGCGTGCGACGACGTGCAGTTTCCCAGCCGTCGCCCATGTTGATGCCACGGCCCGGGTTGAGGATGTTGCTCATGCGACCGAAGTGTTCGTCGGAGCAGGCGAGGGCGCGGCCACCGTTGAGGGCTGCGGCCAGGTCAACTTGCTCGTTGTCGCCGACAGCGGACCAGTCGCGGAACGGAATACCGTAAACACGCAGACGGGCCACGCCACCATCCGGGTAGATGTTGAAGCGCAGGTGGCTGAACGCCTGGTCGTTGTTGATTTCGTGGTAGTGGTGGCTGTTGCCTTGCAGCTCGACGGCGGACAGCACTTCAGTCCACTGGGTGTTGTCGTCTGGCTCGCCCGAGGCCAGGAAGCACGCTTCCAGAGAAGCCGACGGCGGGAAGTTGCCGGTGAAGAATGAAGTGTCGATGTCCACGCCTTTGATCGAACCCGGTACGCCCAGGCGGATCACGGCGCTGTCGTAGCCTTCGAAGCGCTTGCGGCGCGACTCCCAGCCGTCCATCCACTTGCCGTTGTCATCGAACACGCCCTCCTTCCACACAGCCGGGGTCGGCTGGAACAGGCGGTTGGCATCAGCGAACCAGTCATCGGTGACCGAGATGATTTTGGTGCCCAGGCGGGCGTCGGCCAGGTTGACGAACTTCTCGAAAGGTACGGCGTAAGCTTTCATTCTTCTTGTCTGCCTTTAATAAGTTGGCTTGGGATGCTTGCAGTGCCCTGGGTGCTGTGTGCGTTTGAGAGCACTCGGGCAAAGCTCGCTATAGGGTCAGTAATCGGAACAGGGCGATCTTGTTGATCTCCGCCAGCGCGCATTTGAACTCGGTGTCTTCCGGGTTGTGAATGCGCGTTTCGAACGCCGCGAGGATCTGATGCCGGTTGCTGCCTTTTACCGCCATGATGAAGGGAAACTTGAACTTGGCTTTGTAGGCGTCGTTCAGCTCGGTGAAGCGTTGAAACTCTTCGGCCGTGCATTGGTGAATACCCGCGCCAGACTGTTCTTCAGTGCTGGCTGCGGTAAGCTGGCCCTGGACGGCGGCTTTGCCGGCCAGGTCCGGGTGGGCGTTGATCAGTGCCAATTGGCTTTCGTGATCGGCGCTCAACAGGATGTCGCTCATGCGTTGGTGCAGGGTTTCGATCTGGTCGATCGACGCGTCCTGGCCCAGGTCGAAGGCCTTCTCGGCCACCCATGGCGAATGTTCGTAGATGTCGGCGAAGGCAGCGACAAACGCGTCGCGGCTCAGGGTCGAGGGCTTCAGGGTTTGGAAGTGGCTCATTTCGCGGCCCCTTGGTACGGGTGGGTTTCGTGCCAGTGGCGAGCGATGTCGACGCGACGGCTGAACCACACCTGTTCATGACTTTTAGCGTATTCGATAAAGCGTTTGAGCGAGGCCAGACGCGCCGGACGGCCGATCAGACGGCAGTGCAGGCCGATCGACAGCATCTTCGGTGCGTCGGCACCTTCGGCGTACAGCACGTCGAATGCGTCTTTGAGGTATTCAAAGAAGTCGTCGCCCTTGTTGAAACCCTGGACCTGGGTGAAGCGCATGTCGTTGGTGTCCAGCGTGTACGGAATCACCAGGTGCGGCTTGCCGGTCGGGTTGTTCGGTTCCCAGTAGGGCAGGTCGTCGTCGTAGGTGTCGCAGTCGTAGAGGAAACCGCCTTCTTCCATCACCAGACGACGGGTGTTCGGGCCAGTGCGGCCGGTGTACCAGCCCAGTGGGCGCTCGCCGGTGATTTCGGTGAGGACGCGGATCGCTTCGAGCATGTGCTCGCGTTCCTGCGCTTCGTCCATGTACTGGTAGTCGATCCAGCGATAGCCGTGGCTGCAGATCTCGTGGCCGGCATCGACCATCGCACGGATCACGTCCGGGTGACGCTGGGCGGCCATAGCGACGGCGAAGATGGTCAGCGGAATGTCGAATTCCTTGAACAGTTTCAGAATCCGCCAGACGCCGGCACGGCTGCCATACTCGTAAAGGGATTCCATGCTCATGTTGCGCGCGCCTTGCAGCGGCTGCGCCGAGACCATTTCCGAAAGGAAGGCTTCGGATTCTTTATCGCCGTGCAGGATATTGCGCTCGCCGCCTTCTTCGTAATTGAGCACGAAGGACAAGGCGATGCGGGCATTGCCCGGCCAGTGTGGGTGAGGAGGGTTACTGCCGTAACCGATCAGGTCGCGTGGGTAGTCAGCGCTCACTGCAGTCTTCCTTCTTATTCGTTCGACTTGTTCAAGGTCAGGGTTGTGTGGCGGCCTGGCGGTTTGATGACAGGCTGGCGTCACAGCGATGGGCTGATTGTATACAACTTTATATTCACTTTGTAAGCCTGTTTTTTTGCATTTTTCACTGACGGTCATCTTCACATGTTATTGCAAGAAACCTGCCTGATTGGTCAGCTAATGGATGGAAGGTCCTTTGATCCTATGGCTCGGTGGCAGATTCGCCGGGAATCCCTGAATGACGGGCATAGCGCTAAAAATCTCGTTTTTATTGTGTACAATTTTTATGAAAAGTGTCTTAATCAGTCGCTCGCCGCAGCGTTTCGTGCTCCGAATCGGTGCGGTCTCCTTTTCAACTGACTTCGGGAGGCGCGAGGTCTGACTGCTCCACGCAGGCAGGCGCGCAGAATCAATGGGACGTTTGACTACTCACGTTTTAGACGCTGCACATGGTTGCCCGGGCAGCTCGATCAAGGTCGAGTTGTATCGCGTTGAAGGTTCGCAGCTGGAATTGGTCGCCACTGCGATAACCAACAGCGACGGCCGTGTCGATGCACCGCTGCTGCAAGGTGATGACTACCGTTCCGGGGTCTATCAGGTTCAGTTTCATGCGGGCGATTACTACCGCGCCCGTGGCGTTCAGCTGCCGGAACCGGCGTTTCTGGATGTGGTGGTGCTGCGTTTTGGCATCTCTGCGGAACAGGATCACTACCACGTGCCGTTGCTGATTTCGCCTTACAGCTATTCGACCTACAGAGGAAGCTAGGACTTTCCCCCCAAAAATCCTGTGCATATAGCTTCTTTGGTCTTTCGCCCGCTCACACTGCGGGCTTTTTTTTGCCTGTAGAAAAGTCAAAAGATCGCAGCCTTCGGCAGCTCCTACATGGAAACGCATTCCCCCTGTAGGAGCTGTCGAGTGCAACGAGGCTGCGATCTTTTGCTCTTAGCGGCTCAACAGAGACGCAGCGCCCGCACCACTGAACAACCCCGCACTCACCCGGTTAAACCAGCTCTGCCCCTTGCCGCTGCGCAGATACCGCGCCGCACCATGGGCACCCAGCCCATAAGCCAACTTGCACAGCAAATCCAGCACGGTCCAGGTCGCAATCATTACCAGCAACTGCGGCAGGAACGGCTGCTCGGCACTGAGGAACTGCGGGAGGAAAGCGGCGAAGAACAGAATGTCTTTCGGGTTGCTGGCGCCCAACATGAAGGCGCGCCCGAACAGTGCGCGAAAGCGTGGCACTGGCGCAGCCTGGGGCACTTCAGCGCCGTGGGAGGGCTGACGCGATTGCTGCCAGCTCTGCCAGGCCAGATAGAACAGGTACAGCGCCCCGACGATCTTCAAGGCACTGAACAACTGTTCCGACGCCAGCAGCAAGGCGCCCAAACCCAGCGCCGACGCACTGAGCAAGCAGATCGACGCAATCACGCCCCCCAGAAACGCCGGGTAAGAACGACGCAAACCGTAATTCAGACTGTTGCTGATCATCAGCAAAGACAGTGGCCCCGGGATCAGGATTACCACCAGCGCAGCGCCGCTGAACAGCAGCCAGGTTTCCAGACTCATCACTTTCCTCCATTTGCACAAAAGCCTCACCCGACGGGGTGAGGCTGTTTTGAAACACTGTTTTTGAAACGTAGACGGCTTACAAGAAAATGAACTTGGCGATGAAGATCGCGCAGAGCACCCACAAACTCACGGAAATTTCCTTGTGCTTACCGGTACAGGCTTTCAGCACCACATACGTGATAAAGCCCAGCGCGATGCCGTCGGCGACCGAGAAGGTCAGCGGCATCATGATCGCGGTAACGATCGCCGGAATGCTGTCGGTCGCTTCGTCCCATTCGATGTGCGCCATGCCGCCCATCATCAGCATCGCCACATAAATCAGCGCACCGGCGGTTGCGTAAGCGGGAATCATGCCAGCCAGCGGTGCGAAAAACATTGCCGCAATAAATAGCACACCTACGGTCACGGCGGTAAGACCAGTCCGACCACCAGCGGCTACACCCGCGGCACTTTCCACGTAGCTGGTGACCGGCGGAACACCGACCATTGCACCGAATACGCTGGAAGCACTGTCAGCTTTCAGGGCACGGGAGAGGTTTTCGATCTTGCCATCCGCGTTCACCAGGCCGGCGCGCTGGGCGACGCCCATCAGGGTGCCGGCGGTGTCGAACATGTGCACGAAGAGGAAGGCCAGCACCACGCTGATCATGCTGACGTTGAACACGCCGGCGATGTCCATGGCCATCCAGGTCGGTGCCAGGCTCGGCGGGGCGGACATGATGCCCTCGTAGTGCACGAGGCCCAGGCCCCAACCCGCCAGGGTAACGGTGATGATGCTGATGAGAATCGCGCCAAACACTTTGTGGTAGCTGAGTACCGCGATCATCAGGAAGCAGATGGCTGCCAGTAGCGGGCCAGGTTCGCGCAGGGAGCCGAGCTTGATCAGGGTGGCCGGGCTGTCGACCACGATGCCCGCGGTTTTCAAGCCAATCAGCCCCAGAAACAGACCCACACCGGCGCCCATGGCAAAGCGCAAGCTCACCGGGATGCTATTGAGCAGCCATTCGCGGATCCGGGAAAAGGTCAGAAACATGAACAACACACCGGAAACAAACACCGCGCCAAGGGCGGTTTCCCAGTTGTAGCCCATGGTACCGACCACGGTGTAGGTGAAGAAGGCGTTCAGGCCCATGCCCGGCGCCAGGCCGACCGGCCAGTTGGCGTACAGACCCATCAACAGGCAACCCAGCGCGGCGGCGATGCAGGTGGCGACGAACGCGGCACCGTGATCGATCCCGGCGTCGGCCATGATGTTGGGGTTGACGAAGATGATGTAGGCCATGGTGATGAAGGTTGTCAGACCGGCAATCAACTCGGTCTTCACCGTGGTGCCATGCAAGCTGAGTTTGAAGATGCGCTCCAGCCAACCATTGCGTAATGGTGGCGAGAGTTCCAGCGTCGGGGCTTCGGATTTGCGGCTTTCCACAGCGAGTACTCCTCAAGAGTTTTATTGTTATTTCCAGGGCCGGACCCATGAGGGTGGCAGCGACCCTTTGAGGTGCTTGCGAATTTGTTGACCGCTTGGTCAGGAACTCGCACGAAGTGGATTATGCTTTTGTATACAAATAAAGCAAATAATGTTTTTGATTTTGTAGACGAAAAGTTTGGCAATAGGGATATATCGGCTGTGAAGACGCCTTCGTCGGAACGCCGCCCGGAGCAGGCTCGCTCCTACAGTTGAGCGCATTCCCCTGTGGGAGCGAGCCTGCTCGCGATGGATTTTCAGAGATCAGATTTTTTGTTGGTTCTCGCCAAGTGCAAGATTCACCGCCAGCCAGCCATTCACCGCCGTCTCCCCAGCCTCGGCAAACACCCGCTCCAGTAATTTCACCTGCTCACGCCGCAACGACTGCTCGAAACGCGCGCCATCGTCGGTTAGCTCCAACAGCCGCTTACGCTTGTCGGTCTGGGACGCGACACTGTTCACCAGATGCATTTCCACCAATTGACGCAGCGGAATGTTCAGCGCCTGCTTCGTCACCCCGAGCAATGCCAACAGCTCCTTGACGCTCAAATTCGGGTAGCGCGCGATGAAAAACACAATGCGTTGATGCACCCGGCTCAAGCCACGGCGCTCGAGCATTTCGTCGGCTTTCGCGGTGAATGCCTGGTAACCGAAGAAAAACGCTTCCATCGCCTGTTGCTGAGTCGCGGGGTTTTTAAGGTCAAGCATATTGACGTATCCGTTCGGTCTGTCGTAATTTCGGTCAACCAGTTTGACTCATTTCCCTCAGGCCTCGCTACCGGTGACCCCATGGCATTTTCCGAACGTATCTCGCGTCTTAAAAGTTCTTTGATCCGTGAAATCCTCGCCGCTGCCCAGCGCCCGGAAGTGATGTCATTCGCTGGCGGCTTGCCGGCCGAAGCCATGCTGCCGAAAGTCGAGTGGGCCGACATGCCGCTGTCCATGGGCCAATACGGCATGAGCGAAGGTGAGCCTGCGTTGCGTGAAGCGCTGGCAGCAGAGGCGCGGGCGCTGGGTGTACCCTGCGAGGCGAGTCAGGTGTTGGTGGTCAGCGGCTCCCAGCAAACCCTCGATCTGGCGGCCAAGCTGTACATCGACAACGGCACCGAGATTTTGCTCGAAGCGCCAACTTATCTGGCGGCGTTGCAGATTTTTCAGCTGTTCGGCGCCGACTGCATCACTGTCCCGCTGGAGGCTGATGGCCCGAACCTGGCTCAGTTGCGTACTCGTCTGGAAAAACACCGTCCGGCGTTCATCTACCTGATCCCGACTTTTCAGAATCCTTCGGCCGTGCGCTACAGCGAAGCCAAGCGCGATGCCGTGGCAGCCTTGCTGGATGAGTTCGGCGTGACCTTGGTCGAAGACGAGCCTTACCGCGAGCTGACCTTCGACGGTGGTAGTGCCACGCCAATTGTCAGTCGCTTGAAAAAGGCCAGCTGGATCTACACCGGCACCGTGTCGAAAACCCTGCTGCCCGGACTGCGAGTCGGCTATCTGATCGCCAGTCCGGATCTCTTTCCGCACTTGCTGAAACTCAAGCAATCGGCCGACCTGCACACCAATCGCGTGGGCCAGTGGCAAGCGCTGCAGTGGATCGGCACCGACAAATTCCAGCATCACTTGAGCGAGCTGCGGGACTTCTACCGGGTTCGTCGGGACGCGTTCCAGTCAGCCCTGGAAACGCATTTTGCGGATTTGGCGGACTGGAACGTGCCGCAGGGCGGGCTGTTTTTCTGGCTGACTCTCAAGCAGCCGCTGGACACGCGTACGTTGCTCAAGGCTGCACTGGCAACGGATGTGGCGTTCATGCCGGGCGAACCGTTCTTCCCTGAACCGGACAACAATCCGGGGCATTTGCGCCTGAACTTCAGCCACATCGACCCGGCACGGCTGGACGAAGGGCTCAAAAGGCTGGCAGCGGTGGTGCGCCAGGCGCAGGCTGCGCAAGCTGCCTGAGGGCAGAAACAAATAAACCGGCTCTGGGGCCGGTTTTTTTTGGTCTGGATTTTGTGGCGCCTGGGCCGGCCTCTTCGCGAGCAAGCTCGCTCCCACAGGGGATCAGCGTTGATCACAGATCTTCATCATCCCACAAACCACTGTGGGAGCGAGCTTGCTCGCGATGAGGTCATCAGCCCCAGCACAAAACCATCAGGCAGCAGCAAACCGCTTGTCCAGGTAATCGATGATCACCTTGGACTCATACATCCAGGTCGTCTGGCCATTCTCTTCGATGCGCAGGCACGGCACCTTGATCTTGCCGCCCTGTTCCAGCAGGGCCTGGCGATCCTGTTCGTTGTTCTTCGCGTCGCGCAGCGTCACCGGCACGTTCAAGCGGCGCAGGGTGCGGCGGGTTTTCACGCAGAACGGGCAAGCGTGGAACTGATACAGGGTCAGGCCCTTGGCAGCCGTGTTGACCTGCGCCTGAACCTCGGCAGGGCGCTGCTTTTTGCCGGGGCGGGTAATGAAGTCGATGAAGATGATCAGTTGGCCAAGGCCGACACGAAGCGCTTTAACGAACACGGTATAAGCCTCACAAGGGCAAACAGAAGGCGCGCAGCTTACCTGATTTTTCACAGGCGAAAAAAAACCGGCGATGAATGCCGGTTTTCTTCTGCTGCGAATTACTTGATCAGGCTGAGAAACTCGCTGCGGGTGGCCGCGTTTTCGCGGAACTCACCCAGCATCACCGACGTGATCATCGACGAATTCTGTTTCTCCACACCGCGCATCATCATGCACATGTGCTTGGCCTCGATCACCACTGCAACGCCCAGGGCGCCGGTGACTTGCTGGACCGCATCGGCGATCTGGCGGCTGAGGTTTTCCTGGATCTGCAGGCGGCGGGCGTACATATCGACGATCCGCGCGACTTTCGACAGGCCCAATACCTTGCCGCTCGGGATGTAGGCGACGTGAGCCTTGCCGATAAACGGCAGCAGGTGGTGTTCGCACAACGAGTAGAGCTCGATGTCCTTCACCAGCACCATTTCGCTGTTGTCGGAGCTGAACAAGGCACCATTGGTGACCTCTTCCAGTGTCTGTTCATAACCGCGGCAGAGGTACTGCATGGCTTTGGCGGCACGTTTTGGCGTGTCGAGCAGGCCCTCGCGGGAGACGTCCTCGCCCAATTGGCCGAGAATCGCGGTGTAGTTCTGTTCCAGTGTCACAGAGGCTGATTCCATACGGGTTTCAGAGGGGTACTGTTTCTGTCTGTACCCATTTTGTACCAATCAAGCTGTTTTCGAGCGTCCCGGGTTCGCCCCAGTCTGTGCTGGCGTTGATCCATCGGGTGAGGTCGATAGCAACATCTGAACGCTATGACCGAGCTGAGTGGCGGTAAACGCAGGGTTCATCCCCGACATGAGGCACATGGTAGCGTATGTGTGCCGGCAGTTGTATTGCCGGTGGGCGCGAATCCCCAAATCGGTCATTTCGGGTTTGTGCATCCCGCTACACCCTGTCGCCAAGGTGCAGCAGTGATGCTTCCCAGAAGCCCGATTGTTTCATCAGGCCGAGCAGGTCGTATCAGACGTGAGTGATGGACAGATCGCTGATGATGCAGACAGAGCCGTCTAGCGGGTCGGTGGTGTCGGAGTAATCGACCTGGTTGTACACGCCACCGTGGAAGGCGAGCGTTTTCGTGTCCCAGGTGTTGTCGAGGCGCATGATCGCGGAAGTGGATTGGACGCCGTTACAACTAGCCGATACAGAGACGGCGCCGCTCGAATTGGCGTGAATGCTGATATTGAAAAGTGCACCGAGCGGTACGTTTTCCAACACCGTCGAGTTGACTGGATCGTCCTGGAGGTAGCTTGACCGGAACCCCATGGTGATTTTTCCTTTGTTCCAGAACACCTTTACCGGAGGTCGTTCTGAACCCTTCACATGAATCTGGGCGATCACGACTTTCTGCAGCGAGTTGACTTTGGTCAGGCGCATTTCTTGTCGGTTCCAGTGGTCCGCTGCGCTGGAGAACAGCCAGTAACCTGGCTCCTTCCACTCGCAGCGGGTTCGTAGCGTGCTCTTGCTCGAGGCTCCAAGTGTCGGCGCCGTCATCTGCAGCGAACCATCATCAAGCATTGAGATGACGTCGGGGCATTCGATCAGTGCGCGCCAGCCGATGAGCTCAAGCGCAATCGGGTTGGTGTCGGAGATTGGAAGCGGGGTAGCGATGGTGAAGTTGCTGATGTCTACAGTCATGGTTTTTGCCTCAGTCCATTGATGTCGCTTTTTGCTCTAATGAGCCTTGCGTTTGATGCAGGCCTACATCCCACTGCCCACTCAGTGAATGGGCAGAAGTGATGCCTGGCAGCTTCCGGTCGATTTCCCGTTGGCTTGAATACCAATATGGGATTTCCCATATTTTATGTCAATGGGTATTCCCATATTTTATTCCGCGCCTATATTTCAGGTACAAAAAAAGCCCGCGCTTGGCGGGCTTTTCTTGGATGTCGATTTTATCGCGAATACATCGCCCACCAAAAGACATGGCCCAGGATCGCAATCTGCTGTTGCTGAATCTCGGCGAAGGTGTAGTCCTCGTCCGGATGCTCGTCACGGTTGAAGCTGCGTAGGCGGATGCCACTGGGCAAGCGGTAGATCTGTTTCACGCGGAGCTGGCCGTTGTGGTTGATCGCGTACATTTCGCCGTCGACGATGTCGCCCAGCGAGTTCTTTCCGACGTTCATGCCAACCGTAGCGCCGTCGCGCAGTACCGGGAGCATGCTGTTTCCGCTCACCACCACGCACTTGGCGTTGTTGAACTGCACGTTGTTGTGACGCAGGTCTTTCTTGAAGAAACGCAGCCTGGCGCTGTCGTTTTCTGCGATCACGAAACGCCCTGAACCGGCCGCCAGCTCAACTTCACGCAGGAAAGGAACATAAACCTCATCGTCATCCAGGGGCGTGCTGTCGTCCCAAGGCCGGATGTCTGACATTGAAACGCTTGGAGGGGGGCGATTCAACGGAGCCGCATCGGACACCCCTTTAAGCATGTCACCGACACCTTCAGCCAGCCACATCGGTGAAATGCCACACGCTGAAGCGATCTGGGCAACAAAGGCTGTTGCCTTCGATTTCCCGCGCTCAAGGTCGGAGATTGAGGTTTGCGTCAGGCCTGCGCGCTCGGCAAGCTCGGTCTGATTGAGCTTGGCGTGTTGGCGGGCTGCTTTGAGTCGTTCTTTAAATTCCATCTGCGAAGTATTACGGGAGCTCCCATATCATTGCAAATCGTTATCCCGATAATTTGCCAGGCGACCGCTTTATTCGTCGCGACCTTCCATCATGGTCCGTTTGAGCATCACATAAACCGCTCCGGCGCCGCCGTGTTTCGCTTGGCACGAGGTGAAGCCGAGCACTTGTGAATGTTGGCGCAGCCAGGTGTTGACGTGGCTTTTGATCATCGGCCGCTTGCCATCCAGACGCACGGCCTTGCCGTGGGTGACGCGCACGCAGCGGATTTCGAATTTGGTCGCTTCGGCCAGAAACGCCCAGAGGGTTTCCCGGGCCTTTTCCACGCTCATGCCATGAAGGTCGAGGCTGCCTTCAAACGGAATCTGTCCGATCCTGAGCTTGCGCATCTGGCTTTCCTGAACACCGTCACGCGCCCACATCAGCTCGTCTTCCGGGCCAACATCGATAACGAACTGATCGGACAGCCCGTCAACGGTGGTGGCATCGGTACGTACGGTGGCGGCTTGTCGCAACTTGGCGATTTGTGCGCGGTCAGCTTTGGGTTTGCCGGTTTCGGCGCGATCGTGTTTGATCGGCTTGACGCCTTGGATCGCGCTTTTGAACAGGGAAAAATCGTCGTCTTGCATGTCAGCCTCCGCGAAGGGCGGCCAGTTTACCCAACTCGAGGCGAATGGGGCGCGAGAAAACGCGCAGCGCTCGGCTCAGTCGTGCTTTTTCATCAAGTGCGGGGAGATGTTCAGCTCTTGCGACTGCCGCGAGCGGCGACGGCAGCGACGCCACAGCCACACGCCGAGGTACAGCACGAACAGGCCAATCGCCAGAATCACTGCCGAACCGACCCGGTTGGTATTCAACTCGCCCAGGGCAGGTGCGTGACCAAGCAGGCTGGCTATGCCTGCCATCGCCAGCAACACTCCGCACATCGACAGCAAGGCTGCAAATGCCGCGCCGATTCGAAAACGCCAGTTGCGTTGGCCTTTGGGCCGCAAGCGGCGAGCGTCAAAACCATCGGATAACTTCATTCCGACCTTCCTCAATGGGTATCGGCCCTTCGACCGGGAGTTGACCGGGATGTTCCTGAGGCTAAGACAATTACAGCAAATGATAGGCTTTTGCGGATGAGCGGCGGCATGGACCGCTCATCGAACGCCGATCAGATCAGTTCGTGAGTCAGCGCGAGGGTGGCGAAGTTGTCCGCCATGATCGCCATTTCGGTCTGCTGAACGTGGTCTGCGCTCAACACGCCGCCCTTGTAAGGCAGGTCGCGAGTCGCGCAGGCGTCTTCCACCAGCGTGCAACGAAAGCCCAGGTTCTTCGCGGCGCGCACCGTGGTGCTGACGCTGGAGTGGCTCATGAAACCGCACACGATCAGGTCCAGCGAACCGAGATTCTGCAAGCGTTCCAGCAGTTCGGTGCCGTGAAACGCACTTGGCAGCAATTTACCGATGATGGTTTCGTCGCCCTGTGGTTCCAGCCCCGGGATGAACTCACCGCGCTCACCTTGTGGATCGAACAGCCCACCGACGGTGCCGAGGTGGCGGACATGGACGATCGGCCGGCCGGCTGCACGGGCAGCGGCCACCAGTTGCTTGATGTTCGCGACGGCAGCATCCATGCCAATCAGGGCCAACGGGCCGCTGAGGTATTCTTTCTGGGCATCGATGATGACAAGGGTCGCATGGCTCAGAACAGCTGCTGCATAACCGCGGCCGCTGAGTTGAAACATCGTTTTTGGAACGGACATTCTGGGGCTCCTTCGAGTGGGGCTTTTGCGACATTGTCCTCTGGCTGAGCGCTTCTGTGAATCGCTACCATCGTAGACGCCGTCTTTTCTGGCTCGCAGCCTTGTCAATAGTCCCGTTTTGTTCAATAACCGGACGAAAAAACAGAATAGTCCTACATTCGCCCTGGTAGTTTTCCCGCGTCGTCGAGACGCGTTTTGGCTGTTAGAATCGCCAGTCGTTTTTTTTGGAGTTTGCCCCGTGATCACTTCCCGACTTCGTACCCTGCGTGACCATATCCGTTGGGCCGTCAGCCGCTTCCATGGGGAGGATCTGTTTTTCGGCCATGGGACCGACAACGCCTGGGACGAAGCACGTCAGTTGGTGTTGGGTGCCTTGCACTTGCCGTGGGAAATCGCCGACAGCTACCTCGACTGCAATCTTGAAGAAGACGAACTGGTCAAGCTGCAGCGCTTGCTCAAGCGCCGTATCGAAGAACGTATTCCTACCGCCTACCTGTTGGGCGAAGCGTGGTTTTGCGGCATGTCGTTCATTGTCGATGAGCGCGTATTGATCCCGCGTTCGCCGATTGGCGAGCTGATCGAAAAACGTTTCAATCCGTGGCTGGGCGCCGAGCCTGCGCGGATTCTCGATCTGTGTACCGGTTCCGGCTGCATCGGTATCGCCTGTGCCTACGAGTTCCAGAACGCCGAAGTGGTATTGGCCGATCTGTCGTTCGAAGCGCTGGAAGTGGCCAACCAGAACATTGAGCGCCATGGCGTCGATGAGCGGGTGTACACGGTTCAGGGGGATGGTTTCGATGGTTTGCCGGGTCAGCGTTTCGACCTGATCGTGTCGAACCCGCCTTACGTCGATGCGGAAGATTTCGCCGACATGCCGGACGAATACCAGCACGAACCGGAGCTGGGCCTGGCCTGCGGTGATGATGGTTTGAACCTGGTGCGTCGCATGCTCGCCGAAGCGGCCGATCACCTGACCGAGAAGGGCTTGCTGATTGTCGAAGTGGGCAACAGCCAGGTTCACGTCTCGGCGCTGTACCCGGAAGTCGATTTCGCCTGGCTCGATTTCGAGCGCGGAGGGCATGGCGTGTTCATGCTGACGGCGGAACAGTGCCGTGATCATCAGGCGCTGTTTGCTTCTCGCGTCTGACCTGACTGACTCCTGTGGCGAGGGGATAAATCCCCTCGCCACAAAAAACCTTCAGCGGTGCGTGGCTATCCAGATCAACAACCCCGCCTGAAACACCGCAAACGCCACCAGACAGGTAATGGTAAAGCGCAGCCCGGCGTCTTCGCGTTTGTACTTGCTGACCTTTTCTTCGTGTTTCTTGAGTTTGACTTCCTGCTCGGCGAGATTTTGCTCGGCTTGCTGGAGCATCTGCGCCGCCTCAAGAATTTCCACGACCTGCAATTTTTCCGTGCTCCAGTCACCCAGCAGGTCGCCGACCTGTACCTCTTTGACGCTGCCCTTCAAATGCTGGGCGTCGGCGTAGATCACGTCGAAACCGTGCATCCGCAAAAAGTGATCGCGGCGCAGGCGCGTGTCTTCGTTCAGCGCATCCTTGTTGTTCAGGTCGGTGCCGTCGACGGTGTAGCCGGGCCATCTCTTTTTCGCCCAGGTAATGCCCTGAGCGGCCATGAAGCGACCGATGCCACGGTTCATCGGTTCGATCTGCAAACCGCTGTCAGGCCCGAAATGCACGCGCTTGGTGGCGTGATCGACCCACACGTCCAGATGATTCTGTTCCTTGCGCACGCGCTGGCCGGGCAGCGAAATGCTCATGCGCATCAGGCTGTGTTCCTTGTTGTTCCGTTCGGCGTAACCGAATTCAACAAAGCGCAGCGGCCGTCCACCGGTGTTGCGGTCGGTTTGCAATGGCGCCAGACGGAGCATCTTGTGGTGCTCGGCGTGGACGTCCGCCCACGGCAGCTCGACCGCTGGTGGTGCGTCTTTTTCAGCAGTGGTGTCGGGTGAAGTCTGGGTATCAGTCATAACGGCGAGATCCTGTCCAAGCTCTGCTTGCCGCCAGTCATAGCGCTGGCGACAAAGGCTTATCGGCCGTTTTTTTCAGGACTGGAGGGCTAGGGGGCGTTCTCAACCAGTTTTCACGCCCCCGAACACCGCTTAACTGGTGCGAAGTCCGTCAATAAACCCGAGGATTCGCGCGCCGAGTTCGGCCGCCAGTGGCAATTGCGGATCTTTGTAAGAGGCCAATTGCCGTTTTACATCGTTGGGCACGATGCGCATGACGTGGTTCATGCCTTCGATCAGCGCCAGCTCGGCGTCCGGTTTGGCAGCCTTCAACAGCCTGGCGTCACCGACACCGACCTGGATGTCATTGCTGCCCTGGATGATCAGTGCCGGCATCTTCAACTTGGCGAACGCCGCCGCCGGGTCCTGGCGGAACAATGAAATCAGATACGGCTGCACGCTCGGGCGGAAAATCACCTGCAACTGTGGCGGCACGTTGTCGTCGGTGTGACCGGCCTTGAGGCTGTCGAGCAATTCATTGCTGCGCAGCATCAGCGGTGGCGGCAGGCGATTGCTTAATTGTTGGCGCAGCACCTGATCGATCGGCCGGGCGCTGCCGGACATGGAAATGACCGCGTCGGCATCCAGGCTCGGCGCCGCGAGGCTGGCGATCAAGGCGCCTTCACTGTGGCCCAGCAGGATCAGTTGGCCAAAGCGCGGGTCGGTTTTGAGCTTCCGGCCCCAGGCCTCGGCGTCGGCCACGTAGGCTTCAACCGACAGATTGCGTTCATCCGGGGTCGCCGCAAGGCTCGCCGCCACGCCGCGTTTGTCATAACGCACGCTGGCGATGTTGTGTTTGGCCAGTACCCAAGCGAGACGCTTGAGGCTGTCGTTGCGTCCGCCGTCGGGGTTGTTTCCGTCACGATCCGTAGGACCGGAGCCGGAAATGATCAGGACAACCGGTACCGGCGTGTCGGACTTGGGTAGCAATAACGAGCCGAAAAGCTCGCCGGTGCCGGTGTCCAACGTGATCGGGCGTTGCAGGACAGTGGCCTGTACAAAGCCGGTAAACAGGGTAAGGCTCAAGGCTATAACTCGCAGCATCATCACGCCATCATGAACAAGATGCCGGTTGGACTCGCAGGCACCCATAAGGTTCGAGGATGAACTAGTTGGGTAGCCTGCGTATACTGGCGCGCATTACGTATTTGGTTCGAATTCACGGAGCGTCCTGCATGTCCGGCAATACCTACGGCAAGCTGTTCACTGTCACCACCGCGGGCGAAAGCCATGGTCCGGCGTTGGTCGCCATTGTCGACGGCTGCCCGCCGGGCCTGGAGATCTCTCTGGAGGATCTGCAGCGTGACCTGGATCGCCGCAAACCCGGCACCAGCCGCCACACCACCCAGCGCCAGGAAGCCGACGAAGTCGAAATCCTCTCCGGCGTGTTCGAAGGGCGCACCACCGGTTGCTCCATCGGCCTGTTGATCCGCAATACCGACCAGAAGTCCAAGGATTACTCGGCGATCAAGGACCTGTTCCGCCCGGCCCACGCCGACTACACCTATCACCACAAATACGGCGAGCGCGATTACCGTGGCGGCGGTCGCAGCTCGGCCCGTGAAACGGCCATGCGCGTGGCAGCCGGTGCGATTGCGAAAAAATACCTGGCCACTCAGGGCATCGTCATTCGTGGCTACATGAGCCAGCTCGGCCCGATCGAAATCCCGTTCAAGACCTGGGATTCGGTGGAACAGAACGCTTTCTTCAGCCCTGATCCAGACAAGGTCCCGGAGCTGGAAGCCTATATGGACCAGTTGCGCCGCGACCAGGATTCGGTTGGCGCGAAGATTACCGTCGTCGCTGAAGGCGTAATGCCGGGCCTCGGCGAGCCGATCTTCGACCGACTCGATGCCGAACTCGCTCACGCGCTGATGAGCATCAACGCGGTCAAAGGCGTGGAAATCGGCGCCGGTTTCGCCAGCGTTGCCCAGCGCGGCACCGAACACCGCGATGAAATGACCCCGCAAGGTTTCCTCAGCAACAATGCGGGCGGCATTTTGGGTGGCATTTCGTCGGGGCAGCCGATCGTCGCGCACCTGGCGCTCAAGCCGACCTCGAGCATCACTACGCCGGGCCGTTCCATCGACATCCATGGCAACCCGGTGGAAGTCGTCACCAAGGGTCGCCACGACCCGTGCGTCGGCATCCGCGCCACGCCGATTGCCGAAGCGATGATGGCCATCGTGTTGATGGATCACCTGCTGCGTCACCGTGGGCAGAACCTGGACGTGCGCGTGAGCACGCCGGTGCTGGGTCAGCTTTAATGGCTGACCTCACGGCCGCTGCGGTCTGATGACGGTGGCGGCGCTCCCGTACTGGCGGCTCTCCAGTTTCTATCTGTTCTATTTCGCCTTGCTCGGTTCGACAGCGCCGTTTCTGGCGCTGTACTTCGATCACCTGGGCTTTTCCAGCGCGCGCATCGGCGAGCTGGTGGCGATCCCGATGCTGATGCGCTGCGTGGCGCCGAACATCTGGGGCTGGCTCGGTGATTACACCGGCCGACGCCTGGTTATCGTGCGCTTCGGTGCGGTCTGTACGTTACTGACGTTCTCGCTGATTTTCGTCAGCAAGACCTACGCCTGGCTGGCAATGGTCATGGCCTTGCACGCGTTTTTCTGGCACGCGGTGTTGCCGCAGTTCGAAGTCATCACGTTGGCGCACTTGCAGGGCCAGACTAACCGTTACAGCCAGATCCGCCTGTGGGGTTCCATCGGTTTCATCATCACCGTGGTCGCGCTTGGCCGGCTGTTCGAAGGGTTGAGCCTGGATATCTACCCGGTGACGCTGGTGCTGATCATGGCCGGGATCGTGGTCAGCAGTTTGTGGGTGCCGAACGCCCAACCGGCTCAGGGCAATCGAATTGCGGGAGATGGGTTTCTCAAGCAATTGCGTAATCCCGGGGTGTTGGCGTTTTACGCTTGCGTGGCGCTGATGCAGATGAGCCACGGTCCTTATTACACCTTTCTGACCTTGCACCTGGAGCGACTCGGGTACAGCCGTGGGCTGATCGGCTTGCTTTGGGCGGTCGGGGTGGTCGCCGAAGTCTTGATGTTTCTGGCCATGAGCAAGATCCTCGCGCGTTTCTCCGTGCGGCGGGTGTTGCTGGCGAGTTTTCTGCTGGCAGCGCTGCGTTGGTTGTTGCTCGGTTCGTTCGCCGAGTTCCTTTGGGTGCTGTTGTTTGCCCAAGTGCTGCACGCGGCGACATTCGGCAGCTTTCACGCGGCTGCCATCCAGTTCGTGCAACGTAGCTTCGGCGCACGCCAGCAAGGGCAGGGCCAGGCGTTGTACGCTGCACTGGCCGGTACCGGCGGCGCACTGGGCGCGTTGTATTCCGGCTACAGCTGGAATGCCCTCGGCCCCGCATTGACCTTTAGTATTGCCAGCCTCGCAGCCCTCGCGGCAGCCGTTATCATTGCCACACGTATGCAAGAGGACAGGCCATGAGCCTCACCCGTGAGCAACTCGCCCAGGAAATCATCGATGCCGGGCGTTTTCTGTATGGCCGCGGCTGGTCGCCGGCCACCAGCAGCAACTACTCGACGCGCCTGTCGCCGACTGAAGCGCTACTGACGGTGTCCGGCAAGCACAAAGGTCAACTCGGCCCCGACGATGTGCTGGCTACCGATCTGTCCGGCAACAGCCTGGAACCGGGCAAAAAACCGTCCGCCGAAACCCTGCTGCACACCCAGCTCTACCGCTGGCGCCCGGAAATCGGCGCGGTGCTGCACACGCATTCGGTGAACGCCACGGTGCTGTCGCGCCTGACGCCGCAAGACTTCATCGAGTTCGAAGACTACGAACTGCAAAAAGCCTTCAGCGGAGTGTCGACCCACGAATCCCGGGTACGTGTGCCGATTTTCGACAACGATCAGGACATTGCGCGCCTCGCCGCCAAGGTGCAGCCTTGGCTTGAAGCCCATCCCGATTGTATCGGCTACCTGATCCGCGGCCACGGTCTCTACACCTGGGGTGCGCGCATGAGCGATGCACTGCGGCAGATCGAAGCCTTTGAATTTTTGTTCGAGTGCGAGTTGAAGGCGCGCTCGCTGTTGAACCGTTAAGGAGTTGCCCTGATGAGCAGCCTGTCCGTTTACCACGTCTCAAGCCCTGATTTGCCAAACAAGGTGCTGACGCATTTAGAAGACATCGCCTCGACCCTGGCCGAGCAGGGCGTGCGTTTCGACCGCTGGCAAGCCGCGGCGAAAATCCAGCCCGGCGCCAGTCAGGAAGAAGTGATCGCCGCGTATCAAGAGCAAATCGACAAGCTGATGACCGAGCGCGGCTACCTCACCGTCGACGTCATCAGCCTGAACAGCGATCACCCGCAAAAAGCCGAATTGCGCGCCAGGTTTCTCGACGAACATTGCCATGGCGAAGACGAAGTACGATTTTTCGTCGCCGGCCGTGGGCTGTTCACCCTGCACATCGATGATTACGTCTACGCGGTGCTCTGCGAGAAAAACGACCTGATCTCGGTCCCGGCCGGCACCCCGCACTGGTTCGACATGGGCGAACATCCGCATTTCGTCGCGATCCGTCTGTTCAACAACCCTGAAGGCTGGGTGGCGAACTTCACCGGCGACGACATCGCCAGTCGCTTCCCGCGGCTTGAGGACTGAGGCGATGCCGATCAAAGCAATTCTCACCGACATCGAAGGCACTATGAGCGCGGTGAGTTTTGTGTTCGACGTGCTGTTTCCCTACGCGGCCAAACACTTGCCGGATTTTGTTCGCCAGAACGCTGCGCGCGCGGATGTTGCCGAGCAACTGGACACCGTTCGCCGGGATACCAGCGAGCCGAACGCCGACGTCGAGCGGGTGGTCGATATTCTTCTGAGCTGGATCGCCGAAGACCGCAAAGCCACACCGCTGAAAGCGTTGCAAGGCATGGTCTGGGAGCAGGGTTATCAGGCCGGAGAGTTGAAAGGCCACGTTTACCCGGACGCCGTTGAAGCGCTCAAACGCTGGCATCAGGATGGCTTCAAACTGTTTGTTTATTCGTCCGGTTCGATCCAGGCGCAAAAGCTGATCTTTGGCTGCTCAGAAGCGGGGGATCTGTCACCACTGTTCAGCGGTTATTTCGACACCACCTCGGGGCCCAAGCGTGAAGCGCAATCCTACAAGCGCATTACCCAAGCCATTGGCCTGGACGCTTCGCAGATCCTGTTTCTGTCCGACATCGTCGAGGAACTGGACGCGGCGCGCACAGCGGGAATGGCTACGTGCGGGCTGGCCCGTGAAGGCGGGGAGCTGGCGGGGCATGTGACCGTCGACAGTTTTGCGCAGATCGATCCTTCCACTTTTTAAGCCACGAAGACCAACCCTGTGGGAGCGAGCTTGCTCGCGATAGCGGTCTGTCAATCAACACAAGTGTTGAATGTTCAGCCGCCATCGCGAGCAAGCTCGCTCCCACAGTATTTTGGGGTTTAAGCCGAGTGATACGTCGGCAGGGCAAACCGCTGCTGGCTTTGCAGCATGGAAATCTGCGGCAGTTCGCTGGCCTGTTCGGCGATGTCACGGCGAATGGCACTGATCACCCAAGTCAACTGATCGCCAGCATGCAATTGCTGGTAAGAAATCGAGCGTTTGAAGAGTTTGCCGTCGGTGCTGCTCAACGTCAGCAGAATGCCGCCGTCCGGACGTGGCTGGGTGGTCACTTCGAAGTTGGAGAACAGGGACGAAAATTTTTCTTGGATCAGGTTCATGTCTATCAGCTCCGTTAGCCCTTGAATGGCAAGCATGCAGAGGTAGTTGCAGTGATTGTGCCAGCACCTGATTTTAAAAAAATCCTTATATATCAATCAGTTAGTTTTTAGGTGATTTTGCACTTTCGTGCAATCTGCATGAATCGCCATCGTGCATCCTGCATTTTGCGTGGTCGACGTCGATTGGATGGAACCAATTGCCCGGCGCAAACTCACGATTTCCAATGCCGCAGACGTGGATACAAATCATTTCAAAAACCGCGTGTACAGCTCAGGAACCGCTGACGTATTTTCGGCCTCAATCAACGTCGCCCGAACAATAAAAAGATCGACCGGGAGCAATCATGAGCCGCACGCCGCACGACACGATTACCTGGGGCATGATGCTCCGCAAGCTGCCTTCCATTGCCAAAGCCATTCCTCGCGTGGTGAAAGGCATGAAGGCCGCCAACGTCAAGGACCCGACCCAGCCGTGCGGCCTGGGCTGGAGCTTCGAACAAGCGACGTTGCGCAATCCCGATGGCCCGGCGTTGCTTCAGGGTGAAGTGGTGCTGACGTATGCTCAGGTCAACCAATGGGCCAATCGAATTGCCCATCATCTGATTGCCCAAGGCATCCGCAAGGGCGATGTCGTGGCGGTGTTTATCGAGAATCGCCCGGAACTGCTGGTGACGATTCTGGCGGTGGCCAAGGTCGGCGCAATCAGTGCCTTGCTCAATACCTCGCAAACCCGCGATACCCTGGCTCACAGCCTGAATCTGGTGGCACCCGCGGCGATCATTGTCGGAGAAGAGCTGGTCCCGGCGTTTTCGGCGGTTCGCGAAAGGGTGTCGATCGACGCGGCGTGTACCTGGTTCGTCGCTGATCGAGACACCTTCAGCCATCCGGGCATTGCGCCCGACGGGTTCATCAACCTGATGACCGCCAGTGCCGACAGTTCCAGCGCCAACCCCGCCAGCAGTCAGCAGGTTTTTTTCGACGACCCTTGTTTCTATATCTACACCTCGGGCACCACCGGCTTGCCCAAGGCCGGGGTGTTCAAGCACGGTCGCTGGATGCGCAGCTCTGCAAGCTTCGGGCTGATCGCCTTGGATATGCGCCCGGAGGATGTCGTCTATTGCACCTTGCCGCTCTATCACGCCACCGGGCTGTGCGTGTGCTGGGGCTCGGCGATCAGTGGCGCCTCGGGCTTTGCCATTCGCCGCAAGTTCAGCGCCAGTCAATTCTGGAACGATGTGCGCAAGTACCGCGCGACCACCCTCGGTTACGTCGGCGAAATGTGCCGCTACCTGGTGGATCAACCGCCCAGCGCCGGCGACAGCAAGCACAGCGTGACAAAGATGATCGGCAATGGACTTCGCCCCGGCGCGTGGGGCGAGTTCAAGACACGTTTTGCGGTGAATCACATCTGCGAGCTCTACGCCGCCAGCGACGGCAACATCGGCTTCACCAATATCCTCAACTTTGATAACACCGTCGGTTTTTCCCTGATGTCATGGGAGTTGGTGGTCTACGACCACGACAGCGGTGCGCCGATTCGGGATGCCAACGGCTTCATGCGCAAAGTTGCCAAAGGCGAACAGGGGCTGTTGCTGGCGAAGATCGACGACAAGGCGCCGCTCGACGGCTACACCGATCCACAGAAGACCGAAAAGGTTGTGTTGCACGACGTGTTCGAGAAGGGCGACCGTTACTTCAATACCGGTGACCTGCTGCGCAACATCGGTTTTGGTCATGCGCAGTTTGTCGACCGGTTGGGAGATACCTTCCGCTGGAAGGGTGAAAACGTCTCGA
This sequence comes from Pseudomonas fluorescens, assembly GCF_000968015.1. Lineage (GTDB taxonomy): Bacteria > Pseudomonadota > Gammaproteobacteria > Pseudomonadales > Pseudomonadaceae > Aquipseudomonas > Aquipseudomonas fluorescens_W. Next base: position 49,941 of record NZ_LACH01000019.1, read on the forward strand.
CCACCGAGGTCGAGAACATCCTTTTGCAACACCCGAATATTTCCGAAGCCGTGGCCTACGGCGTGGAAATCCGCAACACCAACGGGCGTGCGGGGATGGCGGCGATTACGCCAGCGGAGTCCTTGGCGACCCTGGATTTCAGCGAACTGCTGGCCTTCGCCCGGGAGCAAATGCCCGCCTATGCGGTGCCGTTGTTCTTGCGAGTGAAAGTGAAAATGGAGACCACCGGCACCTTCAAATACCAGAAGACCCGCCTCAAGGATGAAGCCTTCGACCCCGGTAAAACCGGCGATGATCCGATCTATGCCTGGTTGCCGGGGACCCAGACTTACGTGCAGGTCACTCCGCAGTTGCTGGCGGATATTCACGGCGGCGCTTTTCGTTATTGAATGCAGCGCTATTGAATGTGCCTATGGCCTTCCATGAGAAAAAAGAAGTGACAGCCTCGGGGCTGCTCGGGAAACTGTCGACTTTGCGAATAACAGAACGTGGAGTGCCCAATGTCAGACCAAAGCCGCCAGATGACCCCCGAAGAAGCCGCTGAATTTGCCGAACAGGTATTCAACAAGGCGCGGGAGGGCGATGCGGCCATGATGGCTGCGCTGTTGACCAAGGGCCTGCCGCCGAACCTGCGTAACCACAAGGGCGACACCTTGTTGATGCTGGCCGCTTACCACGGCCATGTGGATACCGTAAAAGTCCTGCTCGAACACAAGGCCGATCCGGAAATCCGCAACGACAACGGCCAGAGCCCGATTGCCGGTGCGGCCTTCAAGGGTGACCTGGCGGTGGTCAAGGCACTGGTTGAAGGCGGCGCGCAAGTGGAAGGTTCGTCCTTCGACGGCCGTACTGCGCTGATGATGGCGGCGATGTTCAATCGCGTCGAAATCGTCGACTACCTGATCAGCAAAGGCGCCGACCCGAAAGCCAAGGACGCCAACGGCGTCTCTGCGCTGGATGCCGCCAAGACCATGGGCGCGACGGACACCACGGCGCAGCTTGAGAAATTGCTCGGCTAATTCTGGCCATGTAGCAGCTGTCGAGCTTGCGAGGCTGCGTTCGGCTGCGCAGCAGTCGTAAAACCTGTATGTGCGGTCTCCCTGAAACACCGCATCGTCTGATTTCACGACTGCTTCGCAGCCGAACGCAGCCTCGCAGGCTCGACAGCTGCTACACACACACACACACCATCAATACACCCACACCTCAACCCGCCGATTCTTGATTCGCCCCTCATCCGCGCTATTGGCCGCCACTGGCATCTCGGCGCCAAAACCACGAATCTCGCGAAACACCACACCGCTTTTCACCAGTTCCCGCCGCACCGCCATGGCGCGCAGTTTCGACAGCAGATCGGCCCGCGCCGGATCACTCTTGGCGTCGCCAAACCCCACCAGCGTCACCTGCCGATTGGTCTTGTCACGCTGCTTTATATAGTCGAATACCCGCCACAGGTCCTGCCGGGCCTTGTTGTCCAGCGTCGCACTGCCTTCTTCGAAGCGGAAATTCACCGTCAGTCGTTGGGCGTGGCGACTGAGCGCCTGATAACCCTCGGGCATCAGCGCGTTCGGTGTGACGGTCATGGCCTGGACGGTCTGGGCGATAAAACCATTGGCCGCGACAATCGCCTGACCCTTGCTGCTTTGGGCGAACGCCACCAGTGCTTCGGCCCAGGGATTTTTCCCATTGGGCGGCAGGTAAAAGAACAGCCGGCGGGACAATGGATAGTCTTCCGTGGCAATCAGGCTGTTGAGCGGCAGCATGGCTTGGGATTGGCCATCGGCAATCGCCACGGCTTTGGCCTGACGCACGTAAGGCAGGCCGATGAAGCCGATACCTTGCGGGTCGAGGCTGACCGCGTCGGACAATTGCTCGCTGGATTCGAAACGTTTCGCAGTGCTGCTCAGCGTTTTCCCACGACGGCTGAGGACCAATTCCTTGAGCGTGTCGTAGGTGCCCGATTGGTCATCCCGCGCATAGAGATGAATCGTCCCACCGCTGCCGCCGAGTTCTTCCCAGGTTTTCGCCTCGCCGCTGAAAATTCGCGCCAGTTGTTCGGTGTTCAGTTCACTCAACGGATTTTGCGGATGAAGAATGATCGCCAGACCATCGATGGCGATGACCTGCTCGGCGCCGGCGCTTTTAAAGTCGCCCAAGCGTGTAAGGTCTGCCCGTTCGCTGTCCTTGATCGGGCGCGAGGAGGCGGCGAGGTCCGCGGTGGCGGTTTTCAGGGCGGTGAAACCGGTGCTGGAACCGTGGGCCGCGACGTCCACCACGACCCGGCGGCCCTGAACGGTTTCGCCGATGACGCGCAGTTCGTTGGCTTTGTCCGGGGCCTCGCTGTGAATCTTCAGCAGACCCTGTTCGCGCATCAACCCCTCAACCAACGCCGGGCCCAATGCCGCGCCAATGGTGTTGGAACCCTGGATGCGCAGCACCGGGCCAGACTCGGGCGTCGGCAAAGCGCCAGCCGACGCCGTCAGCGGCAGCCAGGCGCACAGCATCAACAGGAACAACACGCGCAGCGTCATGCCGGCACCTTATAAGCCAAAGGAAGTGCCGGGAGAATAAGTCAGTAAGGTTTCTGAAAGATGACAGTTATCGACATTGTGGGAGCGAGCCTGCTCGCGAAAGCGGTGTTTCAGTCGACATCAATATCGAATGACACACCGCTTTCGCGAGCAGGCTCGCTCCCACAGTTGATCTATGTCGATAGGTAGAGATCAGCTCAACTCAAGCCAGATCGGCGCATGATCCGACGGTTTTTCCATCCCGCGCAATTCGTAATCCACACCCGCATCCTTCACGCGTGGCAACAATCCGTGGGATGCCATGATCACGTCAATCCGCAGCCCACGCTTGGGCTCATCCTCAAAACCGCGGCTACGGTAGTCGAACCAGCTGAAACGGTCGGCCACCTCCGGGTTCAAGTGACGGAAACTGTCCACCAGGCCCCAGTTCTTCAAACGGGCCATCCACTCGCGTTCTTCCGGCAGGAAGCTGCATTTGCCGGTTTTCAGCCAGCGTTTCATGTTGTCCGGGCCGATACCGATGTCGCAGTCTTCCGGGGAAATGTTCACGTCGCCCATCACCACCAGCGGCTGATCGTTGCTGAACTGGCTTTCCAGCAATTGCTGCAGATCGTTGTAAAAGCGTTCCTTGGCCGGGAACTTGGTCGGGTGATCGCGGCTTTCGCCCTGTGGGAAATAGCCGTTCATGATGGTCACCGGCACGCCATTGGCATCGGCGAACGTGCCCCAGATGAAGCGGCGCTGAGCGTCTTCTTCATCGGTGGTGAAACCTTTGTGAAGCGCGATAGGTTCAAGACGCGAGAGCAGGGCCACGCCGTAATGACCTTTTTGACCATGGAAATACACGTGATAGCCCAGCGCCTGAACCTCGGCCAGCGGGAATTGGTCGTCGTGAACCTTGGTTTCCTGCAGTCCGATCACGTCTGGCTGATGCTTTTCGATCAGCGCCGCCAGCTGATGGGGGCGAGCGCGCAGCCCGTTGATGTTGAAGGAGACGATCTTCATGGTCGGCAGTCCTGGCAAAAGGGCGATGCTAGCTGACATGTAGGAATGGGGCCAGTGTGGGGGAGACGATTCGTGTGTGTCAGTAAGCCTTGTGTCGACAATAAGGACGCCATCGCGAGCAAGCTCGCTCCCACAGGTAATGAGTCTGGTCTATACCTTTGTGGGAGCGAGCTTGCTCGCGATGGCGGCATCACAGCCAACACTGATTCGGATCAGAAAGGAACTGTGCCAGCGCTATAAGCTCGTAACCAGAAGAGCACAGCCATTTGAGCTGTCCCGGGGAGAAATATCGTTATGCCCGAAACCTCGACCGTCATCGCCGATATTCACATGCTCGACAACGGCTACTCCCGCGAAGCGCGTTCGCTGTTGTACCAGGCTTACCGGCATGAGCCGACGTTCGGCTACCTGTTCGAAGCGGAGCGTCCCGGTTATGAACAGCGGGTCCGCGCCACCGTGCGCGAGTTGGTCACACAACACTTTCTTCAGGACTTACCGGCCATCGGCCTGCTGGTCAACGACCGGTTGATCGGCATCGCGCTGATCGCGCCGCCGCAACGTCGCCTGGGCATCACAGAGAGTTGGGCCTGGCGTCTGCGAATGGTGCTCAGCACCGGTTTTCGCTGCACCCGACGTTATCTTGAGTATCACGATGCCGTGATGGCTTGCGTGCCGTCCGACTCGGTGCACCTGCTGCCATTGCTGGGGGTTCATCCGCAATTTCAGGGCAAGCACTTTGGCGAACAATTGCTGCAAGCGGTGCACAACTGGTGCGCAGTAGATGAACACTCCGAGGGCGTAATCCTCGATACCGGGAATCCTCGTTATCTGGAGTTCTATAAGCGTCAGGGTTATGAGGAAATTGGTGAGGTCGCCGTAGGACCGATTCGCGAACACGTGTTTTTCCACGCCAACCCGCAGGTGTTACAAACAGCAACGGCATAAAGGTAGAACTTTCACTGCACGCCAGGCTCTATCACGCTCCCAAGCTCGTGATAGCATTCGCGCCTATGAAGTTTCCAGGAAGAATTACCAGCGGCGTGCTGATGCTGATTACCAGCTGCGCAGCGCTGGCCCAAAGTGAATTGGATGTTCGGATCAAACCGTCCAACGATGAACTGAAAGCCAATATAGAGGGCTATATCGGCAGCCTCGGCGATCGTGACGAGGAAGCCTTGCTGCGCTTCAGTCGCGGCGCCGAAGAACAGGCGCGCAAGGCCGCCCAGGCCTTGGGTTATTACCAGCCGCAGATCGACTCGGATGTGAAGGGCGGCAAGACGCCGCGCCTGGTGCTGAACATCGATCCCGGCGAGCCGGTGCATTTGCGCAACGTCACTATTCGCATCGACGGCCCGGCCGCCACCCTCAAATCCTTCCGTGTACCCAAAAGCAATGCGCTGAAAACCGGCGCAGTGCTCAACCATGGCCATTACGAAGACGCGAAGCGTCTGATTCAGAATCAGGCCTCGCGCTATGGCTTTTTCAGCGGTTACTTCAGCAGCCAGAAATTGTCGGTCGACCCGCGAGCCGGCGTCGCCGACATCGAACTGATCTACAACAGCGGCCCGCGTTATTCACTGGGCAAGGTCAGTTTCGAAGGTGACACGCCGTTCGACGAAGACTTGCTGCTGCGCATGGTGCCATTCAAGGCGGGCGCGCCTTATGACTCCGAACTGATCGCCGAACTCAATCAGGCCATGCAATCGAGCGGCTATTTCGAAAGCGTGCGGGTGGATGCGGCGCCGACGGCGTCCAAGAATGACGTGATCCCGGTGGACGTCAAACTCGAAACGCGCAAACCACGGACCATGGGGCTGGGGCTGGGTTATTCCACCGACGTCGGCCCGCGGGTCAAGGCCAACTGGACCCGGCACTGGGTCAACCCTCAAGGGCACAGCTATGGCTGGGAGACCGAAGTTTCGGCGCCTCGGCAGAACGTCGGTGTGTTCTATGACATTCCCCTGGACCCACCGCTGACTGACAAGCTGCGGTTCGCCGGTGGCTATCAGAACGAAGAAATTGCCGACAAGGACTCCCTCAGCAAACTGTTGACCCTCGGCCCCGAGTGGCACAGCAAGCTGCCCAGCGGTTGGCAGCGGGTGGTGTCGCTCAAGTGGCAGCGCGAGGAATACAGGCTCGGCGACGACTCGGGGCTCAGCACGTTGCTGATGCCTGGCGTCAGCTATTCCTATCTTAAAAGTGATAACCGCATCGACCCGCACAACGGCTATCGCCTGGCATTCGAGACCAAAGTGGCCAAGGAAGGGTTGGGCTCCGACACCAATCTGGTCTACGGCACCGCGTTGGTGAAAGGCTTGACCACGGTCTTCGACAAACACCGCTTCCTCGGGCGGGTGCAGGTCGGCGGCAGCGCCACCAACGTCTACAAATCGGTGCCGCCGTCGCTGCGCTTCTTTGCCGGTGGCGATCAGAGCGTGCGCGGCTACGACTACCAGAGTCTGTCCCCGGAAAACTCCGAGGGCGACCGAATCGGTGGCCGCTACATGATCGCCGGCAGCGTCGAGTATCAGTACTCCATCGCCGAAAAATGGCGGGTCGCGACCTTCATCGACCAAGGCAACTCCTTCAATACCCTCGAACTGCCGGACCTCAAGACCGGCGTCGGCATCGGTGTGCGCTGGGTTTCGCCGGTGGGGCCGATACGCCTCGACCTGGCCCATGCGATGGACGACGACGGCGGCATTCGATTGCACTTTTCCATGGGGCCTGAGCTGTGAAGCGTGGTTTGAAAATAACGCTGCTGGCGATTCTGGCGCTGCTGATGCTGGTCGTTTTGACCGTGGCCACGGTGCTTGGCACGGCGACGGGCAGTCGTTGGGCGCTCGGCTTTGTGCCAGGTTTGACCGTCGAGAATTTCCAGGGTCGTTTAGGCGGGCAGTGGAGTGCCGACCATGTGCTGTGGCAGCAGGACAGCAGCCGGGTTGAGCTGGACAAGGTGATTTTCGCCTGGTCGCCGCTGTGCCTGACGCGCATGACCCTGTGCATCGAGCAATTGAAAGCCGATCAAGTCAGCCTGCAATTCCCGCCAGGCACGGAAGAAGAAAGCAGCGGGCCGATCAGTCTCCCGGATTTGAAACTGCCCTTGGCCATCGAGCTGGGCGATGTCCAGGTCGGTAGCCTGATGTTTAACGGCAGCGAAGAACTCAAGGGTCTGCAACTGGCGGCGCACTGGACGGCCAACGGTTTGCAGATCGATTCGGTTCATTTGCAAAGGGATGACCTGAGCCTGAATCTTTCAGGCCTGCTGCAACCCGGCGGAAACTGGCCGCTCAAGGCCGAAGGCAAACTGACCCTGCCAGCCCCCGGCACCGGGCCTTGGACGCTGGCCCTGAAGGTCGACGGCGATCTGCTGAAAACCCTGAACCTGAAAGCCGACAGCAGCGGTTACCTCAACGGACAGTTGACTGGCGAACTGCAGCCGCTGGTGGAAAACCTGCCGGCGAAGGTGCGGATCACCGCTGACGGCTTTAAGCCCGGTGCCGATCTGCCGGACACCCTGCAGCTCAACCAACTGGAACTCACCGGCGACGGCGACTTGAAAAACGGTTACCAGTTGCTCGGCAAAGCCACGTTGCCCGCAGAACTTGGCCCGGTCGCGTTGTTGCTGCAAGGCAAGGTCGACGCCAACGGCGCTCAGATCGCCGGGTTGGACCTCACGGCCAACGACAAGCAAAGCCTGAAACTCACCGGCAATCTCGACTGGAGCAAAGGCCTGAGCGCCGACGCAAAAATCGACTGGCTGGATTTCCCGTGGCATCGCCTCTATCCGCTGATCGACGAGCCAGAAGTGGCGTTGCGCAGCTTCAACGGTGAAGTCTCCTACACCGACGGCCAGTACATGGGGCACTTCAACGCCGCACTCGACGGCCCGGCCGGAGCGTTCAGCCTGACCAGCCCGTTCAGCGGCGATCTGACGAAAATCTACCTGCAACAAATTCAACTCGAAGCCGGGCAGGGCAAGGCCGAAGGGCACCTGAACCTGCAATTCGCCGACGGCATTGCCTGGGACACCGCGCTGGACCTCTCGGCGATCAACCCGGCGTACTGGGTCGCGGAATTACCAGGCATCCTGGCCGGACCGTTGCGCAGCAAAGGCGAGATGAAGAATGAAAAACTCAGCCTGACCGCCGATCTCGACTTGAAAGGCAAACTGCGCGGCCAACCAGCCGTTCTGCAAGCCAAAGCCGATGGCGGCGGTGAGCAATGGAACCTGAACGCGTTGCAAATTCGCCTCGGCGACAACAGCATCAACGGCAAGGGCAGCCTGCAACAGAAGCTCGCCGGTCAGATCGATATCAAGCTGCCACGACTGGCTCAGCTGTGGCCGCAACTGCGCGGCCAGGTCAATGGTCGCATCGATGTCGCCGGGACGCTCAAGGCCCCGCAAGGCAAGCTCGGGCTGCAAGGTACGCAACTGGCCTTCGAAGACAATCGCCTGCAAAGCCTGAACCTGGACGCGACCCTCGACAGCGCGCAACGGGCCAAAATCGACCTCAAGGGCAGCGGCATTCAGTCCGGTGAGACGTCTCTGGGCACGCTGACCGCCAGCGGTCAGGGCGATATCAAAAACCAGAAACTCGCCCTCGACCTGCAAGGGCCGAAGCTGAAACTCGCGCTCGGCCTCGATGGCAATCTGGACAAAGGCAATTGGCGCGGGCGCTTGGCCAGCGGCGATATCCAGGCCGGTGGGCAGGACTGGAAGCTGCAAGGTCCGGCGAAGCTTGAACGGCTGGCGGACGGCAAGATCAATTTTGGCGCTCATTGCTGGACGTCCGGCCCGGCCAGCCTGTGCGGTGAGGATCAGCGCCTGATGCCTGAGCCAAAGCTGCGTTATCACCTCAAACAGTTCCCGATCGACAGCCTGGCGCAGTGGTTGCCGAAAGATTTCGCCTGGAAAGGCCGGCTTAACGCCGACTTGCAACTGGACCTGCCGGCCAGCGGCCCGAACGGCCAGATCAGCGTCGATGCCAGCGGCGGCACGTTGCGCATCAAGGAGAAGGACCAGTGGCTGGACTTCCCGTATCAGACCCTGAAACTGAACAGCAAACTCACGCCCAAGCGCATCGACACTGACCTCAATTTCGTCGGCGGCAAGCTCGGCGAGCTTATGCTCCAGGCGCAGATCAATCCGTTACCGAAGGACAAGCCACTGACCGGCTCGTTCCGATTGAATGGACTGGACCTGTCCGTAGCACGGCCATTTGTGCCGATGGTCGAGAAACTGACCGGACGCTTGAATGGCAGCGGCACGCTCGCAGGTACGCTGCTGGCGCCGCAGGTCAACGGCAATCTGTTGCTCAGCGACGGCGAGATTTCCGGGCCTGAACTGCCGATGGACCTCGAAGCGCTGCAACTTCAAGCTGTGATCGCTGGCGAAACCGTGCAAATGAACGGCGGCTGGAAAAGTGGCAAGACCGGGCAGGGCACCTTGAGCGGCAACATCGCCTGGGGTCAGGCGTTGGTGGTGGATCTGGCGCTCAAAGGCACGCAATTGCCCGTCACCGTCGAGCCGTACGCCAAGCTGGAAATGGCGCCGGACCTGAAGATTTCGCTGAAGGACGACAAACTGGCGATTACCGGCAAGGTGCTGGTGCCGAAAGGCGAGATCACCGTGCGAGAGTTGCCGCCGTCGACGGTCAAGGTGTCCGATGACACGGTGATCGTTGGTCAGCAGACCGAAGAGGGCAAACCACCGATGGCCATGGCGATGGACATCGATGTGGTGGTCGGGCAGGACAAACTCAGCTTTGCCGGGTTTGGTCTGACCGCCAACCTGCAAGGTCATGTACACATCGGCGACAACATGGACACCCGCGGCGAGCTCTGGCTCAACGATGGGCGTTATCGTGCCTACGGTCAGCGATTGACCGTGCGCCGGGCGCGTTTGCTGTTTGCCGGCCCGATCGACCAGCCGTATCTGGACATCGAAGCGATTCGCCAGACCGACGACGTGATCGCCGGCATTCGCCTGAGCGGCAGCGCCGAGCAGCCGACCACGCAGATCTTCTCCGAACCGGCGATGAGCCAGGAACAGGCGTTGTCCTATCTGGTGCTGGGGCGTCCGCTGAGCACCAGCGGTGAGGACAACAACATGCTTGCCCAAGCCGCGCTGGGGTTGGGCTTGATGGGCAGTTCGGGGGTGACCAGCGGGTTGGCCAAGAACCTGGGCATTCAGGACTTTCAGCTCGACACCCAGGGCAGCGGCAACGCCACCAGCGTGGTAGCCAGCGGCAATATCTCCGAGAAGCTCAGCCTGCGTTATGGCGTTGGCGTGTTCGAGCCGGCCAACACCATCGCCTTGCGTTACAAGCTGAGCAAGAAGGTCTACCTCGAAGCGGCGGGCGGCGTGGCCAGTTCGCTGGACATCTTCTACAAGCGGGATTTTTAGTCCCTTCAAGAGCAAAAGATCGCAGGCTTCGCC
>NZ_LACH01000002.1:0-110022 GCF_000968015.1 Pseudomonas fluorescens
AATTATAGACTTCCAGAATCTACCGTCAACCCCTAATTTGAGCTTTATTCGGATTTGAGCGTAATACGCGCAAATGCCTTCTTCCCGGCCTGACAAACATGGGTCGCGCCCAGTACGTATATAAAGGTGCGATCGACAACCTCACCATCTATACGCACACCACCAGACCCCAGAAGATCTCGCGCGACAGCCGAATTCTTGACCAGGCCCGCCTTATTAAGGACTGCAGCGATCGGCATGTCTTCAGTAGCAGTCAATTCGATCTCCGGCAGATCGTCCGGCAGCTCGCCATCCTTCATACGGTTACCCGCTGCACGGTGAGCATTGGCCGCAGCCTCCTCACCATGGAAACGCGCAACGATCTCTTCGGCCAGTTTGATTTTGATATCACGCGGATTGGCACCCGCCTCAACATCAGCACGGAATGCATTGATCTCATCCATGGAGCGGAAGCTGAGCAACTCGAAGTAGCGCCACATCAGCGCATCCGGAATGGAAACCAGTTTGCCGTACATCACACCCGGTGCTTCCTGAATACCCACGTAGTTGCCCAAGGACTTGGACATCTTCTTCACGCCATCCAGACCTTCGAGCAGCGGCATGGTCAGAATGCACTGAGCCTCTTGACCATATCCACGCTGCAGTTCACGCCCCATCAACAGATTGAACTTCTGATCAGTACCACCCAGCTCGACATCCGCGCGCAAAGCGACCGAGTCATAACCCTGAACCAGCGGATAGAGGAACTCGTGAATAGCGATTGGCTGATTGGACGTGTAGCGCTTGTCGAAGTCGTCGCGCTCAAGCATCCGAGCCACGGTGTATTGCGAAGTCAGGCGAATGAAATCGGCCGGCCCCATCTGATCCATCCAGGTGGAGTTGAACGCAACTTCGGTTTTCGCCGGATCAAGAATCTTGAAAACCTGGGTCTTGTAGGTCTCGGCATTCTCGAGAACCTGCTCGCGGGTAAGAGGAGGACGCGTCGCACTCTTGCCGCTCGGATCACCGATCATCCCGGTGAAGTCACCTATAAGGAAGATCACCTGATGCCCCAGCTCCTGGAACTGGCGCAGCTTATTAATAAGCACGGTATGACCCAGGTGCAAATCCGGCGCGGTCGGATCGAAGCCTGCCTTAATACGTAGCGGCTGGCCACGCTTGAGCTTTTCGATCAGCTCGGACTCGACCAACAGTTCTTCCGCACCACGTTTAATCAGCGCTAGCTGCTCTTCAACCGACTTCATAACAGACCCGCAAGGCTCGAATTCAAAGGGAACCAACCATACAAGATCGCGCGTCAAATACAAGTTTTGCCCGGCGCACGGACGCCAATCCACGGACACAGCGCTCGCGGACTTGCTTCAGAGATGATTTGGTTATATTTTATACAGTTATTTCATCTTCATCATGTCATTCATCTTTTCCAATTCATCTTTTTCAAAGTCAAAAATTACCCATGACCAAAGAATCGTCTAAAGCGCCGCCGCTTTACCCGAAGACCCACCTGCTCGCAGCAAGTGGCATCGCCGCCCTTCTGAGCCTGGCGCTTCTGGTATTTCCTTCCAGTGATGTTGAAGCCAAAAAGACGACCCTGAGTCTTGAACTGGAAAGCCCTGCTGAACAACTGATACAAGATCAAGACGCTGCCGAAGCCGTCCAGGCCACAAATGAGCCAGCAGCTTCCCCTTTCGCGCAGATCGAAAACAGCGCCGAAGAACCCCAGGAAACCGCTCAGGCCGCGCCAGCGCCGGCGCCGGTGATCGAAGAAAAGAAGTCTCCAAACCACAGGGAAGTGATCGTTTCTAAAGGCGATACGCTCTCCACACTGTTTGAAAAAGTCGGCCTTCCAGCAGCTTCGGTGCATGAAGTGCTGGCCAGCGACAAGCAGGCCAAGCAGTTCAGCCAGCTCAAACATGGCCAGAAACTCGAATTCGAACTCGGCCCCAATGGCCAGCTGACCAACCTGCACAGCAAGGTCAGCGACGTCGAAAGCATCACCTTGACCAAGAATGACAAGGGTTATGCATTCAACCGCATTACCGCCAAGCCGACCGTGCGCTCTGCCTACGTTCATGGCGTGATCAACAGCTCCCTGTCGCAGTCCGCTGCACGCGCCGGTTTGTCCCACAGCCTGACCATGGACATGGCCAGCGTGTTTGGCTATGACGTCGATTTCGCCCAGGATATTCGCCAGGGTGACGAGTTCGATGTCATCTACGAACAGAAAGTCGTCAACGGCAAGGCTGTCGGCAATGGACCGATCCTTTCCGCTCGCTTCACCAACCGCGGCAAGACCTACACCGCCGTGCGTTACACCAATAAACAAGGCAACAGCAGCTACTACACTGCTGACGGCAACAGCATGCGCAAGGCGTTTATCCGCACTCCGGTGGACTTCGCCCGTATCAGCTCGAAATTCTCCATGGGCCGCAAACACCCGATCCTGAACAAGATCCGCGCTCACAAAGGCGTCGACTATGCAGCGCCGCGCGGCACTCCAATCAAGGCAGCCGGTGACGGCAAAGTGTTGTTGGCCGGTCGCCGTGGTGGCTACGGCAATACCGTGATCATCCAGCACGGCAACACCTACCGTACGCTGTACGGCCACATGCAGGGCTTTGCCAAAGGCGTGCAGACTGGCAGTAGCGTCAAACAAGGCCAGGTGATCGGCTACATCGGCACCACCGGACTTTCCACCGGACCGCATTTGCATTACGAGTTCCAGGTCAATGGCGTGCACGTCGACCCACTAGGCCAGAAGGTGGCGATGGCGGATCCGATCTCCAAAGCCGAGCGCGCACGTTTCCTCGCGCAGAGCCAACCACTGATGGCCCGCATGGATCAAGAGAAGTCCACGCAGCTGGCTTCGAGCAAGCGCTAAGCCATGGCTCTCTATATAGGTGTGATGTCCGGGACCAGCCTCGACGGCCTGGACATTGCGCTGATCGAGCTGACTCCGGCGATCAACCTGATCGCCACGCACTACACCCCAATGCCTGAATCCCTGCGCGCCGAGCTGCTTGGCTTGTGCGCCAGCGGCCCGGACGAGATTGCCCGCTCCGCCATTGCTCAGCAAAACTGGGTGAAATTGGCAGCACAGGGTATTCATACCCTCCTCGACCAACAAAACCTGAAACCCCAAGACATTCGTGCTATTGGCAGCCACGGCCAGACCATTCGCCACGAACCGGCGCGCGGTTTCACCGTGCAGATCGGCAACCCTGCCCTTCTAACCGAGCTGACCGGCATCACCGTGGTCAGCGACTTCCGCAGCCGCGATGTTGCGGCTGGCGGACAAGGCGCACCACTGGTCCCAGCCTTTCACGAAGCGTTGTTTGAAGAACGCGCAGGCAATCGCGCGGTATTGAACATTGGCGGATTCAGCAACCTCAGCCTGATCGAGCCTGGTAAACCGGTAGCGGGTTTCGACTGTGGCCCGGGCAATGTCTTGCTGGATGCGTGGATTCACCAGCAACACGGCGACAACTTTGATCGCGATGGCCAATGGGCTGCCAGCGGCAAGGTCGAACCGGTTCTGCTGAACGAACTGCTGAGTGATCCATTTTTCGTGACCAAAGGCCCCAAGAGCACCGGCCGCGAAGTGTTCAACCTGCCATGGCTGACACAGCATCTATCGAAATTGCCGACCTTCGCCGCCGAAGACGTACAGGCAACCCTGCTCGAACTGACCGCCCTGACCATCGTCGAGTCACTGCAAAGCGCTCAATCAGATACCCAGGAACTGTTGGTTTGCGGCGGCGGCGCGCACAACGCCACGCTGATGAATCGATTGGCCCGCTTGCTGCCGAACGCCAAGGTCAGCAGCACTGCGGCTTACGGTGTAGACCCGGACTGGGTCGAAGCCATGGCCTTCGCCTGGCTGGCCCATTGCTGCCTTGAAGGCATCGCTGCCAATCGCCCGAGCGTCACCGGCGCCCGCGGCCTGCGCGTACTCGGCGCTATCTACCCGGCATAAACGCCACACAGCAAAACGCCGCAAAGCCATAAGGCCATGCGGCGCTTGATACTGCCGTGAAGCGCGATCAGATCGAGAACGAAGAGCCGCAGCCACATGTAGTGCTGGCATTCGGGTTCTTGATCACGAAGCGCGAACCTTCAAGACCTTCCTGATAATCCACCTCGGCACCTGCCAGGTACTGGAAGCTCATCGGGTCAACGACCAGACTCACCCCTTCGCGCTCGACAATGGTGTCGTCATCGGCCACTTCTTCATCGAAGGTGAAGCCGTACTGAAAACCTGAACAACCGCCGCCCGTAACGAATACGCGCAGTTTCAAGCGATCATTCCCCTCTTCATCGACCAGGCTCTTCACCTTGTGCGCGGCACCGTGGGTGAATTGCAAAGCCGTGGGGGTGAAGGATTCGACGCTCATGCTAACTATCTCCCGGCGTTACGCCGCCATAATGCGTGATGACGCGCATTATCCGCTTCTCCTAGAAAATCGGTCAACTATTGTTACGGTATATCAATCAACCCAATCGTAAGCCCGGAATGCAAAAAGGCCCGTCAGACGGGCCTTTTTGCTGAGCGGGCTAAAGCCTTACGGCAACATGCCAGCGTGAGACAAACCCAGGCGTTCATCCAGCCCGAACAGGATGTTCATGTTCTGCACCGCCTGCCCCGACGCGCCTTTGACCAGATTGTCGATCACCGACAACACCACCACCAGGTCACCATCCTGAGGACGATGCACCGCAATACGGCAAACGTTGGCACCGCGCACGCTGCGGGTTTCCGGATGGCTGCCGGCTGGCATGACATCGACGAACGGTTCGTCGGCATAACGTTTTTCAAACAGTGCCTGCAGATCCACGGAGCGATCCACGACAGTCGCGTAGAGCGTCGAGTGGATGCCTCGAATCATTGGCGTCAGGTGCGGAACGAACGTCAGACCGACATCCTTGCCCGCTGCGCGACGCAGGCCCTGGCGGATTTCCGGCAAGTGACGGTGACCTTTGACGGCGTAAGCCTTCATGCTTTCCGACGTCTCGGAGTACAGCGAACCTACAGACGCGCCACGACCAGCACCACTGACACCGGATTTGCAGTCAGCAATCAAGCGAGTGGTATCGGCCAGACCTGCTTCAAGCAATGGCAGGAAACCCAATTGCGTAGCGGTCGGGTAGCAACCCGGCACGGCGATCAGACGAGCCTGCTTGATCTGCTCGCGATTGACTTCCGGCAAGCCGTAAACCGCTTCTTCCAGCAGTTCCGGAGCGCCGTGCGGTTGACCGTACCACTTGGCCCACTCATCGGCGTCTTGCAGACGGAAGTCCGCCGACAGGTCGATGACTTTGGTCCCGGCCGCTAACAGTTCGCCAGCCAGCGCATGGGCAACACCGTGAGGCGTGGCGAAGAACACCACGTCGCAGGCGCCCAGCGTCTTGATGTCCGGAACGCTGAACGCCAGGCCATCGTAATGACCGCGCAGGTTCGGATACATATCAGCCACGGCCAGACCGGCCTCGGATCGGGAAGTGATGACGACCACTTCTGCTTGCGGATGTTGCGCCAACAGACGCAGCAGTTCGACACCGGTGTAACCCGTGCCGCCGACGATACCGACCTTGACCATAAACCTGCCCTCAACGAACCCACTGGAAAGCCGTCGATAATAGGGCCCGTATCGTCCTGCGACAACCGGCAAGGTGACGTGCGGCGGCTCAAGCCTCTACTATCCGGGCTACCGTGAACCTGGGAATAACTAAAAATGCTTTATCTGTGGCTCAAAGCGCTTCACATCATCAGCATGGTCTGCTGGTTTGCCGGCCTGTTCTATCTGCCGCGCCTGTTTGTTTATCACGCCCAAAGCGAAGACACCGTCAGTAAAGAACGCTTCAGCATCATGGAGCGCAAGCTGTACCGCGGCATCATGGGGCCGGCGATGATCGCCACCCTGATTTTCGGCATCGCACTGATCGGCCTGAACCCAAGCATATTCAGTCAGGGTGCGTGGATTCACGCCAAGTTGACCCTGGTGGTGATCCTGATCGGCTACCACCACATGTGTGGCGCTCAGGTAAAACGTTTTGCCCGTGGCGAGAACACCCGCAGCCATGTCTTTTATCGCTGGTTCAATGAAGTGCCGGTTCTGATATTGCTGGCTATCGTAATTCTGGTCGTGGTTCGACCGTTCTAACTTCAATACGCACAACTCGCCGGGGTACTTCCAATGTCGCTGCCCGCACTGCTCGAACAACGCTTGCGTCTGCCTGTGGTGGCTGCGCCGATGTTCCTGATTTCCAATCCGCAATTGGTGCTTGCCTGCTGCCGTAATGGCGTGGTGGGCAGCTTCCCCGCGTTGAACCAGCGCGAGAGCAGCGGCTTCAAGGCCTGGCTGGAAGAGATCGAAGCAGGATTGGCGACATTGGTGAACCCGGCGCCTTATGCGGTGAACCTGATCGTCCACAACAGCAACCCGCGCCTGCAAGCAGATCTGGATATCTGCATCGAGCACAAAGTACCGATTGTGATCACCAGCCTCGGCGCCGTGAAAGAACTGGTCGACGCCGTGCACAGCTACGGCGGTCTGGTGTTCCATGACGTGACGACTCGTCGCCATGCAGAGAAAGCCGCCGAGGCCGGGGTCGACGGTTTGATCGCCGTGGCAGCCGGCGCCGGTGGACACGCCGGAACCTGGAGTCCGTTCTCGCTGATTGCCGAGATCCGCCAATTCTTCGACAAGACCCTGCTCCTGGCCGGTTGCCTGAACCACGGCCACGAGATTCTCGCGGCACAATTGCTCGGTGCGGATCTGGCCTACTTCGGCACGCGATTTATCGGCACCACCGAAAGTCATGCGCCTGACGCCTATAAAGAGATGCTGCTGACTTCCAGAGCCGCGGACATCGTCCATACTCCAGCGGTGTCGGGAGTACCGGCGAGCTTTATGCGTCAGAGCCTTGAGGCTGCAGGTTTCGACATGAAAGCGCTGCAAGGCAAGGGCGAGGTGGACTTCGGCTCCAAACTCAAGCCCGTCAGCGATGAAGCCAAAGCCTGGAAAACCGTCTGGTCGGCAGGCCAGGGGGTCGGCGAGATCGATGACCTGCCGAGTGTCGATCAATTGGTCGCTCGCCTTGATGCCGAGTACCGCAAAGCACTGGAGCTGGCGGCAGCGCTGCCCAAGCGCTGGCCACGCTGACATGTAACGCTTGGCCAGCCCATTTCGACTGGCCTTACACTCCACCCGCAATACTCCCTGACACTCTCGCGACAAGGATGCCTCGCAATGAGCGAAAACCGTTTCAAGATCGTATTCGACGGCGCTCTGCTGCCAGGTGTTGACGCCACCACCGCCAAGCTCAATCTCGCCGAGTTGTTCAAAAGCGATGTGGCTGCCATCGAGCGACTATTTAGTGGCAAGCCGGTTGCGCTCAAACGCGAGCTGTCACAGGCCGATGCGCAGATTTATCTCCAGGCGCTGACCAAAACCGGTATCGATGCCCGGATCGAATCCGAACCCTCGATCGAGCTGAACCTGTCCGACGTTCATGAACACGCCCCTGCGGTCGCGGCAGATCCTGAATCCCCTTACGCACCACCCCTGGCTACCGTTGGCGAAGCCTTGCCCGAGTTTTCCACACTCAAGCCGTTCAGCTTCGAGGGTCGGATCGGCCGCTTGCGCTATCTGGCCTGGACGATGTCGCTGACGCTGGTGACCCTTGGCGCTGGCTCTTTACTCGCCGTTTTCGCCTTGGCCCTCATCAACACGGACTCGACCATCGCCCTCATTCTCGGAGGCCTGCTGGCCTTGATCGGCTTCGTGGCGCTCGGCCTCGTCAGCATCCAGTTCAGTGTCCAGCGCCTGCATGATATTGGCTGGTCTGGCTGGCTCTGGCTGCTGACGCTCGTGCCGTTCGTGGGCAGCCTCTTTCCGTTCGTGATGGTGATTGTGCCGGGTAATAACACCGCCAATCGATACGGTGCGCCCCCACCGCCCAACAGCACCGCGGTCAAGATCCTGTCTTCATTGTGGCTGGTGCTTATCGCGATCCTGTTCATCGGCGGACTGACCGGCGGCCTTACTACCCTTCAGAGCGAATACGAAAGCGCCACCCAGAGCAGCTATGAAAGTGACTCCGTGACCACCGAAGAGATCGAAGATCAAAGCGCCGTGGAAGCAGAGCCAGCGCCAAATTCAGCCGACGATGCAGCCGAAGACGCCCAGCCCCCTGTAGACTCTGCGAAAGAATGAACAGCGCTCCCCGCCCGTGACACCTGCGTCGCCGGCGCGGAGCTGTTGCGATGGAGAAATGCATGACCCGTTACGCTCTGATCACCGGCGCTTCCAGCGGCATCGGCCTGGCGATGGCCGAAGCGCTGGCCCGGCGCGGCCGCAGCCTGATTCTGGTGGCCCGTCAGCGTGATCAGCTGGAAAGTATTGCGATTGAACTGACTCAACGTTTTGGCGTGGAAGTGTTGTTCCGAGCCTGTGACCTCGGCGAGCCGCTACGGCTGTCCGGTTTTCTGCTGGAGCTGGAGGAAGGTGACCGACAGATCGACTTGCTGGTCAACTGCGCCGGCATCGGCACCTGCGGCCCTTTTCTGGCTCAGGACTGGATGACCGAGCAGGACCTGATCGAAGTGAACATCCTCGCGCTCACTCGCCTGTGTCACGCGATCGGCAACAGCATGGCGCTGCAGGGCGGCGGGCAAATTTTGAATGTCGCCTCGGTGGCGGCGTTCCATCCCGGCCCGTGGATGAGTACTTATTACGCCAGCAAGGCTTATGTGCTGCACTTTTCCGAAGGGTTGCGCGTCGAACTGAAAAAATGTGCCGTCAAGGTGTCGGTGCTTTGCCCCGGCCCTACCCGCACGGCGTTTTTCCGCACCGCGCAATTGGACGCTGGCAAACTGGTCGACAGCAAAATGCTGATGAGCCCCGAGGAAGTCGCGCTCTACACCGTGCGAGCCCTGGAGAAAAATCGCGCGATCATTATTCCGGGTCGACGCAACCGCTGGCGCGCCTTCCTGCCGCGACTCGGCTCACGCTGGCTGACCCGGACAATCGCCGGCATGGTCAACAAGGCTTACTGCCCGCGCTGATCGCACCCTCAAGGTAAAAGGCTGGGCTCGGGCATAACCCATGGTTACACTCAGGCCAGCCCAAACAACGGAGAAAACAGCTGTGGATACTCTGTTCACCAAGATCATCAACCGGGAAATCCCGGCCAAGATCATTTACGAGGACGACCAGGTACTGGCCTTCCACGACATCGCCCCACAGGCACCAGTACATTTTCTGGTGATCCCGAAAAAAGCGGTGCGTACGCTTAACGACCTGACCGAGGACGACAAGGCATTGGCTGGGCATATTCTGTTCACCGCCCAGCGTCTGGCTCTGGAACTGGGCTGCGAAGAAGGTTTCCGCGTGGTGATGAACTGCAATCCACTGGGTGGGCAGACCGTCTATCACATTCATATGCACGTGCTGGGTCAGCGCCAGATGCATTGGCCGCCGGGCTGATTGCAATAAACCCTGTGGGGGTGGGCAACCCCGCTCCCACAAGCACCTGCGACGCAATGACCCAGCGCAAACCTTCCCCGGCCGATTGGGTTAAACTGGCCGCCGAGATTCTTCCCGGAGGTCAGCATGACAACCCAACGTCACTACTCGCCGATTGACCGCCTTCTGCTGCAAGCCGATGCCGCGATGCGTACCTTGTTGCCCTTCAGTGGCCAGCCGTACCGTCCTTCGCCCGCTATCGTTCAGCCGGATGCGCAAATGAGCGACGAAGACACCCGGCACGTCGCCGGTCTGATGCGCATCAACCATACCGGCGAAGTCTGTGCCCAGGCGCTGTATCAGGGTCAGGCGCTGACCGCCAAGCTGCCGCAAGTGCGTGCCGCCATGGAACACGCCGCCGAAGAAGAAATCGACCACCTGGTCTGGTGCGAACAACGCATAAAACAGTTGGGTAGCCATACCAGCATTCTCAATCCGCTGTTCTACGGCATGTCGTTCGGGATTGGTGCGGTGGCCGGGTTGATCAGCGATAAAGTCAGCCTGGGTTTCGTTGCCGCGACCGAGCATCAGGTGTGCAAACACCTCAACGAACACCTTGAGCAACTGCCGGCCGAGGACGAAAAGTCCCGGGCGATCCTCGAACAGATGCGCATTGATGAAGAACACCACGCCGAAAGCGCGCTGGAGGCTGGAGGTTTCCGCTTCCCGGCACCGGTAAAGTTCGGCATGAGCCTGATGGCCAAGGTCATGACCAAGAGTACTTATCGGATCTGATCCCCCCAAAATCCCGGGCACAAAAAAGGGCGCTTTTTCAGCGCCCTTTCTTTTTGCTCGCAGAAAATCAGCTCGACATGTTGCGCGCGTAGAAGATTTCCAGCATTTCGTGTTTCACCCGCTCGGTCACCTGGGCACGCTGCTCAGAAGACAGGTTGCTGGTGGCGTCGCCGAACAAGTAGTTATCGAGTTCGAAGTTCTTCAGCAGCATTTTGGTGTGGAACAGGTTTTCCTGGTACACGTTCACGTCGGTCATCTGGTACGCCCCACGGGTGTCTTCGGAAAGGTAGTTCTGAATCGAGTTGATCTCGTGGTCGATGAAGTGTTTTTTGCCTTCCACGTCACGGGTGAAGCCGCGCACACGATAATCCACGGTCACGATGTCCGAATCGAACTGGTGGATCAGGAAGTTGAGCGCCTTGAGCGGTGAAATGACGCCACAGGTCGACACATCAATGTCCACACGGAATGTCGCGATGCCATCGTCCGGATGGATTTCCGGGTAGGTGTGCACCGTGATGTGGCTCTTGTCGAGGTGGGCCAGGATAATTTCAGGCAGCGGGCCCGGGGACTCTTCGATCTGACTGTCGGTCGGGGTCACCGGCTCTTCGGAGATCAGAATCGTGACACTGGCGCCCTGGGGTTCATAGTCCTGACTGGCGATGTTCAGGATGTTGGCACCAATGATATCGACAACTTCTGTGAGGATCTGCGTCAGGCGCTTGGCGTTGTACTCTTTATTGATGTACTCGACGTAAGCCTGTTGGTCTTGCGGGGTTTGCGCATAGCAGATGTCATAGATGTTGAAGCTCAAGGTCTTTGTCAGGTTATTGAACCCATGGAGCTTGAGTTTGCTTTTCACCGTTAGACGCTCTCTGTGTATTGCGGACTGGCCGCGTGATCAAGCATGCCCGTCAGATGCGAACGACGCAGCTGCGCAGGACGGATCAACACCTCTTCGCGATGGCGATTTTAATTATTTGTTCGGGTGCAGACGCGAGCTTTAGATCGTCACAGTCTGCACTGCCTTTATGATA
Source organism: Pseudomonas fluorescens (assembly GCF_000968015.1). Classification (GTDB taxonomy): domain Bacteria; phylum Pseudomonadota; class Gammaproteobacteria; order Pseudomonadales; family Pseudomonadaceae; genus Aquipseudomonas; species Aquipseudomonas fluorescens_W. Next base: position 11,300 of record NZ_LACH01000002.1, read on the forward strand.
GTTGAATGTCGATTCAACCGAGTTCGATGATCTCGTAGTCGTGTGTGATCTCTACGCCCGCCGCGCCCAACATGATCGACGCCGAGCAATACTTCTCGGCAGACAGCTCGATGGCGCGTTTGACCTGGGCTTCTTTCATGCCGCGGCCCTTGACCACAAAGTGCATGTGAATCTTGGTGAAAACCTTCGGATCTTCGGTGGCACGCTCGGCTTCGAGGAAGGCTTCGCTGCTTTCAACGGCCTGACGGGACTTCTTGAGGATGCTGACCACGTCGAAATTGCTGCAACCGCCAACACCCAGCAGGAGCATTTCCATCGGCCGGACACCCAGGTTGCGACCGCCGGCATCGGGCGGACCGTCCATGACCACGACATGACCGCTGCCGGATTCGCCGAGGAACATGGCTTCACCAGCCCATTGGATGCGTGCCTTCATCGCCAAGACTCCACTGTATAAAAAAGGGTCGCCAGCTTAGCACAGGGGCCTTGATTGACGGCGTCTCGCCTTCCTACGACGCAAGCCACTGCGCTGTAGGTAAATTCTCGAATATTGCAGGAAGTGTCTGTTAAGCTGGCGCCAATTCACTGGCGCATGGCCAGCTTTGTAGCAACCTCAGCGGCTCATAAGAAAACCAAACACACCGTGAAGTCTTTTCGGGATACAACCATGGTTGCTACTGCCCCAACACCCAAAATCAAGAACCTCGACAAGCTGTTGATGCACTGCCAGCGCCGTCGTTATGCGGCCAAAAGCAACATCATTTGTGCCGGCGACCGTTCGGACACGCTGTTCTTCATCATCAAGGGTTCGGTCACCATCCTGATCGAGGATGACGACGGTCGCGAAATGATCATCGCCTACCTGAACTCCGGAGACTTTTTTGGCGAGTTGGGCCTTTTCGAACAGGCCGGCCTGGAACAGGAACGCAGCGCTTGGGTGCGCGCCAAGATCGAATGCGAAGTCGCCGAGATCAGCTACGCGAAATTCCGCGAGTTGTCCCAACAGGATCCAGACATTCTTTACGTGCTCAGCGGACAAATCGCACAGCGCCTGCGCAACACCACTCGCAAAGTGGGTGACCTTGCCTTCTTCGACGTTACCGGCCGCGTCGCACGCTGCCTCTTGGAACTGTGCAAACAGCCAGATGCAATGACCCATCCCGATGGCATGCAGATCAAAGTGACCCGTCAGGAAATCGGGCGGATTGTCGGTTGTTCACGTGAGATGGTCGGTCGCGTACTCAAGGACCTGGAAGAACGCAACCTGGTGGACGTCAAAGGCAAGACCATGGTGGTCTTCGGTACGCGCTAAACCCTGAACATGTCTGCCAGCAACTGGCGGTACAACGTGTCGAGTCGCCCCAACGCATCAGGGGCTGCATATTTCTCATGAAGAGCAATGTGGCTCTCGGCGCGAACTCGCTGCTCCAGGCCACAGGCTTCATTGAAACGGTTAACCGCCGCAACCATCGACTCACGCTCGTTATCGAGCAACAAAGCACCGTGCACCAACCCTACCGGACGCGTACCGCCCTTGCTCTGGCGCCAGCGTTGAGCCGTGCCGACCATCTTGCGCCCATCAAGGTTGACGTTGAAACGCCCATCGCAGAACGCCCCCTCTATTTCACCCAAAGACGAAACGCCGCCCAGCTCATCGAGCAACTGACAAATCGGATCGCAAAGTCGGCGATAACCGGTTTCGATGCGGTTCTGGTCACCCTCGCTACGCGGTGGCGCGTAGACCAGTGCGATGTTGATCGTTGAAGCCGATTGCGGCACCGGCTCACCGCCGGTCTCACGCAACAACACCGGCCAACCTGCCGCAGCCGACACCTCGCACGCGGCCTCGAACCCAGGCAGACGATTCAACCGTCGCGGCATGACCAGAGCGCGGTCATTGGGTTGCCAGAACAGCAGACCGAATTCAGCATCACCGGCACAGACCGACGCCAAGAGATCCTGTTCGGCTTGCAGGCCGGCTTCGACAGTCAAAGAGACGATTGAGGTCATAAAGTATTCCGTTGGACAGGAAGTCTGAGGTGCTACTTATGCCGCCATCGCGAGCAGGCTCGCTCCCACATTTGATCTGGGTGCTCACAAATTTTGTGTCCACCAACAATCACTGTGGGAGCGAGCTTGCTCGCGATGCTTTTTCAGTCGAGTGTAGAACCGCTCACCGCGATACCACGCTCAGGAAAGAACAGACGCTGCAGTTCGGTGCCCGGGCTTTCGGCGCGCATGAACGCTTCGCCCACCAGGAACGCGTACACATCGCTGATTTCCATCAGCTCGACATCGGCCCGGTTGAGAATGCCACTTTCGGTGATCACCAAGCGATCACGCGGGATACGCGGCAACAGATCGAGGGTGGTTTCCAGATTGACTTCGAAGGTGTGCAGGTTGCGGTTGTTCACGCCGACCAACGGAGTGTCGAGGGTTTTCAAGGCCCGCTCCAGCTCGTCGCCATCGTGAACTTCCACCAGCACATCGAGGCCGACGCTTTTGGCGACGGCAGCCAACTCGGCCATTTTCACATCATCCAGTGCGGAGACGATCAATAGTACGCAGTCGGCGCCCAACGCTCGGGCTTCAATGATCTGGTACGGATCGATCATGAAGTCCTTGCGGATCACCGGCAGTTTGCACGCCGCCCGCGCCTGTTGCAGATACGCATCGGCGCCCTTGAAGTAATCGATATCGGTAAGCACCGACAGACAGGTCGCGCCGCCCTTCTCGTAACTCTTGGCAATGTCGGCAGGAACGAAGTTCTCGCGGATAACGCCTTTGCTCGGTGAAGCTTTCTTGATTTCTGCAATGACCGCTGGCTGCTTGAGCTTGGCCTGAGCCAACAATGCCTTGGCAAAACCACGGGGTGCATCGGCCGCCTTGGCCAGACTTTCCAGCTCCGCCAGGCTTACGCGAGCGCTACGCTCGGCGACTTCCTGGACTTTGCGGGCCAGAATGTTTTCCAGAACCGTCGGTACACTCATCCCTCATTCTCCACTTTGAATACCGCGGTAAATGCACCCAACTCCTCCAGTTTTTCCCGAGCGAGGCCTGTGTGCAGCGCATCGTGCGCCAGGGCAACGCCTTCTTTCAAACTGCTGGCATGGTCGGCGGCGTACAGCGCGGCACCGGCATTGAGCATAATCATTTCCGCGGCTTTCTGACCGTTCTCGGTCTTGCGCTTGCCCAGGGCGTCGCGAATCAGCTCCAGCGAGGCCGCCGGGCTATCCACTGCCAGACCGTGCAGGCTCTGGCTCTTCATGCCCAGGTCTTCTGGCTCGACCCAGTACTCGGTGACCTGGTCATCCTTCAATTCCGCCACGAAGGTCGGTGCCGCCAGACTGAACTCGTCCAGACCATCCTTCGAATGCACCACCAGCACGTGCTTGCTGCCCATACGCTGCAAGACTTCGGCCAGCGGCCGGCACAACGCCTGACTGAACACGCCCACCACCTGATGCTTCACGCCGGCCGGATTCGTAAGCGGGCCGAGCATGTTGAACAGCGTGCGCAAGCCCAACTCCCGGCGCGGGCCGGCGGCGTGCTTCATGGCGCTGTGATGGGTCTGGGCGAACATGAAACCGATGCCGACGTTGTCGATGCAGCGTGCGACCTGAACCGGTGTCAGGTTCAAGTAGATACCCGCCGCCTCCAGCAAATCGGCGCTGCCGCTTTTGCCCGAGACCGCACGGTTACCGTGCTTGGCCACCGTGCACCCGGCCGCTGCGACTACGAATGAGGAAGCGGTCGAGACGTTAAAAATGTTTGCGCCATCGCCACCGGTACCCACCACATCGACGACGCCGTCGAGGGTCTTGAGTTCGACCTTGTCCGCCAGCTCGCGCATGACCGACACGGCGCCGACGATCTCGTCGATGCTTTCGCTCTTCATGCGCATGGCCATCATGAACGCGCCGATCTGCGCATCCGTGCATTGACCGGTCATTATTTCGCGCATGACATCGCGCATCTCATCGGTGCTGAGGTCGAGCTGATCGACGATACGGCTCAGGGCTGTCTTGATATTCATGAAAAGTCCTTAGCGCGTGCCGCCGGTTTGTTTGAGGAAATTAGCGAACAGCTCGTGGCCCTGTTCGGTGAGGATCGACTCAGGGTGAAACTGGACGCCCTCGATGTTCAGTGTCTTGTGGCGCAGGCCCATTATCTCGTCGACCGAGCCGTCTTCAAGCTGGGTCCAGGCGGTCAGCTCCAGGCAATCGGGCAGGGTTTCGCGTTTGACGATCAGTGAATGATAGCGGGTGACTGTCAGCGGATGGTTCAGGCCTTCAAATACGCCTTTGTCCTCGTGGAACACCGGGCTGGTTTTGCCGTGCATGACCTGACGGGCGCGCACCACATCGCCGCCAAAGGCCTGGCCGATAGACTGATGTCCCAGGCAGACGCCCAGAATCGGTAATTTACCGCCAAAATGTTTGATCACATCAATCGACACGCCGGCTTCGTTCGGCGTGCAAGGGCCGGGGGAAACGACGATCCGCTCAGGGTTGAGGGCTTCGATTTCGGCAATGGTGAGCTCATCGTTGCGCACGACTTTGACCTGGGAGCCGAGCTCACCGAGGTATTGCACAACGTTGTAAGTAAAAGAGTCGTAGTTATCGATCATCAGCAACATGGCTTAAGAACCTCTTGAATTCACTGACTTTAAATACTGCCTTCGAATGATTGACCCGCAGCGTCCAGCGCTTTGTCCGTCAAAGCGACATGTCATACGGGTAACGTTCTGCGGTCAGCTTTCCGGGGTTTGTTCAGCCAGGGCCACCGCACGGAACATCGCGCGGCGCTTGTTCAGGGTTTCTTCCCATTCCAGCGCCGGCACCGAGTCGGCAACGATGCCGCCACCGGCCTGCACGTGCAGTTCGCCGTTCTTGATCACCGCGGTGCGGATCGCGATCGCGGTGTCCATGTTGCCGTTCCAGGCGAAGTAGCCGACGGCGCCGCCGTAGACACCACGCTTGACCGGTTCCAGTTCGTCGATGATTTCCATCGCGCGAATCTTCGGTGCGCCAGACAAGGTGCCCGCCGGCAGAATCGCCCGCAGTGCGTCCATCGCCGTCAGCCCGGCCTTCAATTGACCGGTGACGTTGGAAACGATGTGCATCACGTTGGAATAACGCTCGATCACCATCTTTTCAGTGAGTTTCACCGAACCGATTTCCGAGACCCGACCGGTGTCGTTACGGCCCAGGTCGATCAGCATCAAGTGCTCGGCGATTTCCTTGTCGTCGGACAGCAGGTCTTTTTCCAGTGCCAGGTCGGCCTCTTCGTTGGCCCCGCGTGGGCGAGTGCCGGCGATCGGGCGCACGGTGATCAGGTTGTCTTCGACCCGCACCAGCACTTCCGGCGAACTGCCGACGACGTGGAAGTCGCCGAAGTTGAAGAAGTACATATATGGCGTCGGGTTAAAGCAACGCAGCGCCCGGTACAGATCGATCGGCGCGGCCTTGAAGTCGATCGACATGCGCTGGGACGGCACGACCTGCATGCAGTCACCAGCCAGGATGTATTCCTTGATGGTGTCGACGGCTTTTTCGTAATCGTCCTGGGTGAAGCTCGAACGGAATACCGGGTCAGCAGACTGTTGTTTGCTGAAATCCAGGCCACGGCGCGGCGTGATCGGCTGACGGAGTTTTTCCAGCAACTCTTCCAGACGCGCCTGACCTTGCTCGAAAGCATCGTCCTGCGAGGGATCGGCCAGGACAATCGCGTGCATTTTGCCGGCGAGGTTGTCGAACACGACCACCGCGTCGGACACCATCAGCAGAATGTCCGGCACGCCCAACGGATCCGGGTTCGGGCACTTGCCCAGACGCTTCTCCACATAACGCACGCAGTCGTAACCGAAGTAACCCACCAGGCCGCCATTGAAGCGCGGCAGGCCAGGAATGGTCGGCACGTTGTAGCGAGCTTTGAATGCTTCGACGAAGGCCAGTGGATCTTCGGCGTCGTGGCTTTCGATCTCGATGCCGTCGTGGGTCACGCTGATGTGATGATCGTGAACCCGCAGCACAGTGCGGCACGGCAGGCCGATGATCGAGTAACGCCCCCATTTCTCCCCGCCCTGCACCGATTCCAGCAGGTAGGAGTTGGGCTCGTCGGCCAGCTTCAAGTAGATCGACAGTGGCGTGTCGAAGTCGGCCAGGGTTTCGCAGGCAAGCGGGATGCGGTTATAGCCGGCAGCGGCCAAACGCAGGAATTCTTCGCGGATCATGGGGTAGCCTCGTGGCTTGAGGGTCTAACAGTCAGGTATGCAAACGCGCCGGTATGCCGGCCAGGAACAAGTCAGGCGCGCCAACGCCAGCGGGCCAGGGCCTTGATGACTTTCATCCAGAGTTTGCGAGTGACCACCACGATGGCGTTTCCAGAAGGGGGTTGAACAGCGTCGGGCAACGTTATCTCAGCGGCCGGATCCAGGCAACCGGGAATTAACTTGCGCAGATCGTCGATTACCAGTGCCGGCGACTCTTCGGCAATCGGCCGGCCATGGTTATAGCCATAACTGAGCGCCACACATTTGACCCCCGCCGCTTTTGCCGCCAGCACATCGCTGCGCGAATCGCCGACGAACAAGGATTGCGACGCCGGGATGTTGGTCATTTTCATCACGAAAAACAGCGCTGCCGGGTCCGGCTTTTTCTGTGGCAGGGTGTCGCCGCCGATGATCAAGCGGAAGTAACGACCGATTTTCATCTGATCCAGCAGCGGCGCGACGAAGCGCTCCGGCTTGTTGGTGATCAGCGCCATCTCGACACCCTGCTTGTGCAGCCATTTCAGGGTGTCGCGCACGCCGGGGTAAACCACCGTCAGCTCGTGACCGTCCTCGTAAAAACCGTTGAACAGCTCCAGGGCATACTCGGCCTCGACCTCATCGACACCCTCGGCGTCGATGTGGTTGGCCAAGGCCCGGCGTACCAGCGTGTGCACGCCGTTGCCCACCCAATTACGCACCGATTCGATGCCGGCAGGTTGACGCCCGAGTTTGAGCAGCATGTTATCCACAGCCGCTGCGAGGTCGGGGACCGAATCGACCAGCGTGCCATCCAGATCGAACATCACCAGCCGCGGCAGAGACCCCGGGAACAGCTGCTCAAAGCCACTCATGGACGGGACAGCGCCAGTTCGGAACGCATCTTTTCAATCACCTCTTGGTAGTTCGGTGCATTGAAGATCGCCGAGCCGGCGACGAAGGTGTCGGCGCCAGCAGCGGCGATTTCACGAATGTTGTTCACGTTCACGCCGCCGTCGATTTCCAGGCGGATGTCACGGCCGGAGGCATCGATCAGCGCCCGCGCTTCCCGTAGCTTGTCGAGGGTGCCGGGGATGAACTTCTGCCCGCCGAAGCCCGGGTTGACGCTCATCAGCAGGATCATGTCGACCTTGTCCATCACGTACTTGAGCACGTCCAGCGGGGTCGCCGGGTTGAACACCAGGCCGGACTTGCAGCCACCTTCGCGGATCAGTTGCAGGGAGCGGTCGACGTGCTGCGTGGCTTCCGGGTGAAAAGTGATGTAGGTCGCGCCGGCTTCGATGAAGTCACCGACGATGCGGTCCACCGGGCTGACCATCAGGTGCGCGTCGATCGGCGCAGTCACGCCGTACTTGCGCAGCGCGGCACACACCATCGGGCCGATGGTCAGGTTCGGCACATAGTGGTTGTCCATGACGTCGAAGTGCACGAAGTCGGCGCCAGCGGCCAGGACGTTGTCCACTTCTTCACCCAGGCGGGCGAAGTCGGCGGAGAGAATCGACGGAGCAATTACGAAGGGCTGCATGACGCACCTTTTTTGAGCAAAATCACGATGGCGCGCATTGTATACCTCATGCTTTGACCCGCGCACCGTGGCCGTGATGATCAGTAGGCCGCCCGGTAGATCTTCTCGATATCGACGGCGCTCAATTTGCGCGGATTGTTGCGCATCAGGCGCTCAATTCCCGCCGCTTCCACGGCCATGGCCGGGATGGCGTCTTCGGGAACGCCGAAGCTGCGCAGGCCCGGCGGGATTTCCACCGCAGCGCACAACTCGGTCATCGCCTCTACGGCCTTGTCCGCCGCGGCGTTGGCGCTCAGATGAGCGGTCTTCACCCCCATGGCCTCGGCGATATCTTGCATGCGCTCCACGCAGGCCATTTTGTTCCAGGTCATGACGTACGGCAGCAGCAAGGCATTACTGACGCCATGGGCAATGTTGAAACGACCGCCCAGCGGATACGCCAGCGCGTGCACCGCGCCGACCCCGGCATTACCGAACGCCATACCGGCCATCAGGCTGGCGGTAGCCATGTCTTCGCGGGCCTGGAGATTGGACGGATTGGCGTAAGCCTTCGGCAGCGCCTTGGCGATGAGCTTGATGGCGCCGATGGCCAGCGCGTCGGTAATCGGTGAGGCGTTGAGCGACAGATAGGACTCGATGGCGTGCACCAGCGCATCGACGCCACTGGCGGCGGTAACGCTGCGCGGACAGGTCAGGGTCATTTGCGGGCTGACCAGCGCAACGTCCGGTAATAGATAGTCGCTGACGATGCCTTTCTTCAGCTGCGCGACCTTGTCGGAGAGGATCGCCACGTTAGTGACTTCCGAGCCGGTGCCGGCGGTGGTCGGAATGGCGATCAGCGGCGGGCCTTTGCGCGGCACCTGATCGATGCCGAACAGATCCTCCAGTGCCCCGTGATAACCGGCGTAGGCCGCGACACTTTTAGCGATGTCGATGGCACTGCCGCCGCCCAGGCCGATCAGTCCGTCGTGCCCGCCCTCGCGGTAGGCCCGCATGCAGTCTTCGACGATGGCGATTTCCGGGTCTGGCAACACACGGTCGAAAATTTCGTAGGCTCGGTCGCCCAACTGCGCCAGCGCCAGCTCGACCGTGCCGGACTTGACCAGTGCGGCATCGGTGACGATCAGCGGGTTGTCGATGTCCAGGCGTGTCAGTTCAGCCGCCAGTTGCTCGATGGCACCGGCGCCGGTGATCAGTTTGTGAGCGATTTTGAAAGAGGAAAGACTCATGTGCGCAGCCTCTTATAGATAGGGGAGCTGGGCACAAGAGTAGCTGGGGATTTGGGATTGTCTGCTATTTGGGGGGTGAATGATCGGTTGGTTTGCGGTCAGTTGGATCGACCCCTCACCCTAACCCTCTCCCCAGAGGGTAGAGGGGACTGACCGAGGTGTACTTTCAAGTTACATCGACCTGAAATATCGGGCCGAACTCAGGTTCTGAAAACGCTGGAGATCAGCCCCCTTTCCCCCTCTCCCCACTGGGGAGAGGGTTGGGGTGAGGGGTGGCTCTCCAGTTCGCCACTAAACCTGGGCGGTACGCAGTTTTTCGCTACGCCCACGCAGCCATTCCAGCGTCAGCAGCAGGATCACCGAAAACGCGATAAGCAGCGTCGCGGCGGCAGCAATCGTCGGGCTGAGGTTTTCGCGGATACCGCTGAACATCTGCCGTGGCAATGTCGCTTGTTCGGGACCGGCGAGGAACAGCGTCACCACCACTTCATCGAACGAAGTCGCGAAAGCAAACAGTGCACCGGAGATCACGCCGGGCGCAATCAGCGGCAGTGTCACTCGACGGAACGCCGTCAGCGGCGAAGCCCCCAGGCTTGCAGCAGCACGCACCAGGTTTTGATTGAACCCCTGCAAGGTCGCCGACACGGTAATGATCACAAACGGCACGCCCAACACCGCATGCACCACAATCAGCGAGAAGAAGCTGTTACCCAGACCCAGTGGCGCGAAGAACAGATAGCTCGCCACACCGATGATCACCACCGGAACCACCATCGGCGAAATCACCAGCGCCATCACCAGCGGCTTGCCGGGGAAGTCGCCCCGCGTCAGGCCGATGGCCGCCAGCGTACCGAAGATCATCGCCAGCACCGTCGCCGCCGGAGCAACGATGATGCTGTTCTTCAGCGAACGCATCCACTCGGCCGACGCGAAGAAGTCCTGGTACCAGTGCAGCGAAAAGCCTTGCAACGGGTACACCAGAAAACTCCCTGAGTTGAACGACAGCGGGATGATCACCAGCACTGGCAGGATCAGGAACAACAGGACCAGCCCGCAGAGAATGCGCAAGCTGTAGAACCACACCCGCTCAATGGGCGACATATAAGGACTCAGCATTTCGTTCTCCCTTTAGCTCAGGCGCAGGCGACTGGCGCCCACCAGCCAGCTGTAAATCAGATAAAGCACCACGGTCGCCAACAGCAGCAGCCCACCGAGTGCGGTCGCCATGCCCCAGTTGATGCTGGTGTTGGTGTAGAAGGCGACGAAGTAACTGACCATCTGATCGTTCGGGCTGCCCAGCAACGCCGGGGTGATGTAGTAGCCGATGGCGAGGATGAACACCAACAGGCAACCGGCGCCGACACCGGCATAGGTCTGCGGGAAATACACCCGCCAGAAACTGGCGAACGGGTGGCAGCCGAGGGAAATCGCGGCACGCATGTAGGTCGGCGAAATGCCTTTCATCACGCTGTAGATCGGCAGAATCATGAACGGCAGCAGGATGTGCACCATGGAGATGTAAACCCCGGTGCGGTTGAACACCAGCTCCAGCGGTTTATCGATGATGCCCATCGCCATCAGGCCGCTATTGATCAACCCACCCGATTGCAGCAACACGATCCACGCGGCGACCCGCACCAGAATCGAAGTCCAGAACGGCAGCAGCACCAGGATCATCAGCAAGTTGCTTTGCCGTGACGGCAGGTTCGCCAACAGGTAGGCCAACGGATAAGCCAGCAGCAGGCAGATCACGGTGATGATCAGCCCCATCCAGAACGTCCGGGCGAAGATGTCGAGGTAGATCGCTTGATCAGGCGTGGCCGGGGCGATTTCGCCGAGGTCGTCGATACGGTGATCGACCGCCGCCAGCAAGTAATAAGGCGTGATACTGCTGGTGTTGCGGCGCACGGCTTGCCAGTAGGCCGGGTCGCCCCAGCGCTCGTCGAGACCTTCCAGCGCTTCTTTATAGGAGGCCGGTTCGGTGGCGAACGGCAAGGCACGTGCAGTTTTGGTCAGCAGGCTGCGGTAGCCGGCCAACTCCATGTTCAAGCGCTTGGACAGGTCGCCCAAGGTCTGATTCTTGCGGGCTTCAGCGAGGTCTTCGGTGGTCGCCTTGTAAACCGGTTCAGCGGGCAGGCCTCGGCCATCCCAACTGGCGATAGCTGCCACGGTGCGCGGCATGCCGCCGACCACTTCCGGGTTACCAACGCTTTTGTAGAGCAGCGCCACGATGGGCACCAGGAACACCAGCAACAGAAACAGCACCAACGGCGCGATCAAGGCTTGTGCTTTCCAGCGGTTGACCCGCTCGGCGTGCTTGAGCCGCTGCTTCAAGGTGGGGTCGGTGCCCGCGTTCAGGGGAATGGCGGTGGCCATGGCGTACTCCGGAAATCTTTGATCGTTGCAGAGGCATACAAACAACCTGTGGGAGCGAGCTTGCTCGCGATGGGGGCATTACATTCAACATCAATGTTGACTGACCCACTGCTATCGCGAGCAAGCTCGCTCCCACAAGGATTGCGGTGTTCAAACCACAGGGTATTGCTTACTTCGCAGCCCAGGAATTGAAGCGCTGTTCCAGTTGCTCACCGTTGTCAGCCCAGAAGCTGACGTCGATCTGCACCTGATTGGCGATGTTTTCCGGGGTGGTCGGCATGTCTTTCAGGACATCCTTGGCCAGCAACGGCACGGCTTGGGTATTGGCCGGGCCGTAAGCGATGTTTTCCGAGTAGGTCTTCTGCTGCTGCGGCATCACCGAGTACGCGATGAATTTCTTCGCCGCTTCAGCCCGCGCCTTGTCCAGACCTTTTGGAATGGCCCATGCGTCGAAGTCGTAGATACCGCCATTCCACACGACTTTCAGGTTGCTTTCTTTCTGCACGGCAGCGATCCGGCCGTTGTAGGCCGAGCTCATGACCACGTCGCCGGAGGCGAGGTATTGCGGCGGCTGTGCGCCGGCTTCCCACCACTGAATGCTTGGCTTGAGCTCATCGAGCTTCTTGAACGCGCGGTCCTGACCATCCTTGCCGGCCAGTACTTTGTAGACGTCTTTCGGCGCAACGCCGTCGGCCATCAGAGCGAATTCCAGGGTGTACTTGGCGCCTTTGCGCAGGCCACGTTTGCCCGGGAATTTCTTGGTGTCCCAGAAATCCACCCAGCTGGTCGGTGCGGAAGCCAGTTTGTCGGCGTTGTAGGCCAGCACGGTCGACCACACGAAGAAGCCCACGCCGCATGGCTGGATGGCGCCTTTGACGTAGTCTTCGGACTTGCCGAACAACTTCGGATCAAGCTGCTCGAACATGTCTTCGTCGCAACCACGGGACAGTTCTGGCGATTCAACTTCTACCAGGTCCCAAGACACGCTCTTGGTGTCGACCATGGCTTTGACCTTGGCCATTTCGCCGTTGTACTCGCCCGCCACGATCTTGCCGTTACCTGCCGCTTCCCACGGTGCGTAGAAGGCTTTGACCTGCGCGGCCTTGTTCGCTCCGCCAAAGGACACCACGGTCAGGTCCGGGCCCGCCGCCATTGCGTGTGCCGCACCGATCATGCCCATGACCAAAGCGGTGAATTTCAGGGATCTCAACATTTATTGTTCTCTCCACGTGCAGGGTTGTGTTGTTGAAGCAGGGGGGGCGATCAATGCGCCTCTAGAAGTGGGTCGAGCGCGCGAACGTGTTCGACCTGCCAGCCAAGCGGTACCACGTCGCCGACGGCCAGCGCGGGATCGAGCTCGGCAATCGGTTGTTTCACAAAAAAATCAGTCTTGCCGCAGACTTCCAGGCGAACCCGGACGTGGTCGCCCAGATAGATGAATTCCTCCACCCTCCCCGAGAAGCGGTTGACGCATTGATTGCTTGCGCCGTTGAGGCTAATGCGCTCGGGACGTATCGACAGCGTGACCGGTTCGCCGGTCTTGCCGACGTTGACCGCCAGGGCCTCAACCTTTTCACCGCGCCCCAACTCAACCACGCAACGGTCGCCGGTGTGGCTGTGCAAGCGGCCATTGAGGCGGTTGTTCTCGCCGATGAAGTTGGCGACAAAGGTGTTTTTCGGCTCTTCGTACAGAGTGCGCGGCGGCGCAATCTGCTGGATCTCGCCCTGGTGGAACACGGCCACGCGGTCGGACATGGTCAAGGCTTCGCCCTGATCGTGGGTCACGTAGACCACGGTCACGCCGAGGCGCTGGTGCAGGTGCTTGATCTCCATCTGCATGTGTTCGCGCAGTTGTTTGTCGAGTGCGCCGAGGGGTTCGTCCATCAGCACCAGTTGCGGTTCGAACACCAACGCCCGGGCCAGGGCCACACGCTGCTGCTGACCGCCGGACAGTTGCCCCGGATAACGCTGGGCGAAGGTGTCGAGCTGCACCATGCTCAAGACTTTTTTGACCTTGTCGCTAACATCGCTCTTGCTCAGGCCGCGCACGGTCAGCGGGAATGCCAGGTTCTCGGCAACCGTCATGTGCGGGAACAACGCGTAGTTCTGGAACACCATGCCGATGTCGCGCTTGTGCGGCGGCACGTTGTTGATGGAACGCCCGGCCAGCTGGATTTCGCCTGCGGTCGGTGTTTCGAAACCGGCGAGCATCATCAGGCTGGTGGTTTTGCCGGAGCCGGACGGCCCGAGCAAGGTGAGGAATTCGCCTTTGCGAATCTCCAGGTTGAGGTCTTTGACGATCAGGTTCTCGCCGTCGTAGCTTTTTTGTACTCCACGAAAGCTGACCAGAATATCGCTGGCCCCTGCGCTTGAATCGACCTGGCTCATACCCACACCTTTGTTGTTGATGACTGCTGTGGACTAAGCCTAGTGGACGCTGCTGACCACGCAAATCGGGGCGCAGGAGAGAATGTCCTCAGCAGGATGGAAGGTTGGGGGTAGGGATTGCCCTACAAGGATGGCGGGGATGGATAGGGGCAGCAGCCATCTTGAAGCTGCAAGCCGCAAGAACGGGCAAAAGCGGATTTAAAGGTATGTCGTTATTGGATATGCCCCCCGCCGAGACTCCCAATGAAGCCCCCCTGTGGGAGCGAGCTTGCTCGCGATAGCGGCGGGTCAGTCACAGAAATGTTGAATGTGCTGCCGTCATCGCGAGCAAGCTCGCTCCCACAGGGGACTGCGGTGTTCTTAGAGCAGTTTGTGCTCCATCGCGTACTTCACCAGTTCCGCCAGGGAAGTGATGTTGAGTTTCTGCATCAGCCGCGCCTTGTGGGTGCTGATGGTTTTGCTGCTCAAGGCCAGTTGCTGGGCGATGTCGTTGACGTTGGCGCCCTGGGCCAGGCGTTCGAACACCGAGAACTCGCGCTCGGACAGCAACGAGTGCAGTGGCCGCGAGTCGGTCAGGCCGACTTCGAAGACCATGCGGTCGGCCAGGTCCGGGTCGATGTAGCGCCCGCCCGCCGCGACCTTGCGGATCGCCGTCAGCAGCAGCGCCGGATCACTATCCTTGGTCGCATAACCCGCGGCGCCGACCTTCAACGCACGGGCGGCCATTTGCGCTTCGTCGTGCATCGACAACACCAGAATCGCCGGCGGATTGTTCAGCGCGCGAATCCGCGGAATTGCCTCCAGCCCGTTAACCCCGGGCATGGAGATGTCCAGCAAGACCACTTCGCAGGGAACATGACGCAAGGTCTCGAGCAACTGCTCGCCATTGCTCGCCTCCCCTACCACCAGCAAATCCTTGGCCAGGCCGATCAATTGCTTGATGCCTTCGCGGACGATGGTGTGGTCTTCGGCTACCAGTACACGGATCACAGACTTCTCCATTCTTCTTATTTCAGAGCCAAGATCATTCGCGAGCAAGCCCGCTCCCACATTGGATCATTGGTGTGCACACTCTCTGTGACATCAAGAAGAACTCCTGTGGGAGCGAGCCTGCTCGCGAAGGCGTCAAGTCTAACAACACAAATCCATCAGGCCTGATCCAACGGCACTCGCACGCTCAGGGTCGTGCCTTCACCCGGTTCACTCTCAAGCGACAACTGTCCGCCCATGATCAACACTCGCTCGCGCATGCCGACCACCCCGAAGGATGTTGGCCTACCGGTGGCAGGGATAAATCCTACGCCATCATCGCTGACGGTCAGACACAACTCGTCGCCTTCCAGCGCCAATGTCAGTTCAACAGTATGCGCCTGGGCATGGCGCATGACATTGGTCAACGCTTCCTGAAGGATCCGGAACAGGCCAATCGCCTTGGCATCACTGAGTACCGGCAGGTTCTCCGGCACCTGCACCAGACACGGAATCTGCGTGCGCGCCTCGAATCGGCGGGCCTGCCACTCGATGGCCGAGGCGATCCCGGCGTCGAGAATCGGCGGCCGCAGTGCCGTGGCTACATCGCGAACCAGTTGGAACAGCTGAGCGATCAAGCGCTTCATGCTGTTCAAGCGCTCGTTCAGACCGGGGTCGAGCTGGGCGTAGGCCAATTCGCACATGGAGGTTTCCAGCTTCAGCACGGTGAGCATCTGACCCAGTTCGTCGTGAACTTCCCGGGCGATGCGGGCCTTTTCCTCTTCCCGCACGCTCTCCAGGTGCGCGGACAACTCACGCAACTGCTCGCGAGAGCTGGCCAGTTCCAGTTCGATGCGCTTGCTCTCGCTGATGTCCCAGACGATCCCGTCCCAGACATAGGCGCCGTCTTCGAGTCGACGGGTGATCGCCTTGATCTCGGCCCAGCGTTGTTCGCCGGATCGGGTGAGAATCCGTCCCTGCCACGACCAGTCACTGTCGGTATCCAGCGCATGGTCCTGGGTTTGGTGATAACTGGCCTTGTCGTCCGGGTGTACCAGGCTGCGCAGGCCTTTATCGCGATGGGCCAGGGTGGCCGGTGAGTAACCCACCAGGCTCTCGCTGCCTTCACTGATGTAGGCAAAATCGATCTGCCCCGTCACCGGCGCCCGTTCCAGACGAAAGACCAGTCCTGGAACGTTGGCGGCGATCCCTTGCAGACGCGCCTCGCTTTCTTGCAACGCAGCCAATGCACGACGGCGCTCGGTGACGTCGTTGAGGTAAACCACTAGGTATTCGCTGTCGCGAAATCGCAAAAAGCTCAGCGAAACATCCACCGGCAGGTTGCTGCCATCCGCCCGTACGCAATTGGTTTCGAAACTTTGCGGGCCTTCCTCGCTGGCCCGGGCGCGTTTCCACAGGTTCAGCCAGCGGTCCATGTGCAAGCCGGGCTCGAAGTCGATCAGCGGCCGATCAATGATCCCGCCCGCCGGATAACCCAGCATGGTTTCGGCCGCGCGATTGGCGTAGCGCACATGGCTGTCCCAGTTGACCCAAAGGATGCCGACGGTGCTCTGGTCGATGGAAAACTGGGTGAGGCGCAAGGCTTCTTCGCTGGCGGCACGCAGGGCAATGTCTTCGCGCGCGGCCCGCAAACGATGCTCAAGACTGTGCTGCTGCCGACGCTGCCAGAACACAATGGCCATGCTGCTCAGCATCAGCACTGCCAACAGCAGACAGAGGTTTTGCCAGAACCCAGGGGACTCGGTCAGGCGCGGGTATTTGGGTTGCAGCCATTGGTTGTGCAACGTCTCCAGGTCCTTGGCCGGGATCGCCCGCAAGGCGCTTTCGACGATGCCGGCCAGTTCCGGCCAATCCCGGCGTGTGGCCACTCGCAACAGTTGCGGCAGGCCGATATCGCCGACCACCACCAGCCCGGAGAATTCCGGCTCGGCGGACAAACGCCCCAGCTGCGCTTCGTCGACCACGGCGTAACTAGCCTGCTGACTCAGTAACAGTTGCAGTGCCTGGCGTTCGATCGGTACGCCTTGAAGGTTCAGGTGCGGGTAATTGCTGCGCAGGTAATCGGCGGTGGCGCCGGGCATGCGCACGGCGACGCGGGTCTGGCTGTCGAGTTTTTCCAGTTCGACCACGCCGGTGCTTTTCTGGTCGCTGACCACCAGTTGCGGCACCCGCATATACGGGTCGGAAAACTGCCAGAGCCGCAGACCACCGGGGGTTTGGGTCAGCCCCGGAGCGATGTCGATTTCACCCTCGCGCGCGGCATCTTCCAGCTGCGTCAGGTCGGGAAAGTTGCGCCAGCTCAGCTCGACTTTGAGCGCCTTGGCCAGCCACTTCATCAGCTCGACATTGACCCCGGACAAACGCTGCAAGCGGCGATCGTATTGGGCGTAGGGCACTTGCAACACCAGCCCCACGCGCAATTCGCCATGTTGCGCCAGCCATTGCTGCTGGCCCACGGACAATTGCGCGACGTGCACCGGTGGCGCGGGAGCCGCCCAGCCCATCAAGGGAAACCACAAACAGCCGATAACCCACAGGCAGCGAAAACGCATCATCGAAATCTCACACACTGACAAATACTGACCAACCCATTAGGCTGCCGGAATAACTTCTGGCCTGGAATATCCGATGCCCCCTGTCTACCGCCTGGCACTGCCAGCATTGTGCCTGTCGCTGATCCTGCCTTGCGCCTTTTCTGTCGAGGCCGCCGCCCCGGTACCTGCCGCAACGGAAACACCCGCCGAAGGAAAACCGGTCGAGCGCCAGCCGCTGCTTGAGCGTAGTCAGGAAGAAGCGTCTGCACTCGAACGACAGATCCCGGCTCAGGAACAGCAACAACTGCAAGCGGGCAGCGACACGTTTCTGGCCTTGTGGAAACCGGCCAATACCGCCGAACCCAAAGGCGCGGTGATTATCATCCCGGGCGCTGGCGAAACCGTTGACTGGCCGCAAGCAATAGGTCCATTGCGACGTAAATTGCCGGACGCCGAATGGAGCAGCCTGAGTATCACCTTGCCGGACCTGCAAAGCGATGCCATTGCGCCGCGTATCGTAGAAGTCGCCCCCGCACCAAAAGCCGCTGACACCGGCAGCAAAGACTCGACCACTGCCGCGCCCATCGAACAAGCGGCGGGCGGTGAAGCGGAGGTGGCGGACAAGGCGATCGCCGAAACCACCGAGGAACAGGCCAAAGCCGACGCCGAACGAATCTTTGCACGCATCGACGCCGCGATTGCCTACGCCGAACAGCAAAGCGCTCGCCGCATTGTCGTGCTGGGGCATGGCACCGGCGCTTACTGGGCCGCGCGCTACCTGAGCGAGAAGCAGCCCTCGCAAGTGGAGAAGTTTGTGATGGTCGCCGCTCAGATGCCGGCGAAAGCCAAACCAGAGCTGGCCGAACTGACACCGACCCTGAAGCTGCCCACCGCAGACATCTTCTATATGGACAAGCCGCTGGATCGCAACCTGGCGCTGGAACGCTTGCAAGCCAGCAAACGCTTGAAGACTTCGGGGTTCAGCCAGGTCTCGCTCAAGGCATTGCCGGGTAATTCCAAGGCTGAGCAAGAGCAGCTGTTCCGTCGGGTGCGGGGCTGGTTGAATCCGCAGAACGCGAATTAAGCAAAAGCAAAAGATCGCAGCCTGCGGCAGCTCCTACAGGTGTACGTATAACCTGGTGTAGGAGCTGCCGCAGGCTGCGATCTTTTGATCTTCCGGCCACTACCGAAAATCCCGCCGCTCGCGAATCAATGTGTAGGCGCTATGCAGCTCGCGAGTCTTGTCAGTGGCTTCGCGCACCTGCAGCGCCGTCGCACCGCTGCCGGCGATCTTGTCCGGGTGATGGCGACTCAGCAGGCGTCGATAAGCACGCTTGATCTGCGCCGGCTCGCTGGTCGCCGAAACGCCCAAAAGCCGCAAAGCATCTTGATAGGTCAGCGCGCTGCTGGCCTGTGCAAACTTGTGCTGCTCGTAATCGGCCGACAGCGCCTGCACCTGCCACGACGTCCAGCCCAGCCATTTCCCCCACTGTCTGATCAGCTCTCGCTCAGCGCTACCGGCGCGGCCATCCGCCCAAATCATCCGCCAGCAGGCGCGCAAGACGCCTTCGGCCGCATGGGGCTGAGCGCTCAAGCGGCGCAAATAACCGCGCAACCGATCATCTCCCGACTTGCCGCGATTGAACGCGGCAATGGCCCGACGCTGGGCCGACTCAGTCATTTCCAGAGAACGCATTTCCTGACGGGCCTGCTGGATGTGGCCCTCCACCACCCGTCCATCGCTCTTGGCCAGACGTCCCAACAACACAAACAGCAATTCATCATTGCGCAGCACCGAGCGGCCACCGAGCTTTTCTCGCAAGTGCGCCCAGCTCTGTATGTGCAAGTGCCGATCCAGCGCCTGCCCCAACAAGGCGCCCAGCATGGCCCCCGGAATACTGGCGATGTAAAAGCCCGCTCCGGCTCCAATCAGAGTCCCTGGCCACAGCATCTCAGCGACTCGCTTCTAACAGGGTTTCGACTTCAGCCAGACGTTCGTGAGTGCCAACATCCACCCAATGTCCATTCAAGTGCTCACCGGTGACGCGTCCATCGGCCATGGCCTTGCGCAGCAGCGGTGCAAGCTTGAAGGCGCCGGCGGAGCAACCGTCGAACAGCTGCGGGTGCAGGACCGCGATGCCGCTGTAGGTCAGGGTTGCAGTGTCCGGTTGACCGTCGCGGACTTGCCCGTCGATCAGGCTGAAATCGCCGGTCGGGTGATGAGCAGGGTTGTCCGCCAACACCAAATGCGCCAGCCCGGTGATGGGTTGGTGCAATACGCTGAAGTCGTAGTCGGTCCAGATGTCACCGTTGACCACCATAAAGGCCTCGTCACCCAGCAACGGCAGGGCGCGGAAAATCCCGCCTCCGGTTTCCAGCGGCTCACCTTCCGGCGAGTACTGAATACGTACGCCGTATTGCGAGCCATCGCCCAGGTAGTTTTCGATCAACTGGCCGAGCCAGGCATGGTTGATCACCACCTCGGTGAACCCCGCCACCGCCAAGGCTTTCAAGTGATACTCAATCAACGGAATACCGCCCGCGCGAACCAGCGGTTTCGGCGTGGTCAGGGTCAGCGGGCGCATGCGCTCGCCTTTCCCTGCCGCCAGAATCATTGCCTTCATGCATTCGCTCCAGCACGCAGACTCAGCAGCAACACATCCAGCTCGGCCAGTTCAGGACGGCGAGCGATCACGGCGTCTATATAAGCAAAGAAGCGCGGTACATCGCCGAGATAGCGTGGCTTGCCGTCGCGGTGGCAGATGCGGGCAAAGATGCCGATCACTTTCAGGTGCCGCTGCACGCCCATCAGGTCGCTGGCACGCAGGAAATCTTCGAAGTCGGGCTGAACCGGGATCCCGAGATCGCCCGCTTGCTGCCAGTAAGCTTCCAGCCAACCTCGTACACGCTCCTCGGGCCAGCTGAGGAATGCGTCCTTGAACAGGCAGGTCACGTCGTAGGTCACGGGACCATAGACTGCGTCCTGGAAATCCAGCACACCGGGATTGGGCTCGCTGAGCATCAGGTTGCGCGGCATGTAATCGCGGTGCACCAACACTTTAGGCTGGGCCAGTGCGCTGTCGATCAATAGCTCAGTCACGTTCTGCCAAAGCATTTGCTGCGCCGAGTCGAACTCGATGCCCAACTCGCGCTTCACGTACCACTCGGGGAACAATTCCAGCTCGCGACGCAGCAGCGCCACGTCATAACCTGGCAGCGGTGCAACCATCGGCAACTGCTGAAAAGCCAGCAGCGCTTGCAGGGCATCCTTGAACAAATCGTCGGCATTTTCGCTGTCGATCACGTCCAGGTAAGTCTTGTTGCCCAGGTCATTGAGCAAAAGAAAACCACGTTCGAGGTCTTCGGCATAAATTTTCGGAACATTTATTCCTGATTTCGCCAGCAAAAAAGCGATATCCACGAAGGGTTTACAGTTTTCCTGGGGCGGTGGCGCGTCCATCACGACGAAGCTTCTGCCCTCGCCTTCCCAGCGGAAATAACGTCGAAAACTCGCATCGCTACTGGCCGCGGTCAACGTGGCCGGGGGTACGGCACCCCAACCCTGTTCTGCAAAGAGGGCAGCCAATTGCTCATCGAGCCAAACTTTCAGGTGTTGCAAACGTACATCTTGGTCAGGCATTGCAAGGGTCTCCGACGGCGCTAGCCGTCAAGCGGGTCATGCTTTATTATCCAGCATCTTTTTCAGACCATCGAGAGGCGTGCGGCCCACACCGCGGGCAGATGGCACGCAGGAAGCCCGGACTAATAAGATGGCATTGAAATCCCCCGCGTTTCGTAAAAAATTTCCGTTGTTGGTTACCGGCAGTCTGCTGGCCCTGCAACCTCTAGCCACTTCGTTCGTGGTCGCTGCGGAACAGTATGACTGCTCAGTCTCTGCTTCGGGGGCCTGGAACTGTGCGCCAAAATCTCCAGCAGCTGCGCTGCCACCTCGCCCCGTCCATGACGGCAGTGCGGCGGTAAGCACGAGCGGCGAGACTCCGGCTGACAGCGGTTCAAGTCAAGACACCGGTGCCAAGCCTGTGCTGGTGACCGAATCCAAGGGCCGCGGCCTGAAGTCGCGTAGCGAAGACTACAGTCACCTCGATTGGGTTCCGCGCGAGAAGCTCACTGCAGCGCAATTGGCCGAAACCGGTCCTTACTGCTCTGGTTCCTATATCGAACCGATTCGTCCTGGCATGAATGACAAGACGAATAAAAGTGACGCTCCGACCTTTCTCGGCGCCAAAGCCTCTCGCTATAAGCAGGATGAGCAGGTCGCGACCCTGGCCGGTGACGTAGTCATGCGTCAGGGCAGCATGCAGGTCGAAGCCGACGAAGCGAATCTTTACCAGGCCGAGAGCCGTGGCGAACTGAGCGGCAACGTCCGTGTTCGCGACAACGGCGCGCTGATCGTGGGCGACCACGCCGACGTGCAGCTCGACACCGGTGAAACCAAGGTCGACAACGCCGAATACGTGATGCACAAATCCCGTATCCGCGGTAATGCGCTGTATGCCAAACGTGCCGAGAACGCGATCATCCGCCTCAAGGATGGTACGTACACCACGTGCGAACCGAACAGCAACGCCTGGCAGCTCAAGGGCAACAACATCACCTTGAACCCGGCCACCGGTTTCGGTACCGCGACCAACGTGACGCTGCGGGTCAAGGACATTCCGATTCTGTACACGCCGTACATCTATTTCCCGATCGATGACCGTCGCCAGTCCGGCTTCCTGCCGCCGACTATCGGCACCGGCAGCAAAACCGGCTTCATGCTGGTCACACCGTATTACTTCAACCTGGCACCGAACTACGATGCCACGTTGTATCCGCGCTACATGGCCAAGCACGGGCTGTTGATGGAAGGCGAATTCCGTTACCTGACCCCGTCCAGCGAAGGTCAGTTCGGCGCCGCGTACCTCAACGACGAAGACACTGATCGCAGCAAGCAGACCGACTACCAGAAAAACCGCTACATGTATAACTGGCAGCACAAGGGTGGTCTCGACTCGCGCGTCTTCACGCAAGTCGACTACACCAAGATCAGCGATCCTTACTACTTCCAGGATCTGCAAACTGATCAGATCGGTGTAAAAAGAGCCGATTACGTGAACCAGCAGGGCTCGGTCACCTATCGTGGCGACAGCTACACTGCCCGTCTCAACGCCCAGGCTTACCAGCTGGCGACCGTTTCCAACATCACGCCGTATAATCGTTTGCCGCAGATCACCTTCGACGGTGCGCTGCCGGAGCATCCGGGCGGACTGGATTTCGCTTACAACACTGAAATCGTGCGGTTTGATCGTGACCTGGAAAATGGCACCTTCACTGATGAAGACGGCAATGTCAGTCCACGTCTGGACACCAACGTTCAAGGCCTGGCGCGCGCTACCGGTGATCGTCTGAACGTCGCCCCGGTTATCAGCTATCCGATGAATGCCAGCTATGGTTTCCTGAAGCCATCGCTCAAGTACCAGTACACGCAGTACCAACTGGACCTGGACAGTATCGGCAAAAACCAGATCGTGGCTCAAGATCAAGCCGCAGCTGCAGCCGGGACTGAAAATATCAATGGTCATTTCGGCAGCAACCAGAGCCGCGGCGTTCCGATCGCCAGCATCGACAGCGGCCTGTACTTCGATCGCAACACCCAATGGTTCGGTAAAAACTATCGCCAGACACTTGAGCCGCGCCTGTACTACCTCTATGTCCCCGAAAAGGATCAGGAAGACATTCCTGTTTTCGACACCGGCGAATACACCTTCAACTACGCGTCGCTGTTCCGTGACAACCGCTTCTCCGGCTCCGACCGCGTCGGCGACGAGAACAAACTGTCTCTGGGCATTACCAACCGCTGGATCGAAGACAACGGCTTCGAACGCCAACGCATCAGTGTCGGCCAGGCCTTGTACTTCAAGGACCGCGAAGTCCAGTTGCCGGGGATCGACGCGAAAACCCGCGACGACGCACACGCCAACGTTTCGCCCTATGCGCTGGAATACGAATACCGCTGGAACCGTGATTGGCGCACCACGGCCGATTACAACTGGGACCCGGACAGCCGTAGCCCTCGCTCGGGCAGCGCGATGTTCCACTACCAGCCTGAAGACAACCCGAACAAGGTCATCAACGCCGGCTATCGCTATCGAAATGACCAGGTCCGTTACGACCAGAACACCGGTAAATGGTCGGTGGGCGGTGGTGACTATGGCACCCCGGGCCAACCTGGCTTCGTGAAGGACTACTACAAGATCAAGCAGCACGATTTCTCGGTGATCTGGCCGATCGTGCCGCAGTGGAACGCCATCAGCCGCTGGCAGTATGACTACAACCGTAACCGTACCCTGGAAGCTTTCGGTGGTTTCGAGTACGACAACTGCTGCTGGAAACTGCGTTTGATCAACCGCTATTTCGTCGGCTACCACGAATTTAGCCAGGACGCCCCGCAAAACGAAAAAGGCGACCACGGCATCTTCCTACAAATCGTTCTGAAAGGTCTCGGCGGCCTCACCGGCGCCAAAGTAGAGAGCTTCCTCGACAAAGGCATCCAAGGTTATCGTGAACGTGAAGACCAAGCTTTCTGATTGTCTGCGCCCGCTAGTGTTGGGCGCGTTGTTCCTGGGTACCGCGGCGAACGCCGCGGTACAATCCATCGATAAAGTGGTGGCCATTGTCGATAACGACGTGGTCATGCAGAGCCAACTGGACCAACGTGTTCATGAAGTTCAGCAAACCATCGCCAAGCGCGGTACTGCCGTACCACCGGCCAACGTGCTGAATCAGCAGGTACTTGAACGTCTGATCGTCGAAAACCTGCAACTGCAGATCGGCGAGCGTTCCGGCATCCGCATTACCGATGAAGAACTGAACCAGGCTGTCGGCACCATTGCCCAGCGCAATAACATGTCGATTGAACAATTTCGCACCGCCCTGACTCGCGACGGTCTGTCTTACGACGACGCCCGCGACCAGATTCGCCGCGAGATGGTCATCAGCCGTGTGCGTCAGCGTCGTGTGGCCGAGCGTATCCAGGTGTCCGAACAGGAAGTGAAGAACTTCCTCGCTTCCGACCTTGGCAAAATGCAGTTGTCCGAAGAATTCCGCCTGGCCAACATCCTGATCCCTACACCGGAAAGCGCCAACTCCGACGCGATTCAGAGTGCGGCCAAACAAGCGGATGCGGTCTACCAGCAGCTCAAGCAAGGCGCTGACTTCGGTCAGTTGGCAATCGCCAAATCCGCCAGCGAAACCGCACTGGAAGGTGGCGACATGGGCTGGCGTAAAGCCGGTCAACTGCCACCTCCGTTCGATCGCATGCTGAGCACCATGACCGTTGGTGACATTACCCAGCCAATGCGCACGCCGGGCGGCTTCATCATCCTGAAGATCCTCGACAAGCGTGGTGGCGAAACCCAGACACGCGATGAAGTGCACGTGCGTCATATCCTGGTCAAGCCGAGCCCGATCCGCGACGAAGCAAAAACCAAGGCGCTGGCTGAGTCGCTCTACACCCGTATCGAAGCGGGCGAAGATTTCGGCGAACTGGCGAAAAGCTTCTCGGAAGATCCGGGTTCCGCCCTCAACGGTGGCGACCTGAACTGGATCGACCCGAATGCATTGGTGCCTGAATTCCGCGAAGTGATGGCCAAGACCCCGCAAGGTCAGCTGTCCAAGCCGTTCCAGACCCAATATGGCTGGCACGTTCTGGAAGTCCTTGGCCGTCGCGCCACTGACAGCACCACCCAGGCCCGCGAGCAGCAAGCAATGACCGTATTGCGTAACCGCAAATATGACGAAGAGCTGCAAACCTGGCTGCGTCAGATCCGTGACGAAGCGTACGTAGAGATCAAACTCCCTGGTGCAGACCAGGCAGCACAGTGAAACCCAAACGTTTCGCGCTGACACCCGGCGAACCGGCCGGCATAGGTCCTGACCTGTGCCTGCTGCTCGCCTCGCAAGCCCAGCCACATCCCCTGATTGCCATTACCAGCCGCGACCTGCTCCTTGAGCGGGCCGTGCAGCTGGGCGTGGTTGTCGATTTGCTGCCGGTTACCCCGGACAACTGGCCGGATGTACCCGCGCCAGCCAACAGCCTGTATGTCTGGGATACACCGCTCAACGCCAAGGTCACCGCCGGGCAACTGGACAAGGCCAACGCGGCTTTCGTCCTCGAAACCCTGACCCGAGCGGGCCAAGGCTGCCTGGACGGGCATTTTGCCGGCATGATCACAGCCCCTGTGCACAAGGGCGTGATTAATGAATCCGGGATCGCCTTTTCCGGTCACACAGAATTTCTCGCCGACCTGACCCATACCGCACAAGTGGTGATGATGCTTGCCACTCGCGGATTGCGCGTGGCGCTGGTCACCACTCACCTGCCTCTTCGCGAGATTGCCGATGCGATCACACCGGAGCGCCTGGAACGGGTCACGCGAATTCTGCACGCCGATCTACAAGAAAAATTCGGCATTGCCCAGCCACGCATCCTCGTGTGTGGGCTCAACCCCCATGCCGGCGAAGGCGGACACCTGGGCCATGAAGAAATCGACATCATCGAACCTACATTAGAGCGCCTGCGCGGCGAAGGAATGGACCTTCGTGGCCCCCTGCCCGCCGACACTCTGTTTACCCCCAAGTATCTGGAGCACTGCGATGCAGTGCTGGCGATGTACCACGACCAGGGCCTGCCTGTGCTGAAGTACAAAGGCTTCGGCGCGGCAGTCAACGTGACCCTCGGCTTGCCGATCATCCGCACATCGGTCGACCACGGCACTGCCCTGGACCTGGCCGGCAGCGGCAAAATCGATACCGGCAGCCTGCAAGTCGCCCTGGAAACCGCCTACCAGATGGCCGAGACCCGTTTATGACCGAGCATTACCAACACCGGGCGCGCAAGCGCTTCGGCCAGAACTTCCTGCACGATGCCGGCGTTATCGACCGCATCCTGCGCGCCATCCACGCCAAGCCCGAAGACCGTCTGCTGGAAATCGGCCCAGGCCAGGGTGCGCTGACTCAAGGCCTGCTTAACAGCGGCGCCCAGCTGGACGTGGTGGAACTGGACAAGGATCTGATCCCGATCCTCAACCAGCAATTTGCCAGCAAGAGCAATTTCAACCTGCATCAGGGCGACGCGCTGAAGTTCGACTTCACCAGCCTGAACGCAGCGCCGAACAGCCTGCGGGTGGTCGGCAACCTGCCGTACAACATCTCTACGCCGCTGATTTTTCACCTGCTGCATAACGCCAGTCTGATTCGCGACATGCATTTCATGCTGCAAAAGGAAGTGGTCGAGCGCCTGGCAGCAGGCCCTGGTGGCGGTGACTGGGGTCGCTTGTCGATCATGGTTCAGTATCACTGCCGGGTTGAGCACCTGTTCAACGTTGGCCCGGGCGCGTTCAATCCGCCGCCCAAAGTCGATTCGGCCATCGTGCGCCTGGTGCCTCACGCGGTGCTGCCGCACCCGGCCAAGGATCACAAGCTGTTGGAGCGTGTCGTGCGCGAAGCCTTCAACCAGCGCCGCAAGACCCTGCGCAACACCCTCAAGCTGCTGCTGAGCAACGCTGAAATCGAAGCCGCTGGCGTTGATGGCAGCCTGCGCCCCGAACAGCTCGATCTGGCCGCCTTCGTGCGCCTGGCCGACAAGCTCAGCGAACAAGTCCTACAGGCGCCCGCCGCCGACTGACAGGCAATGAGCGTTATCGGGTGGGACACCAGCCTTCATGTCTGGTTTACTACCCGATACTTGGCCTAGACTGAGTTCTATCAGCTACGCCCCGCGTTCCGCTTCGTTTAAGGCCTCTTGCATGTCCGATCCTCGTTACCAGGTCGACGTCAGCGTCGTCACCCGTTATCTGGCAGAACAATCGCAACCCGAGCAAAACCGCTTTGCCTTCGCCTACACCATTACCGTGCACAATAATGGCGAGCTACCGGCCAAACTATTGTCGCGGCATTGGGTGATCACCGACGGTGACGGGCATGTCGAAGAGGTTCGCGGTGCGGGCGTTGTTGGCCAGCAACCGTTGATCGACGTGGGCGAAAGCCACACCTACAGCAGCGGCACCGTCATGACCTCCAAGGTCGGCACGATGCAGGGCACTTATGAAATGGTGGCCGACGACGGCAAACACTTCGACGCCATCATCGCCCCATTCCGCCTGGCGGTGCCCGGAGCCCTGCACTGATGGCAACGTACGCCGTCGGCGATCTGCAAGGCTGCCTTCAAGCATTGCAATGCCTGCTCAAGCAAGTCGCCTTCGACCCGACACGGGATCGTCTGTGGCTGGTCGGCGATCTGGTCAACCGTGGCCCGCAATCCCTGGACACCTTGCGCTTCCTCTATAGCATCCGCGAATCGCTGGTGTGCGTTCTCGGCAACCATGACCTGCACTTGCTGGCCGCCGGGGAAAACATCGAACGCCTGAAGAAGTCCGACACCCTGCTCGAGATTCTCGCAGCACCCGATTGTGCGGAACTGCTGGAGTGGCTGCGTCAGCAAAAGCTCATGCACTACGACGAACAGCGCGATGTTGCCCTGGTACATGCCGGCATTCCGCCCCAGTGGTCACTGCGCAAGGCCTTGAAGCATGCCGCCGAAGTCGAGACGGCATTGCGCGATGACAACCTGTTACCGCCCTACCTCGATGGCATGTACGGCAACGATCCGGCGAAATGGGACAGCGACCTCAAAGGCGTGACACGCCTGCGGGTGATCACCAACTATTTTACCCGCATGCGGTTTTGTACCGCCGAGGGCAAGCTTGACCTCAAAAGCAAGGAAGGCCTCGACAATGCGCCACCGGGCTACAAACCCTGGTTTCAGCACAAAGAGCGCAAGACCAAGGGCCTGAAGATCATCTTCGGCCACTGGGCCGCTCTGGAAGGCCAATGCAATGAGCCGGGCATCTCGGCCCTCGACACCGGTTGTGTCTGGGGTGGCGCCCTGACCCTCATGAATGTCGACAGCGGTGAACGCCTGTCTTGCAAATGCGACGAGCATGGCCTTGCCCTGCCGCCAGTCGCCGAACTTATCCCCGAACCATCGTCAGCAAGCGCCCCGCGCTAGACTGCGCTTTCAGCCGAGCCACAGGAGCCCGCCATGAGCGAATTCAAACGTATCCCCCCAGAACAGGCACAGGCCCTGCGCGAACAAGGCGCGGTGGTGGTCGATGTTCGCGACCCAGCGACCTTCGCCGCACTGCACATCGCCGGCTCGAAGCATGTGGATAACCACTCCATTTCGGATTTCATCCGCGCTGCCGACCTCGACGCACCGACAGTGGTGGTCTGCTACCACGGCAATTCCAGTCAGAGCGCCGCTGCGTACCTCATTAGTCAGGGCTTCTCCGACGTCTACAGCATGGATGGCGGTTTTGAGCTGTGGCGTACGACTTATCCTTCGGAAACGGCGCAAGGCACTTCCGAATAATTTTTTTGTAACGCGCAAGCCCCGGCCCCCGCGGGCTCGCGCGGTGGCAGACGAACGGTCTGCCACAACTAATTACGTATCTCGCCTTTACCTCCCGAATTCCCAACTATCCTTAAGCGCAGGCCATCCAAAACAGGGGAGAGCCGGTACACCGGCGCGCGGGTCATCGGGAGTAGCTTTCGGGGTAGTCAGCTTCGAAAGAGTTCTGGGGGGTAAACAGCGACTGCATATTCGGTCGCTGCCAGCATCGACTGAATGATCCGGCGTCGGCTCCACGTATCGAGCGAGGTGACGTCATGAGTATCTTTAGCCACTTCCAACAACGCTTCGAGTCCACACGCCAGGAAGAACTCTCGCTGCAAGAGTATCTTGAACTGTGCAAAAGCGACCGCAGCGCCTACGCCTCCGCCGCCGAGCGTCTGTTACTGGCCATCGGTGAGCCGGAGCTTCTCGACACCTCGGCCAACTCGAGGCTGTCGCGGATCTTCTCCAACAAGGTAATCCGCCGCTATCCGGCCTTTGAAGACTTCCACGGGATGGAAGAATGCATTGACCAGATCGTGTCGTATTTCCGCCATGCCGCTCAGGGCCTGGAAGAGAAGAAACAGATTCTCTATTTACTCGGCCCTGTGGGTGGCGGTAAATCATCCCTGGCCGAGAAGCTGAAACAACTGATCGAAAAAGTGCCCTTCTACGCGATCAAGGGCTCGCCGGTATTCGAGTCGCCTCTGGGTCTGTTCAACGCCACCGAAGATGGCGCGATCCTTGAGGAAGACTTCGGCATTCCACGGCGCTACCTCAACACCATTATGTCGCCATGGGCTACCAAACGCCTGGCCGAATTCGGCGGCGACATCAGCCAGTTCCGCGTGGTGAAGCTGTATCCGTCGATCCTCAACCAGATCGCCGTGGCCAAAACCGAGCCGGGAGATGAAAACAACCAGGACATCTCGGCACTGGTGGGCAAGGTCGATATCCGCAAACTCGAAGAATTCCCGCAGAACGACGCCGACGCCTACAGCTACTCGGGCGCACTGTGCCGGGCCAACCAGGGCCTGATGGAATTCGTCGAAATGTTCAAGGCGCCGATCAAGGTGCTGCACCCACTGCTGACCGCCACTCAGGAAGGCAACTACAACAGTACCGAAGGTCTGGGGGCGATTCCGTTTACCGGGATCCTGCTGGCCCACTCCAACGAATCGGAATGGCACACCTTCCGTAACAACAAGAACAACGAAGCCTTCATCGACCGGATCTACATCGTCAAAGTGCCGTACTGCCTGCGGGTCAGCGACGAAGTGAAGATCTACGACAAGCTCTTGTTCAACAGCTCCCTGGCCAAGGCTCACTGCGCGCCTGACACCCTGAAGATGCTTGCCCAGTTCACCGTACTCTCGCGCCTGAAAGAGCCGGAAAACTCCAACATCTACTCCAAGATGCGCGTGTATGACGGCGAAAACCTCAAGGACACCGATCCGAAGGCCAAGTCGATCCAGGAATACCGCGACAACGCGGGTGTCGACGAAGGCATGAACGGCCTGTCGACCCGGTTCGCGTTCAAGATCCTGTCGAAAGTGT
This sequence comes from Pseudomonas fluorescens, assembly GCF_000968015.1. Classification (GTDB taxonomy): domain Bacteria; phylum Pseudomonadota; class Gammaproteobacteria; order Pseudomonadales; family Pseudomonadaceae; genus Aquipseudomonas; species Aquipseudomonas fluorescens_W. The sequence goes on from NZ_LACH01000002.1 coordinate 41,622, forward strand.
TCAACTTCGACCCGCACGAAATCGCCGCCAACCCGGTGCACTTGCTTTACGTGCTGGAACAACAGATCGAGCAGGAACAATTCCAGGCGGAAACCCGCGAACGCTATCTGCGCTTCCTCAAGGAGTACCTGGCACCGCGCTATATCGAGTTCATCGGCAAGGAAATCCAGACCGCCTACCTCGAGTCTTACAGCGAGTACGGCCAGAACATCTTCGATCGCTACGTGCTGTACGCCGACTTCTGGATCCAGGACCAGGAATACCGCGACCCGGAAACCGGCGAGATCCTCAACCGCGTAGCGCTGAACGAAGAACTGGAGAAAATCGAAAAACCGGCCGGCATCAGCAATCCGAAGGATTTCCGCAACGAAATCGTCAACTTCGTACTGCGCGCCCGGGCCAACAACAACGGCAAGAACCCGACCTGGCTCAGCTACGAAAAACTGCGGGTGGTCATCGAGAAAAAAATGTTCTCCAACACCGAGGACCTCCTGCCAGTCATCAGCTTCAATGCCAAGGCCAGCAAAGAGGACCAGCAGAAGCACAACGACTTCGTCACACGGATGGTCGAGCGGGGCTACACCGACAAACAGGTACGACTGCTGTCCGAGTGGTACCTGCGGGTCAGAAAATCACAATAACCCGCTGCCGGTCAGACCGGTTGTCGTCAGCCAGAGGCCTGTGTTCGCATTTTCTGTTACACAGACCTCTGGAAGGTGTTCGAAAGTCGGTAGCGAGGTTCAGGCAGCGTCCAAAAGCGCTTGGGGGAGCGTGAACATCCCTTGGCACCGTCGATGCTGCATAACCGCTCGCCCCTTTCAGGACAGCTTCTAAGGAGCAGTCATGAGCTATGTGATCGACCGACGTCTCAATGGCAAGAACAAGAGCACGGTGAACCGTCAGCGGTTTCTGCGGCGTTACCGTGATCACATCAAAAAGGCTGTCGAAGAGGCGGTCAGCCGGCGCTCCATTACCGATATGGAGCACGGTGAACAGATCAGCATCCCCGGTCGCGACATTGACGAGCCGGTGCTTCACCACGGTCGCGGTGGCAAGCAGACCGTCGTGCACCCGGGCAACAAGGAATTCACCAGCGGCGAGCACATTGCCCGCCCGCCCGGAGGTGGCGGTGGCAGAGGCCCCGGCAAGGCCGGCAACTCGGGCGAAGGGATGGACGAATTCGTCTTCCAGATCACCCAGGAGGAATTCCTCGAATTCATGTTCGAGGACCTTGAGCTGCCGAACCTGGTCAAGCGCAACCTGACCGGCACCGACACCTTCAAGACCGTTCGCGCCGGGATCAGCAACGAGGGCAATCCGTCGCGGATCAACATTATCCGCACCTTGCGCTCGGCCCATGCACGGCGAATCGCCCTGTCTGGCAGCAGCCGGGCAAAATTGCGCGAAGCGAAAGAAGAACTGCTGCGACTCAAACGTGATGAGCCCGACAACTTCGGCGATATTCAGGAAGTCGAAGCAGAAATCGAAAAACTCAGTGCGCGCATTCATCGTGTACCGTTCCTCGATACCTTCGACCTCAAGTACAACCTGCTCATCAAGCAACCCAACCCCAGTTCCAAGGCGGTGATGTTCTGCCTGATGGACGTGTCCGGCTCCATGACTCAAGCGACCAAGGACATCGCCAAGCGTTTCTTTATCCTGCTGTACCTGTTTCTCAAGCGTAACTACGACAAGATCGACGTCGTGTTCATCCGCCACCACACCAGTGCCCGGGAAGTGGATGAAGAAGAGTTTTTCTACTCCCGGGAAACCGGCGGTACCATCGTTTCCAGCGCCTTGAAACTGATGCAGGAGATCATGGCCGAACGCTATCCGAGCAATGAGTGGAACATCTATGCCGCCCAGGCCTCCGACGGCGATAACTGGAACGACGACTCGCCGATCTGCCGCGACATCCTGATCAACCAGATCATGCCGTTCGTGCAGTACTACACTTACGTTGAGATCACCCCGCGCGAACATCAGGCCCTGTGGTTCGAGTACGAACGCATTGCCGAAGCCTTCTCTGACACTTTTGCCCAGCAACAACTGGTCTCGGCCGGGGATATCTATCCGGTCTTCCGTGAACTCTTCCAGCGCAGGTTAGTGACATGACCGCCAAAGAGCAGAAGCGCCAACCCATTTCCACCGGCTCCGAATGGACGTTCGAGCTGATCCAGGCCTACGACAAGGAAATCAGTCGCCTGGCGGCTCGTTACGCACTCGATACTTACCCCAACCAGATCGAAGTGATCACTGCCGAGCAGATGATGGACGCCTATGCCTCTGTCGGCATGCCGCTGGGTTATCACCATTGGTCCTATGGCAAACACTTCCTCAGCACCGAGAAATCCTACAGCCGTGGGCAGATGGGGCTCGCCTACGAGATCGTGATCAACTCCGACCCGTGCATCGCCTATTTGATGGAGGAAAACACCATCTGCATGCAGGCTTTGGTCGTCGCCCATGCCTGCTACGGACATAACAGCTTTTTCAAAGGCAACTATCTGTTCCGCACCTGGACTGACGCCAGTTCGATCATCGATTACCTGGTCTTCGCCAAGCAATACATCATGCAGTGCGAAGAGCGCCACGGTATCGACGCGGTCGAAGACCTGCTGGATTCCTGCCACGCCCTGATGAACTACGGGGTCGATCGCTACAAACGTCCGTATCCGATTTCCGCCGAAGAAGAACGTCGTCGGCAAAAGGATCGGGAAGAGCATCTGCAGAAGCAGATCAACGATCTGTGGCGGACCATTCCAAAAGGTGCAGACAAGTACAGCGACAAGGACAACGCGCGCTTCCCCGCCGAACCTCAGGAAAATATCCTCTACTTCATCGAAAAACACGCACCGCTGCTGGAACCATGGCAACGGGAAATCGTGCGGATCGTGCGCAAGATCGCTCAATATTTCTACCCGCAGCGTCAGACTCAGGTGATGAACGAGGGTTGGGCCACGTTCTGGCATTACACCCTGATGAACGACCTGTATGACGAAGGCCTGGTGACCGACGGCTTCATGATGGAGTTTTTGACGTCCCACACCAGCGTGGTCTACCAGCCCGGCTTCGACAGCCCCTACTACAACGGCATCAACCCCTACACCCTGGGTTTTGCCATGTACCGGGACATCCGCCGCATGTGTGAACACCCTACCGAAGAGGACTACCGCTGGTTCCCTGAGATTGCCGGCACCGACTGGCTGTCGAGCATCAAATTCGCCATGAGCAGCTTCAAGGATGAAAGCTTCATCCTGCAGTACCTGTCACCCCAGGTGATCCGTGACCTGAAGTTGTTCAGCATTCTTGATGACGACCAGAAGGACGACCTGCTGGTCCCGGCCATTCATGACGAAGGGGGCTACCGCATCATCCGTGAAACCCTCGCGGCGCAGTACAACCTCGGCAATCGTGAACCCAACGTGCAGATTTACAGCATCGACCGGCGGGGCGACCGCTCGCTGACATTGCGCCACCAGCAACACGATCGCAAACCGCTGGGCGAGTCCACCGAGGAAGTGCTCAAACACCTGCATCGCCTCTGGGGCTTCGACATTCATCTGGAAACCCTGCAAGGGGATCAGGTGATGAAAGTCCATCATGTCCCGCCCAGAGGTGAACACGGCGAGGGGGATTACGGCCGGCTGGACCTGGCTGTCATCCATCTTTGATTCTGTTTCTGCCTCCGGAGGTTCGACGCAAAGGTTATTCTGTCGGGCTAACGGAGGTTTTTTATGCAGATTTATAAAGTCGGCGGTGCGGTACGCGATCGCCTGCTGGGCAAGCCTGTCACCGACATCGACTGGGTTGTGGTTGGCGCCACCACTGAAGAAATGCTCGCCAAGGGCTATCGCCCGGTGGGTTCGGATTTCCCGGTATTTCTTCATCCGAAAAGCGGTGAGGAGTACGCCCTCGCCCGCACCGAGCGCAAAAGCGGACGCGGTTACGGCGGTTTTACCTTTCACGCCAGCCCCGAAGTCACCCTCGAAGAAGACCTGATCCGTCGCGACCTGACCATCAATGCCATGGCCGAAGACGATCAGCAGAACCTGACCGATCCTTACCACGGCCAGCGCGATCTCAAGGCGCGCCTGCTGCGTCACGTTTCCCCCGCGTTCGCCGAAGATCCGCTCAGGGTTCTGCGCGTTGCCCGCTTCGCTGCTCGTTATTCGGGACTCGGTTTCACTGTGGCGCCGGAGACACTGGAACTGATGCGCCAACTCAGCGAATCAGGTGAACTGGAAGCCTTGACCGCGGAACGCAGCTGGAAGGAAATTTCCCGCGCCCTGATGGAAGATCAGCCACAGGTGTTCATCGAAGTGCTGCGCGAGTGTGGCGCTCTCAAGGTATTGATGCCGGAAGTCAATGCCCTGTTCGGCGTACCGCAACCGGAAGCCCACCACCCGGAAATCGACACGGGCGTGCACACCCTGAGCGTGCTGGAGCAAGCGGCAAAGCATAAACAACCACTAACCGTACGCTGGGCCTGCCTGCTGCACGACCTCGGCAAAGGACTGACGCCCGAGGAAGAGTGGCCTCGACACATTGCTCATGAGCACAAGGGTTTGAAGCTGATCAGAGCGGTCAACGAACGCTTCAAGGCGCCGAAGGACTGTCAGGAGCTGGCCCTGCTGGTGGGCGAATATCACACCCACGGCCATCGCGCCCTGGAGCTGAAGCCGTCGACGTTGATGGAGTTGCTGCAGAGTTTTGACGTTTACCGTCGGCCGCAACGGTTCGAGGAATTTATCGCGGCGTGCGAAATGGACGCGCGTGGACGCAAAGGGCTGGAGCAGCGAAGTTATCCACAGGCGGATTATTTGCGGGGGGCGGCGAATGCGGCTCGTAGCGTTGCGGTTCAGCCGTTGCTGGAGAAGGGATTCAAGGGGCCGGACCTCGGAGAGGCGATCAAACGCGAACGGCTCAAGGCGCTGAAGGTTTACAAAGAGTTGGCGTCTGCCTGAAAAGCATCGCGAGCAAGCTCGCTCCCACATTGGATCTCTGGTGCTCACACAATCCAGGGTGGGAGCGAGCTTGCTCGCGATGGCGTTATCCGCATCACAACATATTCGAAGGGGTCAACTGCTCACCGCGCCACTCGAAAGCCACCGGCGCCAACACCTGATCAATCTGCGCCTCGCGCCACAAAGCCGCAAAGCTCTTGCCTACACCCGGATGCACGCGATCAGGCGCAATCAGCGACAACGGCCACAGCACGAAGGCATTTTTCAGAATTTCTGCCCGCGGCAGGATCAAGCCATCGAAGTTGCCTACCAGATCGCCGAACAGCAGCACGTCGATATCCAGCGGCAAACCCTTGCGATCCGGTGCATAACGGCCATTGTCCGCCTCGATGAATTTCAGCCGGCGATCCAGCTCCATCAACGGCAAATCGGTAAACGCCGACACCACAAAATTGAAGAACGGCCCGCTCTTGATCCCCACCGGCTGGCTTTCGAACACCGCCGAGCAGCGAATATCCACCAGAAAACCTGCCAAAGCTTCCAGGCCAGCCTGCAAATGGGATTCGCGCTCGATATTGCTACCGAGCCCGAGATACACCTGAGTCAGCGACATCCGCGCTCGATCTCCACGCCCACACCGCCCGTGGCAGCCGGGATGGCGCCTGGCTTGGTCAGCTTGAGGCGCATCCAGGTGATGTTGAATTCGCTCATCAGGACTTCAGCCAGACGCTCGGCGAACGTCTCGACCAGCTGGAACTGCGCCTGCTCGGCAAAGGCCTGGATTCGCGACGACACACTGGCGTAATCGAGCGCCAGCGTCAGGTCATCACCGGCGGCGGCCGGGCGATTGTCCCAGGCGAAACTCAGATCAAGACGCAAGCACTGTCGGATGCCTCGCTCCCAGTCGTAGGCACCAATCACGGTGTCGACTTCCAGGCCCTCGATAAACACTCTGTCCAAGCACTTTTCTCCGCTGCACGACAAGGGCGCAATGCGCCGTTAGAATCAGGGCGTCCTCGCCCGGAATAGTTAGCATGTTTTGGTTACTGGCGACCCTCGCCTACCTGCTCGGCTCTCTGTCCTTCGCCATTTTGCTCAGCCGCCTGACCGGTAACCCCGATCCGCGAATGAGTGGCTCGGGCAATGCCGGCGCCACCAACATGTTGCGCCTGGCCGGCAAAAAACTCGCCGTCCTGACCTTGACCGGTGACCTCTTCAAAGGCCTGCTACCCGTACTGATCGCCAGTGTTGCGGGCCTTTCGCTTCAGGAGCAGGCCTGGATCGGCGTCTGCGCCGTCATCGGCCACCTGTTCCCGCTGTACTTTCGCTTCCGCGGCGGCAAGGGTGTCGCCACCGCTGCCGGCATGCTGCTGGGGCTGTACCCGCCCGCAGCACTGCTGGCGGTCTGCGCCTGGCTGCTGACGTTCTACCTGACTCGCACCAGCTCTCTGGCGGCCTTGATCGCCACTCCGCTGACCCTGCCGCTACTGGCCTGGCAAGAACCGGCGGCGCTGCTGCCCATGAGCGCACTCACGGGTCTTATCGTCTGGCGCCATCGGGGCAATCTACGCGACCTGTTTGCCGGGCGCGAACGGCATTTTTAAATACCGGACGTGAGCGCGACTCATCCCGCACATCATCACAGCGCCGACAATTGCTCCATCGGCCAACGCGCCTGCACGCTGATTGCCAGGCTTTCATGCTGACCGGCCTGCAAACGCTGGCAGCCGGCAAAGGCAATCATCGCGCCGTTGTCGGTGCAGAACTCCGGACGAGCATAAAAAACATCGCCCTTCATGTCGCCGAGCATCTTCTCCAGTGAGGTACGCAGTGCCTTGTTGGCGCTGACGCCGCCAGCGATCACCAGACGCGTCATACCGGCCTGTTTCAGGGCTCGCTTGCACTTGATGGTCAAAGTCTCCACCACGGCCTGCTGGAACGCCAGCGAGATGTCGCAACGGGCTTGCTCGCTGTCGTCCCCGGCGCTGACGCTCTGCTGCCAGGTGTTCAGGGCGAAGGTTTTCAAACCACTGAAACTGAAAGCCAGTCCTGGACGGTCGCACATCGGACGCGGGAAAGTGAAACGTCCTGCAACCCCTTGCTCCGCCAGCCGAGCGATTTCCGGGCCACCCGGATAATTGAGCCCCATCATCTTCGCGGTCTTGTCAAACGCTTCACCGGCGGCATCGTCGAGGGTCTCTCCCAACAACGTGTATTGACCGATCCCGTCGACCTGAACCAGCTGCGTATGACCGCCCGACACCAACAAAGCGACGAACGGGAATTCCGGTGGTTGCGCCTCCAGCATCGGCGCCAGCAGGTGACCTTCCATGTGGTGCACACCCAGCGCCGGAATACCCCAGGCGAAGGCCAGCGCCTGGGCGCAAGAGGCGCCCACCAGCAAGGCACCGACCAGGCCAGGACCCGCGGTATAAGCGATGGCGTCGATCTCGGTCGGCACACAGTCAGCTTCGGCCAACACCTGACGAATCAAGGGCAGCATGCGTTTGACGTGGTCACGTGAGGCCAGCTCCGGCACGACCCCGCCATAGGCGCGGTGCAGGTCGATCTGGCTGAACAGCGCGTCGGCCAGCAGGCCGCGCTCACTGTCATATAATGCGACACCGGTTTCGTCGCAGGAGGTTTCTAATCCCAGTACTAGCATGGGTTTGCGCCTTGTTTAGGCTGAATTCGAAGGCGCGCATAATAGTCGCCATGGGATGCCCCGACTAGCGGTTTTCGATCAGAGGCTTTGCATTCCGAGCGATGAGGGGTTAACATCCGCAACCCTTAAAAACCGACGTCTTCAAGTGCTCTTTTGCCACGAGGATGTTGACCCCGGTAATGAATGAAGGTAGCTCTGGATGCCAGCCGTCAAAGTAAAAGAGAACGAACCCTTCGACGTAGCTCTGCGTCGTTTCAAGCGCTCCTGCGAAAAAGCCGGTGTACTGGCTGAAGTTCGTAGCCGCGAATTCTACGAGAAGCCTACTTCTGAGCGTAAGCGCAAAGCAGCAGCCGCTGTTAAGCGTCACGCCAAGAAAGTTCAGCGCGAACAGCGCCGCGCCGTTCGTCTGTACTAATACACAGACGTTCGTAGCAAGCTTCTGCCAAGCCCGGCCCTCAGCCGGGCTAATGGCATTTGCGGAAAACGCTTGATGCTTCACCGTCAAAGCCGCACACGCGACAGAGACAAATCTGCTTCACAGCGTCAGACCTGGCTCTTTTGCCAGCGGTGCACGTCTTTTCTGACGAGCCTTCCAAGGCTACTGACGAGCACACCCACTGATTCCTCTCACGACGATCAGCCCAAGGCACCTTCTTGCGTGCCCGCTTATGAGCGATCCAAGGCCATCGACTGGCCGCAGCGGATTTCAGCGCAACACTTTCAAATAGTCGAATACTGATTGGTACTAACGTCAGTGGATTTTCGGCAGATACACTTCCCGACAGCGATTACGCAGACGACACTGGTCGAGCCGCACATTTTGCGCGCCTCAAACAACGACCCGCGCTCAGCCGCTCTTCGTTTCGGATTCATTGCAGCGCAGATGACGAGAACGCCATGGCCGGGCTAATTCCCCAGAGCTTCATTGACGACCTTCTGAACCGCACCGACATCGTCGATGTGGTCAGCTCGCGCCTGCAAATGAAAAAGGCCGGCAAGAATTACACTGCTTGCTGCCCGTTCCACAAAGAGAAAACCCCCTCCTTCAGCGTCAGCCCCGACAAGCAGTTCTATTATTGCTTTGGCTGCGGCGCTGGCGGCAACGCCCTCGGCTTCATGATGGACCACGACAACCTGGATTTCGTCCAGGCTGTCGAAGAACTGGCCAAAGCCGCCGGCATGGAAATCCCCCGCGAAGAAAGCGGACGACCGCACAAACCGCGGCAGCCGACCGATTCGCCGCTCTACCCCTTGCTCACCGCCGCCGCCGACTTTTACCGCCAGGCACTGAAAAGCCATCCATCGCGAAAAGCAGCTGTGGATTACTTGAAAGGCCGCGGACTGACCGGCGAAATCGCCCGAGACTTCGGCCTCGGCTTTGCCCCACCCGGCTGGGACAATCTGTTCAAGCACTTGAGCAGCGACACCCTTCAACAGAAAGCCATGATCGATGCCGGCCTGCTGATCGAGAACGCCGAAACCGGCAAACGCTATGACCGCTTCCGCGATCGCGTGATGTTCCCGATCCGCGACAGCCGTGGGCGAATCATCGCCTTCGGCGGCCGGGTATTGGGCGACGACAAGCCGAAATACCTGAATTCACCGGAAACCCCGGTATTCCATAAGGGCCAGGAACTCTACGGCCTTTATGAAGCACGCAAGAACAACCGCAACCTCGATGAAATCATTGTTGTCGAAGGCTACATGGATGTTATCGCCCTCGCCCAGCAAGGCCTGCGCAATGCTGTCGCGACCCTGGGCACCGCCACCAGCGAAGAGCACTTGAAGCGCCTGTTCCGCGTCGTGCCCAACGTGTTGTTCTGTTTCGACGGCGATCAGGCAGGTCGAAATGCTGCCTGGCGGGCATTGGAGGCAGCGCTGCCGAGCCTGCAGGACGGGCGGCGCGCACGCTTTCTGTTCCTCCCCGAAGGCGAGGACCCGGACACGCTGGTCCGCTCCGAAGGCACTGACGCCTTCCGCGCACGAATCAACCAGCACGCCCAACCCTTAGCAGATTATTTTTTTCAACAGCTGACCGAGGAATCGGACCCACGCTCGCTCGAAGGCAAGGCCCACATGGCCACCCTCGCCGCGCCGCTGATCGACAAAGTCCCGGGGGCGAACCTGCGCATCCTGATGCGTCAGCGCCTGACCGAAATTACCGGACTTAGCGGTGAAGCCGTCAGCCAACTGGTACAAAGCGCCCCCCAGGAAGCACCGCCGGCGTACGACCCGGGCATCGATTACGACGCCATGCCGGATTACAGCGACTACCATCAGCCGCAGGCACAAGAGATGTATGCGCCGCAGCAGGAATGGACGCCAAAGAAACCCGGCGCCGGCGGCAAGAAATGGGACAAAAAACCGTGGGACAAAAACGGCAAACGCGCTGGTGATCACGATCAACCCCGCGCGCCACGGGTGCCGGCCGCTGTAGAGCCGCCGACCCTGGCCGCCTTGCGCACGCTATTGCATCACCCGCAATTGGCCGAGAAAGTCGAGGATGCCGGGCACTTTGCTGCCGAGGATCACACCAATACGCAATTACTGGTGGCCCTTCTCGAAGCCGTACAGAAGAATCCCAAGCTAAACTCATTTCAGTTGATTGCACGCTGGCACGGTACGGAGCAAGGACGTTTGCTCAAGGCGCTGGCGGAAAAGGAGTGGCTGATTGACGGAGATAACCTTGAACAACAGTTTTTCGACACCATTACTAGCTTGTCAGCTCGCCAACGCGAGCGAAACCTGGAACAACTTCTCAGGAAAGCACGTCAAAGTGAACTGAGTACCGAAGAGAAAAACCAACTGCGCGACCTATTAAGTCGCAATGTTTCCGCAACAAGCCCGACCTCAACTGGCGCGTGAGGTCATAGCTCAGGTATAATCCTCGGCTTGTTTTTTGCCCGCCAAGACCTTCAGTGGATAGGGTGTTATGTCCGGAAAAGCGCAACAGCAGTCTCGTATCAAAGAGTTGATCACACTTGGTCGTGAGCAGGGTTACCTGACTTACGCGGAGGTCAACGACCACCTGCCGGAGGATATTTCAGATCCGGAACAGGTGGAAGACATCATCCGCATGATCAATGACATGGGGATCAACGTATTCGAGGTTGCGCCAGATAAGGATTCCCTTATGCTGGCCGACGCCGATACCGACGAAGCCGCGGCCGAAGAGGCAGCAGCAGCGTTGGCAGCGGTCGAGACCGACATTGGTCGCACCACCGACCCAGTGCGCATGTACATGCGTGAAATGGGTACGGTAGAGCTCCTCACACGTGAAGGCGAAATTGAAATCGCCAAGCGTATTGAAGAGGGCATCCGCGAAGTGATGGGCGCAATTGCGCACTTCCCTGGCACGGTTGACCACATTCTGTCCGAATACACTCGCGTCACCACCGAAGGTGGCCGCCTGTCCGACGTCCTGAGCGGTTATATCGACCCGGACGACGGCATTGCGCCGCCTGCTGCAGAAGTGCCGCCGCCTGTCGACCCGAAAGCCGTGAAAGCGGACGACGACACCGACGACGACGATGCTGAAGCCAGCACCGACGACGAAGAAGAAGCCGAAAGCGGTCCGGATCCGGTCATCGCAGCTCAGCGCTTTGGCGCTGTCTCCGATCAGATGGAAATCACCCGCAAGGCGCTGAAAAAGCACGGTCGTGGCAACAAGCTGGCAATTGCCGAGCTGGTGCTTCTGGCTGAGCTGTTCATGCCGATCAAACTGGTTCCGAAGCAATTCGAAGGCCTGGTCGAGCGTGTTCGCAGTGCCCTGGATCGTCTGCGTCAGCAAGAGCGCGCGATCATGCAACTTTGCGTTCGTGATGCCCGCATGCCGCGTGCCGACTTCCTGCGCCAGTTCCCGGGCAACGAAGTCGACGAAAGCTGGTCCGACGCACTGGCCAAAGGCAAAAGCAAATACGCTGAAGCCATTGGTCGCCTGCAACCGGACATCATTCGTTGCCAGCAGAAGCTGACCGCGCTGGAAACCGAAACCGGTTTGACGATCGCCGAGATCAAGGACATCAACCGTCGCATGTCGATCGGTGAGGCCAAGGCCCGCCGCGCGAAGAAAGAGATGGTAGAAGCGAACTTGCGTCTGGTGATCTCCATCGCCAAGAAGTACACCAACCGCGGTCTGCAATTCCTCGATCTGATCCAGGAAGGCAACATCGGTTTGATGAAAGCGGTAGACAAGTTCGAATACCGCCGCGGCTACAAGTTCTCGACTTATGCCACCTGGTGGATCCGTCAGGCGATCACTCGCTCGATCGCCGACCAGGCCCGCACCATCCGTATTCCGGTGCACATGATCGAGACGATCAACAAGCTCAACCGCATTTCCCGCCAGATGTTGCAGGAAATGGGTCGCGAACCGACCCCGGAAGAGCTGGGCGAACGCATGGAAATGCCTGAGGACAAGATCCGCAAGGTATTGAAGATCGCTAAAGAGCCGATCTCCATGGAAACCCCGATCGGTGATGACGAAGACTCCCATTTGGGTGACTTCATCGAAGACTCGACCATGCAGTCGCCAATCGATGTCGCCACTGTTGAGAGCCTTAAAGAAGCGACTCGCGAAGTTCTGTCCGGCCTCACTGCCCGTGAAGCCAAGGTTCTGCGCATGCGCTTCGGTATCGACATGAATACCGACCACACCCTCGAGGAGGTTGGTAAGCAGTTCGACGTGACCCGTGAACGGATTCGTCAGATCGAAGCCAAGGCGCTGCGCAAGCTGCGCCACCCGACGAGAAGCGAGCATTTGCGCTCCTTCCTCGACGAGTAATAACAAAACCCCCGGCCCAGGCCGGGGGTTTTGCTTTTATACAGATTAAATCCCCCGCACCTCCCTCCCTCCGAATTGCCCGTCTACACTCGAAACATTCCCCGAGCCATAACGAGACCGTTATGCCCAGACTGCCGACCGTGCTTTTTTTGCTGTCGCTATTGACCTGGACCGCAACGGCTGGCGCGCTGACTCTGACCGACGAAGAACGTGGCTGGCTGGCGGCTCACCCGGATTTGCGCCTGGGTGTCGATGCGTCATGGCCACCCTTCGAGTTTCGCGACGATCACGGCCGCTATCAGGGCCTTGCAGCGGACTATATCGACCGGATCCGCCAACGCCTGGCCATCAAGCTCACGCCCATCGAGCCTGTCAGCTGGACCGTCGTCCTGGAACAGGCCAAACAAGCCAAGCTGGACCTGTTGCCCGGCATCATGTCGACCCCGGAGCGCCAGACTTACCTGTCATTCACCCGCCCCTATCTGGACTTTCCGATTGTCATCCTTGCCCATGTCGGAGGCCCCCAACCACGCAAACTCGAAGACTTGTACGGGCTGAAAGTCGCCGTGGTGGAAAACTACGCCCCCCACGAGCTGTTACGCACCCACAATCCCGACCTCAACCTGGTGGCGCTGCCTAACGTCAGCTCAGCGCTGCAGGCGCTGGCCACCGATGAAGTGGATGCAGTGGTCGGCGATCTCGCCTCCAGCGTCTGGAGCCTGCGCCAGCTCAAGCTCGACGGGCTCTACGTCAGCGGTGAAACCCCCTATCGCTATCAATTGGCGATGGGCGTGCCCCGGGACAACAAGATACTGGTCGGCATTCTGGATAAAGTCCTGGCGGACATGACCCCAAGCGAAATCAATGCGATTCAGGAACACTGGGTCGGCAACGTCCTCGATCATCGAACATTCTGGAACGACCTGCTGGTTTACGGTCTGCCGGGATTGCTGCTGCTGATCATCGTGCTGGCGATGGTCATCCGGATCAACCGCCGGTTGAGTTCAGAAATTTCCCGCCGGGTCGACCTGGAGCAAGAACTGCGCAGCAGCGAATACCATTACCGCGGGCTGGTGGAGAGCCTTTCGGCCATCGCCTGGGAAGCGCGGATCAGCGATTTCACCTACAGCTATGTGTCCCCCCATGCCGAGGATCTGCTCGGCTACCCCTTGTCTCATTGGCTGATTCCGGGCTTCTGGCGCAACATTATTCACCCGGCCGACCTGACCCGCGCCCAGACTTTCTGCGATCACGAAGTACTGGCCGGACGCGATCACAGCCTCGATTACCGGGTCATCACCGCCGATGGGCGCTGCATTTGGGTGCGAGATATCGTCAGCCTGATCGAGCACGGCCATGAACCGGTGATGCGCGGGCTGATGATCGACATCAGCGAAGCCAAGCGCACCGAAGAGGCGTTGCGCCTGTCGGAACAGAAGTTCGCCTCGGTGTTCCAGCAATGCCCGGACATACTCGTCATCGCGCGACTCTCCGACGGCTGCCTGCTGGAGGTCAATGAAGCGTTCGAAGAACAGATCGGTCTCAAGGCCGAAGACGTCATCGGCCAGACGGCCACCGACCTGAACATCTGGGGCATACCCGGCGTCGGGCCGGGCTTGTTGCAACGGCTGCAGGCCGGCAGCATCCGTAACCTGGAGATGCCCTTTCGCCGCAACAATGGCCAAGTGTTTACCGGCCTGATTTCCGCTGAACCATTCGACCTCGATACAACCCCTGCGCTGGTAGTGGTCGTTCGGGACATCAGCCAGCTCAAGGAAACCCAGAAACAGCTGCAAACCTCCGAAGAGAAATTCGCCAAGGCCTTCCATGCCTCACCTGACGGCTTGCTATTGTCACGGCAGAGCGACGGTTTACTGATTGAGGTCAACGAAGGTTTCAGCCGCATTACCGGTTTCAACAGCGCGATGTCCGTGGATCGCTCCGCCCTCGAGCTGGGAATCTGGGTCAATCTCAACGAACGCAAACAGATGCTCGATCTGCTCCACCGGGACGGTTTCGTCCGCGACTTCAGTTGCCATATACGCCGCAGCGACGGACAGATCCGCCTCTGCGAGGTGTCCAGCCGTCCGCTGCCGATCGGCGATGAAGATTGCATGCTGACCATCGCCCGGGACATCACCGAGCGACACCTGATGCAGGAGAAACTGCAACAGGCTGCCACGGTATTCGAGAGCACCGCCGAAGGTGTATTGATCACCGACACTCAACAGCACATCAGCGCGGTCAACCGTGCGTTTACAGAAATTACCGGCTACAGCGAGAGCGAAGCATTGGGCCACACCCCTCGCCTGCTCGCCTCGGGCCTGCACGACAGCGCGTTTTATGCCGCCATGTGGCATCAACTGACCGCCGAAGGTCATTGGCAAGGCGAAATTTCCAACCGGCGCAAGAATGGCGAGCTCTATCCGAGTTGGCTGACCATCAGTGCGGTGCGCAACCGAGACAGATTCGTCACCCATTTTGTCGCGGTGTTCGCGGACATTTCCAGCCTCAAACATGCCCAGGCCAAGCTCGATTACCAGGCACACCACGACCCGCTGACCGGGCTGCCAAATCGCACGCTGTTCGAGAGCCGATTGCTGACTGCGCTCAACAACCAACAGGAAAACGGCGGCCAGGGCGCGGTGCTGTTCCTGGACCTGGACCGTTTCAAACACATCAACGACAGCCTGGGTCACCCGGTCGGCGACCTGCTGCTCAAGGGCATTGCCGTGCGCCTCAAAGAACAGTTGCGCGACATCGACACCGTGGCGCGCCTGGGCGGCGACGAATTCATCATCCTGCTGCCCGGGCTGCAGCAATCCAGTGACGCCGACAACATCGCGACCAAATTGCTCAATTGCTTCAGCGCACCGTTCCAGGCTGGCGAACATGAGTTTTTTATCAGCGCCAGTATCGGCACCAGCCTGTATCCAAAGGATGGCTGCGACGTCGCCACGCTGGTCAAGAACGCCGATGCCGCGATGTACCGCTCAAAGGCCAAGGGTCGCAACCGGGTCGAAAGCTACACCCGCGACCTCACCGCTCAAGCCAGCGAGCGAGTCGCACTGGAACATGAACTGCGACGCGCTATCGAGCGCAACGAACTGCACCTCCATTACCAACCGAAGATCAGCCTGGTCGACCATCGCCTGGTCGGCGCAGAAGCGCTCATTCGCTGGCGCCACCCAACCTTCGGCGATGTGCCACCGGAGCACTTCATTCCGCTGGCCGAAGAAAACGGCATGATCCTGCAAATCGGCGATTGGGTTCTCGAAACCGCCTGCCGGCAGATGTTCGAGTGGAATCAGGTTTACGAACCCGTCGGCCCGCTGTCGGTCAACCTCGCGGGGGCTCAATTGCGCCAGCCGAACCTGCTCGGTCGGATCGAACAATTGCTCAAGGACAACCGCCTCAAACCCGGTTTCCTGCAACTGGAAATTACTGAAAACTTCATCATGAGCCAGGCTGAAGAAGCGCTTGCAGTGCTGCATCAACTCAAACACCTGGGTGTGCAACTGGCGATCGACGACTTCGGCACCGGTTACTCGTCCCTGAGTTACCTCAAACGCCTGCCGTTGGATATTCTCAAGATCGACCAGTCTTTCGTCCGCGGCCTGCCGGATGATCCCCATGATGCGGCCATCGTTCGCGCCATCATCGCCTTGGGCCGCAGTATGCAATTCACCATTATTGCCGAGGGCGTCGAAACCCTCGCGCAGCAGCAATTCCTCGCTGAGGAAGGCTGTGAACAGATCCAGGGCTACATCGTCAGCCTGCCCTTGTCACCGGAAGAGTTTGCCGCAACGTTTCTTCGTATAGCCATTTCAGACTTTTCGGATAGCACAGCCGAGAAACCGTCGCTATAATCCGCGGCCTACTGAGGGCCTATAGCTCAGTTGGTTAGAGCAGAGGACTCATAATCCTTTGGTCCACGGTTCAAGTCCGTGTGGGCCCACCAAACAAGAAAGCCGCGCAATGCGCGGCTTTTTCGTGTCTGTTGGAATACTCAATCGCGACGGGCGCCTGCCGAAACATCACTCAGTTGGCGAAATTCTCGATTCTGATCTGGCCCTCAGGAAAGGTCGCGATAATTTCCAGTTCGCCGCCCATGGCGCGGATGTAGTTTCGCAAGGTGCTGATATACATGTCTGTGCGCCGCTCCATTCTGGAGATCGCTGCCTGGTTGACGTGCAACGTCTTGGCCAGCGTTTCCTGACTCAGCTCTTGGGCCTTACGCAGTTCGTGCAGAGGCATTTCTTTCAGGTGCTGCTGGAACAACCGCTCTGCGTTAGCGCGAGACTCCGGCGTCATGCGAGCTTGAAGTTCAGCAAATTTTTTAGCCATCGTTGCGGCCCTCTTTACGCAATGTTTCCAAATGGTCGTCATACAATGTTTCCGCCTGCGGGACATGCTCGTCATACCAACGGTTTCGACCGGTTTTGTCCCCTCCGATTAAAAGTAACGCGCATCGGCGTGGATCAAACGCATAGAGCACACGATAAGGCCGACCCGCATGCTGGACCCGCAACTCTCGGAGATTGCCCAGTCGTGAGCCTTTAATATCGCTGCTATGCGGGTAACGCAGACCCGGCCCGAAAAACCCCAGCAGATCGACGCTGGCTGAAACCGAGGCTTGCTCCCTTGCATCCAACCCCTCCCACCAACCTTCAAATTCATCGGTGTATTCAATCTCCCAGCCCATACCAATATGCCACCCAAGGAATATGATCTCAAGGGAATAACTCTAGGCTTTAACGGCCGTGCGACCACCTTGGTTGCCAATGAAATTGTTAACGGTGGTTTCTGGTTGGATCTGGGTGTTCGGTGCCTGGCGTTTGGTTGTGTTTACTTAAGGTGTCGAAATATCGGATGACGCCTGAGGACCTTGTAGGCAAACTCCGAAAATTGCATTTGGGCACTTTGCTGCCATGTTGCGCTTTTCTTCGACGGGATACTCTTCGGACGTCGCTGCCAATGCAGTGATCGGGCTTGGTAACCCGGCGAGTTAGGCGCAACAGCGCCCCATCATGATTGCAGTCGTTTTTCTGCCCCTGCAATTTTGAATTATGGCGGCTGCGCGTGGGACGCCTTCGGGTGTGCCGGTTTCCTTGACTCCCGGTTTACCAACCTGCGCACAGCTGCCACCCATTCGTTTGGTAACGAACGCGGCAGCTCCTCGAGTCAAGGAGCTAGACCATGAGCAAAACAAACCAGTCCGAACCTTCAGAACTAAAAACCATCGGCTTCACCCCATTGATTTTTTGCTCGAATCAAGCGCTGTTCAATGTCCGCGCCGGCGTCCCTATCAGCGACGCGCTGGCACAGGCTTCTGATTTTCTTTTCTTAGCCAAAGCGTTTGCTGTGGATGCCGCGTACGCAAAAGACACCGACCGCCATGCGTGGGCCGCCCACTATCTGACGGCAATGAGTAAAGCTGTGATTGATGATGTGGTGAAGGTGCTGACACGTTGACCTGCCCGGACTGCGGCGAAGTCCGAAGAATACCGATAGCTCTTCCTTGAAATACTCCCCGATTTTTCGGGGCTTCCAATCTTCATACGCGCAGATCACCTACAACTTCTAGAAGCAATAGCTAACGCCGGAATAGCCTGCACGGGTCGCAGTCGTTCAAGCATTGCACCCGTCAACACGACCTCATACGTATCCGCCGCCCTACCCCACTGCTCCACGATGACCATGCCGTCTACCACCACCTCTCCCAACTCGGTAATCGTATCGGCCAATGCCTCTACGACTTTTTGAGTCCGAAACCACACGCGGTCAGTTATCTCTTTCAGCTCAGCCGTGATGCGGTCAGACGACACAGGATCCGTATCGGGGTAGGCGATATTGCGCAGCAAGTGCCGTAACTCCCTTATTTTTGCGTAATCCTGTTCCGCACCAAGCGCTCCTTTGAGGATGGCTGTCGCTTTCGACTTATCGACGTGTTTATCGGGCGAATGTTTTGAAGCTAATGTCTGCCCCATAGCGCCAGCAAACAGGACCATCATCCGCGCTTCCAGATGTTCCTTCATGGCTTCCATCGACGAAATTGACCGCACCAAGCTAATGGACGCCCCGCCTTGATGCCTTAAGTCCATGGTCACTGTCAGGGTCACGTCGCCTGTTTCAAATCCCAAGGCTCGGGCAATGACGTAGTGCGCCATTTCGTGATTGGCTATCTGCAATGCATGTTCCCGAACAGCGGAAGGCATCTTCCTCGTCATTTCCATCGCCTCGTGTCAAAGCCCTGTTGCGCATTCGACTATGAGTTACTGTTGATGTCCATCCTGGCGACCTAGTCAGGGTCGGACGAGGGTGGCAGAGGTTTGGAGCGGTTAATCCGCACAACAAAAAAAGCCGCGCAATTGCGCGGCTTTTTCGTACCTGCGATTCAGCCTTTACTTGGGTAAGGCGTAGGCAATCACGTAGTCCCCCCGATCCGTCGACTGACGCGCACCGCCAACGGTGAGCAGGATGTACTGCTTGCCGGTCTTGGGAGAAACGTAAGTCATCGGGCCAGACTGACTACCGACGGGCAAGCGGGCCTTCCAGATTTCGTTGCCGTTGCCGGTATCGAAGGCGCGCAGGTAGAAGTCCTGGGTGCCGGCGAAGAACAGCAGGCCCGACTGGGTGGCCAGGGAAGCGCCGAGGGTCGGCATGCCGATCGGGATCGGCAGGTGCATGCGGATGCCCAGCGGGCCGGTGTCTTGCACGGTGCCGACCGGGACTTGCCACATCAATTTGTGGGTCTTGAGGTCGATGGCAGACATCGTGCCGAACGGTGGTTTCTGGCACGGAATGCCCGCCGCCGAAAGAAAGCGTTCGCGCATCGCACCGAACGGCGTGCCTTCCTGAGGCACGACGCCCATTTCAATACCACTGGCCCCGGCGGCGATCTTGTTGCGCGGGATCATGTAGTTGGCCAGGCCCAGGCGCATGTCGTTGACGAACATGTAATTCGTGTTCGGATCAACCGAGACGCTGCCCCAGTTCATACCGCCCAACGAGCCCGGGAATTGCAAGGCGCGGTCCATGCCCGGCGGGGTGTAGACGCCTTCGTGACGCATGCCTTTGAACTGGATGCGGCACATCAATTGATCGAACGGTGTCGCGCCCCACATGTCGGACTCGGTCAGTGTCTTGTTGCCGATTGACGGCATGTCCACCGAGAACGGCTGGGTCGGCGAGTAGCGTTCGCCGGGCACGTTGCCCTGAGGCACCGGGCGCTCTTCGACGCGCGCAATCGGCACACCGGTTTCACGGTTGAGCAGGAAGATCTCGCCCTGCTTGGTGACTTGCGCCAAGGCCGGCTGCATTCCACCCTTCTCGTCAGGGACGTCGTACAGCAGCGGTTGTGCAGGCAGGTCGAAGTCCCACAGATCATGGTGAGTGGTCTGGAAATGCCAGCGCACCTGACCGGTCTTCACGTCGATGGCGACGATGGACGAGTTCCACTTGTCGTCGAATTCCGTACGTTGACCGCCGAAGAAGTCCGGGGTGGCGTTGCCGGTTGGCAGGTAAACCAGACCGAGTTTGGCGTCGTAGGACATGGCCGACCACACATTCGGCGTACCACGGGTATAGGTCTCACCCGCTGGCGGACGTTTGGTGGTGTTCGGGTTGCCCGGATCCCACGCCCAGACCAGCTCACCACTGCGCACATCGTAGGCGCGGACCACACCTGGCGGTTCGCCGGTGGAATAGTTATCGGCCACGCGACCACCGACGATTACCACGTCACCTGCGACCAATGGGGTCGAGGTTTGCTGGTAGTAGCCCGGCTTTACTTCGCCCATATCGGTTGTCAGATCGACGGTGCCTTTGCTGCCAAACTCCTCGCAGGGTTTGCCGGTTTCAGCATTGATCGCGATCAGACGCGCATCGCCGGTCGGCAGAAACAGACGTTTCGTACAAGCGGTTGGCTGATTGTCCGAAGATGCGGGGGTTTCGGAGTAACCCAGACCCCGGCAGCGTTGCCAGTTTGGCGCGGTGCCTTGCGGGTCGAACTTCCAGCGCTGGGCGCCGGTGTCGGCATCCAGGGCGAAGACTTTACCGTAGGCGGTGCAGGTGTAGACCGTGTCGCCGATTTGCAGCGGGGTGTTCTGGTCCTCGGCACCGGCGCCAGTACTTTGCGGGATGTCGCCGGTGCGAAAGCTCCAGGCGACTTGCAGCTTGTCGATGTTGCCTTTGTTGATCTGATCCAGCGCGGCAAAGCGGTTGCCCGCGGTGGTATTACCCCAATGAGCCCAGTCTTTCTGCTCG
This sequence comes from Pseudomonas fluorescens, assembly GCF_000968015.1. Taxonomy (GTDB): domain Bacteria; phylum Pseudomonadota; class Gammaproteobacteria; order Pseudomonadales; family Pseudomonadaceae; genus Aquipseudomonas; species Aquipseudomonas fluorescens_W. Next base: position 62,305 of record NZ_LACH01000002.1, read on the forward strand.
GTGCCAGGCGCGACCGGTGTCACCGCAGGCTCACTGCTGGCCTTGACCACATGGGTCGGCACAAACATGTAGGCCAGCGTTGCCACGACAGCAACGCCCAGAATACCGGCCAGGCCGAAAGCGCCACGGCCCGAGGTCGCACCCGAAGCACGCACCAGCGTCGGATAGATCAGCGCGACAACCAGACCGATCACGGCAAACGTCAGTACCCGCGAGACCAACGGCCAGTATTCCAAACCGGAATCCCACACCGCCCAGATCGCGGTCAGGATCAACGCCAAACCATACAGCCACGCACCTAGCGGTTTACAGCGAGCGATCATCAACCCGGAAACCAGCATCGCCAGGCCCATCAGCAGGAAATACCAGCTACCGCCGAGCGAGACCAGATAGCCGCCGCCACCGGCCAGGCCGAGCCCGATCAACGCAATCAGGACACCCAGCCCCAACAGCAACCATTTGCCGCCGCCGGCAGCCCCAGAATTATTCATGTCGGAAATTTTCCCCATTTGTGACAAGCGCGGAATAATGTACTACCTAGTTACTTATGGCAATTTGTCGCAGGTAAAAATGTCCTGAACGGTACTGAAGGCCAGATCAAACATCCGCTGCGCGAGCCGTGCTGTAACATGCCAACTCATTGATCTGTGCCGCTGGAGACGACCTTTGCCTGACACTCGCCCGCCCGTTCTTGACGAAATCGACCGCCAATTGATTGCAGCCCTGCAGATCAATGCCCGCGAAAGCGTGGCCATGCTCGCGCGGCAATTGGGCATTGCTCGCACCACCGTGACTTCGCGGCTGGCCCGGCTGGAAAAGGCCAGAGTAATCACCGGTTACGGCGTGCGCTTGGGTCAACGCGTCGTGGATGGTGGCTTGCAGGCGTACGTCGGGATCACGGTGCAACCGCGCTCGGGCAAGGAAGTGTTGCGACGTCTCAGCGCGATGGCTCAGGTGCAGCAGTTGTGCGCGGTCAGTGGCGAATTTGATTATGTGGCGTGGTTGCGCACCGACTCACCTGAGCAGCTGGATCAGTTGCTGGATCAGATCGGCAGTGTGGATGGGGTGGAGAAAACGACTACGTCGATCATCTTGAGTAGCAAGATTGATCGGGGGCAGCCGGTTTGAGTTTTTGCCGATAGTCCTTTGGTGTCTGGCAGGGCGTCATCGCGAGCAAGCTCGGCTCCCACATTGACGGTGTGTAGCAATCCATCGTCATTCTGATCAAATAATTAGCAAAACGACGACACATTGCGTCTTATTAACGTGTTCTACGCTCTCTAGAATGGCTGCCATCTTTTCCTATACTCAGACGCGCACTCCGCGTCCGGTCGCCAGCAAGGTCAGCCATGAACAAGAACAATCGCCATCCTGCAGACGGTAAAAAACCAGTCACCATTTTTGGTCCGGACTTTCCCTTCGCCTTCGACGACTGGATCGAGCACCCGGCCGGCCTGGGCAGCATCCCTGCGCACAATCATGGCACTGAGGTCGCGATCGTCGGTGCTGGTATCGCAGGTTTAGTGGCCGCGTACGAATTGATGAAACTGGGCCTCAAGCCCGTCGTCTACGAAGCCTCGAAAATGGGCGGCCGTCTGCGCTCCCAGGCATTCAACGGCGCTGAAGGCATCATCGCCGAACTCGGCGGCATGCGCTTCCCGGTCTCGTCCACCGCGTTTTATCACTACGTCGACAAGCTCGGCCTTGAAACCAAACCTTTCCCGAACCCGCTGACACCTGCCTCGGGCAGCACGGTGATCGACCTCGAAGGCCAGACCCATTACGCACAGAAGCTGGCGGATCTTCCTGCACTGTTCCAGGAAGTCGCCGACGCCTGGGCCGACGCGCTGGAAGCCGGTTCTCAGTTCTCTGACATCCAGCAAGCGATCCGCGACCGGGACGTGCCGCGCCTCAAAGAGCTGTGGAACACCCTCGTGCCGCTGTGGGACGACCGCACCTTCTACGACTTCGTTGCCACTTCCAAAGCCTTCGCCAAACTCTCGTTCCATCACCGCGAAGTATTTGGTCAGGTCGGTTTCGGCACCGGCGGCTGGGACTCGGACTTCCCGAACTCGATGCTGGAAATCTTCCGCGTCGTCATGACCAACTGCGACGATCACCAGCATTTGGTGGTCGGTGGCGTGGAGCAAGTGCCATTGGGGATCTGGCGTCATGTGCCGGAACGTTGCGTGCACTGGCCGGAAGGCACCAGCCTCAGCTCCCTGCACAACGGCGCACCGCGTACCGGCGTGAAAAAAATTGCCCACGCGGCAGACGGGCGCTTTGCCGTCACCGACAACTGGGGCGACACCCGCGAATACGCAGCGGTGCTGACCACCTGCCAGAGCTGGCTGCTGACCACCCAGATCGAATGCGACGAAACCCTGTTCTCGCAAAAGATGTGGATGGCCCTCGACCGCACCCGCTACATGCAATCGTCGAAAACTTTCGTGATGGTCGATCGGCCATTCTGGAAAGACAAGGATCCGGAAACCGGCCGCGACTTGATGAGCATGACCCTCACCGATCGCCTGACCCGCGGCACCTATCTGTTCGACAACGGCGACGACAAGCCAGGCGTGATTTGCCTGTCGTACTCGTGGATGAGCGACGCGTTGAAAATGCTCCCGCAGCCTGTGGAAAAACGCGTGAAACTGGCGCTGGATGCGTTGAAGAAGATCTACCCGAAAGTCGACATCGCGGCGCGGATCATCGGCGATCCGATCACCGTGTCCTGGGAAGCCGATCCGCATTTCCTCGGTGCTTTCAAAGGCGCCCTGCCCGGCCATTACCGCTACAACCAGCGCATGTACGCGCACTTCATGCAGGCTGACATGCCGGCCGAGCAACGCGGGATTTTCATCGCCGGCGACGACGTTTCGTGGACGCCTGCGTGGGTCGAAGGCGCGGTACAGACCTCGCTCAATGCGGTGTGGGGCATCATGAAACACTTCGGCGGTGAAACTCACGCCGAGAACCCGGGTCCAGGAGATGTGTTCAACGAGATCGGTCCGATCGCCTTGCCCGAGTAAGAGGAGTCCGAAATGCGCGTAGCCCTTTACCAATGTCCACCGCTGCCCCTGGATGTCGCAGGCAATCTGCAACGTCTGCATCAATTGGCGCTGGAGGCCAAGGGCGCGGATTTGCTGGTGCTGCCGGAGATGTTTTTGACCGGCTACAACATCGGCCTCGATGCCGTCAGCGTGCTGGCGGAAGTGCACAACGGTGAGTCGGCGCAGCAGATCGCGCGCATCGCCAAGACGGCCGGGATCGCCATTCTGTATGGCTACCCCGAGCGCACCGAAGACGGTCAGATCTACAACGCCGTGCAGTTGATCGACGCCAATGGCGAACGCCTGTGCAACTACCGAAAAACTCACCTGTTCGGCGACCTCGATCACTCGATGTTCAGCGCCGGGCCGGATGAGTTTCCGCTGGTTGAACTCAATGGCTGGAAGCTCGGTTTCCTGATCTGCTACGACCTGGAATTTCCGGAAAACGCCCGACGCCTGGCCCTGGCCGGCGCCGAGCTGATTCTGGTGCCGACGGCTAACATGATTCCTTACGACTTCATCGCCGACGTCACCGTCCGCGCCCGGGCCTTCGAAAACCAGTGCTATGTGGCTTACGCCAACTATTGCGGCAACGAAGGCGAGATCCAGTATTGCGGCCAGAGCAGCATTGCCGCACCGGATGGCAATCGCATCGCCCAGGCGGGCCTTGATGAAGCACTGATTGTCGGCGAGCTGGATCGTCAATTGATGGTCAATTCCCGTGCCGCTAATCGCTACTTCCTCGATCGCCGCCCCGAGCTTTATGGCGAGCTGAACAAGCGCTGATCCATCGTTATCCGCTAGCATTGGCACTTCTCTGTTCTGGAAGTGCTCATGTCTGCGCTGAATCACCCTCGCCCTCACACTGAAACCCTGGCCAACGGCCTGCGGGTGACGCTGCGTCATGTTCCCGATTTGAAGCGCAGTGCTGCGGCGTTGCGCGTCGCGGCGGGCAGCCATGATGTGCCGGCGGCCTGGCCCGGGCTGGCGCACTTTCTTGAACACCTGCTGTTTCTCGGCACAGAGCGCTTTCCCGCAGACCAAGCACTGATGGCCTACGTCCAGAGTCATGGCGGTCAGGTGAATGCGCGGACCAGCGAACGCACCACGGATTACTTTTTCGAGTTACCGCCTCAGGCGTTTACCGGGGGACTGGAACGTCTGTCGGACATGCTCGCTCATCCGCGTATGAATCCGGACGATCAGCGGCGGGAACGGGAAGTGCTGCACGCAGAATTTGTTGCATGGTCTCGGGACACGACCGCTCAGCAGCAATTCGCGCTGTTCGACGGCCTTTCGGTGGCGCACCCACTGCGGGCGTTTCATGCCGGCAACCGCTACAGCCTGCCGGTGCCGCAACCTGAGTTTCAGCAAGCCTTGCAGGGTTTCTATCAGCGGTTTTATCAGACCGGGCAAATGACCTTGAGCCTGACCGGTTCGCAGAGTCTCGATGAGTTGAGGGCGATGGCTCAGCGCTTTGGCGCGGCTATTCCCGTAGGGGAAAAGGTCCCGCAGCAAGCGCCTGCATCGCTGATGGATTCCTCGGACAAAAGTTATCAACAGGCTGGAGCGCGTCGAATGGATCTGCTGTTTGCCTTCGAAGCGTTGCCCGATTCATCGCCCGAGGCGCTGGCGTTTCTGTGTCATTGGCTGAACGCCGCGAAACCTGGCGGTCTGCTGGCGCAATTGCGCGAGTGCGGGCTGGCTGACTGCCTGAAAGCTGCGCCGTTGTATCAGTTCGCCGGCCAGGCTTTGTTGCACATCGAATTCACGTTGCCTGCCGACGCGACGCCCAACGGGATCCGCGAACAGCTACTGGGTTGGCTTGGATTCTTTGCCTCACAACAACCCTGGACCGGATTGCGCGAAGAATACGCCGCCCTGCTGCAACGCCAACAGCAAGTCAGCGGCGCCCTGCAACTGGCTCGACTGGACAGCGAACAGCGTGAAACAGGGTTATCCGAATCGGGCGTTGCAGCCCTCAAGGAAGTCCTGAAAAAAATCGGTGCTGTGGATAACTTCACCGGCCAATGGCAACTGCCCACACCTAATCCGTTTTTACGCGCCGAGGCTCCGGCCCCGAGTGCTGGACTGATCCGCGGCCAGACCAGCAAACACCGAGGCTTGCGAACCTTTGCCCAGGATCGCTCACGCGGTCGTCGTGAACGTTCGCCCATGCAGTTCAGTCAGGCGTTACCGGATAACAGTGCCGAAGGTGCCGTTTACCTGCGCTGGCGTCTGGACTTGGCACCTCACAGCAACCTTCAGGCGAGCCTGGAAAACCGCCTTCAGCCGTTGCGTGAAGACGCTCGTCAGGCAGGTGTCGATTTTTCCTTCAGCGCATCGGGCAATGAATGGCTGCTGAAAATGACCGGGCTACAGGAGCCGATGCCGACCGTCCTCGAACATGCGCTGAAAGAACTGACAACACCTGATGCCGGTTTCTCACAGGAAGAGCCTCCGAGCGTTGCGTTGATGCCGATTCGGCAGTTGCTTAAAGCGCTGCCCGATCACTGCCTTGAGCGCACCGCTGACTCGGACGACCTGGCTCAGCTTTGGTCCAGCGCACGCTGGGATGGTCTGGCGACCGGCCTGTCTGCCCAGACTCAGGCGGCGATGGGCCTTGCCTTGAGTCGTGTACCCGGCACTGCGGACAATCAACTGACGCCGCCCTCGCCGATAAACGCGCAGCATCTCTGGAGCGCGGTCGATACCGGGTCCAGCGAACACGCGTTGTTGCTCTTTTGCCCGACGGCAACCGCGGACATCGCTGACGAAGCCGCCTGGCGCTTGCTGGCTCACGTCTGCCAAACGCCGTTTTACCAGCGCCTGCGGGTAGAACTGCAGCTCGGTTATGCGGTGTTCAGCGCCCTGCGGCAGATTCATGGGCAGTCAGGATTGTTGTTCGGCGTGCAATCCCCGAGCGTCGCCCCTCTGGACCTGCTGGAACACATCGAACACTTCCTGAGCGGATTGGCCGGGATGATCGAAGACATCAATGACGAGACCTTCATCGACCAGCGCCAGGCACTGGCCGATCAATTCGATAGCGCAGCGTTACCCAATGCGCAGGCCGCTGAACTGCTCTGGCAGGGCAAACTGGCCGGCCGCTCGTCGGAATATCTGACTCAACTGCCTCAGGCAATTCTGATGATCGACCGCGAAACGTTACTGGCCGCAGCACAACGACTGAATCAGGCCGAAGGCGGTTGCCGCTGCCTGGCCAGCGGACCGTGCCCGGCCTCGCCTTGGCAAGCGGCAAAATGATCATTACCGGTGCTGCAATTAGCTTTCTCAAAGATTCCCGGCCAATCGCCCTGAAATTTTGAGTAACATAGCCACCTAACTATCTGAACATCTCCGGCTGGAGGTGGACTATATGTATAGATCTCAACTGTCCCATCACCTGAAGGAGCGCTTCTATGTCCTGGTCCAAACCTGCTTACACCGACCTGCGTATCGGCTTTGAAGTCACCATGTACTTCGCAAGCCGCTAATCTTTTTGTAGCGCAGTGCAACGCCTCGGCTCGCCGAGGCGTTTTTATTTTCAGTTTTCGAATGATGGAGCGGCCATGTTTGTCCAGATTCTAGGTTCCGCCGCCGGCGGTGGTTTCCCCCAGTGGAACTGCAACTGCGTGAACTGCGCCGGTTTTCGCGATGGCAGCCTGAACGCCAAGGCGCGGACCCAGTCGTCCATCGCAATTTCCGATAACGGCGTGAACTGGGTGTTGTGCAACGCATCGCCGGACATCCGCGCCCAACTCCAGAGCTTCGCCCCGATGCAACCGGGCCGCGCCCTGCGCGATACCGGCATCAACGCGATCATCCTGATGGACAGCCAGATCGACCACACCACCGGCCTGCTCAGCCTGCGCGAAGGTTGCCCGCACCAGGTCTGGTGCACCGACATGGTCCACGAAGACCTGAGCACCGGTTTCCCGCTGTTCACCATGCTGACCCACTGGAACGGCGGGCTGACCTGGAACCAGATCGAGCTCGACCGCAGCTTCACCATCCCGGTCTGCCCGAGCCTGCGCTTCACCCCGCTGCCGCTGCGCAGCGCCGCACCGCCGTACTCACCGCACCGCTTCGACCCGCACCCCGGCGACAACATCGGCCTGATCGTTGAAGACCTCAACACCGGCGGCAAACTGTTCTACGCCCCGGGCCTGGGCAAGGTCGACGCACCGTTGCTGGAGATCATGGCCGGCAGCGATTGCCTGCTGGTGGACGGCACGATGTGGGATGACGATGAAATGCAGCGCCGTGGCGTCGGCACCCGAACCGGTCGGGAAATGGGTCACCTGGCACAAAACGGCCCCGGCGGCATGCTGGAAGTGCTGGAACAACTGCCCAAACAGCGCAAAGTGCTTATCCACATCAACAACACCAACCCGATTCTTGATGAGGATTCGCCGGAGCGCGCAGAACTGGCTCGGCGCAATGTTGAAGTGGCTTACGACGGCATGAGTATTGTGCTGTAGGAAATCAAGACCGCTGCGCGGTCTATCGCGAGCAAGCTCGCTCCCACAGTTGATCGCATACCCCTGTGGGAGCGAGCTTGCTCGCGATGGCGTCCGAACAGACACCAAAGAATCCACCGGTTGTTCCCGGAGAACCGACATGACTGACACCGCAATGTCCCCCGCCGAGTTCGAAGCGGCCCTGCGCGCCAAGGGCGCCTATTACCATATCTATCACCCGTATCACGTGGCGATGTATGAAGGCCGGGCAACGCGCGAGCAGATCCAGGGCTGGGTGGCCAACCGTTTCTATTATCAGGTGAACATCCCGCTCAAGGACGCCGCGATCCTCGCCAACTGCCCGGACCGCGAGATACGTCGTGAGTGGATTCAGCGCCTGCTCGACCATGACGGCGCCCCCGGCGAAGACGGTGGCATCGAAGCCTGGCTGCGCCTGGGCCAAGCCGTCGGCCTCGACCCGGATCAGTTGCGCTCGCAGGAATTGGTACTGCCCGGCGTGCGATTCGCCGTCGATGCCTACGTCAACTTCGCTCGACGGGCCAGTTGGCAGGAAGCGGCCAGCAGCTCGCTGACCGAACTGTTTGCGCCGCAGATCCACCAGTCGCGCCTGGACAGCTGGCCGCAGCATTACCCCTGGATCGACCCGGCTGGTTACGAATATTTCCGCACCCGCCTGGGTCAGGCACGCCGCGACGTGGAACACGGCTTGGCGATCACGTTGCAGCACTACACGACGCGGGTCGGCCAAGAGCGCATGCTGGAAATTCTCCAGTTCAAACTGGACATTCTTTGGAGCATGCTCGATGCCATGAGCATGGCCTACGAACTGAAACGCCCGCCGTATCACAGCGTGACCGAGCAACGGGTCTGGCATAAAGGAATCACCTTATGAGTTTTGATCGCAGCAAGACCCCGACCTGGCGTCCCGGCTACCGCTTCCAGTACGAACCGGCGCAGAAAGGTCATGTGCTGCTCTACCCGGAAGGCATGATCAAACTCAACGAAAGCGCCGCGCTGATCGGCGGTTTGATCGACGGCGAGCGTGACGTCGCGGCGATCATCGCCGAACTGGACGCGCAGTTCCCCGGCGTGCCCGAACTCGGTGACGACATCGAGCAATTCATGGAGGTCGCCCGTGCTCAGCACTGGATCGAACTTGCCTGATTCCGCGTCAGACACGTTACCGCCCAAACCGGAAATCGGCCTGCCCTTGTGGCTGCTGGCCGAGCTGACCTATCGCTGCCCGCTGCAATGCCCGTATTGCTCCAATCCGCTGGATTTCGCTGAGCAAGGCAAAGAGCTGAGCACCGAGCAGTGGATCAAAGTGTTCCGCGAAGCGCGGGAGATGGGCGCGGCGCAGTTGGGCTTCTCCGGCGGCGAACCGCTGGTGCGTCAGGACCTCGCCGAGCTGATTGCCGAGGCGCGCAAGTTGGGTTTCTACACCAACCTGATCACCTCGGGCATCGGCCTGACAGAGCAGAAAATCAGCGACTTCAAGAAGGCCGGCCTGGACCACATTCAGATCAGCTTTCAGGCCAGCGACGAGCAAGTGAACAACTTGCTGGCCGGCTCGAAAAAGGCCTTCGCCCAGAAGCTGGAAATGGCTCGCGCTGTGAAAGCCCATGGCTATCCGATGGTGCTGAACTTCGTGACCCATCGGCACAACATCGACAAGATCGACCGGATCATCGAGCTGTGCATCGCCCTTGAGGCGGACTTTGTGGAACTCGCCACGTGCCAGTTCTACGGTTGGGCGCAGCTCAACCGGGTCGGTCTGTTGCCGACCAAGGAGCAACTGGTCCGCGCCGAACGCATCACCAATGAATACCGCGCCAAACTCGAAGCCGAAGGGCATCCGTGCAAGCTGATTTTCGTCACCCCTGACTATTACGAAGAGCGCCCGAAAGCCTGCATGAATGGCTGGGGCAGTATTTTTCTGACGGTCACGCCGGACGGAACTGCCCTGCCCTGTCACGGCGCCCGACAGCTGCCGGTGCAGTTTCCCAACGTGCGCGACCACAGCATGCAGCACATCTGGTACGACTCGTTCGGCTTCAACCGCTTCCGCGGTTACGACTGGATGCCCGAGCCGTGCCGTTCCTGCGACGAGAAAGAAAAAGACTTCGGCGGCTGTCGCTGCCAGGCGTTCATGCTCACAGGTGACGCGAGCAACGCCGACCCGGTGTGCAGCAAATCGGAACATCACGGCGTGATCCTCAAGGCTCGCGAAGAAGCCGAGCACGCGACCCATACCATCGAACAACTGGCCTTTCGCAATGAACGAAATTCACGACTCATCGCTAAAAGCTGAACCCTTCAGCGCTGCCAAGGCTGTTGCGGCCGGCATCGATTTCGCCGAGTTGCAAGTCAGCCAAAATGGCTTGTTCTGGAACGAGTACCGCCCCGAGGACGCCGCCTGCCGAATCTGGCATTGGCGTGACGGTCAGGCGCACTGCCTGACGCCTGCGGGCTTCAGCGTGCGCAGTCGGGTGTACGAATACGGCGGCGGCGCGTTCTGTCTGACCGATGACGGGATCGTGTTCGTCAACGAGGCGGACCAACAGCTGTATCGGCAGTCGCTGGCCGGCGAGACGCCTGAGTTGCTGAGCTCAGGCGAATGCCGATACGGTGATCTGCAGTTCGCTAACGGGCAGGTCTTGGCGGTGGAAGAAAACCGCAATCGACATCGTCTGGTGGCTATCGATGTGGCTGACGGGGCACTTCATCTGCTGGCCGAAGGCGCCGACTTCTATGCCGCGCCGACGTTGAGTCCCGACGCGCAACGATTGGCGTGGATCGAGTGGAGCCGCCCGGATCAGCCATGGACCGCGACTCGCCTGATGATTGCAGAACGCCAGAACGATGGCCGTTTTGCTCCGCCGCGTTGCGTGGCTGGCGGAGACGCCGAGGAATCGCTGCAACAACCGAGGTTCGATACCAGCGGCCGTCTGTTTTGCCTGACTGATCGCGGTGGCTACTGGCAGCCTTGGGTGGAATCGGCAGACGGTTTGAGCCCGCTGCCGAGTGCCGCAGCGGATCATGGGCCAGCGCCGTGGCAGCTGGGTGGCTGCACCTGGTTGCCACTGAGCGAAGGCCGCTATCTGGCGAGCTGGACCGAAGGCGGGTTTGGCAAACTGGGTATTTGTGGTGACGCCCGTGAAGATTTCACGGGCGATTACAGCCGCTTCCGCTCTCTCGCACTGGATGAGCAGTTCATTTACTGCATCGCCGCTTCGCCAGTCAGTTCATCGTCAGTCGTTGCCATCGACCGCCAGACCCGGCAAGTCAAAATACTGGCCGGCGGTATTGCACCGTTGCCGGCCGAGCAGATCAGCGTCCCGCAAACTCTGAGCTACCCGAGCGGTTCGGGCGAGGCGCACGGCTTCTTCTACCCAGCAATGACCGGTGACGCGAAACCGCCTCTGGTGGTGTTTATCCACGGCGGACCGACATCGGCCTGCTACCCCATGCTCGATCCGCGTATCCAGTACTGGGCACAACGTGGCTTCGCCGTGGCCGACCTCAACTACCGCGGCAGCAGTGGCTATGGCCGGGCTTATCGGCAAGCGTTGCATTTGAGCTGGGGCGAAGTGGATGTGGAAGACGCCTGCGCCGTCGTCGCTCATCTTGCTGATCGCGGACTGATCGACGGCAACCAGGCGTTTATTCGCGGTGGCAGTGCCGGTGGCTACACCACTCTTTGCGCATTGGCGTTCCACAACGTCTTTCGCGCTGGCGCCAGCCTGTATGGCGTCAGTGATCCTGCGGCGCTGGGCCGGACGACTCACAAGTTCGAAGGCGATTATCTGGATTGGCTGATTGGTGATCCGGTGCAGGATGCCGAACGCTACGCCGCTCGAACGCCGTTGCTGCACGCGGGCAACATCAGTGTTCCGATGATTTTCTTTCAGGGTGAACTGGACGCAGTGGTGGTGCCGCAACAGACCCGCGACATGGTCTCGGCACTACAGGACAATGGCATTCTGGTTGAAGCGCATTACTACGCTGACGAACGCCATGGCTTTCGCAAGGCCGGCAATCAGGCCCATGCGCTGGAGCAGGAGTGGGTGTTTTATCGAAGGGTGATGGCGTTGGCGTGAAGTCTGCGGCCGTGCAGGAAGTGTGTCGCCCCATTCGCGAGCAGGCTCGCTCCCACAATGGATCTGTGGTGTACAGAAATCCCTGTGGGAGCGACGGTGCGACGATTCGACCTGCTCGCGAAAGCGATCTATCTGACGCCGCGAAACTCAGCGTTTGGCAATGATATACACCGCATGCACGATCCCGGGGATGTAACCGCACAACGTCAGCAGAATATTCAGCCAGAACGCCCCGGCGAAACCGACTTGCAGAAACACACCCAGTGGCGGCAACAGAATGGCGATGATGATGCGAATAAAGTCCATGGGGTCAGCTCCTGATTAAAGTTGGCTCGTGTGAGCCTACAGCTAATCGACCTTTGCCGTTTGTCAGGGTTCAGTGCGGTTCTTCAGGCCAGTATCTCAAGCCCGTGTTTCTGAACGATGCTCAGCAACTTCAGCGCCATGCCGCTGGGGTGCTTGTCTCCCGCTTCCCATTGTTTAACCGTCGAGGCGCTAGTGTTCAGATAACGCGCGAACACTGGCTGGCTTACGTTGTTGCGTTCGCGTAGCGCTTTGATCTGCTCAGCGGGGATCGCGTCTGGAACCGTTGCAAGACATGATTCATCGAATTCGCGCATGGTTGCCTTGCTGATTGCACCGATGGCAAACAAGGCACTGGCTGACTCGTGTATCGATTCCGACATTTCACTTTTGAATTTTTTACTCATGAGGTATCTCCACAAACTCCTTCATATCCAACAAACGCTGGATATCCATCTCGGTTAGCCCTCCATATGTCTTGGCTAACTCGCGTAAGTCGGCCAACTGCCTCGGACTGATATTGCTCTGGTCTTTCTTGGCATACAGAAACTGATAAATCCAGTAACGGCCACCTCTGGCCAAAACAATCGACCGATGGCGGTTCGCATTCAAACGTTTTTTCCAGACCCCGCCGCCGAGATTGTCTGCCTGGCCATCGAGCATTTCAGTGAATGCCTCCCGAAGCTCTTCATCACCGACCCAGGCCTTACCGGCCTGCATCGTAAAACGCTTTGTCTTGAATAACCTTGGTGACATTGGCATCCCTTCCTCAAAACATACCACTCAGTGGTACAGAACTCAAAGCCAGGTCCACCAACATATTGTTTCGCTGGCACCGGCACTCCTTGCCGATACCCTCTAAAAAGCCATTGATCCCGATCCGGCTCAAGCACTGAAATGCATTTGGCAAAACGCAGAGACAAAAAAACGCCCCACGCCAAAAGAATCAGGCATGGGGCGATGCGTTATACCGCGAGACGGTTCGGGAATTCGTGTAGGGCAGGTCTGATCAGACGGCAATCCCTTTGCGGCACTGCAGTTGCGCAGTGCGCACGCGGGAGAAGGCGCGGGCCAGGCGCAGGAGCATTTCGTCGATGTTGGCTTTGCTGACGGTCAGGGCCGGGGTAAAGCGCAGGCAATCGGGCTGCGGCGCGTTAAGCAGCAAGCCTTCGTACAACGCCGCTTTGACGACGGCGTCAGCCGATTCGTCGGACAAGGTAAGGCCCCAGAACAGTCCTTGCCCGCGCAACTCGCCATGACCATAGCGATGGGATAAACGCTGCAGACCTTCGCTCAAGTGCTGACCGGTTTCCCTGACATGATCGAGAAACCCCTTGTCCTGCACGCTGTCGAGCACGGCAAGCCCGGCAGCCGTCATCAGCGCATTGCCATGATGAGTTCCCGTCACTTCGCCGACGTCGAAACAGCAGGCTTTGCCCCGCGCCAGCAATGCCGCCAATGGCACGCCACCGCCCAGCCCTTTGCCGAGAACAACGATATCTGCCCGCACGCCGTAGGATTGTTCGGCGAGCAAAGTGCCGCAACGACCGAGGCCGGTTTGCACTTCGTCGAAGATCAGCAGAATGCCCAGCTCACGGCACAGGCGCTCGACCCCTTTGAGGTAATGCTCGGTGGCCGGTATCACCCCGGCTTCGCTCTGGATCGGTTCGAGCATGATCGCCACGGTCTGGGCATCGACGGCTGCATGCAAGGCCGGAAGGTCATTGAACGGCACGTGACTGAAGCCCGGAAGCAACGGTTCGAATCGGTTAGTCAGATTCGAACTGTCCGACGCCGAAATCGTCCCCAGACTACGACCATGGCAACCGTTGCTGGCAACGATGATCCGCGAAGCCCCGCCCCGATGCAGTTGGCCCCATTTGCGTGCCAGTTTGATCGCCGCTTCACAGGCTTCGCTGCCACTGTTGAGCAGGTACGCCTGATCACTCCCGGTGCTGGAACACAGTCGTTCAGCAAGATTGAGCATGCCGCGGTTATGCAGGCCGAAACCGGGGTTGATCAGCGACTGAGCCTGCGCCGCGATGGCGTTGACCAGCACTGAAGGGCTGTGTCCGAGGCTATTGGCCCCGCCACCTTGTGAGAAATCCAGATAAGCGCGGTCATCGCTGTCCCACAACCATGAGCCCTGGCCGCGCACGAATATCTGTTTCGGTCGCTCGACACTGGGCATCAGGCACTCGCTGGAAAGATTGTCGCCTTGGGACGGCAAGTAGGGGCCCACCGCCAGGTCATCAAGACTCGGAGGAGTGCGCCGCAAATTAAACAGGTTCATCTGATCAAACCTCGTGTGAGGTTTTTTGCCTTACCTATGTAAACACCATCGAAGGGAACGGTATTCATCGCGCTCTGTGGCCCTGTAAGCCTTGTCAATGCGGTTAGACTAGGCTCAGGCAAGGCCTTGAGCCATTTCGATTTCCCAGCATTTTCGATAAGCACACCTTATGGATTTCAAGCAACTGCGTTATTTCGTCGCGGTCTACGAAGAAGGTCATGTGGGCCGGGCCGCCGAGCGGCTTTCAATCTCCCAACCGGCACTGTCCCAGCAGATCCGCCACCTCGAACAAAACCTCGATGTGAGCCTGTTCGAACGCAGCAGCAAACGGCTGCTGCCAACCCTGGCTGCTCATACGTTGTACAACCATGCCCTGCCCTTGCTGGATGGATTGCAGCGGGCACGGGAAGCCTTGGGCAACTTCAAGGGCCAGGCACTGCGTACATTGGCCATCGGTGTATTGCAGACCGTCCATACCAGCCTGGTGCCGCAGATGCTCGAACGCGTGCGCAAGGCGCAGCCTCACTTGGTGGTGCAGATCTATGAACTGACGGGGCTGGAAATCGAGCGGCGCTTGCTCAACGGTTCTCTGGACATCGGCATCAGCTATCTGCCGCCTCGTCAGCCGGGGTTGCACGGCGTGATGCTGTACGAAGACGAGCTGACCCTGGTCATCCCGGCGGATCACCCGTTGCGGGAATTCAAGAAAGTCTCGATGAGTCAGGCCGCCGAATTGCCAATGTTGTTGCTGGGTGAAGAGTTTCAAGTGCGACAGATCTGGCAGGCGCAACTGGCCAATCTGGGACGACGTCCGCAGGTACAGGCAGAACTCAACAACATGGCGGGGATTCTCGACAGCCTGCCGCACACGCGTCTGGCGACGGTGCTGCCCGGACGCTCGCAACAGGCACACGGCAACAAGGAACTGTTGTGGAAACCATTGAGCGAGCCGAGGGTGCCGCTGAAAGTGGGCTTGGTGTGTCGGGATGT
This sequence comes from Pseudomonas fluorescens, assembly GCF_000968015.1. Classification (GTDB taxonomy): domain Bacteria; phylum Pseudomonadota; class Gammaproteobacteria; order Pseudomonadales; family Pseudomonadaceae; genus Aquipseudomonas; species Aquipseudomonas fluorescens_W. The sequence goes on from NZ_LACH01000002.1 coordinate 77,528, forward strand.
GCAGCGGCAACAGGCTTCGCTGGCCTTATTGCGTACGTTGCTGGAAGAAGTGATGAATGGCTCGGAGGGGCGTTTGATCAACCCGGCAACACTGGATGAGATGAGCTGAGCACTTTTCTGCAGGCAAAAGAAAACCCCGCCGAAGCGGGGCTTTGCAGACTGTTTCCCTGACATCCATTTCACTCCGCCGTCCTGGCAGAATCCTACGTGTCCGTGTTGTTGCTTTGCGCTTCCTGCGCGACGTCCATGTGAAGTAGATTAGCTGTGGATCCAATCTGCATCTATGGGAGAAAAGCAGCACGTCATGTAAGAGATTGCTTACATGACGTTACAGTGTCAGAACTGTCCTGCGTCCAGCAGGAACAAGGACTCGCTGCCGGCCTTCACTGACGCGCTCAACGAGTGAATGCGCGGCAACAGACGTGCGAAATAGAAGCGCGCCGTGCCCATCTTGCTCGCGTAGAAATCGTCCTGCGCCTCTTTACCAAAAGCGGCCTTGGCCATCAGTGCCCACATGTACGCATACGACACGTAACCGAAAGCTTGCAGATACTCGACCGAGGCAGCGCCGATTTCGTTCGGGTTGCTTTTCGCCCGATCCAGCAACCAGGCGGTCAGTTCGTCGAGGGTGGTCACGGCATCGTTCAGCGGTTTGGTGAACTCGGCCAGATCAGCACTGGCAGTCGCGGTGAAATGACGGATCTCGTCGGCAAACAGATTGTAGAACGCCCCGCCGGTACCGACGATCTTGCGTCCTACCAGGTCCAGCGCCTGAATGCCGTTGGTGCCTTCGTAGATCTGAGTGATGCGCACGTCGCGAACCAGTTGCTCCTGGCCCCACTCACGGATGTAACCGTGGCCGCCGAAAACCTGCTGGCCGTGAATCGTGGTTTCCAGACCCAGGTCGGTCAGGAACGCCTTGGCCACCGGGGTCAGCAAGGCCACCAAATCTTCTGCGCGTTTGCGGGTCGTGGCGTCCTCGCTGAACTTGGCGGTGTCGAGTTGCATGGCCACGTACGTCGAGAAGGCACGACCACCTTCGTTCGAGGCTTTCATGGTCAGCAGCATGCGACGCACGTCCGGGTGGACGATGATCGGGTCAGCGACCTTGTCCTTGTTCTGCGCGCCGGTCGGCGAACGACTTTGCAGACGGTCGCGGGCGTATTCGACGGCGTTCTGGTACGAGCGCTCGCCGCTGGCCAGGCCCTGGATACCCACACCCAGACGCTCGTAGTTCATCATGGTGAACATCGCGGCCAAGCCTTTGTTCGGCTCGCCGATCAGATAACCCACGGCCTCATCGAAGTTCATCACGCAGGTCGCGGACGCCTGGATGCCCATCTTGTGTTCGATCGAGCCGCAGGTCGCCGGGTTGCGTGCGCCCAGGCTGCCATCGGCATTGACCATGAACTTGGGCACCAGGAACAGCGAAATGCCTTTGGGCCCCGCCGGTGCGTCTGGCAGTTTGGCCAGCACCAGATGGATGATGTTCTCGGTCAGGTCATGCTCACCGCCGGTGATGAAGATCTTGGTACCGCTGACTTTGTAGGAACCGTCAGCCTGAGGTTCGGCCTTGGTACGGATGATCCCCAGGTCAGTACCGGCGTGTGGCTCGGTCAGGCACATGGAGCCGGCCCAGACGCCGGCGTACATGTTCGGCAGGTACGCGGCTTTCAGCTCATCGCTGGCATGGGCGTTGATCGACAGGCAGGCGCCTGCGGTCAGCATCGGATACAGACCGAACGACAGGCTGGCGGAGTTGACCATTTCTTCGACCTGCGCCGAAACAGCCTTGGGCATGCCCATGCCGCCGTAGGTCGGATCGCCGCCGACACCGACCCAACCGCCTTCAGCGTAAGTCTGATAAGCCTGTGGGAAACCTGCCGGCGTGGTGACGGCACCGTCCGCCCAATGGCAACCTTCTTCGTCAGCCGCACGACTCAGGGGCGCGATGCTTTTGCTGGTGACCTTGCCGGCCTCTTCAAGAATGGCTTCGACCGTTTCAGCATCGACAGTCTCGGCCAGCGCTGGCAGCTCGGCCCAGAGTTTGGCGACCTCGAAAACTTCATTGAGGACGAAGCGCATATCGCGCAGGGGCGCTTTGTAGTCAGCCATGGCAAACCTCGCAAGATCTAAACAGGTGATTCGTAGGAGTGGTGCTTTCGTTGGGTTTGAGTGTAACCCAACAACTTTTACGACACATAGGGTCAGCTCATGACCGTTTTGTTATTTTTAGTCACTGAAAAGCGAACTATTAAAGAAGCCCGCAACTAGGCGGGCTCCTTTGCGTCGGCTTGAAACACTATAGTGCGAATAACTCCGCAGGCAGGTTCATCAGACAATCGCTGCCCGCTTCGATGGCCGCCCGATGAGCCGCCGTGCGTGGCAGCAAACGCTTGAAGTAAAACTCGTTGGTCGCCAGTTTTGCCTGGCAGTAATCGGCATCGCCACTGCCCGAATCGAGCTGCGCCTGAGCGACCAACGCCATGCGCAGCCACAGATAGCCGAGGATGATGTAACCGCTGTACATCAGGTAATCCACCGAAGCCGCGCCGACTTCATCCGGATTTTTCATCGCCGCCATTCCGACCTTGGTGGTGACCTCTCCCCACTGCTGATTCAGGTCGTTGAGCTGCGCCACGTAGCTGGCGAGTTGCGGATGTTCAGCGTTCGCCGCACAGAATTTGTGAACTATTTTGGTAAAGCCCCGCAGCAATTTCCCTTGGCTGCCGAGGACTTTTCTTCCGAGCAAGTCCAGCGCCTGAATACCGTTGGTGCCTTCGTAGATCGGTGCGATCCGGCAGTCACGAACCAACTGCTCCATGCCCCATTCGCGGATGAATCCGTGACCACCGAACACCTGCATGCCGTGGTTGGTCACTTCCAGCCCGGTATCGGTCATGAAGGCTTTGCAGATCGGCGTGAGGAACGCCAGCAGGTCTTCGGCATCCTGACGCGCCGTCTCATCCGTACTCAGATGTGCCACGTCCAGCAACTGCGCAGTGAAATAGGTCAGCGCCCGGTTGCCTTCGTTGAAGGCCTTCATGGTCAGTAACATCCTGCGCACGTCAGGATGAACGATGATCGGGTCGGCAGGTTTATCCGGTGCTTTCGGGCCGGTCAGGGCGCGCATCTGCAGACGGTCGTTGGCGTACTTGATCGCGCCCTGAAAGCTCGCCTCCCCCAGACACAAACCCTGCATGCCGGTGCCCAGCCGCGCGTGGTTCATCATGGTGAACATGCAGTTCAGACCCTTGTTCGGCTCACCGATCAAGAAACCCTTGGCCTCATCGAAGTTCAGCACACAGGTGGCCGAGGCCTTGATGCCCATTTTGTGTTCGATCGAGCCACAGGAAACGCCATTACGTTCGCCCGCCTCACCCTCGTCATTGGGTAAGAATTTAGGAACGATAAACAGCGAAATACCTTTGGTGCCGGCTGGTGCGTCCGGCAGTTTGGCAAGCACCAGGTGAATGATGTTTTCACTCATGTCGTGCTCGCCGGCAGAGATGAAGATCTTGCTGCCGGAAATCGCGTAGCTGCCGTCAGCCGCAGGCACGGCGCGGGTTTTGATGATGCCCAGGTCGGTGCCGCAATGGGCTTCGGTCAGGCACATGGTGCCGGTCCATTGGCCAGCGGTGAGTTTGCTCAGGTAAGTCTGTTTCTGTTCTTCAGTGCCATGGGCGTGGATTGCCGACATTGCACCGTGAGTCAGGCCGGGGTACATGCCCCAGGAGGTGTTGCTGGAGCCGACCATTTCGCTGATCACCAGCCCCAGTGAACTCGGTAAACCCTGGCCACCGTAAGCCGGATCAGCCGCCAGACCGTGCCAGCCGCCTTCAACGTATTGTGCGAATGCCTGCTTGAAGCCTGTAGGCGTCGTGACCACGCCATTGTCGAAATGGCAGCCTTCTTCGTCGCCGCTGCGGTTCAGCGGTGCGAGAACGTTCTCACAAAATTTTGCACCTTCTTCGAGGATCGCATTGACCATGTCCGGGCTGGCATCGATGGCGCCCAGCGCGGCGTAGTTGCTGTGAAAATCGAAGACGTGGTCGATCAGAAAGCGCATGTCGCGCAGGGGAGCTTTGTACTCAGGCATGGTCATTTCTCCGGCAGCAGATTCCCCAAACCTACTGCTGCGCACCCGGCCTCACAATCACAGTCCAGACGCTGAATGCGCCATCATCACTCAATCAGTAGCGGCGTCCATGCGCACCGCGCCACGACGGTTTTGACCGAACGCCACCACACAGTTGCGCCCCGCGCCCTTGGCACTGTAGAGCGCCTCGTCAGCGGACTTGAGCACTTTTTCGGGGGTGCGCTGCTCCAGTCGTTCGGCCACGCCGATGCTGACGGTGACCGACACACTTGAGGCGCCCGCCCCCGCGCGACGTTGACGACCTTGCTGGTCATCCTGAGGACGGCTGTCCTGATTGCGCAGTTGAATGTTGTAGGTGGCGATGGACTCGCGGATGACTTCCAGGTGCGGCATGCACTCTTCGAGGGTCTTGCCTGCGAACACCAACGCAAACTCCTCTCCGCCGTAGCGATACGCCCTACCGCCTCCGCCGATTTTCGACAGCTTGCTGGCGACCAGTCGCAGTACCTGGTCGCCGACATCGTGACCGTGGGTGTCGTTGAATTTCTTGAAGTGATCGACGTCGCTCATCGCCAGCACGTAATTGCGGCCGAGCCGCTGCATCCGCTCGTTCAGGGCGCGGCGGCCCGGCAGACCGGTAAGCTCGTCGCGGAAGGCCATTTGATAGGCCTCATGGGCGACCGCTGCGGCAATCATCAACATCACCTGGCTGCACATGATGTTCAAGGTGAACGGCAGGATGAAGGTTTTCGGCAACATCCAGAACAACCCGAGCAGGCCCACCAATTGGGCAGCATGCAAGGGTCTCGGGTTGCGCCAGTATTGCCAGGCCAGCAATACAAACGAGGCGATGAACACCGGATAAGACAGCTGGATCAGGCTCATCCAGGCGCCATGCAAGGCTGGCCAGCGGATCTCCGCCAGCCACATCAACAGCGCCTGTGGGTAACTTTGTTCCAGCCCCAACGCCACGCTACCGAAGGCCAGCAACACAGCGAAGCGCGCCACCATGTCCTGGAACAGGTGGGTGCGCTCCTGCCAGGCGGCGAACACACCGAATAGCAGCGGCAGCAACAGGCAACACAGATGGAAGACCACCGCGGCGTCTTCACGAACCTTGCCGTAGTCGCGGTAATAGTCGGTCTGGGTGTCGAGCAGGTAGTAGGCGATGTACACCGTGACCATCAGAAACAGCTCACGCTGGCGTCGGTAAACCGCGCAGTAAGCACCGCCGAGCAACAACACCAGGGTGGGCAGTACGTTGAACAGCGAGGTGAAAAAGACGTTCAGATCCTTCACGTACGCAGCCGCCAGCCCCGCGAGCAACAGCAGTAATGACGGCAGGAAATGGCTGAAACGTACAGCGGAAGAACGCGGCAAGGGTAACGCTCCGACCCGTCATATCAATAGATGGCATTGTGCCCACCTACTGTAACGGCAGAAACGCCGGCTTACTGAGCGATTTGTCAGGTTTTTTTAGCAGGTGCGTGGCTGGCCGCAAGCCGCGCGGCCAGTCACGTCGTTCAATCAAAGATCGTTGTAGAACGGCAGCAACGGTCCCTCTTTAACTTTGCGACCTTCTGCACCTACGGGTTTGAGCGTTATTAGCGCATCCATCGCCTGTCGGGTGGTTATCTTCGGATTGACTGGCCGTATCGTCACGGAGTTTTCGTCACCCACCTCGCCTTGTGGAATGACCAGCGATGGATGATCGAATGGCGCCTGCTCCCAGGCGACTCGCGGATCGGTCAACCCGACCTCCATGAACTTGACCAGAGCATCCACTTCATCGGGAGTCAGGTTCAGCGCTGTCATGTCTGGATCGAGGTTCGATGTGTTGTGCTGATTCACACTCGGATGATCGAATCCGCTGGTGTTGTTCGCCTCCGAGCCGCGCCGGTCGCCGCCCCGGTTGTAGAACTCCATGACCTGTTTGAGCGTCGCGCGGCTGCCATTGTGGAAATAAGGCCCGGTCAACGCGATGTTGCGCAGGGTCGGGGTTTTGAATGCACCATCAACCGCATCGTGGAAGCCCACATTGGGCTTGAGCGTCGAGTCGCAGGGGATTCCCGCACTCAGCAGCGCTTCGAAGGTGCACACATCAACGTCCAGCGGATCCGGCACATTGCGGCCCTGCAGTTGGGTGTTGTACTCACGAGTGAACGACAGCGGGTTGCCCCACGCGTCCGATCCGCCGAGTGCCAGGTCCTCCGACGTCGGGCGCACACCGGTGTTGTAGAAGCCGTTGTCGTACAGTGCGGTCAAGCTGTCAGCCATCACCATACGTTCGATCCGCTCACGGGGATGGAACAGCAACCGGCTGGCGGCATTGGTCAATTCCGCGCCGCCGTGACAACTGATGCACTTGCCTTTGCCAAGGAACAGATTCATCCCCTGGACTTGCTGGGCATTCATTGCCTGTTGATTGCCTTGCAGGTAGGCATCCAGCGGTGCCTGGTCGGAAATCAGGGTGGATTCGTACATCTGAATCGCCAGCCCGAAGAACAGCGGGAAGTTGGCTTCCATCTGGGTATAAGGAGCGTCGCCGAGTGAAACCTGCTTTGTGGCGTTCCACAGTCGAGGATAAAAAGCCGCCTTGATCAATTCCCTGTAGGTGGGCCGGCGGGCACCGGAAACGGGGCCGAGCACCGAATCGGTGGATGAAATCCTCTGCTGTTTAAGCATCAGCGTATCGAGCATGCGTCGTCCAATGTCCGCGAAGGTGCGACCGCCGCAGGACATTTCAACCGGGCTGCCGGGTGGGCCCACAGCCTGCGAGGCGGCAGACGCATCGTTGAGCGCCAACCGAACCTTGGTCGCCACCCCACTGCGGTCGCTGGTGACGAAAATCCCGGCGTCAGGGTCGCGATTACCGAACGGCGAGAAGCCGTTGAACACGTTATTGGCCCGACCGTCCCAAAAGTTGCGAACGTTGAACGCGGCATTGATCACCGTCGGAGCATTGCGTCCCGTGCTGCGCCGCACGTTGATGCCACCCACCTGGAAGATACCGTCCGGTTGCTGAATGCACTTGTCGAACCGCGCTTGCCTGGGTTTGACGAAGTTGGCGTCGAACACCCCTTGCGAGCCAATCACATCGTCGGTCGAGTAGACAATCGGCGAATTGCGATCCAGCGGATCGGCCAGCACATGAGTCGGGAAGTCGGTTTTCTTGAGCGTGTAGTTCGGTCCCCCCTTCCCGGCGGACAGAGTCGCGTAGGAAGAGACATCGCCTGGAATATCGGCGGCTACGAACGGCTTGTTGAAGATCGACGCAACGTTTGCATGGGTGCTGGCCTGGCCCGGGTTGATCTGGTTGGTGATCCGGTGATCGACCCCTGCGTGAAAGTGGCAAGACGCACACGCCGTCGAGCCATCGCTACCGATCTCCATGTCCCAGAAAAGCGCCTTGCCCAATAGAATCGCCGCCGAGCGATTGAGCACATAGTCGGTCATCAAGTCGACTTTGCGCCCGCCCTCTGTTCCCGCGGGGTCAGGCGGTGTCATCCCGTGCAGCGACTGCAGGCTGGGCACATCCGGCGCGGGCGTGACAACCTCTGGCGCTGAAGCGGCAAAAGCGCTGTTGCAAGCCAGACTGACTGCGATCAGGTTGCCCGCGATCACGCAGGCCAAGCGGGGAGTACGAAGGATGCTCAAGGGTTTTACCATGATGACATTCTCGATTCAGTACGGAGTAGCCGGGCTCCGGGGTTTTCCTGTTACGAGATGAACTCACGGCCATAAATCGTGCTACTCGCACGAGCCATTACACCAACTCTAAGTTGGGTACGACGCGGAGATGCCGAACTGGCAAAGTACTCTCTTGGCTCAGGTTTGATAGAAACACTTTTTTTGTCGCGCCGACGAGAGCGCTTAACTTCACTCTAGCTGTAACAAAAAATTTCAAAAGCGGAAACGAATATTTTTTTCGGCCAGGTGTTAGTTATTTTGTGTTAATAGCAGCCCCTCTCAAGTGCGACTAACCCCCCTCAATTTTGGTGTACTTCCACCCCCACTTCTGGGTTATATCCCCCAACGGCTATCTAAATGCAATCAACAATACAAATTAATATCAATATTTACAATCACTTATGTATAACAATCATCTATGCAAAACTCCGGCAAATTAATTGCTAACTCAGTAGCAAAGGGCGCCCGCTATTTAATCTCCCGGCACGCCAGATCCACTTACTCAGTACCTACATGATTAGCCCCCACTTCACGCGTGTACAAGTTACACTGCGTGAGCTATGTATTTTATTTAACATCAATACAAAAAAGTCTTATGACCAACACCTAAATACATTTCTCTTGCAATGTTGTTCCGCCCGGAGTAGGTATAGACAATATTTCTCATTCAGCACTTAGGATCAAACTCAACCAGTGAGTAACTGCACGTCATTTCACACACTCCCAAACTTGGGTATATGTCCCCCCCTGTGCCGGGGGTATTAATTCGATAGTGTTATCCGCAATACCATCCTTGGCCGCGCAGCCCGCATTCTTAGTGCGCCGGTGATTGTTTGTGTCTAATTGTTTCAAAACCGGCACGACAACTGCTTTGTACGCCTCAGGCTCAAGGAAATGTCTCTCGCGTTTGCGTCCGTAACCGGCCGACGCAACGCAGATAGAAAGCACCTGAAGGGTAAGTGTCATTCGTGCAGCCACTGTACATGGACACTTTCTCTCTGGATCGAGCCCAATTCGACGCACACGACCTCCCGCTTCTTCTGCGCAGGGTTCAACGCATTGGCAGGTCTGCAAGTCGATAGGCCGGCAACTGGTTCTGCATGAAATTGGAGAGATCCATGAGCTTATCCACACTTGCAAAAGCGCTCGCTATACCGCCGCTCCACAAGCGACCCAATGCCTTGTCATGTCGCCACGGGCTTCTGGCCTGTGCCGTTTTCATGGCATTGGCCTTTGGAGCAGCAGACCCTGCGTTGGCTAAAAACGGGACGGCCAAACCACCCGTCAAGGGCGCAACCCCGCCGTTCTCGACGCCCACCCTACCCGACCCGGTATTCGCCAATCCGAATGCGGTTCATGGCTTCGACATCACCGGATTTATCCAAAACATGACTCTGGACCCCACCAACGTTAACTGCCCTAACACCACCGACCCTGGTCGCTATGGGGGCACCGTCCAACTGAACGGCGTGACGATAACCGTCCCCTGCAACACGATTATGCAGATGCCAGCCAACACCCTGAGCTGGGCGGACTTTGTCCATGGCGGCCCATTGGCGCTCAACAAAACACCACCGGCTTATCCTTCGTTCGAGATCCATGTGGTGGGCAACTTCATTGCCGACAAGAAAATTGCCGGTCTGATCTTTGTCTCGCAGCAATCTGCCAATGCTGGCAATGGCTACATTTCCCGAATCGACTACACCAACGGCAACATCGAAGTCGACAGCGGCAACCCTTCGCTGCCGACGATCATCCAGATAAACGATCCGAACGGACGTTTTGGCCGCCCGCAAAGCCCCGACCCGCGCTTCTCCGTCGACGACGCCAACCCCACCATTCATGCCGCCACCGGTTATCCGATGTGTGTGCCGCGTACCATATCCGGGGACGACACCCTCTGCCCGCAGAAAAACCGGCCTAAGGTGGTCACCACGACGACCACCAACAACTGCCGCAACTTCAGCCAGGCCGGCGTGACACTGCCGGCCAGCGGAGAGCTTTCAGCACCGGCGGTAGGTCAGGTCTTTTGCAGTCAGTTCGTCATGAAGCGGTTCAGCGATGCGACGCGCACCGCGACCGATCCTGACCCGACGCAACAGGCTCCATTCGAGGTCGGCGACTTCATCAGCTATTCCGGCACGCTGTTCAAATCGGCGACGTCGGGCAGCCCTGACTTCATCTCAGCGCACACCATCGAGGCCAATGTCGGGATCTACACTCAACCGGGGACTCAACCCAGCTACCTGTCTATCGGAGAATTCGGTGTGGGTACTGCCGACCCTGCGGCGACCGCTATCGGTGGCGCAGCCCAGGAAACGCAGGACCGGATATTCCTTGAAGCCTCGACCACCGACATCAAGACCCCGGTCGATATTTATCTGATCGATGTCAATCCATCGACGGGCGCCCAGACCAATCGCTGGGTGACCCCCTTTGAGATGACGGGTGAATGCGACCCTGCGGCAGGCCTTGCCGCCAGTTGCCTGGGAGCCTCGGGCGGCATCACGACCCAAAACCTGGGTGCCCAGCCACAACGTGCCAGGATTCGGGCAGCCAAGGCCCCGGCCGGACTGCTCAGCCAGCCGACGCGTACCTTGCGGGTCGTTGCGCGCTCAATGTGCGCTCCACAATTGTCCCTTTCCCAGACCGCCGTGGACAATTGCATTCAAAACGCCAGCCGGCTGACCGTAGCCAACGGTTTGACTGCAGGACAATACGTGGCACCGGTGTTCGAGTTCATCTTCCCGGAAGGCGTCAAACCCGGCGATCCAGTGGTTCCGAACGACTTCTGGCACCTGCCGTTCATACGCAACGGGGAAGGCACGAGCACTCCGACTGGAGTCGGCCCTTTAGAGCCAACCCCATGGTGAGTAAGGTCTGACGAGTCAGGATGGAGCAAAAAAAAACCGCCGTTCCCGAAGGAGCGGCGGTTTATTTCGAAGGACTGCGTTAAGGCTTAGTAACCCAGCGCGAAGTCTTCTTCTTTCATGTCCATCAGGTTGTTAGCGCCCGACAGCATGGTGACAACGTGAGTGCGGGTACGCGGCAGGATGCGCTGGAAGTAGAAGCGCGCAGTCTGCAGTTTGGCGGTGTAGAACGCCGTTTCGGTAGTGCCGGCAGCCAGTTTCTCGGCAGCCAGACGCGCCATGTCAGCCCAGAAGTAAGCCAGGCAGGCGTAACCGGAGTACATCAGGTAATCCACCGACGCCGCGCCGACTTCTTCGCGATCTTTCATGGCCGCCATACCGACCTTCATGGTCAGCTCGCCCCACTCTTTGTTCAGCGCAGCCAACGGCTCGACGAACTCTTTGACCGCTTCGTTGCCTTCGTTGGTCTGGCAGAACTTGTGGACGATCTTGGTGAAGCCTTTCAGGGCCTCGCCTTGAGTCATCAGCACTTTACGGCCCAGCAAGTCGAGTGCCTGGATACCGGTGGTGCCTTCGTACAGCATCGAAATGCGGCTGTCGCGAACGTTCTGTTCCATGCCCCACTCGGCGATGAAGCCGTGGCCGCCGTAGATTTGCACGCCGTGGTTGGCGGATTCGAAGCCGACTTCAGTCATGAAGGCTTTGGCGATCGGCGTCATGAACGCCAACAGTGCGTCGGCCTTCTTCTTCTCTTCTTCGTCCACGCCGTATTTGACGATGTCGACTTGCTTGGCCGTGAAGTAAACCATCGCACGGTTGCCTTCGGCGAAGGCCTTCATGGTCAACAGCATGCGACGTACATCAGGGTGAACGATGATCGGGTCAGCGGCTTTTTCCGGCGCTTTCGGGCCAGTCAGCGAGCGCATTTGCAGACGATCACGAGCGTATTTCAGACCGCCCTGGAAGCCGATCTCGGCGTGAGCCAGACCTTGCAGCGCGGTGCCCAGACGTGCGGTGTTCATGAAGGTGAACATACAGTTCAGGCCTTTGTTCGCCGGGCCGATCAGGTAACCGGTGGCCGAGTCGAAGTTCATCACGCAGGTGGCGTTACCGTGGATGCCCATCTTGTGTTCCAGGGAACCACAGGTCACAGCGTTGCGTGCGCCGACCGAACCGTCTTCGTTCGGCATGAACTTGGGCACGATGAACAGCGAAATGCCTTTGGTGCCAGCCGGTGCATCCGGCAGGCGTGCCAGCACGATGTGGACGATGTTGTCAGCCATGTCGTGTTCGCCGGCCGAGATGAAGATCTTGGTGCCGGATACTTTGTAGGAACCGTCGGCCTGAGGTTCAGCCTTGGTGCGCAACATGCCCAGGTCGGTGCCGCAATGCGGTTCGGTCAGGCACATGGTGCCGGTCCATTCGCCGGAAACCAGCTTGGTCAGGTAAGCCTCTTGCTGCTCAGGCGTGCCGTGCTCGGAAATGGTGTTCATCGCGCCATGGGACAGGCCAGGGTACATGCCCCACGACCAGTTGGCTTCGCCAACCATTTCGCTGACGGCCAGACCCAGAGACTCCGGCAGGCCTTGGCCGCCGTGCTCTACGTCATGGGCCAGGCTTGGCCAGCCGCCTTCGACGAATTGTTTGTAGGCTTCTTTGAAGCCCGTCGGGGTTTTAACGCCGGACTCGCTCCAGGTGCAGCCTTCGGTGTCACCCACGCGGTTCAGCGGCGCCAGCACCTGCTCACAAAACTTGGCGCCTTCTTCGAGAATGGCGTCAACCATGTCTGGAGTTGCGTCTGCACAAGCCGGAAGGCTCTGATAGTGCGCTTCGTAACCGAGCAGTTCGTCACGAACGAAGCGAATATCACGCAAGGGGGCCTTGTAGTCAGGCATAGCGATAAACCTCTGCTGATGTAACCGGGAATGAACGACCGTGTTGATTTGTTGTGACGGTCAAACAGTTGTTTGAAACATACGTTTACGCCCAAATCTTGTCAAGCGCCGATCTTTTGCCGTTCGTCATCACATGAGGCAAATACCAGACCCACAGCAACGCAACACCGTCGCCTGAGCAATACGCGGTGGAGGAAAGATTAGTTGAGGGAGAAGGATTCACGCAGAAAAACGCCGCGAATAGTCGCGGCGTTGAGGGAGCGGGTTCAGCGAGGGTTCAAGCGTAGGTATCAATCAGCGTACCGAGCATTTCGTCGGATGCCTTGGCGACTTTGACACCCAGTTCAACCTGAAATTTGCCTTGGGACATCTCGACCATATTGCTGGCCAGGTCCGACTGCTGACTGCGATCTACCGAACGCAGACGATCGACCTGAGCTTCGGAAGACTGGCTCGTCACCGAACGCTCGATCGTCGTGTTGGCGATCTGGCCAGAGGCCTGATCGGCACGGTTCTGCCCTGTCTGAATAGTGCTCAGACCGGCATAAAAAGCGGTGTTTCCTGAGATTTCCATGGGAGAACTCGTCCTACAAAGGATCAACAGCGGCCATTGAAGCAGACCCACTGACAAAAGACCCGACAAAAACACTAATGGCACAGTGCCTTGTCATAGTTAAAACCACTGCCAGAAAACTCAGTCCAGCAAGTCCAGTTGCAGATGCTCCGCCACCGCTTCAGCCGTCACCAACTTGAGTTTCGGCACTCGCCCAAGGCACGGTGCCGGGATCCGCTCAGCAAGTGTTGCAAGGTTTTCTTCCAGGCGCGCAGTCTTCGGGTCGATGATATTGGCCACCCACCCCGCCAACTGCAAACCGTCCTGAGCAATCGCCTCGGCTGTCAGCAGCGCATGGTTGATGCAACCCAGACGCACACCCACCACCAGGATCACCGGCAGATCCAGCGCCATCGCCAGGTCCGACAGATTGTCCTGATCCGCCAAAGGCACTCGCCAGCCTCCAGCACCTTCGATCAAGGTGAAGTCCGCTTGCATATCGAGAATGTCCTGCATGGGCGTCAACAGTGATTGCACCGTCAATGCCACGCCGGCCTCCCGCGCTGCCAGATGCGGTGCGATCGGTGGTTCGAATGCCACTGGGTTGACCTGCGCATAAGTCAAAGGCAACGAGCACTGCGCCATCAGCGCCAATGCATCAGCGTTGCGCAAACCCTTGGGCGTCACATCGCAACCGGAGGCGACCGGTTTGCCTGCCGCCGTGCTCAAACCGGCTGACCGCGCGGCATGCAACAAACCTGCTGCAATGGTGGTCTTGCCGACATCGGTGTCAGTGCCAGTGATGAAATAGGCTGCGCTCATAAAGGTTTCTCCAACACGGCGTAGACCACTTGATAAGTCGCCGGCAATCCTTCGGCCTGACGAAACTGCTCATAAGCCTCGATCAATCCGAGGATCCGCGCCCTGCCGGTCAAACCACCCGGCCGACCGGGGTTCAGGTTGTGTGCACCCAGCGCCTTCAGCTCATGGGTCAGGCTGCGCACATCCGGGTAGTGCAACACGTGCGGTCGGGTTTCCAGACTCGCGACGCTCAACCCACTGTTCGCGCAAAGCTGTTTATAAACCCCGAATTCGCGGAAGCGGTTGACGTGCACCATGCCATCCACCTGACGCCAGCTGTCACGCAGCTCTAACAGTGTGCCCACGCACAGACTAGCAAACGCGAAAATTCCGCCAGGTTTCAATACGCGATTGGCTTCACTGAGCACCGAAGCGAAGTCCGCGCACCACTGCACCGCCAGGCTGGAGAAGATCAGATCGCAGGTCGAATCCTGCAACGGCAACCGCTCGGCATCGCCGGCGATGAAATGCGTTGCGCCACCCAACGGCCGGGCGTGTTTGAGCATGCCTTCGGCGATGTCCAGTGCCAGTCCGTGACTGACAGGAAATCGCTCGCCCAATGCGCGACTGAAATGCCCGGTTCCGCAGCCCAGATCCAGCCACACACCCGGCACGAAGTCCTCAGGCAAACGACTCGATAATTCACTGCCAACGTCGCGCTGAAATTCGGCCACGCTGTCGTAGCTTGCCGCCGCACGGGAAAAAGATGCCGCCACCTGGCGTTTGTCGGGCAAACCGCCGGGCAGGTTGGGAAGGGATAAATCAGTCATCACCGGACTCATGCAAAAAGGCCTGAATCGCCCCCGCCACACCGTGAGGGTCTTCCAGAAGAAACGCGTGACTGGCCTGCTCGATCAGACCGATTTCAACATCCGGCAACAACGTCAGCAGGTCGCCCGCTGCTTCGGCTGGAACCAGTCCATCGAGGCCGGCGAACAAATGAAGTTGCGGGCCGCGAAACGCCTGCAAAGCCTGGCGGGTATCCAGCTGTGCGAGCAACTCCAGGCCGCTCATTAGCACCTCTGCCGAAGTGTGTGGCGCGCCACCGAGCAACAGCCGAGACAACCCGCGCGGGTCTTCGGCACCCTGAGCGCAGAGCAGCGAGAAACGTTTCAACGTCATGCGCGGATCAGCCTTGCAGCCGGCCAAAAACGCATCGAAGGTTTCGGCAGGCATCGCGCTCGGCCATTGCTCATGGGCGACAAAAGAAGGATTGCTCGCCAGGGTCAGCAAGCCGCAGCAGCGATCGCCGCGCCGGGCTGCCAACTCTGAAGCGAGCATGCCGCCGAGCGACCAGCCACCGAGCCAGGCATCCTGTGGCAACGTCGAATCCAACTCATCGAGCCACTCCTCAAGATCGCTTGATTCCAGCTCCGGCAACGGCTCGATCTCGACCCGCAAGTGTTCATCCAGTCCTTGTAACGCCGCCGCCAAGGGCTCCAGTGGAGAAATTCCGAGGCCCCAGCCGGGCAGCAGAATCAGACGATCACGCATGGCTTGGCTCCGGTCCCAGTTGTTGAAAACAATCGGCCAGTCCATTTAACAATAGCTGCACCTGTGCCTCGCTGTGCGCGGCAGTCAGGGTTACACGCAGTCGGGCGCTGCCGGCGGGGACGGTCGGTGGACGGATCGCCGTGACCATCAGACCGCGTTCGCGCAGCATCTGCGACAGTCGAACCGCACGCCCGGCATCGCCGATCATGATCGGCTGGATCGGCGTGAAGCTGTCCATCAACTCCAGGCCGATTTGTTCGGCGCCATGGCGGAATTGGGCAATGAGCGTCTTCAGATGCTCACGACGCCAGTGTTCAGTGCGCAGCAATTCGAGGCTTTTCAGCGTCGCGCAGGCCAGCGCCGGCGGCTGGCTGGTGGTGTAAATGTAGGGACGGGCGAACTGGATCAGGCTCTCGATCAGCTCTTCGCTGCCGGCGACAAAAGCCCCGGCCGTTCCGAATGCCTTGCCGAGCGTGCCGACTAAAACCGGCACATATTCCTGACTCAGACCGAAATGCTCGACGATCCCGCCGCCATTGGCGCCCAGCGGGCCAAAGCCGTGAGCGTCATCGACCATCAACCATGCACCTTTGGCTTTCGCCTCCCGAGCCAACGCTGGCAGGTCGGCGATGTCGCCGTCCATGCTGAACACACCGTCGGTGACCACCAGGGTATTGCCGGTCGCCTTCTCAAGACGCTTGGCCAGACTCGCCGCGTCGTTGTGCAGATAGCGATTGAAGCGCGCTCCGGACAACAGACCCGCATCCAGCAAGGACGCGTGATTGAGCCGGTCTTCCAGCACCGTATCGCCCTGCCCGACCAGCGCGGTGACTGCGCCGAGGTTGGCCATGTAACCGGTGGTGAACAACAGCGCGCGCGGGCGACCGGTGAAATCGGCCAGGGCCTCTTCCAGCGCGTGATGCGGGCTGCTGTGACCGATGACCAAATGCGACGCCCCGCCGCCGACGCCCCAACGGGCCGCACCTGCACGCCAGGCTTCGATCACTTGCGGGTGATTGGCCAGGCCCAGGTAGTCGTTGTTACAGAACGCCAGCAACGGCTTACCATCGACCACTACTTGCGGGCCTTGAGGGCTTTCGAGCAATGGGCGTTGGCGGTAGAGATTTTCGGCACGACGGGCAGCAAGGCGCGCGCTGAGATCGAAAGACATGCGGACCTCGTGGATCAGAATTCAGAAGCGATCGCTGTACCTTGTAGGAGCGAGCCTGCTCGCGAAAGCGGTGGCACATTCGACATAACTGTCGACTGACAGATCGCTATCGCGAGCAAGCTCGCTCCCACAGTGTTTTGCATTCCTTCAGAGGAATCGGCGAAGGCTTCAGACAGCCGCGTTATAGAACTGCTCGCTGCTCTTCTGCTCAACCAGCGCTTGTTCGATCGCGGCCTGATGGACTTCGTCAGCGTGCTCTTCACGCGCTTCCGGCAGGATGCCCAGACGCGAGAACAGTTGCATGTCCTTGTCGGCCTGCGGGTTGGCGGTAGTCAGCAGTTTTTCGCCGTAGAAAATCGAGTTGGCACCGGCGAAGAAAGCCAGGGCCTGCATCTGCTCGTTCATCGCTTCGCGGCCGGCGGACAGGCGCACGTGGGATTGCGGCATCAGGATACGTGCGACAGCGAGCATGCGGATGAAGTCGAACGGATCGATATCGTCAGCATTTTCCAGCGGCGTACCGGCGACTTTCACCAACATGTTGATTGGCACCGACTCTGGGTGCTCTGGCAGGTTGGCCAGCTGGATCAGCAGATTGGCGCGGTCATCGAGGGACTCACCCATGCCGAGGATGCCGCCGGAGCAGATCTTCATCCCCGATTCACGCACGTAGGCCAGGGTCTGCAGACGCTCGCTGTAAGTACGGGTGGTGATGATGCTGCCGTAGAACTCAGGCGAGGTATCGAGGTTGTGGTTGTAGTAGTCGAGGCCGGCGTCAGCCAGAGCAACGGTCTGGTCCTGATCCAGGCGACCGAGGGTCATGCAGGTTTCCAGGCCCATGGCTTTCACGCCTTTGACCATTTCCAGCACGTAAGGCATGTCTTTGGCCGACGGATGTTTCCACGCCGCGCCCATGCAGAAACGGGTCGAACCGATGGCCTTGGCGCGAGCGGCCTCTTCGAGGACCTTCTGCACTTCCATCAGCTTTTCTTTTTCCAGGCCGGTGTTGTAGTGACCGGACTGCGGACAATATTTGCAATCTTCCGGGCAGGCACCGGTTTTGATCGACAGCAGCGTCGACACCTGGACCCGATTGGCGTCGAAATGCGCGCGGTGCACCGTCTGCGCCTGAAACAACAGGTCATTGAATGGCTGAACGAAGAGTGCTTTGACTTCGGCCAAAGACCAGTCATGACGCAGGGTTGCAGTGGTGCTGGCGCTCATGGGTGTTTCCTTTGTTTTATGCTTGGCAAGCGGCTGGGGAATGGAATACCCACAGACGCGACACGGATGTTCGGCATATTTAAGGAAGACTCATGCGCTGTCAACCACGATACGAAGGACCGGTTTACATCTGGTTAAAAAACGAACAACACTGTTTGCTCTGTTCAGAACCCGCCGATGAATGCACACCCATCTGCATGGCCTGTGAAACGGAGCTGCCCTGGTTGGGCGATCAATGCCAAACCTGCGCTCTGCCGTTGCCCACTGCAGGCCTGACCTGCGGTCAATGCGTGCAACAACCGCCAGCCTTTGAACGGGTCGCGACGCCCTGGACTTACAGCTTTCCGGTGGACACGTTGATCACACGCTTCAAACACTCAGCGAAGTGGCCGTTTGGTCGCCTGCTCGCCGAACTTCTCGCTCAGTTCCTGCAACATCGCTTCGATGAAGACCTGAATCGACCCGACGCGCTCATCCCGGTTCCGCTGGCCTCCAAACGACTGCGCAAACGGGGTTTCAACCAGGCCGCAATGCTCGCCCGCTGGCTCAGCGGTAGCCTCGACATTCAGTGCGATGAAACGCTGTTGCTGAGGACACAGGACACCAGCGCCCAACAGGACCTGAATGCCGAGGCCCGCAAAAAGAACCTGCGTAACGCCTTCGCTCTGACTCCCGATGCGTTCATCAACGGTCGTCACCTGGCACTAGTGGATGACGTACTGACCACCGGCGCCACGGCGCAAGCCTTGGCTCGTCTGTTGATGGATGCCGGCGCTGCTCGGGTGGACGTCTATTGCCTGGCCCGCACCCCCAAACCCGGTGACGTCACTTGAGTAAAGAACACCGAAACCTGTAGGAGCGAGCCTGCTCGCGATGAGGCCATAAAATTCAGCATCGATGTCGGCTATACCGACGCCATCGCGAGCAGGCTCGCTCCCACAAGAAATGCGGCCTGACTTGACTCCCTCGCGGCAAGCCGCCAACGTCTTCCCATCGTCATCAGTCAAAGCACCTTGCCATGTCCCTGCCCACGTTGTTGTCCCAGCACATTGTCCGCCGTCCGCAGCGCATCGCGTTGCTGCAACACATCGCCGAACAGGGCTCGATCACCCGCGCCGCGAAAAGCGCGGGGCTGAGTTACAAAGCTGCGTGGGACGCCATCGATGAGCTGAACAACCTCGCGCAAAAGCCGTTGGTAGAGCGCAGTGTCGGCGGCAAGGGCGGCGGTGGCGCCAAACTCTCCAGAGAAGGCGAGCGCGTATTGCGCCTGTATCAAAAGCTGCAAGCCTTGCAGGCTCAGGTGCTGGAAGCCGCCGAAGATGCCAGCGATCTCGACCTGCTCGGCCGACTGATGCTCAGAACCAGCGCGCGCAATCAACTGCATGGCAAGGTCGTGGCGATTGATACCCAAGGGCACAACGACCGGATTCGCCTCGAACTGGCCGAAGGCTTGAGCATCGATGCGCAGATCACTCACGACAGCACCATGCGTCTGGAACTGGAAACCGGCACCGAAGTGGTCGCACTGATCAAGGCCGGCTGGCTGGAGTTGCTGGGCATCGATCAAGTGGCAACACCCGGCAATAATTGCCTGAAGGGCATCATCGAAGAAATTCTCGACGCCGAGGACGGCCCCAGCGAAGTGCGCATCGGCTTGCCCAATGGCCAGACACTCTGCGCGCTGGCCGAACCGTTGCACCTGAGAACCCTCGGACTGACGACTGACAAACCCGTATTGGTGCAGTTCGCGCCGTCCAACGTGTTGCTCGGCACACCGCTGTAGGAGCTGCCGAAGGCTGCGATCTTCTGATCCTGATTTTAAGATCAAAAGATCGCAGCCTTCGGCAGCTCCTACGAGGCGGCTGCAACAAAAGCTTCATCGACCACCATTAAGGTGACTGCAAAAACCCGCAGGGAGCCTGATGTGAGCCTATTAGAAGACAATCAATCCACCGACCTCGAGAAAATGGTCGGCCTCAGCCGTCGTGGCTTCATCAGCGCGGGCGCCCTTTGCGGTGCAGCGATGTTCCTGGGCGGCAACCTGCTGAGCCGCAGCGTGCTGGCCGCCAGCGTCAGCGCCGGCTCCAGCAAACTGTTGGGCTTTGACAGTATTCCCGCCGCCACCAGCGACGCCATCACCCTGCCGCCGGGTTACAAATCTTCGGTATTAATTAGCTGGGGCCAACCCCTGCAGAACAACGGCCCGGCGTTCGACCCAAGTGGCAACGGCTCGGCCGAACATCAGGAAGCCCAGTTCGGCGACAACAACGACGGTATGAGCCTGTTTGAATTTCCCGGTGACCACAACCGGGCGCTGATGGCGATCAATAACGAATACACCAACTATCGCTACCTCTACGCCCACGGCGGCATGCCGCAGTCGGCCGAAGAGGTACGCAAGGCACTGGCCTGCGAAGGCGTGTCGGTGATCGAGGTGCAGCGCAAAAACGACCAGTGGCATTTCGTCCAGGGCTCGCGCTACAACCGACGCATTCACGGCAACGCGCCGATCAGCCTGAGCGGCCCGGCCGCCGGCCACGCCTTGGTGAAAACCAGTGCCGACCCGCACGGCAAAAATGTCCTCGGCACCTTCCAGAACTGCGCCAACGGCAAGACGCCGTGGGGCACGTACCTGACCTGCGAAGAAAACTTCACTGACTGCTTCGGCAGCAGCAATGCCGAGCAAAAATTCGACGCAGCGCAGAAACGCTACGGCGCGGTGGCGGCCAGCAAAGAGATCAACTGGCACCCACACGACGAGCGCTTCGACCTGGCGAAAAACCCCAACGAACTCAACCGTCACGGCTGGGTCGTGGAGATCGACCCGTTCGATCCGCAATCGACGCCGGTCAAACGCACTGCGCTGGGTCGCTTCAAACATGAAAACGCCGCCCTGGCCGAAACCAGTGACGGTCACGCCGTGGTGTACATGGGCGACGATGAGCGCGGTGAGTTCATCTACAAATTCGTCAGCCGCGACAAGATCAACCACAAAAACCCCAAGGCCAACCGCAACCTGCTGGACCACGGCACCTTGTACGTGGCGCGCTTCGACGCGGGCGACGGCAATGCCGATCACCCGAAAGGCCAGGGCGAGTGGATCGAACTGACCCACGGCAAAAACGGCATCGACGCCAGCAGCGGTTTCGCCGATCAGGCCGAAGTGCTGATTCACGCACGCCTCGCGGCCAGTGTGGTGAAAGCCACGCGCATGGACCGCCCGGAATGGATCGTCGTCAGCCCCAAGGATGGTCAGGTCTATTGCACGCTGACCAACAACGCCAAACGTGGCGAGGATGGTCAGCCGGTGGGCGGGCCGAACCCACGCGAGAAGAACGTCTACGGGCAGATTCTGCGCTGGCGCACTGACCGTGACGATCACGGTGCCAAAAGCTTTTCCTGGGACCTGTTTGTGGTCGCCGGCAACCCGGGCGTCCACGCCGGCACGCCGAAGGGTGGCTCGTCGAACATCACGCCGCAGAACATGTTCAACAGCCCGGACGGCTTGGGTTTCGACAAAGCTGGGCGGTTGTGGATTCTCACCGATGGCGATTCGAGCAATGCCGGTGATTTCGCGGGCATGGGCAACAATCAGATGCTCTGCGCTGATCCGGTGACCGGGGAGATTCGTCGCTTCATGGTCGGGCCGGTGGGTTGCGAGGTGACGGGGATCAGCTTTTCGCCGGATCAGAAGACCTTGTTTGTCGGGATTCAGCATCCGGGGGAAAACGGCGGGTCGACGTTCCCTGAGCATCTGCCGAATGGCAAGCCGCGGTCTTCGGTGATGGCGATTTCCCGTGAGGACGGTGGGATCGTCGGCGCCTGATAAGGCCCTATCGCGAGCAGGCTCACTCCCACAGTTGATTGTCTGGGTGACACAGATAGTGTGCACACTCAAGATCCCTGTAGGAGTGAGCCTGCTCGCGAAAGCGTCAGCCCAGACAACACTGAACTCAAGCCCACCCCCTAAAGAAGCCCCGTCTGCGCTACCATGCTTGGCCGGACGCGGCAGCCTGCTGCGCGCAGGAGTCAGCATGGCCCACCCGTTTGCAACCCTCACCCCAGACCTCGTGCTCGATGCCGTCGAAAGCATCGGCTTTCTCAGCGACGCGCGCATTCTGGCGCTCAACAGCTACGAGAACCGTGTCTATCAGGTCGGTATCGAAGACTCCGAACCGCTGATCGCCAAGTTCTATCGTCCGCAGCGCTGGACCAATGAAGCCATTCTCGAAGAGCACCAATTCACCTTCGAACTGGCCGAGTGCGATGTACCGGTGGTCGCACCGATGATTCACAACGGTGCCAGCCTGCACGAACACAACGGTTTCCGATTCACCCTATTCCCCCGCCGTGGTGGCCGTGCGCCGGAGCCCGGCAATCTCGATCAGCTGTATCGCCTGGGGCAACTGCTCGGTCGTCTGCACGCCGTCGGCACTACAAAACCGTTCGAACACCGCGAAGCACTGGGCGTGAAAAACTTCGGTCATGACTCGCTGACGACATTGCTCGAAGGCAATTTCGTACCCAAAAGCCTGCTGCCGGCCTACGAGTCCGTGGCCCGCGACCTGCTCAAACGGGTGGAAGAGGTCTACAACGTTACGCCGCACAAGAACATTCGCATGCACGGCGACTGCCACCCCGGCAACATGATGTGCCGCGACGAGATGTTCCACATCGTCGACCTGGACGACTGCCGCATGGGCCCGGCGGTGCAGGACATCTGGATGATGCTGGCGGGTGATCGTCAGGAATGTCTCGGTCAGTTGTCGGAATTGATGGACGGCTATAGCGAGTTCCACGACTTCGATCCGCGGGAACTGGCGTTGATCGAACCGCTGCGCGCCTTGCGCCTGATGCACTACAGCGCCTGGCTCGCCCGCCGCTGGGACGACCCGGCGTTCCCGCACAGTTTTCCGTGGTTCGGCAGTGAACGGTATTGGGGCTACCAAGTGTTGGCGTTGCGTGAACAATTGGCTGCGCTCAACGAAGAACCCCTAAAACTCTTCTGATTCACCTCGAAACCCTGTGGGAGCGACCCTGCTCGCGATAGCGGTCTGTCATTTGCTGATTTTTTGCCTGATACACCGCCATCGCGAGCAGGCTCGCTCCCACAAGGTCCGCGACATATTCCGAATAATCTCCTTACAATCCCCTCTTTGTTAGCTGCCTAAGCAAGGATTCTGCATGCAAGCCGCCAACCCGCGTCGCGGGTACATTCTGGGCCTGAGTGCCTACATCATCTGGGGACTTTTCCCGCTCTACTTCAAAGCCATCGCCAGCGTGCCCGCCGTGGAGATCATCATCCACCGAGTACTGTGGTCCGCGCTGTTCGGCGCCTTGCTGCTGATGGTGTGGAAACATCCAGGCTGGTGGCGAGAGTTGCGTGATAACCCCAAACGCCTGGCGATCCTGGCCCTGAGCGGCACGCTGATCGCGGCCAACTGGCTGACCTACGTCTGGTCGGTGAACAACGGCCGCATGCTCGAAGCCAGTCTCGGTTACTACATCAACCCGCTGGTGAACGTGCTGTTGGGCATGCTGATCCTGGGCGAACGACTGCGGCGCATGCAATGGCTGGCGGTTGGCCTGGCGGCGGTCGGCGTCGCGCAGCAGGTCTGGCAAGTCGGCAGTCTGCCGTGGGTGTCGCTGGTGCTGGCGCTGACCTTCGGTTTCTACGGACTGATCCGCAAGCAGGCACCGGTCAAGGCGCTGCCTGGGCTGGTGGTGGAAACCTGGATGCTGGTGCCGATTGCCGTCGCGTGGTTGTTGTTCAACCCCACCGCGAGCAGCGCTCAAGCCGAGTTCTGGACTACGTCCGAAGCCTGGTGGCTGGTGGCCGCCGGTCCGGTAACGCTGGTGCCGCTGGTGTGTTTCAACGCCGCTGCACGGCATTTGCCCTACACGACGTTAGGATTTCTCCAGTACCTGGCACCGACGCTGGTG
Organism: Pseudomonas fluorescens; assembly: GCF_000968015.1. Taxonomy (GTDB): domain Bacteria; phylum Pseudomonadota; class Gammaproteobacteria; order Pseudomonadales; family Pseudomonadaceae; genus Aquipseudomonas; species Aquipseudomonas fluorescens_W. Next base: position 101,328 of record NZ_LACH01000002.1, read on the forward strand.
CTGTTGCAGGCTGTTCTGCTGTTTGGTGAGCATTTGTCGTCGAGCACACTGGTAGCGTTCATCTTTATCTGGGCGGGCCTGGCGGTTTACAGCATCGACGCGTGGATAAGTCTGCGCCGCCGTAGCTGATCAAAAAACGCACAAACCTCTGCAAGCCACGGCTCACGTGGCCTGCATCGATCCTTCCCAAGGTTATCCACAACGTGATCCCCGGCGTTTGTGCGCAAGTCCCTGAAACTGCTGGTTTTTTGATCAAATCCTGAAGACCCCCGGCCGACGTGGCCTGGCGGGCTGTCTCTACAGGTTATCCACAGGCAGGTGCACGTATAACTTGGATAACCTTTTCAGGGTTCACTGCGCAGCACCAACTCGACCATCAAATCATCCGCCAGGGTTTCCAGGCGCGATTGCAGCACGTCCAGGGACAACGTCAGCGGCACGGCCAGAATCGCTTCAGCGTGAAACAAAGGCTCGCTGCTCATCGGCGCCGGACGTACTTCGGTCACCAGACGCTCCAGGTTCACCCCCTGCTCACTCAGCAGACGCGTGATGTCGCGTACGATCCCCGGGCGATCATTGCCCACCAATTCCATGGCAATCGGTTTCCAGGTGCAGGATTGCTCGATGCCGCTTTCGGCAATCAGCACGCGAATGCCATGGGCGGACAATGCCTGTAGGGCATCCACCAATTCATCGTAGGCCTCGGCCGGCACACCCACACGAAGAATCCCGGCGAACTGCCCGGCCATGCGTGACATGCGGCTCTCCAGCCAGTTGCCGCCGTGCTCGGCGATGCATTGGGCAATGCGCTCGACCTGCCCTGGCTTGTCCGGAGCGAAAACAGTGAGTACGAGGTGGTCCATGGCGCAGCCCTCTTGTCATGACTTTTGTTATAGAAAAGCAAGTATAGGCAAGGGCTGGGCCTTCGCTGATGCGTCTGAAGCCTTCGCGAGCTAGCTCGCTCCCACAAGGATCGTGCAGGCCTTTGTGGGAGCGAGCTTGCTCGCGATTGGGCCGCCACCAATGAACCTGCCGAAAACAAATCGTGTACAAGTTTTGATATTTAACTGGAACAATCTAATGGTTTTTTGAGAACATCCCGATCCCCGACGTGACTGCAATGCGTCATGGGGTCGCAGAACGACGTAATTAGTCTAATTTTCACAAGCGCAATTCATCATGTAGTATGCCGCAGCGCGCACTACATAACGCTGGATCGATGTCTGCCGCAGGTGCAGCCACAAACCCGAAAGCCCCGTCAGCAAGGCCTCAACGCCGTTGATTGGTCATAACCCAGCCGCCCGCAACGGCATGTACTGGTCAAGAGGTTTGTGGTTTAAATGCCAGAGGCTTCATTGTTAAATTGAAGAGCTGAAAAGCGAAATAGCTGAGCAGAGTGAGGCAAGCAATGACTGAACACGTTCAAGTCGGTGGCCTGCAGGTCGCCAAAGTCCTGTTCGACTTCGTGAACAACGAAGCCATTCCCGGTACCGGCCTCACCGCCGATAAGTTCTGGGCCGGTGCCGATAAGGTCATTCATGACCTGGCGCCGAAGAACAAAGCCCTACTCGCCAAACGCGATGATTTCCAGGCTCGTATCGATGGCTGGCACCAATCCCGTGCCGGCCAGGCGCACGATGCCGTGGCTTATAAAGCCTTCTTGCAAGACATCGGTTATCTGCTGCCAGAAGCGGCCGATTTCCAGGCAACGACGCAAAACGTCGATGACGAAATCGCCCGCATGGCCGGCCCACAACTTGTGGTTCCGGTGATGAACGCCCGTTTCGCGCTCAATGCCTCGAACGCCCGTTGGGGTTCGCTGTATGACGCGCTCTACGGCACCGATGCCATCAGCGAAGCTGACGGCGCGGAAAAAGGCAAAGGCTACAACAAGGTTCGCGGCGACAAGGTCATCGCCTTCGCCCGTGCCTTCCTCGACGAAGCGGCGCCATTGGCTGCCGGCACTCACGTCGATTCCACCGGCTACAAGATCGTTGAGGGCAAACTGGTGGTCGCCCTTAAAGGCGGCAGCAATACCGGCCTGCGCAACGATGCACAGCTGATCGGTTTCCACGGCGATGCCGCCGCACCGACCGCGATCCTGCTGAAAAACAACGGCCTGCACTTCGAAATCCAGGTCGACGCCAGCACCCCGGTCGGCCAGACCGACGCTGCCGGCCTCAAAGACATCCTGATGGAAGCCGCGCTGACCACCATCATGGACTGCGAAGACTCCGTCGCCGCCGTCGATGCCGATGACAAAGTGGTGATCTACCGCAACTGGCTCGGCCTGATGAAGGGCGATCTGTCGGAAGAAGTCTCCAAGGGCGGTCAGACCTTTACCCGCACCATGAACGCCGACCGCACCTACACCGCTCTCGATGGCAGCGAATTGAGCCTGCACGGTCGCTCGCTGTTGTTCGTGCGCAACGTCGGTCACCTGATGACCATCGACGCGATCCTGGATAAGGATGGCAACGAAGTGCCGGAAGGCATCCTCGACGGTCTGGTCACCAGCCTCGCGGCAATTCATAGCCTCAACGGCAACAACTCGCGCAAGAACAGCCGCACTGGCTCGGTCTACATCGTGAAGCCGAAGATGCATGGCCCGGAAGAAGCGGCGTTCACCAACGAGCTGTTCGGTCGCATCGAAGAAGTACTCGGTCTGCCGCGCAACACGCTGAAAGTCGGGATCATGGACGAGGAGCGCCGTACCACGGTCAACCTCAAGGCCTGCATCAAGGCTGCCAGCGAGCGTGTAGTGTTCATCAACACCGGTTTCCTCGACCGTACCGGCGATGAAATCCACACCTCCATGGAAGCCGGCCCGATGGTGCGCAAGGCGGACATGAAGGCTGAGAAGTGGATCGGCGCCTACGAGAACTGGAACGTCGATATCGGTTTGAGCACCGGCCTGCAAGGTCGCGCGCAGATCGGTAAAGGCATGTGGGCCATGCCGGACCTGATGGCAGCGATGCTCGAACAGAAAATCGCTCACCCGATGGCCGGCGCCAACACTGCGTGGGTTCCATCGCCGACCGCTGCCGCGCTGCATGCGCTGCACTACCACAAGGTCGATGTGTTCGCTCGTCAGGCCGAACTGGCCAAACGTGCACGCGCTTCGGTGGACGACATCCTGACCATTCCATTGGCAGTGAACCAGCAGTGGACTGCAGAACAGATCAAGAACGAACTGGACAACAACGCCCAGGGCATTCTCGGTTACGTGGTGCGCTGGATCGATCAGGGCGTGGGCTGTTCGAAAGTGCCGGACATCAACGACGTCGGCCTGATGGAAGACCGTGCGACGCTGCGGATTTCCAGCCAGCACATCGCCAACTGGCTGCGTCACGGCATCGTCACCGAAGATCAGGTCATGGAAAGCCTCCAGCGCATGGCGCCAGTGGTTGACCGTCAGAACGCCAATGACTCGCTGTACCGTCCATTGGCGCCGAACTTCGACAGCAACATCGCCTTCCAGGCGGCGGTCGAACTGGTGGTCGAAGGCACCAAACAGCCGAACGGCTACACCGAGCCGGTTCTGCACCGTCGCCGCCGCGAGTTCAAGGCTGCCAATGGCCTGTAACTAAGCGCTGACGCCGGACAAAAAAAGGCCCTGATCGAAAGATCAGGGCCTTTTTGTTTCAAATCGGTTCCTACACATCCATTCCCAACTCATGCTTGACCAGCGCCAATAGCTTGCCGGTATCGACAGGCTTGAGCAGGAAGTCGACCACGCTCAAATGCATCGCGGCGATCGCATCTTTTACGTCAGCGTCACCGGAAACGATGATGAACGGCATTGCCGCCCGAACCGATTCACGGACCTGCCGGATCAGGTCCAGACCATCGACATTTCCCATCCGCAGATCGGTAATCACCAGGCCAATCGATGGCATCGTCTCCAACATCTTGAGTGCCGTTTCGCCACTGGCGGCAGTCATGCAGCGCACCCCGTCCAGCGCCAGAATCTCCGACAGCAACTCGCGCGCGTCTTTATCGTCGTCGACGATCAGCACCCGCTGCGGCGGCAGGTCAGGTTCCAGCATGACGTCGCTCAGCGCCTTGCGCTCGGCGTCACTCAAAATATCGTGGTCGGACATGGCTTACTCTACGTTTTCATTTCTATTCCCTAGCACATCCGTCAGACATCGCTAAGCAGACCTTCAATGTGCACGTCGTCGGAAAAGTTTCCTATAGCCAATGTAGGAGGTTTTTCCCACAGTTGCGTCAGACATTTCCCAAATACCGACAGCTTCACTGCCTACCTAGACTTACGTCCAATGGGCACCCCGCGCGCAGGGGCCGACCATGGCTGAGTCATCCGACAACAACAATTCAAAAAAGACTGCGGTAATGGTTATGAGTAAAGCGGACGCCTTCACACAGGCAGGGAAAACCGCGGTGTTGCAGAACATCCAGGGCACTTTGCAATTCCTTCAGCGCTTCCCGCCCTTCAATCAAATGGAACACGCCCACTTGGCGTACCTGGTCGAGCAGTGTCAGCTGCGTTTTTATGCACCCGGCGAGAGCATCATCAAGCCCGCCGACGGCCCGGTTGAGCATTTCTACATCGTTAAACAAGGCCGGGTCGTGGGTGAACGCCCCCATACGGCCAAGGGCGGAACCGAAACCACCTTCGAAATCACCACTGGCGAGTGTTTCCCCCTTGCCGCGCTGCTGGGTGAGCGCGCGACCCGCACCGAGCACCTGGCCGGCGAAGACACCTTTTGCCTACAGCTGAACAAGCTGGCGTTCATCAAGCTGTTCGCACTTTCCAACACGTTTCGCGACTTTGCCCTACGCGGCGTCAGCAGCCTGCTGGATCAGGTCAACCAGCAAGTCCAGCAAAAAGCCGTGGAAACCCTCGGCACCCAGTACTCGCTCAATACTCGCCTGGGCGAATTGGCCATGCGCCACCCGGTGACCTGCAGCCCGGCCACGCCGCTGCGTGAAGCCGTGACCCTGATGCATGAGCAGCAAGTCGGCAGCATCGTGGTGGTCGACGAACATAAAGCGCCGCTGGGGATTTTCACCCTGCGCGACCTGCGCCATGTGGTGGCCGACGGCACTAACGACTTCAACGAAGCCATCGAACGGCACATGACCCAGGCGCCGTTTTACCTGTCGCCGGACCACAGCGCCTTCGATGCGGCGATTGCCATGACCGAGCGGCACATCGCCCACGTCTGCCTGGTCAAGGATCATCGCCTGTGCGGCGTGGTCTCGGAACGTGACCTGTTTTCCCTGCAACGGGTCGATCTGGTTCATCTGGCGCGGACTATCCGCAGCGCCCAGAAAGTGGAAAATCTGGTCGCGATGCGCGGCGAAATCGGCCAACTAATAGAGCGCATGCTGGCCCACGGCGCCTCTTCCACCCAGATCACGCACATCATCACCCTGCTCAACGACCACACCGTGTGCCGGGTGATCGAACTGACCCTTGCCGAGAAAGGTGACCCCGGCATTCCGTTCAGTTGGCTGTGCTTCGGTAGCGAAGGCCGCCGCGAGCAGACGCTGCACACCGATCAGGACAACGGCATTCTGTTCGAAGCCCGGGACGCGGCCCACGCCGCCGAGATTCGCGGCAAATTGCTGCCCATTGCCCAGCAGATCAACCAGAGCCTGGCGCTCTGCGGTTTTACCCTGTGCAAGGGCAACATCATGGCCGGCAACCCGGAGCTGTGCCTGTCCAGGGCCGAATGGTCGCGACGTTTTGCGGCGTTTATTCGCGAGGCAACGCCGGAGAACCTGCTGGGTTCGAGCATTTATTTCGACTTGCGGGTGGTCTGGGGTGACGAGCAAGGCTGCGAGCAGCTGCGTCAGGGCATTCTCAACCAGGTGAATGACAACCGGCTGTTCCAACGGATGATGGCCGAGAACGCCCTGCGCAACCGTCCGCCCGTAGGACGTTTCCGTGAGTTCGTACTGGCTCGCAAGAATGGCGAGAAAGCCACTCTGGACTTGAAAATCCAGGGCCTGGCGCCTTTCGTCGACGGTGCCCGACTGCTCGCGCTGGCCCATGGGATCGAGGCGAACAACACGCTGGATCGCTTTCGCCAACTGGTGGACAAAGAAGTCATCGAACGGCTGGACGGTGCGGCGTACGAAGAGGCCTATCACTTCATCCAGCAAGCCCGCATGCAGCAACATCAGCTACAGACCCGAGAGAATTTGCCCTACTCCAACCGAGTCGATCCGGACAGTCTCAATCATCTGGATCGACGTATCCTGCGTGAATCCCTGCGCCAGGCACAACGCCTGCAAAGCAGCCTGGCCCTGCGGTATCAGCTATGAGCCTGTTTTCATGGCTGCGCCCGGCAGGTCCGAGCCTTCCCGGCGAACTCCAACAACGTCTGCAACGCTTGCCCCCGGCGGCAGAGCTCGGCGAATGCAGCCTGCGCGAACAACGCTGGGTGGTGCTCGACCTGGAAACCACCGGGCTGAACCTGAACAAGGATCGGGTGTTGTCCATCGGCGCGGTGGTGATCGAGGACGGGGCGATCGATTTCAGCCAGCAGTTCGAACGCACGTTGCAATGCGCCGATATGAAGTTGGCTCCCAGCGTGTTGATCCATGGCCTGGCGCCGAGTGCGATTGCCGCGGGCAGTGATCCGGCTCAAGCCCTGGTCGAACTCATGGAGTTCGTCGGCGACAGCCCGGTGCTGGCATTTCATGCGCCGTTCGATCAGCACATGCTCGGGCGCGCCTTGAAAGATCATCTGGGCTACAAGTTGCAGCATCCATTTCTGGATGTGGCTGATATCGCGCCGTTGCTTTGCCCTCAGGCGCACATTCGCGACGCCGGGCTGGATCAGTGGATCGACTGGTTCAAACTGGAAGTATTCGAGCGTCACAATGCCAGTGCCGATGCGTTGGCCACCGCTGAACTGGCGTTGATTCTGTTCAGCCGGGCGCGACAGATGCAGATTCATAGCCCGTTGAATTTGCAGCAACGGGTGAATCAGTGGAAGCGGCGGCAGCAAGCGCCTTCTTTCTAAAAGACTCCTACAGGGGTTTTTGCGCCAATACACCGACGTTGGCGGCCACCCGACCAGCGCCAATTGCTTACCTCCCCCGCCTCTGCCACAATCGCGAACAATTCTCGTTAGTTAATACTTCCCAATCGGTGATGCTACGTGTCGTCAGTCCAAAGCCCTCAAAGTGAGCTCGTTGGTGCGTTGTATCGCGACCATCGCGGTTGGCTATTGGCCTGGCTGCGACGCAATGTCGCCTGTCCGCAACGAGCCGAAGACCTGAGTCAGGACACTTTCGTGCGTTTGCTGGGTCGTGAGGAACTGAAGGAGCCGCGTGAACCGCGCGCGTTTCTGGTGGCGATTGCCAAGGGTCTGCTGTTCGACTATTTCCGCCGCGCCGCGCTGGAACAGGCCTACCTCACCGAACTGATGCTGATCCCCGCAGGTGAACAACCGTCAGTGGAGGAACAGCAACTGATCCTCGAGGACCTCAAAGCCATTGACCGCCTGCTCGGCAAGCTCTCAAGCAAGGCCCGGGCAGCTTTTCTCTACAACCGGCTCGACGGCCTCGGCCACGCCGAAATCGCCGAGCGCCTGGGCGTGTCAGTACCGCGGGTGCGTCAGTACCTGGCCCAGGGCATTCGTCAGTGCTACATCGCGTTGTACGGTGAGCCGGTATGAGTCCGGTCAGTTCCAAACCCGTCTCGGTGCAGGTGCTGGATGCCGCGATTGCCTGGCAATTGTCCCTGGACTCCGGCAACCCGGTGGAGCGCGAAGAGTTCGCCAAATGGCACGCTGCCCACGAAGAACATGCGCGGGCCTGGCGCCAATTGGGCATGCTCGACCAGCGTTTCAGCGTTGCCAGCGGCCCGGCTCGTACTGCTTTACTGCAATCGCGCGAAAGCATTCGCCGGCGTTTGCGCAAACTTGGCAGCGGCGTGGCCAGCATCGTCGCGGTGATCGGGTTGGCGCTGTTCGCCGGTGATCGTTATCTGCCAATCGACTATTGGCTGGCCGACCAGCGCACCGCCACCGGTGAGCAACGCACCCTGCGCCTGACCGACGGCACGCTGATCAACCTCAACACCCACAGTGCCGTGGATGTACGTTTCGATGAAAAACAACGGCTGATCATCCTCCAGGAAGGGGAAATTCTCGTCGAAACCGGTCATGGCGACGCCCGGCCGTTTATCGTCGAAACCCGCGAAGGCAGCATGCGCGCACTGGGGACAAGGTTCCTGGTCAAGCGCGAAGACGAAGGTACGCGCCTGAGCGTGCTGAAATCGGCGGTGGCGGCCCATCCTGAGTCGAGCCCTGAAGAACAGATTCTGCGTGAAGGCCAGCAAGTCATGATGCGCAGCAATGGCCTCGGGCCGATCGTCGCGCTCAACCTCGGCGCCGATGCCTGGACGCGCGGCATGCTGGTGGTGGACAACGCGCGGCTGGAAGACCTGGTCCATGAACTCGGTCGCTATCGCCGCGGGCATCTTGGCGTTGCACCAGAAATCGCTGACCTGCGAATCACCGGCAGCTTCCCGCTGCACGACACCGATCTGGCCCTGAGCGCCCTGCTGCCGACCCTGCCGGTGCAGATCGAACAGCACACGCCGTGGTGGGTGACGGTGGCAAAGGCTGAAGCCAAACCCTGAGATTTTCTGCGTTTGGGCCGACGCCATCGCGGCGGTGCGGCGATCCGACAAGCCACGCTCCCACAGGTT
>NZ_LACH01000002.1:110054-209225 GCF_000968015.1 Pseudomonas fluorescens
TGTGGGAGCGTGGCTTGCCCGCGAAGAGGCCGTCAGCGTCACCGCAATTGATGAATCGAAATTATTTTCAATCAGCCCTATCACTTTTGAATTCTCGTCCGGCACCTAGGCAATTGAGAAATATTTCCATTCAGGAGCCGCTGTATGTCCCGTTCGCTAGACACCTTGTTGCGCCCCAGTTTGCTGGCGATTGCCATTGCCCTTTGCGCCCCTCTGGCCAGCAGTCAGCTGATCGCCGCTGAACAGGCATCCAGCGTTCGCGCCTACAACCTGCCGGCCGCGCCATTGGCCAGCACCCTGAACCAGATCGCCAGCCAGGCTGGCCTGGCGCTGTCGTTGAATCCGAGCCTGGCGGCGGGCAAGACCTCGGCCCCGGTCAATGGCCAGTTCGACGCAGCCGGCGCCCTGCGGGAAGCCTTGCGCGGCACCGGTCTGCAACTGGAACAAAGCAGCGCTGGCACTTATAGCCTGGTGGCGGTGCCTGAAGGTGTGATGGCTTTACCGGCGACCAGTGTGATCGGCGCAGAAGACGCCGAAAGCGCATGGGGCCCGGTGCAGGGCTACCTCGCCAAACGTACGGCAGCCGGGACTAAAACTGATACCGCACTGGCCGAAATACCGCGTTCAATCTCTGTCGCGACCCGTGAACAGATGCAGGACCGCGCGGTACAGAATCTGGATGACGCCGTGCGCTACATGCCTGGTGTTGTGGCCAGCAGCTACGGTAGTGATAGCCGCGCGGAGTGGCTGAAGGTACGCGGTTTTGAACCTACCCAGTTCCTCGATGGCTTGCCGCTGCCAAAGGGCACTTACACCATGCCGAAGATGGAAACCTGGGATCTCGAACGTGTGGCATTGCTGCGTGGCCCTGCGTCCTCGGTTTACGGCCAGACGCCTCCTGGTGGCTTGCTCGACATGGTCAGCCGCCGTCCTGAAGTAATCGCCAGCAATGAAGTGCAGGTACAGGTCGGCAGCTATCAGCGCAAGCAGATCAGCTTCGATAGCACCGGCCCTGTCGATGACGAAGGTCGCTTTTTATACCGCGTCAGCGGTGTGGTGCGCGATAGCAACACCACCATCGATCACACCGAGGACAAGCGTTACAACATCGCCCCCAGCCTGACCTGGAACATCGATCCCGACACCAGGCTGACTTTCCTGAGCCAGTTCAACCGTGACGATACCGGCATCACCAGCCAATTCCTTCCCTTGCAAGGCACCAAGCTATCAACACCTGCCGGCAAGGTGAAGTTCCACGAGAACCTCGGCGATCCGGACTGGGAGTTCTACGACAAGACTTACTACGCTCTGGGTTATGCCTTTGAGCATCGGATGAACGACGTTTGGCAGTTCCGTCAGAACCTGCGCTACACCAAGAGCGACCTGTCCTTTCAGGGCATCACCGCAGGCGGTTTTTTCGGTTCCGTCAGTGACGACGGCACCCTGGCCCGCGGTGCCAACATCGTCAACGAAGACATCAGCCAGTTCGCCGTGGATAACAATTTCCAGGCCGACTTCGACACCGGTGCAATCAAGCACACGCTGTTGCTGGGCCTCGACCATCAACGCGTCAACACCAATTACAAATGGCTGTTTGGTAGCGCGCCGACCAGCAACATCATCCATCCGATTTACGGCCAGGACTTCAGTAACGTCAGCTACACGGCGTTCAATGATTACAACCAGAAGACCCACGACACTGGCTTATACGCTCAGGACCAGATGGCCCTCGACAACTGGCGCCTGACTTTGGGCGGTCGTCAGGACTGGCTGCACACCGACACGACCTTCTTTAACATGAACGACGCCAAGGACACCCGCAACGACACTGCCTTCACCGGCAACGCCGCCCTCAGCTATGTGTTCGATTCCGGCTTCACACCTTACGTCTCCTACGCCGAGTCCTTTCAAGCCGAAGCCGGTGGAGCCAATGGCGAGGCATTTCGTCCGGGCACTGGCAAGCAATACGAAGTGGGTCTCAAGTACCAGCCTCCGGGCAGAGATATGCTGTTCACCGCAGCCGCTTATGACCTGACCCGTAAGGACATCGTGCTCAGTGACACCTTGGGCGTATCGCGCCCACTAGGTGAAGCCAAAGTGCGTGGTTTCGAGCTGGAAGCGACCGGTAACGTCAACGAGAACCTGAAACTGACGGCCGCGTACACCTACGCCAACACCAAGATGACCAAAGTCACCAGCCCCCTGGATAAAAATCGCCCACTGCCATTGACCCCGGAAAATCAGGCCTCTGCCTGGGCTGACTACACATGGCATACGGGTGCTCTGGACGGCTTCGGACTCGGCTTCGGCGTGCGCTACATCGGAGAAACCGACAACATCGCCATCGGCAGCATGGCTTTCGTACGCGATAAATCAGACGGCCATACCGACTCTTACACTGTCTATGACGCAGCCGTCCATTACGACCTCGGTCGTCTGGACAACGTGCTCAAGGGTGTCAGCGTTGCCGTCAATGCGAACAACGTTTTCGACAAGGAATACATATCGACTTGTGACGGTTTCTATTGCTACTACGGCGACCGTCGAAACGTGATGGCTAGCGTCAACTACAAGTGGTAACGGCCTGACCTGACACGCCCAAGTCCCGAGCCGTCCGACATGGACGGCTTTGGTATTTCTGAAGGCTATGAAATGAAAAGCAAAACAATTCGCCGCTGGTCCTTCGTCCACACCTGGACCAGCCTGATCTGCACCGTATTCCTGCTGATGCTCGCGCTGACCGGCCTGCCGTTGATTTTTCATCACGAGATCGACCACTTGCTGGGCGATGCCGCTGAATTGAAGACGATGCCGGCGGACACCCCGCTGCTGAATTTGCAGCAGTTGGTGCAGGCGGCTGAAAAGCATCGGCCTGGTGATGTCATGCAGTATTTCGGCTTTGACGAAGAAGAGCCCAACGCCGCGATTACGATCATGGCGGCCACCGCCGGCACTGAACCGAATTCGTCTCACACCTTCATGCTCGACGCCCGCACCGGTGAAGCGCTGGAAATGCCGTCGGCCAATGGCGGCTTCATGATGATCATGTTGCGCCTGCACGTGGACATGTTCGCCGGTCTGCCGGGCAAGTTGCTGCTGGCGTTCATGGGCATTCTGTTCGTGGTGGCGATTGTCTCCGGGACGGTGCTGTACCTGCCGTTCATGCGGCGTTTGAAATTCGCCACCGTGCGCCAGGACAAATCCACCCGCCTGCGCTGGCTCGACCTGCATAACCTGATCGGCGTGGTAACCCTGACCTGGGCCTTGGTGGTCGGCGTCACCGGCGTCATCAGCGCCTGTGCCGACCTGCTGATCGCCGCGTGGCGCAACGACAGCCTGAGCGCGATGGTCGCGCCGTATCGTGATGCGCCGCCACTGACACAACTGGCGCCCGCGACCCGTTTGCTCGACATCGCCAAGGAAGTCGCACCGGGCATGCAGCCGGACTTCATCGCCTTCCCCGGCACACGATTTTCCAGCGAACACCATTACGCGGTGTTCATGAAAGGCAGCACCCACCTGACCTCGCACCTGCTGACACCGGTGCTGATCGACGCCAGCACCCTGCAAGTCACCGCCGTGGCCGAACGCCCGTGGTACATGGACGCCATGGGCATGTCTCAACCGTTGCACTTCGGTGACTACGGCGGCATGCCGATGAAGATCCTCTGGGCGACGCTGGATGGGCTGACCATCATCGTCCTCGGTAGCGGGGTTTACCTGTGGGTGGTGCGGCGCAAGGCGGCCAAACCTGTGTTCGAGAATGCGGAGAGCCCCGCATGAGGCCGAGGCAGTCGAATTTCTGGAAGGTCTTTTCCACCCCCACGGTTATCGCCCTGCTCAGCGCAACGGGATTGTTTTCCGCGTTGCTGGGGGATGGTGTGTGGGACGCTCTGAGCTGGTTGGGCCTGGGCATTCCCGCAGCCCTTGCCCTGCGCGGCCTGCTGCAACGCCGCTAAAAACCTGTGGGAGCGAGCAAGCTTCGCTCCTACAAGTTGCGTGATCCACGCGCTATGCTGCCCAGCACTGCCCACTCCGAGACGCTGCCATGTCCGCCCCCAGCATGACCTTGTTCCACAACCCTTTGTCGCCCTTCGTTCGCAAAGTCATGGTGCTCCTGCACGAAACCGGTCAACAGGACCGAGTGGCGCTGCAAGACTGCGTGCTCACTCCGGTCAGCCCGGACCTGATACTCAACGAAGACAATCCGCTGGGTAAAATTCCGGCCTTGCGCCTGGCCGATGGCAACGTCATCCATGACAGCCGGGTGATCCTCGATTACCTCGACCACCAGCACGTTGGCAACCCGCTGATACCGCGCGACGGCTCAGCCCGTTGGCGGCGCCTGACCCTGGCCTCCCTGGCCGACGGGATCATGGACGCTGCCGTGCTGATTCGTTATGAAGTCGCCCTGCGCGCCCCGGAAAAACACTGGGACGAGTGGCTCGAGGGTCAGCGCGAGAAGATTCGTCGCGGCCTGGCATTGCTGGAAGCGGACGCGATTGCCGAGCTGGCCAGTCATTTCGATGTGGCGGCGATCAGTGTGGCCTGTGCTTTGGGTTATCTGGATTTGCGCCATCCGGATCTGGAATGGCGCACGACGAATCCGAAGCTGGCTAACTGGTATTTTGAGGTGAGTCAGCGGGCTTCGATGTTGGCGACTATGCCGAAGGTTTAGAACTTCGCTGACTGTTCCGGCCTCATCGCGAGCAAGCTCGCTCCCACATTGGATTCAGGGTGAATTCAGGTTTTGTGTACGACACAAATCCCCTGTGGGAGCGAGCTTGCTCGCGATGGCACCGCACCGGATCTAACGGAAACAACCCGAATATCAGCGTCGCCAACACCTCCCCCTCCCGCTGATCCTCACGCAACCCCAACGACCGGCTCATTCCACAGCCCCGATATCAAACGCCAGCGGCTTGGCCGACTTCTGCCCGATCCCATACCAGTCCAGCTTGCGGGTCAGCACCATAAACACGCCCAACAACCCGAACAACAGCAGCGACCCCATCAACAACGCGTAATCCTCTGCACTCAGCAAGCCGTAGAGCAAGCCATACAACGCCGCCAATCCCGCCGAAAAACTCAAGCCGTGACGCACGCTGCGCAGCACATGACAGACATAAAAACCGATCAACAACACACAGCTGCCCGCCGACAACAGGTACGCCAAGGCAAAGCCGATGTGCTCGGACAGCGACAGCAACAACAGGTAGAAAAACGCCAGGGCCACGCCCACCAGCGCGTATTGCACCGGGTGTACCGCCAGGCTTTTCAGCACTTCGAAGAGGAAGAAACCGGCGAAGGTCAGGACGATAAACAGCAATGCATATTTGATGGCCCGATCGCTCTTCAGGTACTGATCCACCGGGTCGATGAAGCTCACCCCGAAACTGCGGCCGGTGTAGGCTTCGCAACCGCCGCCGGACACGCAGCTGCTCAAGGCTTCTTGCAAATTGGTGGAGAAAAACGAGGTCTGCCAATGGGCAGTGAAGCCCTGATCGCTGACTTCACGCTGGGCCGGCAGGTAGTTGCCGATGAAGCTCGGATGCGGCCAATTGGCGGCCAGCGATACTTTGCTGGTCTTGCCCACCGGGACAATCTGCAACTGGCCAGTGCCTTGCAGACGCAGGTCGAAACCGAAGGCCAGTTCTGTGGCTTGCTTGGCGTCGAGCGCCGGCAACGTCACATGCACACCCTCCCCCAACCAGCCCACCTGGCTACCGGGAACGAAGTCGATTTTCTGGCCATTGAGCTCGAGTTTCAGGGCGTTTTCGATGCCGCGAATGTCGCTGATCCCGACCGCCAGAAACGGCTGGTCGAACTGGTAATCGGCGAAATCTTCCTTGATACCCAATTGAGCCGGGAGCGAGAAATGCCCGCTGATGCGGTTGTCCGCATGAAACAGACGCGCCTCATAAATGCCCCGGGAACGTAGTTCGGTCTGAACCTGGCCGTCGAGTTCAAAGTGCTCCGGGAGGAAATACAAACGGCCGCGTTCTTCGCCCACTTCCTGGTAACGCGCGTTGGTTTTTTCGTTGAGTTTCCAGGTGCGCACCACTTTGCGGTACGGCACCACCATCAGCGGCCCGCTCAGTTGCTGGCTGTAACTGGAACTGCGGGCGATGTCTTCAAGGACACCGTCGCGCAGTTGCTGGCGGTCCTGAATCACGCCGTTAATCATCAGGAGCGGGATCAGCAACAACAGAATCAGAAGGGCAATTGCCCCGAGTTTTATGGTCAGGCTGCGGTTCATGGGACTCTCCCTGTTTGGATGGGGAGAGTCTGGGAACTCTGTGTGGGAGATTTATGGGGGGAATGTGGGGTTTGTGTGGAGTTGAGAAAAAGATCGCAGCCTTCGGCAGCTCCTACAGAATTTACGCGTTCCCCTGTAGGAGCTGCCGAAGGCTGCGATCTTTAACGGTCTGAAGGCAAACGCAAACTCACTTGAACGCCACCGTCGACGTTACCGATGCTTACCGATCCACCATGCAACTTCACCACCTCTTCAACAAAATTCAACCCTAACCCTGTGCTCTTGCGCCCGCTGTCCGGTCGCGGCAGTGAATAAAACCGTTCACTCAACCTAAGCAACGCATAGTCGGGAATCGCCTCGGCCTGGTTGAACAACCTGAACTCGATCTGCTCCCCAATGCGTTCGGCACTGAATCGCAGCAAGCCCTGAGTCGGGGTGAAATCCAAAGCGTTCTCCAGCAGATTGCCCAGCGCCTGACGCAACAGGAACGGTTCACCGGTCAGCAGCAGATCCGCTGCAATGGTTTGTTCCACGCGCAACTGTTTGCCTTCGATGCGCGCTGCCTGAGCGCTCAGCAATTCATCTACCAATTTAGCCAGCGGCACCGCCACCCGCTCTTCCAGCCCTTGGCGTTGCTCGACCAGGGCCAGATTCAACAGGCGCTCGATCAACTGCTGCATCCGCGCGCTTTCGCTGTCGATGTTGCTGACAAAACGCTGCTGCTGGGCCAGCGGCATCTCACCTTGCAGCAACTCCGCCGCGCCGCGAATCGCCGCCAGCGGGCTTTTCAGTTCGTGGGTCAATGTGTGCACGTAACGCTCGACGTAGGCTTTGCCTTCGAGCTGCGTGCGCATCTGCTCCACCGCTGTCGCCAGTTGCTCCAGTTCGCCGCCACGGTAGTGCGGAACCTCGACCCGCCGGCCTTCACTCACGGCCTGTGCATAAGCCGTCAAACGCCGTAGCGCCGCGCTCAGCCACCAGGACAACAACGCGCCGAACAGCAGACCGAGGCCGATCAACCCGGCCCCCCAGGCAAGCAATCGCCGCTCAGTGCGATCAACGTATGGCTGCAACGAGCTGTTGGGTTTGGCCACGGTCACCACACCAATAATCTGGCCGTTGTCGCGAATCGGGGCGCCGACGTGCATCACTGAGGAGTTCGGATCGTCTGGATCGCTGCGGCTGGAACGAGCGCCGTATTCGCCTCGCAAGGTCAGCAAAACGTCATTCCAGCGCGAGTAATCCTGCCCCACTGCCACACCGCTGGAGTCCAGCACCACAACGCCCTTGGCATCGGTGACGTAGATCCGGTGGTTGACCTGGTTCTTCGGCAATCCCCAGATACTCGCCTTCGGTTGCCGTTCGCCATAAGCCTTGAGCAGCTCGGGCCAGCGATTCTGATTCAGGGTGCCGGCCTTGAAATCGTCGCGCAGGATTTCGGCCATGAGATTGGCGGTGTCGACCAGCGTTTCTTCGGTGGACTGGCGCACGCCGGGACGGATTTCTTCCATCACGGTGTTCAGCACGAAGTAACCGGTCAGGCCGATAAACAGCACATAGACCAGAAAAATCCGGATCCCCAGAGGCATCAGCTACGCCCCGGACTGTAGCTGTAACCGAGGCCGCGATGGGTCTGGATCGGTTCCGCGTCGGCGTTCACCTGGCGTAATTTGGCGCGCACGCTTTTGATGTGGCTGTCGATGCTGCGCTCGTAACCGGCATCGGCGGCGACGCCCAGCGCATCGAGCAACTGCTCGCGGCTGAAGACGCGTTCGGGTTGGTCCAGCAGGCATTGCAGCAGACGGAATTCATGGCGGGTCAGGGTTAGCAGCTGACCGCGGTAGCTGATCTGCACCCGTTCGCTGTCAATGCGAAACAGCGCCGATGACACCTCGGCGGTCGCTCGCGGCGCCATGCGTTTGAGAATCGCCCGGACCCGCGCCGCCACCTCCCTTGGGCTGAACGGCTTGACCACGTAATCGTCGGCACCGATTTCCAGGCCCACGACGCGATCGATTTCAGCATCCCGGGCGCTGAGGAAGATCACCGGCACTTCGCTGAAACGGCGCAATTGCTTGCAGGTCTCGAAGCCGCTGATGTCCGGCAGACCAATGTCGAGAATGATCAAGTCGGCCGGAATCTGGCGCTGATGCTCAAGCGCAGCGGCGCCAAGGCTCAGCCAGGTGGTGGTGAAGCCCTCGCCCTGCAAGGCGAAAATCAGGGTATCGGCAATCGCCGCTTCGTCTTCGACAATCAGGATATGAGGCATGGCGTCCGAGCCCGGGAGTTAAGTGGGCGAACGGTGCCCCAAGGCTCACGTCACGTCAATGAGACCACTTGAAATCAGCAGTCGGGTTTGTCCGCCGTAAAGCGCCGTGCCGGGTTCACCGCCGCGCCGAACTCACGCAAGGCTTTGGCACCGATCAACAAAGGGTAGTTGAAGCTGCTGCGGTCAGTGAGATTGACCTCAACGGTGCGTTTGACGTTGCCCAGGCACAGTTCCAGATCGACCACCGGACGCTTGGTGGGTGCGACCGCTTCGCTGTCGTCCGCGTCTTCTTCGGAGCGGGTCTTGATCTTGCTGATCCGCGAGACCTTGTGTTCGTAGACCTTGTTGCTCGCGCCTTTGGTGGCGAGGCGGAAGCGCACCCACTCGTCGCCATCGCGGGTGAACGTTTCGATGTCTTTGGCCGACAGCGACGCGGTCAGGGCGCCGGTGTCCATCTTGGCCTTGAGCACTTCGCCACCGATTTCCGGCAGCGCGATGTATTCGTAGCGCCCGTACAGGGTCGGCTCAGCAGCCAGGACCGGCAGGGCCACGAGGGAAAGCAGTGCAAGGAGGGACTTCACGTAATGGGATTCCTTGAGGAAATTGGGGCGTCGAACACGGAATTTTAGACCGCCAGTAGGGAATTCGTTCGTTCTTTAGATCTTTCGCGAGCAGGCTCGCTCCCACAGGGATCTCTATTGTTCACAGTCATGTGTTCCACACACAAATCCTGTGGGAGCGAGCCTGCTCGCGATGGGGCCGGAATGATCACGACAGGACCAGCATAACCACGTAAAGGTGAAACATTCGTCGTCACCGATTTGGCCTGCCGTCCGAAGCTGCTTATCATTGCGCGCCCAAATGCTTTCAAGAGTTATTTATGCGCCGCCTGCTCACCGGCTGTTTCGTTACCCTGCTGCTGTTGCTCAACACCCTGGTCCTGTTCGGGCCGCTGATGGTGTTCGCCTTGCTCAAACTGGTCCTGCCCGGGCGCTTGCGTGATTACGCCTCATGGACGGTGATGGGGATCGCCGAGACCTGGGCCGAAATCGACAAGCTGATTTTCCGCCTGTGCATCCCCACGCAATGGGACATCCGTGGCGGCGACGACCTGCGGGTCGACACGTCGTATCTGGTGATCAGCAACCATCAATCCTGGGTCGATATCCCGGCGCTGATTCAAACGCTGAATCGGCGCACACCGTTCTTCAAGTTCTTCCTCAAGAAAGAGCTGATCTGGGTGCCGTTCCTGGGGTTGGCGTGGTGGGCGCTGGATTACCCGTTCATGAAACGCTACACCAAGGCATTCCTGGCGAAGCACCCTGAGTTGGCCGGTAAGGATCTGGAGATCACCCAAGCGGCGTGCGAGTTGTACAAGCGTCAACCGGTGACGGTGGTCAATTACCTGGAAGGCACACGCTTTACCGCTGCGAAAAGTGCCCAGCAACAATTACCCTTCACCCATCTGCTCAGGCCCAAGGCTGGCGGCGTGGCGTTTGTACTGGCGGCAATGGGTGAACAGCTGGACGCCGTCCTGGATGTGACGGTGGTGTATCCGCAGCAGGCGATTCCGGGGTTCTGGGATTTGCTCAGCGGTAACGTGCCGAGGGTCATCATCGACATCAAGACCCGCGAACTCGCCCCCGCGCTGTGGCAGGGCGATTACGAAAACGATCCGCAGTTTCGCGAGACCATCCAGAACTGGGTCAACCAGCTCTGGATCGAGAAGGACCAGCGCATCGACGCGTTGCGCGCCGAGCGCCGCTGAATCAGGTACCGGTGCCTGCGCCCCAGATCCCGCCCAGGTTTGTCAGCAGCGAACTGCCAACGCCCTGCTGACCGAAAAATTGCAGAAGCACGGGGGCAAACAGGCCGACCATACTCGTGTCCATGCCCAATGCGCTGAAGGCACTGTTCAGGTCGTTGGCGTTCTTCACGTTGCCCAAGACGTTGTTCAGACCTGCCGCTGTACCGGACGAGCCAAGCAAGCCGCTGAGGACGCCCAGTCCACCGCCACCGGACAGCAAGTCGATTCCGGGCACGCTTTTGGCCAACTCCGAGTAGTCGGTCGAACTCAATTGATTCTTCGCCAGACCGAGCATCGCCCCGGCACCGCCAATGGCTTGTTGTGACGTCACGTTCAATTGGCTGAGCGCACTCAGCAGATCGGCCGTCTGCGCGGTCGGCGCGGCCACGGCGGCGTCATCGTCCTGCGTGCCGGAGATGGCATTGGCCGCATCGAACAGGTTGAACTGAGCAAAGACCGGACTGGCCGCCAGACACATCAGCGAAGCCAGTGCAAAACCGCGTGAAATCTTCATTCAGACATCCTCATGTGCCATGAAAACCGCCCGGCAATGGGCGGCGGAAAATCGTGTGTTGGACTGGCATCCCGGGGGATTGTTCCGAGTCCTGGCGAGCCCCCGACGAACAGCAGAAAAAGAATTGTCCGGCGCTGCATCCAGTCTGGTCCCGCCCGCGTATATCAAGCACGGACAGACATTCCTGGCCGATTCCCATCACGAGGATCATCACCATGAAACGCACTTCGATCAAAACGCCGTTGATTGCCAGCCTGCTGACCCTGGCCCTTGGTGGCGGATTCGCCCTGAACACCGTGCAAGCGGCAGACACGAGCCACTCGGTCATCGTCGGCGGCCAAAGCATGATGCCGAGCAAAGACATCATCGATAACGCGGTGAACTCCGCCGACCACACCACCCTGGTCGCCGCCGTGAAAGCCGCAGGCCTGGTGGACACCCTCAAGGGCAAAGGCCCGTTCACCGTGTTCGCCCCGGTCAACTCGGCCTTCGACGCCCTGCCGGCCGGCACTGTCGATACCCTGCTCAAACCTGCCAACAAGGCGACCCTGACTCACGTCCTCACCTACCACGTGGTCGCCGGAAAACTCGACATGATGACCCTGGCCGAGAAGATCAAGGCCGGTGGAGGCACAGCCGAACTGACCACCGTCGCAGGCGGCAAGCTGTGGGCGATGATGAACGGCCCGCACAACATCACCATCAAGGATGAAAAAGGTGACGTCGCCGACATCACCACCTATGACGTGTACCAGTCCAACGGCGTGATTCAGGTCATCGACAAAGTACTGATGCCGAAAAGCTGAGGGGGGCCGCCGACCCTGCGCATCAGGGTCGGCGGTTTTCGAGGTGGCAGCCATGAATGGAACAACCGCGCACCGTGAACTAACCTCTGCCTGCAACCGGCACCTCACGCAGCCCACCTTGATTGCTTGGAGAACTTCCATTCCCATCGCCGACGCCGATCAGCTCAGGCAGCTTCTGGCCCAGTGTTCACTGGGCGACCGCCGCGCTTTCGAGACGCTTTACCGCAGCGTCGGCCCACGGCTGCACGGTGTAGCGCTGCGTTTCATGGGACGGCCGGATCTGGCTGAAGAAGTGCTGCAGGAAAGCTTCGTGCGCATCTGGAACAACGCCTCTCGCTATGAGGCGCATCTGTCGGCACCGCTGACCTGGATGATCAATATCACCCGTCATCAGGCCATCGATCAGTTGCGCAAACACCGCGACCGGCCGTTGAGCGACCTTGAAGAACAGGCGCTGGTGGATGAAAGCCCATCGGCCCACGAACAACTCAGCAGTGCCCGTGAGGCCAACGCCTTGAACCGCTGCCTGGAAAGCCTCGAGGGCATGCAGCGTCAATCGATCACCGTGGCTTACTTTCAGGGGTTGTCCTGCTCTGAGCTCGCCGAACACCTGGCCGCGCCGCTGGGCTCGGTGAAATCCTGGATCCGCCGCGGAATGGAGCGACTGCGCAGGTGCCTTGAATCATGAACTATCAAACCCCGACCCTGCGCCGCGCCCTCGCCGCCGATTACGCCATCGGTTTGATGCCTTCTGCTGCCCGTCGGCGTTTCGAACAGTTGTTGCTGGAGGACGCAGCACTGCGCGCGGAACTGGCGCAGTGGCAGGAAAACCTGACCAGTTTGACCGACGCACTGCCCGAGCAGCCGGTGCCGGAACGGGTGTGGCAGGGCATTACGGCGCGGATTGAGCCGCAAGTGCTGCATATGCCGGAAAAACGTCGGTTCTGGAACTGGTTGCGCGTGACGGCGGCGGTTTGCTCGCTGGTGATCGCCGTGACGTTGGGTGTGATTTATAACCGCGACAGTGCGCGTTACAGCGCCACGCTGCTGACCGCCGACGCGCAGCCTGCGCTGAAGGTTGAAGCGCATCAGGAGTATTTGAACGTTGAGCCGCTGACGCTGGCCGCGGTTGATCCGGGGCGCAGTCTGGAGTTGTGGGCGATTCCGGCGGATGGCAAGCCGATTTCGCTTGGGGTGATTCCTGTGGGCGGCAAGGGGCGCGTAGAGCTCAGCGATGCGCAGAAGACGTTGATCGGCAAGCCGATTGCGTTGGCGGTCAGTCTTGAACCGAAGGGCGGTTCGCCGACGGGGCAACCGACGGGGCCCGTTCTATATCAAGGAGCGTTGGCGGCACTCTGAAAGCATAAGTTCAAAAGATCGCAGCCTTCGGCAGCTCCTACGCCGACCGCGCAACCCTGTAGGAGCTGCCGAAGGCTGCGATCTTTTGATCCAAAAAACGGCGACCCTGGGGTCGCCGTTTTGTGTTGCGTGAAGCCTTACGCTGCGCTGAACAGTTTGTGCGGATCGATCACAAACTTCTTCGGCACGCCCGCATCGAACTCGCCATAACCACGCGGCGCGTCATCCAGGCTGATGACCTCCACGCCAACGATGTCGGCAATGTGGATACGGTCCCACATGATCGCCTGCATCAGCTGGCGGTTGTACTTCATGACTGGCGTCTGGCCGGTGTGGAAGCTGTGGGATTTAGCCCAGCCCAGACCGAAGCGGATGCTCAGGCTGCCCATCTTCGCGGCGGCGTCGACGGCACCTGGATCTTCAGTTACGTACAGGCCAGGGATACCGATTTTGCCGGCAACCCGAACCACGCCCATCAGCGAGTTGAGCACGGTGGCCGGAGCCTCGTGTTTGACGCCGTCATGGCCGTGACCGCGCGCTTCGAAGCCCACGGCGTCGACGGCGCAATCCACTTCTGGCTCGCCCAGCAGTGCCGCGATTTGTTCGTGCAGCGGGGTGTCCAGGGACAGGTCGGCGATTTCAAAACCCTGAGCCTTGGCGTGCGCCAGGCGGACGGTGTTGACGTCACCGATGATCACCACGGCCGCGCCCAACAGGCGAGCGGAAGCGGCGGCGGCCAGACCGACCGGGCCGGCACCTGCGATGTACACGGTGCTGCCAGGGCCAACGCCAGCCGTCACTGCGCCGTGGTAACCGGTCGGCAGGATGTCGGAGAGGCAGGTCAGGTCGCGGATTTTTTCCATCGCGCGATCGCGATCCGGGAGTTTCAGCAGGTTGAAGTCGGCATACGGCACCATCGCGTATTCAGCCTGACCGCCGGTCCAGTCGCCCATGTCGACATAACCGTAAGCACCGCCCGGACGTGCCGGGTTAACGCTCAGGCAGACACCGGTATGCATCTCTTTGCAGGAACGGCAGCGCCCGCAAGCGACGTTGAACGGTACGGAAACCAGGTCGCCGATCTGCAGGTTCTCGACGTCGCTGCCCTTCTCGATCACTTCGCCGGTGATTTCGTGGCCCAGCACCAGGCCGGTTTGAGCGGTGGTACGACCGCGCACCATGTGCTGGTCGGAACCACAGATGTTGGTGGAAACCACGCGCAGGATGACAGCATGGTTAATCTTCCTGCCGCGCGGGTCCTGCATTTTCGGATAGTCGATTTTCTGTATTTCGACTTTGCCATCGCCGAGATATACCACACCACGATTGCCAGACATGCTTTCACCTCGCTGTTGTTTTTATGTAGCGGTCGCGTCGCCATGAAGCGGCGGCGCGTTGATTGCTCGGGTTGTTGCCTGTGTGTCTTGTGTTGTTTGTAAGGGCCTCATCGCGAGCAGGCTCGCTCCTACAGGGGGTACGTATTCCAATGTAGGAGTGAGCCTGCTCGCGATAGCGATCTAGAGAACGACCGTGCGATTGGCGTTCAAAAACACGCGTCTTTCAATGTGATAACCCACGGCCCGGGCCAGGGTCAGCCCTTCGATATCCCGCCCCTTGGCGATCAAATCTTCCGGGTAATGACTGTGGTCCACGGCCTCTACGCCCTGGGCGATGATCGGGCCTTCGTCCAGGTCGTTGTTGATGTAGTGCGCCGTGGCGCCGACCAGTTTCACGCCCTTGTTGTAAGCCTGGTGATAAGGCTTGGCGCCTTTGAAACCGGGCAGCAAGGAGTGATGGATATTGATCGCCTTGCCGTCGAGTTTGCGGCACAGCTCGGGCGACAGGACTTGCATGTAGCGAGCAAGAATCACCAGTTCGGCGCCGGACTCTTCGATCACCTGCCAGACCTGACGCTCCTGGGACGGCTTGTCGTTCGGGTCCAGCGGGAAGTGGTAGTACGGAATCTGGTGCCAGTCCGCCAACGGCTTGAGGTCCGGGTGGTTGGAGACCACGGCGGCTACGTCCATCGACAATTGGCCGATGCGCTGGCGGTAGAGCAAATCGTTAAGGCAGTGATCGGCCTTGGAGACCATGATCACCACTTTCGGGCGGTAGTTCGGCGCGGTCAGTTCGAAGATCATGCCAAAGGCTTGGCCGCGTTCTTCGAGCCCTGCGCGGAAGGCTTGTTCGTCAAAGCCGTCGGGCTGACGGAATTCCACACGAATGAAGAAACGGCCCGAGAGCCGATCATCGAAGGAGTGGTGTTCGGTGACGTAGCAGCCCTGCTCGAACAGAAAGCGGGTCACCGCGTCCACGGTGCCGAGAACGCTTGGGCAGTCGGCGGTCAGAATCCATGTGTCTGGGGCGCGGCTCATAGTGCGGTGACTCCTGTTCGTTGTGCTGGGTGTCAGGGAATTCCACCCCTCACCCTAACCCTCTCCCCAAAGGGGCGAGGGGACTGACCGAGTTGTCCTTGGAGCGACATCGACCTGAAATATCGTGTTGAACTCAGATTTAAAACCCCATAGAGATCTGCTCCCTTTCCCCCTCTCCCCCATGGGGAGAGGGCTGGGGTGAGGGGTGGTTCTTAAGCTTGAACACTCAACCCATACTCAGCAGCCGCATCCTGCAACCACAACCACCAGTAATCCGAGAAGCTGCGACGAATCAGCAGTTCCCAGGTGTCTTCGGCGGTGTGGCGGATCACCAGTTGCGATTTGGCAAACACGGTGCCCACAGCCTTGCCCACCGGGAAGCTGTTGGGGTGCACGTCATAGCTGGTGGACTTCATCAGCACCTGGCGCACGTTCGGGCCGCTCAGTTCGAGCAGCTGCTGGCCGCCGCTGACGTTGGTGATCGCGATGTGCAGGTCGCCCAGCGCTTCACGCAGTTTCTTCTCGGCGGCGAATTCTTCACCGGTCGGCACGATCAGCAGCCATTCATCCGGCCCCATCCATTGCAGGCTGGTTTCGCCTTTGACGACGACGGTCAGCGCGCCCGGCAATTCGATACCGAGGGCTTTGTGCACACCGGCAGCGAACGCAGCATCATGACCATCGCCACGAATGGTCAGGTGGCCGAGGAGTTTTTTCTCACGCACGATCACGCCGGCGCTTTTGCGACCCTTGCCCACCAGGCTGGCGAGGTCGGCGTGATGCAGCGACGACTCGGCCTTGGCCCCAGTGGTTGGGCGTTGTTGGTAAACATTGGCTGCGGTCATAAAGCACCTTTCCTGAATTCTGACTTGAGCCCTGTGCAAGCAGATCTACCGCTATCGCGAGCAGGCTCACTCCTACAAGGGGTACGCGATTACCTGTAGGAGTGAGCCTGCTCGCGATGAAGTCACCACGGTGCAACTGCACTCCACAGGATCCGAACCATCAAATGTTCTGGCGATCACCCTTAGGATCGAAGAACACCGAAGAAACGATTTCCGCTTCGATCACGCTGCCATCGGCCAGCGGTGCGAACACCCGCTCACCCATGCGCTTCAAGCCGCCCTTGACCACGCCCATGGCAAACGAATAGCCCAGGGAGTTGTGCAGGTAACTGGAAGTCACGTGACCGACCATGGTCATCGGGATGGTTTGCTTGGTGTTGAACACCAGTTGCGCCCCTTCCGGCAGCCATTTGGTCGGATCGATCGGCTTCAGGCCAACCAGCTGTTTACGCTGATCACGCACGCAGTCTTCACGGTTCATGCCACGCCAGCCGATCCACGAGAACGGTTTGGTGCGACCGACACACCAGCCCATGTTCAGGTCGTCCGGGGTCATTGAGCTGTCAGTGTCCTGACCGACGATGATGAAGCCCTTCTCGGCCCGCAGTACGTGCATGGTTTCCGTGCCGTACGGGGTCAGGTTGTACTTCTTGCCGGCCTCGACGATTTTCTCGAGCACGCCCATGGCGTAGTCGGCTTGCACGTTGACTTCGTACGACAGTTCACCGGTAAACGAAATCCGGAACACCCGCGCCGGCACACCGCCGACCAGGCCTTCTTTCCAGGTCATGAACGGGAACGCTTCGTTGCTCAGGTCGATGTCGGTGACTTCGCTGAGCAGCTTGCGGCTGTTCGGCCCGGACAGGGTCATGGTTGCCCAGTGATCCGTCACGGACGTGAAGTACACCTTCAGCTCTGGCCATTCGGTCTGGGAGTAGATTTCCAGCCATTGCAGCACGCGTGCAGCGCCGCCGGTGGTGGTGGTCATCACGAAGTGGTTGTCGGCGAGGCAAGCGGTTACGCCGTCGTCGAAGACCATGCCGTCTTCTTTGCACATCAGGCCATAACGCGCCTTGCCCACGTCGAGCTTGGTCCAGGCGTTGGTGTAGATGCGGTTGAGGAACTCACGCGCATCCGGGCCCTGGATGTCGATTTTGCCCAGGGTCGAAGCGTCCAGCAGGCCAACGCTGTCGCGCACGGCTTTGCATTCGCGCTTCACGGCGGTATGCAGGTCTTCACCGTTTTTCGGGAAGTACCACGGACGTTTCCACTGACCGACGTCCTCGAACTCGGCGCCGTTCTTCACGTGCCAGTGATGCAGCGCGGTGAAGCGCACAGGCTCGAAGATGTGCCCACAGTGACGGCCGGCCACGGCGCCGAAGGTGACCGGCGTGTAGTTCGGGCGGAACATGGTGGTGCCCATCTGCGGGATGGTCACGTTCAGCGAACGGGCGGCGATGGCCAGGCCGTTGACGTTGCCGAGCTTGCCCTGGTCAGTACCGAAGCCCAGTGCGGTGTAGCGTTTGACGTGCTCGACCGACTCGAAGCCTTCGCGGGTCGCCAGTTCGATGGCGGCGGCGGTGACATCGTTTTGCAGGTCGACGAATTGCTTCGGCGCACGTGCGGTGTTCTTTTCGTGTGGCACCTGGAACAGCGCCAGAGTGGATTCTTCCAGACGGCTCAGGGCTTTCGGCAAGGTGCCTTCGACCACGCTGAAACCGGCTTCGCTGGCTGCGCGAGCGCCGCCTTCAAAACCATCGGCCAGGGAATCGCCGAGGCCATAGACGCCGTTGATGCCACCAACGCACACGCGTTTCTGCGGTGCTTCGCCCGGTACGAAACCGAGGATGTCTTCACGCCAGATCGGCTTGCCACCCAAGTGCGACGCCAGGTGAACCACCGGGCTGTAGCCGCCGGAGCTGGCAACCAGGTCGCATTCAAGCCACTCACCCGGGCTGGTCACGGTGTGCGCTTTGACATCGATCGCGGCAACGCGAGCGGCAGTCACGTGCTTGCTGCCACGTGCCTCGATCACGGCGCTGCCGGTCAGGATGCGGATGCCTTTGGCGCGCGCTTCTTCAACCAGCGCACCGCGCGGATTGCTGCGGGCATCGGCGATGGCGACGACCTGCAGGCTGGCGTCGAGCCAGTCCAGGGCAACGCGGTAGGCGTGATCGTTGTTGGTCGACAGCACCAGTTTTTTGCCCGGTGCCACGCCGTAACGACGCACGTAAGTCGACACAGCGCCGGCGAGCATGTTGCCCGGCACGTCGTTGTTGCCGTAAACCAGCGGACGCTCGTGAGCGCCGGTCGCCAGCACTACACGCTTGGCGCGAACGCGGTGGATGCGCTGACGGACCTGGCCAATCGGGGCGCGGTCGCCGAGGTGATCGGTCAGGCGCTCATGAATGGTCAGGAAGTTATGGTCGTGGTAGCCGTTGACCGTGGCGCGCGGCAACAGCAGCACGTCCGGGGTGTCCTTGAGTTCGGCGATGACGCTGGCGACCCATTCAGCGGCCGGTTTGCCGTCGAGGCTTTCGCGGGAATCGAGCAGGCTGCCGCCGAATTCTTCCTGTTCATCGGCGAGAATCACACGCGCACCGCTGCGGGCAGCCGCCAGTGCAGCGGCCAGGCCAGCAGGGCCACCGCCGACGATCAGCACGTCGCAGTGCTGGTTCATGTAGTCGTAGGTGTCCGGATCGTTCTCGGTCGGCGAGCGGCCAAGACCGGCAGCCTTACGAATGTATTTCTCGTAAGTCATCCAGAACGATTGCGGGTACATGAAGGTTTTGTAGTAGAAGCCCGGTGGCATCAGCTTGCCGCCGACCTTGCCGAGAATCCCCATCATGTCGTTGTTCACGCTCGGCCAGCCGTTGGTGCTGGTGGCGACCAGACCTTGATACAGCGCTTGTTGCGTGGCGCGTACGTTCGGGATCTGCGTGGCTTCGGTCGCGCCGATTTGCAGCACGGCGTTTGGCTCTTCGGCACCGGCGGCAAAGATGCCGCGCGGACGGGAATACTTGAAGCTGCGACCGATGATGTCGACACCGTTGGCCAGCAAGGCCGCGGCCAGCGAATCGCCCTCAAAGCCTTTGTAGGTCTGGCCGTTGAAGGTGAAGCTCAGCACTTTGTTGCGGTCGATGCGTCCGCCGTTGGACAGGCGATTGATCTGGCTCATACCTTCTCTCCCAGAGCCGTGGCGGCCGCTTTCGGGCTATCGGTCTTGTCGGTGAATTGTGGCTTGGCGCCGATCTTGTAGGTTTCGAGAATCTCGTAGGTCACGGTGTCACGGGTGGCGTTGAAATACTGACGGCAACCGGCGACGTGATCCCACAACTCGTGGTGCAGACCGCGAGGGTTATCGCGGAAGAACATGTAGTCGCCCCACTCCTCGTCGGTGCAGCTGTTCGGATCCAGTGGACGCGGGATGTGCGCCTGGCCGGATGCGTGGAATTCCTCTTCGGAGCGCAGTTCGCCGCAGTGAGGACAGAAGATATGCAACATGGGGATTTCTCCTGTTAGTGGGCAACCGCAGCAGCGCCGTGTTCGTCGATCAACGCACCGTTGTGGAAACGGTCGATGGAGAAAGGTGCAGCCAATGGGTGCATTTCACCCTTGGCCAGACTCGCGGCAAACACGTTGCCCGAGCCAGGTGTTGCCTTGAAGCCACCGGTGCCCCAACCGCAGTTGAAGAACATGTTCGGGACCGGGGTTTTCGAAATGATCGGGCACGCATCCGGCGTGGTGTCGACGATGCCGCCCCACTGACGGTTCATGCGTACGCGGGACAACACCGGGAACATCTCGACGATGGCCTGAATGGTGTGCTCGATCACCGGGTACGAACCACGCTGGCCGTAGCCGTTGTAGCCGTCGATACCGGCGCCGATTACCAGGTCGCCCTTGTCGGACTGGCTGATGTAACCGTGTACGGCGTTGGACATGATCACGCTGTCGATAATCGGCTTGATCGGCTCGGACACCAGCGCTTGCAGCGGGTGGGATTCGATCGGCAGACGGAAACCGGCGAGTTTGGCCATGTGCCCCGAGTTACCGGCGGTCACTACACCGACGCGTTTGGCGCCGATGAAGCCCTTGTTGGTTTCAACACCGATGCACACACCGTTTTCCTTGCGGAAACCGATCACTTCGGTCTGTTGAATCAGGTCCACACCCAGTGCGTCGGCAGCACGGGCAAAGCCCCACGCCACGGCATCGTGACGGGCCACGCCGCCGCGACGCTGGACGGTTGCGCCCATCACCGGGTAGCGAGTGTTCTTGGAGCAGTCGAGGTACGGAATCTCGTCAGCCACTTGTTTGGCATCGAGCAGTTCACCGTCGACGCCGTTGAGGCGGTTGGCGCTGACCCGACGCTCGGAATCACGGATGTCCTGCAGGGTGTGGCACAGGTTGTAGACGCCACGCTGGGAGAACATCACGTTGTAGTTCAGGTCCTGAGACAGGCCTTCCCACAATTTCATCGCGTGTTCGTACAGGTGCGCCGACTCGTCCCACAGATAGTTGGAGCGAACGATGGTGGTGTTGCGCGCGGTGTTACCGCCGCCCAGCCAGCCTTTCTCGACCACGGCCACGTTGGTGATGCCGTGCTCTTTGGCCAGGTAGTAGGCGGTCGCCAGACCATGCCCGCCACCGCCGACGATGACCACGTCATAGACCTTTTTAGGGGTCGGCGTGCGCCACATTTTCTGCCAGTTTTCGTGATGGCTGAGGGAGTGTTTGAAGAGGCCGAAGCCCGAGTACCGTTGCATAGTCATTTACTCCAAAACCGCGCTCAGCGATAAACCGGGAAGTCCGCGCACAGGGCCGAAACTTGCTGCGCAACATTGGCCTCGACGTCGGCGTCACCGAGGTTGTCGAGGATGTCGCAGATCCAGCCGGCAAGCGTGACGCACTGGGTAACCTTGAAGCCGCGAGTGGTCACCGCCGGGGTGCCGATGCGCAGGCCGGAGGTCACGAACGGCGACTGTGGATCGTTCGGGACAGCGTTCTTGTTCACGGTGATGTGGGCGCGACCGAGTGCTGCATCCGCCTCTTTGCCGGTGAGGCCCTGACGAATCAGGCTGACCAGGAACAGGTGGTTATCGGTGCCGCCGGACACTACATCGTAGCCGCGTTTGATAAATACGCCCGCCATGGCCTGGGCGTTGTCGATCACTTGTTGCTGGTAAGCCTTGAAGCCAGGCTCCAGCGCTTCCTTGAAGCACACCGCTTTACCAGCGATCACGTGCATCAGCGGGCCGCCCTGGGCACCCGGGAACACTGCGGCGTTGAGCTTCTTCTCGATTTCTTCGTTGGACTTGCACAGGATCAGGCCGCCACGTGGACCGCGCAGGGTCTTGTGGGTGGTGGTGGTCACAACGTCGGCGTAAGGCAGCGGGTTCGGGTACAGGCCGGCAGCGACCAGACCGGCGACGTGGGCCATATCGACGAACAGCAGGGCACCGACTTTGTCGGCAATCTGACGGAAGCGTGGAAAGTCGAGGGTCTTGGAATAGGCCGAGAAGCCAGCAACGATCATCTTAGGCTTGCACTCGACGGCCAGACGCTCGACTTCGTCGTAGTCGATCAGCCCGGTTTTGGTGTCGATGCCGTACTGCACGGCGTTGTACAGCTTGCCCGAGGACGACACTTTGGCGCCGTGGGTCAGGTGACCGCCATGGGCCAGGCTCATGCCGAGGATGGTGTCGCCCGCTTGCAGCAGAGCCAGGTAAACGGCGCTGTTGGCCGAGGAGCCGGAGTGTGGCTGCACGTTGGCATAATCGGCACCGAACAGTTGCTTGGCGCGTTCGATGGCCAGCGCTTCAACTTTATCAACGTGCTCGCAGCCACCGTAGTAGCGCTTGCCCGGATAGCCTTCGGCGTATTTGTTGGTCAGGCCACTGCCTTGCGCTTCCATGACGCGTTTGCTGGTGTAGTTCTCTGACGCGATCAGCTCGATGTGATCTTCCTGGCGTTGCTCCTCGGCATTCATCGCCGCCAGCAGTGCATCGTCGTAACCCTGGATCTGGTCTTGCTTGCTGAACATCGCGTCTCTCCCAGCGGCATCTATGCGCCATTCGTCTCGGTAAGGCACTGGTGTTTCGACAGTGCCCTTTGATAGCGATGGTATGACCGGCGCAGACAGGCCAAATGCCTACGGACGCCACGCAAAGGTGCGTTTACGACATGGCGGGGAATGGCATGCCGAACACGATCTCCAAACCAGCAGGGATCCCCTGTGGGAGCGAGCTTGCTCGCGATAGCGGTGGGTCAGGCAACATCAATGCTGACGGTGACGGCCTCATCGCGAGCAAGCTCGCTCCCACAGGGGTTAGGCGATTGCCTGTCGTACTGCGAGTAACAGCAGAAAATGCAACGGATAGAGCGCGTACGCCCAGCGACGCATCGGCGGTGGAGGTTCGAGCCGGCCGGCATGGCGCAGCAAAAGCAGGCCGGCCAGTGGCGCGATCAGACAAGCGGCGATGCCGAGGATGGCTTCACTGTTGTGAAACCGCGCGGAGGAATACAGGACTTGCCACTGATTGGCTGCCAGACAGACCAATCCCGGCAACAGGCTGAAATACCAGGGCCGCCCGAGCACCAGCAACATCGCCAGCGGCAACAGCACGCCGAAGAAGCCGAACATCAATCGCTCCGGGAACAGCGCCGCCATCAGCAAGGCGCCTGCCGCCAACAGTCGCGTTTGCAGAGTTCGATCCCGCCAGCCACGGGCCACCAGCAATCCCAACGCCAACGTGGGCAGCACGTTCAAGGTGTCGGGATCTGGAATGTACATCCGGTAGGGAATTTCGCTGATGGCGCTAAACAGCAGCAACCAGCCCAGATAACGCCACTGGCCGTCCGTCGTCACCGTGCGGGCCCGTGCCAGGTTTGCGGCCATCGCCAGACAGAACCACGGGAACGCCAACCGCCCCGGCACATACAGCAGATCGACGGAGTAACCAACATATCGCAGGTGATCGAGCACCATGCTCAACAGCGCCAGCCACTTGAGCAGATCCAGTGCCCCATCCCTTTGCGTCATGTGCATAATTGCCCGGCGTCTTTGTATTTTTCTGACAGCATCATCGCGTGTGCTCCCCGGACGATCTTCGGTAAAGTGCGCACCATCATTGACCACGAGGCTCTTCACCATAAGAGCCTCGACCACGGAAGCCGGCCATGACCGATAAGAGCCAACAATTCGCCAGCGACAACTATTCCGGTATCTGCCCTGAAGCCTGGGCTGCCATGGAACAGGCCAACCACGGCCACCAACGCGCCTATGGCGACGACGAATGGACCGCACGCGCGTCCGACGATTTCCGCAAACTGTTCGAAACCGACTGCGAAGTGTTCTTCGCCTTCAACGGCACCGCGGCCAACTCCCTGGCCCTGTCGTCGCTGTGCCAGAGTTACCACAGCGTGATCTGCTCGGAAACCGCCCACGTCGAAACCGACGAGTGCGGTGCACCGGAATTCTTTTCCAACGGTTCCAAGCTGCTCATCGCCCGCACTGAAAACGGCAAGCTGACCCCGGAATCGATCCGCGAAATCGCGCTCAAGCGCCAGGACATCCACTACCCGAAACCGCGCGTAGTCACCCTGACCCAGGCCACCGAAGTCGGCAGCGTCTACACCCCGGAAGAAATCCGCGCCATCAGCGCCACCTGCAAAGAGCTGGGCCTGAACCTGCACATGGACGGCGCGCGCTTCTCCAATGCTTGCGCATTTCTTGGCTGCTCGCCAGCGGACCTGACCTGGAAGGCTGGGGTCGATGTCTTGTGCTTCGGCGGCACGAAAAACGGCATGGCGGTGGGGGAAGCGATTCTGTTCTTCAACCACAAACTGGCCGAAGACTTCGACTACCGCTGCAAACAGGCCGGGCAACTGGCCTCGAAAATGCGTTTCCTGTCGGCGCCGTGGGTCGGGATTCTGGAAAACGATGCCTGGCTCAAATACGCCCGCCACGCCAACCACTGCGCGCAGCTGTTGGCTGAACTGGTCAGCGACATTCCAGGCGTGGAATTGATGTTCCCGGTGCAGGCCAACGGCGTGTTCCTGCAACTGTCGGAACCGGCGATCGCAGCACTGACGGCCAAGGGCTGGCGCTTCTACACCTTCATCGGTAACGGCGGCGCACGCTTCATGTGCTCGTGGGACACCGAAGAAGAACGCGTGCGGGAGCTGGCGGCGGATATTCGCGAGGTCATGTCCCGCTAAGCAGCAACCCGATCCCCTGTGGTGAGGGGATTTATCCCCGTTGGGCCGCGAAGCGGCCCTAGCGCCCTTTCAGACAGACTAAGTTGTCTGGATTTACGACTGCTTCGCAGCCGAACGGGGATGAATCCCCTCGCCACAAGGTTCACATCCGCCCCACCCTCCTGCGTTTGCTCCATCGTCTACATTGTTTGTCGAGCCTCCGCTCAGACAACAATTATCAGGAGCGCACGCATGTCCTTACAAGGCAAAACCCTGTTCATTACCGGCGCGAGTCGCGGGATTGGTCGTGAGATCGCGCTGCGCGCCGCGCGGGATGGGGCCAATATTGTGATTGCCGCTAAAAGCGCCGAGCCGCACCCCAAGTTGCCGGGCACGATTTTCAGTGTGGCCAAGGAAGTCGAAGCCGCGGGCGGCAAGGCGTTGGCCTTACAGGTGGATGTGCGTGATGAAGTCGCGGTGCGTGAGGCATTGGCCCAGGCCAACGAGCATTTCGGCGGCATTGATGCGCTGATCAACAATGCCGGCGCGATCAAGCTGACCGGGGTTCAACACATCGAACTGAAGCGCTTCGACCTGATGCACCAGATCAACACCCGCGCCGTACTCCTGTGCAGCCAGGCCGCCCTGCCCTATCTGAAGAAAAGCGCCGGGCATATCCTCAACCTGTCGCCGCCGCTGAATCTGGCGAGTAAATGGTTTGCCCAGTACAGCCCCTACACGGTGACCAAATACGGCATGAGCATGCTGACCTTGGGCATGAGCGAGGAGTTCAAGAACTACGGTATCAGCGTCAACTCCCTGTGGCCGCAGACGATGATCGCCACCGCCGCCATCGAGTTTCAGCTGGGGTCACGCGAGTCGTTCAAGCATGCGCGCACGCCCGCGATCATGGCCGATGCCGCCCATGTGATTCTGAGCAGCAGCGGTCGCAGCACTACCGGGCGATTGCTGATTGATGAGGAGATTCTGGGGGAGCACGGCGTAACCGAATTCGATCATTACCGCTTCGAACCCGGCACCGATGACAAGCTGATGCCAGATTTGTTTGTCGATTGAAATATCCACAACCCTTGTAGGAGCTGTCGAGTGGAACGAGGCTGCGATCTTTTGATTTTGCTTGTTTAAAACAAGATCAAAAGATCGCAGCCTCGTTCCACTCGACAGCTCCTACAGGGTTACGGGTTATTGCGAAATCATCAGAACTCGATGCGCACATCACCCTTCGGCACGCTGCAGCACGAAAGAATGAACCCTTCCGCTTCATCTTCCTCGGTGATCCCGCCGTTGTGGTCCATTTCGACCTCGCCACCCAGCTTCATCACCTTGCACGTCCCGCAGATCCCCATCCCGCAGGCTTTCGGAATCAGCAGGCCAAGCTTGGCCGCCGCCGCATGTACGGTTTCACCCGGTGCAACACGAATGCTCTTGCCGGACGCAGTGAATTCCACCTGGTGCAGATCCGCCGCGTCGACTTCCGGTGCATCCGCCGCTTGTTCGGCTTGTTCCACCGCATCGGCACGGGCTTCCGGTGGTGTAGCACCGAACGATTCCTCGTGATAACGCGACATGTCGAAGCCGACCGCTTCCAGCATGCGCTTGACCGCGTTCATGTACGGCGTCGGGCCGCAGCAGAACACTTCGCGCTCCATGAAGTCCGGCGCCATCAGTTCGAGCATCTTGTGGTTCAGGTAACCGCGATAACCGGCCCACGGCTCGCCCAGACCATGCTTCTCGCAGATCAGGTGCAGGCTGAAGTTATCGATCCGCGACGCCATGTGCTCCAGCTCGCGGTGATAAATGATGTCTTTGGGCGAACGGGCGCTATGGATAAACACCATGTCGACGTTGCCGTTGGTGTCGTAGAACCAGCGAGCCATCGACATGACCGGCGTGATACCGACACCGCCGCTGAGGTACAGCACCTTCGGCGCGGTGAAGTCCATGGCGTTGAACAGCCCGACCGGGCCGTGCACCGCCAGCTCCTGGCCTTCGTGCAGGGTGTCGTGCAGCCAGTTGGAGACTTTGCCGCCCGGCACGCGCTTGATGGTCACCGAAAAGCTGTACGGCACCGATGGCGAGCTGGAAATGGTGTAGGAGCGCATGATCGGCACGCCTTCGATTTCCAGCTCCAGGGTGACAAACTGCCCGGGTTTAAAGAAGAACAGGATTGGCTGGTCAGCCATAAAGCAGAAGGTGCGCACATCCCAGGTTTCCTGGATGACTTTGACGCAACGGACGATGTGTCGACCATTGGCCCAGGTCTGGGTGGTTACCGGATTCAGGAAGCTGTTGGACATGCTGTTCTCCACCGCCGATGGTCGGCCTTATGTTGACGATTCTGCGTAACGTGCGAACCACCCATTTACCTATCTGCGACATTCACATACTTATCGCGACCAGCCTGCATCTACCGGGGGTTGCGCGTCGGGAACAGATTGGGCCATGTCGCCCATGGATAAGGTTCTGCCCAGCGCCGGCCCCACACTCGCCCCATACCAAGACACAACCTATACACCCTTGCGTAGCAAACCTGATTAGCCACTTTCGCCGGCCACACAGAATGGCCTTGAGGATTAAATGATGGACGTCACCACTACCCTGAGCCTGGGCGATCCACTGGAACCCGCACGCAAGGCCACCGCGCAGATGCTGCAAGAGCGCGAGCGTACTTTCTCGCTGCCGCAGCCGTTTTACTCTGACGAGCGGCTGTTTGATATCGACATGCAGGAAATCTTCCAGAAAGAGTGGTTGATCGCCGGCATGGCCTGCGAAATCCCGACCAAGGGCAACTACCTGACCCTGCAAGTCGGCAAGAACCCGATCATCGTGATTCGCGGCGCCGAAGGCGTGATCCATGCGTTCCACAACGTCTGCCGTCACCGTGGTTCGCGCCTGTGCACCAGTGAAAAAGGCAAAGTCGCCAAACTGGTCTGCCACTACCACCAGTGGACGTACGAACTGGACGGTCGCCTGCTGTTTGCCGGTACCGAGATGGGCGCCGACTTCGACATGAAGGAGTACGGCCTCAAACCGGTAAACGTGAAGACCGCTGGCGGTTACATCTTCATCAGCCTGTCGGAGAACCCACCGGCCATTGATGACTTCCTGTCGACGCTGAACCATTACATGGAACCGTACGACATGGAGAACACCAAGGTGGCGATTACCACCACCTTGATGGAAAAGGCCAACTGGAAACTGGTGCTGGAAAACAACCGCGAGTGCTACCACTGCAACGCATCGCACCCGGAACTGCTGAAAACCCTGCTGGAATGGGACGACGTCACCGACCCGCGTGCCGACCAGGCTTTCAAGGACCACGTCGCCGCCTCCGCCGCTGCCTGGGAAGCCGAGAAGATCCCTTACGCCCACGCCAGCTTCGGCCTGCGTAACCGCATCGTGCGCATGCCGCTGCTCAAGGGCACCGTGTCGATGACCCTGGACGGCAAACAAGGCTGCGCCAAACTCATGGGCCGGATCAAAAACCCGGACCTGGGCTCGATGCGCATCCTGCACCTGCCGCACTCCTGGAACCACTGCATGGGCGACCACATCATCGTCTTCACGGTGTGGCCGATCAGCGCGCAGGAAACCATGGTCACCACCAAGTGGATCGTCCACAAGGACGCCGTCGAAGGCGTGGACTACGACGTGGAGCGCATGCGCCAGGTCTGGGATGCGACCAACGACCAGGACCGTCGCCTGGCCGAAGAGAACCAGCGCGGCATCAACTCCACGGCTTACCAGCCAGGCCCTTACTCCAAGACCTATGAGTTTGGCGTGGTGAACTTCGTGGACTGGTACAGCGAGCGTTTGCTGAGCAACCTGGGCGCGGAACCTGCGCCTTACCTCAAAGGCGTTCCGGTTCAAGGCTAAAAGCAAAAGCAAAAGCAAAAGCAAAAGCAAAAGCATCGCGAGCAAGCTCGCTCCCACAGGGGATTTGTGAACAACACAGATCAAATTTGGCAACGAGCTTGCTCGCGATGGCGGTCTACCTTTTATCCTCTCCCTCGCCTACACCCCCTCCTTAGATCTGTACGAAATATGACCTATTGCGTTCAGGCCTATACGCAACGTGGCTCCCAGCCTTCCGCAAACAACTTATCCACACCTCCACCCACAGCTATTGGGGACAAGTGTGAATTTACAGAAAATTTTCTCCACAGAAACCGAAGAAAATCCGTGACTTATCCAGAAGCAGGGTTTTGAACAGCGATTGGTTGTTTTTTGATCGAAAGCTTGAAAGTCACGTTATACGTGGCTTGCAGAGGATGGCGAACACCTTATCCACAGAAGCGCCAACAGACTTTGGGGGCAACTTGGGCTGATCTGTGGAAAACCGTTGGAAGCCGCGATAAATCGGGGTTTGCGCGAAGTTTCCCGGTCTAAAACGACGATTTGATCGTTTTTTGATCACAAGCCTGACAGGCCCGGTTTATATGGCCTGTAGAGGACAGCGAACATCTTATCCACAGATGCGCTAACAGAGATTGGGGGCAAGTATTGGCTCGCGCACAAAGTTATCCTCTGGGAAAAGCCTGAAAAAACCGCAAGTTAGGCTGGTTGTTTTTTGTACGAAGGGTTGCAGGGCTTGATTTGTATGGGGTGTAGCGATGGGCGAACATGTTATCCACAGAAGCGCTAACAGGGATTGTGGGTAACCACGCTCAGGTCCTGTTGAAACACGACCAGCCCGAGTCGATGTCCAGATTCAACTCATAGTCATTGAATGCCCCCCACCCAAGCAAAAGCGAAGGCACGTACTGCCCCAGCAACAACGACGGAGGAATCGTAAAGTCCGGGTAGTAGTTGTAGGTGATCCGTTGGATATGTCCCGCCAGGCTCAATTCCCCCTTGAAGGTTTGGGAGCGCGGTTTATCGGTGACATGAATGGGTGAGTTGCCCGGCGAGGACGACGTCAGGTAATCAACATTGCCGGTGTCAATAATCGCTGGCGTGGCCCGACGATCCAGGCGTGCGGCAATGGTCAGTCTTTGATTGATGTCGATGCGCGCATAGGTGATTCGCGAATCGCATCGCGCAGGAGGTTCAGCGTTAACCTCCAGAGTCTTTTTGGTGACCTTCAAGCGCCCCAACTTACCGAGTAAATCGAGCCCCAGTAAGTTTTCCCGGTCGCTGACAAACACCAGGACATTTCTGAACTCGCTTGAGCCTATCGTTAAAGACTCAAAGATCCCGAGTTTGGCAGACAGGTCACGTTCACCATAAAACGTGCTGTAGCCATAGTGAGAGTCGGTTAAGAAACTGATTCCCATCAGCTTCGCGGTGTCGTGGTTGACCCGGGTTTGCGGTGCGCCGGTGTCCAGAATGAAGCGCGACGAGACCCCATTGGCCGCTTTGACATCGAGGTAGGGCAGCACCTCGTCAGTCACGTAACCGTCACTGGCATAGGGGTGAATTGCGAGCACTTCGTGCCGCGTCGTTCTTTTCACCGAGAAATCGGCGAGCGATCTGAGGGTCGCGAGGGATTCGCTGCCGAACATGGAAAACATTGCGTTGAGCTCAGGGTCATTCGCGATTGCCTGAGCGTGACGTCGCTTGATCGCCAGATAGTATTCGGGGATCTGGTTTGCGGTTTTGGCCTCGAACATTCGGGCGAGAACAGACACTGAACAATTCAGGTTTTTTTCAGCATCCAACACGTTGGCGCATTGCTGTTTCAGCTGCGCCAAGGACGCTTTTTGTCCCTGTTCGGACTCTAACCATGTGTAAAAATCCGGAGCTGCCGGCCGGGTATCAGCTATCGCACTGGTTGCTGCACAGATAAAAAATGCAAGCAGCACCAGAGACGACTTTGAACTCACGCCGCCGATCAGACATGTCTCACGCCGACTGACCGCTTTCATGTTCAACCCATTCTGAAAACGAGTTTTATGAACTAGCGCTGCGGCAACCCTGAGCAGCTCATAGAGAAATGTAGCGCACTAGGGCCGATACATCAGATAGGCCTCACCCGTGACCCGAATCATCGGATGGGGAGTGATCTGGCAGGTATCGACGATACGAAAGCCATGTCGTTCGTAAAACCGACGAGCGCCGGTGTTCACGGCGTAGTCGATCAGACTCAAGCCATTGAGCCCCAGCTGGTTGGCACGGTCGTAAGCGTAGGCAAGGAATTGCTTGCCCAGGCCCTGGTTTCGCCAGCCTTCATGGAGTGCCAGGCTGGAAATGTAGAGGGTATCGGGGATTTCCATCTTGGCGTACGGCGCCAGGACTGGATCGGTCACTGGAGGCGCCAGCGGATCGTGACGCATCACGTAGCTGTGCATCATGCCAATGACGTTTCCATCAACCTCGGCGATGAGGCAGTTCTGATAAGAAAAATCGACGTCGTCACGGGCGTAACGACTGGCGCCCACGTCCAGTAAATCCTGACCGGGTTGCGCCAGTTGGCTCCAGATGTAATCCGCAGCACCTTCTGACGAAATCTGGAACAAGCGAGCAATTTCCCGCGCATCCGCGCGCAGGGCCGAACGAAATTCAACGGTCATTATTTTTCCTTGTGGGAGCGAGCTTGCTCCGGGCGGCGATCCGACGAAGGCGGACTCACATTCAACATTGATGTCGACTGAACCACCGCTTTCGCGAGCAAGCTCGCTCCCACATTTTTAGATCTGCACTAGTGATCCGCTAGCGGACCACGCCTTCTTCGATCAGTAACTTGAGAATCGCCTCGGCCCCCGCCTCGGCACTCAACCCTTTAAGCACTTGCCCGCCGCCACCGCTGGCCTTGGCCGTCGCGGCTTTCATCCGGTCTGCGCCGCTCTTGGCCTTGATCACCTTCAAGCGTTTAGGCCGTGGCTTGGCCGGTTGCAGGGTGGCGACCGCCAGCAGTTCATCATCGATCACTTCGACTTCATCCGCCTGCAGCACACCGCGTCGGGCTGGGCCGTAGGCACTCTGCCGAGGCTTCGGCGCGGCGTTATCCACAGTCGCGAGAAACGGCAGTCGCACTTTCAGGCGACGGCGCTGACCGCGCGGCAAGGCTTGCAGCACCAGCGCTGAATTACCGTCGATGGATTCAACTTGAGCCAGCCCTACCACCAGTGGCCAGCCCAGATTTTCCGCCAGCAGGAACGGCAACATGCCCGAACCTTCACCGGTTTCCGCCTGGCTGCCGGTCAGCACGACCTGAGCCCCGGCGTCACGCAAATACGCGGTCAATGCCGGCAGTGCATCGGCGCCTTCCGGCTGCTCAAGCACATGCAGCTGTTCCAGGCCCATCCCCAGATAGGCGCGTAGTGCAGGTTCTGCGACGTCGCCGGCATGCAGCACTTGCAGGTTATCCCCAGCCAGTTGCAGGCCCAGCTCCACCGCCCGCGCATCCTGCTCCGCACGACGTGGCCGGCCGGAGGTCGGGTGGGCGCCGATGGACACCAGGCTGATGATTTTCGTGCTCATAACCCTATCCTTTCCTTAAGCCGCATCGCGCTTGGCTTCGTTGCGGTAAGCCTCTACCGCATCGATCAAGGCTTGAAGAATCTCTGCACTCTCGCCGATCACCGACAGGTCGGCCCGTTTGATCATGTCGCAGCCAGGATCGAGGTTGATCGCCACCACCTTGTCGCAGGCACCGATGCCTTGCAGGTGCTGGATCGCCCCGGAAATCCCCACCGCCACGTAAACCCGCGCGGTGACCCAGGTGCCGGACGCACCGACCTGACGGTCGCGCGCCATGAAGCCATCGTCCACCGCCACACGGGACGCGCCTTCGGTAGCGCCCAGCGCTTCGGCGGTCCTGTGGAAAAGTCCCCAGTCCTTGACCCCGTTGCCGCCGGAGAAGATGAACTCGGCTTCGGCCATCGGAATCGCCGCCGGGTCCACTGCCACGGCGCCCAAATCCTCGATGCGCGACAAACTGCGCGCCACGGCTGTGGATAACTCCACCGGCAAGGCTTCGTGACGGGTTTCGCTGACCGGTTCGGCGCATTCGACGGCAGCCAGAATCAAGCGTGCCACCGGGCGCGC
This sequence comes from Pseudomonas fluorescens, assembly GCF_000968015.1. Classification (GTDB taxonomy): domain Bacteria; phylum Pseudomonadota; class Gammaproteobacteria; order Pseudomonadales; family Pseudomonadaceae; genus Aquipseudomonas; species Aquipseudomonas fluorescens_W. Next base: position 142,501 of record NZ_LACH01000002.1, read on the forward strand.
AAGGTCCTGCAAACCGGCACCGGCGCGACCGATGCATTCCTGATCCTTGACCTGCCAGACCCTTGTAGCCGGGCGTTCGCCCAGTGCGGCGGCAAAGCGTCGACCCAATTCACCACCGCCGCTGCGACTGTCCGGCAGCAGCCAGTGACGCGGGCTGAACTGGTTATCCACAGCCCGCAGGCCCTGGACCCGTTGTTCCGGTGCATAACCGCTGAATTCGTCGCCATCCAGCACCAGCAAGCGATCGACGCCAGCGGTGGCGAAGGCGTTTTCTTTATGTTCACCGAAGACCACGGCCAATACAGCGCCGTCCTTGCCAGCCAACTGGTGAGCCAGGCCGAGCAAGTCGCGGTCGTGGCTGCTCAAGCGGCCGCCGACCATGTCCGGCACCACACTGATGTAAAACGCAGGTGCAGGCACTTGATGCAGTGGCAACTGGACTTCAACCGCGGCCGAGCGTTTAGTCGCCCCGCCCTGTTGAGCGCCGCTGCGGTCGATCCGTTTGATCCCGTTGGGACCAATAAAACCGATGCCGTGAGGATTTTTGCGGATGACGCCGTTAGGCCCCATCCAGCTGTGTTGCGCCGGTTGCATGGCCGCGTGCAGCGGGTGCAGACGGTTGCGGGCGATCCATTCGGCGCGTGGGTCGCGGCGGATAATGTCGCTCATCAGTGGGCCTCCGCAGGTTCACGTTGGGCCGGTTTGGTCGGCTTGCTCGGGGCAGCGTCTTCGAGCAACGCGTCCGCCACCAGTTCGGCAATGTCCTTGATCAGCGGCCGTGGTTCGACCACGCCCTCAAGCATCGCGGTGCACTGTGGACAACCCACGGCCACCAGTTCGGCGCCAGTTTCGCGGATGTCTTCCATGCGCATGTCGGGGATCCGTTGCTTGCCCGGGATGTCGGTGATCGGCGCACCGCCGCCGCCGCCGCAGCAGCGCGAGCGGAAACCGGAGCGTTGCATTTCCTTGATCTCGATACCCAGGGCGCGCAGCACTTCACGCGGTGCCTCGTATTCGCCGTTGTAGCGGCCGAGGTAGCACGGATCGTGATAAGTCACGCTGCTGCCTTTGTGCTGGCCGAGGTTCAGGGCGCCAGCGCCGATGATTTCCGCCATGTAAGTGCTGTGGTGCTGCACAACGTAGTTGCCGTCGAAGGCGCCGTACTCGTTTTTCAGCACGTGGAAGCTGTGCGGGTCGCAGGTGACGATGCGGTTGAAGCTGTACTTGGCCAGGGTCTGGATGTTGCGTTTGGCCAACAACTGGAAGGTGGCTTCGTCGCCCAGACGTCGGGCCACGTCACCGCTGTCGCGTTCTTCAAGCCCCAGCACGGCGAAGTCGACCTTGGCCGCTTTCAGCACTTTGACGAAGGCGCGCAAGGTACGCTGGTTGCGCATGTCGAAGGCACCGTCGCCGACCCAGAACAGCACGTCGACCGACTTCTTCTCGCTCATCAGATTGAGGTTCAAATCCGCCGCCCAGTTCATCCGTCCGCCCGGGGCGAAACCGCCAGGGTTGTCGGTGGCGATCAGGTTTTCCAGGACTTCGGCGCCCTTGTTCGGGGTCGCGCCTTTTTCCAGGGTCAGGTGGCGGCGCATGTCGACGATGGCGTCGACGTGCTCGATCATCATCGGGCACTCCTCGACGCAGGCACGGCAAGTGGTGCAGGACCACAAGGTTTCAGCGTCCACCAGACCGTTGACGATCGGTTGATGCGGATTACCGGCGTGCTCGCCGATCGCCTTGCCCGGATACGGGCTGCCGGCGAATTTGGCGTCGGTGCCACCGGCCAGGCCAACGACCATGTCTTGAATCAGTTTTTTCGGGTTCAGCGGCTGACCGGCAGCGAACGCCGGGCACGCGGCTTCGCACTTACCGCACTGCACGCAAGCGTCGAAGCCGAGCAGTTGGTTCCAGGTGAAATCCTTGGGTTTTTCCACGCCCAGTGGCGCGGTCGGATCGTTCAGGTCCAGCGGTTTCAAACCGGTGGAACGGCCACCACCAAAGCGTTCGGCGCGACGATGCCAGGCCAAGTGCAAAGCACCGGCGAAGGCGTGCTTCATCGGCCCGCCCCAGGTCATGCCGAAGAACAGTTCGCTAACGCCCCACAGCACACCAACGCCGAGGATCGCAGCCACCACCCAACCGCCGAAGTTTTCCGGAAGGATGCCGGCGACCGGCAGGGTCAACAGGAAAAAACTTACCGAGAACGCCAACAGGCTTTTCGGCAGGCGCATCCACGGGCCTTTGGACAAACGGGCCGGCGGGTTGCGACGACGCAGGTACACAAAGATCGCACCGACGAACATCACCGCCGTCATCAACAGCAGTGCATAGCCGAGGATGCGGTTATGCAGGCCAAAACCGTGCACCAGAATCGCCAGCACGATAGACGCCACCGCACCACCGGCCGTGGCAACGTGAGTGTTGGCGATGTATTTGTCCCGCGCCACCACATGGTGCAAATCGACCATGTAACGCTTGGGCATGGCGAACAGGCCGCCGATCAGGTCGACTTTCGAAGCCCGGCCTCGGCGCCACATAGCCACCCGCCGCAACGCGCCGAGGACAGCGAGGCCCAAGGCGGCGAACAACAGGATTGGAAGAAGGGTGTTCAACATGGTGGAGCTCCCAAAGACCTCGGGGTCTTGCAGGCCAAACTACCTGGATGCCTTGCTCGATTCCTGTGGGAGCGAGCTTGCTCGCGAAGACGGACTGACATTCAACATCGATGTCGACTGATCCACCGCTTTCGCGAGCAGGCTCACTCCTACAGGGTTATCCACAAGCTCTTAGAAATCCTTGCACAACCGCAGCGCGTCGTAGATCGCCGCGTGGGTGTTGCGCTGCGCCACGCAGTCGCCGATGCGGAACAGCAAGTAGCCGTCCCCCGCCTGGCTCAGCGAAGGTTGCGGCTTGATCGCGAACAAGGCTTCGATGTCCATCTGGCCTTTGTTGCGCGAGCCTTCCTTCAGGGCGTAGTAGATTTCTTCGTCCGGACGCACGCCGTTTTCGACGACGACCTGGTCCACCACCCGCTCCTCTTTGGCGCCGGTGTATTCGTTTTCCAGCACCGCCACCAGCTTGTCGCCTTCGCGGTAGACCTTCTCCAGCATCATGTCCCCGGTCATGATCACTTCTTTCGGGTACATGCTGCGGTAGTACGTCGGGAACGAGGTGCCGCCAATCGCCACGCCCGGCTTGATGTCGTCAGTGACGATCTCGACCTGGCTGCCCTTGTCGGCGAGGAAGTCGGCGGTGGACATCCCGGTGAACTCGCAAATGGTGTCGTAGACCAGCACGTTCTTGCCCGGTGCAACCTTGCCGTCGAGGATGTCCCAGCTGCTGACGACCAGGCCTTCAGCCGCGCCCCAATGTTCGTTCTGCTCCAGGAATGGATGGCCACCGACGGCGAGCACCACCACGTCCGGACGCAGATCGAGAATGGTTGCCGCATCGGCCGCCACGCCCAGGCGCAGGTCGACTTTCAAACGCGCCAATTCCAGTTGGAACCAGCGAGTGATACCGGCGATCTGATCCCGTTGCGGGGCTTTCGAGGCGGTCGTGATCTGGCCACCGATGAATTCTTTCTTCTCGAACAGGGTCACGTCGTGGCCACGTTCGGCCGACACACGCGCCGCTTCCATCCCGGCAGGGCCGGCACCAACCACCACAACTTTGCGCTTCACACCGGTCGACTTCTCGATGATATGCGGCACGCCCATGTATTCACGGGAGGTTGCGGCGTTCTGGATGCACAACACGTCCAGACCCTGATATTGACGGTCGATGCAGTAGTTGGCGCCGACGCATTGTTTGATCTGGTCGACCTGACCCATTTTGATCTTGGCAATCAGGTGCGGGTCGGCGATGTGGGCGCGGGTCATGCCGACCATGTCGACGTAGCCGCCTTCCAGAATACGGGTCGCCTGGTTCGGGTCCTTGATGTTCTGCGCGTGCAGTACCGGGGCCTTCACCACTTCCTTGATACCGGCGGCCAAATGCAGGAATGGCTCCGGTGGATAACTCATGTTCGGAATAACGTTGGCCAGGGTGTTGTGGGTGTCGCAACCCGAACCGACCACGCCGATGAAGTCGATCATTCCGGTGTCGTCGTAGTACTTGGCGATCTGCTTCATGTCCTCGTGGGACAAGCCATCCGGGTGGAATTCATCACCGCACAGACGGATGCCGACGCAGAAATCCGGGCCGACTTCAGCTCGCACAGCCTTGATTACTTCCAGGCCGAAACGCATGCGGTTCTCGAAGCTGCCGCCCCATTCGTCGGTACGTTTGTTGACGCGCGGGCTCCAGAACTGGTCGATCATGTGCTGGTGCACGGCGGACAGCTCGACGCCGTCCAGGCCACCGGCCTTGGCCCGCGCGGCGGCGCTGGCGTAGTTGCCGATCACCCGCCAGATTTCTTCCGGCTCGATGGTTTTGCAGGTCGCGCGGTGCACCGGCTCACGGATACCCGATGGCGACAGCAGGGTTGGCCAATGCTCGCCGTCCCAACGGGAACGACGACCCATGTGAGTAATCTGGATCATGATCTTGGCGCCATGCTTGTGCATGGCATCGGCCAGATTCTGGAAGTGCGGAATGATCCGGTCGTCGGCCAGGTTGACCGACTTCCACCAGCCTTGCGGGCTGTCGATGGCCACACTGGAGGAACCGCCGCAAATCGCCAGGCCGATCCCGCCCTTGGCTTTCTCTTCGTAATATTTGACGTACCGGTCGGTGGTCATGCCGCCGTCGGTGGCATAGACCTCAGCGTGCGCGGTGCTGAGCACGCGGTTACGGATGGTCAGTTTGCCGATCTGGATCGGCTGGAACATTGCTTCGAAAGCCATGGCGGGTTCCTCGACTTACAACGGCTTGACGGTGAACAAACCGTCGTCGTGGCCTTCTTCGGAGCCACCGTAGACTTGTTCGGCAACCGTACGGATCTTGCTGCCGCGGGCTTGCAGAATCTGATCCATCGCGCCGGCAAACCAGCCCGTGAACATGTAGTCGACTTTGCGGCCGACCTTGCCGTACACATAAACGAACGCAGAGTGTTCGAGCTTGACGCTGGCAGTGCCTTTGTCGAGGTCGATGTCCTGGATCTTGAACAGGCCCCAGCCGCGCTGCGACAGGCGCTTCATGTAGTGTTCGAACACCGCAACGCCTTCCAGGCCGTGGCACTCAGCTTCTTTTTCACACCAGTGCCAGGCCGATTTGTAGCCGGCCTTGTAGAGGATCTCGGCGTAGGCGTCGGCGCCCAGCACTTCCTCGATGCCCATGTGGTTGTTGACGAAGAAGTGACGCGGTACATACAGCATTGGCAGGGCGTCGGAGGTCCAGACACCGGTTTCGCTGTCGACTTCGATTGGCAATTGCGGGGCGATCTTGGCCATGGAAACTTAACTCCAGAAAAATTTTGGTGTTGCCCCCGGCACGGATGGCCGGGGGAAAGGATTCAGAGGTGCTGTGGCTTACTCGCCCCAGACGTCCTTGAGGACGTTGACCCAGTTCTCGCCCATGATCTTGCGGACCACGCGCTCGGAATGGCCGCGCTTGAGCAGGGTTTCGGTCAGGTTCGGGAACTCGCCGACGGTGCGAATGCCCAGCGGGTTGATGATCTTGCCGAAACTGGTCAGGCGGCGGGCGTAGCCCTTGTCATGGGTCAGGTATTCGAAGAAGTCCTGGCCATGGCCCTGGGTGAAGTCGGTGCCGATACCGATGGCGTCTTCACCGACGATATTCATGGTGTATTCGATGGCTTCGGCGTAATCGTCGATGGTCGAATCGATGCCCTTGGCCAGGAATGGCGCAAACATGGTCACGCCGACGAAACCGCCGTGATCGGCGATGAACTTCAGTTCTTCATCGGATTTGTTGCGCGGGTGGATTTTCAAACCCGACGGCAGGCAATGGGAGTAGCAGACCGGCTTCTTCGATTCGAGGATGACTTCTTCGGAAGTTTTCGAACCTACGTGGGACAGGTCGCACATGATGCCGACGCGGTTCATCTCGGCGACGATTTCGCGACCGAAGCCCGACAGGCCGCCATCACGCTCGTAGCAACCGGTACCGACCAGATTCTGGGTGTTGTAGCACATCTGCACGATACCGACGCCCAGCTGCTTGAACACCTCGACGTAGCCGATCTGGTCTTCAAAGGCGTGAGCATTCTGGAAGCCGAACAGGATGCCGGTCTTGCCCTGCTCTTTGGCCTTGCGGATATCGGCGGTGGTGCGCACTGGAATCACCAGGTCGCTGTTTTCGCGGATCAGCTTCTGGCTGGCGGCGATATTGTTCACAGTGGCCTGAAAGCCCTCCCACACCGACACGGTGCAGTTGGCCGCGGTCAGACCGCCCTTGCGCATGTCTTCGAACAGCTCACGGTTCCACTTGGCAATAATCAGACCGTCGATAACGATGCTGTCGGCGTGTAATTCGGCTGGGCTCATCAGGCTGTCCCCTATTAGCGATTCATGCGCCGAATCGTGTGCCGGCGCTTTGGGGCCAGCATATGCCTGAGGGAGGGGGCAGCCGGGTGCAAAAACGACAGGGGGTTTGCCGAAAGCGTCAATCCGCGACAAAGGGTCGTCGTCGGACGTCATGAGCCACCTGTTCAAGGGCCTGCGCATGGGCCAGAATTCGCGCCACTACTGGATGTTTCACTGGATGCTTTACTGGAATAAGGGGCGACGGCGCAATGAAATCGATCTTCCTGGCATTGGCACTGATAGCGACCGGCGTACACGCGGCTGAAGAATCCGACGATAACCCCTGCGACAAAGTCGAAAACGAAGTCCAGACTCTTGAATGCTCGACCTACAGCAGAACCACCGCCGAAGACCTGCTGAGCGAAAACCTCAAAAGCCTGACCGAGCGCATGCAAACGCTCTACGGCAAGAACCCGGCGCAACTGACCGACATCACCGCCAAGATCAAGGCCGCACAACAGCAGTGGCTGAAGACCCGGGATGCAGACTGCGCGGTTGAAGCGTTTCCGGCGACGAGCGGTAGCAAGGCATTCACGATTGCGCAGAATGATTGCGTGGCGCGGATGAGTGATGAGCGGTCGGAGTTCTTGGAGTCGATTGGGCAGCAGTAAACATTATCGTCCGTCGGAAGCTGGTGCTGTCGCCAGCTTTCTAACCGCAAGAAATGACCTGTCCCACAAGCAGTTTTCATCACGCCTACAACCGCCCTTTAGCTCAATAAACGACCGTTTCAGCCGGGCAACACGCCGACACGGTTCGTTTGTTTGCGACCTGGAAAATATAAGTAAAGATTCGCAAATCTTATAAAAGACTTATATCCCCCTATGAACAGCATCCACTGGACTCGAAAGGCCGTTAAGCAGCTGCTGAAATTGCATTCCGCTCATCAGATCCAGGTGCGTGATGCATCACGGTGCTGGCTGACATGCCTGATGTGGGCAACGTCAAAGCACCGGTTGGTCATGATTACGCCTACCGTCCGCGAGTCGGCAATTATCGGATCATGTTCGACTGGGATGGCGCAATTAAAGTGATCAGTATCCAAGAGGTCAAAAAACGCGATGAGCGCACCTACTGACGTTCAAATTATTAATGACGCTGACGGAAACCCCGCCTTCGTGGTTATTCCATACGCGCAATACGTGGCGCAAAAAATCGAATCCGATCTGACCCCTCATGAGGTGGTCAGCCGTATCGTCGACGGCGCAACGCCAATTCGCGCCTGGCGCGAACATCTGAACCTTACTCAGGATGAAGTGGCCAAACGCATGGGTATCTCCCAACCGGCCTTTGCCCAGCAGGAGACCGTCGCCAAGCCTCGCAAGGCGACCCGTGAGAAAATTGCCGCGGCTTTTGGCATCAACGCCGATCAGCTTGAGCTGTAAGCTGCACGCCACCAGCCAGTTAAGGAATTCAAATGAAAATCTGCGGCATCGAAATCAAAGGCAGCGAAGCTATCATCGCTGTGGCCTCTCTCGACGGTCAGGCGCTGAGCCACGTCGCCCTGGCCACCAAGAAAATCGCCCTCGACGATGACGACGAAGCCGCCAACGTCAAAGTCTTCGCCGCTCAAGTCGCCTCGTTCGTGCGCGAGAACTCCATCGACCGGATCGCGATCAAGAAGCGCAGCAAGAAAGGCGAATTCGCCGGTGGGCCGACCACGTTCAAGATCGAAGGCGTTTTTCAGTTACTGGAGAATTGCGAGGTCACGCTGCTGTCGCCGCAGACCATCAATGCGCAGAACAAGAAATTTGATTTCGAATTGCCGGCCACGCTGAACAAGTATCAGCATGAAGCTTACAAGGCGGCGTGTTCCGGCCTGATGAAAAAGTAAGACTGCAGCAAATCAAAACTGTGGGAGCGAGCTTGCTCGCGATGAGGCCAGTACATTCAACATTGATGTCGGCTGATCCACCGCTATCGCGAGCAAGCTCGCTCCCACAGGGTTTTCTGTTGCTGTCGAAATTTGTGTTCAGACCAGTTCCCGGCCATCTCCCAAACGCCGCCGGTCTTCCCGCGGACACCGCTCAAACCGCGCCCGATAGCTGCGGGTGAAATACGACGGCGACTCAAACCCGCACGCAATACTCACTTCCAACACACTCATATCCGTCTGCCGCAACAACTGCCGCGCTTTCTCCAGCCGCAGGCGCAGGTAGAAATTGCTCGGCGTGTCGTGCAAATGCAGCCGAAACAATCGCTCGAGCTGCCGTCGCGTGACTTTGATCGATTCGGCCAATTCCAGCGTGCTCAGCGGCGGTTCGCTGTGCTGCTCCATCTCGCCAATCACATGCACCAGTTTCTTGTTGCTGATGCCATAACGCGTGGCGACTTCCATGCGTTGGTGGTCTTTGCGCGGGCGGATGCGACCGAGCACGAATTGTTCGCTGACCTGGATCGCCAGTTCCGGGCCGTGGGCCTGGCTGATGAGGTCGAGCATCAGGTCGATGGAAGCGGTGCCGCCGGCGGAGGTAATGCGTCGACGGTCGATCTCGAACAGCTCCTGGGTAACGCTGAGCTGTGGATAAGACTCCTTGAACGCGTCGATGGCTTCCCAGTGCAGGGTCAAGCGGTGGCCGTCGAGCAGGCCGGCCTCGGCGAGGATGAAGCTGCCGGTGTCGATGGCGCCGAGGGTCACGCATTCGTTGTCCAGCCGGCGCAACCAGTGCTCCAGCGCGGGGGTAGCGAATTTCAAGGGTTCGAAGCCGGCGACCACTAACAAGGTTGCACCTTTCTTCAGCGGTTCGAGCGCGGCATCGGCGTTGACCGACATGCCGTTGCTGGCCAACACCGCCCCGCCGTCCGCGCTGAGCACATGCCAGCGATACAGCTCGCCACGAAAGCGATTGGCGACCCGCAGCGGCTCGATGGCCGAGATAAATCCAATCGCCGAGAAACCCGGCATCAACAAGAAGTAGAAATCCTGGGACATGGAGCGCACTCGATTGGCAGGTAACGAGAGGGCGGGGAGCGTGTGGTCGTTGATACGCCACTTGCGACAGGCAATCAAGAGCGCAGGTCGCTGCAGTGCAAGAGCTGGTCGCCGCAGTGCGCTTTAGCGGGCCTTAAGCTGCGTAACTTGGCATCACCGGCGCACGAAGATGACCGGACCCACAATAACGAACTGCCGAGGAAACCTGAGATGAAACGACTGATCAGCAGCTGTGTTCTTGCACTCAGCGGTACCGCTTTCCTGAGCGCCAGCGTCATGGCGGCCGAACCTGCTTCATGCCAGAACGTACGCATGGGCGTCGTGAACTGGACCGATGTGATCGCCACCAGTGCCATGACCCAAGTCCTGCTCGATGGCCTCGGCTACAACACCAAACAAACCAGCGCATCCCAGCAAATCATCTTCGCCGGGATCCGCGACCAGCGCCTGGATCTGTTCCTGGGCTACTGGAACCCGCTGATGACCCAGACCATCACGCCGTTCGTCGATGGCAAGCAGGTCAAAGTACTTGAAGCGCCAAGCCTGAAAGACGCCCGCGCCACCCTCGCCGTACCGACGTATCTCGCCGAAAAGGGCCTGAAAACCTTCGCCGACATCGCCAAGTTCGAGAAAGAACTGGGCGGCAAGATCTACGGCATCGAGCCTGGTTCGGGGGCCAACACCCAGATCAAGGCGATGATCGCCAAGAACCAGTTTGGCCTCGGCAAGTTCCAGTTGGTCGAGTCCAGTGAGGCCGGCATGCTCGCGGCGGTGGATCGCGCCGTGCGACGCAAGGAAGCCGTGGTGTTCTTCGGCTGGGCGCCGCACCCAATGAACGTCAACGTGCAGATGACCTATCTCACTGGCAGTGAAGACGCTCTGGGCCCGGACGAAGGCATGGCCACGGTCTGGACCGTCACCGCGCCGAAATACGCCGAGCAATGCCCGAACGTCGGTCGCTTGCTGAGCAACCTGACCTACTCCGCCGAAGACGAGAGCCGGATGATGCAGCCGCTGCTGGATCACAAGGACGCTTTCGAATCGGCCAAGCAATGGCTGAAAGATCACCCGCAAGACAAGCAACGCTGGCTCGAAGGCGTGACCACCTTCGATGGCAAACCCGCCGCTGAAAACCTGCAGCTGACCACCAAATAAACCCGATTGAACCACCGATTCGCAGCCCGACAGGGCTGCGAATCGACTAATCACGCACGCCATTCCCATAAAGAACAGGAACCGCCTCATGAACCACGACGTCATCATCACCTGCGCACTCACCGGTGCTGGCGACACGACCAGCAAGAGCCCACACGTGCCGGTCACTCCGAAACAAATCGCCGCGGCCGCCGTGGAAGCTGCCAAGGCCGGCGCCACCGTGGTCCACTGCCACGTGCGTAACCCCGAAACCGGCAAATTCAGCCGTGATGTAGCGCTGTATCGCGAAGTGATGGAGCGCATCCGCGAGGCGGACGTCGACATCATCGTCAACCTCACCGCCGGCATGGGCGGCGACCTGGAAATCGGCGCTGGCGAGAACCCGATGGAATTCGGCCCGAACACCGACCTGGTCGGTCCGCTGACCCGTCTGGCCCACGTTGAAGAGCTGCTGCCGGAAATCTGCACCCTCGATTGCGGCACCCTGAACTTCGGCGACGGCGACACCATCTATGTGTCCACCCCGGCCCAGCTGCGCGCTGGCGCCAAACGCATTCAAGAGCTGGGCGTGAAGGCCGAGCTGGAAATTTTCGACACCGGTCACCTGTGGTTCGCCAAGCAGATGATCAAGGAAGGCCTGCTCGACGACCCGCTGTTCCAACTCTGCCTGGGCATCCCGTGGGGCGCGCCGGCCGACACCACCACCATGAAAGCCATGGTCGACAACCTGCCTGCCAATGCAGTCTGGGCCGGTTTCGGCATCGGTCGCATGCAAATGCCGATGGCGGCGCAAGCGGTGCTGCTCGGTGGCAACGTGCGGGTCGGTCTGGAAGACAACATCTGGCTGGACAAGGGCGTACTGGCGACCAACGGCCAACTGGTTGAACGCGCTTCGGAAATTCTCAGCCGCCTCGGCGCCCGTGTCCTGACCCCGGCGGAAGGCCGGGTAAAAATGGGCCTGACCAAGCGCGGCTAACCCCACCCTTTCCCCCTGTGGGAGCGAGCCTGCTCCGGGCGGCGTTCCGACGATGACGTCGGTACATCCGACGCATTATCTGCGGCAGTAATACCGCCATCGCGAGCAAGCTCGCTCCCACAGTTTTTTTGAGCCAAATTCAGGAAGTCGCCATGAGCTTTATCACCGAAATTAAAACCTTCGCAGCCTTGGGCAGCGGTGTCATCGGCAGCGGTTGGGTGTCCCGCGCCCTCGCCCACGGCCTCGACGTGGTGGCCTGGGACCCGGCGCCCGGTGCCGAAGCCGCGCTGCGCAAACGCGTCGCCAATGCCTGGGGTGCGTTGGAGAAACAGGGCCTGGCGCCAGGCGCATCGCAGGATCGGCTGCGCTTTGTCGCAACCATTGAAGAATGCGTTCGCGACGCGGATTTCATTCAGGAAAGCGCCCCTGAGCGTCTGGACCTGAAACTGGAACTGCACAGCAAAATCAGCGCGGCGGCCAAGCCCAATGCCTTGATCGGCTCCAGTACTTCCGGCCTGTTGCCGAGCGAGTTCTACGAGAGTTCGACGCACCCGGAACGCTGCGTCGTCGGGCACCCGTTCAACCCGGTTTACCTGCTGCCGCTGGTGGAAGTGGTTGGCGGCAAAAACACCGCTCCGGAAGCCGTTCAAGCGGCAATGAAAGTCTATGAATCCTTGGGCATGCGTCCGCTTCATGTGCGCAAGGAAGTACCCGGTTTTATCGCCGACCGCTTGCTCGAAGCGTTGTGGCGTGAAGCGCTGCACCTGGTCAACGACGGTGTGGCGACCACCGGTGAAATCGACGATGCGATTCGCTTTGGCGCGGGCCTGCGCTGGTCGTTCATGGGCACATTCTTGACCTACACCCTGGCGGGTGGCGATGCAGGCATGCGGCACTTCATGGCGCAATTCGGGCCGGCGCTGCAGTTGCCGTGGACGTATCTGCCGGCGCCGGAACTGACCGACAAGTTGATTGATGATGTGGTGGATGGCACCAGTGATCAGTTGGGCACGCACAGCATTTCGGCGCTGGAGCGCTATCGTGATGATTGCCTGCTGGCGGTGCTGGAGGCGGTGAAGACCACCAAAGAGAAGCATGGGATGGCCTTCAGCGAATAATGAACCAACAGGACCGGCCCCATCGTCGGAACGCCGCCCGGAGCAAGCTCGCTCCCACAGTTGATCTGCGTCGTTCACAGAACCAATGTGGGAGCGAGCTTGCTCCGGGCGGCGTTCCGACGATGGGGGCCATCCAGTCACCACACCATTTGGATCCCTCATCATGCCCACCCTGACCACCTACCAAACCAAAATCATCCCCGACTGGGTCGACTACAACGGCCACCTGCGCGACGCCTTCTACCTGCTGATTTTCAGCTACGCCACCGATGCGCTGATGGATCGTCTGGGCATGGACAGCAACAACCGCGAAGCCAGCGGCAACTCGCTGTTCACCCTCGAACTGCACCTCAATTACCTGCATGAAGTGAAGCTCGACGCCGACGTCGAAGTGCATACCCAAATCATTGGCCACGACAGCAAACGCCTGCATCTCTATCACAGTCTGCATCTGCTCGGAGGTGACAAGGAGCTGGCGGGCAACGAACAAATGCTGCTGCACGTTGACCTCGCCGGGCCGCGCTCCGCACCGTTCAGCGAAGACACCTTGAGCAAGCTGCAAGCCATCGTCGCCGAGCAAACCGACCTTCCCGCCCCTGCCTATATTGGCCGAGTGATCGCGTTACCCCCTAAAAAATAACAAGGAGATCGCCATTGAACACCGCCGCCGCTTTTGCCGACTTCCGTACCTACCCGTTGATCAGCGCGTTGACCGCCGTGCAAACCCTGGCGGACCGAATTCAAGTGACATGGGCCGACAACAGGGTCAGCCCTTTTCATCATCAGTGGTTGCGCGACAACTGTCCGTGCCCGCTGTGCGTCTACACCGTGACCCGCGAGCAAGTGCTGGAAATCGTCGACGTCGCCGAAAACCTGAAGCCCTCGGACGTCAGCATTGATGCCGAAGGCTGCCTGCGTGTCGACTGGCAGGACGGCCATCTCAGCCGCTTCGATCCCGGCTGGTTACGGGCCCACGCCTATGATGACGAGTCCCGCGCCGAACGCCGGGCTGCCAAGCCAAAAAGCCAGCTCTGGAACAGCGACCTGAAGCTGCCGGTATTCGAATACCAGGCTTTGATGAACGACAACCATGCCCTGCTGCAATGGCTGCTGGCCGTACGCGATACCGGCCTGACTCAGGTCCGCGGTGTGCCCACCGAGCCGGGTTCGCTGAAACTGATCGCCCAGCGGGTTTCCTTCATCCGCGAGAGCAACTTTGGCGTGCTGTTCAACGTGCAATCCAAGGCCGATGCCGACAGCAATGCCTACACCGCTTTCAACCTGCCGCTGCACAGCGATTTGCCGACTCGGGAGTTGCAACCGGGGCTGCAATTCCTGCATTGCCTGGTGAATGACGCCGAGGGTGGCGAGAGTATTTTCGTCGACGGTTTTGCCATTGCCGACGCCTTGCGCCATGAAGATCCCGAGGCGTTTAAAAGCCTCTGTGAAATCCCTGTGGAGTTCCGCAACAAAGACCGCCACAGCGACTACCGTCGTCTCGCGCCGATTATCGCGCTGGATGCCTTTGGGCAGGTTTCGGAAATCCGCATGGCGAATTTTCTGCGTGGGCCGTTCGATGCGTCGGTCGAGCAGATGCCCGCGCTCTATCACGCCTACCGCCGCTTTATTGCAATGACCAGGGAAACGCGATTTCGGGTGATGACGCGGTTAAACCCCGGCGAAATGTGGTGTTTCGACAACCGCCGCACCCTCCACGCCCGCAACGCCTTCGACCCCGCCACCGGCGCCCGGCATTTTCAGGGTTGCTATGTCGACCGTGATGAACTGTTGTCGCGGATCCTGGTATTGCAACGCTAGACCGCGTCATCGTTCATCGCGAGCAGGCTCACTCCTACAGAGGTATGCGATCACTGTGGGAGCGAGCTTGCTCGCGATGGCGTCAGTCCAGTCACCATCTCCCTTCCTGTTTCACAGGCAAAAAAAACCCCGATCAAGCCGTGACAGGATCGGGGCAGAGGTGGGTACTGTTGAGGAGCCGTTGCGCGAGGGTGACCAAACCTTCGTGAAGCCAGCTGACCCCAGTGTGCCCACTCTCATACGTAGCAAGTTAGTCGAAAACGACCTGTTCATAGGTATTGCGGCCATTGCGACAAATCGTCCTTGCCGCCACCCCGCACCCCTACGAGAATCGAGCCACGACACCGTTCCCTGAAGAAGGATTGCGTCATGATGTACGCCGATTTGATAGACCAGGAAGACCTGTTGAGCCAGCTGAAGGCGTTGGGATTTTCAGTGCCCCCTGGCGCAACCGCCGAGCAGGCCTGCGAATGCGCAGTACGGGGCTTGAACAACGACCGGGCAATGGAACTGCGCACCATGGTCAAGCAGATGTACACCAGCAGCGCGTCCATCCAGCCGGCCGTGCGTCAGGCCATCGACAAGCAACTGCTGCCAGCGTTGGCGGAGTATCAACAAAGCCGTAGCGCCTGACCTGTGGCGAGGGGGCTTGCCCCCGTTGGGTCGCGAAGCGGCCCTAAAAGCTTTACGACTGCTGCGCAGTCGAACGGGGGCAAGCCCCCTCGCCACAACGGTTTAAAGCCTTACGCTGGCGAAAGTCGACTCATTGCGCGCCTGACTCAACGCCGACAACGGCCCGGACAACGGCGACAGCACCAGTGCTTGCGGCAGCGGCATCATCGCCACTTGTTGCGTGGTGTTGGAACCTACGCGCTCGTCACGCGGCGGAATGCCGAAGTATTCGCGGTAGCACTTGGAGAAGTGCGGCGTGGACACGAAACCACACACCGACGCCACTTCGATAATCGACATCGGCGTTTGCTTGAGCAACTGCCGGGCGCGGATCAAGCGCAGTTTCAGGTAGTAACGCGACGGCGAGCAGTGCAGGTATTTCTGGAACAGCCGCTCCAGCTGACGACGCGACACGGCGACGTACACCGCCAGCTCGTCGAGGTCGATCGGCTCTTCGAGGTTGGCCTCCATCAGCGCGACGATTTCCTGCAACTTCGGCTGGTTGGTGCCAAGCATGTGCTTGAGCGGCACACGCTGGTGATCCTGCTCGTTGCGGATGCGCTCGTAGACAAACATCTCCGAAATCGCGGCCGACAGTTCACGGCCGTGATCGCGGCTGATCAGGTGCAGCATCATGTCCAGCGGCGCGGTGCCACCGGAGCTGGTGAAACGGTTACGGTCGAGGGTGAACAGACGGGTACTCATGGCCACACGCGGGAAAGCTTCCTGCATCGAGGCCAGACATTCCCAGTGCACGCTGCAATCGAAACCATCCAGCAGGCCGGCGCACGCCAGGGCCCAGCTGCCGGTGCAGACCGCACCGAGACGGCGGGACTGACGCGCCTGGCTTTGCAGCCACGAAACGTGTTCCCGGGTAACAGTGCGCTGGATGCCGATACCGCCACAGACAATCACGGTGTCCAGGGGTGGCGCTTTGTGCATGGAGCAATCGGGGGTGATCTGCAGACCGTCACTGGCCCAGACCTGACCGCCGTCGACGGTAAGCGTGCTCCAGCGATACAGCTCGCGACCGGACAACTGGTTGGCCATACGCAGGGGTTCTACTGCGGAGGCCAAAGAAATAAGCGTGAAATTGTCCAGCAGCAGAAAGCCGATGGATTGAGGCGCACGGTTCTGGGGTTGGGCCCCGGAGTTGAACGTCGTCATCGCGGTATCTCCTCACACAAAGCGGGTGATGGCCTCAGGCGGAGGCTCTTGTTATTGCCATCGTTCTCGCGCGGGAGACGGGCTTTGTAATGACAGAGCAAATGCCATGCCTAAAATTGAATGGCCGTTCAATAACTCCTGAAAACGACGTCGCGCCGCGTCTATATAAGCCGCGCCGCGAGTGGGGGTTATAAGTGCCATTATCGGCGGGAGGCGCTCAGCCCCGTTGGGCGTGAGCAAATCGGTAGCACTTGTGGGAACAGGGCTACAGCGACCTGAGGGAGAGTGTCACCGCAGGCACAGGTGACAGGCGGTAATGGCCAAACTGGATCCCGGATCTCGAGCAAGTCGCTTATCTGTAAGCGACGCTCCAAAACGTGGCGCGTTCTGAATCGGGTGTTCACTTTGCGCGCAGTTTTGACTGGTCTGGCGCTATCGCGAGCAAGCTCGCTCCCACATTTGATCTGCGTCGTTCACAAATCCAGTGTGGGAGCGAGCTTGCTCGCGATGGGACCAACTCGGTCTCAGCACTCCACCGCGCTAACCGCCAACCCACCCCGCGATGTCTCTTTATATTTGTCATGCATATCGGCACCGGTATCACGCATCGTGCGGATCACCCGATCCAGCGAGATAAAGTGCTGACCGTCGCCACGCAGCGCCATCTGCGCTGCGTTGATGGCTTTCACCGCGGCAATCGCATTGCGCTCGATACACGGCACTTGCACCAACCCGCCCACCGGGTCGCAGGTCAGGCCGAGGTTGTGTTCCAGACCGATTTCCGCCGCGTTACACAGCTGCTCCGGCGTCGCCCCCAGAATCTCCGCCAGCCCGGCCGCCGCCATGGCGCAGGCCGAACCGACTTCGCCCTGGCAACCGACTTCGGCACCGGAAATCGAAGCGTTCTTCTTGCACAGAATCCCTACCGCCGCCGCACTGAGGAAATAGTCGACCACGTTGGCGTCGGTCACCACCTCACTGAACTTCATAAAGTAGTGCAACACCGCCGGAATGATCCCCGCCGCGCCATTGGTCGGCGCCGTCACCATGCGCCCGCCAGCGGCGTTTTCTTCGTTGACCGCCAGGGCGAACAGGTTGACCCACTCCATGGCGCTCAAGGTCGAGCCGATCACGTTGGGCTTGTTCAGTTCTTGCAGGCTGCGGTGCAACTTGGCCGCGCGACGGCGCACATTCAGGCCGCCGGGCAAGATGCCTTCGTGCTTGAGGCCTTGTTCGACGCAATCCTGCATGGCGCGCCAGAGTGTCATCAGGCCAGCGCGGATTTCCTCTTCGCTGCGCCAGACTTTCTCGTTGGCCATCATCAACTCTGCAACGCGCAAGTTGTGCTGCTTGCAGAGGCTGAGCAGCTCGGCAGCGCTAGAGAAATCGTACGGCAGCACGGTGCGGTCCAGATCGACCACGCCGCTTGAAGCCTGTGCTTCATCAACGACAAAACCGCCGCCGATGGAATAGTAGGTGTCGCGATGCAGCTCACCGTCATCGCCTTCGACGATCAGCGTCATGGCGTTGGGGTGGAATGGCAGGTTCTCGTCGATCAGGCGCATGTCCCGGGCCCAGATGAACGGGACCGACAAACGACCGTCGAGCAGCAACGTGTGGGTCTCGCGCAGGGTTTCGATGCGGATGCCGATTTGCGACGGATCGATCGCGTCCGGCCATTCGCCCATCAGGCCCATGATCACCGCGTTGTCGCTGCCGTGACCGATGCCGGTGGCCGACAACGACCCATAAAGCTGAACTTCGACGCGACGTACTTGTTCCAAAAGACCCCGCTCACGCAAACCTTGCACGAACAACGCCGCGGCGCGCATAGGCCCCACAGTGTGCGAACTGGAGGGGCCGATGCCGATTTTGAACAGGTCGAAAACACTGATAGCCATTACTGCCGAACTCCTGGATGTGCCAACTCCAGACGCAAAAGCGCCCAGTGACGGAGCTGCTACGCTCAAGCTGCAATCCGCCGAGATGGCCGCATCATCA
The DNA here is from genome assembly GCF_000968015.1 of Pseudomonas fluorescens. Classification (GTDB taxonomy): domain Bacteria; phylum Pseudomonadota; class Gammaproteobacteria; order Pseudomonadales; family Pseudomonadaceae; genus Aquipseudomonas; species Aquipseudomonas fluorescens_W. Next base: position 160,831 of record NZ_LACH01000002.1, read on the forward strand.
GGCTTTTGTCATGTCGTTCGACGTCTCACACCGACGCACTCATGCCCACCAACGCCGCGAGGCTTTGACGCTACGTTTTCGCCGTTTTTTTGCGGATCAGAGGGGCAAAGGGGGCTGAAAAAAGCTGTAAACGACGTCACCGACACTGGATGCGACCATCCCTGTACTGGTTACGACGCACCCTGTAGGCGTCAGATTTTCACTGGTACATGATCGTATCGACTCGATTGCAAGGCGCCGTGGTAGAGATGTCTCCAAAACGCCATCCAACCGCAACCTATAAGTGCGGTGGTCCAGTCGGAACACTGCCAAAAAAAACACCAAGGAGTCCATCCATGAAAGGTTCCCCGTCGTTGTTGTTGGCCGCCATGCTGAGTCTGCCGTTACTGGCTCAAGCCGCCGAACCGGCTCAATGCAGCACCGTAAACTTCTCCGATGTCGGCTGGACTGACATTACTGTCACCACCGCCACCACCAGCGTCGTCCTCGATGCCCTCGGCTACAAGACCAAAACCACGATGATTTCCGTACCGGTGACCTACAAGTCCCTGGCCGACGGCAAGAACATGGACGTATTCCTGGGTAACTGGATGCCGACCATGGAAAACGACATCAAGGCCTACCGCGATGCCGGCACCGTGGACACCCTGCGCGCCAACCTGGAAAACGCAAAATACACACTCGCCGTCCCCGAAGAGTTGTATAACAAAGGTCTGAAAGATTTCGCCGACATCGCCAAGTTCAAGAAAGAACTCGACGGCAAGATCTACGGTATTGAACCAGGCAACGACGGCAACCGCCTGATCCAGAGCATGATCGACAAGAACGCCTTCGGCTTGAAAGACGCCGGCTTCAAGGTGGTCGAGTCCAGCGAGGCAGGCATGCTCTCGCAAGTCGATCGCGCCCAGCGCCGCAACACCGCCGTGGTGTTCCTGGGCTGGGAACCACACCCGATGAACACGCGTTTCAAGATGAAGTACCTGACCGGCGGCGACGACTATTTCGGTCCGAACTTCGGCCAGGCAACCATCTACACCAACACCCGCAAGGGCTATGCGCAGGAATGCAGCAACGTCGGTCAGTTGCTGAAAAACCTGCAGTTCACGCTGAACATGGAAAGCACCCTGATGGGCAACGTCCTGGACGACAAAATGAAGCCTGACGCGGCCGCCAAGGCCTGGCTGAAAAAGAATCCACAGGTCCTCGATACCTGGCTCGCTGGCGTGACCACCATTGACGGTAAACCAGGCCTGGAGGCCGTGAAAGCCAAGCTCGCGCAGTAATCGCTTACGCCGGGCGAGTTCGCTCGCCCGGGCTGTTTATTTCCTTGCATGCGGACGTTCACTACCATGCTGATTGATCAGAAAATACCTCTAGGCCAGTACATCGCGGGCTTCGTTGAATGGTTGACGCAACACGGCGCCAGCACCTTCGACGCAATCGCCGTGTCACTGGAAACGATGATCCACGGCGTGACTTTTGCGCTGACCTGGTTCAACCCGCTGGCATTGATCGGCCTCATCGCGCTACTGGCTCACTTCATTCAACGAAAGTGGGGGCTGACCGTTTTCGTCATCGCCTCCTTCTTGCTGATCCTCAACCTGGGGTACTGGCAGGAAACCATGGAAACCCTTGCCCAGGTGTTGTTCGCCACCCTGGTCTGCGTGGTCATCGGCGTGCCGTTGGGTATCGTCGCCGCGCATAAACCGATGTTCTACACACTGATGCGTCCGGTGCTCGATCTGATGCAGACCGTACCGACCTTCGTGTACCTCATTCCTACCCTGACCCTCTTCGGTCTGGGTGTGGTCCCGGGCCTGATCTCGACGGTGGTGTTCGCGATTGCCGCGCCTATCCGCCTGACCTACCTGGGTATTCGCGATGTCCCGGAAGAGTTGATGGACGCAGGCAAGGCCTTTGGCTGCTCGCGACGTCAGCTGCTCTCGCGAATCGAACTGCCCCACGCCATGCCAAGCATCGCGGCCGGTATCACCCAGTGCATCATGCTGTCGTTGTCGATGGTGGTGATCGCGGCACTGGTGGGCGCCGATGGCCTGGGCAAACCCGTGGTCAACGCACTGAACACTGCTGATATCGCCCTGGGCTTCGAAGCAGGCCTGGCGATCGTACTGCTGGCGATCATGCTCGACCGTATCTGCAAACAACCCGAAGCTAAAGTAGGGGGTGACGCATGAGCATTATTCGCTTCGATAACGTCGACGTAATCTTCTCCAAGGATCCACGCGAGGCACTCAAGCTGCTGGATCAAGGCATGACCCGTAACGAGATCCTGAAAAAGACCGGGCAGATTGTTGGCGTTGAAAAGGCCAGCCTGGACGTCGAAAAAGGTGAAATCTGTGTACTGATGGGCCTGTCCGGCTCCGGCAAGTCCAGCTTGCTGCGCTGCATCAACGGCCTCAACACCGTCAGCCGCGGCAAGCTGTTCGTCGAGCACGAAGGCAAGCAGATCGACATTGCTTCCTGCACCCCTGCGGAACTGAAAATGATGCGCACCAAGCGCATTGCGATGGTGTTCCAGAAGTTCGCCCTGATGCCTTGGTTGACGGTGCGCGAAAACATCAGTTTCGGCCTGGAAATGCAGGGTCGCCCTGAGAAAGAACGCCGCAAACTGGTGGATGAAAAGCTTGAGCTGGTGGGCCTGACCCAATGGCGCAACAAGAAACCCAACGAGCTGTCCGGTGGTATGCAACAACGCGTGGGCCTGGCCCGTGCCCTGGCGATGGACGCCGACATCCTGCTGATGGACGAACCGTTCTCGGCACTCGACCCGCTGATCCGCCAAGGCCTGCAAGACGAACTGCTGGAACTGCAACGCAAGCTGAGCAAGACCATCGTTTTCGTGAGCCACGACCTCGATGAAGCCCTGAAGCTCGGCAGCCGTATTGCGATCATGAAAGACGGTCGGATCATTCAGTACAGCAAACCTGAAGAGATCGTGTTGAACCCGGCGGACGACTATGTACGGACCTTCGTGGCCCACACCAACCCGCTGAACGTTCTCTGCGGTCGCAGCCTGATGCGCACCCTGGACAACTGCAAACGCATCAATGGCTCTGTCTGCCTCGATCCGGGCGGCGATTCGTGGCTGGACCTGGCCGAAGGCAACACCATCAAAGGCGCCCGCCAGAACGGCGCGATCCTGGACCTGCAGAACTGGATTCCAGGGCAAGCGGTTGAAGGGCTGGGTCGTCGTCCAACGCTGGTGGATTCGAACATCGGCATGCGCGACGCGCTGCAGATTCGCTATCAGACGGGTAATAAGCTGGTGCTGCACGACAACAACAAAGTGGTCGGGATCCTCGGTGACAGCGAGCTGTATCACGCACTGCTCGGCAAGAACCTGGGGTAAGGCAACACACACAAAAACGCCGCGAGAGGATCGCGGCGTTTTTGTTTGTGCAGATATTCGGCTTGGAATGCTGACAACTGTGGTGAGGGGATTTTTGTGGTGAGGGGATTTAGCGAAACGTCGCACCGCCCCGTTCGGCTGCGCAGCAGTCGTAAAACCGGCCAGCGCGATTTATCTGATGTACCGCGGTGTCTGGTTTGGGGCCGCTTCGCTGCCCAACGGGGATAAATCCCCTCGCCACAGAAATCCCTCTCCACAAAAGAGCTGCGGTGCATTCACTGCACCGCAGACCTCAAGTTTTAGCTATAGACCCGGCCAAGGAGCTGCCGATGGCTTTCAAACTGATCGAGCACATCACGGGTGATCTGATCCTGGGTGAAGCCCATCAAGTCGTAGTCCTGGCTGCCGTTGTGCAGGTACACCTCGGCGCGGTAGTAACGTGCACGCGGTTCATCAGCACTTTCAGCCGAAACCATGTCGCTCGCCGCTGCCAGATAGCCGTCCAGGCTCACTTCGTAGACAAAAGGATTGCCCTCTTCCATCTCGATCCGCAGGCCCATGCAGCGTTTCGACTTGCCCAGCAACGTCTGTACATCCAGACCCTGACCACGCAATTGCACCGCCGCATCTTCCAGCGCCGGGCTGACTTGCTTGTCCATGAAACGCTGAACAATCGACTGATTCGGCTGCAAGTCCAGCTGCGTCAAACGCTCGCTGAAACCACGACGACCACGCGCTGCGAGTTCCGCTTGTTCCTGTTCGATCTGCACGTCCTGGCGCATCGCCTTGTGCAGGCCAAACATGAAGAACACCAGCACCACCGAGAACGGCAGACCGGCCAGCACCACCATGGTTTGCATGGCTTCGAAGTTACCGGCGAACAGCAGGCCGATGGTCACCAGCGTGATCACCGCCGACCAGAAGATCCGCAGCCAATGCGGGGCGTCTTCGTCGACGTTGCCGCCCTTGCACGAAAGGTTCGCCATCATCACCGCGCCGGAATCCGCCGGGGTCAGGAACAGCACGAAACCGACAAAGATCGACACGCCGATCACGATTTTCGACGCCGGGTAGTGCTCAAGCAGTTGGTAGATTGCCATCGACGGCTGTTCCAGCGCCGTCTTCCCGAGCTCCACCGCCCCATGGTTCATCACCAGGTCCAGGGCCGAGTTACCGAAGATCGACAGCCACGCCAGGGTGAAACCCAGTGGAATCAGCAGCACGCCGGCCACCAGTTCACGCACCGTGCGACCACGGGAAATACGCGCGATGAACATACCCACGAATGGGGCCCAGGAAATCCACCAGGCCCAATAGAACAGGGTCCACAGGCCCAACCAGCGGTCGGACTTCTCAGTGTCGCCTTCGTACACATAGAGGTCGAAGGTCTTCAGCACCACGCCGTTCAGGTAGTCGCCGATGTTCTGCACAAAGCCGTTGAGCAGGTGCAGGGTCGGGCCGAACAACAGCACGAAAATCAGCAGGCCGCTGAACAGCACGATGTTCAGGTTGGACAGACGGCGAATGCCGTTTTCCACGCCGGACACGGCAGCGATGGTCGCCACGGTGCTCATCACGATGATCACGATCAGCAGGTTGGTGTTGCTGTGTTCCATGCCGAACAGGTTTTCAAGGCCCGACGACACTTGCAGCGAACCAATCCCCAGGTTCGTCACCAGACCCAGCAGGGTCACGAACATGCCGAAGCCGTCCACCGCATGACCGGCCGCGCCTTTGACCCAACGTTCGCCGACCAGCGGATACAGCGCCGAACGCAACGCCAGCGGCTGGTTATGACGGTAAGCAAAATATGCAACGGCCAGGCCGACCAATGCGTAGATCGCCCAGCCATGCAGGCCCCAATGCAGGAATGTCAGCTGAACCGCCTGACGTGCCGCCATGTTGCTGGCAGCAACGCCTTCCGGCGGATTGAAGTAGTGGTCCAGCGGCTCGGATGCACCGAAGTACAGCAGCGAGATGCCGATACCCGACGAGAACAGCATCCCTGCCCAGGCGCCGTAGCTGAAGTCCGGGGTGTCGTCCTTGCTGCCCAGCTTGAGCTTGCCGTAGGACGAAAACGCCAGACCGACCACGAAGACCAGGTAAGCGGCGATCACCACCATGTAGTACCAGCCGAAGCTGCGGGACAACCAGGCCTGGGCAATACCGAGCAATCTGCCGGCCTCTTGCGGGGCGATGATCAGAATGGCGGTCAACAACAGGATCAACGCGGTAGAGGTGTAGAACACCCAACCGTTGACCGTCACCTTCTCGGGTGGGGTCTTTATAAGAGAGGCAGAACTCATGGCACAGATGCTCCAGGCAGTGCGAGAGAAAAACACAAGGCAACGCGTTACCCGACCAATCGCTTAGTTGGCAGCCGACCAGCGGGTGATATAAAGACACCCCGAAAAAAGCCCGAAACCCGGGAGCGCCAGTGCGCGTGGGTTTCGAGCGTTTTGGGATGTCGTTTTTCCGCCAACTACATGTAGGAAAAACCTGTAGGCAGCGACGAATTGTCGCAGATCTTATTCTTTGTTGATTGAACGTTCAATCAAAACAAAATAGACTGGCCTTCAATCCGATAGACGTTTCACGTCCACCGGTAGGCCTAAGGAGATGTGCAAGATGCCCAAGGTCGGTATGCAACCCATCCGCCGCCAGCAATTGATCGAAGCCACGCTACTGGCCGTCGATCAGGTCGGCATGGGGGACGCCAGCATTGCGCTGATCGCCCGTTTGGCCGGTGTCTCGAATGGCATCATCAGTCACTATTTTCAGGACAAGAACGGCCTGATCGCGGCCACCGCGCAGTATCTGATGAGTGTCCTCAGCGAGAACGTCACCGCGCGCCGTCAGGCGCTGGAGGACAGCAGCCCGCGGGCGCACCTCCAGGTGATTATCGAAGGCAACTTCGACGCCAGCCAGGTCAATGGCCCGGCAATGAAAACCTGGCTGGCCTTCTGGGCCACCAGCATGCACCACCCGTCTTTGCACAGGTTGCAGCGGATCAACGATCACCGTCTGTATTCCAACCTGTGCTGCCAGTTCCGCCGTGTATTGCCGCTCGATGACGCGCGCAGTGCAGCCCGCGGCCTGGCAGCCCTCATTGACGGTTTGTGGTTGCGCGGCGCGCTGTCGGGAGATGCTTTCGACACCGGGCAAGCGCACCAGATCGCTTATGAATACATGGATTTCCAACTGGCCAAGCAGGTGAGTTAGAGCACACAGAACCGCTCAGCACCTGAACCGCCACTGACCAGCGTTGCCCAAGCTATACGGCACGCCCAGTGGTTACCGCCAACCCACTTATGCTCTTGCGAGGACTATATGGCCCGTTTCGAACTGCAAAAACTCTACATCGATGGCGGCTACTCCGACGCCAGCAGCGACGCCACCTTCGAAGCCATCAACCCGGCTAACGGTGAAGTCCTCGCAACCGTACAACGTGCGACCAAAGAAGACGTTGAGCGCGCTGTAGTCAGCGCCGAAAAGGGCCAGAAAATCTGGGCTGCAATGACCGCCATGGAGCGTTCGCGCATCCTGCGTCGTGCCGTCGACATCCTGCGCGAGCGCAACGATGAACTGGCTGCCCTGGAAACCCTGGACACCGGCAAGTCGTTCTCCGAAACCAAGTACGTCGACATCGTCACCGGCGCTGACGTGCTGGAGTACTACGCAGGTCTGGTTCCGGCCATCGAAGGCGAGCAGATCCCGCTGCGCACCACTTCGTTCGTCTACACCCGTCGCGAGCCGCTGGGCGTCGTGGCCGGTATCGGCGCGTGGAACTACCCGATCCAGATCGCCCTGTGGAAATCTGCACCTGCCCTGGCGGCCGGTAACGCGATGATCTTCAAGCCAAGCGAAGTCACTTCCCTGACCACGCTGAAACTGGCCGAGATCTACACCGAAGCAGGCCTGCCAGCAGGCGTGTTCAACGTGCTGACCGGCAGCGGCCGTGAAGTCGGCACCTGGCTGACCGAGCACCCACGCATCGAAAAAATCTCCTTCACCGGCGGCACCGACACCGGCAAGAAGGTCATGGCCAGCGCCTCTGCTTCGTCGCTGAAAGACGTGACCATGGAATTGGGCGGCAAATCCCCGCTGATCATTTTCGACGACGCCGACCTCGATCGCGCTGCCGACACCGCGATGATGGCCAACTTCTACAGCTCCGGCCAGGTCTGCACCAACGGCACTCGCGTGTTCGTGCCGAGCCACCTGAAAGCCGCTTTCGAAGCCAAGATCGTTGAGCGCGTTGCGCGCATACGTGTCGGCAACCCGGAAGACGAGAACACCAATTTCGGCCCTCTGGTCAGCTTCGCCCACATGGAAAGCGTGCTGGGTTACATCGCCAAAGGTAAGGAAGAAGGCGCTCGCGTTCTGTGCGGCGGCAGCCGTCTGACCGAAGGCGACTTCGCCAAAGGCGCGTTCGTGGCACCGACCGTGTTCACCGACTGCACCGACGAGATGACCATCGTTCGCGAAGAAATCTTCGGCCCGGTGATGAGCATCCTGACTTACGAAACCGAAGAAGAAGTGATCCGTCGCGCCAACGACACCGAGTTCGGCCTGGCCGCCGGTGTCGTCACCAAGGACCTGAACCGCGCCCACCGCGTGATTCACCAACTGGAAGCCGGTATCTGCTGGATCAACGCCTGGGGCGAATCCGACGCGAAGATGCCGGTCGGCGGCTACAAGCAGTCGGGCGTGGGCCGTGAAAACGGCATCAGCTCGCTGAACAACTTCACACGCATCAAATCGGTACAGGTCGAACTGGGCGATTACGCCTCGGTGTTCTAAGCCCCGGCTGAAAACCCTGTAGCAGCTGCCGAGGCACGAGGCTGCGTTGCGCGTCCGCAGGACCGCCCTCAGAGGGCCGCTGCGCGAGCCAACGCAGCCTCGTACCTCGGCAGCTGCTACAGGCGACCTGAACCAACTTCAAAGAGGGTGCATTCAATGTCCCAAGAATTCGATTACATCATCATCGGTGCCGGCTCTGCCGGTAACACCCTGGCGACCCGTCTGACTGAAGACGAAGGCGTCACCGTCCTGCTGCTCGAAGCAGGCGGCCCGGACTACCGGATGGATTTCCGCACGCAAATGCCGGCCGCCCTGGCGTTCCCACTGCAAGGTCGTCGCTACAACTGGGCCTACGAAACCGATCCAGAGCCACACATGGACGGTCGCCGGATGGAATGCGGTCGCGGCAAGGGCCTGGGTGGTTCTTCGCTGATCAACGGCATGTGCTACATCCGTGGCAACGCGATGGACTACGACAACTGGGCCAAACTGCCAGGTCTGGAAGACTGGGACTACCTGAACTGCCTGCCGTATTTCCGCAAGGCTGAAACCCGTGACATCGGCCCGAACGACTACCACGGTGGCGACGGTCCGGTCAGCGTGACCACGCCGAAAGCCGGTAATAACCCGCTGTTCAACGCGATGGTTGAAGCCGGCGTGCAAGCCGGTTACCCGCGTACCGAAGACCTGAACGGTTACCAGCAAGAAGGCTTCGGTCCGATGGACCGCACCGTGACGCCGAACGGCCGTCGCGCCAGCACCGCTCGCGGTTACCTGGACATCGCCAAGAAGCGCTCGACCCTGACCATCGTCACCCACGCCCTGACCGACAAGATCCTGTTCGAAGGCAAGCGTGCGGTCGGCGTGCGTTACCTGATCGGCGCCGCTGAAGAGCGCGTTGAAGTCCGCGCCCGCAAAGAAGTGCTGCTGTGCTCCGGCGCCATCGCTTCGCCGCAGATTCTGCAGCGCTCCGGCGTCGGCCCGGCCGAACTGCTGAAAAAACTCGACATCCCGGTGGTCCACGACCTGCCGGGCGTGGGTGAAAACCTGCAGGATCACCTTGAGTTGTACCTGCAATACGCGTGCACCCAACCGGTTTCGCTGTACCCATCGCTGCTCTGGTACAACCAGCCGGCCATCGGTGCCGAGTGGCTGTTCAACGGCACCGGTATCGGCGCCAGCAACCAGTTCGAAGCCGGCGGTTTCATCCGTACCCGTCCGGAATTCGATTGGCCGAACATCCAGTACCACTTCCTGCCGGTCGCGATTAACTACAACGGCAGCAACGGTGTGAAAGAGCACGGTTTCCAGGCGCACATGGGTTCCATGCGTTCGCCTAGCCGTGGTCGCGTCCAGGCCAAATCCAAGGATCCGCGCGAGTACCCGAGCATCCTGTTCAACTACATGGCCACCGAGCAGGACTGGCAGGAATTCCGTGACGGCATCCGCCTGACCCGTGAAATCATGCAACAGCCTGCACTGGACGCTTTCCGTGGCCGCGAAATCAGCCCGGGCATCGACGTGCAAACCGATGAACAGCTCGACAAGTTCATCCGTGAACACGCCGAAACCGCGTTCCACCCGTCCTGCTCGTGCAAGATGGGCACCGACGAAATGGCGGTGGTTGACGCTGAAGGCCGTGTGCACGGCATGCAGAGTCTGCGTGTGGTCGATGCCTCGATCATGCCGATCATCACCACCGGTAACCTGAACGCGCCAACGATCATGATCGCCGAGAAAATCGCCGACAAGATCCGTGGTCGCAAGCCATTGCCGCGTAGCAAGGCCGCCTACTTCGTGGCCGGCGATGCGCCGGTGCGTGGCAAACCGTTGCGGGAAGTGAGCCTGACTGCTCAATAAACCGCAATACCGCGTCACGGCCAATCGCGAGCAAGCTCGCTCCCACAGGTTTCGGGTTGGATTGCAGATTTGCGATCAACCCCGGCCCCCTGTGGGAGCGAGCTCGCTCGCGATGAGGCCCGACCAAACCACACATCTCCCCCTGACCCACCTCGGGTAAACTTTTCCTACACCGATCCAAGCTTGATCCTACCCCCCGCGCAGGCCTAATCTAGCGCCACGCAAACGTTTCACCCCCTCGCAACATCGATACACCGCCACTCCATACCAAGGAGGTTCCCGAATGTTCGATTTCCACCCCCAGCTCAAGCAGCGCTTCGCTGCCTTGCGCACGGGCGCTGAATTCTTTTCGCTGCGTTATGTGCGCGAATCCGGCCAGTACCTGTCGGTGCGCAAAAACGTCGCTGAACCTCCCAGCCTGAACCGTGACGAAGGCGCGATGCTGACCGTTCGGGTCAACGGCGTCGAAGCCTACGCCGCGACCAACGACCTGTCGCAATCCGGCCTGCAAGCCGCGCTGGAGCGAGCCGAGCAGCAAGCCCGCCGACTCAAGCCCCACGCCCTGCTCGACCTGCGCGAGCAAGCCGTCTCCAGCGACCGCGCCGACTACTTTTCGCCGAACCTGGACCAGCCCTTCCCGTCCCTGAGCGATTGCTACCAACTGCTCGGTGCCGAATCCGCGTCCGTGCCCAAGGACGAGCGACTGGTGAACTGGCAGGTGAGCATCGGCATCACTAACGTCGAGCAGATCTACCTCAACAGCGCCGGTGCCGAACTGCGCCAGGCCCAGCGTTTCGTCTACCCGAGCGTGGACGTCACCGCCTACGACGGCAATGACAGCCAGACCCGCACCCTGGGCCGCGAAAATTTCGGCCAACAAGGCGGCTTTGATGTAATCAGCCGCTGCGGCCTGGTCGGTGCCGGCCCGAAAGTCGCCGATCAGGCGCTGCAATTGCTGCTGGCGCCGAACACCCCGCAAGGTCCGCGCGACCTGCTGTTGATGCCGGACCAAATGATGCTGCAGATCCACGAATCCATCGGTCACCCGTTGGAGCTGGATCGCATCCTCGGTGACGAGCGCAATTACGCCGGCACCAGTTTCGTCAAGGCAGAAGACTTCGGCAGCCTGCAATACGGCTCCAAACTGCTGAACGTGACCTTCGACCCGGACATTCCCGAACAACTCGCCAGCTACGGGCATGACGACGACGGCACCGCCGCGAGCAAACAGTTTCTGATCAAAGAAGGTTTGCTGCTGCGTCCACTGGGCGGCGCGCTGTCGCAATTCCGTGCCGGCATGGAAGGCGTCGCTAACAGCCGCGCCTGTGGCTGGAACCGTCCGCCTATCGATCGCATGGCCAACCTGAACATCGAGCCCGGCGATCAACCGCTGGAGCAACTGATTGGCAACATCGAACACGGCATCATGATGTCGACCAATCGCTCGTGGTCCATCGACGATGCGCGCAATAAATTCCAGTTCGGTTGCGAATGGGCTCAGTTGATCGAAAACGGCGAACTCAAAGGCGTGGTGAAGAACCCCAACTACCGGGCGATTTCCGCGCAGTTCTGGAAAAGCCTCAGCGCCGTCGGCGATGCCAGCACCGTCAAGGTCCTGGGCACGCCGAACTGCGGCAAGGGCGAACCGAACCAGGTGATCCGTGTCGGCCATGCCTCGCCGGCCTGCGTGTTCAGCAACGTTGATGTGTTTGGGGGGGATGCCTGATGAGTACTTCAAAAAGTCAGGTCGATGCGTTCAAGGCCTTGGTCAATTGGCTGCGCGACGCGATTCGAGAGCCGGAACAGTTCACCCTCAGTTACGCCGCGGAGTCGTCGGCCTTCGTGCGTTTCAACCACGCCAAGGTTCGTCAGGCCGGTCAGGTGCAGCAGGCGAGCGTCGGTTTCAAACTGATCAACGACGGCCGGCATGCCGACCTGAACATTACCCTTTCCGGTGATGCGGAAGTCGACGTTCAGCGTCTGGCCGAAGGTCTGCAACAGTTGCGCGAAACCTTGCCGCTGCTGCCGCAGGATCCATACCTGCTGCTCAACCACAACGGCTGGCAGAGCAAGAACGTTCAGGCGCATCCGCTACCGGACACCGAGCAGGTGGTCGCTGAAATCACCCTGGCGGCCGAAGGGCTGGATCTGGTCGGCTTCTACGCCGCCGGCCCGATCAGTCGAGGCTTCGCCAGTTCTTCGGGCGCGTTCGGCTGGCATCAGGCCAACAGCTTCAACTTCGATTTCAGCCTGTTCCATGACAACGGCCAGGCGGTGAAAGCCAGTTACGCCGGGCACGACTGGAACAGCGAAGGGTTTGCCAAGCGCTTTGCGCAGGCACGCGAGCAGTTGGCGTTTCTCGGCAGACCGCAACACACCCTCGCGCCGGGTCAGTACCGCGCCTATCTGGCGCCGGCAGCCCTGGGGGAAATCATGGACATGCTGGGCTGGGGCGGTTTCTCGGCGCAGTCGATTGCCAGCAAAAACAGTCCGCTGCAGAAGCTTTACGCGGGGGACAGTGCGTTCAGCCCGTTGGTGTCGGTCGATGAAAAGGTCAGCGGTTCGTTGAGCCCGGCATTCTCCGGCGAAGGTTATCCGCGCAGCGATCTTGGGTTGATCGTCGACGGTAAGGCCGGCGCTCAGATGGTCAGTTCGCGCAGTGCGGCCGAGTACGGCCTGACCGCCAACGGCGCCAGCGGCGGTGAAATGCCAAGCGCAGTGAACATGGCCGCCGGCACGTTGCCTGACGCAGAGATTCTCAAGCAACTGGGCACTGGCTTGTACATCAGCAACCTCTGGTACCTGAACTACTCGGATCAGCCGGCGGCACGCCTGACCGGCATGACGCGGTTTGCGACCTTCTGGGTCGAGAACGGCGAGATTCAGGCGCCGGTGAGCACCATGCGGTTTGATGACAGTGCCTACAGTTTGCTGGGATCGCAGCTGGAGGCGTTGACCGAGGAGCGCGAATTGTTGCTGTCAGCCAGCACCTACAGCCAACGGGCCACGGCGTCGGCGCTGTTGCCCGGGGCGCTCGTGAGCCGATTGACCCTGACCTTGTAAACACAATCCCACGGTACACAGAAGGCCCTGTGAGAGCGGGCTTGCTCGCGAAAGCGATGGCTCCGTCAACATTGATGTTGGATGTGATGACCTCTTCGCGAGCAAGCCCGCTCCCACATGGACCGTGAGACACAGTGATTTTGCGTTAACTTCAACCCACAAGAGGTCTCATGCCCAACCGCCCGCCTCTCGACGCTGTCACCGCCCGTTGGGTGCCGTGGGTCGTCGCCATCGCTTTCTTCATGCAATCCCTCGACGGGACCATCCTCAACACCGCCCTGCCCGCCATGGCCCGCGACTTGGCCGAAGACCCATTGCGCATGCAGGGCGTGATCATCGCCTACATGCTCACCGTCGCCTTGCTGATCCCCGCCTCGGGCTGGATCGCCGACCGTTTCGGTACCAAGAAAATCTTCTTCAGCGCGATCCTGCTGTTCAGCCTCGGCTCGTTGCTCTGCGCACTGTCGAGCACCCTGAGCATGCTAAATGGCGCGCGGGTGATTCAGGGCCTGGGCGGTGCGCTGATGTTGCCGGTCGGACGGTTGGTGGTGCTGCGTGCCTACCCGCGCTCGGAGCTGGTGCGGATCATGGGTTTCATCACCATTCCCGGCCTGCTCGGCCCGTTGATCGGCCCGACCATGGGCGGCTGGATGGTGGAATACCTGACCTGGCACTGGATCTTCCTGATCAACCTGCCGGTCGGCGCTGTCGGTTGCTACGCCGTGTGGAAATTCATCCCCGACCTGCGCGGCACCGAACGCACCCGCTTCGATAGCCTGGGCTTTTTACTGTTCGGCGCGGCGATGGTGCTGATCACCATCGCCATGGAAGGCCTCGGCGAATTGCACCTGCCACACTTGCGCGTGATGTTGCTGCTGTTCGCCGGCATGGCCTGTCTGGCGGCGTACTGGTTGCGGGCCGGGCACATCGAAAATCCGCTGTTCGCACCGTCGTTGTTCAAGACACGGACGTTTGCCGTGGGCATCCTCGGCAACCTGTTCGCTCGACTGGGCAGCGGCGCCCTGCCCTTTCTCGTGCCGTTGCTGCTGCAAGTGGCGCTGGGTTACTCGCCGTCCCAGGCCGGAATGAGCATGCTGCCGCTGGCGGCGGCAGCGATGGTCGCCAAGTCGGTGGCGCGGCCGCTTATCGAGCGTTTGGGCTATCGCATCGTACTGACCGGCAACACCTTGGCACTGGGGCTGATGCTGGCGAGCATGGGCCTGGTCAGTGAGCAAACGCCGTACTGGCTGCTGTTGGTGATGCTATCGATTCTCGGGGCGATCAACTCGTTGCAGTTCACCGCCATGAACACCGTAACCCTGATCGACCTCGACGACGCCAGCGCCAGCAGCGGCAATAGCTTGCTGTCGGTGGTCGCGCAATTGTCCCTGAGCCTGGGTGTTGCGTGTGCCGGTGCGCTACTCGGCGGCTTCACCGCGGAGATCGGCAACGACGGCGTGGACACGGTTCTGGGCGCGTTCCAGCTGACTTTTGTAACCGTCGGGATCATGGCGATGCTCGCTGCAACTATCTTCTCCCAGCTTTCACCAAAGGATGGCCGACGGATGGTCAGTCGCGAGCACGATATAGAGCACTGATCTGTAGCAGCTGCCGAGGCACGAGGCTGCGTTGCGTGTCCGCAGGACCGCCCTCGAGGGCCGCTTCGCAGCCCGACGCTGCCTCGTGCCTCGACAGCTGCTACAAGGTTACTCGTCCAGAATTTGCAGGTAGAGAGAGCGAGACTGGTACACTGCGCGACATTTTGTTTTGCAGGCCAGTCCCGTGACCACCATCGCCACCGCTTTTAATACTTTGCCGCTGTCCGCTGCCATGCTGGCTAACCTCGACTCCCTCGGTTATGCCCAGATGACGCCGATCCAGGCGCAAAGCTTGCCGGTGATCCTCAAGGGGATGGACCTGATCGCCCAGGCCAAGACCGGTAGCGGCAAGACTGCCGCCTTCGGTATCGGCCTGCTGAACCCGATCAATCCGCGCTTCTTCGGTTGCCAGGCGCTGGTCATCTGCCCGACTCGCGAACTGGCCGACCAGGTCGCCAAGGAAATCCGTCGCCTGGCCCGTTCCGAAGACAACATCAAGGTCCTGACCCTGTGTGGCGGCGTGTCCTTCGGCCCGCAGATCGGCTCGCTGGAGCACGGCGCGCACATCATCGTCGGCACCCCGGGCCGCATCCAGCAGCATTTGCGCAAAGGTTCGCTGGTCCTTCATGGCCTGAACACGCTGATCCTCGACGAAGCCGACCGCATGCTCGACATGGGCTTCTACGACTCCATCGAAGAAATCATTGCCCAGACCCCGGAGCGCCGCCAGACCCTGCTGTTCTCCGCCACCTACCCGACGGGCATCAAGCAACTGGCTGCGAAGTTCATGCGCAACCCGCAGATCGTCAAGGCCGAGGCGTTCCACGACGACACGCAGATCGAGCAGCGTTTCTACGAGATTTCCCCGGAAGAGCGCATGGACGCCGTGGTCAAAGTCCTCGCGCATCACCGTCCGGCCTCCTGTGTCGCCTTCTGCTTCACCAAGCAGCAGGTTCAGGAAACCGTTGATCACCTGACCTCCAAAGGCATCTCCGCCGTCGGCCTGCATGGCGATCTGGAGCAACGTGACCGTGACCAGGTATTGGCCATGTTCGCCAACCGCAGTACTTCGGTACTGGTCGCCACCGACGTCGCCGCTCGCGGTCTGGACATCGATGCGCTGGACATGGTGATCAACGTCGAACTGGCCCGTGATTCGGAAATCCACATCCACCGTGTCGGCCGTACCGGTCGTGCGGGTGAGAAAGGGATCGCGATCAGCCTGGTCGCACCGTCCGAAGCCCACCGCGCCCAAGCCATCGAGCTACTGCAGAAGTCGCCGTTGAGCTGGGATCAGCTAGACAACCTCAAATCCCAGGGTGGCACACCGCTGCTGCCGGTGATGAGCACGCTGGTCATCGGCGCTGGCCGTAAAGACAAGGTGCGTCCGGGCGACATTCTTGGCGCACTGACGGGCGATGCCGGTATTCCGGGCGCTCAGGTCGGCAAGATCGCGATTTTCGACTTCCAGGCCTATGTGGCTGTGGAACGCGGGATCGCCAAGCAAGCCTTGCAGCGCCTGAACGACGGCAAGATCAAAGGCCGTTCGCTACGCGTTCGTATTTTGTAAGAGATCTTCGCCCCAACGAAGATCCCCTGTGGGAGCGAGCTTGCTCGCGATGGCGCACTGTCAAACAACCTCTATGTTGAATGTGCAGGCCTCATCGCGAGCAAGCTCGCTCCCACAGTTTGTTTTGTGGTGACACATTAAGAGGACACCGTTTTGCGCTCTACCGAAGTCGTGATCATTGGCGCTGGCGCCGCAGGTTTGATGTGTGCGCTGACCGCCGCCGGACGCGGGCGCAAGGTGATGTTGCTCGACCATGCGAACAAGGCCGGCAAGAAAATCCTGATGTCGGGCGGTGGACGCTGTAATTTCACCAACATGTACACCGAACCGAGCAATTTCCTCTCGCAGAACGAGCACTTCTGCAAATCCGCCCTGGCCCGCTACACCCAGTGGGATTTCATCGGCATGGTCGCCAAACACGGCGTGCCCTACCACGAGAAGAAACTCGGCCAGTTGTTCTGCGATAACAAATCCAGCGACATCCTCGACATGCTGCTCAACGAGTGCGATCAGGTCGGCGTCAGCCTGCACCTCGACACCTCGATCCAGCACATCGAGAAAATGGAAAGCGGCTACCTACTGCAAACCACCCTCGATCAGATCACCTGCGAATCCCTGGTGATTGCCACTGGCGGTTTGTCGATCCCGACGCTGGGCGCCACTGGTTTCGGTTATCAGGTGGCCAGGCAGTTCGGTCACGACTTGCTACCGACCCGCGCCGGGCTGGTGCCGTTCACCATCACCGATCAGCTCAAGGAGCTTTGCACCGAACTGTCCGGTACGTCGGTGGATTGCCTGGTGAGCTGCAATGAGCAGAGTTTCCGCGAGAACATCCTGTTCACCCACCGCGGCCTCAGTGGTCCGGCGATTTTGCAGATTTCTTCGTTCTGGGAATCCGGCGACACGGTGGAGATCAACCTGATGCCGGACCATGACGTGCCGACCTGGCTGCAACAGCAGCAAGCCGAACGTCCGAACAGCGAGCTGAAAACCCTGTTGGGGGAAATCTTCACCAAGAAGATGGCCAACCTGCTGGCGGACAACTGGTTCGTCTCCAAACCGATGAAGCAATACACCCACGCAGAAATTGCCGACATCGCCGAAAAACTGGCGAGCTGGAAGGTGGTTCCGGCCGGCACTGAAGGTTATCGCACCGCTGAAGTGACATTGGGCGGCGTCGATACCAACGAGGTGTCGTCCAAGACCATGGAATCGCTGAAAAGCCCAGGGCTGTATTTCATCGGCGAAGTGCTCGACGTGACCGGGCATCTGGGTGGTTTCAACTTCCAGTGGGCGTGGGCCTCCGGCTACGCCGCCGCGCAATACGTCTGACAAACACAAATCAAATGTGGGAGCGAGCTTGCTCGCGATGGCGGACTGTCAAACAACATCTATGTTGAATGTGCAGGCCTCATCGCGAGCAAGCTCGCTCCCACATTGACCGCATGTGATATCAAGGAACAGATTTTGCTGTCAGATGTGATCGGCGCCATTGCGTCGGCGTCATTACTGGCTCAATTTAGCGTCATTGCCTCGGAAGGCCCTCGCACTTCATGTCATCGACCCCCTTTAGTCAGTCTCTGCGTCGCCTCTGGGCGCTGGATAAATTCAGCTACAGCGTGCGGGTGTTCATCGCCCTGACCGGCAGCATGGCGCTGTGTTGGTACAAGGATGAAATGGGCCTGCTGATCCCGCTGTTCCTCGGGATCATCGCCAGCGCCCTGGCCGAGACTGACGACAGTTGGCAAGGCCGCCTTAACGCACTGGCCGTGACGCTGGTGTGTTTCAGCGTCGCCGCCCTCTCCGTCGAACTGCTCTTCCCCTATCCCGTCGTTTTTGTCATCGCCCTGGCCCTGGCCAGTTTCGGCCTGACCATGCTCGGCGCCTTGGGTGAACGCTATGGCGCGATTGCCTCCGCGACGTTGATTCTGTCGGTCTACACCATGATCGGCGTCGACCAACGCGGCGGCGCGGTCACCGATTTCTGGCACGAGCCGGTGCTGCTGGTGGCCGGTGCGGCCTGGTACGGTTTGCTCTCGGTGCTGTGGCAGGCGATGTTTTCCAATCAGCCAGTGCAGCAAAGCCTGGCGCGATTGTTCCGTGAACTGGGTTTTTACCTGAAGCTGAAATCGTCGCTGTTCGAGCCGATCCGACAGATGGATGTGGAAGCGCGTCGACTGGAACTGGCGCAGCAAAACGGCCGAGTCGTGGCCGCACTGAACGCCGCCAAGGAAATCATCCTGCACCGGGTCGGCAACGGTCGGCCGGGCTCGAAACTCAGCCGTTACCTGAAGCTGTACTTCCTCGCTCAGGACATCCACGAGCGCGCCAGTTCCTCGCACTACCCTTACAACGCCCTCGCCGATGCCTTCTTTCACAGCGACGTGATGTTCCGCTGTCAGCGCCTGCTGCGTCAGCAAGGCAAGGCCTGCCGGGCGCTGGCCGAGTCGATCCAGATGCGCCAGCCGTTCATCTATGACGCCAGCTTCGCCGAAGCCCTGAGCGACCTGCACGCCTCCCTCGAACACCTGCGCATTCAAAGCAACCCGGCGTGGCGCGGACTGTTGCGGTCGTTGCGGGCACTGGCGGCCAACCTCGGCACGCTCGATCGCTTGCTCAGCGATGCCAGCAATCCCGACGCCCTGGCCGACGCCACCGACAGCAGCCTGCTCGACCGTTCGCCGCGTAACCTCAAGGATGTGTGGATTCGGTTACGCACGCAGCTGACACCGACGTCATTGCTGTTCCGTCACGCACTGCGTTTGCCCCTGGCCTTGAGCATCGGCTACGGGATGGTGCATTTGATCCACCCGTCTCAGGGTTACTGGATCATCCTCACCACGTTGTTTGTCTGCCAGCCAAACTACGGCGCCACCCGCCGCAAACTCGGCCAGCGAATCATCGGCACTGCCATTGGCCTGACCGTGGCCTGGGCGTTGTTCGATCTGTTTCCAAATCCCTTGGTCCAGTCGTGCTTTGCGATCGCCGCCGGGGTGGTGTTCTTTATCAACCGCACCACCCGCTACACCTTGGCGACGGCTGCGATCACCTTGATGGTGCTGTTCTGCTTCAACCAGGTCGGGGATGGTTACGGGCTGTTCCTGCCGCGATTGTTCGATACCTTGCTCGGCAGCCTGATCGCCGGGCTGGCGGTGTTCCTGTTCCTGCCGGACTGGCAGGGTCGACGTCTGAACAAAGTGCTGGCCAACACCCTGACGTGCAACAGCATTTACCTGCGTCAGATCATGCAGCAATACGCCGCCGGCAAAAGCGACGACCTGGCGTATCGCCTGGCCCGACGCAATGCGCACAACGCTGACGCGGCACTGTCGACGACGCTCGCCAACATGCTGATGGAACCGGGGCACTTCCGTAAGGAGGCGGATGTCGGGTTCCGCTTCCTGGTGCTGTCGCACACCTTGCTCAGTTATTTGTCTGGACTGGGCGCACACCGGGAAACCCAGCTACCGCCCGACATGCGCGAGCATTTGATCGACGGTGCAGGGGTGAGACTGGCCGCCAGCATCGATGAGATTGCCCAAGGCCTGTCGAGCAAACTGCCGATTGCGATTCAAAGCGATGAGGAAGAGGCACTGGCCAATACACTTGAACAGATGCCGGACGAAATCGATGAAGGCCAACGGCTGGTGCAGACGCAGTTGGCGTTGATCTGCCGTCAGCTTGGGCCATTGCGGACGTTGGCAGCGCACCTCATCAAGGAAACGAGCGAGGATTGAGATCTGCGGTGGCTGGGCCGGCCTCATCGTCGGATCGCCGCCCGGAGCAAGCTCGCTCCCACAGTGGGTCTGCAGTGGGTACAAATTTTGTGTACGACAGAGATCTAATGTGGGAGCGAGCTTGCTCCGGGCGGCGATCCGACGAAGGGGCCATCAGCCACACCACAAAGCTCACATCCCGTGTTGTTCCATCAACCGCTGATAACTCCCATCCACTTTCATCGCCGCGATTTCGCGGTCGAAACCGGCGACGATCTGTTCATGCCTGGGGTTTTTCAGGCTGACCAGGATGTGCAGGCTGTTCTCGCTCAATGGCTTGGGCAAAAACTCCACGGCATTGCGCACCTTGATTGATTCCCGGGCCAGGAAGTAACGCGCGACGTATTCGTCTTCCAGCGTCAATTTGACCCGGTCGGCGGCGACCATGCGCACCGCCATGGAGAAGCTGTGCACCGGAACTTTCTGCAGCGACACGTCGTCATCGAACTCCGACGAATAGGCGTAACCGCGCACCACCGCTATCGGGTAGGTATGCAGTTGTTGCAGGTTGTTGTATTCGATCGGTGTGTCTTTGCGCTTGAGAAAGCGCACCCGGTTGAGCAGGTATTCGCCGGAAAACTGACCAAGCTTCGTACGATCGTCGGTGTACCAGGCGTTGACCAACACGTCGTATCGACCCTCGCCAACCCCCAGCAAGGCCCGTGCCCAAGGCACTTGTTCAAAGTCACTGGCATAACCGGCCCGGGCCAGTGCTGTGCTGACGATGTCCGTGGCCAACCCACCGTTGACCAGCGTGGCATCGGTAAAGGGCGGCCAGGCATCGGCTACCAATCGCAGCTTTTCCGCTGCCGCACTTTGAGTCAGCAACAGCAATCCAATCAAAGCAAAGGCTCGATGCAATCGCGGCATGCTAGAAAATCCTTAGCGGGCGGGACGCCCGACGTGTTTTCAGCCAAAACTCCAAGGCCCCCGTACTGCCAAACCCAGGTACTAACATTAGCTCATCGAAGCCACTGCACAGCGCTTCACCTCAGATTACACAAACAAGACGAGGCCGCGCGAAATGAATGATGGCATTTTGGCCTTTATCACAGATTTCTCTGCCATAAAGACATCGTCCGCCTGGGCGCTTAGTATCGGAGCGACGATGTTCAAGGAGTGTGAAGATGACAATCGATTGGGTCTGCAAACACCACAGCGATTTGGGCAAAGAACAGCTGTACGCCATTCTGCAGCTGCGCGCAGAAGTGTTTGTCGTTGAGCAGAAATGCGTCTATCAGGACGTCGATGGCCAGGATCTGGAAGGTGACACCTGCCATTTAATGGCGTGGGACGGGGATCGGCTGGTGGCGTACCTGCGGTTGCTCGACCCGGAGTTACAGGGTGGCGACGTGGTCATCGGGCGAGTGATCATTGCCCCTCAAGCGCGCGGTACCGGGCTTGGGCATGAGTTGATGGCACAGGCGTTGAAACAGGCTGAAAAGCGCTGGCCTGAAGTACCGATCTATCTCTCCGCCCAGGCGCATTTGCAGGGGTATTACGCTAAATACGGATTTGTGGTGGCGGGCGAAGAGTTTCTGGAAGATGACATTCCGCATATTGGGATGCGCCGCTCCTGAGGGGGCGTCGGCTGCCGCACCACAGGCGTTCAGGGGTACTCAAGCACCGCTTTGATCTGCCGAAGATTGCGTTCGATCCACCCCCGATCAATCGCCCCCCACTCGCGAATCCGATAACGTCCGGCATGATTGCGCGCCCCCTCTTCCTGCTCGAACTCGCAAACAATGTCCAGATCCGCCAATGCCGCGATGGTGTCCTGCGCCGTGCGCCGGGGCATGCCGGTGACTTCGGTCAGCGCCGGGACGCTACTGGCCAACCCGCTATCAATCAGGTACGCCACGTACAACCGACGATAGAAGCTGCTCTTGGTCTTGCTTACATCCATCTAAACACTCCCGGCTGCTAAATTTTGATCTCTATTGCATATCCCGCCACGTCAGGTACACCCGCACATCGAACTCCACCTGGTGATACCCCGGCAACATGTGTTCGCAAAGCTTGTAGAACGCCTTGTTGTGATCCGATTCTTTGAAGTGCGCCAGTTCATGCACCACGATCATTTTCAGAAACTCGGCCGGCGCCTCCTTGAACAATGACGCAACACGAATTTCTTTCTTGGCCTTGAGCTTGCCGCCCTGCACCCGGGATATCGCGGTGTGCAATCCGAGGGCACGGTGGGTCAGGTCCAGGCGGTTATCGAACAACACCTTATCGATGGCCGGGGCGTTACGCAGGAATTCCTGCTTGAGGTCCAGCGTATAGGTGTACAACGCCTTGTCGCTCTGTACTCGGTGTTTTTCCGGGTAACGCTGGCTCAGGTAGTCGCCCAGCCGACCGTCGGCGATCAGCTGGCGCACTTGGTCCTGCAATGCAGCAGGATAGGCCTGGAGGTATTTCAACGCGGTCATTGGGGCGGCAACACGATTCACCAAAAGGTCGCCAGTGTAGCGAATTCAGCCGGTCAGCGTGTTCCAGTCGAACGGTTGCACAAAGTCGTCGACGTCCTCGGCCATCATCGGCCGTGCGACCAGAAACCCTTGCACGTACTCGCAACCATTGGCTTTCAGCCACCGATATTGCGCAACGGTTTCAACCCCTTCGGCAATCACCAGCATCCCGTACTCCTTGCACAGCTCGATCACATTGCGCACCAGCGCCGCATCGCGTGAGGACTCCGGAAGTCGGGCAATCAATTGCCGGTCGAATTTGAGCGTGTCCAACTCCAGATCACGCAGATGAGACAGCGAACACAGCCCGGAACCAAAGTCATCCAGGGCCACTCGCACCCCCAGGTTACGCAGCAGGCGCAGCTGTTTGCGGGTTTCCTCGGAGTTTTGCACCAAGGCCTCTTCGGTGACCTCGACTTCCAGATGGCGCGCCTGCAAACCATGGCGCTCCAGTACCTGCCGCAACTCGGTGACCAGATTGGGCATGCCGAACTGCGTGCTGCTCAAACTGATGCCCAGCACCAGGTCGTCGGCAAACAAGGTTTCCCAGGCTTTTCGCTGGCTCGCCCCTTGTTGATAGATCCAGCTGCCCAGGTGACTGATCAACCGCGCCTCTTCCAGCAATGGCAAAAACAGCCCCGGCGGTACATCGCCGACACTCGGGTGCTGCCAGCGGATCAGCGCTTCGAACCCGCGAATCTGCCCGTTGGCAATGGCCACCTGAGGTTGATACACCAAATTGAAATCACGGTTGTCGATCGCCGCGCGCACACTTTCTTCGAGCATCAGCCGCGAGCGTGCCCGGCCGTTCATTTCGTGATCGTAGAAACGATATTGCTGACGGCCGGCGCGCTTGGCCTCATACATGGCGATGTCTGACGCACGTAGCAAGCCGTCGAGATTGGAACCGCAATCCGGGTACGTCGCAATGCCGATGCTGGCGCCCAGCGCGATATCCAGACCATCGATCTGCTGACAGATCGACACCCGCTCAATCAGCTTCTCGGCAATCTTTGCCGCTTGCTCGGGGAATTCCAGATCCAGCAACGCGGTGAACTCATCACCGCCCATGCGCGCCAGAATGTCGAACGGCCGCAGACAGGCCTTCAACTGCTCGGACACCCAACGCAGCACCCGGTCGCCGGCATCGTGACCGAGGGAATCGTTGACCCGTTTGAAGCCGTCGAGGTCCAGATACAGCAGCACCCAGGCGCTGTCGGAGCGGTCGCCACGCAACAGCAGGTTTTCCGCCGTCTGGTAAAAACCGCGACGATTGAGCAGCCCGGTCAAGGGGTCGGTGACGGCCTGGAACTCCAGTTGCTGATGCAGATGGCGCACCACCGACATGTCCAGCACCGTCACCACCATCGCATGTTGTTCGTTGGGCAACGGTGCACAGGACAGCGCCACGGGCACCTGCTGGCCGGGTGCCGTACGCAGCAATGCATCGTGCAGGCGCAGGGTTTCGCCGCGTTTGTAACCGGCGAACAACTCGGAATCGGCCCAGATCGGGATGTGCGGCTTTTGCAGGAAATCCAGGAACTCTTTGCCTTGCAGGTCTTGCAGCGTGGCATTGAGCAGCCGCGACATCGCCGGATTGGCAAAGCGGATCAGACCGTCCTCACCGACCACCAGGATACCTTCGGCGGCATTGTCGAGAACCGAGGCATTGAACGCGCGTGCGACCTCCAGATCGTGGCTCAGGCGCTGCAACGCACGGCGATTGCGCTGATGTTCGAGCAGCGCCTGGACCTTGGGCTTGAGAATTTGCGGGTCGAACGGTTTGAACAGGTAATCCACCGCACCGCTGGCATAGCCCTTGATCACGGCGTCCTGGGACTGTTCGTTGGCGGTAAGAAAAATGATCGGCGTGAGGCGGGTTCGTTGGCTGCCGCGCATCAGGCGTGCCACTTCAAAACCGTCCATGCCTGGCATCTGCACATCCAGCAGCACCAGGTCGATATCGTGTTCGAGTAACAGACTGAGTGCCTCGAAGCCCGAGGCGGCGGTCATGACCTGCCAGTCCTGGCGCTGCAACAACGCGCGCATGCTGATCAGGTTTTCAGGATAATCATCGACGATTAAAAGTATTGAGTTGCCTTCAGCTGGCGTGGGTTGCGCGCATTCCATGCTGCTTCTCTTATGCGGGACGTCAGGCCGGTTTCTCGTGAAAACCGGACAAATACTAAGCCTTCACTCTAGACCGGGTTCCGCAAAAGCAGAAGCTATCAGTACGCCATCATTTAACCAAAGCGTCCATTTGCCGACTAACGGTCGGCGCCACAGCCCCCTGAAACCGGGAAAGATGGCCTTTTAACAGGATTTTGACGTCACCCGTTTGTCATTTACGCATTAACAAATTGAACTTCTACGATTATAAGGACTACCCCCAAGGCGCGCGCCAGAGCTTCTGGAACGTGCGTGCAGTAAAAAACCGTGGAAGCTTTTGTCTATGATTGATCTCGCAACCTGGAACCTCAGCGTTCCCGTCGGCAATCCGCCGTACACCGTTGATACACCAAAACTGGTGAAGGGCTTCAAGGACCAATACTTCCACTCCGACACCGGCACCTTGTTTTTCTGGGCCCCGGTCACCGGTTCCAAAACTGAAAACGCAAAGTATCCCCGCACCGAACTTCGCGAAACCTACAGCAATGGCACCCTGAAGAACTGGCTCTACCCGGACGCCGATAATACCCTGCGTGCCACCCTGGCGGTGAACCAGGTACCGAGCTCGGGCAAGATCGTCATCGGCCAGATCCACGCCTATGAAAGCCAGAAGCCCCTGGTGAAGCTCGAGTATCAGTACTCGACCAGTACGAAGTCAGGCAACATCGTCGCCAAGGTGCGTATGCACCCAGATGACGGTGAAGGGCGGATCATCCCTATCGCCACCGGGGTGAAACTGGATCGGGAGTTTTCCTACCTCATCCACCTGAGCCCCAGGGGGGCATTGGGCATTAGCGCTGCAGGCTACCAGTGGGACACAACCATCAGTAAGACCTGGAGCGTCAAGCCGCTGTATTTCAAGGCCGGTGTTTATGTGCAGGACCACACCGGGTATACCAGCGAAGGCGGGAAAGTGACGTTCAGCAAGCTGGATATTGATCACGATAAGTAGCCCCTCACGCAGATCGTTCCCACGCGCCGCAAAGGAATGCATCCGGGGACGCTCCCAAAGAACAACTCGATCTCTGTAGCAGCTGTCGAGCTAGCGAGGCTGCGTCCGAGGACGAAGTCCTCGCAAGCTCGACGATCTCGATCTAGCGAATGAATGCGTCGCATGATTACGGCTGCTACGCAGCCGAACGCTGCCTCGCAAGCTCGGCAGCTGCTAAATCCTGGCGTCCGCAAAACGCGTAGGACCACTCCGACCGTGCGCGCTCCTGCACCCCGGTTGCAGCCACCAAAGTCGCCGCTTATAGCTCGTCTCGTCACCAACATCGCCCGGATCATGGTCCAGGATGTGAGCGATGTGTTTCGGGTGATTGAGCAGCCCGGGTTTGAAACGCCCAAGAGTCAGCAGTCAATTTTCAGGCAATAAAAAACCCGCATCGCTGCGGGTTTTTTAATACCGGTAATAACGCTGAAGGCTTAGTTGACCTTGGCGTTCAACTCACCTTTCAGGTAACGCTGGTACATCGCTTCCAACGAGCAACCAAAACCAATCACGCCAGCTAACGACTTGACTCAACTAATAGAAACACCGGAATAAAGACTCCAATCGGAATAACTAACATTATCCGCAGTCTCCCGAACTTGCACATTAATAGTCTGCCCCCCGTACATTAGCAGCGTTGACTCCTGCGTCATAAACGAATAATCGCCATCCGCCCCAACAACACCAGTCCCCAGCAATGCGCCTGTGCCCGCCTGATGCAGATAGATCCTGTAGCCAGGAGTTCCTCGCCCACGAACCGTTATTGAGGCATTGCCGCCCCAGGCTGAATCAATATAAGCAGTCATAGTTGATACCCTCAGTAATGACCGCCGAGGCTTCGACGATCAACCCTACTCTAAGCATGCGACTTGCCTCTTAATACCTGTCAGAAATACCTATGCCGACCAACGGCACAGGTAGCTTTAAAGCCCATTACAGTCCTCTCCCCCTGGCTACAGTTATAAAAAAACCGCCTTTCGGCGGTTTTCATAAACGGGTTCAACCCACAGGCTTAGTTGACCTTGGCGTTCAACTCACCTTTCAGGTAACGCTGGTACATCGCTTCCAGAGAGATCGGCTTGATCTTCGAAGCATTACCCGCCGTACCAAACGCTTCATAACGTGCGATACACACATCACGCATCGCCGTCACGGTCGCGCCGAAGAATTTACGCGGATCAAACTCGCTCGGGTTGGTAGCCATCAGACGACGCATCGCACCGGTGGACGCCAGACGCAGGTCGGTGTCGATGTTGACCTTGCGCACGCCGTGCTTGATGCCTTCGACGATTTCTTCAACCGGTACGCCGTAGGTTTCTTTGATGTCGCCGCCGTACTGGTTGATGATCGCCAGCCAGTCTTGCGGAACCGAAGACGAGCCGTGCATCACCAGGTGGGTGTTCGGGATGCGTTTGTGGATTTCTTTGATGCGGTCGATGGCCAGCACGTCGCCGGTAGGCGGCTTGGTGAACTTGTACGCGCCGTGGCTGGTGCCGATGGCGATGGCCAGGGCGTCGACCTGAGTGCGCTTGACGAAGTCAGCGGCTTCTTCCGGGTCGGTCAGCATTTGGCTGTGATCCAGAACGCCTTCGGCACCGATGCCGTCTTCTTCACCGGCCATGCCGGTTTCCAGCGAACCCAGGCAGCCCAGCTCGCCTTCTACCGATACGCCGCAGGCGTGAGCCAGGGCTACAGTTTGTTGGGTGACGCGGATGTTGTAGTCGTAGTCGGTCGGGGTCTTGCCGTCTTCGCCCAGGGAACCGTCCATCATCACCGAGCTGAAGCCCAGCTGGATGGAGCGCTGGCAGACGTCAGGGCTGGTGCCGTGGTCCTGGTGCATGCACACCGGGATGTGCGGGAATTCTTCGATTGCCGCCAGGATCAGGTGACGCAGGAACGGGGCGCCTGCGTATTTGCGAGCACCGGCCGAAGCCTGGACGATCACCGGGGAGTCAGTCTTGTCAGCGGCTTCCATGATGGCGCGCATCTGCTCAAGGTTGTTGACGTTGAAGGCTGGAACGCCGTAGCCGAACTCGGCTGCGTGGTCCAGCATCTGGCGCATGCTGATAAGTGCCATTGTGTATGTCTCTCCCGGTTTGGGTCGTTAATCGTGCCAGCCTGCCGTAGCGGCGGCGGCTATTCAAGTTATTGCAGATCGGGGGTTGGTCCCGGCCCGCTCATTCAGTAGTACGCAGAAACCCTGTGGGAGCGAGCTTGCTCGCGATGGGGGCCTGGCAGCCAACAGTGCAGCGACTGTCAGACCGCAATCGCGAGCAAGCTCGCTCCCACATTTGGATCTCTGTGAATCAAATCAATCGTCTTACTCGGCTTTACAACCGCGGCCGATCAAATCATTGGTGGCGACCCAGTACACCAGGCCTTCCTCACCTTTTATGTGAAACGCCAGCATGTCGTTGCTGTACAGCGAACCTTCGGCGCCCGGCTCATGCTTCAAGCGGTAGACCTGATCGGCACCGCCCAGGCGAACGTCGACTTCCTTGCGGCTTTCGTCGGTGTAGCGCCAGAGCACTCTGGCCTGACTGTCGCAGGTCCAGGTGGTCCAGTTGTCCGTCGATTCGGCAGGCTTGAACAGGTTCAAATTAGCGCAACCTGCCAGCAGAGCCAGCGCCGCAACGGCGATAAAACCTTTCATCCATGTTCCTCGACTGACGACGCACGCCGCCAGCCCTGAGTAAAGTGTCAGACCCGTCAAGGGCAACCATGTTCCTTGGCCGGGGTCTGTGTCTCGTATTTGTCCAGGCCATCAGGCCCGGAACGCTTGTTGATCACCGGGTTGGTTTCGGCCTGCCAGTCGGCCTGGTAGCAGCCTTTGTCCTGTTCAGGCGTCTCGGGTACCGGCGTGGCTTTCGGGTTACTCCCGCAAGCGGCCAGCGACCCCGCGATAATCAACAGCGCTAATGTTTTGACCATCGGAACACTCCTTTGCCTGGTCAAATGGGCGGCCTCAGGCCTTGGCCCGGCTTTCCAGGACTTCAACGGCTGGCAGCACCTTGCCTTCGACGAATTCGAGGAACGCGCCGCCACCGGTAGAAATGTAGGAGATCTGATCGGCAACGCCATATTTATCGATGGCGGCCAGGGTGTCACCGCCGCCAGCGATGGAGAATGCCGAGCTTTCGGCGATGGCCTGGGCCAGGACTTTGGTGCCATTACCGAACTGGTCGAATTCGAACACGCCTACCGGGCCGTTCCACAGGATGGTCTTGGACGACTTCAGCAGCTCGGCGAAATTCGCCGCAGTCTGTGGGCCGATGTCCAGGATCATGTCGTCTGCGGCCACATCAGCGATCAGCTTGACGGTCGCGGTTGCGCTTTCAGCGAATTCCTTGGCAACCACGACGTCGACCGGCAGCGGCACGCTGACCTTGGCGGCGATGGCGCGAGCGGTGTCCAGCAGATCCGGCTCGTACAGGGACTTGCCGACCGGGTGACCGGCAGCGGCCAGGAAGGTGTTGGCAATGCCGCCGCCGACGATCAGCTGGTTGCAGATCTGGCTCAGGCTGTTCAGCACGTCGAGTTTGGTCGACACCTTGGAGCCGGCAACGATTGCAGCCATAGGCTGGGCCGGGGCGCCGAGGGCTTTGCCCAGTGCGTCCAGTTCGGCAGCCAGCAACGGGCCAGCGGCCGCGACTTTGGCGAACTTGGCCACGCCATGGGTCGAACCCTCGGCGCGGTGAGCGGTGCCGAAGGCATCCATCACGAACACGTCGCACAGGGCGGCGTATTGCTGGGCCAGTTCGTCAGCGTTCTTTTTCTCGCCTTTGTTGAAGCGCACGTTTTCGAACAGCACGATGTCGCCGGCCTTCACGTCAACGCCGCCCAGGTAATCGGCCACCAGCGGCACTTCACGCCCCAGAGCCTTGCTCAGGTAGTCAGCAACTGGCTTGAGGCTGTTCTCGGCCGAGAACTCGCCTTCGGTCGGACGGCCAAGGTGCGAGCAGACCATTACGGCCGCGCCTTTTTCCAGGGCCAGCTTGATGGTCGGCAGCGAGGCCAGGATTCGCGCATCGCTGGTGACAACACCGTCCTTGACTGGGACGTTGAGGTCTTCGCGGATCAGTACGCGCTTACCTTGCAGATCGAGGTCGGTCATCTTCAACACGGTCATGGGTCGCATTTCCTACTGTTTTGGAGAGGCAGCTGCTTGCAGATAGTGTTCTGCAACGTCCAGCATTCGGTTGGCAAAACCCCATTCGTTGTCGAACCAGGCCAGGATGTTCACCAGCCGTGGGCCGGAAACTCGGGTCTGACTGGCATCGACGATGGCCGAATGTGGGTCATGGTTGAAATCACAACTGGCGTGAGGCAACTCGGTATAGGCCAGAAGACCCTTGAGCGGGCCGCTGGTGGCGGCCTCGCGCAAAATCCGGTTGACCTCGGTGGCGTCGGTATCGCTCACGGTCTGCATCGTAATGTCGAGGCAAGACACGTTAACCGTCGGCACCCGCACGGCTTTGGCCTGAATTCTCCCGGCAAGTTCCGGTAACAGGCGTTCGATGCCGCGCGCCAGACCAGTGGACACCGGAATCACCGACTGAAACGCCGAACGGGTGCGCCGCAAGTCTTCGTGATGATAGGCATCGATCACCGGCTGATCGTTCATCGCCGAGTGAATGGTGGTGATCGACACGTATTCCAGACCAATGGCCTGATCCAGCAGGCGCAACAGCGGCACGCCGCAGTTGGTGGTGCAGGACGCGTTGGACACCAGCAACTCATCACCGGTCAGGCAATCCTGGTTCACGCCGTAGACGATGGTGGCGTCGACATCCGCTTCGCTGGCCATCGGCTGGGAAAACAGCACGCGCGGCGCACCGGCGTCGAGGAAACGCTGGCCGTCTTCACGAGTGTGGTAAGCGCCGGAGCACTCCAGTACCAGATCGACGCCCAGTGACGCCCAATCGATGCCTTCGGGGGTGGCACTGCGCAGGACCTTCACGCAGTCGCCATTAATATGCAGACAATCGCCGTCGACCTTCACTTCCCCGGGAAAACGCCCGTGAGTGGAGTCGAAGCGTGTCAGGTATTCGATGCTGGCCATGTCCGCCAGATCGTTGATCGCAACAATTTCAAACCCGGCCTTATCGCCTCGCTCAAACAACGCACGCAAGACGCAACGACCAATCCGGCCGTAGCCGTTGAGTGCAACTTTGTAAGGACGCGGTTGAGGCATGGGGTTCTCGATAGACGCAGGCAGACGAATTCTCGTTAACAACACAATCCCCCCGTAGGAGCTGTCGAGTGAAACGAGGCTGCGATCTTTTGATCCTGATCTTAAAAAAACAAGATCAAAAGATCGCAGCCTCGTTTCACTCGACAGCTCCTACAGGGACCGCGGCGGTCATAAAACCGCCGCGTTGTGTTTAGTCTTCCAGCAGCTCTTCAGCCTGACCCAGGATGTTTTCCAGGGTGAAGCCGAATTCTTCGAACAAGGCAGGCGCAGGCGCCGACTCGCCGTAGGTGGTCATGCCGATCACGCGGCCTTCCAGGCCCACGTACTTGTACCAATAGTCCGCGTGCGCGGCTTCGATGGCGATACGGGCGCTGACCTGCAACGGCAGAACCGCTTGCTTGTAACCGGCGTCCTGAGCATCGAACACGCTAGTGCAAGGCATCGAAACAACACGCACCTTGCGACCTTGTTCAGTCAGCTTGTCGTAGGCCTGAACCGCCAGAGCGACTTCGGAACCGGTGGAGATCAGGATCAACTCAGGCTCGCCGTCGCAGTCCTTCAACACGTAACCGCCACGCGCGATGTCGGCGATCTGGAACGCATTACGGGTTTGGTGCTGCAGGTTCTGACGCGAGAAGATCAGCGCCGAAGGGCCGTCCTTGCGCTCCAGAGCCAGTTTCCAGCACACCGCCGATTCAACGGCATCGGCTGGGCGCCAGGTGTCGAGGTTCGGCGTGCTGCGCAGGCTGGTCAGTTGCTCGATCGGCTGGTGAGTCGGACCGTCTTCGCCCAGACCGATGGAGTCGTGGGTGTAGACGAACACGACACGCTGCTTCATCAGCGAGGCCATGCGCACGGCGTTGCGGGCATATTCCATGAACATCAGGAAGGTCGCGCCGTAAGGCACCAGACCGCCATGCAAGGCCACACCGTTCATGATCGCGCTCATGCCGAACTCGCGAACGCCGTAGTACATGTAGTTGCCGCTGGCGTCTTCAGCCGTCACACCTTTGCAACCTTTCCACAGGGTCAGGTTGGAACCGGCCAGGTCAGCGGAGCCGCCCAGCAGCTCAGGCAGCAGAGGGCCGTAGGCATTCAATGCGTTCTGGCTGGCTTTACGGCTGGCGATGGTTTCGCCTTTGGCAGCGACTTCAGCAATATAAGCAGAGGCTTTTTCAGCGAAGTCTTCCGGCAGGTCGCCACTCAGACGACGAATCAGCTCGTTGGCCAACTCAGGGAAGGCAGCGGAGTAGGCAGCGAAACGCTGATCCCATTCGGCTTCGGCCGCGCGACCAGATTCCTTGGCGTCCCACTCGGCGTAAATGTTGGCCGGGATTTCGAACGGACCGTGGTTCCATTTCAGCGCAGCGCGGGTCAGAGCGATTTCCGCGTCACCCAATGGGGCGCCATGGCAGTCTTCTTTACCTTGCTTGTTCGGCGAACCGAAACCGATGGTGGTCTTGCAGCAGATCAGCGTCGGCTGCTCGCTTTTGCGCGCGGTTTCGATCGCGATCTTGATCTCTTCAGGGTCGTGACCGTCGACGTTGCGGATCACCTGCCAGTTGTAGGCTTCGAAACGCTTAGGGGTGTCATCGGTGAACCAGCCTTCGACTTCGCCGTCGATGGAGATGCCGTTGTCGTCGTAGAAGGCAATCAGTTTGCCCAGGCCCAAAGTACCGGCCAGGGAGCCGACTTCGTGGGAAATGCCTTCCATCATGCAGCCATCACCCAGGAACACGTAGGTGTGGTGGTCAACAACATTGTGGCCCGGACGGTTGAACTGCGCCGCCAGGACTTTTTCTGCCAGGGCAAAACCAACGGCGTTGGCCAGGCCTTGGCCCAGTGGACCGGTGGTGGTTTCAACGCCTGGGGTGTAGCCCAATTCCGGGTGACCCGGGGTGCGGCTGTGCAGCTGGCGGAAGTTCTTCAGGTCATCGATCGACAGGTCGTAGCCGGTCAGGTGCAGCAGCGAGTAGATCAGCATCGAGCCGTGACCGTTGGACAGCACGAAGCGGTCACGGTCGGCGAACGATGGATTGCTCGGGTTGTGCTTCAGGTAGTCACGCCAAAGTACTTCGGCGATATCCGCCATACCCATAGGGGCACCGGGATGGCCGCTGTTGGCTTTTTGCACGGCATCCATGCTGAGGGCACGAATGGCGTTGGCACGCTCACGACGGCTGGGCATCGCTGTTCTCCTGCGGATATTGAATCGAGAGTGAATAAAACGAAACGGAAAAAAGGCGAGCATTTTCCCTCACCCACCCGCCTCGGGGCAATGACAGATAGTCATCTGAAGGCGTTTTTCCGGCGGATAAAGTCGCATTTGCCTGGTGAAACCTTTCCGCTGACGATTTGTAGAGTGACCCATTCCCCGAGAAGTGCCATCTATCGAGCAATATCAAAACTTTTTGATATTGCTCTTGCGGTGTTTTCTGACCGTCACTAGACTGCTGGCCTTATGAGTTTACGTGCGCCTTCCATTCGACATGACGATTGCGATGAGCTGGCGGCCCTGTGCAAGGCCGGCGGCGATCCTCTGCGGCTGAATGTATTGCGCGCGCTGGCCAACGATTCGTTTGGCGTACTGGAGCTGGCGCAGATCTTTGGCATCGGCCAGTCCGGCATGAGTCATCACCTCAAGGTATTGGCCCAGGCCGAACTGGTGGCGACGCGCCGTGAAGGCAACGCGATTTTCTACCGTCGCGCCCTGCCCCACACCGACCTGCCGGGTGGCAAGCTGCATGCCGCGCTACTGGAAGAAGTGGACAACCTGACCCTGCCTGCCGATGTGCAGTCGCGGATCGGTCAGGTCCATGGGCAACGAGCGGCGGCCAGCCAAGACTTTTTCTCACGGGTCGCGGAGAAGTTTCGTGCCCAGCAAGACTTGATCGCCGGTCTGCCGCAATACCGCGAAAGCGTAGTGGCATTGCTCGACAAGCTGAGTTTCAGCGAAGGCGCCACGGCCATCGAAGTCGGCCCCGGAGATGGCGCATTCCTGCCGGAACTGGCGCGCCGCTTTACACAGGTCACGGCGCTGGACAACAGCCCGGCGATGCTCGAACTGGCGCGCCAGGTTTGCGAACGTGAAACGCTGGCTAACGTCAGCCTTCAATTGGCCGATGCATTGAACGGTGTCCGCCTCAAGGCTGACTGCGTTGTACTGAACATGGTGCTGCACCATTTCGCCGCGCCGGCCGAAGCACTCAAGCACATGGCCAACTTGCTGCAACCGGGCGGTAGCCTGCTCGTGACAGAGTTATGTAGCCACAACCAGAGTTGGGCCAGGGAGGCCTGCGGTGATCTATGGTTGGGGTTTGAACAGGACGATTTGGCCCGTTGGGCCACCGCTGCGGGACTCGCTCCCGGGGAAAGCCTCTATGTAGGCTTACGTAATGGTTTCCAGATCCAGGTCCGCCATTTTCAGCGACCGGCTGGCGACACTCACCATCGGTAAATTCAGGAAAAAATCGAGATGAGCGAATACTCCCTCTTCACCTCCGAGTCCGTGTCCGAAGGACATCCGGACAAAATCGCCGACCAGATTTCCGATGCGGTGCTGGACGCCATCATTGCTGAAGACAAATTCGCCCGTGTCGCGGTCGAGACCCTGGTAAAAACCGGCGTTGCAATCATCGCAGGTGAAGTCACCACGTCGGCCTGGGTCGACCTGGAAGAGATCGTGCGTAACGTGATTCTGGACATCGGCTACAACAGTTCCGATGTCGGCTTCGACGGCGCCACGTGCGGCGTAATGAACATCATTGGCAAGCAGTCCCCTGACATCAACCAGGGTGTCGACCGTGCCAAGCCTGAAGATCAAGGCGCCGGCGATCAGGGCCTGATGTTCGGCTATGCCAGCAACGAAACCGACGTGCTGATGCCAGCACCGATCACCTTCTCGCACCAGCTGGTTCAGCGTCAGGCCGAAGCCCGTAAATCCGGCCTGCTGCCTTGGCTGCGCCCGGATGCCAAATCGCAAGTGACTTGCCGTTACGAAGGCGGCAAGGTTGTCGGTATCGACGCCGTTGTACTGTCGACTCAGCACAACCCGGATGTGTCCTACAAAGACTTGCGCGAAGGCGTGATGGAACTGATCGTCAAGCACGTACTGCCTGCCGAACTGCTCTCCAAAGACACCCAGTTCCACATCAACCCGACTGGCCAGTTCATCATCGGCGGCCCGGTAGGCGACTGCGGTCTGACCGGTCGCAAGATCATCGTTGACAGCTACGGCGGCATGGCCCGTCACGGCGGCGGCGCGTTCTCCGGTAAAGATCCATCGAAGGTTGACCGCTCGGCCGCCTACGCGGGTCGTTACGTGGCTAAAAACATCGTGGCGGCCGGCCTGGCCGAGCGTTGCGAGATTCAGGTTTCCTACGCGATTGGTGTTGCTCAGCCGACGTCGATCTCGTTGAACACCTTCGGCACTGGCAAGATCAGCGACGACAAAATCGTCAAACTGGTTCGCGAAGTGTTCGACCTGCGTCCATACGCAATCACCACCATGCTCGACCTGCTGCACCCGATGTACCAGGAAACCGCTGCGTACGGCCACTTCGGTCGCACCCCGGCAACCAAGACTGTGGGCGATGACACTTTCACCACTTTCACCTGGGAAAAGACCGACCGCGCCGACTCCTTGCGCGCTGCTGCCGGCCTGTAAGACTTCCCCGGCGGAACCAAAAGCCCTGCACGGTTCGCTGTGCGGGGCTTTTTATTGCGCGAAAATCGAAAGATCGCAGCCTCGTTTCTCTCGACAGCTCCTACAGGGATTTGTGTAGGAGCTGTCGAGTGAAACGAGGCTGCGATCTCTTGATCTTCCTGCCTCTCGAAACACACCGAAAAACATCCTCGCTACCGACGCCCGAAAGCTGACTAGCCTTGAAAGCATTCTCCCTGAGCAAGGATGCTCACGATGCTTCTGCGCCTGTTTTTCTGTTTTTTCCTGACATTTCTTTGCTTGAGTTCAAACGCTGCCGAGTGCCCCGACTGGCCGCACGCTCGTGCCCTGGCCGAGATCAACACTGTTCAACAGCAAATCGACTCATGGGACGACAGCTATCACCGGGGCGGCCGCTCATTGGTCGCCGATGAACTCTATGATCAGTCCCGTGCACGACTGACCGAATGGCGCACGTGTTTCGACCTGAACCAATCCGCGGAACCGCTACGTACTGCGGGCGGCACGATGCCTCATCCCATCGCCCACACGGGCCTGGAAAAACTCCGCGATGGTCGCGCCGTCGACGCCTGGCTAAAAGGACGGAGCGATGTCTGGATTCAGCCCAAGATCGACGGCGTGGCGGTGACGCTGATCTACCGCAAAGGTCTGCTGACTCAGGCAATCAGCCGCGGTGACGGAATAAATGGCCAGGACTGGACGGCTTCGGCGCGCCGGATCGCCGCCATCCCCCAACAATTGCCGCAGCCACTGGACCTGCTGCTGCAAGGTGAACTCTATTGGCGCCTGACCGACCACGTACAGGCCCGCGCCGGCAGCCTCAATGCACGCGCCACAGTGGCCGGTTTGATGACCCGCAAAAAGTTAAGCACTGAGCAAGCCGCCGGGATCGGCCTGTTTGTCTGGGACTGGCCCCTGGGCCCGGCCAGTTTGCCCGCCCGCGTCGCGGCCCTGGATGAGTTGGGCTTCCCGAGCACCGCACCTTACAGTCACTCGATCAAGGTATTTGCCGACGCTGAACGCTGGCGCGATCACTGGTATCGCTCGCCCCTGCCCTTCACCAGTGATGGCATCGTCCTGCGCCAGGATCAGCGCCCATTCGCCGAGCGCTGGCAGGCTAAACCGCCTTATTGGAGCGTCGCCTGGAAATACCCTTTTGCCCAGGCCTTGGCCGAGGTGCGCAAGGTCCACTTCAAGATTGGACGGACCGGACGGATCACCCCTGTACTGGAATTGACACCGGTGATGCTCGATGACCGGCAGATCAAGCGAGTCAGTGTGAGCTCACTGCAACGCTGGGAAGCACTTGATATCCGGCCCGGAGATCAGGTCGCCATCAGCCTGGCAGGCCTGACCATTCCCAGGCTTGACGGTGTCATGCTGCGCAGCACCCAACGCGCTGAATTGAGCGTACCGCTGGCGGAGGACTTTCATCATTTGAGTTGTTGGCAGCCGACACCGAGGTGCGAAAGCCAATTCCTCGCCCGACTGACCTGGCTCAGTGGCAAGCAGGGACTGGCGTTGCCGCATGTCGGTCCTGGCACGTGGGAGAAACTTTTCGAAACAGGCCGTCTGAATGGCCTGCTGGATTGGTTGACCCTCGATGCTCAAGAGCTTGCTAACATTAACGGCTTCGGCGAACGCAGCAGCGCTCGTCTGTTGAACAGTTTCAACAGTGCCCGACAACGCCCTTTCGCTCGCTGGCTCAAAGCCCTGGGTTTACCGCCGACCGGCCAGGCACGGCTTGCCGATTCATGGCAAGAGCTGGCACAACGAAACACCGAACAATGGCAGGCAGAAGCCGGCATCGGCCCGGGACGCGCAGCGCAATTGAGCGCATTTTTCCGCGACCCGCAGGTCCTGGCCTTGAGTGAAACATTACGTCTTGCGGGGATTGACGGTTTTTAGCGGCCGGCGATGCCCGCCAACCCGGGAACCCAATGGTGCCGCCGGGCTCAAACACCCCGTCGCCACATCGATCCGATCGCTTTTTCACATGGAGCTTTTATGAAACTTCTTTCACCGCTCGCCCTGTTGACCCTTTGCAGCGTGCTGGCCGCTCCGCTGATGGCCGCCGAAGAAGCTCCGGGCCTGACCGGCTGCGCCGCAAAGAAGCAGGGCATCATCAATCAGATTGAACTGGCCAAGTCTCACGGCAACGCCGATCAGCAGGCAGGCCTTGAAACGGCCCTGAGCGAAGTCACTGCTCATTGCACCGATGCTTCCCTGAAGAAAGAACGGGAGAACAAGGTGCTCGACGCCAAGCACGAAGTCAGCAAGCGTCAGGCTGACCTCGACAAGGCCATGAAGAAAGGCGACGCCGAGAAGATCAACAAGCGCAAAGACAAACTCGCCGAGTCCCGCAAGGAACTGCAGGACGCACTCGATGAGCTGGATAAGTAAGAAAGGGTAAAGGTCAGAGATTTGTGTTGGCCTTAAGGCAGTCTTCGCGAGCAGGCTCGCNNCGCTCCCACAGGGGAATGCATTCCAAATGTGGGAGCGAGCCTGCTCGCGAAGACGCCATCGAAAACACCAAGAATCAATGATCCCGAAACTCTTTATGGCACGCACTGCAGGCATCTTCGACCTTCTGCACCGCCGGCCCCAGGTTACTGGCCTTGTAAGGCTGAACCTTGCTGGCAGTCACCAATTCACCGGTGGCGAGTTCAAGGGTGCGGGCCATGTCCTGGAAGTGTTCCTGTTTCTGCCAGACATCGCTCTTGGCGCTGGTGTGATCTTCTTCGCGCACCTGCGGAAAATGTTTCCAGGGCTCACGGGACAACGCATCGAGCTTCACGGCACCGTCAGCGAATTTCGGACCGTCAAACGGGATGCGACCACGCAACATGCCGCCCAGGTCTTCGCCGGTCTTGAGCATTTGCTTGAAGATTGCCTTGCGCTGGCCCAGCGGCGAGTTGGGGTCGACACCACCGCAGGCGGACAACGCCAGGCAGGCCAGCAATACAACAGAAAGTCTTTTAAGAGTCATGGTGGCTTCAGGTCACGGGAAACGGCGGCCAGTATCCTCGCGTCATCGGCAAAGACCAATAGCCCTATTATCAATACGGGTTGTTTGAGCGCATGGAGCACTCAGGCAACCGACAAAGGAATTACTCCATGAACAGCCGTTTCAAGGCATGGCGTCACAACCTCGCCTGGACCCTTCCGATGGTGGCCGTGCTTGCGGGCTGCACCGGTGGCGACAACAACAAACCGCAAACCCACGCCCTGGCGACCTACTCCAGCGCCACGTGGGAAGCACTTCCGACGGTGTCCGACAACGACCTGATCGCCGGCTTCGGCTCGTGGCGCAGTGCCTGCACCCGACTCAAAGCCGACCCGGTGTGGGGCTCGACATGTGCGGCTGCCGCCAACGTGCCGCAAACCGCCGGCGACATTCGTGGCTTCCTCAAGCAGAACCTCGACGTCTACGGCCTGCGCGCCGCCAATGACAACCCCAACGGCTTGATCACCGGCTATTACGAGCCGGTCTACCCCGGCAGCCTGACCCAAACCCAAGTGGCGAACATCCCGGTGTACGGTGTGCCTGAGGACATGATCATCGTCTCTCTGGACAGCATCTACCCGGAACTCAAAGGCAAACGTCTGCGCGGACGACTCGAAGGTCGCGTGCTCAAGCCTTACGACGATGCGGCCACGATTGAAACCAAAGGGGTCAAGGCACCGGTTGTTGCCTGGCTGACCGACCCGATGAACCTGCAATTTCTGCAAATCCAGGGCTCGGGTCGTATCCAGCTCGATGATGGCCGCCAGTTGCGCATTGCGTATGCCGACCAGAACGGTCACCCGTATCGACCGATCGGCCGCTGGCTGGTGGACCAGGGTGAGCTGAAAAAAGAAGAAGTGACCATGGGCGCCATCAGCAATTGGGCCAAGGCCAATCCGACGCGCATTCCTGAACTGCTGGGCAGCAACCCCAGCTACGTATTCTTCACCCGCAACCCGGACAGCAACGAAGGACCTCGCGGCTCGCTGAACGTACCGCTGACCGCCGGCTACAGCGCGGCGGTGGATCGCAAAGTGATTCCGCTGGGCAGTCTGCTGTGGTTATCGACCACTAAACCGGACGGCACCGCACTGGTACGCCCGGTTGCCGCTCAGGACACCGGCGGCGCAATTGCCGGCGAAGTCCGTGCAGACCTGTTCTGGGGCACTGGCGAGGCGGCCGGGCAATTGGCCGGCGACATGAAACAGCAGGGACAGATCTGGATGCTCTGGCCTAAAGGCGCAGCCCTGCCACAGGTGCCTCAGGTGGCTGATGCGGCGAACACTAAACCTTGAGATCTGCATGGGCAGTTAGATAGCCATCGCGAGCAAGCTCGCTCCCACAGTGGATCTTCGGTGAATACAAAGTGTGTGACCGAACACAGTCCAGTGTGGGAGCGAGCTTGCTCGCGATGAGGACGGCAAAAACACCGACTTTTAAACAGACACTACAAAGAAACTGACGATCAACCCCAGCCCTACCAACCACATCAGCGACCGCAAAATCGCCCAATCCGCCAAGTAGCAAATGATGTACAGCAGCCGACTGGTGATGAACAACACCGCCAGCACATTGATCGTCACCAATTCGGCATTGCCGGC
Organism: Pseudomonas fluorescens; assembly: GCF_000968015.1. Classification (GTDB taxonomy): domain Bacteria; phylum Pseudomonadota; class Gammaproteobacteria; order Pseudomonadales; family Pseudomonadaceae; genus Aquipseudomonas; species Aquipseudomonas fluorescens_W. The sequence goes on from NZ_LACH01000002.1 coordinate 200,985, forward strand.
CAGGTGCGCAACGATCACCGCCGCCGCGAACGCGGGAGTCACTTCAAAACTGTTGAGATGCGCCGCATACGCGCGTCGGCCAAAACCATTCAGTGACTCGAGAAAGTCACGGGGGTCATGGTTGTCTTTCGGCCTGAACCCGCCACTGACCCTGGCGATGGTCGTGCAGATATAGGGCAGGAAAATCGCGATCAAAATGCACCACAGAGCAACCGTCATAACGCAATCCCTTCTTCAAGTTTCAAGAGTCGAGTTCCAGTCAAAACTTCATCACCAGCATGCCGATCAGCACCAGTCCACAGGCTAAGAGCCGCGGCCTGCCGAAAGGTTCTTTCAGGTAACGCATGCCGAACAGCACCACCAGAATCACGCTGATCTCGCGCAAGGCTGCCGCCTCGGCAATCGAGCCCAGTTGCATGGCCCACAGCACCAGAGCGTAGCTGAACAACACGCAAAACCCGACCGCCAACCCCAGTCGCCACTGTTCCTGCCAGAACAACATGAAGGCCGGTCGCTTACGCACCAGTGCCAGTAACGGGAACGGCCAGGCGCTGAGCAACGTAACCCACACCAGGTAATCCAGCGGATGCGACCAGCGCCGCAACGCCTGGCCATCGATGAAGGTGTAGCAGCCGATGCACAGGCCGATCAACGCCACCACCGGCAGCATCGACCACGGCAATCGCGCACCGCCGCCGCCCTGCCAGAGCAGGCACAGCATGCCGAACGGGATCAGCAGAATCCCGAAGATCTGCTGGTTCGTCAGCACTTCGCCGGCAAAAATCAGCGTCAGTGCCAGCACCACCAGCGGCGACAAACCACGCATCAGCGGATAGACCAGCCCCAGATCACCGACCCGATAGGCCTGGATCAGCAAATAGCGATAGAGCAATTCAAACGCCGCCGACGCCAGAATCCATGGCCAGATGCCCAGGGGTGGCAACGCCACGAACGGCAACATCAGTGCGACAAACAGCATTGCAACGCTGTCCATGCAGGCCACCACCAGCAGCCGTTCCGCACTGAATTTGATCAGGGTATTCCACGCCGCGTGCAACAGCGCCGCCACTAACACCAGTGCTGTTGCAAGCACGGCACACTCCTTATTTTGTCCACGCCCCCCTGTAGGAGCTGCCGAAGGCTGCGATCTTTTGATCTTAAAAAATCAACATCAAAAGATCACAGCCTTTGGCAGCTCCTACATTGACCGGCCCGAGAATTGATTCGCCATATGTCAGCAGCTGTTTATACTGCAAGCGACCACGCCGCACTCAGTTGCGCACAGACTAATTCCAATAATTTCTGCCACCGTCCGCTCTCGTCGAGAACGGGCGTCGGCATGCGTATGCCTGATCAGAGCGTCAAGACTACCGACAGAGACCTTGCGCATGCCACTCGCCTTGCTTGCCCTCGCCGTTGCCGCGTTCGGCATCGGCACCACTGAATTCGTCATCATGGGTTTGCTGCCCGACGTCGCCCGCGACCTCGCTGTGAGCATCCCCCACGCCGGCCTGCTGATCACCGGCTACGCCCTCGGCGTGGTCTTCGGTGCGCCGATCCTTGCGATCGGCACCGCCAACATGCCGCGCAAAGCCACGCTGCTGGGCATGACCCTGATGTTCATCCTCGGCAACATTCTTTGCGCCCTGGCGCCGAACTACGCCACGCTGATGGCCGCACGAGTGGTCACCGCGCTCTGCCACGGCGCGTTCTTCGGCATCGGTTCGGTGGTTGCCGCCGGTTTGGTGGCCCCGAACAAACGCGCCCAAGCGATTGCGATGATGTTCACCGGCCTGACGCTAGCCAATGTGCTGGGCGTGCCATTGGGCACTGCACTCGGGCAATACGCCGGCTGGCGCTCGACGTTCTGGGCGGTGTCGGTAATCGGCGTGATTGCCGCGATCGCGCAGTGGGTCTGGTTGCCGAAGGACATCACCATGGACAAGGCCAACCTCGCCAGCGAGTTCAAAGTGCTGGGCAAGGTCAACGTGTTGTTGGCGCTGGGCATGAGCGTGCTGGCGTCGACCAGCCTGTTCAGCGTATTCACCTATATCGCGCCAATCCTGCAGGACATCACCGGCGTCAGCCCGCATGGCGTGACCATCATGTTGTTGTTATTTGGCGTGGGCTTGACCGCGGGCAGCATGCTCGGCGGTCGTTTGGCTGACAGTCGATTGCTGCCGTCGCTGGTGGGCATGGCGCTGGCCGTGCTGGTCGTGCTGGCCGCGTTCTCACAGACCAGTCACTCGGTGATCCCGGCAGCGATTACGCTGGTGTTGTGGGGCATCTTCGCCTTTGCCCTGTGTCCGATTTTGCAATTGCTGATCATCGATCAGGCCCATGAAGCGCCAAACCTGGGTTCAACGTTGAACCAGAGCGCATTCAACCTCGGCAACGCAGCCGGTGCGTGGATTGGTGGCCTGGTCGTCGCCAGTGGTGCGGATCTGGCGGACTTGCCGTGGACCGGCGCGCTGGTCAGCGGCTTGACAGTGCTGACGGCGCTTTTCTACATCTATCTGCAACGTCGCGGTGTTGCTGCGGTCAATGTGTCCGGCTGAATAACTGCATCGCCCATGACATTGCATTCGCGAGCAAGCCCGTTCCCACACGGACAGCGTATATCCCTGTGGGAGCGAGCTTGCTCGCGATGAAGCTGACGCGGTGAACCTGCCGAATACCCAGTCTCTATCTACTACCTCCCATCCAAGGACCCCGGATGCTTGAACTTGTCGCTGCGTTTATCTGCCTCACCACGCTCCTCACCTACGTGAACTTTCGCTTCATCGGCCTGCCCCCGACCATCGGCGTCATGGTCACCGCGCTGATGTTTTCCCTGCTGCTGCAAGGTTTGAGTTTCATCGGCTACCCCGGTCTCGAAGAACGTGTGCAACAGCTGATCGGTCAGATCGACTTCGGCGACCTGCTGATGAACTGGATGCTGTCCTTCCTGCTGTTCGCCGGCGCGCTGCACGTCAACCTGAATGACCTGCGCAACTATCGCTGGCCCATCGGTTTGTTGGCGACCTTCGGCGTGTTGATCGCCACCGCCGTGATCGGTAGCCTCGCCTATTACATTTTTGCCCTGTTCGGCTGGCACGTGAGCTTCTTGTATTGCCTGCTGTTCGGCGCGCTGATCTCCCCGACAGACCCAATCGCAGTCCTCGGGGTGCTGCGGACCGCCAACGCGTCCAAGCCCCTGAAAACTACCATCGTCGGCGAGTCGCTGTTCAACGATGGCACCGCCGTGGTGGTGTTCACCGTGTTGCTGGGCATCGCGCAACTCGGCGAAACCCCGACCATTGGCGCCACGGCCATGCTGTTCGCCCACGAGGCGATTGGCGGTGTGCTGTTTGGTGGGCTGATCGGTTACCTGGTGTACCTGATGATCAAGAGCATCGAGCAGCATCAGATCGAGGTGATGCTGACCCTGGCACTGGTGATCGGCGGCTCGGCCATGGCGTCGGAACTGCACGTCTCCGCTCCGATCGCGATGGTGGTCGCCGGCCTGATCATCGGCAACCTGGGCCGCAATCTGGCGATGAACGACATGACCCGCAAGTACCTGGACGGTTTCTGGGAATTGCTCGATGACATGCTCAACGCGCTGCTATTCGCGCTGATCGGCATGGAGTTGTTGCTGCTGCCGTTCAACTGGTTGCACGTGCTGGCGGCGAGTTTTCTGGCGCTGGCGATTCTGCTTTCGCGCCTGCTGACGGTGGCACCGGCCATCGTACTGTTGCGGCGCTGGCGTACGGTCCCGCGCGGGACGATCCGGATTCTGACCTGGGGCGGTTTGCGCGGAGGTGTCTCGGTGGCACTGGCCTTGGCCCTGCCGCTGGGCCCGGAGCGTGACTTGCTGCTGAGCATCACCTACATCGTGGTGCTGTCGTCGATCCTGCTGCAGGGTTTGAGCATTGGCAAACTGGTCAAGCACGTGACCAAGGACGAGCCTGCGCCAGCGGCACACGCCGATCATCACTGATTACTTTTTGGTCTTCTGCGGGTCGGGCTCCAGGCCTTGATCCGCAGACTTCTTCGGCGGGCCGCTTTCGCTACGGATCTGCGCATGGCTGATCAGCGCGAAGATGAAGCTGCCCCCGATGATGTTCCCCGCCAGCGTCGGCCCTGCGAACACCAGCCAGAAATCCTTCCACGGCAACTCGCCGGCAAACACCAGATACGAGACCTCGGCGGACCCGACCACGATGTGGGTGAAATCCCCCAGCGCCATGAGGTAGGTGATGAGGATGATGATCCACATCTTCGCGCTCTCCATGGACGGAATCATCCAGACCATGGTGGCGATCATCCAGCCCGACACAATGCCTTTGGCGAACATCTGGCCGGCATCGTTCTCCATGATCTTGCGCCCGATATCGAGGAAGGCCAGGTCGGTCTTGCTGTCGAAAATCGGCAGATTCAGCATCACATACGCCACCAGCAACGTGCCGCAGAGGTTGCCCACCAGCACCACCGACCACAGGCGTAACAGTCGACCGAAATTGTTCAGTGTGGGTTTGGTCATGATCGGCAGCACAGCCGTCAAAGTGTTCTCGGTGAACAACTGCTGACGGGCGAGGATCACCGCGAGAAAGCCTGCGCAGTAACCGAAACTGGCGATCACCTTGAAGCCTTCGCCGTCCGGCAGACGGGAATTGAGCAGCCCCATGGCCATCAGCGACAAGCCCATGGTCAGGCCGGCGGCCAACGCCGACCACCACAAGGCGGCGACACTGCGTTCGAGTTCCTGATCGCCCTGGGTGCGGATGATTTCGTGCAGCACGGCCGCTCGCGGCGGCTGGTTCTTTTCGACGTCGTGCTGTTCTTCAGGCGAGAGGTTCGGGGTCTTACCGTCTTTTGGCGTGTCCATAGAGCTCCGGAACCAGTGGTGTGTCATGTAGGTACGACACGCGGGGGCAGGGTCCGTTCTGTAGGAGCTGCCGAAGGCTGCGATCTTTTGATCCTGATTTTCAGCGGACAGTGACGTCGCCAGGATCAAGGTCAAAAGATCGCAGCCATCGGCAGCTCCTACTCGCTCGCATTACTCGCTGGCGACGTCATCCTTGAACTGGTCCTTGACGTACGTGATCTCGGTCCGGCCATGCGGTGCAGGCAAGCCGTCTTCACCCAGGTTGACGAAAACAATCTTGTCCACCGTCAGGATGCTTTTGCGGGTGATCTTGTTACGCACTTCGCACTTCAGGGTAATGGAGGTGCGACCGAACTCGGTGGCGGTGATGCCCAGTTCAATGATGTCGCCCTGGCGCGAGGCGCTGACGAAGTTGATTTCGGAAATGTACTTGGTGACCACACGCTGATTGCCCAGCTGGACGATGGCGTAGATCGCCGCTTCTTCGTCGAGCCAGCGCAACAGGCTGCCGCCGAACAGCGTGCCGTTGGGGTTGAGGTCTTCGGGTTTTACCCATTTGCGGGTGTGGAAATTCATATTCACTCCTGAGCGTCTTGCCGAATGATGGTGGGCATCATGGCAGAGCCCGACCTGGAGCTCTATCAAGCATCGACTATGGTCTCGATTACCGTTCAGACATTGACCGACAGAAACGCTTTGGAAGTATCGCTCACACGGCTATAATCGCCACCGTTTCAAAACGGTAACGTTCCATTGCTACCGTTTTCCCGCCACCTGTCCGAGGGGCGCTGCAGCAGGTTCGACCTGTCAGGCTCGGATGGGGCGTTGCTTGACCGTTATCGGTCAGACACTAAACGCACAACGGCGCCCATTCGCATACATTACGAATGGAGGCTCATCATGAGCGCTGTTATCACGCCTGCAGATTTTAACGATTACAAAGTTGCCGACATGTCCCTGGCTGCCTGGGGCCGTCGCGAAACCATCATCGCCGAATCCGAAATGCCTGCCCTGATGGGTCTGCGTCGCAAGTACGCCGGTGAGCAGCCGCTCAAAGGCGCGAAAATCCTCGGCTGCATTCACATGACCATTCAGACTGCCGTGCTGATCGAAACCCTGGTTGCCCTGGGTGCCGAAGTACGCTGGTCGTCCTGCAACATTTTCTCGACTCAGGACCAGGCCGCTGCCGCTATCGCCGCTGCCGGTATCCCGGTTTTCGCCTGGAAAGGCGAAACCGAAGAAGAGTACGAGTGGTGCCTGGAGCAAACCATCCTCAAGGATGGCGCGCCTTGGGATGCCAACATGATCCTCGACGACGGCGGCGACCTGACCGAGCTGCTTCACAAGAAATACCCGGCGATCCTGGACCGCGTCCACGGCGTTACCGAAGAAACCACCACGGGCGTTCACCGCCTGCTGGACATGCTGGCCAAGGGCGAACTGAAAATCCCGGCCATCAACGTCAACGACTCGGTAACCAAGAGCAAGAACGACAACAAGTACGGCTGCCGTCACAGCCTGAACGATGCGATCAAGCGCGGCACTGACCACTTGTTGTCCGGCAAGCAAGCGCTGGTCATCGGTTACGGTGACGTGGGCAAGGGCTCCGCTCAGTCCCTGCGTCAGGAAGGCATGATCGTTAAAGTCTCCGAAGTCGACCCGATCTGCGCCATGCAAGCCTGCATGGACGGTTACGAGCTGGTTTCGCCGTTCATCGACGGTATCAACAACGGTACTGAAGCAAGCATCGACAAAGCACTGCTGGGCAAGATCGACCTGATCGTGACCACCACCGGCAACGTCAACGTTTGCGACGCAAACATGCTCAAAGCCCTGAAGAAGCGCGCTGTTGTCTGCAACATCGGCCACTTCGACAACGAAATCGACACGGCTTTCATGCGCAAGAACTGGGCATGGGAAGAAGTGAAGCCACAGGTTCACAAGATCCACCGTACCGGCCCTGGCGCATTCGACGCTCAGAACGACGACTACCTGATCCTGCTGGCCGAAGGCCGTCTGGTTAACCTGGGTAACGCCACCGGTCACCCAAGCCGCATCATGGACGGTTCGTTCGCCAACCAGGTTCTGGCTCAGATCTTCCTGTTCGGCCAGAAGTACGCCGACCTGTCGCCAGCCCAGAAAGCCGAGCGCCTGACCGTTGAAGTACTGCCGAAGAAACTCGACGAAGAAGTGGCCCTGGAAATGGTTCGCGGTTTCGGCGGCGTTGTGACTCAACTGACCAAGACCCAGGCCGACTACATCGGCGTGACCGTTGAAGGTCCGTTCAAGCCGCACGCTTACCGCTACTGATCTGCTGACCGGCTGCGCGGTGTTCTGATACACCGCGTCGCCTGCTCCCCTGTAGGAGCGAGCCTGCTCGCGATGGACGTTAACGATAATGCGTACTGGCTGGATAAACGCATTGCTCTCTCGTTCTTCGCGAGCAGGCTCGCTCCTACAGGGGGCCAGCGTCCGGCTTACATGTTTCCAAGGATATGACCATGTCCCAAGAACGTCGCTACAGCTTCGAGTTCTTCCCTACGAAGACCGATGCTGGGCATGAAAAACTGATTGCTACGGCCCGTCATCTGGCGACCTACAATCCTGACTTCTTCTCCTGCACCTATGGCGCTGGTGGTTCGACCCGTGATCGCACCCTCAACACCGTGTTGCAGCTCGAAAGCGAAGTCAAAGTCCCTGCCGCACCGCATTTGTCCTGTGTTGGCGACAGCAAGGACGACTTGCGCGGCCTGCTGACCCAATACAAGGCGGCCGGCATCACCCGTATCGTTGCCCTGCGCGGTGACCTGCCTTCCGGCATGGGCATGGCCAGTGGTGAAATGCGTCACGCCAATGACCTGGTTGAATTCATTCGTGAAGAAACCGGCGATCATTTCCACATCGAAGTCGCCGCCTACCCGGAAATGCACCCGCAAGCGCGCAATTTCGAAGACGATCTGACCAACTTCGTGCGCAAGGCCAACGCTGGCGCCAACAGTGCGATCACGCAGTACTTCTTCAACGCCGACAGCTACTTCTACTTCGTCGAGCGTGTACGGGCGATGGGCGTGAACATCCCGATCGTTCCGGGGATCATGCCGATCACCAACTACAGCAAGCTGGCACGCTTCTCCGATGCCTGCGGTGCGGAAATTCCGCGCTGGATCCGCAAGCAGCTGGAAGCCTACGGCGACGACACCCAGAGCATTCAAGGCTTTGGTGAGCAAGTCATCACCGAGATGTGCGAACGCCTGCTGCAAGGTGGCGCTCCAGGGCTGCACTTCTACACGCTGAACCAGGCCGAACCGAGCCTGGCGGTGTGGAACAATCTGAAGTTGCCGCGCTAAAAGCAGATCAAAAGATCGCAGCCT
>NZ_LACH01000002.1:209254-307827 GCF_000968015.1 Pseudomonas fluorescens
CCCGGTAGGAGCTGTCGAGTGAAACGAGGCTGCGATCTTTTGTTTTAACGCCCTTTTATTGTGCAGCACACACCGAGTTAGAGCTTCTGGATCCCATTTCTGGCTCTTTCCGGTTTCTCGTCGTAATCTCAAGCCATGCCTTTGATCACGCAGTTACTGACCGTGTTTCTTTTTACTTGCCTGAGCTTCGCCGCTCGGGGCGAGAAGCTGCGCATTGTCACCGAACCCTGGGCGCCGTACGTGTATGAGGAAAACGGCAAATCCCTGGGACTGGACTACGAAACCACCGCCATCGTCTTCAAGCGCCTGGGCATCGAAGTGGAATGGCAGTTCCTGCCGTGGAAACGCTGCCTGTCGATGCTCGAAACGGGCCAGGCAGACGGCGCGCTGGACATCTTCCACAGCGATGAGCGCGACGCCACCCTGCTCTACCCCGGCGAGCCGCTCTCGGAAGTGGAGTTCGTGATGTTCTACGCCAATGAGCGGCCCCACCCTTTTCGCACCCTGGACGACCTGAAGGGGCTGACCATCGGCACTTCCCCAGGCTATCTGTACAGCCAGGACTTTCGCGAATCGACGCTGTTCACTCGTGAACCGGCGCCGACCCATGAAGCCAACTTCGGCAAACTGGTGCGCGGACGGATCGACCTGCTGATCACTGATCGCAGGGTCGGTCAGCACTTGCTCGACGAATTGGACATCCGCGACAAGATTACCCAGAACCCGACCGTCATCAGCCACCAGAGCCAGTACCTGGCAGTACGCCGCAACGCCGGCATGGACTTGTTGGTGCAGCGCTTCGGCGCCGAACTCAAACGCTTCAAGCGCGAACCTGCGTACGCTGAATTGAGCGCCCGATATGGCGCCGATCCGGCGGCCGAGGTCAAAGCCAGCAGAGCCACCGCCGCCAGCGGAAAAACCGTTGAGCAGCAGGAAAGCGGCGCGCAGTGATTGCTCTGTTATACTCCGGCCTTCCCGCCAGGCTCACGCCCGGACGCTCGGACTTGTTCAAGGCATCTCGACCCCGCTACAGCGCAGCTTTTCAGCCCGCGCGAGCACTCCAGACGAGCTTTCAAGGCCCAGCAGGACCGGACGGGATTGCGTTCCTCTTAAACGCCATTCGCGCCAGGCAAGACTCCCATTGGGCCAAGCCCTAACTAAAACAGGATTACTCATGTCCTTTGCTTCCCTCGGTCTCTCCGAGGCTTTAGTCCGCGCCATCGAGGCAGCGGGCTATACCGAGCCTACTCCGGTGCAACAGCGGGCCATTCCCGCCGTGTTGCAAGGTCGCGACCTGATGGTCGCGGCTCAGACAGGTACTGGTAAAACCGGCGGCTTCGCCCTTCCGATTCTGGAGCGGTTGTTCCCCAACGGTCACCCGGACAAATCCCAGCGTCACGGCCCGCGCCAACCGCGCGTACTGGTCCTGACCCCTACCCGTGAACTCGCGGCTCAAGTACACGAGAGCTTCAAGGTCTATGCTCGTGACCTGAAGTTCGTCAGCGCCTGCATCTTCGGCGGCGTCGGCATGAACCCACAGGTTCAGGCCATGTCCCGCGGCGTTGACGTGCTGGTGGCCTGCCCCGGCCGCCTGCTCGACCTCGCCGGTCAAGGCAGCGTCGATTTGTCCCACGTGGAAATCCTCGTGCTGGACGAAGCCGACCGCATGCTCGACATGGGCTTCGTCCATGACGTGAAAAAGGTCCTCGCCCGTCTGCCGAGCAAACGCCAGAACCTGCTGTTCTCGGCGACTTTCTCTAAAGACATCACCGACCTCGCCGGCAAGTTGCTGCACAACCCGGAGCGCATCGAAGTCACGCCGCCGAACACCACGGTCGAGCGTATCGAACAGCGTGTATTCCGCCTGGCCGCCAGCCACAAGCGCTCGTTGCTGGCGCACCTGATCACCGCTGGCGCCTGGGAACAAGTGCTGGTGTTCACCCGCACCAAGCACGGCGCCAACCGTCTGGCCGAGTACCTGGACAAACACGGCCTGAGCGCCGTTGCGATCCACGGTAACAAGAGCCAGAACGCTCGCACCAAAGCCCTGGCAGACTTCAAGGCCGGCGAAGTGCGCATCCTGGTCGCCACTGACATCGCCGCTCGCGGCCTGGACATCGATCAGTTGCCACACGTGGTCAACTTCGAATTGCCAAACGTCGACGAAGATTACGTTCACCGTATCGGTCGTACCGGCCGTGCCGGTCGTTCGGGCGAGGCGATCTCGCTGGTCGCTCCGGATGAAGAAAAGCTGCTGAAAAGCATCGAGCGCATGACCAAGCAGAAGATTGCCGACGGCAACCTGATGGGCTTCGATTCCAGCGCTGTAGAAGCCGAGAAACCTGAAGTCCGCGAGCGTCCGGATGTGCGTAACCCGCGTAACCCACGTGGTCCGCGTGGCGACGGTCCGAACGGCACCGGCGGTGGCGGCGGTCGTAAAGACAAAGGCAAGGACAAGGGCGGCAAGGAAAAACCTGCAGCCACTGGCCGTGGCGATCGCCCGGCGCGTGAACACAAGCCACGCGAAGGCACTCCGGCTCGCGAGCAACAGCGTCCAGCGCCACGCGCTGCTGCTGCGGACCGTGCTCCAGACGAGTTCCTGGACGACGATATCGATAACTTCGGTAACCGCGTCGACTACGTTCCTCAAGCCAAACCGGCTCAGGGCCGTGGCCGCCGTCCGGGTGCTCCGGCACAAGGCACGGCAGCTGGTGCAGGTGCTCCGCGCACCGGCGGCGGCAAGCCTCAGGGTCGTCAAAGTGGCCCACGCAGCAGCGATGGCGCTACCACCGGCACGCCGCCGGCCAAGCGCAGCGGCCCACGCAATGGTGCTCCACGTGACGGCCAGGCCCGTCGCGAAGAGTCCCGCAACCGCCGCCCGGCTCGTGACGATCAGCCGCGTTCGGAACCGGCCGTGCAAAACCCGCGCGGCCCGGCACCGAAGATCATTCACAAGGAGTCGAAAACCGATCGTTTCCCGACTCCTGAGCAACTTGATCAACTGCCAGGCCGTCCACGCGGCGAGAAACCAGCCTTGCTGACCCGCAATCGCTGATTTAACGCAGTAACAAAAAATGCCCCTGATCGCGAGATCAGGGGCATTTTTATTTGTGCTGCAAACTGCTTCTGTAGGAGCTGGCGAAGCCTGCGATCTTTTTGCTTGTGCGAACCGCCATTGATCAACTAAATAGCAAGCAACCTAACTATTGCGTTGACATTCGCTGCCTAGGCAGTAACATCTCGACATACATTCTCTGCCTAGGCAGCTAATTGGTGGTCAGATGAAACATTTCACCCCGGACGAATTCCACACTTGCCATCTCGGCCTCCTGCTCGGGCGCGCTGCGCTGCTCAAGGACCGGATCATCGACACGCACATGGAACCCCACGGCATTACTGCCGCGCAGTTCAAAGTGCTGATCATCATGGCCCAGTTCGGCGTCGATACCCCGGCCGAGCTGTGCCGTCACCTGTCGCTGGACAGCGGTTCGATGACCCGCATGCTCGATCGTCTGGAACAGAAAGGCTTCCTCGCCCGCCAACGCTCCGAAGCGGATCGCCGTCAGGTTCAGCTGGTGCTGACCGAACAAGGCCAGCAGTTGACGGATCGCCTGCCGGAGATCGGCGCCGACGCCATGAATGAACTGGCTGGCGCGATCACCCCAGAGGAGTTGAAAACCCTCGAACAGATCCTGAAGAAAATTTTGGTGGCAGCCGGTGACTCGATCACCCTGCTGCGGGTAGGTGACAAATGAGCAGTAAAACCCTGCGGACCGGCCTGAGCCTGGTGCTGGCGGCCATGACCCTGGCCGGTTGCGCCAGCTACAGCGGCCTGACCACCGAAGGCGTCAGCCTCGATGCGAAAAACCTCAAGGCCGGGCAATCCCTCAGCGGCGTGACCCTGTCGCCGGCGGCCTGGCCGAAAAGCGACTGGTGGAAAAGCCTCGGCGACCCACAGCTCGACGGCTTGATCCGCGAAGCCCTGCACGACAGCCCCGACATGCAGATTGCCGACGCCCGTGCTCACCAGGCCAGTGCCGCTGCTTATGCAGCGGATGCCGCGCGCATGCCGACTCTCGATGCCAGTGCCGGCGTCAGTCGTTCGCGTCTGGCCAAGGATCAGGACCCACGCGGGCAGGGCGATGCCTACTCGACCGTGCGCAACATCAGTGCCAGTTTCAATTACAACTTCGACCTTTGGGGCGGTCAGCGTGACACCTGGGAAGCCGCACTGGGCCAGGCCCGTGCTGCCGAAGTCGATCAACAAGCCGCTCAGTTGACCTTGTCCGCCGACGTGGCTCGGGCCTACAGCGATCTGGGTCAGGCGCACATCGTCTATGACCTGGCCAGTGAAGACCTCAAGCGCACCAAACAAATGCTTGACCTGAGCCAGCGCCGCTTGAGTTCCGGGATCGACAGTCAGTACCAGTTCCAGCAAACAGAGAGCCTGGAAGCCACCTCGGAAGCCAGCCTGATCGACGCCGAAAAACGCCTGCAAAGCGCGAAAATCGCCTTGGCCGTTTTGCTCGGTAAAGGCCCGGATCGCGGCAACGAAATCGCCCGGCCGAAAATTCTTCAGGCCAGCGCCGTCGCGTTGCCATCGGTGCTGCCGGCCGAGTTGCTGGGTCGTCGTCCAGACCTGGTGGCCGCACGTTGGCGGGTCGAGGCCGCGAGCAAGAGCATCGACGCCGGCAAAACCCGCTTCTACCCCAACCTCAACCTGAGCGCCGCGGCCGGTGCCGAGTCGTTGCTGGGCGATGCGATGTTCGGTTCGGCCAGTCGTTTCTTCAACATTGCACCGACGATCTCGGTGCCGATTTTCGACGGCGGCCGCCTGCGCGCCGACCTCGATTCCCGCGACGCCGATTACGACCTCGCGGTGGCGCAGTACAACAAAAGCCTGGTGAAAGCCCTGGGTGATGTCAGCGACACCATCAACCAGTTGCGCGATATCGGCCGGCAGATCGGCGCTCAGCAACACGCCACCGACATTGCCCAGGATTCTTACAACACCGTGGTCCAGCGGTACGGTTCCGGCATCGGGAATTACCTGGACGTGCTCAGCATCGAGCAGCAATTGCTCCAGGCCCAGCGTCAGCTGGCCAACCTGAATGCCGAGCAGATCGATCTGTCGATCCAACTGATGCAGGCGCTGGGCGGTGGCTTCCAGGGCGAAACCCTGACCGCAGCCAACGCAACCCCAGCCACGCAGCACAACTAATTCAAGGTATTTGTCATGGCCACTACGGATACAACCCCTGCTCCAACTGATAAAGCGTCTGACAACGCTCAAGACACGAGTAATTCGCGCAAACGCAAAGTCATGCTGGTGCTGCTCGCGATCGTGGTGATCCTCGCCGGTGTCGGCGTCTGGGGTTATCACGAATTCTACGGTCGCTGGAACGAAAGCACCGACGACGCCTATGTGAACGGCAACGTGGTGGAAATCACTCCGTTGGTCACCGGCACCGTGGTCAGCATTGGTGCCGACGACGGCGACCTGGTTCACGAAGGTCAGGTGCTGATCAACTTCGACCCGAACGACGCCGAAGTCGGTCTGCAAAGTGCCCAGGCCAATCTGGCCCGCACCGTGCGTCAGGTTCGCGGCTTGTACAGTAACGTCGACGGCATGAAAGCCCAGGTCAACGCCCAACAGGCTGAAGTGCAGAAGGCTCAGGACAACTTCAATCGCCGGAAAAACCTCGCCGCTGGCGGAGCGATCTCCCAGGAAGAACTGTCCCACGCTCGCGACGACCTGACCTCGGCGCAAAACGCCCTGGCCAACGCCAAACAGCAACTGAAAACCACCAGCGCGCTGGTCGATGACACCGTGGTGTCGTCTCACCCGGACGTGATGTCTGCTGCCGCGCAATTGCGTCAGGCGTACTTGAACAACTCCCGCAGCACCTTGATCGCGCCGGTCACCGGTTACGTGGCCAAGCGCTCGGTACAACTGGGCCAACGCGTCCAGCCGGGCACCGCATTGATGGCGGTCATTCCGCTGGATCAGCTGTGGATCGACGCCAACTTCAAGGAAACCCAACTGCGTGACATGCGCATCGGTCAGCCAGTGGACATTGAAGCGGACCTTTACGGCAGCGACGTGAAGTTCAGCGGCACCATCGACAGCCTCGGCGCCGGTACCGGCAGCGCGTTTGCCCTGTTGCCGGCGCAGAACGCCACCGGCAACTGGATCAAGATCGTCCAGCGGGTGCCAGTGCGGATTCACATCAACGCCGAAGAACTGGCCAAACACCCGTTGCGCGTTGGTCTGTCGACTCAGGTCGATGTGAACCTGCGTGACCAGAGCGGCCCGGTGCTGGCGCAACAGCCGCCGCAAAAGGCCTCGTTCAGCACCAATGTGTATGACCGTCAGTTGGCCGAGGCCGACGCGATGATCACGCAGTTGATCCACGACAACAGCGCTGCGGTCAGCAAAACCGCGCAACGCTGACACCGCCCACTGTAGGAGCGAGCCTTTGTGGCGAGGGGATTTATCCCCGTTGGGTCGCGAAGCGGCCCCAAAAGCTTTGCGACTGCTTCGCAGCCGAACGGGGATAAATCCCCTCGCCACAAAAGCTCCCTCACCACCAAGGCTTGCTCCCACAAGGTCAGTTGCGTCTGTAACAGGCGTAGCGCCAATCAGGTTTCAAAGGATTCGCGATGAGCAATAACGCCTCTTTTACGCCGCCCAGCCTGTTGCTCAGCACCATTGGCCTGTCGCTGGCGACCTTCATGCAAGTGCTCGACACCACCATCGCCAACGTGGCGCTGCCGACGATTTCCGGCAACCTGGGCGTGAGTTCGGAGCAGGGCACTTGGGTCATCACTTCGTTTGCGGTGAGCAATGCGATTGCGCTGCCGCTGACCGGTTGGCTGAGCCGCCGTTTCGGTGAGGTGAAGTTGTTTCTCTGGGCGACCATCCTGTTCGTGATCGCCTCGTTTCTCTGCGGTATCTCGACCTCGATGCCCGAGCTGATTGGCTTCCGGGTGCTGCAAGGCCTGGTCGCCGGTCCGTTGTACCCGATGACTCAAACGCTGCTGATCGCGGTCTATCCACCCGCCAGGCGCGGCATGGCCCTGGCGTTGCTGGCGATGGTCACGGTGGTGGCGCCGATTGCCGGCCCCATCCTCGGCGGCTGGATTACCGACAGCTATAGCTGGCCGTGGATCTTTTTTATCAACGTGCCGATCGGTGTTTTCGCGGTGATGGTGGTACGCCAGCAACTCAAGGCGCGGCCGGTGGAAACCAGCTACCAGCCGATGGATTACGTCGGTTTGATCACCCTGATCATTGGCGTCGGCGCGTTGCAGGTGATCCTCGACAAGGGTAATGACCTGGACTGGTTCGAATCGAACTTCATCCTCATCGGCGCGGCTATTTCGGTGATTGCGCTTACGGTGTTCGTGATCTGGGAAATGACTGACAAACACCCGGTGGTCAATCTGCGGCTGTTCGCTTACCGCAACTTCCGCATCGGCACGATTGTGCTGGTGTTGGGTTACGCCGGCTTCTTCGGGATCAACTTGATCCTGCCGCAATGGCTGCAAACCCAGATGGGTTACACGGCTACGTGGGCGGGGCTGGCGGTGGCGCCGATCGGGATTCTGCCGGTGCTGATGTCGCCGTTTGTCGGCAAATACGCTCATAAGTTCGACTTGCGGTTGCTGGCCGGCCTGGCGTTCCTGGCGATTGGCCTGAGCTGCTTCATGCGTGCCGGGTTTACCAACGAAGTGGACTTCCAGCACATCGCCCTGGTGCAGCTGTTCATGGGCATTGGCGTGGCGCTGTTCTTCATGCCGACCTTGAGCATTCTGATGTCGGACCTGCCACCGAGCCAGATCGCCGACGGCGCGGGCCTGGCGACGTTCCTGCGGACCTTGGGCGGCAGTTTTGCGGCATCGTTGACGACCTGGATCTGGATTCGCCGGGCCGATCAGCACCACGCCTATATGAGCGAAAGCATCAGCACCTATGAGCCGGCGACCCGTGAGGCGCTGAACAGCCTGGGCGGGGCGAGCAATCCGGCGTATGCGCAACTGGATCATGTGCTGACCAGTCAGGCGTACATGCTCTCCACCGTGGATTACTTCACGTTGCTGGGGTGGGCGTTCATGGGGTTGATTGTGCTGGTGTGGCTGGCGAAACCGCCGTTTGCCGCTAAAGCAGGCCCTGCTGCCAGTGGCCACTGACCCAACGCGGTCAAATTGTAGGAGTGAGACCGGCTTGCCGGCGATAGCGGTATCACATTCAACAACTTTGTTGACTGATACACCGCTATCGCGAGCAGGCTCACTCCTACAGTGGGATTTGTGTTCGGCGGTTAGCTGGCGGGTGCTGCGAGTTGCGGCGGTGGGGCGAAGTCGAACGGCGCCAACGCAAACCCTTGCTCATCCACCTGCAACGCCCAGCCCTGACGATCCCAATCCCCCAGCACAATGCGCTTGGCCGCCTGCTCGCCAATCTGCAATTTGTGGATGGCGGGGCGATGGGTGTGCCCATGGATCAAGGTCTTCACGCCAAAGGCCTGCATGATCCGCGGCACTTCTTCCGGCGTGACATCCACAATGTCATTGGCCTTCATCCGCGTCTGCGCACGGCTTTCACTGCGCAGCTTGCGCGCCAGTTTATGGCGAGTCCGCAAAGGCAAGTGCCGCAGGATGAACAGGGTGACGGGATTTCGTAGATAGCGACGCAGCTTCATATAAGCCTCGTCGCGGGTGCAGAGGCTGTCGCCGTGCATCAATAGCACCGGCTCACCGTAAAACTGCACGACACTCGGGTCTTTCAACAACGTACAGCCGGCCTGTTTGCAGAAGGCCTGGCCAAGCATGAAGTCGCGATTGCCGTGCATCAGAAAAATGGCCGTGCCGCTGTCGCTGAGATCGCGCAGGGCCTGGCAGATGGAACGCTGGAACGGCGTCATGGCATCGTCGCCAATCCACGCCTCGAAAAAGTCGCCCAGGATGTACAACGCACTCGCCGAGCGGGCGCGTCCGGCGAGCAAATCCAGAAACGCCCGGGTAATGTCCGGGCGCTCCTCTTCCAGATGCAAGTCTGAAATCAGCAGTATCACTCAATGATCTCGGCTTTCTCGATGATCACGTCTTCTGCTGGTACGTCCTGGTGGCCGGACTTCATGGTGGTGGAAACACCTTTGATCTTGTCGACCACGTCGGTGCCTGCAACGACTTTGGCGAATACCGCGTAGCCCCAGCCCTGAGTGGTCTTGGCGCTGTGGTTCAGGAAGCTGTTGTCAGCCACGTTGATGAAGAACTGGGCGGAAGCCGAATGCGGTTCCATGGTGCGGGCCATGGCGACGGTGTACTTCTCGTTCGGCAGGCCGTTGTCGGCTTCGTTCTGGATGCTTGGGCGTTTGTCTTTCTTTTCTTTCATGCCTGGCTCGAAACCGCCGCCCTGGATCATGAAGTTACCGATGACGCGGTGGAAAACGGTGTTTTCGTAGTGACCGGCTTTGACGTACTCGATGAAGTTGGCAACGGTGATCGGTGCCTTTTCAGCGTTCAGTTCCAGGACGATGTCGCCATGGTTGGTGGTCAGTTTGACTTGGGTCATGATCGGTACTCTTTCTGGGAATTCGTGGGTTTCGGGGCTTTGCAGCCCTCAACCGGTCCGGCCAAATTTGGCCAAGGTGCGCAGTTTAGCGTGCCGGGCGCGAATTTCGAGGCTGTTTTTCATTTGCATCCGATTAAATGCAGCCGTTTTCGGGCCTGCTCTGTCAGCGACTTGGCGGCATCGGCTATGATAAGCCCCTTTGTTTTAACAGCCGCTTTGATTTGGCCAACTGGCCGCGCACTTGTACGTTCAAGGATCCTATGAGCAAGCCCACTGTCGACCCTACCTCGAATTCCAAGACCGGCCCTGCCGTGCCGGTCAATTTCCTGCGCCCGATCATCCAGGCGGACCTGGACTCGGGTAAGCACACGCAGATCGTCACCCGTTTCCCGCCTGAGCCCAACGGCTACCTGCACATCGGTCACGCCAAGTCGATTTGTGTGAACTTCGGCCTGGCCCAGGAATTTGGCGGCGTCACGCACCTGCGTTTCGACGACACCAACCCGGCCAAGGAAGACCAGGAATACATCGACGCGATCGAAAGCGACGTCAAATGGCTGGGCTTCGAATGGTCCGGTGAAGTGCGCTATGCCTCGCAGTATTTCGACCAGTTGCACGACTGGGCCGTTGAGCTGATCAAGGCCGGCAAGGCCTACGTCGACGACCTGAGCCCTGAACAGGCCAAGGAATATCGCGGCACCCTGACCGAGCCGGGTCGCAACAGCCCGTTCCGTGACCGCTCCGTGGAAGAGAACCTGGACTGGTTCGCCCGCATGAAGGCCGGTGAATTCAAGGACGGCGCACGCGTGCTGCGGGCCAAGATCGACATGGCCTCGCCGAACATGAACCTGCGCGACCCGATCATGTATCGCATCCGTCACGCTCACCACCACCAGACCGGTGACAAGTGGTGCATCTACCCGAACTACGACTTCACCCACGGTCAGTCGGACGCCATCGAAGGCATCACCCACTCGATCTGCACCCTGGAGTTCGAAAGCCACCGTCCGCTGTACGAATGGTTCCTCGAGAACCTGCCCGTGCCGGCGCAACCGCGTCAGTATGAATTCAGCCGTCTGAACCTGAACTACACGATCACCAGCAAGCGCAAGCTCAAGCAACTGGTCGATGAAAAGCACGTTCATGGCTGGGACGACCCGCGCATGTCCACGCTGTCCGGCTTCCGCCGCCGTGGTTACACGCCGAAATCGATCCGCAACTTCTGCGAAATGATCGGCACCAACCGTTCCGACGGCGTGGTCGACTTCGGCATGCTGGAATTCAGCATCCGTGACGACCTCGACCACAGCGCCCCGCGTGCCATGTGCGTGCTGCGTCCGCTGAAAGTCGTGATCACCAACTACCCGGAAGGCCAGGTCGAGAACCTCGAACTGCCGTGCCACCCGAAAGAAGACATGGGCGTGCGCGTTCTGCCGTTCGCCCGTGAGCTCTACATCGACCGTGAAGACTTCATGGAAGAGCCGCCAAAAGGCTACAAACGCCTGGAACCGGCTGGCGAAGTGCGTCTGCGCGGCAGCTACGTAATCCGCGCCGACGAAGCGATCAAGGACGCCGATGGCAACATCGTCGAACTGCGTTGCTCCTATGACCCGGAAACCCTGGGCAAGAACCCTGAAGGCCGCAAGGTCAAAGGCGTGGTGCACTGGGTGCCGGCCGCGGCCAGCGTCGAGTGTGAAGTGCGTCTGTACGATCGCCTGTTCCGTTCGGCCAACCCTGAGAAGGCCGAAGACAGCGCCAGTTTCCTGGACAACATCAACCCTGACTCGCTGCAAGTCCTCACCGGTTGTCGTGCTGAGCCTTCGCTTGGCAATGCACAGCCGGAAGACCGTTTCCAGTTCGAGCGCGAAGGTTACTTCGTCGCGGATATCAAGGACTCAAAACCTGGTCATCCGGTGTTCAACCGTACCGTGACCTTGCGTGATTCGTGGGGCCAGTGATTCAAGGAAACTAAAGTGCTTACGATCTACAACACGCTCACCAAGAGCAAAGAAGTCTTCAAGCCTCTGGATGGCAACAAGGTGCGCATGTACGTCTGCGGGATGACCGTGTACGACTACTGCCACCTGGGCCACGGCCGCAGCATGGTCGCGTTCGACCTGGTGACCCGCTGGTTGCGGTTCAGCGGTTACGACCTGACCTACGTGCGCAACATCACCGACATCGACGACAAGATCATCAATCGGGCCAACGAGAACGGCGAGTCGTTCGAAGCGTTGACCGAGCGCATGATCGCGGCGATGCACGAAGACGAAGCGCGCCTGAACATCCAGAAGCCGGACATGGAACCGCGCGCCACCGGGCATATCCCCGGCATGCACGCGATGATCCAAACCTTGATCGACAAGGGTTACGCTTACGCCCCGGGCAATGGCGACGTGTACTACCGCGTCGCCAAGTTCATGGGCTACGGCAAGCTATCGCGCAAGAAAATCGAAGACCTGCGCATCGGTGCGCGGATCGAAGTCGACGAGTCCAAGCAGGACCCGCTGGACTTCGTGCTGTGGAAAGGCGCCAAGCCGGGCGAGCCGAGCTGGCCTTCGCCTTGGGGCGACGGTCGTCCGGGCTGGCACATCGAGTGCTCGGTGATGTCGACCTGCTGCCTGGGCGAGACCTTCGATATTCATGGCGGCGGCAGCGACCTCGAGTTCCCGCACCATGAAAACGAAATCGCCCAAAGCGAAGCGGCCACCGGCAAGACCTACGCCAACGCGTGGATGCATTGCGGCATGATTCGCATCAATGGCGAGAAGATGTCCAAGTCCTTGAACAACTTCTTCACCATTCGCGACGTGCTGGAAAAGTACCACCCGGAAGTCGTGCGTTACCTGCTGGTGTCGAGCCACTACCGCAGCGCGATCAACTATTCGGAAGACAACCTCAAGGACGCCAAAGGCGCACTCGAGCGTTTCTACCATGCGTTGAAAGGCCTGCCGAACGTGGCGCCGGCCGGTGGCGAAGCCTTTGTCGAGCGTTTCACTCAGGTGATGAACGACGACTTCGGCACGCCGGAAGCCTGCGCGGTGCTGTTCGAGATGGTTCGTGAAATCAACCGTCTGCGCGAGAGCGATCTTGATGCAGCGGCGGGTCTGGCGGCGCGCTTGAAGGAATTGGCGAGTGTGCTGGGTGTGTTGCAGCTCGAAGCGGATGACTTCTTGCAGGCCGGCGCTGAAGGGCGGGTTGATGCGGCTGAGGTTGATGCGCTGATTGCTGCGCGTCTGGCGGCACGTGCTGGTAAAGACTGGGCCGAATCCGACCGCATCCGCGACCAGCTCACCGCCATGGGCGTGGTGCTGGAAGACGGGAAGGGCGGCACCACCTGGCGACTGGCTGACTGATTGCTGCGTTTGCTACAAACAAAACCCGCCTTGTGCGGGTTTTTGTTTATGTGCAAGACATTCAGTAGTTCGGTGATGGGACTAACGCTATCGCGAGCAGGCTCGCTCCTACAGTTGATCTTCGCCATGTTTGAGTTCCGGGCGCGACACAAATCCCCTGTAGGAGTGAGCCTGCTCGCGATTGACTGCGCAGCAGTCAGCTGTCTGACTGGCGCAACCGCTTGTAAAGGGTATTGCGGCTAACACCGAGCCGTCGGGCCAGGTGCGAGATATTCCCCCCCGCCGCCTGCAACTGCCGATTCAAATCCTCGGCATCATTCAAATCCACCGCCAATGGCTCCGGTAAATCCACCGGCTCCATCTCCAAATCAACAAAGAAATCATCCGGCAAATGCTCCGGCCGCACCGGTTGCTCCTCGGCCATGGCCAGCGCTACCTGCATCACGCTGCTGACCTGTCTTAAATTCCCCGGCCACGGATGACGACTGAACAACTCCAGCACCTCTCGGCTCAACCCGGCCCACTGCGATGGCTCGCGGTGCTGTTCCCACAGGCGTTTGAACAAGGCCTCTTTATCACTGCGTTCCCTTAACGGCGGCAGTTCCAGGGTCAAGCCACCAATCCGGTAATAGAGATCTTCACGAAACCGCCCCAACTGCACCTGTTCGCGCAACGAGCGGTTGGTTGCTGAAATAATCCGGATATCCACCGGGAACAACTCGCTGCTGCCTACCGGTTGCACGCAACGCTCCTGCAACACTCGCAGCAGTCGAGCCTGAGTCGGCAACGGCATATCGCCGATTTCATCGAGGAACAGAGTGCCTTTGTCGGCCTTGCGGATCAGCCCGATGCTGCCTTTCTGGTTGGCGCCGGTGAACGCGCCTTTCTCGTAGCCAAACAATTCGGATTCCACCAGTTCGGCGGGGATGGCTGCACAGTTGACGGCGATGAAGGGTTTTTTGCTCCGAGAGCTGGCCTGATGCAGGGCTTTGACGAAGACTTCCTTGCCGACCCCGGTTTCGCCGTGGATCAGCAGCGGGATGTCTTTTTCCAGCAACCGCTCGGCCTGGCGCACGGCTTTTTCCACGCGGCTGTCACCGAAATGCAGGGTGTTGAGGCTGATCGCTGCCGGTGCCGCCACCGTGGGTTCGGCGCTCTTGGATTCTGCGCTCTTTGTTTCAGAAAATTGCCGCGCCTGAATCACTGTCTGTTTCGGCCGCCTCAACAGGCATTGGAAGCGGTTGCGTCCCGAAGTTTGCAAGGCGAAGGGCCGTCCGTCCGGCTGGTTCAGCAATTCCAGTAGCGAGACCTTGAACAGACTTTCGACACTGACCCGCGACAGGCTGATGCCCAGCAGATTGTCGGCACGGCGGTTGGCGGACAGCACCTGACCGGTTTCGTCAAAAATCAACAGCCCGGCCCATTGGCTGTCGAGGTTGTTCAGTCCGGTGTTGAACGTCAGTTGGAAATGCTGGCCATGGAACAGGTTGAGGATCAGCCGGTTTTCCACGGTCTGACTCATCATCTTGACCATGCCGAGCGTGTGGGACGGCGGCAGGTAGCTGTCGCTGGACACATCCAGCACCGCGATGACCTTGCGTTCGGCATCGAAAATCGGTGCGGCGGAACCGGTCATGAAACGGTTGGCTTTCAGAAAATGTTCATCGTGCTCGATGTGCACCGCCTGCTCGCAGGCCAGCGCGGTGCCGATCGCATTGGTGCCGCTGCAGCGTTCCATCCAGCTGGCACCGGCGCTGAAACCGCGGGTCAGGTTCGGCTCGATAAAACGCTGGGTGCCCCAGGACGTCAGCACCTGGCCCTGATTGTCGGCGAGCATGATCAGGCAGTTGGAATTGCTGAGGATGTTCTCGTAGTACGGCAGGACTTCCTGGTGAGTGGTTTGCACCAGTGAGTGCTGGCTCTCCAGCAATTGCACAATGCCCTCGGCCGGCAACTGATCGAACGCCGGGGCGCTCTGATGATTGAGGCCGAACGCGCGGCATCGGGACCAGGAGTCCTGAATGATGGCGTCGTGGGACAAAACGGGGGCAGGTGCGGCCATGACAGTCAGCCTCTGAATAACACTTTTATTGTTGTTATAGGTATTTCCCCTGTGGGAGCGAGCCTGCTCGCGATAGCGGTGGGTCAGTCAATATTTATGTCGACTGACCCACCGCTATCGCGAGCAGGCTCGCTCCCACAGGTTCAGCAATTCTGACCTAGCTTCAGGGAAGGCAAAAAGCATCCGTAGAGTGTTGTTCACTATTGTTCATTGTCAACGGTTGGATTGTTCAATTGTTCAACTGAGGTTGTTCATTTCTGTTCAGCAACGAACGCAGTTTTTCTTCCATTTGAAGGATTCTCAAGCCGGATCAACGGCTTGCAATTTCTGGCACGAATGTCGCTCTGTAGCTCCGGTCGCTTGACTCCAATAATAAAAAGGCCGAGCCATGTCATTAACCCTGGAGCACGTCAGCCGCACCGTCGAGGGCCAGACCTGGATCGATGATGCGTGCCTTAGTTTCGAAGCCGGATCCTTCAACGTTTTGCTCGGGCGTACGCTGTCCGGCAAAACCAGTCTCATGCGCTTGATGGCCGGTCTGGACAAGCCCGACAGCGGCCGCATCCTGATGAACGGCGTCGACGTCACCCAGCGCCCGGTGCGTTTGCGTAACGTGTCGATGGTCTATCAGCAGTTCATCAACTACCCGACCATGACGGTGTTCGAGAACATCGCCTCGCCATTGCGCCAGGGCGGTGTGTCCGATGAGCTGATCCAGAGCAAAGTGCTGGAAACCGCGAAGATGTTGCGCATCGAGAAATTCCTCCAGCGCCACCCCCTCGAACTCTCCGGTGGTCAGCAACAGCGCACGGCCATGGCCCGGGCGCTGGTCAAGGATGCCGAACTGATCCTGTTCGACGAGCCGCTGGTGAACCTCGATTACAAACTGCGCGAAGAACTGCGCCAGGAAATGCGCGAGCTGTTCAAGGCTCACCACACCATCGCCATCTATGCCACCACCGAACCCAACGAAGCCCTGGCGCTGGGTGGCACCACCACCATTCTTCACGAAGGCCGGGTGATTCAGAGCGGCAAGTCTTCCGAGGTGTATCACCAGCCGCAAACCGTGCTGGCGGCAGAGCTGTTCTCCGAGCCGCCGATCAACCTGATGCCGGGGCGTATCGCTGGCAACGAAGTCAGCTTCGCCAATTTCGTGCACTTCCCGCTGAACGTCGATTTGCGGCCGGTGGGCGAGGGCGAGTTTCGCTTCGGCGTGCGGCCCAGCCATATTTCGCTGGTGCCGAGCAACGACGATGACCTGGAACTGGCGGTGACCGTCGAGGTGGCCGAGATCAGCGGATCGGAAACCTTCCTGCACGTGCGCAACGAGCATTTCCTGCTGGTGCTGCACTTGCCCGGCGTTCACGAATACGACGTCGATGCGCCGATTCGTATCTATATCCCGACCCATAAACTGTTTGTCTTCGATATGCAGGGGCGGCTGGTCCAGGCGCCCGGTCGCCGTATCGCGAGGGTTGCCTGATGGCCGAAATTCGTTTGCAGCACCTCGCCCACAGTTACACCCGCACGCCGACCGGCCCCGAGGATTATGCGATTCGTGAGATGGATCACGTCTGGGAGCAGGGCGGTGCTTATGCCTTGCTTGGGCCTTCGGGCTGCGGCAAGTCGACCTTGCTCAACATCATTTCCGGGTTGCTCAGTCCGTCCCAGGGCCAGGTGCTGTTCGACAGCAAAGTGGTCAACGACCTGACCCCAGAGAAGCGCAACATCGCCCAGGTTTTCCAGTTTCCGGTGGTCTACGACACCATGACGGTGTTCGATAACCTGGCCTTCCCGCTGCGCAATCAGGGCATGGCCGAGGCGAAAATTCACAGCAAGGTGCAGGAAATCGCCGAAGTACTCGACCTCCAGACGCTGTTGAGCAAAAAGGCGCGCAACCTCACCGCCGATGAAAAACAGAAAGTCTCGATGGGCCGTGGGCTGGTGCGCGATGACGTGTCGGCGATCCTGTTCGATGAGCCGCTGACGGTGATCGACCCGCACCTGAAGTGGAAGCTGCGGCGCAAGCTCAAGCAGATCCATGAGCAGTTCAACATCACCATGGTCTACGTCACTCACGATCAGCTCGAAGCCTCGACCTTCGCCGACAAGATCGCGGTGATGTACGGCGGGCAGATTGTGCAATTCGGTACGCCGCGAGAACTGTTCGAGCGGCCGAGCCACACCTTTGTCGGCTATTTCATCGGCAGCCCGGGGATGAACCTGATCGAGGTACAGCCGCAGCCCGGCGGTGTCGGTTTCGCCTCGACTCATTTGCCGCTGTCCGATGCTCAGCAGACGCGCGTTGCCGAGTCGGAGTGGAAAACCCTGAAGGTCGGCATCCGTCCAGAGTTCGTGCATGTGTGGGACGAGCCGTTTGATGAGGCGATGCAGGCACAGGTCGTACACGTCGAAGACCTTGGCACCTACAAGATCATGACCCTGAACCTCGACGGCACCCCTTTGAAAGTGCGCCTGGCCGAAGACAAGCCAGTGCCCGAGGGAACCGCCTACATCAGCTTCCCGGCGCAATGGTTGATGGTGTATGCCGACGAATATCTCCTGGAGACGTAGCCATGAACAAGGTGCAAAACAACAAGGCCTGGTGGCTGGTGTTGCCGGTGTTTTTGCTGGTGGCGTTCAGTGCTGTGATCCCGATGATGACCGTGGTCAACTACTCGGTGCAGGACATTTTCGATCAGTCCAGCCGCTACTTCGTCGGCGCCGACTGGTACAAGCAAGTGCTGCTCGATCCGCGCCTGCATGACTCATTGCTGCGCCAGTTCATCTACTCCGGCTGTGTGCTGCTGATCGAAATCCCGCTGGGCATCGCCATCGCCCTGACCATGCCGACCAAGGGTCGCTGGTCGTCGCTGGTGCTGATCATCCTGGCGATTCCGTTGCTGATTCCGTGGAACGTGGTCGGCACCATCTGGCAGATCTTCGGCCGGGCGGACATCGGCCTGCTGGGCTCGAGCCTCAACGCCATGGGCATCAGCTACAACTACGCGGCCAACACCATGGACGCCTGGGTCACGGTGCTGGTGATGGACGTCTGGCACTGGACGTCGTTGGTGGCGCTGTTGTGTTTCTCGGGGCTGCGGGCGATTCCGGACGTGTACTACCAGGCGGCGCGGATTGATCGGGCATCGGCCTGGGCGGTTTTCCGACACATCCAGTTGCCCAAGCTCAAGAGCGTATTGCTGATCGCAGTGATGCTGCGGTTCATGGACAGTTTCATGATCTACACCGAGCCGTTTGTGCTGACCGGAGGCGGTCCGGGGAATGCCACGACGTTCTTGAGTCAGACCCTGACCCAGATGGCTGTAGGTCAATTCGACCTGGGGCCGGCAGCGGCGTTCTCGCTGGTGTACTTCCTGATCATCCTGTTGGTGTCCTGGTTGTTCTATACGGCCATGACTCACTCTGACGCCAACCGCTGAGGTCTGCCATGAGCAAGAGAAAGCTGATTCCGTTGCTGATCTACATCCTGTTCCTGCTGGTGCCGATCTACTGGTTGCTGAACATGTCCTTCAAGAGCAACACCGAAATCCTCAGCGGCCTGACGTTGTTTCCGCAGGATTTCACCTTCGCCAACTACAAGGTGATCTTCACCGATCCGGCCTGGTACACCGGTTACCTCAACTCGTTGTACTACGTGAGCATGAACACGGTGATTTCGCTGAGCGTGGCATTGCCGGCGGCGTATGCGTTCTCGCGCTATCGGTTTCTCGGTGACAAGCACCTGTTTTTCTGGCTCCTGACCAATCGCATGGCACCACCGGCGGTGTTTCTGTTGCCGTTCTTCCAGCTGTATTCCTCGATCGGTTTGTTCGATACGCACATCGCCGTCGCGCTGGCTCATTGCCTGTTCAATGTGCCGTTGGCGGTGTGGATTCTTGAGGGCTTCATGTCTGGGGTTCCCAAGGAAATCGACGAAACCGCCTACATCGACGGTTACAGTTTTCCTAAGTTCTTCGTGAAGATTTTCGTTCCGTTGATTGGTTCCGGGATCGGTGTGACGGCATTTTTCTGCTTTATGTTTTCCTGGGTCGAACTTCTACTCGCGCGAACGCTGACGTCGGTCAACGCCAAACCGATTGCGGCGGTGATGACGCGCACGGTCTCGGCGTCCGGCATCGACTGGGGCGTGTTGGCGGCGGCCGGGGTATTGACCATCCTGCCGGGCATGCTGGTGATCTGGTTTGTTCGCAACCACGTGGCCAAGGGCTTTGCCCTGGGCCGGGTCTGAGGAGCTGATGATGGAATGGATGAGTTGGACCGGCCCTACGGCGGCATTCTTCAGTGTCATTGCCTTGATCCTGGTGGGCATGACGACTTGGGAACTGCGTTCGCCGAGCATTCTTCGCCGTGGTTTGTTGCCGATTGCCACCACCCGTGGCGATCGGTTGTTTATCGGTCTTCTCGGCAGCGCCTACCTGCATTTGCTGGTAATCGGCGTCACCGACTGGAGCATCTGGGTTGCGTTCGCGTTGTCCCTGGTGTGGCTGTTGGCTGTGATGCGCTGGGGATAGGGTCTGTGCGAGAACTCGCCGAGCGGCGATCAGGCAAGGCAAAAACAGGCGAGGTAGCGGAGTTGACTTTAGTCAATGAGCATTCCGAGCCTGTTTTTAACGCAGCATGATCGACGCGCAGGCAGTTCTCGTACAGAGCCTGCTCCGAAACCCAAAAAGGAGGTCTTATGTTCGACAAAAACAATAAGCTGCGACATAGCGTTTCATTGGCAGCCATGCTGGCACTCAGCGGGTTGAGCGCTGCAGCCTGGGCGGATGCCTATGAAGACGCGGCCAAGAAATGGATTGGCAGCGAATTCAAACCGTCCACCCTGACCGAAGCCCAGCAACTCGAAGAGTTGAAGTGGTTTATCAAGGCTGCAGAGCCGTTTCGCGGGATGGACATCAAGGTTGTTTCCGAAACCCTGACCACGCACGAGTATGAATCCAAGGTATTGGCCAAGGCCTTTACCGAGATCACCGGGATCAAAGTCACCCACGACCTGCTGCAAGAAGGCGATGTCGTGGAGAAACTGCAGACCGTGATGCAGTCGGACAAAAGCATCTATGACGGGTGGGTCAACGACTCGGACCTGATCGGCACCCATTTCCGTTACGGCAAGACCGAAGCCATCACCGACCTGATGGCCAATGAGGGTAAAAACTTTACGTCGCCGACCCTGGACCTCAAGGATTTCATCGGCATCTCCTTCACCACCGCGCCCGACGGCAAGCTCTATCAATTGCCCGATCAACAGTTCGCCAACCTCTACTGGTTCCGCGCCGACTGGTTCGAGCGGCCGGAGCTGAAAGCCAAGTTCAAGGAAAAATACGGTTACGAGTTGGGCGTGCCGGTGAACTGGTCTGCCTATGAAGACATCGCCAAATTCTTCAGCGAAGACGTCAAGGAAATCGACGGCAAGCGGGTCTACGGGCACATGGACTATGGCAAGAAAGACCCGTCCCTGGGCTGGCGCTTTACCGATGCCTGGTTCTCCATGGCCGGCGGCGGTGACAAGGGCTTGCCCAACGGTTTGCCAGTGGATGAGTGGGGCATTCGTGTCGAAGACTGCCATCCGGTCGGCTCCAGCGTGACCCGCGGGGGTGATACCAACGGCCCGGCAGCGGTTTTTGCCACCACCAAATACGTCGACTGGATGAAGAAATACGCGCCACCGGAAGCGGCGGGCATGACCTTCTCCGAATCCGGCCCGGTGCCGTCCCAAGGCAACATCGCCCAGCAAATTTTCTGGTACACCGCATTCACTGCGGACATGACCAAGCCGGGCCTGCCGGTGGTGAATGCCGACGGCACGCCGAAATGGCGCATGGCGCCATCGCCACGCGGACCGTATTGGGAAGAGGGCATGAAGCTTGGGTATCAGGACGTGGGTTCGTGGACGTTCATGAAGTCCACGCCTGAGAAACAGAAACTGGCGGCCTGGCTGTACGCGCAGTTCGTGACCTCGAAAACCGTATCGTTGAAGAAAACCATCGTCGGCCTGACGCCCATCCGCGAATCGGACATCAACTCGCAAGCGATGACCGACCTGGCGCCGAAACTCGGTGGCCTGGTGGAGTTCTACCGCAGCCCGGCCCGCGTGCAATGGACCCCGACCGGGACCAACGTGCCGGACTATCCGCGTCTGGCTCAACTGTGGTGGAGCCATATTGCCGAAGCCGCCAGCGGCGACAAAAGCCCGCAACAGGCGCTGGATGGTTTGGCCAAGGATCAGGACGCGATCATGACCCGTCTGGAGCGCTCGAAGGCGCAAGCCACTTGCGCACCGAAAATGAACCCCGAGCGCGATGCGCAATACTGGTTCGATCAGCCGGGTGCACCGAAGCCAAAACTGGCGAACGAGAAGCCTAAAGGTGAAACCGTGAGCTACAACGAACTGCTGAAATCGTGGGCTGATGCACGGAAGTAAGAGGCTTTAATGTGAAACGCAAACGGCACCGAAAGGTGCCGTTTTACTTTGTGCCTGCTCCACCGCCATCGCGAGCAAGCTCGCTCCCACAGTAGTTCGGTGTTGTTCACAAATAGTGTGTTAACAGGAGATCCATTGTGGGAGCGAGCTTGCTCGCGAAGAGGCCATCCCAGACAACCGGTTACTGATGACGGCACACAAGTACGAAGATCAAACGCAAAAACGGCACCCGAAGGTGCCGTTTCTGTTTTCTACCGAGTGTCGCTTAAGCGATCAACCCGCCAGACCCGCTTGCTGAACCAGCACCAGCAACGGCTGCGGATACAGCCCGAGGAAGAACGCCAGTGCAGCGATGGCCAGCAGCATCACGCCGCCTGCACGTTGTTCCCAGTGCAGTTGCGCATCGTGGCGACGCAGGTTCGGTTCGATCAGGTACAGGGTGACCATCACACGCAGGTAGTAGAAGACGCCGATGGCGCTGCCCAGTACCAGGGAACCGACCAGCCACCATTGGTGCGACTCGACGCCGGTAGCGATGATGTAGAACTTGCCGATGAAGCCCGCGGTCAGCGGGATACCGGCCAGGGACAGCATCATCACGGTCAGTACGGCGGTCAGGTACGGACGGCGCCAGAACAGGCCGCGGTATTCGTACAGGGCATCCGCGTCACGGCCGTTGTACGGCGAGGACATCAGGGTGATCACGCCGAACGCGCCGAGGCTGGTGATCACGTAGGTGACCAGGTACACGCCGATGGCTTCCACGGCCAGACCCTTGCTCGCTACCAGTGCGATCAGCAGGTAACCGAAGTGAGCGATGGACGAGTAACCCAGCAGACGCTTGAGGTTGCTCTGGGTCAGTGCCAGCAGGTTACCGAACAGGATCGACGCGATGGCGATGATGGTCAGCACGTCACTCAGTACACCGCTGCTCGCCGCGGGCGAGATCTGGAACAGACGCACCATCACTGCGAACACAGCCACTTTCGAAGCGGTGGCCAGGAACGCGGCCACCGGTGCCGGAGCACCTTCGTAAACGTCCGGGGTCCAGAGGTGAAACGGTACCAGCGACAGCTTGAACGCCAGACCGATTAGCATCATGCCCAGGCCCAGTTGCGCCAGCGAGCTTGGCAGGCCGGTGGCCGCGAGGGCCTGGCCGATACCGACGAAGCTCAGGCTGCCGGAGTCGGCGTAGAGCAGGGCCATGCCGAACAACAGGAACGCAGAACCGGCGGCCGACAGCACCATGTACTTGATACCGGCTTCCAGCGAACGCTTGTTGAAGAAGGCATAAGCCACCAGACCGTAGACCGGTACCGAGAGCAGTTCCAGACCGATGAACAACCCGGCCAGGTGCTGCGCGCTGACCAGCACCAGGCCACCGGCGGCGGCCATCAGGATCAGCAGGTAAAGTTCTTCACGGTTGCCCGGGTAACCCGAACCGCCATCGCCGAGGTAGGCGTGGGCGAGGGTTACACAAGCGAGGGTGGCGACCAGGATCAGCGCCATGTACAGGCAAGCGAAGGTGTCGATCTGCAGCAATGGAGTCACGGCCAGAGGCGCGACTTTCAGGGCTGGCAGGATCGACAGCAACGCCAGGTTCAGACCCGCCACGGAAATCAGGAAGGTCTGCGAGTGGTTGCGGCGCCAGGCGATCGCCAGCATCACCACGATGATCGTGGCGCTGGTGATCAACAACGGCGCAAGCGCGATAAAGTGTTGAGTCGTGAATTCCATAGCGCTCTTACCGGGCCGAAGCGAGTTGAGTGAAGGCGGTGCCGAGCCATTGCTGCACGCCATGCATCGTCGCAGCAGAGGTATCGAGGAACGGTTGCGGGTACACGCCGATGAAAATCAGCAACGCTGCCAGGCCGACCACCATGATCAGTTCGCGACCGTCCATGCCATGCAGCACCGCGTCCGATTTGGACGGGCCGAAGTAGGCACGGTGGATCATGATCAGCGAGTAGACCGAACCGAACACCAGACCGGACGTCGCGAGGATAGTGATGATTGGAGCGCTCGGGAACGTGCCGATCAGGATCAGGAACTCACCCACAAAGTTACCGGTAGCCGGCAAGCCCAGGGACGCGGCTGCGAAGAACAGGCTGACGGCCGGCAGGTAAGCGATCTTCGACCACAGGCCACCCATCTCACGCATGTCGCGGGTGTGGGTACGCTCGTACAGTTGACCACTGAGGATAAAGAGTGCCGCCGCCGACAGACCGTGCGCCAGCATCTGCATCACAGCGCCCTGCAGCGCCAGTTGGCTGCCGGAGTAGATGCCGATCAACACGAAACCCATGTGGGAAACGGAGGAGTAGGCGATCAGGCGCTTGATGTCGGTTTGGGCGAAGGCCAGGAACGCACCGTAGAAGATCCCGATCAGACCGAGGGTCATGGCGAACGGCGCGAACTCGGCCGAGGCATTCGGGAACAGCGGCAGGGCGAAACGCAGCAGACCGTAAGCAGCCGTTTTCAACAAGATACCGGCCAGGTCGACCGAACCCGCGGTCGGTGCCTGGGCGTGAGCGTCAGGCAACCAGGAGTGGAACGGCACCACCGGCAGCTTCACCGCGAAGGCGATGAAGAAGCCGAGCATCAGGATGTACTCGGTGGTCAGCGACATCTTGGTTTTCAACAGATCGGCGTAGTTGAAGGTAATCACGCCGGTGTCGTTGAAGTTGACCAGTACCAGGCCCAGGATCGCCACCAACATGATCAGGCCGGAAGCCTGAGTGAAGATGAAGAACTTGGTCGCCGCGTAGATCCGGGTTTTCTTGCCGTCCGAAGAACTATGACCCCAGAGCGCGATGAGGAAGTACATCGGCACCAGCATCATTTCCCAGAAGAAGAAAAACATGAACAGGTCGAGGGCGAGGAACACGCCGACGACACCGCCCAGGATCCACATCAGGTTCAAGTGGAAGAAGCCAACGTGACGCTGGATCTCTTTCCACGAGCAGAGTACCGAGAGGATACCCAGCAGACCGGTCAGCAGGATCATCAACAGCGACAGGCCGTCGAGGGCCAGGTGCACGCTGATGCCGAAGCGCTCGATCCAGATGTGCTTGAACTCAAGCGCCCAGGTCGGATCGGCGCCAGGTGCCGGAGCAAATGAATAATTACCGTGGGCCCACAGCCAGAGGCCGAGCGCGAGTTCCAGGGTCATGGTCAACAGCGCAATCCAGCGGGGGAGGGTAGCGCCGAAGCGCTCACCCATCCAGCACAGCAGGCCGCCGATGAAGGGGATCAGGATTAGCCAAGGCAGAATCATGACGGGCTCAATTCCTTTCGCAAGTTCGCAAGGTTCATATCAGACCGCTACCAGCACGATGGCGCCGATGACCAGCACGGAGCCGGCTGCCATCGATGCCGCGTACCAACGCAGTTGACCGGTTTCGGTACGGCTCAGGGCGGTGTGACCCCCTTTGGCCATACGCGGGATCAGACCGATGGTCTGGTCGAGCGGGTCTCTGCGCAGTGCGTGGCTGATCGCAAGGTATGGCTTGACGAACAGTTTGTCGTAGATCCAGTCGAAGCCCCAGGCAGCGAACCACCAGGCCGAAAGGAAGCGGCCGATGCCGCTGTTGGCGATTGCAGTGACGAAACGACGCTTGCCGAGGAACAGCAGCGCGGCCAGCAGGATACCGGACAGGGCGATGGCGCCCGACGCGATTTCCAGACTGTGCTTGGCTTCGCCGCCGGCATGGCCGACGCTTTCCGGCAGCACGCCGTGCAGTGGTGGAACGATCATCGCGCCGATGGCGGTAGACAATACGATCAGCACCGACAGTGGCAGCCAGTGAGCGATGCCGTGACCGGCGTGCGCTTCGGTCTTCACTTCACCGTGGAACGCGATGAAGATCAGGCGGAAGGTGTACAGCGAAGTCATGAACGCGCCGACCAGACCTGCATACAGCAGACCGTGGTTGCCGCTGGCGAACGCTTCCCAGAGGATTTCGTCCTTGGAGTAGAAGCCTGCGGTCACCAGTGGCAGGGCCGCCAGGGCCGCGCCGCCGACGATGAAGCTGGCGTAGGCCAGTGGCAGTTTCTTCCACAGGCCGCCCATCTTGAAGATGTTCTGCTCGTGATGGCAGGCAACGATCACCGAACCGGACGCAAGGAACAGCAGCGCCTTGAAGAAGGCGTGGGTCATCAGGTGGAAGATCGCGCCATCCCAGGCACCCACGCCCAGGGCCAGGAACATGTAGCCGATCTGGCTCATGGTCGAGTAGGCGAGGATACGTTTGATGTCGGTCTGGACCAGTGCGGCAAAACCGGCGAGTACCAGGGTCACACCGCCGACCACGCCAACCAGGTGCAGGATGTCCGGCGCCAGGGCAAACAGGCCGTGAGTACGGGCGATCAGGTAGACACCGGCGGTTACCATCGTTGCGGCGTGGATCAGTGCCGAAACCGGAGTAGGACCGGCCATCGCGTCCGCCAGCCAGGTTTGCAGCGGCAGTTGCGCGGATTTACCGACAGCGCCGCCCAGCAGCATCAAGGTCGCCATGACCATCCAGAAGTCGCCAGACTGGAATTTCTGTGGTGCCAGAACCAGCAGTTCCTGGATGTTCAGCGTGCCCAGTTGTGCGAACAGGATGAACAGGCCGATGGCCATGAACACGTCGCCGATACGGGTCACGATGAAGGCTTTGAGTGCCGCGTTACCGTTGTTGCGGTTG
Source organism: Pseudomonas fluorescens (assembly GCF_000968015.1). Classification (GTDB taxonomy): domain Bacteria; phylum Pseudomonadota; class Gammaproteobacteria; order Pseudomonadales; family Pseudomonadaceae; genus Aquipseudomonas; species Aquipseudomonas fluorescens_W. The sequence goes on from NZ_LACH01000002.1 coordinate 235,383, forward strand.
CTGTAGTAGAAACCGATCAACAGGTACGAGCACAGGCCCACGCCTTCCCAACCGAAGTACAGGAACAACAGGTTATCGCCCAGGACCAGGAACAGCATGCTGGCGATAAACAGGTTGGTGTAGGCGAAGAAGCGCGAGTAACCGGCTTCACCGCGCATGTACCAGGACGCGAACAGGTGGATCAGGAAGCCGACGCCGACCACCACACCCAGCATGGTCAGGGACAGACCATCCAGGTACAGCGCGAAGTTAGGCGTAAAGCCTTCCACCGCCATCCACTGCCACAACACCATGGTGTAGTGACCGCCTTCCGGCGGGGCGACGTTGAATTGCCAGATCACGTAAGCCGTGACGATGGCCGACAATCCGATGGAACCGACGCCGATCAGCGCCGACAGGTTTTCCGAGAGGCGGCCGCGTGAGAACGCCAGCAGCAGGAAACCTATGAGAGGGAATACGAAAGTCAGATAGAGAAGATTCATCCGCGCATCTCGCTGGCAGCGTCGATATCGAGAGTGTGGAAGCGGCGATACAGCTGCAACAGAATCGCCAGGCCAATACTGGCCTCGGCGGCTGCCAGGCTGATCACCAGGATGAACATGATCTGTCCATCCGGCTGCGCCCAGCGGCTACCGGCAACGATGAAGGCCAGTGCGGAGGCATTCATCATGACCTCCAGGCTCATCAGCACGAAGAGAATGTTGCGGCGGACCATCAGGCCGACCAGACCGAGGCAGAACAGGATGCCGGCGACCGCCAGACCATGCTCCATAGGGATAGCAGGCATCGTCATTGCTCCTTGGCTTCGTTGCGGCCCAAGTGGAACGCCGTGACAGCTGCGGCGAGCAGCAGCATCGAGGCGAGTTCGACCACCAGCAGGTAAGGACCGAACAGGCTGATGCCCACGGCCTTGGCGTCTACGGTGGTGTGGCCGACGGCCTGACCGCTGGAGTGGCTGAACAGCACGTACAGCAGTTCAACCAGCAGCAGGGCGCCGAGCGCGACCGGGCCGAGCCAGATGCCGGGCTTGAGCCAGACGCGCTCTTGCTGAACCGAGGCCGGGCCCAGGTTCAGCATCATCACCACGAACACGAACAGCACCATGATGGCGCCAGCGTAGGCGATCACTTCCAGCACACCGGCGAACGGCGCGCCGAGGGCGAAAAACGTCATCGCCACGGCAATCAGCGAAATGATCAGGTAGAGCAGGGCGTGCACGGGGTTGGTGTTGGTGATCACGCGAAGCGTGGACACAACAGCGATACCCGATGCGAAATAGAAAGCGAATTCCATCTTTCTTCCTTAAGGCAGCAAGCTCTTCACGTTGATCGGTTCGGCTTCATTCTGCGCGGCGCCTTTCGGCTTACCGGCAATCGCCATACCTGCAACACGATAGAAGTTGTAATCAGGGTTTTTGCCGGGGCCGGAGATCAACAGATCTTCTTTCTCGTACACCAGGTCCTGACGTTTGAACTCGGCCATCTCGAAATCCGGTGTCAGCTGGATCGCGGTGGTCGGGCAGGCTTCCTCGCAGAGGCCGCAGAAAATGCAGCGCGAGAAGTTGATACGGAAAAACTCCGGGTACCAGCGACCGTCATCGGTTTCAGCTTTCTGCAGCGAGATGCAACCGACCGGGCACGCCACGGCGCACAGGTTGCAAGCTACACAACGCTCTTCACCGTCGGGGTCGCGGGTCAGGACGATACGGCCACGGAAGCGCGGCGGCAGGTACACGGCTTCTTCCGGGTACTGCAGCGTGTCGCGCTTGCGGAAGGCGTGGCCGAAGATCATCACCAGGCTGCGAAGCTGGGTGAAGAAGCCATGCACGATGTCAAATATGTACTTCATGATTCTCTATCCTCACTGAGCCGCGACGGCGGGCGTGTTGAGCAACACGATCGCAGCGGTCACCAGCATGTTGACGAGGGTCAGCGGCAGGCAGAACTTCCAGCTGAAATCCATCACTTGGTCATACCGTGGGCGCGGAATCGAGGCGCGCAGCAGGATGAAGAACATGATGAAGAACGCGGTTTTCAGTGCGAACCAGATGAACGGGATCTGCGGCAGAATGCCGAACGGACCGTGCCAGCCACCGAAGAACAGGGTCACCAGCAGCGCCGAAATCAACACGATGCCGATGTACTCACCGACGAAGAACATGCCCCATTTCATGCCGGCGTATTCAATGTGGTAACCGTCGGCCAATTCCTGTTCCGCTTCCGGCTGGTCGAACGGGTGACGGTGAGTCACGGCGACGCCGGCAATGAAGAAGGTCAGGAAACCGAAGATCTGTGGAATGACGAACCACAGGTTCTGTGCCTGGTATTCAACGATGTCGCGCATGTTGAACGAGCCAACCTGGATCACGATGCCCATCAGCGACAGGCCCATGAACACTTCGTACGACACGGTTTGTGCCGAGGCCCGCAAGCTGCCCAACAGGGCGAACTTGTTGTTACTCGACCAGCCGGCGAACAGCACCGCGTAGACCGACAGACCGGCCATGGCGAAGAAGAACAGGATGCCGATGTTGATGTCCGCCACACCCCAGGTGGGGGTGATCGGGATGATCGCGAAGGCAATCAGCAAGGCGCTCATGGCCACGACCGGTGCCAAGGTGAAGATCACTTTGTCGGCGAACGGCGGGGTCCAGTCTTCCTTGAAGAACATCTTGATCATGTCGGCCGCGATCTGGAACGCGCCGAACGGGCCGACGCGGTTCGGACCGTAACGGTCCTGCCAGAGGGCGAGCAGACGACGCTCGACCCAGCTCAGCAGCGCGCCGCACACCACGACGGCGAGCAGAATCACGATGGCCTTGAGGACCGCGATGATCACGTCAATCACTTCAGGCGTGAACCAGGTCATTGAGCTGCCTCCTGCAGACCGTCAACGGTTTTGCCAAAGATCGCTGGCGGAATACCGGCGATACCGGCCGGCAATGCGACCAGGCCGGCACCCAGCTCTTCGTTGATGCGCAGCGGCAGACGCAGGGTCTGGCCAGCAACGCTCAAGCTCAGCATGGCGCCGTCATTGACACCCAGACGGTCGGCTTCGGATTTGGCCAGCGACACGTAAGCGGCCGGAATGCGTTCCTGAACCGGCTCGGCTTTGGAAGAGTTCTCTTCGCTGCCGAACAGGTGGAAGAACGGCACAACCTGCCAGGTGCCTGGAGCCGGGTTGAACGCCCGAGGAACACTGGCGAACCAGTTCAGCGAGTCACCGGTGCTTTCGATCAGGCGGGTGCCCGGGTCGCCAGCGCGGATGTGACCACCGACTTCGTCCTGGAACTTGTTCCAGGCTTGCGGCGAGTTCCAGCCCGGAGACCAGGCGAATGGCACTTGCTGACGCGGTTCGACCGAGCCCGAGTAACCTTCCATGGAGAACGAGAACGCGGTGTCGTTGTCCTGGGAAGTACGCGGTTCATGCACGCTGATGTCGGCGCGCATGGCGGTCCGGCCGCTGTAACGCAGCGGTTCGCGAGCCAGTTTCAGGCCCTTGATGCGGAACGCGGCGGACGGTGCAGCGCTGACGATGCCGGCCAGTTGCGGAGTGCTTGCGGCACAGGCAGCGGTGACGTGGTCCAGTTGGGTCCAGTCGATCGGCTGGTTCAACAGGGTGGCGCGCAGGGCATGCAGCCAGCGCCAGCCTTCGTGAACCATGATGCTTGCGTCGAGGTAAGTCGGGTCGAAGACCTGGAAGAAGCGCTGGGCGCGGCCTTCCTGGCTGACCAGCGTACCGTCGCCTTCAGCGAAGCTGGCCGCTGGCAGAACCAGGTGCGCGCGATCGCTGGTGGCGGTCTTCTGATGGTCCGCCACGATCACCACTTTCGCGGCGTTCAGGGCAGCATCGACACGGGCTTTGTCGGTACGGGTGTACAGATCGTTTTCCAGCACGACGATGGCGTCAGCTTTACCGTCGATCACGGCTTGCAGCGCGGCATCGACCGAGTCGCCACCGAGCATGGCCAGGCCGAGGCTGTTGGCCTCTGGCACGATCAGGCTGATGGAGCCGTTCTTCTCGCGCAGCTTCAGTGCTTTGGCGATGTTTGCCGCAGCTTCGATCAGTGCCTTGGAACCCAGCGAGGTACCGGCAATGATCAGCGGACGCTTGGCGGCGAGCAGGGCGTCGGCAATGCGCTTGGCCAGCTCGAGAGCTTCAGCGTCCAGGCCTTCAACGGCAGGCGCGCTGGCGTCAAGGGCGTGAGCCACAGCGAAACCGATGCGGGCCAGGTCGTCTGGCGCAGCGTGAACGCATTCTTCAGCGATGTCGTCGAGCTTGGTTTCAGCCAGGCTGGCGATAAACAGCGGGTTCAGAGCGTTCTGACCGATGTTCTTCACGGCGGCGTCGAGCCAAGGCTGAACGCGCATGGCGTCGGCCATGTCTTCGGCTTTGCCTTTGACCGATTGACGCAGGGACAGGGCCATACGCGCAGCGGTCTGGGTCAGGTCTTCACCGAGGACGAAGATCGCATCGTGGTCTTCGATGTCGCGCATGTTCGGGATCGGCAGCGGGCTGTCTTTAAGCACCTGCATCACCAGACGAATGCGTTCCAGCTCGGCGGCTTCGATACCGGAGTAGAAGTGCTCGGCACCGACCAGCTCGCGCAACGCGTAGTTGCTTTCGAGGCTGGCGCGTGGCGAACCGATACCGACGATGTTACGACCGCGCAGCAGGTCGGCGGCTTTATCCAGCGCTTCGTCGAGGGTCAGCTTGGCGCCGTTGGCCAGCAATGCCTGACGCGGGCGATCCTTGCGGTTGACGTAGCCATAGCCGAAACGGCCACGGTCGCACAGGAAGTACTGGTTTACCGAACCGTTGAAACGGTTTTCGATACGACGCAGTTCACCGTAGCGCTCACCCGGGGAGATGTTGCAACCGCTGGAGCAGCCATGGCAGATGCTCGGCGAGAACTGCATGTCCCACTTGCGGTTGTAGCGCTCGGAGTGAGTCTTGTCGGTGAACACACCGGTCGGGCAGACCTCGGTGAGGTTGCCGGAGAACTCGCTTTCCAGGGTGCCGTCTTCAACGCGACCGAAGTACACGTTGTCGTGGGCGCCGAATACACCGAGGTCGGTGCCGCCAGCGTAATCCTTATAGAAGCGCACGCAGCGGTAGCAAGCGATGCAGCGGTTCATTTCGTGGGAAATGAACGGGCCCAGTTGCTGGTTCTGGTGAGTACGCTTGGTGAAGCGATAACGGCGCTCGTTGTGGCCGGTCATCACCGTCATGTCTTGCAGGTGGCAGTGACCGCCTTCTTCACAGACCGGGCAGTCGTGAGGGTGGTTGGTCATCAGCCATTCAACGACGCTGGCGCGAAACACTTTCGCTTCTTCGTCGTCGATGGAGATCCAGCTGCCGTCGGTGGCGGGGGTCATGCAGGACATGACGATCCGACCACGCTTGTCGTTTTCGTCGGTGTACTGCTTGACCGCGCACTGGCGGCAAGCGCCAACGCTGCCTAGGGCTGGGTGCCAGCAGAAATAAGGGATATCGAGGCCTAGCGACAGACATGCCTGTAACAGGTTGTCTGCCCCATCGACTTCGAGCTCTTTGCCGTCTACGTGGATAGTGGCCATGGTTCAAAGTTCTTCGTTGGCCCGGTGTCAGCGGGCGTGGCTAATGGAATCTTGTTATTCGCGTGAATCAACACAGCCGTTCAAGGCGTCATCACACGAAAAGCTGCGGGCACGGACCCTTCGCTTTTTTAAGCGTTTACGCGCCGACTACGATCGGCCTTGCCAGAGGCGGGACGACGGCGCTGGTAGGCGCGATGCCGGCTTCGAACTCATGGCGGAAGTATTTGATTGCGCTGCCCAACGGCTCCACGGCGCCCGGTGCGTGAGCACAGAAGGTCTTGCCAGGGCCGAGGAAACCGACCAGACCCAGCAGGGTCTCGATATCGCCGGCTTGCCCTTCACCGTTCTCGATGGCGCGCAGAAGCTTGACGCTCCACGGCAAACCGTCACGGCACGGGGTGCAGAAGCCGCAGGATTCGCGGGAGAAAAACTCTTCCATGTTGCGCAGCAGGGACACCATGTTGACGCTGTCGTCCACCGCCATGGCCAGGCCGGTACCCATACGGGTGCCCACTTTGGCGATGCCGCCGGCGTACATTTGTGCGTCGAGGTGTTCCGGCAACAGGAAACCGGTACCGGCGCCGCCTGGCTGCCAGCACTTGAGCTTGTAACCGTCGCGCATGCCGCCGGCGTAGTCTTCGAACAACTCGCGACCGGTGACGCCGAAGGGCAATTCCCACAGGCCCGGGTTCTTGACCTTGCCGGAGAAGCCCATGAGCTTGGTGCCCATGTCTTCACTGCCTTCGCGGGCCAACGATTTGTACCAGTCCACGCCGTCGGCAATGATCGCCGGCACGTTGCACAGGGTTTCAACGTTGTTCACGCAAGTCGGCTTGCCCCACACGCCAACGGCCGCAGGGAAGGGCGGCTTGGAGCGCGGGTTGGCGCGGCGACCTTCGAGGGAGTTGATCAGTGCGGTTTCTTCACCGCAGATGTAACGCCCGGCGCCGGTGTGGACGAACAGCTCGAAATCGAAGCCGCTGCCCAGAATGTTTTTACCCAAAAGGCCTGCAGCCTTGGCTTCTTCCACGGCACGGTTCAGGTGCTTGGCGGCGGTGGTGTATTCGCCACGCAGGAAGATGTAGCCACGGTAGGTTTTCAGCGCGCGAGCACTGATCAGCATGCCTTCGATCAGCAGATGGGGCAGTTGCTCCATCAGCATGCGGTCTTTCCAGGTGTTCGGTTCCATCTCGTCCGCGTTGCACAGCAGGTAGCGGATGTTGATGGATTCGTCTTTGGGCATCAGGCCCCACTTAACGCCAGTGGGGAAGCCTGCACCGCCGCGACCTTTAAGGCCGGAGTCTTTCACGGTCTGGACGATGTCGTCCTGAGCCATGTCGGCGAAAGCCTTGCGCGCAGCCGCGTAACCGTTCTTGGCCTGGTACTCGTCGAGCCATACGGCTTCGCCGTCGTCACGCAGACGCCAGGTCAGCGGGTGAGTCTCGGCCGAACGCTTGATGCGGTTGGCTGGACCGAAGGAAGTCAGGGTCATACGTAGCCCTCGAGCAATTTGGCAACGCCGGCAGGCTGCACATCACCGAATGTGTCGTCGTCGATCATCAACGCCGGCGCCTTGTCGCAGTTGCCGAGGCAGCAGACCGGCAGCAGGGTGAAACGACCGTCGGCGGTTGTCTGACCCAGGCCGATGCCCAGATTGCTCTGGATTTCGCTGACTACCGATTCATGGCCACCGATGTAGCAGACCATGCTGTCGCAGACGCGAATGATGTGACGGCCGACCGGCTGACGGAAGATCTGGCTATAGAACGTCGCCACCCCTTCAACGTCGCTGGCCGGGATGCCGAGGATCTCGCCGATGGCGTAGAGCGCGCCATCAGGCACCCAGCCACGTTCCTTCTGGACGATCTTCAGGGCTTCGATCGACGCCGCGCGCGGGTCTTCGTAGTGATGCAGCTCGTGCTCGATGGCCGAGCGCTCGGTTTCGCTCAGGGCGAAACGGTCTGTCTGGATAAGCGTGCTGTTCATGCTTAGCGGTCCACGTCGGCCATAACGAAATCGATACTACCCAGGTACGCAATCAAGTCCGCGACCATGCTGCCTTTGATCACCGAAGGGATCTGCTGCAGGTGCGGGAAGCTTGGGGTGCGAATCCGGGTGCGGTAGCTCATGGTGCCGCCATCGCTCGTCAGGTAATAACTGTTGATGCCCTTGGTCGCTTCGATCATCTGGAAGGATTCGTTGGCCGGCATGACCGGGCCCCACGAAACTTGCAGGAAGTGCGTGATCAGGGTCTCGATGTGCTGCAGGGTGCGCTCTTTCGGTGGCGGCGTGGTCAGCGGGTGATCCGCCTTGTACGGGCCTTCCGGCATGTTGCGCATGCACTGCTCGATGATCTTCAGGCTCTGGCGCATTTCTTCGACACGCACGATGCAACGGTCGTAGGCATCGCCATTGGCCGCCAGCGGCACTTCGAATTCGAAGTTCTCGTAACCGGAGTACGGACGCGCTTTACGCAGGTCGAAATCGCAACCGGTCGAACGCAGGCCGGAACCGGTGACGCCCCATTCCAGGGCTTCTTTGGTGTTGTAGGCGGCGACGCCGATGGTCCGGCCACGCAGGATGCTGTTGTCCAGTGCGGCTTTCTGGTATTCGTCCAGACGCTTTGGCATCCATTCGATGAAGTCTTTCACCAGTTTTTCCCAGCCGCGCGGCAGGTCGTGAGCGACGCCACCGATGCGGTACCAGGCCGGGTGCAGACGGAAGCCGGTAATGGCTTCGATCACCGTGTACGCCTTCTGACGGTCGGTGAACGTGAAGAACACCGGGGTCATGGCGCCGACGTCCTGGATGTAAGTCCCCAGGAACAGCAGGTGGCTGGTGATCCGGAAGAACTCGGCCATCATGATGCGGATGACGTCGACCTTCTCGGGCACCTTGATGCCGGCCAGCTTCTCGACCGAGAGCACGTACGGCAGGTTGTTCATCACGCCGCCGAGGTAGTCGATACGGTCGGTGTACGGAATGAAGCTGTGCCAGGACTGACGCTCGGCCATCTTCTCGGCACCACGGTGGTGGTAACCGACGTCCGGTACGCAATCGACGATCTCTTCACCGTCCAGCTGCAGAATGATGCGGAACGCACCGTGCGCGGAAGGGTGGTTAGGGCCGAGGTTGAGGAACATGTAGTCCTCGTTCGCCCCGGAACGCTTCATGCCCCAGTCTTCAGGCTTGAAGCGCGCGGCTTCTTCCTCAAGCTGTTGCTTGGCCAGGGTCAGGCTGAACGGGTCGAACTCGGTGGCGCGGGCCGGGAAGTCCTTGCGCAGCGGGTGACCTTCCCAGGTCGGCGGCATCATGATGCGGGTCAGGTGCGGGTGACCGGCAAAGTTGATGCCGTACATGTCCCACACTTCACGCTCGTACCAGTTGGCGTTCGGCCAGATGCCGGTCACGGTCGGCACGCTGAGGTCGCTCTCGGACAAGGCGACCTTGATCATTACGTCACTATTACGTTCGATCGACATCAAGTGATAGAACACAGTGAAGTCGGCGCCGCTTGGCAGCCCTTGACGCTTGGTGCGCAGACGCTCGTCCACGCCGTGCAGGTCATAGAGCATGACGTACGGCTTGGGCAGGTTGCGCAGGAAGGTCAGGACTTCGACGAGTTTGGCACGGGCAACCCAAAGCACCGGCATGCCGGTGCGGGTAGGCTGGGCGGTGAACGCCTCAGGGCCAAAACGGTTATTCAGTTCGACGACCACATCCTGGTCGTCTGCCTTATAAGGCGGGATGTACAGAGCACTGCCTGTAGTCATGGTTATTTTATCGCTTTCGGTCAACGTAAAGAATGAAGCCAGGTTCTCGTTCTATAAAAGAAGCAGGTCTGGATCAGACTTCGTCGGGGCTGCGCAGGTTGGTGACTGCGATTCGCTGTTCGCGGCGCTGTTCCTTTTGCGAAGGCATCTCGGCGCGGTATACGCCTTGATCGCCGACGACCCAGGAAAGCGGACGACGCTCCTGTCCAATCGACTCTTGCAAGAGCATCAAGCCTTGCAGAAAAGCTTCAGGGCGGGGCGGGCAGCCAGGCACGTAGACGTCCACGGGCAGGAACTTGTCCACCCCTTGAACGACTGAGTAGATGTCGTACATGCCACCGGAGTTGGCGCACGAACCCATGGAGATAACCCATTTAGGTTCGAGCATTTGCTCGTAGAGACGCTGAATGATCGGCGCCATCTTGATGAAGCAGGTACCGGCGATAACCATGAAATCCGCCTGACGCGGCGATGCCCGGATAACCTCGGCGCCAAAGCGCGCGATGTCGTGGGGCGCCGTGAAGGCGGTGGTCATTTCCACGTAGCAGCACGAAAGACCGAAGTTATACGGCCACAGGGAGTTCTTGCGCCCCCAGTTGATCGTGCCGTTAAGCACGTCTTCGAGCTTGCCCATGAAAATGTTTTTGTGGACTTGATCTTCTAACGGATCGGAAACGGTTTCCCGTTCGCCAATCGGATACTGCTCGTTAGGAGCATCGGGGTCGATCCTGGTGAGATTGTATTGCATTGCCAAAGCCTCATTGTTTCAGCTTCGCTTGCCGCTTAAGACGAGCTGCCGGAGCCCAGTCAAGGGCGCCCACTCGAAATAGGTAGACAAGACCTGCCAACAGAATTGCTATGAAAACGAGAGCTTCGACGAATCCGGTCCAGCCGCTTTCGCGGACGGACACAGACCAGGCAAAGAGAAAAAGGGCTTCGATATCGAAGATCACGAAGAGCATCGCGACCAGATAGAATTTTGCAGAGAGCCGCAGACGGGCGCCACCTGTAGGCAGCATGCCGGATTCGAACGGTTCGTTTTTGCTGCGGCCCCAGGCTTTTGACCCGAGGAGGCTGGAGACGCCGAGCATGAAGGCACAAAGGCCGACGACGCCCAGAAGGAAAATGGCAAAGCCCCAGTTGTGGGCCATGAGTCCTGTCGCTTCGGGCATGCTGGTAATCCTTAACAGAGAGCAAAGGTCTCTGAGCTTGAAAAGAAACAAAGCAGTGACGATATGTCGCAGCAATCAATCCCGCTGATTTTATGGCACAACACCGTGCAAGTAAAATTCCTATAGCGAAATTATTTATAGGAATAAGGACATGGCGCACCTCCAAAACCCCGCAGCCCATGCGGTTCGGGCATTGGCCGGGATTTCATCAATATTGTTTTGTTGGGAATGTAACGAACATAGTTGCGGCTAAATGATAATCAATATTGTTTGTGGCGGTTTTTAAACTGTTTAACAGGTTAATGGGTGGGAAGTTGTCTTACATGCGCCTTATTGCAAGTAGTGCGCAGGGAGGTTTTAGCGTGTTTTCCTGATCGGGAAAATGCTCTGGATCAAGGTTTTTCCCAGATTCACCACTGACCACTGTGGGAGCGAGCTTGCTCGCGATGGCGGCCGTCCAGTCGAAGTTGTACTGACTGACATTCCGCTATCGCGAGCAAGCTCGCTCCCACAGGGTTCGGCGGTGTTGGTTAAATCGAGGGCAAAAAAAATGCCCCGAACCAGTCGGGGCGTCAGATGTGCGGCGTCGCGGTTAGCTTTCTATTCGGTCCGCAACGGCCGTTTGCTCAGGTGAAGCAGATCAGTGGAACTGTTCTTCTTCAGTCGAACCGGTCAGCGCGGTCACCGAAGACGAGCCACCTTGAATCACGGTGGTCATGTCGTCGAAGTAGCCGGTGCCCACTTCCTGCTGGTGAGCCACGAAGGTGTAGCCCTTCGAAGCGTCAGCGAACTCTTGCTCTTGCAGCTTCACGTAGGCAGTCATGTCGTTGCGGGCGTAGTCGTGCGCCAGGTTGAACATGCTGTGCCACATGTTGTGAATGCCGGCCAGGGTGATGAACTGGTGCTTGTAACCCATGGCGGACAGTTCGCGCTGGAACTTGGCGATGGTCGCGTCGTCCAGGTTTTTCTTCCAGTTGAAGGAAGGCGAGCAGTTGTACGACAGCAGTTGGTCCGGGTATTCCTTTTTGATCGCTTCAGCGAAGCGACGAGCTTCGTCCAGATCCGGCTTGGCAGTTTCACACCAGATCAGGTCGGCGTACGGAGCGTAAGCCAGGCCGCGAGCGATCGCCTGGTCCAGGCCGGCGCGCACTTTGTAGAAGCCTTCCTGGGTACGTTCGCCAGTTACGAATGGCTGGTCGTACGGGTCGCAATCGGACGTCAGCAGGTCAGCTGCGTTAGCGTCGGTACGAGCCAGGATGATGGTCGGAGTACCGGCAACGTCAGCCGCCAGACGGGCAGCGGTCAGCTTCTGTACAGCTTCCTGGGTAGGAACCAGTACCTTGCCGCCCATGTGGCCGCATTTTTTCACGGAAGCCAGTTGGTCTTCGAAGTGAACGCCGGCGGCGCCTGCTTCGATCATGCTTTTCATCAGTTCGTAAGCGTTCAGTACGCCGCCGAAACCGGCTTCAGCGTCAGCCACGATCGGTGCGAAGTAGTCGATGTAGCCTTCGTCGCCCGGGCCTTTACCGGCTTTCCACTGGATCTGGTCAGCACGACGGAACGAGTTGTTGATGCGCTTGACCACGGTTGGAACCGAATCCACCGGGTACAGCGACTGGTCTGGGTACATCGATTCGGCGGAGTTGTTGTCCGCAGCCACTTGCCAGCCCGACAGGTAGATTGCCTGGATACCGGCTTTGACTTGTTGCACAGCCTGGCCGCCGGTCAGGGCGCCCATGCAGTTGACGAAATCTTTATCAGGACGGAAGGATGGCTTGGCGCCCTGGGTCACCAGGTTCCACAGCTTCTCGGCGCCCAATTTTGCAAAGGTGTGCTCAGGTTGAACCGAGCCACGCAGGCGGACGACGTCAGCAGCGGAGTAAGCGCGTGTCACGCCTTTCCAGCGTGGGTTTTCAGCCCAATCTTTTTCGAGGGCTGCAATTTGCTGTTCGCGTGTCAGTGCCATGGAGATAAACCTCGTCGCATAGGTCTGGGTGGAAAATTCCTGCTCCTGCCGAATACGCTTTTCAAAAGTGGGCGTAAAAGGCTGCTCGCTGACCAGAAGCTTAGGCGGTCAAGTCGGATTCGGCGGGGGTGGCGACGGGATGAACGATGGGCTCGAGGGGAAGTGAGCAGGTAAGGGCGAACTGGCGAGCGCATTCGGGCGTCGTGGGCCTTGGTACGAACTTCAGTGTGGAGCCGGGTTACCTAATTACGCTTCCGTCCCTCGGGACAACTTCGTTCCAGTCGGCAACCTCGTCAAACACACCTTGTGGGCGGTACAGACACGAAGCGGCTCGCGGGGTAGGTGCGAACGGCGCCTCGAAGGCCCTTGCCAGGGCCCCTGATTAGCGGGAGCGAGGCCATCATGCCTTCGCTTTTTTGTATCGTCAAACGTTTTGTAGTGCTTTTTTTATAGCACTACATCTTTGGTCTAATACGACTAATCAGTCAGTTTTCGGTGGTTTAGTCCAAAGTATCGACTTTCACCCGCAGGGTCATGTCATCGCGGCCCTGAGTCGAGTAGCTGCGGGTCTGGCCCTGTTTGTCGGCCTGAGTCTGGCGGTTTACGCCAGCCAGGGTGATCCATTCGCCGAGACGACCCGTGACAGTTGTGTCGGTACTTTGCACATTCACTACATCGGGACGTTCCTGGCTCATGCGGTCACGGTTTGTGCTGATCGCCAAGTGAACGATCTCCCCGGTGACGCTGGCGGTGACGTAGAAACCCTGGGTGACGTTGCGGTATTCGGTCTGGCTGCGCAGGTCGCCGTAGGAATCGATCTGAGTGCTGGTGAGCGGTACGCTCTGGCCGACCTGGATCAGTGCCGGCGTGCCTTCGCTGGCCTGGATCTGCTGAATCCCGCCGTCACGGCTGTCGGTGCTGCGATTGATGATGCGGGTCTGACTTGGTTTGGCGCCATTTACCGAGTAGCCCTGATCGCCCTGGAAGTTGTTTTCGTTGGTGTCGACAGTGATCAGCAGGCGTTTGGCGGCGACGTCGAGTTGGGAGATGAGGGCCTTAAGTTCGTCGATCTTGCGCTGATCGGCATTGACGATCAGCTGATTGCCGTAGGCGCTGACCTGACCTTCCTTGCCGATGAAGTTCTGCGCGATGGGCAGCATGTCGTCGCTGGTGCGGTAGTTCAGTGGCACGATCTCGGTGGCTGCCATGACCGAAAAACTGCAGGTCAGCAGCAGCGTGGTGAGCAGGGTGCGTAGGGACATATCCGTTATCTCCGACATCTTGAAGTGTTGATATTGCCAGTTTGTCGGCCCAGCGTGGGGCAAGTTGAATCGTAGACAGCAAAACGCCCCGGCATCCGAGGATGGCGGGGCGTTTTGTGGTGTTCTCTCGGGCCTCATCGCGAGCAAGCTCGCTCCCACAGTAGTTCAATGGTGTTGCTGCAATCTGTGGCAACACCTAAAACCCTGTGGGAGCGAGCTTGCTCGCGATGGCAGCACCTCGGTGTCAGGCCGAGTGCCGCACCATGTCCACATGCGGAATCCCGGCTTCCAGGAATTCCTCACTGACCAGGCTGAAGCCCAGGCGCTCATAGAACGCCGTGGCCTGTACCTGTGCGCTCAGCATCTGCTGCTTGAGCCCGCGCTTCTCGGCTTCGCCGATCACCGCTTGCATCAGCGCATCGCCGACTTTCAATCCGCGCCAGTCTTTCAGCACCGATACCCGGCCGACGTGGCCATCGGGCAGCAGGCGGGCGGTGCCAATCGGAAAGTCGCCTTCGAAGGCCAGAAAATGCACCGCCGTCGCGTCATCAGCATCCCATTCCAGCTCAGGTGGAACGGATTGCTCGGCGATGAACACCGTCTCACGAATGCGCCGGATCTCGGCGTTGTCCTTTTGCCAGTCTGCGACACGTACGTGAATTTTATTCATCAGCAAACCCCAGGCTTCCTTGCTTGATCAGCTCACACAGCAGGCCGCGACCATCTTCGTCGCTCAGCCAGTCGCCGAGATTGTCGACGTGCAGCGCGTCTGCGGCGCAAATCAACTTCAGCAATTCGCGCAGTTTGCCTGGCAAGTAACGGCTCTGGCCGCTGGCGAACAGCAGCAGGTCGTCATCGACTTCGGACCAGGCCAGGCGTGCGCTTGGATTGCGGATCAGCACTGCGCCTTGCTCAAGGCTGGCGAGCAGGTCGTCTTCTTCGATCTCTTCCGGGCCTGCCACCAGTTCCGGGTAGCGTGGTTCGGTCATGAACTGGCCGAACCAGGTCAGCAGCAGGCGCTCGTCGCTCATGTGCTCGGCCAGCAAGGCTTTCAGGCGGTCGAGGGCGTCGTGCTGGATCTGATGCGGATCGACTGCAGGCAGGGCGTCGGCGTCGGTGTAACGCTCTTCGTCCGACAGGAACTGGCTGAGGAAGTCGGTGAAGTGGGTCAGCACTTCGGCGGCGCTCGGGGCGCGGAAACCGACCGAGTAGGTCAGGCAGTCATCAACGGCAACACCGCAGTGGGCCAGGCGCGGCGGCAGGTAGAGCATGTCGCCCGGTTCCAGAACCCATTCGTCGGTGGCTTCGAAGTTGGCAAGGATGCGCAGGTCGGCGTGTTGCAGCAGCTTGCTCTCGGAATCGCACATCTGGCCGATTTTCCAGTTGCGCTTGCCGTGACCTTGCAGCAGGAACACGTCGTAGTTGTCGAAGTGCGGACCGACGCTGCCGCCTGGGGCAGCGAAGCTGATCATCACGTCGTCGATGCGCCAGCTCGGCAGGAAGCGGAAGTTTTCCAGCAGCTCGGCGACTTCCGGCACGAATTGGTCGACGGCTTGAACCAGCAGGGTCCAGTCGCGTTCCGGCAATTTGCTGAATTCGTCTTCTGCGAACGGGCCGCGGCGCATTTCCCAAGGACGTTCGCCGTTCTCGATGATCAGGCGCGACTCGACTTCTTCTTCCAGCGCCAGGCCGGCCAGTTCGTCGGCGTCGATCGGGCTTTCGAATTCAGGAATCGCCTGACGGATCAGCAGGGGTTTTTTCTGCCAGTAGTCGCGCAGGAATTCGCGCGCCGTGATGCCGCCCAGAAGTTGAAGAGGAATGTCAGGATTCATGTGTAACCTATTGAAAAAATGCACTTTTCAGACGGGAATAAAAACGCCCGGCGCTGCCGGGCGTCTCAAAAGGGTAAAGCGGTCGATCAGATGCGTTTGGCTTGCTCTGCAGCGTTGCCGATGTAGTTCGCCGGGGTGAGCAGTTTCAGCTCGGCCTTGGCGGCGGCTGGCATGTCCAGGCCGTCGATGAAAGTTTGCAGTGCTTCAGGGCTGATGCCCTTGCCACGGGTCAACTCTTTCAGTTTTTCGTACGGGTTTTCGATGTTGTAGCGACGCATCACGGTCTGGATTGGCTCGGCCAATACTTCCCAGCACGCGTCCAGGTCAGCAGCGATTTTCTGAGCGTTGAGCTCGAGTTTGCTGATGCCCTTCAGACTGGCTTCGTACGCGATCACGCTGTGGGCGAAGCCGACACCGAGGTTGCGCAGCACGGTGGAGTCGGTCAGGTCGCGCTGCCAGCGGGAGATCGGCAGCTTGCTCGCCAAATGCTGGAACAGTGCGTTGGCGATGCCCAGGTTGCCTTCGGAGTTTTCGAAGTCGATCGGGTTGACCTTGTGCGGCATGGTCGACGAACCGATTTCGCCAGCGATGGTGCGCTGCTTGAAATAACCCAGGGAGATGTAGCCCCAGATGTCGCGGTCGAAGTCGATCAGGATGGTGTTGAAGCGCGCGATCGCGTCGAACAGCTCGGCGATGTAGTCGTGCGGTTCGATCTGCGTGGTGTACGGGTTGAAGCCCAGGCCCAGCTCGTCTTCGATGAAGGCGCGGGCGTTCTCTTCCCAATCGATCTCAGGGTAGGCCGACAGGTGAGCGTTGTAATTGCCGACAGCGCCGTTGATTTTGCCCAGCAGCGGAACGGCAGCGACTTGAGCGATTTGACGCTCCAGACGGTAAACCACGTTCGCCAGCTCTTTGCCCAGGGTGGTCGGCGAAGCCGGTTGACCGTGGGTACGCGACAACATCGGTACGTCAGCGAAACGGATGGCCAGCTCGCGGATGGCTTCAGCGGTTTGGCGCATCAGCGGCAGCATCACGTCATCACGGCCTTCGCGCAGCATCAGGGCGTGGGACAGGTTGTTGATGTCCTCGCTGGTGCAGGCAAAGTGGATGAATTCGCTGACAGCAGCCAGTTCCGGCAACTTGGCCGCTTGCTCTTTGAGCAGGTACTCAATGGCTTTGACGTCGTGGTTGGTGGTGCGCTCGATCTCTTTGACGCGCTCGGCGTGCTCCAGCGCGAAGTTTTCCGCCAGGGTGTTCAGCACAGCGTTGGCTTCGGCGGAGAACGCCGGCACTTCGCTGATGCCAGGGTGAGCGGCCAGGCGCTGGAGCCAGCGCACTTCAACCAGAACGCGAGCGCGGATCAGGCCGTATTCGCTAAAAATTGGGCGCAGGGCCTGGGTTTTGCCGGCGTAGCGGCCGTCAACAGGGGAAACCGCAGTGAGCGAAGAAAGCTGCATGGGGTGTTCTCGGACAGTCGGGCAACGAAATGGGGCGCGTATCATACATGAAAAAATCCGCCGGTCCGTTGCCAACTGACCAGCGTCTTACGCGTTACACAATACAAAGGGTCTTGCGGGCGCGGTTCAGCTGCTGCGCATCAACGGGTAAAGCTCTTTCAGCAACTTGCGACGGCTGATCACCAGCTGCCAGCGATGACCGCCCAACTGCCGCCACAGGCGCGCCGAACGAATTCCGGCCAGCAACAGGGCGCGGATTTTCGAGGCGTTGCTCGGTTGTTGCAGGTTGCGCATGTCGCCATGGACCTGAATGCGTTGGCGCAGGGTGCTCAGGGTGTCCTGGTACAGCGCACCGCAAGCAGCAATCACGTTTTCGTGCGCCGGGCCGAAGTGCTCGACCTGGGACTGAATCTGCGGCAAACGCTTGCCGATCACGTCCAGCATGTCGTTGCGCTTGGCCAGTTGACGCTCCAGGCCGAGCATCGCCAGCGCATAGCGCAGCGGTTCGCGCTGAAGGGTGCTTGGGTCGCGTTCCAGGGCGCCGATCAATGCGCGGTAACCTTCACGCAGATTGATGTCGTCGCCGCCGTAGACTTCCAGGGTGTCCTTGGGGTCGCGAATCAGCAGGCTGCCGAGCATGCACGTCAGGCCGGCTTCGGCGGTCTGGCCGGTCTTGGCGATCTTGTCGACCAGCACGGCGGCGAGGAACACACCGCCCAGTGCCGTCAGTTGCTCCTGAGTCGGGCTCATTGCTGCTCGCCTTGAGGAGTGCCTTTGCTGGTCCACGGCTCCGCGACTTCGATCACGCCGCCGCCGAGGCAGATTTCACCGTCGTAGAACACCACGGACTGGCCTGGGGTGACCGCGCGTTGCGGGTCATCGAAGGTCGCGCGGTAGCCGGTGGCGGTTTTTTCCAGCGTGCACGGCTGGTCGCTTTGGCGATAGCGGACTTTAGCAGTCAGCCGGCGCGGTTCGCTCAGGTCGATCGGGTTGACCCAATAGATGTCTGAAGCGAGTAGGGCGCGGGAGAACAGATACGGATGGTCATTGCCCTGGCCAACGATCAGCTCGTTATGCTCCAGGTCTTTGATCAGCACGTACCACGGCTCGTCGCTGGCATCTTTCAAACCGCCGATGCCCAGACCCTGACGCTGGCCGATGGTGTGATACATCAAGCCGTGGTGACGGCCGATGACTTCACCTTCGGTGGTTTTGATCTCGCCTGGCTGCGCCGGCAGGTACTGCTTGAGGAAGTCGCTGAAGCGGCGTTCGCCGATAAAGCAGATCCCGGTGGAATCCTTTTTCTTCGCGGTGGCGAGTTCGTGTTTCTCGGCAATCGCGCGCACTTCGGGTTTTTCCAGCTCGCCGACCGGGAACAGGGTCTTGGCGATCTGTTCGCCGCCGACGGCGTGCAGGAAGTAGCTCTGGTCCTTGTTCGGGTCCAGGCCCTTGAGCAGCTCGGTGCGACCATCGATGTCGCGGCGACGCACGTAGTGACCGGTGGCGATCAGGTCGGCGCCGAGCATCATGGCGTAGTCGAGGAACGCCTTGAACTTGATCTCGCGGTTGCACAGGATGTCCGGGTTCGGCGTGCGACCGGCCTTGTATTCGGCCAGGAAGTGCTCGAACACGTTGTCCCAGTACTCGGCGGCGAAGTTGGCAGTGTGCAGCTTGATGCCAATCTTGTCGCACACGGCCTGAGCGTCCGCCAGGTCGTCCATGGCGGTGCAGTATTCCGTTCCATCGTCTTCTTCCCAGTTCTTCATGAACAGGCCTTCCACCTCATAACCCTGCTCGATCAGCAGGAGAGCGGAAACGGAAGAGTCCACGCCGCCGGACATGCCGACAATGACGCGCTTCTTTTGTGTGTCAGAAGGGGCTGGATCACGCATAGGGATTCAATGAGTGTCTTGAAAAAGGACGCGATTCTAACAGGCCGAAGCCCGCAAGGCTAAAGAGAAGGGCGGATCAGTTCGAGGCCGAAGTGTTGACCGTCCAGATAATCATCGATACAGCGGATGATCAGCTCACTGCGCCAGTTTGCGCGCTGTGCCAGCAGTTCGTCACGCGTCAGCCATTTTGCGCCGACGATGCCGTCGTCCAGCTGATAGTCGGGGTGATGCTTGAGCGGTTTTGCGGTGAAGCAGACCCGCTGATAAGTCACGCCGTTGCTCGGGGCGGTGTAGAGGTAAATGCCCACCACGCCAGTCGGCTCGACGTCCCAGCCGGTTTCTTCGAGGGTTTCGCGTACGGCAGCTTCGATCAGGGTTTCGTCCGGGTCGAGGTGACCGGCGGGCTGATTGAGCACCGTTCGCCCACCCTTGGATTCTTCAACCATCAGGAAGCGGCCGTTGTCTTCGACGATGGTGGCGACGGTGATGTGGGGTAGCCAGGTCATTGGACTTCCTCAATCTTTAATGTTGGAACGCAGTCAATGTGGGAGCGAGCTTGCTCGAGATAGCGGTAGGTCAGTCAATATCAATGTTGAATGATAAACCGTCATCGCGAGCAAGCTCGCTCCCACAGGGTCCGGGTTCTATAGATAAATATGTGTGACCGCCACAAACACAAACCCCGGCACATGGCCGGGGTTGTGATGTTCCCTTACAACCTTAAACCAGCGCAGCGATCGCGGCGTTGAAGGTGTTGCTCGGGCGCATGGCCTTGCTGATCAGCTCGGCATTGGCGTGGTAGTAACCGCCGATGTCCACTGGCTTGCCCTGAACGGCGTTGAGCTCGGCAACGATGGTTGCTTCGTTCTCGGTCAGGGTCTTGGCCAGTTCGCCGAACTGCGCTTGCAGTGCAGTGTCTTCGGTCTGGGCAGCCAGGGCTTGAGCCCAGTACAGCGCCAGGTAGAAGTGGCTGCCGCGGTTGTCGATGTTGCCGACTTTGCGCGATGGCGACTTGTTGTTGTCCAGGAACTGGCCGGTGGCCTGATCCAGGGTCTTGGCCAGAACCAGCGCCTTAGGGTTGTTGTAGGTAACACCCAGGTGCTCAAGGGAAGCGGCCAGGGCCAGGAACTCGCCCAGGGAATCCCAGCGCAGGAAGTTCTCTTCCAGCAGCTGCTGAACGTGCTTCGGTGCCGAACCGCCAGCGCCGGTTTCGAACAGGCCACCGCCGTTCATCAGCGGAACGATCGACAGCATCTTGGCGCTGGTGCCCAGTTCCATGATCGGAAACAGGTCAGTCAGGTAGTCGCGCAGTACGTTGCCGGTCACCGAGATGGTGTCCTTGCCTTCGCGAGTGCGACCCAAGGTGAAGGCCATCGCGTCGACTGGCGACATGATGCGGATGTCCAGGCCGGAGGTGTCGTGATCCTTCAGGTAGGCCTGAACTTTCTCGATCACTACACCGTCGTGGGCGCGCATTGGGTCCAGCCAGAAGATCGCTGGAGTGGCGCTTGCACGAGCACGGTTGACGGCCAGTTTGACCCAGTCCTGGATCGGCGCGTCTTTGGTCTGGCACATGCGGAAGATGTCGCCGGCTTCAACCGATTGCTCCAGCAACAGGCCGCCTTTGCCGTCGGTAACGCGGACAACGCCGTTCGCCTTGATCTGGAACGTCTTGTCGTGCGAGCCGTACTCTTCGGCTTTTTTCGCCATCAGGCCAACGTTTGGCACGCTGCCCATGGTGGTTGGATCGAAAGCGCCGTGCAGCTTGCAGTCTTCGATCACCGCCTGGTAGATGGTGGCGTAGCAGCGGTCCGGGATCACAGCCTTGGTGTCGTGCAACTGACCGTCAGTGCCCCACATTTTGCCGGAGTCACGGATCATCGCTGGCATCGAGGCGTCGACGATAACGTCGCTCGGCACGTGCAGGTTGGTGATGCCTTTGTCGGAGTTGACCATGGCCAACGACGGACGAACGGCGTAGACCGCCTGGATGTCCGCTTCGATCTGCGCTTGCTGCTCAGCCGGCAGGGCTTTGATGCGAGCGTACAGGTCGCCGATGCCGTTGTTCAGGTTGAAGCCGATCTGTGCCAGCACGTCAGCGTGCTTGGCCAGTGCGTCTTTATAGAACTCGGCAACGATCTGGCCGAACATGATCGGGTCGGAGACCTTCATCATGGTGGCTTTCAAGTGAACCGACAGCAGCACGCCTTTTTGCTTGGCGTCTTCGATCTCGGCAGCGATGAAGCTGCGCAGAGCGTTTTTGCTCATGACCGCGCAATCGAGGATCTCACCGGCTTGCACGGTGGTTTTTTCTTTCAGGACGGTGGTGGTGCCGTCTTGAGCGATCAGTTCGATTTTGACGGCGTCAGCGGCGTCGATCAGGGCAGCTTTTTCGCTGCCGTAGAAATCGCCGGTGCTCATGTGCGCGACGTGGGACTTGGAGTCCGCAGCCCAGGCGCCCATTTTGTGCGGGTGCTTGCGTGCATAGTTCTTGACCGACAGCGGTGCACGACGATCGGAGTTGCCTTCGCGCAGAACCGGGTTCACGGCGCTGCCCTTGATCTTGTCGTAACGTGACTTGGCGAGCTTGTCGGCGTCGCTGGTCACGGTTTCCGGGTAATCAGGCAGTGCGAAGCCCTGGGCTTGCAGTTCCTTGATCGCGGCTTGCAGTTGCGGAACCGAGGCGCTGATGTTCGGCAACTTGATGATGTTGGCTTCAGGCGTAACGGCCAGGTCGCCCAGTTCGGCGAGGTGGTCGGCTACGGCTTTGTCACCCAGTTGCTCGGGGAAGCTGGCCAGGATGCGCCCTGCAAGAGAGATATCGCGGGTTTCCACGGCGATATCAGCGGAGGCGGTGAAGGCCTCTACGATAGGCAACAGTGAATAGGTGGCGAGGGCGGGAGCTTCGTCGGTGAAGGTATAGATGATCTTCGAGCGGGTGGGCATATTCGGATTAACTCTCTCTTCTTTGCTAAAGCGTGCGCAGAAAAACTCGAGGGGCGCCGGGTAAGCGCGTTCGTTCAAAGTCATCCATGAGCCGAATGTCGAGATTTCTTCGCGGTGATGTTGGGTGCATCAGTCGAGCGTCAAGCGGGTGGACTGCGGTAACAGTCCGGCTTTTTCGGGCCCAAAGCCTCGTAGTAGAAAGGTCGGCCGTCGTGACTCTGTGGTCAGCGGGCGGCATTATACATAGGTAGCTGGCAATCTGCCGATGGTTCATACGTAACGATTGTCGTCCATTGGTCTAAAGGTCGCAGGGCAGAGCGAGGCGTAGAGTCTTGCACCGTGCTTGAGTTTGGCGCTTTTCCCTTTGCTTTCAGGCTTGTACGTCGCGAACTGTGCAGCTTTGCGGCAGATGGTTGGAACATAGGGTTTGCGTGCCGATTTAACTGGGGTACGCTCGAACGAAGCCAGATGTTCAATCCAAACAATGGAGTTCAGCATGGGATACAAGAAGATTCAGGTTCCAGCAGTCGGCGACAAAATCACCGTCAACGCGGACCATTCTCTCAATGTTCCTAACAACCCGATCATCCCCTTCATCGAAGGTGATGGTATTGGCGTTGATATCAGCCCGGTCATGATCAAGGTTGTCGATGCTGCTGTTAAGAAGGCTTACGGCGGCGAGCGCAAAATTTCCTGGATGGAAGTCTATGCCGGGGAGAAAGCGACTCAGGTTTACGATCAGGACACCTGGCTACCTCAGGAAACCCTGGACGCGGTCAAGGATTACGTGGTTTCCATCAAGGGCCCTCTGACCACCCCGGTCGGTGGCGGCATCCGTTCCCTGAACGTGGCCCTGCGTCAGCAACTCGACCTTTATGTCTGCCTGCGCCCAGTGCGTTGGTTCGAAGGTGTGCCTAGCCCGGTCAAGAAGCCAGGCGACGTCGACATGACGATCTTCCGTGAGAACTCGGAAGACATCTACGCCGGTATCGAGTGGAAAGCCGGTTCGCCGGAAGCGACCAAAGTCATCAAGTTCCTTAAAGATGAAATGGGCGTCACCAAGATTCGTTTCGACGAAAACTGCGGTATCGGCATCAAGCCGGTTTCGCTGCAAGGCACCAAGCGTCTGGCGCGAAAAGCGCTGCAGTATGTGGTCGACAACGACCGCGACTCGCTGACCATCGTGCACAAAGGCAACATCATGAAGTTCACCGAAGGTGCCTTCAAGGAGTGGGCCTACGAAGTGGCGGCTGAAGAGTTCGGCGCGACTCTGCTCGATGGTGGTCCGTGGATGCAGTTCAAAAACCCGAAAACCGGCAAGAACGTTATCGTCAAAGATGCCATCGCCGACGCCATGCTCCAGCAGATCCTGCTGCGCCCGGCCGAATACGATGTGATCGCGACCCTGAACCTGAACGGCGACTACCTCTCCGACGCCCTGGCGGCGGAAGTGGGCGGTATCGGTATCGCACCGGGTGCCAACCTGTCTGACACCATTGCGATGTTCGAAGCGACCCACGGCACTGCGCCGAAGTACGCTGGCAAGGACCAGGTCAACCCGGGTTCCCTGATCCTGTCCGCAGAGATGATGCTGCGCCACATGGGCTGGACCGAAGCGGCCGATCTGATCATCAAGGGCACCAACGGCGCGATTTCCGCCAAGACCGTGACCTATGACTTCCACCGTTTGATGGAAGGCGCGAAGCTGCTGTCTTCGTCTGCGTTTGGTGATGCGCTCATCTCGCATATGTAAGCTGCATATGTAAGCGAATAGGCATTAAAAAAACCGCCTTCGGGCGGTTTTTTTATGACTGGATGACGGGGGGCGTCAGCTCGACACTGTTTCTTGCTGGGTGTCAGCGGCCTGTTCGTTCTCGGTCGTGACTGCTTTAATCTTGACTGCGTGCAGCCCTTTGGGGCCCTGGACGATCTCGAAGTTTACGGCTTGCCCGGCCCTGAGGGTCTTGTATCCGTTCATATCAATGGCCGAATAGTGGGCAAAGAAATCAATAAGATGACCGTCTTCGTCACGGCCTTCTTTGGCGTCGGTGTTAATGAAACCAAACCCCTTGGCATTGTTGAACCATTTCACCTTACCGACTGACATACCCATATCCCTCTGCAACAGACTCCATCACTGGAGTATCATCCAGTTCATCCGCAGTCATTTCCTGGAAATAAGATTGACTCCGCGGACCTTTTTTACCCACTGTGGGCTCTATTGGTTGTAACACCGTTTTCCCGATAGTCAAGGTGACCGGGCAGTCGGAGTTGAAATCGTCCATAGCCGCCCCCACCACTGTATTTGCACAACTGACGAACCTTTCTTTCCATGCATGCAATCAGCCAGATTCGACTAACATTCAATCAGGATCACCCTGATTCACACGACGACGATTCCGCAGGCATTGCTGTTCAGGAGGCAAAGCCTGCTTTACAGGCGCCGCCGATGTACAAGGTGGTTTTGTTCAATGATGACTACACACCGATGGATTTCGTCGTCGAAGTGCTCGAGGTGTTTTTTAACCTGAATCGCGAGCTGGCGACCAAGGTCATGCTGGCCGTCCACACAGAAGGACGGGCAGTATGTGGAGTGTTTACCCGCGACATCGCCGAGACTAAGGCCATGCAGGTCAACCAGTACGCCAGGGAAAGCCAGCATCCGCTACTCTGTGAAATCGAGAAGGACGGTTAATCGCCGACCACTTGGGTATGAGGTGAAGCTATGTTAAACCGCGAGCTCGAAGTCACCCTCAATCTTGCCTTCAAGGAGGCCCGATCGAAGCGTCATGAATTCATGACCGTCGAACACCTCCTGCTGGCCCTATTGGACAATGAGGCTGCCGCCACCGTTTTGCGTGCCTGCGGCGCAAACCTCGACAAACTCAAGCACGATCTGCAGGAGTTCATCGACTCCACCACGCCATTGATCCCCGTTCATGACGAGGATCGTGAGACCCAGCCAACCCTGGGCTTCCAGCGTGTTCTGCAACGTGCTGTCTTTCACGTACAGAGCTCGGGCAAACGCGAAGTGACTGGCGCCAACGTACTGGTCGCGATCTTCAGTGAGCAAGAGAGTCAGGCCGTGTTCCTGCTGAAACAGCAGAGCGTTGCGCGCATTGATGTCGTCAACTACATCGCACACGGCATTTCCAAAGTGCCGGGGCATGGCGATCACTCTGAAGGTGAGCAAGATATGCAGGACGACGAGGGCGGTGAGTCTTCTTCTTCAGGCAATCCTCTGGATGCTTATGCCAGCAACCTCAACGAACTCGCGCGTCAGGGTCGAATCGATCCATTGGTAGGCCGTGAGCTGGAAGTCGAGCGCGTTGCGCAGATCCTGGCGCGTCGTCGCAAAAACAATCCGCTGTTGGTGGGCGAGGCGGGCGTGGGTAAAACCGCGATTGCCGAAGGCCTGGCCAAACGCATTGTCGACAACCAGGTGCCGGACCTGCTGGCCAACAGCGTGGTGTATTCCCTCGATCTGGGGGCCTTGCTGGCCGGGACCAAATACCGCGGCGATTTCGAGAAGCGCTTCAAGGCGTTGCTCAATGAGCTGAAAAAACGTCCGCAGGCGATCCTGTTCATCGACGAAATTCACACCATCATTGGTGCGGGTGCCGCGTCCGGTGGGGTCATGGATGCCTCGAACCTGCTCAAGCCGCTGCTGTCGTCGGGTGATATCCGTTGCATCGGTTCGACCACGTTCCAGGAATTCCGCGGGATCTTCGAGAAGGACCGTGCGTTGGCTCGGCGCTTCCAGAAGGTCGATGTGTCGGAACCTTCAGTGGAAGACACCATTGGCATCCTGCGCGGCCTGAAAGGTCGTTTCGAAGCGCACCACAACATCGAATACAGCGATGAAGCGTTGCGTGCAGCGGCCGAACTGGCCTCGCGTTACATCAATGACCGGCACATGCCGGACAAAGCCATCGACGTCATCGACGAGGCGGGCGCCTACCAGCGTCTGCAGCCAATCGAGAAGCGCGTGAAACGCATCGAAGTGCCTCAGGTCGAGGACATCGTCGCGAAAATCGCGCGGATTCCGCCTAAGCACGTCACCAGCTCCGACAAAGAGCTGCTGCGTAACCTTGAGCGTGACCTGAAGCTGACGGTATTTGGCCAGGATGCCGCGATCGACTCGCTGTCGACCGCGATCAAACTGTCCCGTGCCGGCCTCAAGTCGCCTGACAAGCCTGTCGGTTCGTTCCTGTTCGCAGGGCCTACCGGTGTCGGTAAAACCGAAGCGGCACGTCAGCTGGCCAAGGCGTTGGGCATCGAGCTGGTTCGCTTCGACATGTCCGAGTACATGGAGCGCCACACCGTATCGCGTCTGATCGGTGCGCCTCCAGGCTATGTCGGGTTCGATCAGGGCGGTCTGCTGACCGAAGCCATCACCAAGCAGCCTCACTGCGTGCTGTTGCTCGATGAGATCGAGAAGGCGCATCCGGAAGTCTTCAACCTGCTGCTGCAGGTCATGGACCACGGTACGCTGACCGATAACAACGGGCGCAAGGCGGACTTCCGTAACGTGATCGTCATCATGACGACCAACGCCGGTGCCGAAACAGCGGCTCGCGCTTCGATCGGTTTCACCCATCAGGACCACTCGTCCGATGCGATGGAAGTGATCAAGAAGAGCTTCACGCCAGAGTTCCGCAACCGTCTGGACACCATTATCCAGTTTGGTCGCCTCAGCCATGAGGTCATCAAAAGTGTGGTGGACAAGTTCCTTACCGAGCTTCAGGCGCAGCTGGAAGACAAGCGCGTGCAGCTGGAAGTGACGGATGCGGCGCGCGGCTGGCTGGCAGTGGGAGGCTACGACACGGCAATGGGCGCTCGTCCAATGGCGCGTTTGATCCAGGACAAGATCAAGCGTCCGCTGGCGGAAGAGATTCTCTTTGGCGAACTGGCCGACCATGGTGGTGTGGTTCACATCGATCTCAAGGACGGCGAGCTGACCTTCGACTTCGAGACCACGGCTGAAATGGCCTGACAGTTATCGCAAGAAAGCAAAAGGCGCCGAAAGGCGCCTTTTTGCTGTCTGGAGGTTTGTACCCCGTCCCCCTGTGGGAGCGAGCTTGCTCGCGATGACGGCAGCACATTCGATATCGATGCAAGCTGATCCACCGCTATCGTCGGAACGCCGCCCGGAGCAAGCTCGCTCCCACAGGTGATCATTGTTGCTGCAGGTAAATCACGCAGACACAAAAACGCCCGGCATAAACCGGGCGTTTTGTATTGACTTGATTAGCGAGCGCGGTAAGTGATGCGCCCTTTGCTCAAGTCATAGGGCGTCAGCTCGACGCGCACTTTGTCGCCGGTAAGAATACGAATGTAGTTCTTGCGCATCTTGCCGGAGATATGCGCGGTTACGACGTGCCCATTTTCCAACTCCACACGAAACATGGTGTTGGGCAGGGTGTCGACGACAGTGCCTTCCATTTCGAAGCTGTCTTCTTTCGACATGCAGTAAAGCCCTCGGTGTCCAATGAATGGCCCGGTGCAACTGCGCCAGGCAAAAGCGGCGTGCATTGTGCCCGAAAAATGGGGTTTAAGCCAAGGGGTTTACGGCTTGCTCTAGTTCAGGATGACCCAGCGCTGATTAATCAGCAGTTCGATAGGGCGATATTGAGTCTTGTAGCTCATCTTTTTGCAGTTTTTGATCCAGTAGCCCAGATAGACGGCTTCCAGCCCCAGACGCTGAGCCTCGGCGATTTGCCAGAGAATCGCATACCGCCCCAGGCTGCGGCGTTCTTCAGTGGGCTCGTAGAAGGTGTAGACCGCCGACAGACCGTTCGGCAGCAAGTCGGTGACGGCCACCGCCACCAGTCGTCCTTCGAGGCGGAATTCGTAGAATCGGGAAAACGGCAGGTCACGAACCAGGAATGTCGCAAACTGATCGCGACTCGGCGGGTACATATCGCCATCGGCGTGACGCTGTTCGATATAGCGCTGATAAAGGTCGAAATACTCTTCGCTGAATTGCGGTCTGGCAGGGCGCACCTGCAGGTCGACATTTCGTTTGAAGATGCGTTTCTGCTGGCGGTTGGGCGAAAATTGCGCCACAGGGATGCGCGCCGGTACGCACGCATTGCAATTCTGGCAATGAGGCCGGTAAAGATGATCGCCGCTACGACGGAAACCCATTTCAGACAGGTCTGCATAGACATGCACATCCATGGGCTGACTAGGGTCGAGGAACAAGGTCGTGGCCTGCTCCTCGGGCAGATAACTGCAAGAGTGGGGCTGAGTGGCATAAAACTTCAAACGCGCCAACTCGGTCATGATCAACCCTCGGAATAAGGTTTTGAATTAAGTGTAAGCCACACGCGCCAAAGTCGCTCAGCAAACCCAGAATGCGAGGCTGGGGTGATCCAAATGCCGCGCAAGGTAGTCGGCAAACTCGCGGCGAGGAATCGCTCGGGCGCCGAGGCTGTGCAGATGGTCGGTCGGCATCTGGCAGTCGATCAGCACAAAGCCTGAGTCTTTCAGATGTCGGACCAGTGTGGCAAAGCCATATTTAGAGGCGTTGTCGGCGCGACTGAACATGGACTCGCCGAAAAACAGCTGACCCATCGCCAGGCCATAGAGCCCGCCTACCAGCTCACCCTGGTCCCAGACTTCTACCGAATGGGCGTAGCCACGCCTGTGCAGATCGAGGTAGGCGTTCTGCATGGCTTCCGTGATCCAGGTACCGTCGGCGTAATCCCGTGGCGCCGCGCAAGCGCGGATGACTGCGGCAAAATCCTGATCAAAGGTCACTTGATAGCGTTGCTGGCGCAGCAGTTTGTTCAGGCTGCGCGAGACATGCAGTTCGTCGGGAAACAGTACGGTGCGTGGATCCGGCGACCACCAGAGAATCGGCTGGCCTTCCGAGAACCACGGAAAACAGCCGTGGCGATAGGCCTGAATCAGACGATCGGCGGACAGATCGCCGCCCGCGGCCAACAGCCCGTTGGGATCGCGCATGGCTTTTTCCAGGGGCGGGAAGGTCAGGGTGTTGCGTTGTAACCAAGTCAGCATGGCATCCGGGCTTGCAGAAGGGGAGGGCAGTGGTGGGCGGGTAGGCCCACCGTGAAGTGTGCCGTCAAACGACTGGAATGTCGTCGAGATACTTCTCGGCGTCCAGCGCGGCCATGCAACCGGCCCCGGCAGACGTGACGGCCTGGCGGTAAACGTGATCGGCCACGTCGCCGGCGGCAAACACGCCCGGGATTTCGGTGCTGGTAGCGTCGCCTTCGCTGCCGCCCTTGACCAGCAGATAGCCATTACGCATTTGCAGCTGACCCTCGAACAGGTCGGTGTTGGGTTTGTGGCCAATAGCGATGAACACGCCGGTCAGCGGCAATTCACGGGTCTCGCCAGTGTGGCTGTCCCGCAGGCGGGCGCCGGTCACACCGCTGGCATCGCCCAGTATTTCATCCAGATTCTGGTTCCAGTGCAGGCGGATATTACCTTTGGCGGCTTTTTCGAAGAGCTTGTCCTGAAGAATCTTCTCCGAGCGCAATTTGTCGCGCCGGTGAATCAGGTGAACTTCCTTGGCGATGTTCGCCAGGTACAGCGCTTCTTCAACCGCCGTATTGCCGCCGCCCACGACCGCGACCACCTGATTGCGGTAGAAAAAACCGTCGCACGTCGCGCAAGCCGAAACCCCTCTACCGGCAAAAGTCTCTTCCGATGGCAGCCCCAGGTATTGCGCCGAGGCGCCGGTGGCGATAATCAGCGCGTCACAGGTGTAAGTGCCACCGTCGCCGATAAGTTCGAACGGGCGCTGTTGCAACTTGGCGGTGTGGATGTGGTCGTAAACGATCTCTGTGTGGAAGCGCTCGGCGTGTTTTTGCATGCGTTCCATCAGCACCGGTCCGGTGAGGCCTTCGACATCACCGGGCCAATTGTCGACTTCGACGGTGGTGGTGAGCTGGCCACCTGCCTGTATTCCGGTAATGACAACGGGTTTGAGGTTGGCGCGGGCGGCATAAACGGCTGCGCTGTAACCGGCTGGGCCGGAACCCAGAATGATCAGGCGGGAATGCTTCGCTTCGCTCATAAAAACACCTCATAAGCCTTTGTCACAAAAGAGAATGCATGCTCAAATTGAACCGCACGTAATGTGCTGTTGGCTATGCTACACCTTGGGTTTCAAGCATGGCATCGGACGAACAAACCCGTACAATGCCTACTTGTTACAGAATATTCGCGGCGCGCCGTGTTTATAAAAACCGGAGCGTAGTGTTAAAAGTAGTCCCAGTTACGCCTGTTAACTTTTTTACCTGCCTGGATTGGGCAGTTTTTTATAGTCATTCAACAGATGGACGCGCCATGGGCGCAGGAAAAGAAGCGTTTTGAAGAAATCCACCGCAGCACCAAAAACAGTCGTTCCGCTCTGGCGCCAGCAATTGCACTACCGGCTCAAGGAAGGTGCATTGATCGCCATCGGCGGCTTGTGCCTGTTCCTGATGATGGCCTTGTTGACCTACGGCAAGGACGATCCGGGCTGGAGCCATAACAGCAAGATCGAAGATGTGCAGAACTTCGGCGGACCGGTCGGCTCCTACAGCGCCGATATCCTGTTCATGGTGTTGGGTTACTTCGCCTACATCTTCCCGCTGTTGCTGGCGATCAAGGCCTATCAAATCTTTCGCCAACGCCACGAGCAGTGGGAGTGGAGCGGCTGGCTGTTCTCCTGGCGCCTGATTGGCCTGGTGTTCCTGGTGCTGTCGGGCGCGGCCCTGGCCCATATCCATTTCCACGCCGCGACCGGTCTGCCGGCCGGCGCTGGTGGCGCTTTAGGCGAAAGCCTTGGCGATCTGGCCCGGAACGCGCTGAATATCCAGGGCAGTACGCTGTTGTTCATCGCGTTGTTCCTGTTTGGCCTGACGGTGTTCACCGACCTGTCGTGGTTCAAGGTGATGGACCTCACTGGCAAGATCACCCTCGACCTGTTCGAATTGTTCCAGGGCGCGGCCAATCGCTGGTGGGCGGCCCGTGTCGAGCGCAAACAATTGGTTGCTCAATTGCGTGAAGTCGACGACCGCGTCCACGACGTGGTGGCGCCGACCGTCACCGACAAACGCGAGCAGGCCAAGGTCAAGGAACGCCTGATCGAGCGCGAGCAAGCCCTGAGCAAACACATGTCGGACCGCGAGAAGCAGGTGCCGCCGGTGATTGCCCCAGCGCCGCCCAAGCCAGCGGCGCCCAGCAAGCGCGTGGAAAAAGAGAAACAGGCGCCGTTGTTCGTCGACAGCGCCGTCGAAGGCACCTTGCCGCCGATCTCGATTCTCGACCCGGCAGAAAAGAAACAACTCAATTACTCGCCTGAATCCCTGGCTGCGGTTGGCCACTTGCTGGAAATCAAGCTCAAGGAATTCGGCGTCGAAGTCTCGGTGGATTCGATTCACCCGGGCCCGGTGATTACCCGTTACGAAATCCAGCCAGCGGCCGGCGTCAAGGTCAGCCGTATCTCCAACCTGGCAAAAGACCTGGCACGTTCCCTGGCCGTGACCAGCGTGCGCGTGGTGGAAGTGATTCCGGGCAAGACCACTGTCGGTATCGAGATTCCTAACGAAGACCGCCAGATCGTGCGCTTCTCCGAAGTGCTGTCGACCCCCGAGTACGACAACTTCAAGTCACCGGTTACTTTGGCCCTGGGTCACGACATTGGTGGCAAGCCGGTCATCACCGACCTCGCGAAGATGCCTCACTTGCTGGTAGCCGGTACGACCGGTTCCGGTAAATCGGTGGGCGTGAACGCGATGATCCTGTCGATCCTGTTCAAGTCCGGCCCGGAAGACGCCAAGCTGATCATGATCGACCCGAAAATGCTTGAGCTGTCGATCTACGAAGGCATTCCGCACCTGTTGTGCCCGGTCGTGACCGACATGAAGGACGCCGCCAACGCCCTGCGCTGGAGCGTGGCGGAGATGGAGCGTCGCTACAAACTGATGGCGAAAATGGGCGTGCGTAACCTGTCGGGCTTCAATGCCAAGGTCAAGGAAGCCCAGGACGCCGGTACACCGTTGACCGATCCGTTGTACAAGCGCGAAAGCATTCACGACGAAGCGCCGCTGCTGACCAAGCTGCCGACGATTGTCGTGGTGGTGGACGAATTCGCCGACATGATGATGATCGTCGGCAAGAAGGTTGAAGAACTGATCGCCCGTATCGCCCAGAAGGCGCGTGCTGCCGGTATCCACTTGATTCTCGCGACCCAGCGTCCGTCGGTTGATGTGATCACCGGTCTGATCAAGGCCAACATTCCGACGCGTATGGCGTTCCAGGTGTCGAGCAAGATCGACTCCCGGACCATCATCGACCAGGGCGGCGCCGAACAACTGTTGGGCCACGGTGACATGCTCTACATGCCGCCGGGCACCAGTCTGCCGATTCGTGTCCACGGTGCCTTCGTGTCCGATGACGAGGTTCACCGGGTGGTCGAAGCCTGGAAACTGCGCGGCGCGCCGGAGTACAACGACGAGATTCTCGCCGGTGTCGAAGAGCCGGGTAGCGGCTTTGAAGGCGGCAGCGGCGGTGACGAAGACAGTGAATCCGATGCGCTCTACGACGAAGCGGTGCAGTTCGTACTGGAAAGCCGTCGTGCGTCCATCTCTGCGGTTCAGCGCAAGCTGAAAATCGGCTACAACCGCGCCGCGCGCATGATCGAAGCCATGGAAATGGCCGGGGTCGTGACGTCCATGAACACCAACGGTTCGCGTGAAGTCCTGGCTCCGGGCCCGGTACGCGACTGAATTGCTTGAAGCGCGGTGGCGTAATGACGCGCCATCGCACCCCCACGAATGTTATGAGGACTCCCATGCGTCTTATCCGCATGCTGTTGCTGCCGGTTTTGGCTTTGACCACGCTCTCGGCCCACGCCGATGACAAGGACGTGGCACGTCTGACCCAACTGCTGGAAAAATCCCAGACCCTGACTGCACGTTTCTCCCAGCTGACCCTCGACGGCAGTGGCACCCAGTTGCAGGAAACCGCGGGTGAAATGTCCTTGCAGCGTCCCGGCTTGTTTTACTGGCACACCAACGCGCCGGCCGAACAAACGATGGTCTCCGACGGCAAGAAGGTGACGTTGTGGGATCCGGACCTGGAGCAGGCCACTATCAAGAACCTCGATCAGCGCCTGACCCAGACCCCGGCGTTGCTGCTGTCCGGTGACGTGTCCAAGATCAGCCAGAGCTTCGACATCAGCGCCAAGGAAGCCGGTGGCGTGATCGACTTCACCTTGAAGCCGAAAACCAAGGACACCCTGTTCGACAGCCTGCGCCTGTCGTTCCGTAACGGTCTGGTCAATGACATGCAGATGATCGACAGCGTCGGCCAGCGCACCAACATCCTGTTCACCGGCGTGAAGGCCAACGAGCCGATCCCGGCGTCCAAGTTCAAGTTCGACATCCCCAAGGGTGCCGATGTGATCCAGGAATAAAGAGCCACCGCAAAACCTGTAGGAGTGAGCCTGCTCCGGGCGGCGTTCCGACGATAGCGTCGGGTCAGTCAACATTGATGTTGAATGTAATGCCGTCATCGCGAGCAGGCTCACTCCTACAGGAGGCCTGCGGTGTTCAAGTAGTGAGGTTTCGACAGCAGTGATGGACCTGTTTCGCAGTGCCCCGATTGCTCAGCCCTTGGCCGCCCGTTTGCGTGCGGCCAATCTGGACGAGTACGTCGGTCAGGAACACGTGCTCGCTCGCGGCAAGCCTTTGCGCGAAGCCCTGGAGCAGGGTGCCCTGCACTCTATGATTTTCTGGGGGCCGCCGGGTGTGGGGAAAACCACACTGGCGCGGCTGCTGGCGGAAGTCTCGGATGCGCACTTCGAAACGGTTTCGGCGGTACTGGCCGGCGTGAAGGAAATCCGTCAGGCGGTGGAAATCGCCAAGCAGCAGGCCGGGCAGTACGGCAAGCGGACCATCCTGTTCGTCGATGAAGTGCATCGCTTCAACAAGTCCCAGCAGGATGCGTTCCTGCCATACGTCGAAGACGGCACGCTGATTTTCATCGGCGCAACCACTGAAAACCCCTCGTTTGAACTCAACAACGCGTTGCTCTCCCGGGCCCGCGTCTACGTGCTCAAAAGCCTTGATGAAGCGGCACTGCGCAAACTGGTGCATCGCGCACTGACCGAAGAGCGTGGCCTGGGCAAGCGGCAACTGACCCTCAGCGATGAAGGCTTCCAGATGCTGCTGTCGGCCGCCGATGGCGATGGCCGGCGTCTGCTCAACCTGCTGGAAAACGCCTCGGACCTGGCTGAAGACAACAGCGAGATCGGCATCGATCTGCTGCAAAGCCTGCTCGGTGATACCCGTCGACGTTTCGACAAGGGTGGCGAAGCGTTTTACGACCAGATTTCCGCGCTGCATAAATCGGTGCGCGGCTCCAATCCCGACGGTGCACTGTACTGGTTCGCCCGAATGATCGACGGCGGTTGCGATCCGCTGTACCTGGCCCGGCGCGTGGTGCGCATGGCCAGCGAAGACATCGGCAACGCCGACCCCCGCGCCCTGAGCTTGTGCCTGGCAGCGTGGGAAGTGCAGGAGCGCCTCGGCAGCCCGGAAGGCGAATTGGCGGTCGCCCAGGCCATCACCTATCTGGCCTGCGCGCCGAAAAGCAACGCGGTGTACATGGGGTTCAAAGCCGCCATGCGCAGCGCCACCGAACACGGTTCGCTGGAAGTGCCGCTGCACCTGCGCAACGCGCCGACCAAGCTGATGAAGCAACTGGGTTATGGCGACGAATACCGTTACGCCCACGATGAGCCGGACGCTTACGCCGCTGGCGAAGACTATTTCCCGGAAGAACTCGAGCCACAACCGTTCTATCAGCCGGTGCCGCGTGGCCTGGAGCTGAAAATCGGCGAGAAGCTCAATCACCTCGCGCAACTTGACCGTCTCAGCCCTCGGCAGCGGAGAAAATAGTGATCCCTTTGATCGTTGCCGTTTCTGTGGGCGGTATCGCCGGAACGCTTTTACGCTTTGCCACGGGTAACTGGATCAACGCTAATTGGCCGCGGCACTTCTATACCGCGACGCTGGCCGTTAATATCGTCGGCTGTCTGCTGATCGGCGTTCTATACGGTCTGTTTTTAGTACGCCCGGAGGTGCCGATTGAGGTGCGTGCCGGGTTGATGGTCGGCTTCCTCGGGGGGCTGACGACTTTTTCATCTTTTTCACTGGATACGGTGCGTCTGCTGGAAACCGGGCAAATACCGCTGGCTTTTGTCTATGCTGCCATCAGCGTATTCGGCGGGCTGCTCGCTACCTGGGCTGGCCTGTCCTTGACCAAACTTTGATAACGAGAGACCGACATGCTCGATTCCAAACTGTTACGTAGCAACCTTCAGGACGTAGCGGACCGCCTGGCATCCCGTGGCTACACGTTGGATGTTGCGCGCATCGAAGCGCTGGAAGAACAGCGCAAGACCGTCCAGACCCGCACCGAAGCACTGCAGGCTGACCGTAATGCGCGCTCCAAATCCATCGGCCAGGCCAAGCAGCGCGGCGAAGACATCGCACCGCTGATGGCCGACGTCGAGCGCATGGCGAACGAATTGAGCGCCGGCAAAGTCGAGCTGGACGCGATCCAGACCGATCTGGATTCGATTCTGCTCGGCATCCCGAACCTGCCGCACGAATCCGTGCCGATCGGTGACGACGAAGACGGCAACGTCGAAGTGCGCCGCTGGGGCACTCCGACCGCGTTCGACTTCCCGGTTCTGGACCACGTCGCCCTGGGCGAGAAATTCGGCTGGCTGGACTTCGAAACCGCCGCCAAGCTGTCCGGCGCCCGTTTCGCCCTGTTGCGTGGCCCGATTGCTCGTATGCACCGCGCCCTGGCGCAGTTCATGATCAACCTGCACACCAGCGAACACGGTTACGAAGAGGCGTACACGCCTTATCTGGTTCAAGCGCCGGCGCTGCAAGGCACCGGTCAGTTGCCGAAATTCGAAGAAGACCTGTTCAAGATCGCTCGCGAAGGCGAAGCCGATCTGTACCTGATTCCGACCGCCGAAGTGTCGCTGACCAACATCGTCGCTGGCGAAATCGTCGATTCGAAACTGCTGCCGATCAAGTTCGTCGCCCACACCCCATGCTTCCGCAGTGAGGCGGGTGCCTCGGGTCGCGATACGCGCGGCATGATCCGTCAGCACCAGTTCGACAAGGTTGAAATGGTCCAGATCGTTGAGCCGTCGACCTCGATGGACGCGCTGGAAGGCCTGACGGCCAACGCTGAAAAAGTCCTGCAATTGCTCGAGCTGCCTTATCGCACCATTGCGCTGTGCACTGGCGACATGGGTTTCAGCGCGGTCAAGACCTACGACCTGGAAGTGTGGATCCCGAGCCAGGACAAATACCGCGAGATTTCGTCGTGCTCCAACTGCGGCGACTTCCAGGCCCGTCGCATGCAAGCGCGTTTCCGTAACCCGGAAACCGGCAAGCCTGAACTGGTTCACACCCTGAACGGTTCCGGCCTGGCGGTTGGTCGTACCCTGGTGGCGGTGCTGGAAAACTACCAGCAAGCCGACGGTTCGATCCGTGTGCCGGACGTGCTGAAACCGTACATGGGTGGCCTTGAGGTCATCGGCTAAATGGACTATCTGCCGCTGTTCCATAACCTTCGCGGCAGTCGTGTCTTGGTCGTCGGCGGGGGGGAGATTGCCTTGCGCAAATCCCGCCTGCTGGCCGAAGCCGGTGCGCTGCTGCGGGTGGTCGCACCTGAAATCGAACCGCAACTGCGCGAACTGGTTGCCGGCAGTGGTGGTGAGTGTCTGGTGCGAGGCTACGTTGAGTCGGACCTGGACGGTTGCGGGCTGATCATCGCCGCCACCGACGACGAACCGCTGAACGCACAAGTCTCCGCCGATGCCCATCGGCGTTGTGTGCCGGTCAATGTGGTGGACGCGCCAGCCTTGTGCAGCGTGATCTTCCCGGCGATCGTCGACCGTTCTCCTTTGATCGTAGCGGTCTCCAGCGGCGGCGACGCGCCAGTGCTGGCGCGGTTGATCCGCGCCAAACTGGAAACCTGGATTCCTTCCACCTACGGTCAACTGGCCGGCCTGGCGGCGCGTTTTCGCAGTCAGGTCAAACACCTGTTCCCGGATGTGCAGCAGCGTCGGGCGTTTTGGGAAGACGTGTTCCAGGGCCCGATTGCCGACCGGCAACTGGCCGGGCAGGGCGCCGAAGCCGAGCGCCTGATGCTGGCGAAAATTGCCGGTGAAGCGCCGAATGCAACGGGCGAAGTCTATTTGGTGGGCGCCGGGCCGGGTGATCCCGACCTGCTGACCTTCCGTGCGTTGCGTCTGATGCAGCAAGCCGATGTGGTGCTGTATGACCGCTTGGTGGCGCCGGCGATTCTGGATTTGTGCCGTCGCGATGCCGAGCGGATTTACGTCGGCAAGCGTCGCTCCGATCACGCCGTGCCTCAGGATCAGATCAACCAGCAATTGGTGGATTTGGCCAAGCAAGGCAAGCGGGTCGTGCGGTTGAAGGGCGGTGATCCGTTCATCTTCGGTCGCGGCGGTGAAGAGATCGAAGAGCTGGCGGCCCATGGCATCCCGTTCCAGGTGGTGCCGGGTATCACGGCCGCCAGCGGTTGCGCGGCGTATGCCGGGATTCCGCTGACTCACCGTGATTACGCGCAGTCTGTGCGTTTTGTCACCGGGCACCTGAAGGACGGCTCCACCGATTTGCCGTGGGCCGACCTGGTCGCGCCGGCGCAAACCCTGGTGTTTTACATGGGGTTGGTGGGTTTGCCGATCATCTGCGAGCAGTTGATCAAGCACGGTCGCGCAGCGGATACGCCAGCGGCGTTGATCCAGCAGGGCACCACGGTCAATCAGCGGGTGTTTACCGGCACGTTGGCCGATTTGCCAAGCCTGGTGGCGGAGCATGAAGTGCATGCGCCGACACTGGTGATCGTTGGGGAAGTGGTGCAATTGCGCGAGAAACTGGCGTGGTTCGAGGGCGCTCAGGCACAAGTCTGAAGACTGAGTTGCCCCCATCGTCGGAACGCCGCCCGGAGCAAGCTCGCTCCCACAGGATTTATGATGATGCTGCAATCTTCGGCATCACCTAAAATCCTGTGGGAGCGAGCTTGCTCGCGATGGGGCCCTCAAATCCGCTGCAAATTTCGGATTAAGCCAGGGCCCTGCGCCAAACCCCTTTCCCGCTCAACCGCTCGCGATCATGCGGTGCCGTGAAATCCTGCGCCGGCCCTTTAGGCACGATCCCGGTCGGATTGATGGTCTTGTGGCTGCCGTAGTAGTGATTCTTGATGTGGGTAAAGTCCACCGTCTCGGCAATCCCCGGCCACTGATAAATCTCCCGCAACCAGTTCGACAGGTTCGGATAATCGGCGATCCGCCGCAGGTTGCACTTGAAGTGCCCGTAATACACTACATCAAAGCGAATCAACGTGGTGAACAGCCGAATATCAGCTTCGGTCAGGTATTCACCCGTCAGGTAGCGATTGGCGCCCAATAGCTGTTCCAGTCGATCAAGCTCCTCGAACAACCCGTCGAACGCCTCTTCATACGCCTGCTGCGACGTAGCAAACCCTGCGCGATACACGCCATTGTTCACCGCCGGATAAATCCGTTCGTTCAGCGCATCGATCTCGCCCCGTAGCGGTGCCGGGTAGAAATCCAGGTCATTACCGGTCAAATCATTGAAGGCACCATTGAACATGCGGATGATCTCCGCCGATTCATTGTTGACGATACGATTTTGCTGTTTGTCCCAGAGCACAGGCACGGTGACGCGGCCGGTGTAGTCGGCGGTATCGGCGGTGTAGCGCTGGTGCATGAAATTGAAATGATCGAGCTTGTCCCCGGTCGATCCGAGGTTCTGGTCGAAGGTCCAGCCGTTTTCCAGCATCAGCCAACTGACCACCGAGACGTCGATCAGGCTTTCAAGGCCTTTGAGTTTGCGCAGGATCAGCGTGCGGTGAGCCCATGGACAGGCGAGGGACACGTAGAGGTGATAACGACCGGCCTCGGCCGCAAAGCCACCGACACCTGTCGGACCAGGCTTGCCGTCGACGGTCAGCCAGTTGCGACGCTGCGCTTGTTCACGCTGGAACGCGCCGTCCTTGCCGCTTTCGTACCACTGGTCATGCCAGCGACCTTCAACTAACAAACCCATGTTCAAGACTCCTCAGCCAATAAGCGTTTGAGAGGAGTCTATTCGCATAGGTTCGACAAAAAAGCGCAAAGGTTGGGCGCTTATGATCGGTTAAATCGATTTGTCCCGAGCGTCCCAATATTGCTGGGCGGTTTCGAAGGCGAGTTTGCGGGTTTGGCCGAGGCCGCGCAAGGCCAGGGCCATGGTCGAGATCAGCGCCATTTGCGGATAGCTGTCGACCACGTCACCGCGCCACACAGCTTTTAGATGTTCGGGATCGAGGGTGGCCGGTTTGACGTGGCGATGGCTCGACAGCTGCGGCCATTCCTCGTCCCAGCTTTCGCCGCCAGTGGTGCCGTACAAGTGACTGTCGGCGTCCGGGTTGATCTCGATTTCGCCGCCGTCGCCCTTGATCACGATTGCGGTATCGCCGAGCAAACCGCTGGCATCGCGATGCACCGCCTGGTAGCCGGGGTGGAAAATGCTTTGCAGGCCACAGCGAGCGCCCAACGGATTGAGAATCCGCGTCAGGGAATGGATTGGCGAGCGCAGGCCCAAGGTGTTGCGCAGGTCGATCATCCGCTGAAGTTGGGGCGCCCAATCCACCAGCGGCATGAAGGCCAGACCGCCGTTATCGAGCGCTACACCCACCTGCTGCCAGTCGCGGCACAACGGAATTTTCAACTCGTCCAGCAATTGCTCGCTGTACAGCCGACCGGCCGTGTGTGCACCACCGCCGTGCATGAAAATCCGCACGCCGTTCTGCGCCAGGCACTTGGCCGCCAGCAGATACCACGGCAGATGACGTTTCTTGCCAGCGTAGGTTGGCCAGTCCAGATCCACATTCAACGTCGGTGCCTGTAAACGTTCGCGCAACGCTTCGGTGAACCCCGCCATCTCCTCGGCGCTTTCTTCCTTATGCCGCAATAGCATCAGAAATGCGCCGAGCTGGGTGTCTTCGACCTTGTGGTCGATCACCATGCCCATGGCTTCTCGGGCTTCCTCGCGGGTCAAGTCGCGGGCGCCGCGTTTGCCCTTGCCGAGAATGCGCACGAATTGGGCGAACGGGTGTTCGGCGGGTGTTTCGAGGGTCAGCGCTGGATAGTCGGTCATAAGCAATTCGTCGGTTTGGGCAGGCCCGCCAGTTTCGCGGCGAGTTTGGCAGGGGTGCCTTTGAACAATCGGTTCAGGTGCAGGCTGTTGCCCTTGTCCGGGCCCAGCTTCAGCGCGGTGTACTTGATCAGCGGACGAGTGGCCGGCGACAACTGGAATTCGGCATAGAAACTGCGCAGCAGTTCGAGGATTTCCCAGTGTTCGGGGCTCAACTCGATGTCTTCGGCGGCGGCCAGGGCGCTGGCCACCTCAAAGGACCAGTCGCTCAGTTCGACCAGGAAACCGTCCTTGTCCAACTCGATGGCGCGTGCGCCGACCGTCAGGGAGTTCATAGCCAACTGTTGACCTTGTCGTAGTCAATCGACAGCTCGACGAAGGCCGGGTAATCGATGGCCGTGACCGTGTCAGGAATCTCCAGCGCGCGAGCCTGGGCGTCTTCGGCCAGTACGAACAGTTTCAGATTGCGGGCGTTCAGCGCATTGAACGGCGCGGTGCCTGGTTGCAAGGCATAGGCCGCGTCACCGGTCAGCAGCAACGCATCGTCAGCGCCCATCAAGCGCAGGCAACTGGTCAGGCGATCGTCGCCGAACGGGGAATGAGACAACACATGCAAAGTCGACATCAGAGGGTGATCACCTGGTCGTAACGGTCAATAAGTGCGGTGATTTCGTGGGCGGCCAGCACCTGCGCTTCTTCGAGCGACAAACCCGCCGGGTCCAGGCCGCGTTCAGCGGCGCTGTCGCCACAGACAAACAGCTCGTCGACACCGAACATCGGCAAGGCTTGCAGGTTGGCGCTCAGGTCCTTCTGCTGGAGGGCCTTGGCATCCTGTTTCGCGGCGAGCTGGAACACCCCGTCATCGAGAAACAGCAGGCCGATTGGCAGATCGAAGGCGCCGCCGGCCAGCACGATGTCCAGCGCTTCTCGCGCACTCGGCCCGGACCAGGGAGCCTGACGGCTGATAATCAGCAAGGATTTAGGCATCTCACGCGCCTCCGAAACAGATCAAGCGGTCAGCATCCTGCACCGCGTCATGCAACTGGCCGAGACCAGACAACTCCCACGGCGCGCCCACCGCCACGGCTTCACGCTGATAGCGCCCGGCTTCTTCTTCGTTCAGCACGCCACGACGCAGGGCGGCCGCGATACACACGACGCCGTCCAGTTGATGCTCGGTGACGAAGTTGCGCCATTGCTTGGGCAAGTCCTGTTCATCCTGCGGCGTGACCACACTGCCAGAGGCGTTGTAGACACCGTCCTGATAGAAAAACAGCCGGACAATCTCATGCCCACCGGCCAGCGCAGCCTGAGCAAACAGCAGGGCGCGGCGCGAGGAGGGCGCATGGGCAGCGGAAAACAGCGCGATGGCGAACTTCATGACGGACTCGATCAGTAAAACTGCGGCCATGATAAAGCTTTATGGCCGGGGCGGCGAAGGGCGTTTACTCGTAGACCGAGTCGTGACCATCGCGAGCAGGCTCACTCCTACAAGGGAGTTGTGTCGTGCACAACATTGAAATCCACCACAGATCCCTTGTGGGAGCGAGCTTGCTCGCGATGGCGGCCTGACCGGCGCCGCTCAGCGTGGCATATACCCCAGCTGCCAGCGCCGCGGGATTTTCAGCGACAGCAGCCCGATCGCGCCGGCCAGCAGACCGCTGACAAACAACGCCTTGAGCCCCAGGTGATGTTCCAGCACGGCGCCGAGTACCGCGCCGGCAAACATCCCGGTCCAGGGAATCAGTTGCACACGCCAACCGTTGCGCCGTTCGCCGAGCATCCAGCGTCCCAACCCACGACCGAAGCGTGACAGGGCGCCGGTGACGTAGGTCAGGCCGACCGGCAGGCCGTTCACTTCTTCCACGGCGGCATTGAGCATGCCCATGGCGATGATCGCGGCCAGCAGCGCTGGCAATTGTTCGTCGTAGGGCCAGGCGGCGGCGCCGCAGAGCAGCGTGGCGATGCACAGCAGCAAGGGCAGCGCGCGGCGACCGCCGAGGCGGCTGACGACAATGCCCAAAGCGTTGCCGACGATGAAGGTGCCGACGAGGATCACCAGGCGCAAGGTCAGGCTCAGGTCGCCGTCGCTGATGGCGACGGCGAGGCGGGTGGTGTTGCCGCTCATGAACGAGACGAAATCGCCGCTGGCCATGAAGCCGATGGCGTCGGTCATGCCCGCGAGCACCGAGAGGCTGGCCACCAGCGACATGCCGATCCTTCCGCGCCATTTGCGGGTATGCAGATGGCCTGGACTGGCGCGGTCAGTGGAGAGGGATGGCAACATCAGCGAAGGTCGTCCTCAGGCAGCGACCGTCAGGGTCACTTACTCAACCCATATAACTCGCAATACTCCAGCCAGTCCATGCCGGCCATCTCGGCCACTTCCTTGTGCACTTCCAGGCGCTGTGCCTGATAGTCCTCGGCCGTCGCGGCAGTCAGTTGCAGCGTCAGCTCCCAGGCAAACAATCCCAGGCGCTCGGCCTCGGCTTCGAAGGCTTCATGCAAGCGCTCGTCGCGGTACTGCGCCGCGGTCTCGCCCTTGGCCTGAGCCAACAGCGGGTTGAGGTTATCGAGTTCGACGCGCAGTTCCGGGCGCTCATCGAGAAACCTCTTCAACGCTTGCTCGTGTTGCTGTTCGGTTGCCGCCATGGTCGCTCCTTGAGGCTGGGTTACGAAGACTGCTTCTTGCTGGCCTTGGCCGCTGCTGCCAGGCATTCGAGGGCAAACTGCTCGGGATACGTCATTTGAATCGGCGTGGTTTCACCTTTGACGGTTCTTTCGCCGTCGAGGATGTAACGAATCCGCTTGTCGGTGACGCCAATTCGCTTGGCAATCCAGGACGGCGTCTGACCGATCTGGCTGATCAGCTTGTCGGCATATTCAGCGGTCGGTTTGTAATATTCGGCGTTGGGTGTCATGACCTTTCCAGAAAATAAGCCCGGAAAACGGGCGATGCGGTGTTAATGGCGCGACAGGGTGCGCGAATCGTCACTCGGTGTCGCGGTATAAATGAAGTAAAGCAGAACGATACGCCGTGCCGCGGTGATACAGTCCGCTTTTTCTTGATGAGCGAACGCAATGCGAATTCTGATGGTGGCGCTGGCCGTAACGTTGCTGGCGGGATGCGCGGGCTCGGCGATGAACGACGCCCGCACTGGAACCCCGTACAAAACCCTGACGTCGGACAAACCGGAAAAAGTCGTCGCCCAGTGTGTGCAGTTTTCCTGGCAGGACGAGGCGGTGTTCGGTGTCGATGCGGGCGCGTATTTGCAGCCTGGCGAGAAGGGCGGCACCACCGTTTACACGCGCTCGGCGGAGTCCTTTGTGGACGTGAAGACCGACGCTTCCGCCACCGTACTGAATTATTACGCGCAGCATGACGACTTTGTCGCCAAGCGCCGACTGGCGGCGTTGGCGACCTGCCTCTGACCTGACGGGCTGACGCACACCCCTGTGGGAGCGAGCTTGCTCCGGGCGGCGTTCCGACGATAGCGGTTTATCATTCAACGTAGATGTTGACTGACCCGCCGCCATCGCGAGCAAGCTCGCTCCCACATTTGTTCTGTGTCGATCATGAAAATGAGGCCTGCTCCCACAGGGTTTTGTGTGATCAGTAAGTCAGGCGCTTCTGG
Source organism: Pseudomonas fluorescens (assembly GCF_000968015.1). Lineage (GTDB taxonomy): Bacteria > Pseudomonadota > Gammaproteobacteria > Pseudomonadales > Pseudomonadaceae > Aquipseudomonas > Aquipseudomonas fluorescens_W. Next base: position 279,133 of record NZ_LACH01000002.1, read on the forward strand.
AAAAAGAAGCGCTTGTGGCCCGGCGGGTAGTCAGCGATCTGGCCTAACTCGCTGTAGCCGAGCTTCTGGTAGAACCCCGGCGCCTGGAAGTCGAAGGTGTCGAGCCAGACCCCCACGCATCCCTTCTCCCGTGCCAGGTCTTCGGCCATGTGCATCAGCTTCGAGCCCATGCCCTGTCCCCGGGCCTGCTCCGGTACCGACAGCAATTCGATGTATAACCACCGGTAAAACACTCGCCCATAGAGTCCGCCGAGAATCTCGTCGTTGTCGTCGCGTACCAGCAAGGCGATCGGCTGCGGGTTCGCCTCTCCCGCCTGCGCGGCGTTATAGGCGCGCAACGGCGTAAGGATCGCTTCACGGTCTTCATTCGTGGGGTTTTGCGTCAACTCGATTCGCAGGGTCATGGCTATATCCTTATGGCGGTGAAGTGGCAGCCTATCTCGGTAGCAAGCCTTGTTCCATCCCCTGAGAACAAGTGGAACCGTCGTCATCGTGCAGATGTCTAGCCTAAACAGCGTCATTCCAGAACGCGGCCTATGAGGACACTTCCGTGAATATTTTCGAAGCCTTGCGCGAAAGCCACGACCGCCAACGCACCTATGCCGATGCGCTGATCCAGACCAGCGGCGACACCCCGGAACGGGTCGAGGCTTACAAGCAGCTCAAGTCCGAACTTCAGGCCCACGAAACCGCTGAAGAGCGGCATTTCTACATCCCGTTGATGGAGTTTGATAACGGTGTCGACCTCAGCCGTCATGCCATTGCAGAACATCACGCGATGGACGAAATGATGGAGGAACTGGACGAGACCGAGATGTCCAGCCCGGCCTGGCTGGTGGTCGCGAAGAAGCTCGCCGAGAAGGTCAATCACCACCTGGAAGAGGAAGAGCAGAAGTTCTTCCAGATGGCCGGCAAACTACTCGACGACAAACAGAAAGAGACGCTGGCAGGGCAATATGTGAAGGAATACAAGGCTCAGCTTTCTTAGCGCCAGGCTTTCGTTTTCGCCTAACATGGGCGCCTTCTGACGAAAAAAGGGATGCGTTGTCATGTCGAATACAGCCGAGCGGGTCAACCTCATCGAGTCCCAGGTGTTGTCCCACGACTGGTACCTGCTCAAGAAAATCACCTTCGATTACCTGCGCAACAACGGCGAATGGCAACGCCAGACCCGCGAGGTCTATGACCGGGGCAACGGCGCGGCGATTCTGCTGTTCAACCGCGAAAAGAAAACCGTGGTGCTGACCCGGCAATTCCGGCTGCCAGTGTTCGTCAACGGCCACGATGGGTTGCTGATCGAAGTGGCGGCGGGGCTGCTCGAAGGTGCGGCGCCTGAAGAGCGCATCCGCGAAGAAGCGGAGGAAGAAACCGGTTATCGCGTGCACCATGTGCACAAGGTATTCGAGGCCTATATGAGCCCAGGCTCGGTGACCGAAAAACTGCACTTTTTCATCGCTGAGTACGACGCCGCTTCCAAGGTCAGTGATGGCGGCGGGCTGGAGGAGGAGACCGAAGAACTGGAAGTGCTGGAGTGGAAGTTCGACGACGCGCTTGAGGCGTTTTATCGCGGGGAAATCTGCGATGCGAAGACCATCATGCTGCTTCAGTATGCGGCGATGAAAAACATCTTCGCCGCAGTTTAAGAGGCGCACACAATCCCTGTAGGAGCTGCCGCAGGCTGCGATCTTTTGATCTTGATCTTCGGTGCCCTTGAAGACGCTGAAGATCAAAAGATCGCAGCCTGCGGCAGCTCCTACAAGGTCAAAAGCCTTCCAGTCGTCCAGTCTCGCCCCATTGCCCGCCCTCCAGCGTCAGCAGCTGTTCCTTCGCCTCAAGTCCACCGGCAAACCCGGTGAGTTTCCCCGAAGCGCCAATCACCCGATGACACGGCGCAACAATCGAAATCGGATTCTTGCCATTCGCCGCACCCACCGCGCGGACTGCACTGGGGTTGCCGATCTGCCGGGCAATCTCGCTATAGCTGCGGGTCTCGCCAAACGGAATGGTCAGCAGCGCCGCCCAGACCTTCTTCTGAAATTCCGTCCCGGAAAAATCCAGTTCCAGGTCGAAACGATTGCGCGTGCCCGCAAAGTATTCCCGCAGCTGCTGAGCGGTGCACATCAGGATCGGATTATCCGGTGCCTCGCGCATTGGCCCGAGCCGCACCCGGCCGGGTTTGTCGTTTTCCCAGAGGATGGCTGCCAGTCGCGAGCCGTTCGCGACCAGCTTCAACTCGCCCACCGGCGTGGCGAGGGTGATGAAGGTGTAACTCATGCCGGTGGACTCCGTAAAAGTGCTGAGCAGAGGCCAAGCATACTGCCTCGACGGGGAGGCGCAATACGCAATCCCAGCCATACTTGCCTCTGCTCTTGAAGCCTTCCCTGTGTTTTTTTACAGAACCTAAAAACAAAAAGAGACCGACTCATGAAGTTCGAACCTTTTGCCAAATCGCTGATTGCGACCTCATTGGCGCTCAGCTGTCTCAGTGCTTACGCGGCCTCCGTGGCGCCGGTTGCGGCCGAAAACGGCATGGTCGTCACCGCCCAGCATCTGGCCAGTCACGTGGGCGTCGATGTGCTCAAGAACGGCGGCAACGCCGTCGATGCCGCGGTAGCGGTCGGTTACGCGCTGGCGGTGGTTTATCCTGCCGCGGGCAACCTGGGTGGCGGCGGTTTCATGACCATTCAGTTGGCGGACGGTCGCAAGACCTTCCTCGACTTCCGTGAAAAAGCACCGCTGGCCGCCACCGCCGACATGTACCTCGACAAGGAGGGCAACGTCGTCCCTGACCTGAGCACCCGTGGTCATCTGGCCGTTGGCGTGCCGGGCACCGTGTCGGGCATGGAACTGGCGCTGAAGAAATACGGCACCAAACCGCGCAAGGAAGTGATCGCCCCGGCCATCAAGCTCGCCGAAGACGGTTTTGTGCTGGAACAGGGCGATGTCGAGTTGCTGGAGTACGCCACCGACGTGTTCAAGAAGGACATCAAGGATTCCGGTGCGATCTTCCTGAGCAACGGCGAGCCGATGCAAGTCGGTCAGAAACTGGTGCAAAAAGACCTCGGCAAGACCCTGCGTGAAATCTCCGAGAACGGCGCCGACGGCTTCTATAAAGGCTGGGTGGCCGATGCCATCGTCACCTCCAGCCAGGCCAACAAAGGCATCATCACCCAGGCCGACCTCGACAAATACAAGACCCGCGAACTGGCCCCGATTGAATGCGATTACCGCGGCTACCATGTGGTCTCGGCACCGCCTCCAAGCTCTGGCGGCGTGGTGATTTGCGAGATCATGAACATTCTCGAAGGCTACCCGATGAAAGACCTGGGCTATCACTCGGCCCAGAGCATGCACTACCAGATTGAAGCGATGCGCCACGCTTACGTGGACCGCAACAGCTACCTGGGCGACCCGGATTTCGTGAAAAACCCAATCGCCCATCTGCTGGATAAAAACTACGCCACCAAAATCCGCACCGCCATCGATCCGAAAAAGGCCGGTGTGTCCCGCGAGCTCAAACCCGGCGTAGCGCCACATGAAGGCAGCAACACCACCCATTACTCCATCGTCGATAAGTGGGGCAACGCGGTCTCGGTGACCTACACCTTGAACGACTGGTTCGGCGCCGGCGTCATGGCCAGCAAAACCGGGGTCATCCTCAACGATGAAATGGACGACTTCACCTCGAAAATCGGCGTGCCAAACATGTACGGCCTGGTGCAAGGGGAGGCCAACGCCATCGCTCCCGGCAAGGCACCGCTGTCGTCCATGAGCCCGACCATCGTCACCAAGGACGGCAAAGTCGTCATGGTGGTCGGCACCCCTGGCGGCAGTCGCATCATCACCGCAACCTTGCTGACCATGCTCAACGTGATCGACTACGGCATGAACATCCAGGAAGCGGTCGATGCACCGCGTTTCCACCAGCAGTGGTTGCCGGAAGAAACCAACCTCGAGACCTTCACTACCAGCCCTGATACGGTGAAGATGCTCGAAAGTTGGGGGCACAAGTTTGCCGGACCGCAGGATGCCAACCATGTGGCGGCGATTCTGGTCGGCGCACCGTCGCTGGAGGGCAAACCGGTCGGCAAGAACCGTTTCTATGGAGCGAACGACCCACGTCGTAATACCGGGTTGTCGCTCGGTTATTGAGGCAGATCGGGGCCATCCCAATTCTTGTGGATGGCCCCCGATCCCGTAGCAGCTGTCGAGCCTGCGAGGCTGCGTTCGACTGCGTAGCAGTCGTAAATCGGTTGACCGCGTTCATTCAGGTAGACCACATTTGCTGGATTACGACCGCTTCGCGCTCGAACGCAGCCTCGCAGGCTCGACAGCTGCTACAAGTTAAAAGGGGAACGGATTCTGAATCCGTTTCCGATTCACCGACCTATCAAGGGAGGAAGCTCATGGCTACCGCACTGCTGATCATCGACGTCCAGCGCGCCCTGTGCACTGGCGAGTACGCCTGTTTTGAGATCGAGCGCGTTATCGAGAACATCAACAACCTCAGTGCCAAGGCTCGCGAAGCGGGCGTCCCGGTCATCCTCATCCAGCACGAAGAAAAGGGCGACCAGCTGCAACACGGTTCCGAAGGTTGGCAACTGGCCGAAAGCCTGAGGACTTCGCCGCAAGACCTTCGCGTGCGAAAAACCAATCGAGACTCGTTCTACCGAACCCACTTACAAGCCCAATTGCAGGATTTGGGCATCGACCGCCTGATCATCTGCGGGCTGCAAACCGACTATTGCGTCAACGCCACTGTCCGCCAGGCCCTGAACCTGGGCTATGACGTAGTGCTCGCCGCCGATGCGCATTCCACCGTCGACAACGGCAACCTCTCCGCCGAAGACATCATCACCGAGCACAATGCAGACCTGGCGCACTTGACGGGCCCGGTGGCGCGGATCGATGTCATGCCGACCAACGAAATCCGCATCTGAAACGGGCGAGGGGCTTGCTCCCGTTGACGCTTACACAGCCCCGAAAATCTCGATCAATTCAGTCAGAAAAGCACTGACCAGATCCCGCTGGCGCGCTGAATGCCTGACCGCTGCATGAAAGCCGACTTCATAGCGCAACAGCTCAGGATTCAGCGGATGCAACTGTCCCAGCTGTTCATGCTTCGCCGCATAGTGCTGCGGCAGAAACCCCAAATGCTGGCCCGACAGAATGAGCAGGGCGGCGCCGTCCATGCTGTCGGTGAGTACCGTCAATCGTTCAATCGAGGCGGGCGCCGGCATTTCCGGCAAAGGATGACTGGGCCATACCCAGTCGTAGTCGCTGACGTCATCCCGGGTCAGCTCGCCCACTTGCTCGAACAGTGGATGGGTGGGGGCGCAATAGGCGATCTGGGTTTCCTGGAATAACGCAAAGTAATCAATATTGGGCAGACGGTGCCAGAAATAGCCGATTGCCAGATCGATATGGCCGTTGATGATTTTCTCTTCCAGCAGCGATGACGACAGCTCCGTGAAATGGAAATACAGCCCTTCATGTCGGGACCGTAACCGCGCAATGGCCAGGGCAATTTTCTTGTTGGCCACCGGGTCGATTTGGCCGAGCAGGCCGATGTTGATGTTGCCCGACACCTTGCGATTGATGTGCTGGACTTCAACCCGGAACCCTTCGGCAGCTGCCAGAAATCGGCGCGCCGCCTCGACAAACTGGCTGCCCTTGGGCGTCACCGAAAATCCACCGCGCCCACGCTCGCAGAGACGAAACCCCACCCGCGCTTCCAGCGTCGCCAATTGCGCACTGATGGTGGGTTGCGTGGTATTGAGCGCCGTTTGCGCGGCCGAGATCCCGCCCGCCTCAACGACGGTCAGAAACACCCGGATCAAACGCAGATCCAGTTCCGATACAGTTCCCAGCATGCGTGCTCCCGATACTCACTTACATAGACGTGGATCTATGTAAACAGTGTGCCTGCGATATTTTACAGCCCTGACCAACGCCCTACATTGCAATGAAACCGGCACTTTGCCCATAAAAACAACAATTACCAGCATAGGAACACGCATATGTCAGGGTCCCCTCAATCTGCGCAAGCCATCGAGGCGAGCAACGGGTTGGCCATCGAAGGCCACTCGATCGATTACATTCCGGAAAACGAACGTCACGCCAAGCTCAGCAGCCAGGGCCCTTTCTGGTTTCTAGGCAACTTCCACTTCTTCACTATCTCCATCGGTTTTGTCGGCCCAAGCCTCGGCTTGTCGGCGCTGTGGACGATGTTGGCCGGTGCGCTGGGCATCATGTTCGGCACCATTTTCATGGCGTTTCATGGCTCGCAAGGTCCGGAAATGGGCCTTCCACAAATGATCCAGTCGCGTGCGCAGTTTGGTTATCGCGGGGTGATCCTGGCGTTGATGGCGACGATGTTTGTGTTCGTCGGTTTCAACGTAGTGAACATCTCGCTGATCATGAACGGCCTCGAACATGTGTTCGGCATCGACCCTACCATCGTCGCCGTCGCGGTGGTGCTGATCGGCGCGCTGCTGTCGATCTACGGCCACGACCTGATGCACAAAGCCTTCAAGTGGGCGTTGCTGGCCACGTTGCCGCTGTATGCGCTGGTCACCATCGCCTTGATGTTCGGCGCAGGCCAGGAGGGCGTCACCCCGGCGACCGACCTGGGTTTCAGCTGGATTGCCTTTGCCACGCTGTTTGCCATTGGCGCGAGCTACAACATTTCCTATGCGCCTTATGTCTCTGACTATTCCCGTTACCTGCCGAAAAACACCAGTCGACCAAAACTGATCGCCGCGGTGTTCATCGGTGCGTCGTTGTCGGGCGGCTGGATGATCGGCCTTGGGGCCTGGCTCGCACAGCAGTTGAAAGCGGCGGATGCGCTGGTGGCGTTGAATCAGGTTGGCTCTTCGATGATTCCAGGCCTGGGCAATGTGTTGGTCATCGTTTCGGTGTTGGGCTTTCTGCCGATCATCGCGCTCAACACCTACAGCGCCATGCTGACGTTGCTGACGGGTGTGGATTCGATCAAAAAAATCACACCAACACCCCGCGCCCGAGTGATGTCGATTTCCGCGATCAGCGTCATTCTGTTGACCTGTGTGCTGTCGATCAAAGGCGATGGCATCGCCCTGTTGAACACCTTCCTCGTGCTGCTCCTGTATTTCCTCGTGCCATGGACCGCGGTCAATCTGGTGGACTACTTTTTCGTACGCAAAGGCCGCTACGCGATTCCGCATTTCTTCACGCCGAAGGGCATTTACGGCGCCTGGCAATTTCGCGGCATCGTCTCTTATCTGATCGGCTTCGCCGCCATGGTGCCGTTCTTCTACATCTTTGATGCGTCGGCCGGCAAAGAGGTGTTCGTCGGGCCGCTGGCGCGGATGCTTGAAGGCGTGGATATCGCCTGGCTGGTGGGCCTGGTGGTCTCGGGTCTGACGTATTACCTCCTCAGCCGTTCGATAGACCTTGAGTACGAACGCCGGATCATTGACTCGATTACCGAGAGCGACATAGTTTCCATGGCTCATCAGTCTGTGGAGGAGGGGCGTTGAACAGCACCCAAAGTACCGTGGTCGCCTGCTGCCAACTCGCGCCGAAAATAGGCGACCTCGCTTACAACCGGAAGCTGACCGAACGGGCGATTCGCTCGGCGGCTTACCAGGGCGCCCAGGTGGTGGTGCTACCTGAGCTGGTCCAGAGCGGCTACTTGTTTGCCGACCGCAGCGAAGCCCTGTCCCTGGCGGAAACCGTCGAAGGGCCGACCTTGCGTCTGTGGACGGCGCTGGCCCAAGAATTGAACATCGTCGTGGTGGGTGGATTCTGCGAGCGGTTAGCCGGCGATGAACTGGCCAACAGTGCGGCGATGATCGATGCCCAAGGCCTGCGCGCCGTGTACCGCAAGGCGCACCTGTGGGATGGCGAGAATGAAATCTTCAGCGCCGGAAACGACGCGCCGCCGGTTGTAGAAACCGTTCATGGACGGATTGGCATGCTGATTTGCTACGACCTGGAGTTCCCCGAGTGGGTGCGACTGCCGGCGCTGGCGGGTGCGGACCTGCTCTGCGCACCGGTCAATTGGCCCGATGGGCCACGGCCGCAAACCGAGCGTCCGGCCGAAGTGGTGCGAGTCCAGGCCAACGCCTCGGTCAACCGAATGTTCATCGCCGCGTGTGATCGGCATGGTCATGAACGTGGGGTCAGTTGGGTGCAAGGCTCGGTGATCGTCGATGCCGATGGCTACCCTGTGGCAGGGCCGGCGGAGCAGGGTGGCGAGCAGATTTTGCTGGCGACGCTGAATCTTGCTGAGGCGCGGAACAAGCGAATCAGTGCGCGTAATGATTTGCATGCGGATCGGCGGTCGCAGTTGTATCTCCCGTAAGGCGTAATAGACGGCGCACACGCAGTGCTCGGGGCCAGCCTGGACGTCGACACTGCGCAACTAAAAGTGCGCAGTGTTTGCACCGACGACTGGCAGGCTTGCCGACAGGGGTACGCTCTGTGTGACTTTGGCCATCTGGGTTATTTCCACCTGCAACTTATCCTTGCCAAGCAGGTAGTCGGCCAGCTTCTGCGAAAACGGCCAGTAGTTCAGTTCGGCAGTCAAGGAGAGCGGCCCGACGGCGTCGGCCGGCACCAGGAAAGTGAACACTCCAACATCGTAGCCCTTGGGCAGAATGCGGTTGTCCGAGAGAATTTGTGTGGCATTCCAGACCTCGACGTCCAACGGATTGCCGTCCTTGTCGCCTATGTGCACTTTGAAATTTCGCGTGTTGTCCTCGGTCTTGCCGTCCTTGATCGAGCCCAGCCGATAGAGCTCGCGACCACTGGCATCCAGCACCCGGAAATCGATCCACATCTCCCGTCCCTCCGGAAAGCCGGTCGGCAGTTTGTGCCCGGCGCCGATATTGGCAACTTTCACGGCTACCGAGGTGTATTGCCCGGGAATGATGGTTGTCGGCAGTTGCTGGAACGTTATTTCCCCCGCGTGCGCGAGCATGTCGCGCCCGCGTTGCGCGCCCGCATCCTGACCGAGATGCTGGAGCATCATAGCGTTGGCTCCGCTGAACCAATGCGAGGCGACCTGCTCGCGGTCTGGCCCCATGATCGCGGCCTTACCCGCAAAACCCGGCATATGGCAGCTCTGGCAGGTTATATCGTTAAGGCTGTAGGCGCTCTCCTGCCATTCGTCATAGGTTCGCTCGACCGCCACACCGCTGAACGGGTGCGTGACGTTGTGGCAAGTGCCGCAAAAGTCCGAGCGCGTGTGCAGAGCGGAATAAACGGTGTCGTGATAGGGCGAAACGGCATCTTTACGCGGGCCGAACTTAGTCGGTTTACCGTGCGCTCGAGGGCTCATGACATAGGCGCCGTTATCGAGGCCCGTGCGAGCACTGATGTTGTGGCAGGTCTCGCAATCGACCCCAGGCATCGGATGATTTTTCGTGCTGTCTTCAATCGTGGAGCGATTGATTTCCGGAGTGATTTGCCCGGTCGTGAGACCGATCGGGGTATGGCAGCCGGTGCAGAAATTATCGACCTTCCCCTCGGTGGCCGAACTGGCACGCTTGAGCAAGGCCCGATAGATGGGTTCATCCCAGGCTTGGGACATCATCGACGAGCGCCACTGCTTGTAGATCTCCGTATGGCAAGCGCCACATACCTGGGCATTGTCGAAGTCTTTTACATTCAAAACCAGGTTACCGGTGGTATTGGCCCGATGCGGAAAGAACGGCATCCGGCCAATCACATGCATGAGCTTGGAGCGTGCCGGCTCCAGCCACTTCTCATTCTCCTGATTGTCATTGCCCTGAGGTTCGTCGGCCGCCACTAGCGTGACCGTCAGCAGGCAAGCCAGAAAGCATAAAAAGCGGCGAACGAAAGGTCTGATCGCCAGATAGATCAGGTTGTGGACAAAGGCTGCCAGTAATTCATCCGGCCTGGGCGTGTGTTTGGAAGTGGGGTGGTTCATAAGCGTTTCCCCGAGACGGTTGCAGAGGATGACGGCAGCACTTCCATTGAGTTGACAGGGTTACTTCATCCTGCAAGCCATTGGTTACAGGTACAGCTCCTCGACTCTCCACCTTTCATGAACGGGAGAAGCTCACTCGGTCATTGCGTTGCAAGGACTGTGACAAAAGATGTGCAATGCCTGAAGGTCCAGAAAACAGTGGTCGGAAACTGAATTTTTTGCTGATCAAGACGCGAATACTGCGGGGGAACGGCACCCATTAGTGGGGGAGTTCACTCCGAAAGCGGGGGGGGGGGGGGGGGGCAATGCCGATCAGTTAAGCCGCAACGCAAACTTTGTAGCAGCTGGCGAAGCCTGCGTTCGGCTGCGCAGCAGTCGTGAAATCAGACAATGCGGTGCGTCAGACGCACCGCATACACAGGGTTTACGACTGCTTCGCAGCCGAACGCAGCCTCGCAGGCTCGACAGCTGCTACAAGACAGGCGTTGCTGCTGAAATGGCTTAACTGATCGGCATTACGCTGTTGTGCCTGGGTTTTGTCGACCATCTTGTAGAAGTGCGGCACAGGTGAACGTCAGTTGGTGACCAACAGTTCCGGGCCGAGGTAGTCGTTGATGTGGTCGATATCGTCGTCGCCCAGACTGCCCACCGAAGAGGCCAGCCGCAGGCGCGACATCAAGTAGCGCAGCTTGGCCTCGAACAGATCGTGGCGCGCAACGAAGAGCAGCTCTTCGGCATTGAGGACGTCCGCATTGGTGCTGGTGCCCCCCTCTTTGAAGCCCTTGCGTGTCGAGTTCAGTGAGCGTTCGTTGGACTCCACGGCCCTCTCCAGCGCGTGAATACGTTGGGCGCCGCTCTCTACGCCGCGATACTCACGGGTGGTACCGGTGATGACTTCCTGACGCGTGGCGTCGAGCTCGTCCTGGGCCTTATAGCTATTGGCACTCGCCTGGCGTGTCAACGCGGTGGTGCCGCCACCGCTGTACAACGGAAAGTTTACTTCCAGCCCGACTGAGCCGTAGCGGTTGCGTTGATTCAACTCGGAGATCGATTGGCTGTCCCCCGCGGTGTAGCCGGCCACAAAATCGAGTGTTGGCCAGTGACCGGCCTTGGCGCGTTTCACTTCTTCTTCGGCGAGGTCACTGCTATAACGGCGCGCATGGATCAGCGGGCTGTCGGCCTGGGCTTTGACCAACCAGTCTTGCAGGTTGCCGGGTAGCAGCGGTGGTGTATCGAAGCTCGGACGCAAGGTGGTCAGCGATTCGGGAGTTTCACCGATAAATTCCTCAAGCTTGCGGCGCGAGTTCACCAGGTTGTCCTGCGCTTCGATTAGCTCAACCGCGGCGAGGTCGCGGCGAGCGGCCGACTCGTCGATGTCGGTGATGGTGCCGGCCCCCAACTCCATGCGCCGTTTCGCCGAAGCGAGTTGCTCGTCGAAGGCGTTCAGTTTGGACTTGGCAAGGGTGATGGTTTCGCTGGCCAGGAGCACGTCGAAATAGCTTTCAGCCAGGCGCACTGCGGCGTCCTGACTCTTGGCATCGAACACCGCGACGCTGTAGTCGGCACGCTGCTTGCCCTGCCGGTACTCGGCCATCTTCTGTTTGTTGAACAGTGGCTGGCGCAGGCGCACGTTAGCGCCCTTGGAGGTGTAGTCGAGATCTCTTTCGACGCCGCCTTGGCGTTGGGTGCCATTGACCTTGTTGTCGTAGGCCGAGGCACTGATCTGCGGTAGCAGGCCGGCCCTGCCGATGTCGCGGTTTTGCGCACCGGCCTCCTTTTCATGCACGGCGGCGCGATAGACAGGGCCTTGATACTGCAACAAATCCCAGGCTTGTTTGAGGTCCATGGCACTGGTCGGGAGGGACAGCGCCAGCAGGCAGAAGAACAGGCCATGACGTTCCATTTCATTGTTCCTTGAATGAGCTGTCAACACGCTCGAGCATTGGTTTGAGAAGATAGCTCATCATGTTGCGCTCGCCAGTCTTGATGGTGACGCTGGCGGGCATACCGGGACGAATGTGATTGCTGCCAAGAAGGCTCATGCCATCGGGCGTCACTTCGACCTGTGCCAGGTAGAATGGTTGCTTACTTTCCTCGTCGAGCAGGCGGTCGGCGGAGACGGTCTTCACGCGGCCGGGTATGTTGGGCGTCCGGGCATGGTTGAAGGCCGGGAAGGCGATGTCCACGGGCAGGCCGGGGACCATCTTGTCGATGGCCTGCACGGGAATCATCGCGTCGACCTGCAGCGGTTCGTTGTCCGGAACGATTTCCATGATCTTGAAGCCGGGCTGAATGATCCCGCCGATGGTGGCGATGCTCAGGGACTGGACCATGCCATCGATGGGCGATCGAATCACCGTGTGGGTCACTTCATAGTCCAGCGCACGCAAGCGGTCGGCCAGGGTGGTGTTTTCCTTGGCGGTGTCGGTGAGCTGCGATTCGACTTCCTTCAGGTAATCGTGCTGGCGCTGCAGGATGCGCAGCTTGATTTCGGTGGTCTGGCTACGCACACGAGCGATGTTGTTGAGGTTCTCGGCCTGGCCGGCGGAGAGGTCGGCGTTGCTGCGTTCCAGCTCAAGCAGGCGGTTGCGCGGGACATAGCCCTCGGCCGCCAGCGTGCGGGTGCCTTTCAGTTCCTGGTTGAGGAAGTTGATCTGCGAGGCGCGGGCGCCATAGACCTGCTGCAGACCCTTGAGCTGCACTGACGACGCCGCGAGGTTTTCCTGCAGGATGCTGATTTCGCCAGCGAGGCCGGCGCGTCGGGTGTCCAGCAGGCGTTGTTGCAGATCCATAGCGGCCACCAGGCGCGGGTCATTCCCGAAGCGCTTGAACAATTCGGGATCGTAGTTCACCACATCGCGGCCATCACGTTCCGCTTCCAGGCGGTTTTCCACAGTCTTGCTGACGATGTACTGGGCGCTGACTGCACCCTGTTCGGCAGCGGCACGCAGCGAGTCGAGGCGGACCACCTCCTGGCCTTTTTTCACTGTATCGCCTTCGCGAACAAGAATGGCCTCCACGGTGCCGCCGCTCAGATGCTGCACGGCTTTGCGATTGCTGGTGACTTTTACCGTGCCTGTCGCGACCACGCCGGCATCCAGCGGCGCCAGCCAGGACCACAGGAGGAAACCGCCGAAGCCGGCGAGCATCAGCAACATGCCCCAGCGCACGGGTTTACCGACGTCCAGATCCACCACGTTCCTGGGATCGGTGAGAATCATGTCGGTGTGTTGGCTCATTTGCATGATCGGTTACTCCCGTGCTTTGACGGAGGCCAGCGGAGTTGACGCGCCTGCAGGCATCACACTGGCCTTGCGCAGCGCTGCGAATACTTCGTCGCGAGTGCCGAGCATCTGCACGCCACCGTCTCGCAGCATCAGCACCTTATCGACGGCGCAGAGCACATTGGGACGGTGGGAAATCAGAATGACGGTGGCGCCGCGGTTTTTGAGTTGGGCCAGCGCATCGACCAAAGCCTTTTCACCGACGTCGTCGAGGTTGGCGTTCGGCTCGTCCAGCACAATCAGGTTGGGTTCTCCATACAGCGCGCGGGCCAAGGCGATGCGTTGCTTCTGGCCACCGGAAAGCGGGCTGCCATCGGTGCCCAGACGGGTCTCATAACCCTGCGCCAAACGCAGAATCATCTCGTGCACCCCAGTAGTCCTGGCGGCGCGGATGACCGCGTCGCTGTCCACTTCGCCAAAGCGCGCAATGTTGTCGGCGATGGTGCCTTCGAACAGCTCCACGTCCTGTGGCAGGTAACCGAGCCAGGGGCCAAGTTCGCCCTTGTTCCAAGTGAATATGTCCGCGCCGTCCAGGCGCACCTTGCCGGCCTGTGCCGGCCAGACGCCGACCAACAGACGGGCGAGGGTGGATTTGCCTGAGGCGGATGGGCCGATAATGCCAAGGCTTTCGCCGGGGGAAAGGTTGAAGCTCACCCCGCGCAGAATCGTGTTGTTGGTGCCAGGGGAACCGGCATACACATTCTCCACCGCCAGCATGCCCAGCGGCCGTTGCAGCGACATGCTCGGTGGCCGGCGCGGATAGTCGTTGAGCATTTCATTCAACCGGCCCCAGGCCGAACGGCAGCCAAGCAGCTGCTTCCACGACGCGATGACTTGCTCCACCGGGCCCAGCGCGCGGCCGGTGAGGATCGAGCAAGCAATCATCATCCCGGGGGTGATCTTGCCTTCGATCGCCAGCAGCGCGCCGGCGCCGAGGATCAGCGACTGCAACGTGATACGCACGAAGCGCCCGGTGCTGCTGATCAGGGCGGCACGGTCGGAGGCCAGGGTCTGCATTTCCAGGATGCGCAAATGGCTTTGGTACCAGCGCTTGCCGATCGACGGCAGCATGCCCATGGCCTCGATGACCTCGGCGTTGCGCAGGTTGTTGTTGGCGTAGCTGGCGGAGGAGAGGGCGGCCTGATTGGCTTCGGCCAGCGGCTTTTGCGTCGCCTTCTCGGTGAGATAAGCCAGGCCCACCAGAATCAGCGAGCCGATCAGCGTGACCAGTCCGAGCAGCGGGTGGATCAGGTAGGCGACCAGCAGGTAGATCGGCGTCCATGGCGCATCAAAGAACGCGAACAGGCCATTGCCGGTGAGGAATTGACGCACCTGCGCGAGATCCTGCAGGGCCTGGGCCGGATTACCTCCGGCGCGGCTCAGGTTGCGCTCGAATGCTGCGGTGAAAATGCGTCGATTGAGGTCCATGTCGAGGCAGTTGCCGACCCGGATCAGCACGCGGGTGCGGAACATTTCCAGCGTGGCCATCAGCAAGAACAGGCCTATCACCAGAATGGTCAACATCGTCAACGTTGTGACGTTGCGACTGACCAAGGCCCGATCGTAGACCTGCAGCATATAAATAGCTGGCGTCAACATCATGACGTTGATCACGCCGCTGAACCCTGCCAGCGAGTAAAAACTGCGACGAAGTCGAAAAAGCGCGTCGGCCAGCTCGGATCGGGTGCTCGACTGCTTGTGCATTTTGGGTGACCCCTCTTCAAAAAGCCGTTTGCCCTTGCGGCGCAACAGCTAACAGATCCAGTTCCGCAGGCGGCTGGTTGATCCGCAGGTTGGTCGCTCTAGGGGCGCATCACCTGCAAATCTCTGCGTCGCTCTCATGGCAGCAGCGTAGGTGTCGTCGAAACAATCTGAAATAACATTTCGCTCTAAATGCCGCTAAGGATTCTCTATAAGTCTCATAAAAACAGTTAGTTAAGAGGTCAATCACCGGTCGTCTGTTTTGCGTGTCGTAAAATTGACAATTTTTCTCTATGCAACTTTAGTCTCAGTCATTGAGGGAGCCGCCCGCCTGGAGCCTGTCAACTTTTTGGCAACGCAAGGCGTGATGATTTTCCCGAGGGAGCACACATGTCGATGATTTCGTTCTTCTGCAGAGTGAAGGGGATGTTCAAGAAGTTCGCCTTTTCTTCAAGTTTCCATGGCCCACCCAGGGTTAGGGTTCGCTCTGCCTGACCGCTCAGCGAGCCATTCTTTGCGAATTCCAGGCGCGCATCCCGGAGGGGCCGTGTAACGGCTCTGCCTTCCCGAGCCAACGCTCGCCCAAAAAAAGAACCAACACACTGCGCAAGCCAGCACCGGACTGGGCGTGGGTGGATTCTTATCGTCCCGTGCCCTTCCCCAAAGAGATCGAGGGCAATCGAAATGGCCAATTTCAACAAGTCGGACCTGGAGTTCATCCTCAAGCAAATCTTCATCGCAGAAGCGCATGCCGATGGCGCCAGCCTCAGTGATTTGCTTCCCAACAGTCAGGTGCCATTCGGCCTGCGCACCGTCGATGGCAGCTACAACAACCTGGTCGCCGGGCAAAGCGAGTTTGGCGCCGCGGACAATTCCTTCCTGCGCGTGCTTGATGCCCAGTATCGAGCGGCGTATGCCGCGTCAGGGAATGTGGTCGACCCGCAGCCACGTATTATCAGTAACCTGATCGTTGACCAGACAGCCAACAACCCGGCCGCGGTTGCGGCGAACGGCGGTGCAGACCCGGTGATCAGCCCCGGTCTGGATGGCGTGTTCGGCACGGCCGACGACAAAGAAGTGTTCTTCATTCCCAACGTGTCGCCGGACGCGGGTCTGACCGCCGGCTTCAACTCGTGGATGACCTTCTTCGGCCAGTTCTTCGACCACGGCCTCGACCTGGTCACCAAGAGCAGTACCGACTTCGTGTTTATTCCGCTGCAGCCGGACGATCCGTTGTTCGTGCCGGGCAGCCCGACCAACTTCATGGTGCTGCCACGTGCCGTGCATACCCCCGGCGCGGACGGAATACTCGGCACTGCCGATGATGGCCAGCCCAACACCACCTCGCCGTTCGTGGACCAAAGCCAGACTTACAGCTCGCACCCCTCACATCAGGTGTTCCTGCGCGAGTATGTCCTCAACGCCGCAGGTGACCCTGTTGCAACGGGACGCTTGATTACCAACCGCGATCTCGGCGCCGACGGCAAGTTCGGCACTGCTGATGATGGCGACGGCACCAATGGCGGCATGGCGACCTGGGCAGTGGTCAAGGCCCAGGCCCGTGACATTCTTGGTATCAATCTGACCGATGCCGATGTGCACAGTGTGCCGCTGCTGGCCACCGATGCGTATGGCAACTTCATCCGGGGCTCGAGCGGCATGCCGCAGGTGGTGATGCGCGTCAGTAACGGTGCTGACGGGATCGCCGGGACCGCTGATGACATCACTCAACTGGTCGAAGGCAACCGGGATGCTCCGATCAGCCTGGCCAACGCCGTGAGCGCCGGGCATGGCTTCCTCGACGACATCGCCCACAATGCCGCGCCGGTCGTCGTTGGCGGGGTTCTGCAGGCGGATGCTGACGCTGATATCGGCAATGCGCAGCCGGTTGGCGCGGGCGGCAACAACCTGACCTACGACAACGAACTGCTCGACGCTCACTACATTGCCGGCGACGGCCGGGTGAACGAGAACATCGGCCTGACCACCGTGCACCATGTGTTCCACTCCGAACACAACCGCCTGGTCCAGCAAACCAAGGACACCCTCCTTGCCGCCGGCGATCTGGCCTTCCTCAATGAGTGGTTGGTGGACGACGTGGCGGCGATACCGACTACACCCGCCGGAATCGCGGCGTTGGTGTGGGACGGAGAACGCCTGTTCCAGGCCGCCAAGTTCGGCACCGAGATGCAGTACCAGCACTTGGTGTTCGAGGAGTTCGCGCGGACCATTCAGCCGCAGATCGACGAATTCCTTGCACCCAACGGGTATGACACCTCGATCAACCCGGCCATCCTCGCCGAGTTCGCCCACGTGGTGTACCGCTTCGGTCACTCGATGTTGACCGAGACCGTCGATCGCTTCGACCCCGAGTTCAATCCGCTCCTCACTGACCCGAACAATCCGGACTCGCAAATGGGTCTGATCGCGGCCTTCCTCAACCCGCTGGCGTTTGCTGGCAGCGGGGCGACTGCGGACGAAGCGGCAGGGGCGATCATTCGCGGTGTGACCCGTCAGCTCGGCAACGAGATCGACGAGTTCGTCACCGAAGCGTTGCGCAACAATCTACTGGGTCTGCCGCTCGATTTGCCGAGCCTGAACCTGGCGCGTGGTCGCGACACTGGCATCCCCACGTTGAATGAAGCGCGCCGTGAGATGTACGCATCCACCGGCGACAGTCAACTCAAGGCGTACATCAGTTGGGCTGACTTTGCGGACCACCTCAAGCACCCCGAATCCCTGGTCAACTTCATCGCCGCCTTCGGCACCCACGGGGCATTGACTGCGGCCGACGTGGATACGCTGGTGGAGATGCGTGCGGTCGCCGCTGCCCTGGTGTTTGGCGGCAGCGCGGTGATCAACGCCGGCACTGCCGATGAGCGTACCTTTACCGCCACTGCAGCGGATCGCCTGGACTTCCTTAACAGTTCGGGCATCTACGCCATGGTCAATGGTATTACCACCACCGGTGTGGACGACATCGACTTCTGGGTCGGTGGCCTCGCCGAGCAGAAAATGCCGTTCGGCGGCATGCTCGGCTCAACGTTCAACTTCGTGTTTGAAACCCAACTGGAGGCGTTGCAGAACGGCGACCGCTTCTACTACCTGTCGCGTACCGCGGGCCTGAACTTCGGCACCGAGTTGGAGAACAACTCTTTTGCCAAGCTGATCATGCTCAACTCCGATGTCACCCACCTGTCGAACACCGTGTTCCTGACGCCGACGTTCACCCTCGAAGTGAATCAGGCCAATCAGTTCACTAACCTTGGCGTGGACGGCAAAGCCGACCCGACGGGCGGCATCATGATCAACGGCGTGGAAATCGTGCCGCTGGTGATCCGCGACAACCCCGACACACCTGGTCTGGACAGTAATTATCTGCAGTACACCGGTGAAGACCATGTCGTCCTGGGCGGTACCGCCGGTAATGACATCATCATCTCCGGTGACGGCGATGACACCCTTTACGGCGACGGCGGTAACGATCGCCTCGAAGGCGGCGCCGGGAACGATGCGGTACTGGGTGGCGCGGGCGATGACATCATCACCGACTCGTTTGGCGACAACCGTCTGGAAGGTAATGCCGGTAACGACGTGATCGTGGCCGGTAGCATGCTGGTTGCAGGCAACCTGATTCTGGGGGGCGATGGCCAGGATTTCATCGTCACCACCGAAGACATCACCACGACCTTCGGCGGTCAGGGTGACGATTTCATCCTCGGCGCCAAGACCAACCTGCCACCTACCGGCAACGAAGGTGATGACTGGATCGAGAAAGGCACCCAGGACGGTGCGCCTGGCGATAACTTCTCGCCGTTGCTCAATGACGATGTGGTCGGCAACGACATCTTTGTCGGTGGTGGTGGTTTCGACGAAATGATCGGCGAGGGTGGCGATGACATCTTTGTCGGCAGCGATGCCCAGGACAAGATGGATGGCATGTCCGGTTTCGACTGGATTACCTACAAAAATGACAGGGTCGGCGTGACCGTTGACCTGTCCCTGGCCGCGCTGGCACAGCCACACGGCAATGCGCCAAACCAGAACGCCGGGGTGTTCAATCCGGTCGGCGCCTCGCCGGCCTCGATTCTCGACCGTTTTGCCGAGGTCGAAGGCTTGTCCGGTTCGAAGTACGGCGATGTGCTCAAAGGCGATGATGTTGATGCGGTCACTATCGTCAACCACGGTGGTGCCACGGGCAGTGCGCTGACCAATGTGGCGTTGATCCGCGGACTGGAGCAGTTTCTGGCCGATGCCGGTTTGCCGACCACCGGCTTTGCCACGGGCAACATCATCCTCGGTGGCAATGGCAGTGACCTGATCGAGGGCCGCGGTGGCGATGATCTGATCGACGGCGACAAATGGCTGAACGTCAGAATCGCGGTTTATGCCCCTGGCGACGTCAACCATACCGGCCCCGAGATCGCCACCTTCGACAGCATGGTCGACATGATTCCGTTCATGCTGGACCGCACCTATAACCCGGGTCAGCTCAAGGCCGTGCGGGAAATCATGTCCGGCACCTCGACGGGCGGGGCGGCCTTCGACACCGCCATTTTCTCCGGGCTTCAGTCCGAGTATGTGGTGACGCAAGACACTCGCGGCACGGCCAATCTGGCGGACGATGTCTGGACGGTGGCCGATACCGTAGCAGGTCGCGACGGCACCGATACCTTGCTGCATATCGAACGCCTGCAGTTCGCCGATACCCAGCAAGTGCTGGTGACAGGGCTGAACGCACAACCGGTGGGCAGGCCGACCGTCACGGACGGAAACGGCGGCGCAATCACCGTGGGCGACACACTGACGGTGAGCATGGCCGGTGTGCGCGATGCCAACAACATCGCGGTGGGAAATCTGCAGGGTACGGTCAACAATACCTCGGTGTCCTACTATTGGCAGTTCGAGGCAAATCCAGGCACAGGCGTATTCGAGGACATCATCCTGTTGCCGGCCGGCGACCTGGCGTTCCAAAGTGCCGACGGCACCACGTTCAAGGTCTCCCCGGATCTTGCCGGGCTGTCACTGCGGGTCAAGGCGATCTACCAGGATGGTCATGGCACGACTGAAATAGTGTTCTCGCAGCCGACGGCCGTGGTGGTTCCCGGCGCGCCGGTTGTGCCGACGGCGCCGACACCTGTCGTCGATGCCACTGCCGGTGGCGAGGGCCTTCACATGGTCCGCTCCGACCTCAACTTCATTCTTGATCAGATCAAGATTGCCGAAGCTGACGCTGCCGGTCAGGACATCCTCTCGCTGATCCCGAATATCCGCGCGCCATTGGGCCTGCGTGCGGTCGATGGCTCGAACAACAACCTGATGAACCTCAACGGCATTAACAACACCGAGTTTGGTGCCGCCGATAACACCTTTCCACGCTTGACCACTCCGGTCTTCAATCCGGCAGAAGGTGCACCTGCCGGGTTCTTTGGCCCCGGCTCGCCGGCCATCCCGGGATCGTCGTACCAGCAGACCAGCGGCTCTGTGTTTGACTCGCAGCCGCGCACCATCAGTAATCTGATCGTCGACCAGACGTCGAACAACCCGGCGGCCTATGCCACGGCTTACGACGTGGGCGCGGACGGTGTGCTCAACTTCGGCGAGGTGGGTAACGACGACGTGCTCAAGGATGGCGTACGGATAGTCGCCAGCCCCGGCCTGGATGGTCAGTTTGGTACTGACGACGACCACGATGTGTACCTGTTCGAGAACACCGCGGCGGATGCGGGGTTGTCCGCGCCGTTCAACGCCTGGATGACTTTTTTCGGGCAGTTCTTCGATCACGGTCTGGACCTGGTGACCAAAGGCGGTTCGGGCACCATCTTCATCCCGCTGCAACCGGATGATCCGCTGTATGTGGAAGGCGGCAACGCCAACTTCATGGTGCTGACCCGCGCGACCAACCAGCCAGGGGCGGATGGTGTTCTCGGCACGGCCGACGACATCCATGAGCACTCCAACACCACCTCGCCGTTCGTGGACCAAAACCAGACCTACAGCTCGCACCCGTCGCACCAGGTTTTCCTGCGCGGTTATGAGCTGACCGACAACGGCCCCATCGCAACCGGCAGGCTGATCACTAACGTTGACCTGGGATTGGATGGCAAGTATGGCACCGCAGACGACACCGAAATCGGTGGCATGGCGACCTGGAAGGTGGTCAAGGCGCAGGCCAACGACATCCTGGGTATCCACCTTACCGATGCCGACGTCGGTAACGCCCCGTTGTTGGCGACTGACGCCTACGGCAATTTCATCAAGGGGCCGAACGGCTTCCCGATGGTTGTGATGAAGGGGGCTGACGGTCTGGGTGGCACGGCTGATGACATCCTTGTCGAAGGCAATCCGCTGTCCCCCATTAGCCTGACCAATGCGGTGCGCACCGGTCACCAGTTCCTCGTCGACATTAACAACAATGCAGCGCCGGTCATCGTCGGCGGGGTTCTGCAGGCGGATACTGACACTGATGTCGGCAATGCGCAGCCAGCGGGCCCAGGCGGCAACAACCTGACCTATGACAACGAACTGCTCGACGCTCACTACATCGCTGGCGACGGCCGGGTCAACGAGAACATCGGCCTGACCGCGGTGCATGCGATCTTCCACTCCGAGCACAATCGGCTGGTCGCACAGACCAAGGACACGGTGCTCGATTCGGGTGACGTGGCCTTCCTCAACGAGTGGCTGCTCAATCCGGTGAGCGCGTTGCCAGTCAACCAGACTGAGATCGATGCGCTGGTGTGGAATGGCGAGCGCTTGTTCCAGGCTGCCAAGTTCGGCACCGAGATGCAGTATCAGCACCTGGTGTTCGAGGAGTTTGCGCGGACCATCCAGCCCAGGGTCGACCTGTTCTTCGCACCGACCCAAGTCTATGACGTCGACCTCGATGCCTCGATCGTCGCCGAGTTCGCCCACACCGTGTACCGGTTTGGCCACTCGATGCTGACCGAGACCGTCGATCGCTTCGACGCCAATTTCAACGTGATTGGCGATCCGAACAACGGTGATCCGAATCAGCAAATCGGCTTGATCGCGGCGTTCCTCAACCCGTTGGCGTACGCCGCCAGTGGTGTGACGCCAGAGGATGCGACCAGTGCGATTATTCGTGGGGTGACTCGCCAGGCCGGTAACGAAATCGATGAGTTCGTCACCGAGGCGCTGCGCAATAACCTGCTCGGTCTGCCGCTCGACCTGCCGGCGCTCAACCTCGCCCGTGGCCGCGACGTGGGGATTCCCTCGCTCAATGCGATCCGCCGCGACATCTACAGCCAAACCGGTGATACCCAACTCAAGCCGTACAGCAGCTGGGTCGACCTGGTGCAGCACCTCAAACATCCAGAGTCGTTGATCAACTTCATCGCGGCCTATGGCACGCATGAGACGATCACGGCGGCGGACACGCTGGCAGAAAAACGCGCTGCAGCCATGGCGCTGGTATTTGGTGGTGCTGATGCGCCGTCTGACCGCTTGGCCTTCCTCAACGGCAGCGGTGCCTGGGCCAACGTAACACTGGCCGGCAAGGATGGGGTGCTGGGGACTGCCGACGATCTGAAGGGAGTGACGACCACGGGCGTCGATGCCATCGACCTCTGGATCGGCGGCCTGGCCGAAGAGAAAACTCCGTTCGGCGGCATGCTCGGCACGACCTTCAACTTCGTGTTCGAGAACCAGTTGGAAAAACTGCAGGACGGTGACCGCTTCTACTACCTGGAGCGTACCGCTGGCCTGTCGATGAACGCCGAACTGGAAAGCAACTCGTTCGCCAAGCTGATCATGGCCAACACCTCGGCCACGCACTTGCCGGGCCTGGTGTTCTCGGACCCTGGGTTCTATCTGGAAGTGGACAGGACCAAGCAGTACAACGATGGCCTGGGCAACGCCGATCCGCTTTCCGATAACAACGACCAGGTGGTGTTCCGCGACAATCCGCTGACCGCAGGGCCGGACGCCAACTACATCCGCTACTCGGGTGACGAGCACATCGTGATGGGCGGCACCAACGGCGCAGACATCCTCGTCTCGGGTGGTGGTGATGACACGGTCTGGGGTGATGCCGGCAACGATCGCATCGAAGGTGGTAACGGCAACGATCAACTGCGCGGTGGCGCCGGCGACGACATCATCACTGACGCCGGCGGCGACGATAACATCCAGGGTGGCGACGGCAACGACGTGCTGCACGGAGGCAACGGCGTCAACCTGATCATTGGCGGGTTCGGCAATGACTTCATCGTAACCGGTGAGGACGCTTCCGAGGCCATTGGTGGCCAGGGCAACGACTTCATCCTGGGCAGCAAAGCCAACGAACAGGACATGGGTAACGAAGGCGACGACTGGATCGAGAAGGGCACTTCGGACGGTGCACCTGGCGACAACTTCGACCCGCTCGGCAACGACACGGTGATCGGTAACGATGTGTTTATCGGCGGTAACGAGAACGATAAGTTCAACGCCGAAGGTGGCGACGACATCATGGTGGGCAGTCTCGGCATGGGTGACCGCTATATCGGCGGCTCCGGCTATGACTGGGCAACCTTCAAGGACCTCGCTCAGGGCGTGACCATCGATTACAGCGACCGCTTTTTCGATGTTCCACCGGTGCCGGGTTCGGGTGCTTCGGCGCTGGTGCGTTTCGACATCGTGGAAGGTCTGTCGGGTTCATCGCACGGTGACTTCCTGCGCGGTGATAACGAAGATGCCACATCGCTGCCCACTGCGGGGGCAACCGGCAGTGTGCTGACCAACATCAACCTGATCAACGGCCTGGCTGATTTGCTGCCCGCCGGAGCGACGTTCTACGACGGTGGCAACATCATCCTCGGCGGTAGCGGTAGCGACCTGATCGAAGGTCGCGGTGGTGACGACATCATCGATGGTGACAAGTGGCTGAACGTACGCATCAGCGTACGGGCGAACGCTGATGGCACCGGTCCGGAAATCGCCACGTTCGACAGCATGGAGCCGATGGTGCCGCTGATGCTGAACGGTACTTACAACCCAGGCCAGTTGGTCATCGTGCGGGAGATTCTGAACGGCGATAACAGCTTCGACACCGCGCTGTTCTCCGGTAATTTGGGGGAATACGGTATCGAGATCGTTGGCGACACGGTCATCGTGACCGACTCGGTGGCGGGGCGTGATGGTGTCGATCGCTTGACGGGCATCGAGCGTCTGCAGTTCGCTGACGTTGCGCAATCATCCGGAGTAGGCACTGCTCAAAACAACGACCCGTTGGGTCATCTGGCAATCCTCGATGCTGCCACCGGTGTGCGTGATGAAACGCCTGTGGCCGGCCAGTTGCTGCGTGTCAGTGATTCGGCGGTACGCGACGCGGACAACCAGAGTGTGGCCAACCCGACCGGCGCTGTGACCGGTGGGGTGGCTTACTACTGGCAAGTCGAAACCATTCCCGGTACAGGTGTTTATGAAGACATCACCTTTGTCGCCGCTGGCGAGGTATCGCGGGCGACTGGCGCCACCTATCGGGTGGCGGATGATGTGGCGGGTCTGAACATCCGCGTCCGTGCGGTGTATCAGGATGCCAAGGGCACGCTGGAGATCGTCGACTCGTCCGGAAACAGTACACCGACCGAAGGGCCGACCGTTCTCGGGCTTGCAGTGCAGAACCAGGTGTTGACCGCTGACCCGTCGACCATCGTCGACCTCGATGGCGTGAGCACTACGCAGTTCACCTACCAGTGGCAGGCGAACGACGGGCTTGGCTTCGTCAACATCGCCGGCGCTACCGGTAGCACGTTCGCGCTTGGCCAGGCTCAGGTCGGCCAGGAAGTGCGCGTGGTGATGGGGTACGTGGATAACTTCGGTGTAGCCGAAAGCGTTTCGTCCAACATCCTCGGGCCGGTGGACAACGTCAACGATGCACCGACTGCAGGGCCGACCGTAACCGGGCTTGCAGCGCAGAACCAGGTGTTGACCGCTGACCCGGCGAGCATCATCGACATTGATGGCCTCAGCAATCCGCAGTTCACCTACCAATGGCAGGCGAACAACGGGCCTGGCTTCGTCAACATCGCCGGCGCTACCGGTAGCACGTTCGCGCTTGGCCAGGCTCAGGTCGGCCAGGCAGTGCGCGTGGTGGTCAGTTACGTGGATGACTTCGGCGCGGCCGAAAGCGTTTCATCCAACGTCCTGGGGCCGGTGGCCAACGTCAACGATGCACCGACAGGTGTGTTGCTGATCAGCGATACGACGCCGGATCAAGGGCAGGTACTGACCGCGCTGACGGCCGGGATTGCCGATGCCGATGGGCTGGGCACCTTCAGCTTCCAGTGGCAGCAAGGTGTCGGTACGTCCTTCACCGACATCAACGGCGCGACCGCTGCGACCTTCACCCCTGGTGCGGCGCAGGTCAATCTGCAACTGCGAGTGATCGTGCGCTACACCGATGGCTTCGGCACGCTGGAGTCGGTGACCTCGGCGGCGACGGCGGCGGTGGTGGTACAGGGCGTGGTACTGCAGGGCAACGCTTTGGCGAACACCCTCACCGGCACCGCGGGTAACGATGTGCTGTCTGGCCTGGGCGGGAACGATACGCTGAATGGCCTGGCCGGTAGCGACCAGTTGTTTGGCGGCACTGGCAACGACATCCTCAACGGCGGAGACGACAACGACGTCCTCAATGGCGAGGACGGCAACGACACCCTCAACGGTGGGCTTGGCGCGGATGCCATGAACGGCGGTGCCGGCAACGACACCTTTGTGGTCGACAACGTCGGTGACTCCGTCACCGAGGCGCTGGGTGGTGGTACTGATCTGGTGCAAACCAGCCTGACGAACTACCTGCTCGGTGCCAACGTCGAGAACTTGACCTATACAGGAACCGGTAACTTCACCGGTACCGGTAACGCGCTGGCCAACACCATCACCGGCGGGGTGGGTAACGACTTCCTCAATGGCGGTGCAGGTGCTGACCGGTTGGTGGGGGGAGCCGGCAACGATACCTACGTGGTCGATGCAGCCGCAGACGTGGTGGTCGAGGTGGCGGGTGGCGGTTCGGACACCGTGCAGACCTCGTTGGCCAGCTACACGCTGGGCGCTGATGTCGAGAATCTGACCTACACCGGAGTCGGCAACTTCGTCGGCAACGGTAACGGGTTGAATAACGTCATCACCGGCGGGGTGGGTAATGACACCCTCAATGGTGGCGGCGGCAACGACATCCTCACCGGCAACAGCGGCAACGACACACTGAATGGCGACGCCGGAAACGACCAACTGTTCGGTGGCCTTGGCACGGATACCCTGAACGGCGGCACTGGCGATGACAGCCTCGACGGCGGTGATGGGGCGGATGTCTTGAATGGTGGAACAGGCAACGACACGCTGCTCGGTGGTGACGGTAACGACACATTGTTGGGTGGTGCCGGCAATGACACTATCGATGGCGGTATTGGCAACAATACGGTCACCGGCGGTGCCGGCAACGACGTGATGGTTGCCAGCAGTGGCAACGATATCTTCATGTTCTCAGCGGGCTTCGGGGTCGATCAGATCATCGGCTTCGATGCCAACGCGGTGGGAGGGCAGGACCTGCTCGATATTTCCGCGTTCGGCGTCACGGCTGCGACCTTTGCCGGCACCGTCGTCATCACCGATGTCGGTGCGGATACCTTGATCAGCGCCCCAGGAATAGCTGACTCCATCCGCCTGGTCGGTGTGGCCGATGCAACAACCGTCACTGCCGCAGACTTCATTCTCGCCACTTGAGGTCCTGATCAGTACTGTCGCAGACGCGTGAAAAAAGAAGGGGAGGGCTTGGATGCCCTCCCTTTTTTTCTTTAAAAAACGGGCTGTTTGTTGAGCTGAAAATGGGTGGAACACCGTGGAAGTATTAGGGCTTCGATCCCGGTATCCGTCCGGCCGAGTCATCACCCAACCCCGCAAGGCCAGGACATGGTGTGCACTTAAATTTTAAGTGGGCACTAGTTTTTAATGTCAGCTGCTACAGATTGCGTTACGGCTTAACTGATTGGCATTAGGCACTAGTGCTAGCCATTTAAGTGGGTATTTCATGCAGGTTGCAAAGTGTGATTAGCGTACGCTACTTTTCTACAGCCTTGGCTACACTTCGTGTTCCGTTGGAAACCAGCGGGAACTTACGTGAAGGCGCAATGCGTTGTAATTAGTTCACGAAAACACGATGAGCTGACCTCTTGGGCAGACTCACGTATTTTCGTGCATCTTGGGAAAGGAGTAAGGCGGGTATGAGTAAAGAAGGCGAGGCATTCCTGCCGACGCAAACCGCGCGGCGCGCACTGGACTGGCAAACCCTGGGTGTGGCGGTGTTGCTCCTGTTGTTGTTTTACTGGGGACTGGGGAGTTTGCCGTTCATGAGCGTCAATGAAGCCCGGCGCGCCGTTACGACACGGGAAATGCACGAGGCTGGCCAATGGCTGCTGCCTTACATGAACGGTGAGCTGTACCTGTCCAAGCCGCCGCTGTTCTATTGGCTGGCCCTGGTCAGTACGTCACTGCTGGGCAGCCTCTCCGAATGGAGCGTGCGCCTGCCTTCGGCGCTATTTGCGACGCTGTGTTGCCTGACCTTGTATCGCCAGGCTTGTGCATTCGCCGGGCGTCAAGTGGCGCTGCTGGCGGTGGTGTTCCTGGCGGCGAATGCCGGGTTCAGCCTGTTTGCCCGCCGGGCAGAAATAGAAATGCCTTTGACCGGCCTGTGTCTGCTGGCGCTCTTTTGTGCATGGCGCTTTCTGTTCGAGCAAGGCGGTCGCATCTGGGTCTGGCTCAGTTACGGGCTGCTCGGCTGTGCCTTGCTGACCAAGGGGCCGGTTTGCCTGTTGTGGGTGACCGCACCGATACTGGTCTATGCGTTGATCAGCCGCGATCGTCTGGCCCGCGCTTTTCTGTGTGACAGCTGGGGCTGGATGCTTGCGGTGCTGGTCGGGACTTCCTGGTATCTGGCTGTGTCCATGCAGGAGGGCTGGGGCGTCTGGTCGGCCATCCTCAACGAAGACATCGTCAAGAAAATCAATGGCCAGGGGGCAGAAGCCTGGTATGCCTATCTGTTGTATCTGTGTGGGGATTTCTTTCCCTTCTGGCTGATCTTACTGGTGCGGCCGCGGCAACTCTGGCGCGCCATCCGCCTGAGCCCGCAGCTGACCTTGTTGCTGTGCTGCATTCTGGTGCCGCTGCTGCTGTTCTCGCTGTTCACCGAAAAGCACGCCAAGTACCTGTTGCCTATCTACCCGGCCATTGCCCTGCTGTTGGCCTGGCACTGGAGCCAATTGCTGACCCAGGCCCGGCACCCTTGGCAGCGCTGGAGTCTGCGAATTGTTCCGGCCGTGGTACTGGCGGGATACACGTTGTTCTACTTGGGTCTTGAAGGGCGGGTGTTCGCCCATCGGATCGACGGATTTGCGCAGATACAGGCCGCCACCGACGCATATCCAAACTTCCCGGCCTATAGCTTGGGAACTGCGGACATTCGCCTGGTCTATTACATGGGGCGGCCCGTCAGTTCGATCACCGAGTCGCAGGCCAGCAGCGTAGCCCATACGCCGGGACTGCTGTTTGTCCAGGAACCGCTTCCCGCGGCATTGCAAGCCCTGGCGCCTTGCACCCTGACGCGGATCGAGTCGTATCTGAAACCCAAGCGTTCGGCCCTGCTGCTCGGGCTGGGCTCTTTGTGCGCCAATCAGGGCCAGATCAACCCTTGAAACGGCGTCATTGAAGCTCTGCGTGACTGGATGTGGGCCCGGCGCGAACTTTTACTCAACGGATAGGCACGGCCCCATCCAC
>NZ_LACH01000002.1:307849-353967 GCF_000968015.1 Pseudomonas fluorescens
GTGGATGGGGCCGTGCCTATCGACAACAACCAGGTCGAAAACTTGTTTTGCCTGGACGTGTTTGCCGGACGCTTACGGATCTAGGGCAGCAGGCAGCGATCCAAATTGGCCACATGCGGTCTTCGATGGGTTATTAGCGAATGACTGTCGCGCAACTCAATAGCAGTGCCTGCGAACAAGATCACCTTGCGCCACCTTTAACCCAAACGTGATGAGTACGTCCCACTGACTCTTAACTGCTGAACAAGCTGATAAGACTCCAGGCTGCCCCTATCGCAAAAATGAAAAGAATGAGTACCAGCGTGAGGATTAGCGGCTCGATGCGCATGAAAGTGACTCCTCAGAAGGTCTGGCATTGCTCGCTTGATCTGCAGCGCAGGTATTTTTCAAGGCAACGGTTGCATGTATAGGGAGTGCCCTGGAAGCTGTTTTTCCAGTGGTAAAACAACTTCAAACTCTCAACTAATGCGCTAGTGAACACACAGCATTCTCTGTGCCAAAAAACTAAACAGCCTATAATTCCGCGCCGGTGGGGCAGCCTGATTCTGTGACTGGCTCTCCATTAAAAAAGTTGAAACAGGATGCGGGTAATACGGCCCATTTATGGGGAATTTCTCTCAACGTGGGTACGGCAATACCACAGGTGCTTGCGCCTTTCGCTACCTGCTGACATCGACCTGATGCGGACACTAAAAAAAGGAACGGCGGTTGAACGAACAGACATTGTCCATGCGCCTGGAGCGCGTGGCGGCGCATGTGCCAGCAGATGCGCGCCTGGCCGATATCGGCTCGGATCACGGCTACCTGCCTGTGGCATTGATGCGTCGTGGCGCGATCGTGGCGGCGGTGGCCGGCGAGGTGGCATTGACGCCGTTCCACTCGGCCGAACGCACCGTGCGCGAGAACGGCCTGGACCAGCGGATCACCGTGCGCCTGGCCAATGGTCTGGCGGCGATCGAGCCGGGAGACGGGATCACGGCGATCAGCATCTGCGGCATGGGCGGCGAGACGATCCGCGACATCCTCGACAGCGGCAAGACGCGCCTGAGTGGCCAGGAGCGCCTGATTCTGCAACCTAACGGCGGCGAGCAGCCACTGCGCCAATGGCTGATGGAAAATGGCTACCGCATCCTCTGCGAGGAACTGCTGCGGGAAAATCGCTTCGACTACGAAATCATCGTCGCCGAGCGCGCCGGGCCGGTGATGTACACCGCCGAGGAGCTGTACTTCGGCCCGCTGCAGATGCAGGCACGCAGCCCGGCGTTCCTGACCAAGTGGCAGCGCATGCTGCGCGAGAAGCAGAAGACCCTGACCCAGTTCGCCCGTGCGCGGCAGGCCGTGCCCGAGGAGAAGGTGCAAGACATCGCCCAACAGGCCCGGTGGATCACCGAGCTGCTGGCTTGATCTCGGTCCAGGGGTTGTACGAATTCAACCGGTGGATGCAACGCAACTAAATTCTGTTTAAGCAGACGGAGTGTTGCAGGCGGATTGATCCCGTGGCTTCGCACTAGCGACGATAGTAGCGGTCATCGTCCTCGTAACGTTGCCGCATGGCCCGATCATGGCGGCGCTCCCAATCACGATGGCGTTCAGCTTCTCGGCGGGCTTGCTCTCTACGCCACTGCTCTCTACGCCAATCGTCTCGGCGCCAATCGTCTCTACGATCATGCCAACGGTCGTCATGCCAGTATCGGTCGTCATGGGCAAGCAACGGCCCTGGCTGCTTGCCGGCCATACTGGCCAAGGTCGGCCAAGGGTTGCCGGCAGCCTGGACAGAAGCCTGAACGGCTGTGACTTCAGTTGCGAAAACAGGGGTTGAGGTCTTCATCTGTGTTGCTGATGCCGAGCCCACCGCCGCGAACGCGAACAGGCCGAAGAGCATCATCCGTGGGTCATGGAATTTCATGAGCGAAGACAACCTCAGATTGACAATCGGACGTGTGGCCATCTGGCTGCGAGAAGCCTGCGAGGTTCGCGCTTACCGAGTGGATGTGCCTATCCACATAGACAGATAAATAAGGAAAAGTTCTAGGGAGCCGCAGCTTAAAGAGCGAACGGCCTCAGTGTTCGCCCCCCTTGAGGTTTGTTGAAGGGCAGCAATCGATCCGAAGCAGATCTCACCCCGCACCGATACGCTGCCCAAAAGCTGCTACTGGTTTTGCGCGTTATGACAGGCGCGATTCGCGTGTCGCGCTGCTCAAGCGCTCGGCCGTTATACCGATGCGCGAAAACACCAGCCAGCCAAAAAGCAGCACGCTGCAGCCAATAAGGATTGATGCGACGGCAATCAATGGCTCGACTGACGGGAAGCCCTTGAGGCGCAGCGTCAGTGCGCCGAGCATCACCGGGACGCCAACGTTGTACGTCCAGAACTGTGCTGCAGCAGCGCGCCCTTCGGTTATCGACGGGTGCGCTGTGCCGATGAGTCCGAACAGTGCCATCGATACCCATCCCAACAGATTGATATGAGCATGTACCGCGAAGAGTGAGTGGTCGCCGGAAGCGCCCATCGCCACGCCCAACAAGACGCCAATGGCAAAGTAGAGGGCCGCGAGCCGAAACCAGGTCCGCGAACGGGGTGTGTGATTCATGGCATTCACCTCATGCGCCCTGAGGCGCGCTCAGTTGCTGAAAAATCGTCTATCATGAGACTTAAGTCTCATTACAAGACAGGATCTCATTTATCCCATGACGACCTCGAAGTCAAGCCCGTCTATCCGTGATAGCGATCAGGGCCGCGCCAACCAGCGGGGCCGAACGCGCCAGGCACTTATCGATGCCGCCGCCGCATTGCGCGACGAGGGCCATAACCCGACTGTTGCGCAAGTGGCCGAGCGCGCGATGGTGTCGCGCGCCACGGCGTATCGCTACTTTCCTTCGCCCGAGGCGTTGATAAGCGAGACGGCGGCCGATCGTGACATGACGCCGCTGGAGTGCATCTGGCGGCCGGGAAATGATCCGGTCAAGGGCATTGGTCTGGCGGCGAACGCGTTGAACAAACTCTTGATCGACGACGAGATCGGCCTGCACGTGATGGAACGTTCGTTTATGACAGTGTGGCTCGACAGTGAGTCCCACGAGCCCCTGCGGCCGGGCCGGCGCATGAGCTACATTGAGCCGATTGTGGATTCGCTGAAGGACGTGCTCTCACCTCGGGCACGCAAACGATTGAAGCAGGCCCTGTCGATCGTCATGGGCACGGAGGCTTTGATCGCCGTGCGCGATATCAGTCGCGCGAGCGTCGAAGAATCACTCGACACCGCCGCCTGGGCGGCTCGGGCGCTCGTTCGTCAGGCACTGACGGAGGAAGAACAAGCGCGACGAAAGCGCGACACTTTGCATAAGAACCCGCGGTCTTCTCCTCCATGACACCGATGTTACGGCTTCTGATCTGCGGTGACCTCCTGCCAGCTGTCATCGGGATCAAAACGCTTCATCGACTCCGCCAGTTTATAACCCTCCGGTCCCAGGTCTTTCTCAAACACTTGGCCCTCATGACTGATCATGAAACTCATCACCCCGGTGTCATCGTATTTCGCCGGCCAGGCGATGAGGGCAAAGCCGCGGCTCATCTTGTCGCCGATGAGGTAACTGTAGGCGCCGCCAGGTGCCGAGGGACCTTGTCCGTCGAGGATGCGGAAGTGGTAACCATGCCAGTCTTCATCGGCGATGGCGTTGCCGAACATCGGCCCCAACGGGCTGATTTGACTGCTGTCGTCGTCCGCCCAATAGAGTCCGTCGTGCTTGCCGGGCGTGCTGAAGAATTTCTGCGCATATTCGAGGGCGCCGTCGCCGTCACGGTCCACTGACGCATAGTCCATCTGGGCGTCGTGATAGGTCAGCACCGATTGCACCGCGGCCAGTTCGTTGCTGCCGATTCGTCGCATACGGATTTCGGCGCTTCCCGCCTTGATGTCGAAGCGCCAACCCTTTTCGGCTTTTACCAGGGGGATCGGCAGCGTCCAGTGGTCACTGCCGACCGACAGGACAGCTTTGCGCTCACTGGTTTTTTCGATGGTGTGTTGCTCGCGGTAAAGCTTCAAAAACGCATCCACGTCACTGCGCTGGACGCCACCTCGCGGGATGACACTGCGCCAGTCTTCACCCAGCAGCTGCGTCAGGCGTGCCTGATCGGCGTGTTCCGTACCCAGTGCTTCGACGAACGCCTGAGCAGCCTTTTCCGGGGTTGGAAAGGCCTGCTGTGCCGTAGCCACGCATGACCATGCCAGGGTGCTGATCATCAGGATACGAGGGAGCAAGCCCGTGAATGCTTTCTTTCGAGGATGGTTTTTCAACGCCGGCCCCCCCCTCTTTGGCGCGCGGGAGGACTGGACGACCTGCTGATCTGTTGACCGGCGGATCGTGCAGCACTGGGGCGCGAGGCGGATGCCTGGCTGGTTCGACCACGGAGGGCCTGGGCGTTCGATTGGGACGGGGATCGTGCGCCCGCGAAAGCGTTATTGCGTGCACTGCCGGGGCTGGCGGCCGGGCGCTTTTGCGCTCCCTGACGCGTCTGGGATAATTCCTGGCGGCGCTGACCTGTCTGGGCGGTCTGTTGTCTGGGCTGCTGATTTTCCCGGATATTTCTGCCCGTGCCTTGGCCCCTGTCAGACGCCTTCGGTCTGTCTGCCCCGGCTTGCATGCGATTATCGACCGAAGGTGCGGACTCCGCTCTACGCGCTTGGTCACGGGCCTGGCGATTAGTGGTGGCCGGTCGTTCGATACCGTGTCTGTCCATTGAACTGCGGGCCTTTTCACGCGCTTGGGCGCGTTGGGCATTATCCCCGCGAAAGGCCTCACGTTGATTAGCACCGTCCAGTTGTCGACCGTACTGCTCGCGGCTCCTGCTGTCTCGATAGGGAACGCCATCGCGATGGACGGAGTTGTGCTGCCACTTGTTCTGGTTCCTGTTGATCTGGGTGTTGCGATTGATGTTGTTGTAGCGGTCGACGTCGATGTCGATGTCGTTGTTGTCCCAGTCACAGTCGCCCCACAACGAGGCGACGATCGCCACGCCGGTCCCGAACGCCAGCCCGGCCATCAAGGCCGATCCGGGGTAATAAGCGGGGGGCGGTGGATAGTAAACGGGCGGCGAAGCAGGGTAGGCCCAGGTGCCATAGGTCGTGGTCGGATTGTAAGTGGGGACGTACACCACCTGCGGGTCGGCAGGTTCGATGACGATGGTAGTGGAGCTGTTGGCAGGGGCAGCGGCAGGGGCCTGGGCTGGCGGTGCAGTCTGAACCGTCACGTTCTGATATTGGTTGCTCTTCAGGTTGCCTGCTGCCTGCGCCTGATGACGCAAGCGTTGCACGCCGTCCATGACATCGTCGGGTTGCGCCAGAAAGGCATCGCCCAGGCGCTGTACCCAGACGGGGTCCTGTCCCAGGGTTGCCAAGACCTGCGGGAAAGCAACCAGCGCCTGTACGCTCGGGTCCCAGGTCTGGCTCGACACTTGTTTGACCGCATCATCGCCCTTGGCGTCCGGATGGGCTTTGGACCAGGTGACCGCCTCGGCGATTTCCCCGGGGTAGGTGCTGGCCATCAATACCTGTGCCAACAGTGGGTCCGGGTACAGCGCAATGGGCGCCAGCATTTGATCCAGCTGCTCCTGGGTAAACACGACATCTTTTTTCGCCTGGGACGTCAGAGGCGCAGTTTCGGCAGCGTTTGCGGGCGCTGCTGGCGTCTGCGCCAGGCAAGAAAATCCACTTAGAACCAGTACAGCGGACACCGCGTAAAGTAATGAAGTGCGCATCGCCCCATCCCTTGTGGTCAGACAGGCTTGAGAGGACTGAATCAGTGTCAGGGAGTGAAAACAGCCGACTTCGATGACTCCAGTAAGGGTAGCAGACACCCATGCTTTAGCCTCCCGTAGGGTGGAGCAGTACCGGGATGAGAAAGACATAGAGCGAAGTCGTTAGCGTGAGGTTTTGATTTTCATGACCTCGGTGTAAATGGCGTTGATCGTCTGACCCACCTGGAGCTTCTTCATTCTGGCCTGAAGCTTCGGGTCCTCGACTTTCAGGACGGTCAGTTCACCTTCCGGCGGAAGCAAGGTCACTTCATGCTTTTTCAAGTCAATGTGCGTGATCTTTGAAGTGACCTTGACCTTGCGGAGCGCCTCACTTCCCGGATCAGGATTGTCCTGGGTGGCACGGACAGTCATTGATTCGTTGCCGCCCCCTGGCGCAGCGTCGACATTCGTGTCGAGCACATAGGCGACTGAGCGAACAACGTGGATATCGACCTTGTCGCCGACCTTCAGATTGTCCAGTGCCTTGGCTTTTTCCGTGAGCTGGATGGATACCGGGCTTTTGTTGGTGTCTTCTATGGTGACCTGATGATTCACCGGATCAACGGCCAGCACCCGCGTAACGATGTGCCCCTCCATGGAATGGCTACCCAACGGCACCTCGGCGGCATGGGCGGTAAAGCCGATAGCGGCCATGATCGAGGCAAGGGCAACAACGGCAAGGGAGGGGATCGGTTTCATGGCCTGTTTTTCTGGTGTTGGCGGGTAGGACAGCGCTATGGATTACAGGTCGGAGCGGTTTGCATACAGCTCAAAGCATAGACATTGATTGCCGGGATGCCCGATCACAGTGTCGATTGGGTTGTTCGCCTGTTTCATCAGGTCTTCGATCAGCAGGCTGGAGTTGAACTTGATGTGCTCGTCTTGAATGCGAGTGGCAGCTTTTGGGCTGTGGATTCAACCAGTGGATGCAACACATTGGCCAAAAGAGGACGCACTACGGATGGTGGGAGGCGGCGCAGCGAGCATGGGGAGGTCGATTGGCGTTTTGGGAAAACTGATGAACGCGGTCGGGTCCGTGGCGCAGGGATCAGAGTCACCGTGCTGCGATCAAGAATGTGGCTAGTCGAGTTGATTCTCACCCATCAGCCTTGACTTGAGTCCGGCTGATGGGTGTCCCCTTTTTCTTTCTTTGTCTTTGTTGAAAGGCGGCAAGTGCCAGAAACATGCTCATGCGCTACAACAATACATACCACTCCGGGGCCGACAGGAAGCGCGTGAATGTGCATGACACACAAACTCTGCGCCGCAAGGCTGGCTCGGTTTGCGGCCGCGTCGCTTGTTCTGCTGGTCAGCGCGGCCGTTGCTGAAGATCTTGAACCCAGGTCTTATGCCAATACGCCGGTCGGTATCAATTTCGTGCTCGTGGGCTACAGCGAGATTGATGGCAGTGTCACTGCCAACCCCTCGGTACCGCTGCAGGATGGCAAAATCAAGATCAAGACTGTGGTGTTTGCCTTTGCCAGATCTTTGGACGTATGGGGGCGATCGGGGAAGTTCGATATCGTCGTACCCAGGGCGGAATTGAAGGGGTCTGCGCTGTTTGCCGGTGAACCCAGGGAGCGCGATGTCACGGGCCTGATCGATCCAAGATTTCGCTTCTCAGTCAACCTGTATGGCGCTCCGGCGCTGTCCCTGGCTGAATTCGCTGACTATCGGCAAGATGTGATTATCGGTGCCAGCCTGGCGATCACCGCGCCACTTGGCCAATATGACTCCGGCAGGCTCGTAAACCTCGGCAACAATCGCTGGTCATACAAGCCCGAACTGGGGATCTCCAAGCGGCTGGGGCCGGTGACATTGGAGTTGGCCGCAGCGACAACCTTTTACACCGACAACGACGATTACCTCGGCCACCGCACGGCTTCTCAAAACCCGCTCTATCAGGTACAGGGGCATGTTATCTATGCCTTCACTAACGGTGTGTGGGTTTCGCTGGATTCGACTTACTTTGCGGGCGGCAGTACCTCGATCGATGGAGTCGGTAACCACGATTTTCAAGAGAACACACGCTACGGGGCTACCCTCACCCTGCCGGTGAACCGTAATAATTCGTTGAAGCTGTCTGCGAGCAATGGTGCGTACAGCCGTACCGGCAGCGAATACGACGGCTTTGGCATTGTCTGGCAGTACCGATTCGGCGGAGGGCTTTGACATGCTGAACACCAGGCGCGTGCAACCTGAGTCGTTTCAGCTTGCGTGGGCACAGCGAACGGTTGCATCTTGCCGTTTTCTGTCGGTCGCGCCGAAGATAGTCTGGATCGAATCCAGCCACTGACTCACCAGGGGCGCGTCCGAGCGAAATGTTGATTTACAGACCAGGCCTGTATTCATCCCTCTATTTGAGTATTCATGCGCCGTAATAAGCGGCTATAACAATGAGTGCAAGAAAACAGATCAACTGCACGCAAAAGAAGGTAAATCGAACCGCCACGAACGTGTCGGTTTGCACATGGGATACGTGAACCAGAGACTGGCACACGCGAGCGATCAGGACGATTATCGACAAGTAGCTCACTGCTGGGCCGTCGACACCAAGGGCTGAAATCACGAACACGATGACGCCAAAGACAGGCAGATTTTCCACACAGTTCGCGTGTGCTCTTGTCCCGCGCCGATACCAATCTTCGCCTTCGAGCTGATCGCTTCGGAAAGAAGCTATCGGAGCATTCGAGAACAGGATTCTGACCCAGCGATACACCCCGACGGTTGCCATCAACAGCAGTAAAGTCCAGGTCGCAAATCCAAGCAGCATCCACATCGGAATCGTCATGGCTGGCCTCCTCAAACAATCATTTTCAGCACGTCATCCCACAGCCGCGCGACCGACGCGTGGTCGGTCGCGCCCTGTCGATCAATGGCTCATGATGGGTGCCAGTGCGGTTTGAATCCTGGACATCTGTGCTGGAGTTGTCATGCGCGTTAGCAGCCGGCCAAAGTGTGGATGCTGCACGCCCGAGATAATGTATTGCCAGCGGTAGGCGCTCAGCACGGAGGCTTTGATTTGCGCTGTCTCATCGACACTGAACGATCGTGAAACATTTCGAATAAAGTAGTCGGCATCGGATGCCGATTGTGCCTGCAGGATTGCGTCGACGGCCGCCACCAGCGCAATCAGATCGTTCACTGCCTGGTCGCGCTCGGCTGGCGAGCGTTTCGCGTGCTCCGCCTCCCACTCCAGTTCATCGAGTACGACGTGCCGGCTTTCATCCTTCCAGTGAAATTTGAAGACATCCTTGAACAGTGGGCACAACTCCTCGCGCGGGGCGATGCTTTGCATGTAGTGCGTCTGAACAAACAGCTCGA
Organism: Pseudomonas fluorescens; assembly: GCF_000968015.1. Lineage (GTDB taxonomy): Bacteria > Pseudomonadota > Gammaproteobacteria > Pseudomonadales > Pseudomonadaceae > Aquipseudomonas > Aquipseudomonas fluorescens_W. Next base: position 316,968 of record NZ_LACH01000002.1, read on the forward strand.
TATGACAGGTCAGCGCCAGTACCGACCAGGTGCTGGCCGCCAGTACCGCGCGCGCCACATCGTTTGGATCGGCAACTTGACGATATCCCGCTGGCAATTGCGTACCCATCATCGTCTCAATGCGCCGGAACAGCTCCTGATGCTTGATCTCGTCGTTGGAAAAGCGCACCAGCGCTTCGAGTGCGAGCTGATCGTCAAATACATGGGCCCGACCTTGATCGAGCATTTTGGCACTGATAAAACGCTCGACCAGGCAAAAAATATACGCATAGGTTCGGCCCTGAATCTGGCTAAGCAGGCGCGCCTCGTCCGCGGTGAGAAAGGTCAGGCGGTCGATCCGCGACAGCCCGTCGGGCAAGAATTTTCGCGAGAAGTCGAAGCTGCGGTCCTGTAGCAAATCGCGATCGATCTGCCATTCCGCTTTCTTCGATGATCTGACGATTTGAGCATAACGGGCGGCGTTGCCCGAATCTGAGCGGGGTAGGGTAGCGGCGGTGTTCATATTGATCTCCGGCTTCCGTGGTCGAGTTGGAATGGGCCAATTACGGTTAACGCGGGAGTCAATGACCATCGGTGAAGCGTCTGGGGATCGTCTCGATCACTGAGTCCACGTTGGTGCTAATCTAGGCCTCGCAGGTCAGGCGGCGAATGACCAGTGCGCCTGATTACATGCTCCGGACTCCGGAAAGGAGGGCTGGCAATTGTTGGATGCGCTATCCGATGTCTTGCGTGTGATTCGGCTGTCTGGAGGGGTCTTCCTCGAGGCGGAATTCACTGCGCCCTGGTGCATCAGCGGAAGAATCTCTGCAGACGATTGCAAACCGTTCCTGGCGGCACCTCGACATATCATTGCGTCGCATTTTGTCGCGGCGGGGCACATGCAATTGCGAATCGACGATGGCGCCACCCTCGACGTGCGGGCAGGCGAACTGATTCTGCTTCCTCGCAATGACGTTCATACTTTTGGCAGTGATCTAAGCATTGCCCCCCTGTCGGCGCGCGATGTTATTCAGCCGCCGGAAGTCGGCGGTATTTCAAGAATCAAGTACGGCGGGAGCGGCGAGACCACACAGTTACTGTGCGGATTCCTCGGCTCTGAAACACCGTTCAGCCCGTTGCTTTCGTCGCTGCCCTCCTTATTGAAGCTAGATGTCCGCGCGACGGCTTCGGGGGCCTGGATTGAAAGCTCATTCCGTTTCGCTGTCAGTGAGATCGCGGCGGGGCGCGTCGGCTCGACAACGGTCATCGCCAAGCTATCCGAATTGCTGTTCGTCGAAGCCGTCAGCCAGTATGTCGCGAACCTCCCCGCTGAACGGCGCGGGTGGCTGGCGGGTTTGCGGGATCCGCATATCGGGCGTGCACTGGCACTGCTCCATGCTCGTCCAACCGAGGGCTGGACGGCAGAAGCCCTGGCGCTTGAAGTGGGCATGTCGCGCTCGGTATTCGCGGAGCGATTCACGGCATTGGTCGGACAGCCACCGATGCAATACCTGACGCTCTGGCGTATGCACGTGGCGGCTCAACACCTGCGCGAAGGTCGCGGTAATGTGGCACAAATCGGCTTTGCAGTTGGCTACGAATCCGAAGCCGCGTTCAGTCGCGCATTCAAGCGCCAGTTCGGCACATCACCCGGCACCTGGCGCAGACAATCAGCCTGAGAAGGCTGCGGATTCCACGCCATCCGCAGTGGCCGTTGCAGCGGGAACTTCAGGGTACTACCCAGGTCCATAGGGGCCCTGTATCGGCGATGCCGAGCAGTGCTGGTGGCCTGTTTTACGGCAGCGCCGTCCGAGATCAGCCGAGTCCGCCCCCTGATGCCAACCAAGAGTTTTCTGCCGGGTCTCATCCTGGCGTTCTGCGCCGTCGCGTCGCTTTGCTCGGTTGCTGCCGAGCGAAGAGCGCCCTCGCAAAGTAACAGCGCATCAACCACGCTCATCGAAACCGCCTCGCGGCAGTATGAAAATGGCCAGTTGGACCAAGCCGCTGCCACGCTGGAGCGTGCCCTGCATATCCAGCCGAACAATCCCGCGACGCTGCATTACCTTGGTGTGTTGCGTCTTCAGCAGGGGCAGTACCAGCAGGCAGAAACGTTGGCGGCGCGCTCGAACATGCGGGTGGGTCCTAACGTCGAGTTACGCAACCGCAACCTCCAATTGATCCAGGCGGCGCAGCAGGCCAAGGCTTCGAGTACCCCACCCAACGCCAAAGAGGACCAGGTCGCGGTACAGAAGGGGCTCGAAGAGGAGGCCAAAAAGCGCCGCGAAGCAGAAATGGCCGCTGCCGAACAAGCCGACGCTGGCAACTTCACTAGCGCAAAGGCAGAGAGCGTCTCGGATTCGCCGACGGCTGACAGGCCACGGCCCGAAGGAGAATTGCCAGTGGCTTCCGTCGAGCCAGAGCCCGCGTACGATGAGGTTGCGATTCCCCGCGGCCATTGGCCGCCTCCGGGTAAATGCCGAATCTGGTTCCCTGATCGCCCGCCCGGGCATCAGCCCAAACCCGGCAAATGCATGAAGCTGCGACATCGGGTTCCGGCAGGAGCCTATCTGGTGCGCGGTTGAGGGGCATTACCTCCCAGTACTAAAGGAGGTGCCAATGACAGCTAAAGGACCATTCCAGTCTGGCGTCATAGGGTTAGGCTCAATCCCATGATCAAAAGCTGCCGGCTGCGATGGCCCATCCACCTCTGCATCTTCAAACACTGTTCGCCTGAACACTTGATGCAGCACGTCTCCCGCTGAACGTCGTCAATAATGACATTCAGACCCGCCTCACAGCCTGCGATATGAGTAGAAGACCTCACCTGATTTCCGGGTTTCCAGAATAAAAGAGGATTTATCATGAGCAGCACCTTCTTCATTCCATCCGTGAACATGATGGGCATTGGCAGTCTCGACGAAGCGATGCTCGCAATCCGCAAATATGGTTTCCGTAAAGCCTTGATCGTCACTGATGCAGGCCTGGCCAAAGCCGGCGTGGCCGCCAAGGTAGCCAGCCTTCTGGCCCAGCAGGACATTAACTCCACCTTGTTTGATGGCGCCAAACCGAATCCGACGGTCAGCAATGTCGAGAAAGGTCTTGAGCTGCTTGGTCGCAGCGACTGTGATTTCATTATTTCCCTGGGCGGCGGTTCACCCCATGACTGCGCCAAGGGCATTGCCCTGTGCGCCGCCAACGGCGGGCACATCAGTGATTACGAAGGCGTGGATCAATCCGCCAAGCCACAGATGCCGTTGATCGCGATCAATACCACCGCTGGCACGGCGAGTGAAATGACCCGTTTCTGCATCATTACCGACGAAGTCCGGCACGTGAAAATGGCCATCGTCGACCGTAACGTCACCCCACTGTTGTCGGTCAACGATCCGTCGCTGATGGCAGGCATGCCCAAAGGCCTGACCGCCGCCACTGGCATGGACGCGCTGACCCACGCTATCGAAGCCTACGTGTCGACTGCGGCAACGCCGATCACCGATGCCTGTGCACTCAAGGCCGTAGAATTGATCTCGGCCAACCTGCGCACTGCCGTTGCCCAGGGTGACGACATGACCGCCCGGGAAAATATGGCCTACGCGCAGTTTCTTGCCGGCATGGCCTTCAACAATGCTTCGCTGGGCTATGTCCACGCCATGGCGCACCAACTGGGTGGGTTCTACGACCTGCCTCACGGCGTGTGTAATGCGATCCTGCTGCCCCATGTCGCCAGCTTCAACGCCAGCGTATGCCCGGCCCGGTTCAAAGACATCGCCAACGCAATGGGTGTTGACACCCAGCACCTGGATGCGGAAAAAGGCGCCGCCGCGGCCATCACCGCCATCCGTAAACTGTCTTCGGATGTCGGTATTCCGAGCGGCCTCGCCGAACTGGGCGCCAAGGCCGACGATATCCCGATCCTGGCAACCAATGCCATGAAGGATGCCTGCGGCTTTACCAATCCACGTCCTGCCAGTCAGGGCGAGATCGAGCAGATTTTCCATACCGCGATGTAACCGATGTGAAGTGACACCAGCCAGATCAAAAGCCCCGCCTTCGGTTGAAGTGCGGGGCTTTTTTTTGGTTCTTTACGGATTACTCGATCCTGACAGTCAAACCTGCTCTTAGGCCCCATTGTGTGTCCGGGGCCGAGCGGCCAATTGCGAGCGGGGCGTCAAGATGCCCAAGGCAACCGCCACGATGAAGAGCGCCGGCACGTCACCTGCCAAGTGCCCCATTTGCCCCGGCTGGGTGACCGCCTGGACGGCCATGACTCCTCCGTGTACGGCGCTAGACCACACGGTGAACCAGATCAGGCTCAGATTGGCTAATGGATCACGTGCGGCCAGGATCAAGAACACGCCAAGTATGGCGTAGATGCCAACGATCATCATCGGGTAGTCCGAGTGACCGACGTGCCAGGCCCAGCCGGACGGCCAGAACAACATAAGTGGGTAGAGAGCAAGGCACGCGAGGCCAGCCAAAACTAGAACGACGCGCAAATACCTGAGGCGATCGACTACGGTCATGGCGGACTCCTCTTTGGGCCGAACTCTAAATTGACCCCAAGTGGGGTGATAACACCTTCACGGGCTTGGTGGATAACATTCCTTGTTCTGTCGTCTAGCCCTGACTAGACCGGGCATTGTGACAGTCGGGTGACCGCTGAAGGGGTTTATACACCATGGTGTGGAAAGCCCAATCTGCTCAATTAGTTCCGGCAGTAGACCAAGCATAGCTACTCATTAGGTATCGCTCCGTCCACCAGCTACTTCTGGCCGAAAGCCGCCTCTGGCTACCATGCTTGAGTGGGCGCCTGTATCTCATAAATGCGGGTCATCTGTGTCTATCGTAAGTAGTACTGGATGGGTACGGTCCACAGACACTCCTTCATTGATGAGGCAACGATGGATCTGACGGCTGTTCCCTTTGGTACGACCGATTGGTCGACTGTCGAACCTGTGCAGCATGTTGGACAGACGGGTACCGCCTATTGGCGAACCTGCCAGTTTGGTTCAACGCGTGTTCGGATGGTTGAATACAGTCCCGGATACCTGGCCGATCACTGGTGCTGGAGAGGTCATATCCTGTTGTGCCTGGAAGGCGAGTTGCACACGGAACTGGAGGATGGGCGTCAGTTCACGCTCACCGCCGGGATGAGCTATCAGGTGGGCAGCAACGCAGAGGGGCATCGATCTTTCAGCACCACCGGTGCCAAGTTGTTCGTGGTGGATTAACGCTGGGGCGCTTGGTTCGGGACTACGCTAATGCCATGCGGATCGTCGATCAATGGTGACCCCTGTTCGCGTTGCGTCCGTCCCTGGAGCGCCCAATGTCGTCCATCACCACACACCTGGTGGCGCTGTTTGTTCTTTGCCTGACTCTTGAGGTGCAAGCCCAGACCAACGCCTGCCCAGCCGGAGAGACACAAGTGTGCCTGGACGACTGCATCTGCCTGCCGGACGTGGGGCAGTTGCTCGGCGCAATGCCTGATGGCGTCTACCAGATCGCGGCACCTGCCCTGGCGCTGTGGCTGACCCAAGCCCGCGCTGAAGCAGCCAACGCCGGCATCCAACCCATTCCACCGCACATCCGGGAGCAACTGTTGCGCTGGTACGACCCCAGCGTCCTCGATACCGCGCGCTACAACGTGAGCGACAACGGCCAATTCAACGCCGCCACGGCCATGCTGCAAAACCCCGATGTCGGTGCCGTCACGCTGATCGACATCATCCTCTTCCGGGACGCTCAAGCCGCAGAACAGGACATCGCGCTCTGGGCTCACGAATTGAAGCATGTGCAGCAGTATCAGGAGTGGGGGGTAGAAGGATTTGCCCAGCGGTATACACAGGATTTCAATGCTGTGGAGGCACCGGCTTATGCCATACAGGCTGAGGTCAGACGGTGGGTGCGGGAAGGGACTGACTGAAGGGTAGCGAGCCCCGCTGTTCGGCCACCAACAGCAATGACTGTGGCACAGGACTTTGCGGGTGCTGCGGTTCCTGCAGGGCGGTCAGCTGAAAACCGGCCATGTCCAGTGCATTGAACCAACTGGACAAGGTGCGCAAGTACCACGGCATGGGTTGCCACTGTCCCTTGAATCCGGCGAAGGTCTCTTCCCGCCAGCCATCCTGATAGTCGCCCGCCGCCGCGGTCCACGGATGCAGTGTCTGGATCACCAGCGCGCCGCCAGGGGCGAGCAGGGCGTTCATGGCGGCGAGCAGCGGAATGATGTCCTGGTGCAGCAGGGCGAAGTTGGCGCAGATCAGGTCGTAGTCGCGGCCGATGTCCACCTTCGCCTCCACCAACGCTTCATAGCTCGCCAAATGTACCGGCGAAGAGCTCGCCGCCCGCGCCGCCTCGACCAGCGTCGCATCGCCATCCACACCGACCGCCTTGATGCCCCGTTCAGCCAGCGCGCGCAACAGCCAGCCCTCGCCGCAGCCCAGGTCGAGCACGTGCTCGGGCTGACGGCCCAGCACCGCCAGCAGGATTGCCTGGTCGGTGACCTTGAGGCGGCTCTCGATGGCGCCGGTGCGGATGGCTTCGATCCAGGATTGGGCGTTGTGGTGCCAGCTGTCGAGGAGGGTGGATTCAGGGGCGGGCATGTCGTTGTCCGGAGTGGGTGGTTGGATGCAAGGATAGGACAAGTACGGGGGGATCGCAGACGCTTTACCGGCGTCCGAGTATCCTGCAAGCAGATGCCGCGATAGCCCTACCAGCCTTTCACTCCGCTCATATCGGGCAGCTTGTGAGCGATGCCCTTGTGGCAGTCGATACAGGTGGCCTCACCGTTGGCCAGAGAAGTTGAGTGCATGGCAGAAGCGCGCTTGCTCTGGCGGGTAAAATCCATGAACTCGAAGTTGTGGCAATTACGGCATTCGCGAGAGTCGTTGGCCTTGAGCCTTGCCCATTCATGTTCGGCCAGTTCGCGACGCAGCGTGAGGAATTTGTCACGTGTATCGATGGTGCCGAAAATCTTGCCCCACACCTCCTTCGAAGCCTGCATCTTGCGCGCGATTTTGTGGGTCCATTCGTGGGGGACGTGGCAGTCCGGGCAACTGGCGCGCACGCCGGAGCGGTTGGTGTAGTGGATCGTGTCCTTGAGCTCGACGAACACGTTGTCACGCATCTCATGACAGGAGATGCAGAATTTCTCGGTATTGCTCAGCTCCAGCGCGGTGTTGAAGCCCCCCCAGAAAATGATCCCGGCGATAAAGCCCCCCAGCGTCAGAAAGCCCAGGCTGTAGTAGAGGCTCGGACGACGCAGAATGCCCCAATAATCCTTGAGCAGGGCGAACAGTGCTTTCATGTTGCCTCCTCAGGGTTTCTGCGCGGCGTTGGCGTCGTCTTGCAGTATTTTGTCGATCGTCTCGAAACTGTTGCCCACCAAGGGTTGCACTTCTGTTTGCGGCACGTGGCATTGGTTACAGAAGTACCGGCGCGGCGATACCGCCGCCAGCGCCTGGCCGTCGCGGTCCATGTAGTGGGTGATGCTGATCATCGTCGCCTGGGTTCGCGCGCTGTTGGCACGGCTGTGACAGGACAGGCACTTGTTGCCATTTTGGTCGATCTGATAACCGCGAATGGTATGGGGGATGGTGGGAGGCTGGTCCGGGTAATTGCGTTCGCGCTTCAGGTCCTTGTTTTCTTCATTGGCAATGGGCGGGGCCGGCATGCTCTGGGTCAAGGTGCCACCGGGCCGGCGCCCATCCGGCCCCGGTGCATCGAGGGGGTAATTGACTTCTGCAGCTGTCACCACGCCAATCGCAGCGAGCAGGAGCAACGGCAGGATTCGCAAAGGCATGACGGTTCTCCTCAGGCCACGCTGATCAACTCGATTCGTATCGCGCATTTTTTGTAGTCGGTCTGCTTGGAGATCGGGTCGGTGGCATCGAGCGTGACTTTGTTGATCAGCTTGTTGGCGTCGAAAAACGGCACGAACACCAGTCCTTGCGGGGGCTTGTTACGCCCGCGAGTCTCGATGCGCGCACGGATCTCACCGCGTCGGCTGATCAACTTCACTTCACTGCCACGCCGCGCCTTCAAGGCCTTGGCATCTTCGGGGTGCATGTAGACCAATGCGTCCGGCACCGCTTTGTACAGTTCCTCGACGCGTTGGGTCATGCTGCCGGTGTGCCAGTGTTCGAGGACGCGCCCGGTGCTCAGCCAGAACGGGTAATCGGCATCCGGGGCTTCGGCTGGCGGCTCGTAGGGGAGGGCGAAGATGATCGCCTTCTTGTCCGGGTGGCCGTAGAACTGCACCTCGCTGCCTTTTTCCACGTAGGGGTCCAGCCCCTCGCGGTAACGCCAGCGGGTTTCCTTGCCGTCCACCACCGGCCAGCGCAGGCCTCGTTCGCTGTGGTAGCGGTCGAACGTGGCAAGGTCATGTCCGTGGCCGCGACCGAACTGGGCGTACTCCTCGAACAAACCTTTTTGCAGGTAGAAGCCAAACGCTTTGGCTTCATCATTTTTGTATCCGGCTTCCATTTGCTCGACCGGGAATTGGTCAACCTGGCCATTCTTGTAAAGCACCTCAAACAGGGTTTTGCCCTTGTGCTCAGGAGACGTGGCCAGTAACTCGGCGGGCCAGGTTTCATCGGTTGTGAAGCGCTTGGAAAACTCCAGCAACTGCCACAGGTCCGACTTGGCGTCCCCCGGTGCGCTCACCAATTGATGCCAGAATTGCGTACGCCGCTCGGCATTGCCAAAGGCGCCTTCCTTTTCCACCCACATGGCGCTGGGCAGGATCAGGTCGGCGGCTTGCGCGGAAACGGTAGGGTAGACATCGGAGACAATCACGAAATTATCCGGGTTGCGCCAGCCCGGCAGGACTTCCTGCATGATGTTCGGCCCGGCGTGCATGTTGTTGCTGGCCTGGGTCCAGTAAACGTTGAGCACGCCGTCCTTGAGCATGCGGCTCTGTTCTACCGCGTGAAAACCAGGCTTCTCCTGAATGGTGCCGGCGGGCAGCTTCCAGATTTTTTCGGCGATGGCGCGATGTTTTGGGTTGGTCACCACCAGGTCGGCGGGCAAGCGGTGGGAGAAGGTCCCGACTTCGCGCGCCGTACCACAGGCCGACGGCTGTCCGGTGAGTGAGAAAGGGCTGTTGCCCGGTTCGCTGATCTTGCCGGTGAGCAGATGGATGTTGTAGATCAGGTTGTTGGCCCAGACGCCGCGAGTGTGCTGGTTGAAACCCATGGTCCAGAACGACACGATTTTACGCTTGGGGTCGGCATACAACTCGGCCAAAGCCTTGAGCCTTTCAGCCGGAACGCCTGTCTCCTTGGCGGTTCGCTCCAGCGTGTAGGGTTTGACGAACGCTGCGTATTGTTCGAAGGAAATATCCGTCCAGGTGTTGGCCTTGGCGGCATTTTTTGCCTTCATTTCCCGTGGATCATCAGGGCGCAGGCCGTATCCGATGTCGTCGGCACCTTGGGCAAATCGGGTGTGTTTGGTAATGAAATCCTGGTTCACCGCGCCGCTTTCAATGATGTGGTTGGCGATGTAGTTAAGGATCATCAGGTCAGTTTGCGGCTTGAACACCATGGGGATGTCGGCCAGCTCGAAACTGCGATGTTCGAAGGTCGACAGCACAGCCACTTTCACGTGAGGCTGGCTCAGGCGGCGGTCGGTGACTCGACTCCAGAGCACCGGGTGCATCTCGGCCATGTTCGAGCCCCAGAGCACGAAAGCATCGGTGGCTTCGATGTCGTCATAGCACCCCATCGGCTCATCCATGCCAAAGGTGCGCATAAAGCCCATCACCGCCGAGGCCATGCAATGGCGGGCGTTGGGGTCGATGTTGTTGCTGCGAAAGCCTGCCTTCATCAGCTTGTTGGCGGCATAGCCTTCCCACACGGTCCATTGCCCGGAGCCGAACATGCCGACCGACCCGGGACCTTTGCTCTTCAAGGCCTCCTTGAATTTCAGCTCCATGATGTCGAAGGCCTTCTCCCAGCTGATCGGCTGGAATTCGCCTTGCTTGTCGAACTGGCCATTCTTCATGCGCAAAAGCGGTTGGGTCAGGCGATCAACGCCGTACATGATCTTCGAAAGGAAATAGCCCTTCACGCAGTTCAGTCCGCGGTTGACCTCTGCCTTGACGTCGCCGTGGGTGGCGACCACGCGGTTGTCCTTGGTCGCGACCATCACACTGCACCCGGTGCCGCAGAAACGGCAGGGCGCCTTATTCCAGTCCAGGGTGACCATGTCTGCTTCGGTCACCAGATTACTGGCGTCGGTAATAATCGGCAGGCCAGCAGCGGCGGCTGCAATGGCGGCGGCCTGGGCTTTGACGAATTCGCGGCGCGTCATGCTCATTCGATATCTCCTTCGGGTTGAGGAGTTCGTGATAGATCAACGCCGCGTTGAGTACGCCCGGCAAGTTGTTGATCTGTTCGATGCGTTGAAGGATCTGACTTTCGTGTACGGCCTCAAGGACCACCACCAGTTTTCCCGCCGCACTTTCCTGAGGCAGTTCCAAACCGTCCAACAGGCGCAAGTTGGCTTTAACGGCGTCGAACAATTCGGGCCTGGCAAGTACTACAAGACTGGCGATATGCAGAGCTTCGTCCATGCGCTGGCTCCAATAGGCTTTCAGAAAAAGCTATTAGTTAGTTGGGTGGTCCCGGTGGGCCGTACAGCATCTGGAAAAACCAGACGATAAAACCGTAACCGCCGACGATAGCGATCGACAGCAGCGGAAAAAGGCAGACGACAAGAAAGAGAAACAGCCGGGTTTCCTTGCGGCGCTGAGGTTTTCGTTCTTCAGCCAATGACATGAGTAATCTCCTGCCGAACGTGCAGTCAGACTAGATCACGAAGTTTTTGCAGGTTTTCTGGCGGGGTTTTTACAGACCGACGGTAGTTAACCCGTGCTCCAATGTCGCAACGGGTTATAACGTTTTAGATCATTACTTCATTTAGTTACCTGGTTGCGTTGTATTGCCAGGTATTCGCTTTTCGATAAATGGTTTGGCAAAGCATTTCAACCGTAGTCGAACGGCTTTCAAATCGATCGCTGATTTACACGCTGAGTCAGTTCTTCCGCTGACTCCTTGCGTTCCGAGTAGCGGTCAACCAGATCCGGGCGCTCGCGCAGCAGCAACGTGAACTTCACCAGTTCTTCCATGACGTCTACCACCCGGTCATACAGCGAGGACGGTTTCATGCGGTTGCCCTCGTCAAACTCCAGATAAGCCTTCGGCACGGAAGATTGATTAGGGATTGTGAACATCCGCATCCAGCGGCCCAGCACGCGAAGCTGATTCACCACGTTAAAGGATTGGGAACCGCCGCTGACTTGCATGACGGCGAGCGTTTTTCCTTGGGTCGGGCGAACGGCGCCCAGGGCCAGCGGCACCCAGTCAATCTGGGCCTTGAATACGGCAGACATGGCGCCGTGGCGTTCGGGTGAACACCAGACCTGTCCTTCAGACCATTGCATCAGCTCAAGTAACTCCTGAACTTTCGGGTGATCGCCGGGTGCGTCATCCGGGAGCGGTAGCCCCGATGGATTGAAAATCCGCGTCTCTGCACCGAAATGTTCGAGCAGCCGCGCTGCTTCTTCGACCAGCAGCCGACTGAATGACCGTGCGCGGGTCGACCCGTACAGCAACAGGATTCGTGGCTTGTGTTGGCCGCGCTCAAGACCAACCGTCCAATTCAAGTCCGTTCCACCGACTTCCATACGGTGCTGACCAACTCTCGCGGCCTGGCGGTCGCCGGCATCAACAAGCAAACGGCCAACCCCGGTGACGGCAAGTACATGCGCGACAGCGCCGGCAACCCGAACGGCATCTGCGAAGACGGAGCCGCCGATGCCATGGCTGCCGTGGTGCCACCCGCCACCGACGCAGAGAAACTCAATCAGACCCGCGCGGCGCTCGACGCTATGCGCCAGCAAGGCATCACCAGTTTCTTCGATTCCTTGTCGGGGCCGGAAAATGGCAAAGCGTTTACCACCCTGCAGCAGTCGGGTGAGCTGACGGCCCGGGCCTTGCTGGCGATCAAACTCGACCCTGCCGCCGCCGCTGCCGACCCGGACAAAACCATCGCCGAGGCCAAGGCAATGGCCACTACCTACGACCAGGGCGAAGCGAAACCGGCGCCGGGCGTGAGCATGCGCCACGTCAAATTGTTCATGGACGGCATCATCAACGCGCCGGCGGACACAGGTGCAATGTTGACGCCGTACCTGCGCAATGCCGGCACCGATACGGCGCCGAAGTGGACACCCGGCAAGAACACCGGCGAGCTTTACTTCCCGCCGCAAGTGCTCAACCCGCTGCTGCTGAAAGCCGTGCAGGCCGGCCTCGATCCGCACCTTCACGCTACCGGAGACCGCGCGGTGCGTGACTCACTGAATGGCATCGAATACGTGCGCCAGCAACTGCCCGGCAATGACTTCCGCCCGACCATTACTCACAACGAGTCGGTGGACCCTGCCGACTATGCGCGTTTCAAGGCGCTCGATGTGACTGCCAACATGTCTTTCCAGTGGGCCCAGCAGGCACCGTCCACGGTCGACGGTACCAACGAGCATCTGGGGGCTGCGCGATTTGCCCGCATGGAGCCGTCCGGCAGCATCGCCCGTGCCGGCGGCCGTGTTGCGTATGGCAGCGACTGGCCCGTCGACCCGCTCGACGAGTTCCTGGCGTTGAAAATCGGTGTTACCCGTTCAGGTGATCCGCTGAACCCGCACAGTTACGGGCCCAAGTATGCGGGCAGGCTGAATGCCGACCCGGGGCTGTCGCGCACTGAAGTGTTGCGCACCATCACCATGAACGCTGCCGAGCAGTTGAAACTGGACGCTGTTGTCGGTTCGGTCGAGGTCGGCAAGTTCGCCGACTTGATCGTATTGGACAAGAACTTCATGCAGGTCCCCGAGGAGGCGTTGGCTCGAAATAACGTGCTGCTGACGGTCGTGGGCGGCCAGGTCGTGTGGGCCAAGGCGCCGTTCGTTGGCCTTGATCCGAAGGCGTTGTCCCAGGCATCAACCACCCGTCCTGCCCAATAAAAACAAGAGAGTGTTCCGATGCAGCGATTTATTCCAAACCTGTTGGCCGCAGCCCTGGCTTTTTCTTCGGTGCAAGCCATGGCCGCCGCTGACCTTGTGTTGTTCAACGGTAAGGTATTCACCGCCGAACCCGGTCAGGGACTGGTCCAGGCAGTGGCCGTGCAAGACGGCAAGATTCTCAAAGTGGGCAGTAATGCCGAGATCAACGCCCTGGCCGACACCGGCACGCAACGGATCGATCTGGCGGGCAAGGTGCTGATGCCGGGAATGATTGATACCCACAGTCACCCGGTGGTTGCGGCCTTCGACAGCATGGGAGCCAACCTGCTGGATGAAGTCAAACCGTTGCCGGAACTTGAACAGTGGATTATCGAACAGGATCAGGCGGGCATTGCGCGGACCGGTGACGTGATCAGCATCGCCGGGGTGAGTTCGGCCTATTGGGACAAGAGCCGTGAGCTGGGCCAGCGTTTCAATCAGGGACGCTGGGCGGATCAACTGGTGGTCCTCAGCGGGATCGACGGGCACACCGGCTGGGCCAACAACGCCATGCTCAAGCGCCTGAAGATCGACGCGGCGCTGGTAAAAGGCCTGTCGGAACAGGATCGCAGCTATGTGGGTCATGACGCGGATTTCACCCCCAATGGTTATTTTGCCGAGTCGCGCTGGGACCAGGTACGCAGCCAGATCCCCGCGCCCAGCGACGAGATCATGTTGAAAGCCGCCCGCGAGGCCGTGAAGGTCAATAATCAATACGGCGTCACCGCCTGGATGGACGCGGCGGCGAATGCCGGCAGTGGCGATTCGCTGTTCGATTTCAAGGCAACCGAGCAGAGTTACGGCGTGCTGCCGCTTTACCGCGAACTGGCAGAGAAGGGCGAGCTCAATGCCCACGTCGCCGCGCTGCTGTTGGCCAACCCGAAAAGCCGACCTGCCGACCTGGAAGTGCTGGCCAAGGTCATGAAGAAATTCGAGGGTGTACCCAACCTGAGTTTTCCTGGCATCAAGGTATTCGCCGATGGCGTTCTGGAGTTTCCGGGGCAGACCGCCGCGGTCATCGTTCCCTTCAAGAACAGTCATAAAAACGGTCAACTGCTGATCGACCCCGCGCACTTCGGTGAGTTGGTCGTGGCAGCGGAGAAACGCGACTGGATTGTGCACATGCATGCGGTCGGCGACCGTGCGGTGCGTGAATCACTCAATGGTTTTGCCTACGCGCGCAAACTCAACCCGACACCGGTGGCTCATAGCATCAGCCACCTGCAACTGGTCAACCCAAAAGAGTTTCCGCGCTTCAAGCAACTGGGCGTGATCGCTTCCATGCAATTGCTGTGGGCCACCGGCGAGAGTTACACCGTCGAGCTCGTCAAACCCTATATCAGCGCGTTTGCTTACGGTTATCAGTATCCCGCCAAGTCCCTGCATAACGCCGGTGCGGTCATCGCCGGTGGCAGTGACTGGCCGGTATCCAGCCCCAATCCATGGAACGCCATCGCTCAGGCGAGTACGCGCAAAGGGCCATTGGGCGTGTTGAATGCCAAGGAGAGCATCGATCGCCAGACCATGTTCTACGCCTACACGCTGAATGCCGCCAAGGCCCTGCGCCTGGAGCAGCAGATTGGTTCGCTGACACCCGGCAAACAGGCCGATCTGATCATCCTCGACCGCGATGTCTTCAAGGTCAGCGATGACGAACTGTTCGACACCAAGGTCCTGAAGACCTTCTTCGCCGGCAAAGAGGTGTACGCGCCCGCGTCTTGACCCTCCGTTCACCCGCACCACGCAACAGACGCCTGGCTCCTCGTACGACGAGGGGCTCGGCATCGCCATGCCTGAAATAACCCGCACCTCCATAACAATAAGAGACTTGTATGAACGCACGCTCAGTATTGACCCTTGCCACGCTTGTATTGGCACCCCTGACTACCCAGGCGCTGACACTCAACGATGACTTCAGTCTGGACATGACCCTGGGAGTCTTCAGCGACTACCGCACCCGTGGCATTTCGCAAACCCTTGGGGATCCGGCGGCTCAGGCCGGCGCCACGCTGATGCACAGCAGCGGCCTGTACGTTGGCGCCTGGACCTCGAATGTCGATTTCGGCGGCGAGTTCAAGACACGGCAGGAACTCGAGTATTACGCGGGCTACTACTGGCAGGCGACCGAGGCCATCAGCCTCGACCTGGGGTACATCAAGTACGACTATCCAAAAGAGGGCCAATTCAACTTGAGTGAGGTCTACGCCGTCCTTGACGTTTATGGCGTGAAGCTCGGCGCTTACTACTCAAACGATACGCCGAACTTCTTTGGCGAGGACCAGGACACCCTTTACACCTACCTCAGCTACAAAATCGAATTGCCGGCCGAAATCGGCCTGGACCTGCGCGTGGGCCGCAACGATGTCAAAGCCCCGGCTTTCTGGTCCGCCAGCGGCGAAAGTCGTGATGCCTACAGCGAGTGGGAAGCCAAGTTGACCCGTGACTTCGTGGGGGTGACCTGGGGCCTTAGCTACATTGATACCGACCTGTCGAAAAGCGAATGCACGAGCTGGTATGGCTATGGAGATTTGTGCTCCGCCACGGTGGTTGCCAGTGCCAGCAAGGCGTTCTAAGCGTTCGAGCCCACACCCTAAAAACAAGCGCCTCAAAGGAAAACAGCGTAATGACCAAGGTCAGCGATAGTCAGCAGCGAAGTTCCCTGATCGAAACACGTTCGATCGATTACATCCCCGAGGCCGAGCGTCATGGCAGCCTCTACAGCCAGTTCACCCTGTGGCTCGGCGCCAACCTGCAAATCACCGCGATTGTCACCGGCGCCCTGGCCGTGGTGCTGGGCGGCGATGTGTTCTGGTCGCTCATCGGCTTGCTGATCGGCCAGGTACTCGGCGGCGCAGTGGTTGCCCTGCACGCGGCGCAAGGGCCGAAGCTCGGCCTGCCGCAGATGATCTCCAGTCGTGTGCAGTTCGGGGTATACGGGGCGGCTATCCCGATTGTGCTGGTGTGCCTGATGTACCTCGGTTTCAGCGCCACCGGCGCGGTGTTGTCGGGGCAGGCGATTGCCCAGTTGATCCATGTCAGCGACAGCGCCGGCATCCTGATTTTTGCCTCCTGCATCGCGTTTCTGACGATCTTCGGTTACCGGGTCATCCACCTGGTCGGCCGGGTGGCCAGCGTGCTGGGCATCATCGCCTTCGTCTATCTGTTCACCCGGCTGATGACCCTCAACGATATCGGCCTGTTGCTGGAAAACCGTCACTTCGGCTGGAGTACTTTCCTGCTGGCGGTGTCGTTATCCGCGTCCTGGCAGATCGCCTTTGGCCCTTATGTGGCGGACTACTCACGCTACCTGCCGAGCAAGACTTCGTCGTGGAAGACGTTCGCTGCCGTCGGGCTCGGAACGGTGCTGGGCGCCCAGGCGTCCATGGTGCTGGGGGTGTTCGCCGCGGCGTTGGCCGGTGCGAACTTTCGCGGTCATGAGGTGGCGACCATCGTCGGGTTGGGCAGCACCGGTGTGATGGCGTCCTTGCTGTACTTGAGCGTGGTGTTCGGCAAGGTCACGGTGTCCACGCTTAACGCTTATGGCAGCTTCATGTGCGTGGCCACCATCATCAGTGGTTTGCGCAGTCGTCTGGAGATTTCCGCCCGGCAGCGGATGGTGTTTGTGTTGGTGATTGTCGCGGCCTCCACCACGCTCGCGCTATTGGGGCAGTACTCGTTTCTCAACACCTTCAAGTACTTCATCCTGTTTTTGCTGACCTTCTTCACACCGTGGAGCGCGATCAATCTGGTGGATTACTACTTCATCAACAAAGAGCGCTATGACATCCCGGCATTGTCCGACCCGGCGGGTCGTTATGGTCGCTGGAACACGCGCGGGATCAGCGTGTATGTCATCGGTGTATTGATCCAGCTGCCCTTCGTCGATACGCACTTCTTCTCCGGGCCGATGGTCGCGCAGCTCGGCGGTGTCGATATTTCCTGGATCGTTGGTCTGGTGGTGCCGGGTATCTTCTACTACCTGCTGGCCAGGACCTCGGCGTTGGCGGTGTTGCCTGAACAGGGTTCGAAAGCCTGACATTCGCAACAACTCTCACACCCTTTGCCGGGTGTGAGAGAGCGCTGTTCAGTCGTCGGGACAAATCAATACGCGGTGCTAGACTTTCAGGCTGATCAGCCTCAGGAGGCTGTCGATCAACTGGCGGCTTATCCCTGTTGCGAGGCCGGTATGGACGAGGCGAAAACGGCGCAAATCAAACAGCGAAACCTGACGGCGGAACTGGTCGCCAGTGTTGAGCGCTTTGAGCCTGATCCCGGACCCGAACCGGGCACGACCGAACACACCCAGGCTGAATTCGATACGATGGTGGCGGCGCTTTTACGTGAATACCAACCGCAAGAGCTTTGGGTATTTGCCTACGGCTCTCTGATCTGGAATCCGGAGTTCGAATTTGTGGAAAGCCGTAGCGCCACTGCCTATGGCTGGCATCGGTCGTTCTGCCTGACACTGACTCGCTGGCGCGGCACTCGCGAGTTGCCGGCCCTGATGTTGGCCCTCGACCGAGGCGGAAGCTGCAATGGGTTGGCGTACCGACTTCCAGCACAGGACCACTTCAAACAACTGGGGCTGTTAATGTTCCGGGAAATTGATGCCAACCCGCCGACCAATGTTCCGCGCTGGATTTCAGTCAAGACCGAAACCGGGATACTGCGTGCATTAGCCTTTGTCGCAGCACGTGACGGCAAGGCCTATGCGGGCAAGTTACCGATGGAAAGGGTCGCCCACGTATTGGCTCGTGCAGCGGGGCATTGGGGCTCGGCGGCTCAATATCTTTTTCGGACGGTGACCATGCTCAAGGAGCACGGCATTCGTGATCGTAATATGAGACGGATAGAAAGCCTGGTCGCACAGGAGATCGAAGAGGTAGTGTTCGCTGCGAAGAAACCCTAGAACAGCATCCGTACGGAGACGACAACCATGGACATCCAGGCCCTGCGCGCCGACGCATCTCACATCGATAAAATCGCCAGCCTGTTCGACGCCTATCGAGGCTTCTACGGCCAGCCATCGAACCTGCCGCAGTCTCGCGCCTTCATCGCCGAGCGCATTGCCCGGGACGAATCCGCGATTTTCTTCGCCCAGGCCCCCAGCGGCGAGGCGCTGGGTTTCGTCCAGTTGTTCCCGACGTTCTCGTCCATCGACGCGCATCGCACCTGGCTGCTTGGCGACCTCTTCACAACACCCGCCGCGCGAGGGCAAGGGGTCGGCACGTTGCTGATGAACACCGCGCGAGCCTTCGCAGTGTTGACCGGCGCTAAAGGCCTGGTGCTGGAAACGGCCACGGACAATGTCGGCGCGCAACGGTTGTACGAATCCTTGGGTTATGTGCGCGATACGGGTTACTACACCTACTGCCTCGATTTGAAGCAAGGCTGAGCCAATCGCTGCCGGTTACCTCAGCTCGTGCAGGAATGCAGCTTGAGCCTTGGGGCACGTGAGGATGCGGTAACGCGTGCTCCGGGAAACACCACGGTCCCGAAAGCGTTCATACACCGCCTGAAAAACCTCACGGTTCAATTGCGGGTGCTGATGCTTCAGGTAGCGTTCACAGCACGCGTTGTAGTGTTCAACCGATAAGAACTTGTTGAACCAGTAGCGATAGAAGTAACCCAGCAGAAAACCCAGGCTGAAGTCGTGATCCAGCACCGAATGCGCGCAGCATTCGAAATCGATCAGGCGCAGCCTGCCATCGGGGCCAATAAGGATGTTCTTGGGGTGCGGGTCCATGTGCACAAACCCCTCGACCAGCGTCTGCCCAAACAGTTGAAAAATGTCTGACAGCAGCGTTTGCGCCTGTTCGGGCTGGGCGATCAGTCGTTCATCGACGCTGCAATGGTTGTCGAAAAAACTGACCAGCAAATACTCTTCCTTGAGAAACGGAAAACGTCCGACGTGGCCGAATGCAGCCACTCTGGGCGATGATTCTGATTTGGCGGACACAACGGACAGATTGATGAATTCGTTGGTCAGGTCATGCAGACCGAACACACGCTTGAGACCCAGGAAATTCTGCAGCTGCTTTTTCCAGTGGGTCAGGCGGTTGTGCTTCAACACCCATTTGCGCTCACCTTCGAGCAGGAACACGCTGCGGGTTTCCTCGGGAATATCCAGCAAGGCATGTTGATCCGGCGCGGCAAAAAAACGCTGAAGCACAGTCACCAGTTCGTTCTGATCAGACGGATCGAAATGGAAGGTGACGTCAGCAATCTTTTGCTGATTCAGAGGGGAAGTAAGGTGTCTGAGGTGACGCATGTAAAGTCCCTGCTAATGCTTCTGGTCCATAAAACGCCGTCAATCGAGCGCGGCGCTTTGTCGTTATCGGCAGGACTTTGCATACCCTTACTCACAGATTTGATTTTTACCGCTGGGTTGGCTGCACGTACGCCGCATCGGTGCTTTCCGAGACGCCAAAGGTTGACTTGCCGTAGGCCAACAGGACGGCACCGCGTGGGAGGTTGAGGCGGTATTTACCGGCGACTTTGGCCAGCACCTGGCCCAGCGAGTAGTTGGTGCCGGCCAGCGGCGTGGCCTAGCCAGCTCTATAAGTTCACCCCTCGTTACATCTGCTACGGGCCGCTCAAACGGTGCTGCTAAGATCTTGCGAACCCAAGTCTCATGGACTTGGCCTCCATAAATACCCTGAAAGTCGATGAACCCAAGCTCTGTCATCGCCTCTCGGTTGAATTCCGACAACTGGCTCAGCGTCTGCTCAGGATGTCCGCAATCAATTTCTTCAGCGAGTTTCGTTAGTCGAGCAACCATGGATTCATCAAATGCAGGCGGCGTTAACTCAGTACGAAGCTCCATTTCATCTCCCAATTCGCTTGCTGTTCCTTGAATCTCTGCGAAGCCGAAAACGTTCAGACAGAGACATTGGCGTGATCACATATTACGTATTGCTTCGTCCGCTTTAAGCTCGAATTCAAAACCGATGCCCACTTCTTCTAGAGTCTCTGTGACACGGCCAATGAAGAGCTCTGCTTGCTCTGGTAACTCATACAGGCCAAGAACACGAATGATGGGATGTTTACCCAGTGCACCGGGAATTTCGGTGTAAATCTCACCGCTTTCGATGAAGGCGATGTACGTGTTGATTTTCTCTTGCAGCAAGAGCAAGTGTTCGCCTTGTTCAGCTTTACCACCCCATTCAAGGTGATCAGTGATAACGAGCACCAGGTCGTGTAGCTTTCGCTTGGGAATTGCCCAGAAATCGATTACACGTGGATTTGTTATGGACATTTATGCCCCCTATGGCTTGGCTAAATCCTACTTACAAACTTTCAATCGCTCTCCATCAGTGCCACTGCCTTCACTGGTGTCAATCTCGCCGTTACGGTCAATATGAATTTCCGTTGTCGGCCATTGGGGCGTAATGCTTACGCAACGGTTCAGGCCCTTCGCATTCCACCAGTCGAGACGCATGAAGAACTCATCGTCAGGAAAGATATGTCCTACATCACCCATTGTCTTTCCGGGCAGCAGTTCACCGCGAACGATGGTGTGCTGTGTGTTCAGGACGTAACTAATTTTCTTGGTACCGTCTTTTGAGTAGAAAACGACAACTCGCGGTATAGCTACGTACCAGCACGCCACAGCACCAATAAGAAACAGCCCTATCCACCGCCCAATATGTCGTGGTCGCTTTTCACTTGCAGGCATGTTTTTGAACCCCTGTACCCCAGTCAGCAATTGGCACTGCCAACACTTTGTCCATGATGATTTGTGCAGTGACACCGCCGTTCGGATACTCCTTGTAGAGTTCCATTCCGAGGATGATCGACACCCTATCAGGAGCATCGTCCCATGCTCGCATCCCTTCGACGCCTTCCGTCCTTCGTGGGCCATCAAACCTCTTAGGGTCTTTGAGGAAGCGCCAACTGTCTGAGCCTATTTGCTCAACTCCAGCGCCGTCCAATTGCACGCTGTCAGAGAGTCCACCGGCTAAGCCGACATACCCATAATGGATGTTCGACCAGATGTCGTAGTAGAAGTCATACGCCCCTTGTTTGTGCCAAGGTGCACCAAACAGTTTGGCCAATTTGGGCTTGTGATCCCAATCCTGACCCTGACCCACCTGTTTCGTCCAGATGGCGAAAGCCATCGCCTTTTTTCCAAGTGCCATGTTGTAAAACTGTGGGTCTTGCCCTAGGCGCAGGTAGAGCGGAAGCTCCATAAATTTCTTGGTTTCCGCCTCAGGATCGAAGCTGTTTAGTTCTTTTATTTCCAAGACTGCTGGGTCTTTGATATTGCGGTTCATCTCATCGGCGATGTAATCGGCCAGTTGCTCCATCATGTCAGGGTCTTTGCACGTAGTAAGTGCTTCCGGCTCTGTCTTCGCTTCGGGTTTTTCGGTGCTGGCTTGCGGATCTACCAAGGCATTCGCCGCCAGAGCCTTCTCTTTCAAATTTGGATCAGCGAGCAAGGTCGCCATCTTTTCATCGTCCACGGTGCCATCTGGGCGGAAAGCTCCCAGTGCCATGAAGTTGATGATGGTTGCACCGCCAGCATCGCCCATGACAAACCCGCCACCTACATCACCTGACCCGGTGATGATGGTTCCGCCATGGCTGGTAGGACTGCCAATGTGGGCCATAGGACGGCCATTCACTTGAATCGATGGAAACCTGTGGTGATTACGGCGCCACAACCACATGTATCGCCAACACGTGCGGAGCCCATAAAGTTGATATTTACGTCGCCACTGGCGGAGGCAATCGGGGTGGTGCCATGGCCGGGCAAAGGGCAGACATGCTTGTCACCCAGTCGTGCAGAAGAAATCATGTATCGTCCTTGAGTCGTTGCGAGGAGTTCCAGCTTGGGGCTGGGGTAGTCTGACTTTATCGGGAAGCTCAAACAATGGCTGCAAGACAAATCCCAAAAGTCTTGCTGAAAACCTTCCGTGTTCCGTGTCAGTTACTTTCCATAAACGATACCGGGTCGTGGTGAACCGCCCCTAGTTTCGTAGACGCATCCGACTGACTCCTTTTGGCCGGAATCAGACTGATTCAAGAGTTCGCGCTACCCACCACACCTGCGACGCTCAACCTTAAAAATGTCGGATGCGTCCACGATTTTCTCAAGGTTTCACCTCGCGCAAGAAGCGTGCATCAGATTATTAAACATCTCCATAGGGTGCTTGTTTAAGCGCCCTCAAGGTTACGTCCTGAAAGCTACAAAACCTTGCGCCGTTGCCTACGGCTGCGCCAGAATCCGCCGGCTTGTGCGCCTTGGGGCCACTCGGTAACTTGATTCCTGTCACTGCTCATCAGTGATCGGGTTTAGCAGCCCGTGAACAACCTAAGTCGTACGACGCTTCTATCAGTCAGGTTTTGCGCCTGCATTTTGATGGTAGCTGTACGCAGGGCGCCCTTGGGCGCGCCGGCTTCTTAGGTTTCCCGGTCTGCTAACCTGCGTGCAGCTGCCACCCTCTTCGTTTAGCAGCAGGAGGGTTGGCACACCATTAGGAACCTAAGATATGTTCAAGGTCACACCCAACCCACCGGACACCGATCCGGTTTCCCCGTACGAACCCGATTCAAAAAAACTCAACGAAGCCGCCGAGCGGGCTCTCAATTACCACTTCCCGTCAATTGCCGACATCAAAGCCACCCCGCGAACACGCAGCACCCTGTTTTACGTGGACCCAGAGGCCACGACCGAAACTCTGGCGGTTTTTCTGGTCGAAACCCTGGCCTCGATTGATGTGATGGTCCACGAGTTGGTGGACCTCTTGGAGGGTTGTTCGCGCTATTCCCTGTTGGGCATTTCCAACAGCGTCTTGGTGGCTGAAATCACGGCAAACCGATTGCTGGATAAAATTGAACCACCTGCGTAAGTGCGGTCTGCTGGGGTGAGTGGGTAACTGACGTTGGGCTGGGCAGTTGTTCCCTTTTTGGGGCCGCTGCGCAGCCCAGCGGGAGCAAGGTCCTTCGCCACAGGTTCTCGGTGTTTGTTGCCGCTGCTGGCCGGTGATTGGGTTTTGTGTCAGGTCTGGGATGCCGCGTAATCGTTCATCGCGAGCAAGCTCGCTCCCACAGGTATTGCGGCAACTTCATGCCCGAGTACAAGCCCTACATCCTCGACGGCAAAACCATCATTGCTTCACCGCACAAGGTTTACGGCCCGGAAACCAATGACCTGGCGCTGCAGCTGCGCAAGCACGGTGTGTCGCAAATCATATTGGCGGGCATGGCGGCGAACCTGTGCGTCGAGTCGCACCTGCGCGAACTGCTGGAGCTTGGCTTTGAAGTGGCCGTGGTTCGGGACGCGACTGCCGGCCCGACGACCCCCGAAGGTGATGGCTACCTTGCCGCACTGATCAACTATCGCTACATCGCCAATGCCCTGTGGAGCACGGCGCAAGCGGTTGAGTTTCTACAAGCCAGATAGGTCAAGCGCGACCAGGCTGTGCCTCGCGATGCGGGGTACAGCCTTGCCAATACGAGATCGGAAAATGCCCAGACTTTCCCCGCGTTATCGTCAACGGGCGGCTGCCGTGATCCAGTCGGCAATCACCTGCGCAGTGGCCGCAGCAATTGCCAGTCCATCCGGCCTTTCGGTCGGCGAGTTGCTCGCGTACGGGTTCAAAGCGTGGTTGCTGGCCTGGCTCACCATCGTCCCTGTCGTACTGATGGCAACGCCCTGGATCAAACGATTGACCGCAATTCTCGTGCAGGACGAGCCTCGAGACGCTGTCGGGGCGCAATCGCCTCGTGAGCAGTGATTGCTCGATCGGGCGTGATATTCAGGCGCGACAGGCTTTACACATAGGGGGCCGATGGCCCCCACTTATGACCGCCGCCATTTGCTACCGCCCGCACCGGCAGCAGGTTGCGCGCGATGTCGGCAACGTTGTGTGACGGGACAAACGACGAATCGAGACGGTCTTCGATTCTATGCAAACCCGAGAAACGACAGGATAACCACGACAATCACAACTACCCCGACGATGTAGATGATGTTGTTCATGAAGTCCACCTCTCAACCTGAATGGATTGCGGATCGTGGGAGTTACAAACACAAGGTACTGCACCTTTACTCGCAATTCCATTGCACAACATACAGAGCTCCATTGCTCATACAGGCACCCTTACATTGGGTTAGAAGATTCATCAGGCCCCCGTCTTGGCGAGGACGGTGATAGCGCTCGACAATCCACGAATGTCGCTGTGAATCCTGTCCAAAAGAGGCGTCTTGCCTGGTACTCAAGACGCCTTGGTAGAGGGGGCGCCCACGCGGCACGCTTCAAATGATCAAACCCCTTGAAGGGCAGGCTTTCAGCGCTTGATCAGGGAAATCTTCGTTCCTTCAATGCTGATCCCGGCCATTAATCCCTGCTGGTCGAAAATGAACGCGTAGGCATCGTCCTTCACCGTCGTGCTGGACAGATTCTTCGCCACCCCTTCATCAACCAATACAACGGTAGGACCTACGCCGACTTCCCAGCCCTTGGTCTCACGAACATAATTCACGGCTTTGTCAGTCATCAGGAACACCGCATAACCATACGATTGGGCGCCTGCTTGTAGTCCCCAGGACCCGGTTACGGAGTTGTAATAATTCTCTATTTGCGAGCCCTTCATCAGCACGCCTTCGCCATAGCTGCCACCAAACACAAGGCCGGCCTTGACGATTTTGGGGAAGACCAGCACCGCTTTGGCATTCTGCGAAATGGTTTTGGCAACTGGTGAGGCCTTGTAAAGCGTTTGCAACGCTTGCCGGGAGTCGGCATTCAGGTCTTCGGCGGTTGCCGCACCTGCATTGTTGAGGAGGCTCGCTGATGCCAATGAGGCTGTCGCGAGGAAGATCGATAGGAAGAAGCGCATTGACTGAGTCATTTTCGTACTCCGCTAAGGGAGCAGGGGGATGAGAGCAGCAGTCAGCGCCTGCACCAGACAGGACCCGAACCTACTGAACGTTATCCGGCGCACCCTGATGTGTGTGAGTTGCAAAGCGTCGCTTTTGAATGAACCCGGCCCAAGGCCTTGATCATTCGCGATGCCGTCAGTGGGTTGGACCACTGCGCAACGGCCGGGTTCGTCGTCAGAGGCAAAGTGGTCGAAGACCCCAAAGAAACGCCCGGCACCGACAAACTCAAACGCCCCATCCCTCCCGCACAGCCCTTCGAATGCCTTCCAGCAACATCGCAAACGCCGGGTTGTCATTGTTCTCGCGCCAGATCAAATGCAGCTCACTCTGCACACCCTCACCCAGATCGATATCGCGAAACACCACGTTCTTGAACACCACGCTGGTGGCGCAGCGAGGCACCAGGGCCAGGCCCATGCCGGCGTTGACCAACGCCAGGATGGTCAAGGATGAACCGAGCCATTGCACGTATTCCGGGGCGACGCGGGCAGAGCGGAGCATACCGGTCAGCAGTTCGTTGAACGGTGGGTAGGCGGCGTGGGAGTACATCAGGAAGGGTTGCGCATCGAGGTCTTGGACCGAGACGGTTTCTGCGTTCGCCAGCCGATGACGGCTCGGCACCGCCAATACAAACGGCTCGCGCACCAGGCATTCGGTGGCGTATCCCGGCTCCAGCAACGGCGCTCGAACGATGCCCAAGTCGATACGACGGGCACGCAGGGCTTCATGCTGCTGGTAGGTGTTCATCTCCGTCAGGTCGATTTTTACATGCGGCTGTTTGAGCCGCGCTTCGGCGATGACCTTGGGCAGGAATTCATACACCGCGCTGCCGACGAAACTGATGTTGACCGAGCCGATGTCGCCCTCGGCAAAACGGCGGGCGGTGACGGCGGCTTGCTGGGCGCGCTCCAGCAGGTTTTGCGCTTCGATGAAAAACGCGCGGCCGGCGGCGGTCAGGGCGACGCTGCGGGTGGTGCGGGTGAACAGCTCGACGCCCAGGTGGTGTTCCAGCAGTTGAATCTGTCGACTGAGGGGCGGTTGAGTCATGTTCAACCGTTCGGCGGCACGGCGGAAATTCAGTTCGGTCGCCACCGTGGTGAAACAGCGCAGTTGAGTCAGTTCGAACATTGATCTAATCCAGGTATCAATAGAATGCCAAGTTAGATTAGACGGGATCAATGTGCGCGTCCATGATCGGCTCGTCCCTAAAAAAACAATGAACGGGAGTCGCCCCTTGAATACCCTCCAGAGTCCGCCGGACCCGAACGTGCTCGCCCGCGCCGCGGCCAAGGTCAAGCGCCATGTGCTGCCGCTGTTCGTGGTGATGTTCATCGTCAACTACATCGACCGGGTCAACATCGGCTTCGTGCGCAGCCACATGGAAACCGACCTCGGCATTGGCGCAGCAGCCTACGGCCTGGGCGCCGGGTTGTTTTTCATCGGTTACGCGATCTTCGAAGTCCCCTCCAACATGCTGCTGCAACGCTACGGCGCTCGCGCCTGGCTGACGCGCATCATGTTCACCTGGGGCGCGGCGGCGATGGCCATGGCATTTGTGCGTGGCGAAACCAGTTTCTATGTACTGCGTTTTGTCCTCGGTGCAGCTGAAGCAGGCTTCTTTCCCGGCATCATTTATTACTTCACCCAATGGCTACCGTCGACTGAACGTGGCAAAGCCATGGCGATTTTCCTCAGCGGTTCGGCCATCGCCTCGGTGATCTCCGGTCCCGTCTCCGGCGCGCTGTTGAATGTCAGCGGTTTCAGCCTGCATGGCTGGCAGTGGATGTTCTTGATCGAAGGCTTTGCCTCGATCGTGCTCTGTGGATTTGTCTGGTTCTGGCTGCAATCCCATCCGCGCGAGGCGAAATGGCTGAGCGCCGAAGAAAAGGACGCACTGGTTGACGCCATCGTGCTGGAACAACAAGCCCGCGAAGCCACACAGACAATCAAGCCGTCGATGTTCAAGTTGCTGGCCGACAAGCAGATCGCACTGTTCTGCTTCATCTACTTTTCCATCGCCCTGACCATCTACGGCGCCACGTTCTGGCTGCCGAGCATGATCAAGAAAATGGGCAACCTCGGCGACTTCCAGGTGGGCCTGTTCAACTCGATTCCGTGGATCATTTCGATCATCGCGATGTATGGCTTCGCCGCCATGGCCAGCAAATGGAAACACCAGCAAGCCTGGGTGGCCTTGACCCTGGTGATCGCCGCGTTCGGCATGTTCATGTCCACCACCGGCGGGCCGATCTTCGCCTTCGTCGCCATCTGTTTTGCCGCCATTGGTTTCAAGGCCGCCTCGGCATTGTTCTGGCCGATTCCGCAAGGCTATCTGGACGCGCGCATCGCCGCCGCGGTGATCGCCTTGATCAACTCCATCGGCAACCTCGGCGGTTTCGTCGCGCCGACGGCGTTCGGTTTCCTGGAGCAAAAAACCGGCTCCATCGAAGGCGGCCTCTACGGCTTGGCGGCCACGTCACTGGTGGCGGCGGTGGTGATCTTCTTCGCCCGTACGGCACCGAAGGGCGATGCACGCCAGGTGCTGACCGCCCCATCCCCAACCTCTTTAAGTCACCCCGCATTGAAACCTGATCCAAAGGGAGCAGCCTCTTGAAAATCACCCGAGTCACCGTGACCCCCATCGCTTTCCGTGATCCGCCGCTGCTCAACGCCAGCGGGATTCACGAACCCTTTGCGCTGCGCTCGATCATCGAGATTGAAAGCGACAACGGCTACATTGGCCTGGGTGAAAGCTACGGCGACGCCCCGGCGCTGTTGATCCAGCAGCAACTGCAAGACCAGTTGATCGGCCTCGACCCATTCAACCTCAATCAGCTGCGCCGCATCGTGCAGGCCACGGTGGCGGCGAACAAACCGGCAAGCATTGCCGGTGCGGAACTGGCGCCCGGCTCTCATGCCAGCAAAGCGGTGAGCAACGCGTATTCGGCATTCGAAGTGGCGTTCCTGGATTTGCAGGCGCACTCGTTGAACGTGCCATTGGTGGACTTGCTGGGCGGGGCGATTCGCGACGAGATTCCGTTCAGCGCCTACCTGTTCTTCAAGTACGCCCAGCACGTCGACTCACCTTACAAACCCGACAGTTGGGGCGAAGCGCTGAACGAAGAACAGATCGTCGCCCAGGCCCGGCGCATGATCGAAGCCAACGGTTTCAAGAGCATCAAGCTCAAGGCCGGCACGCTGCCGCCGGAGCACGAAGTGTCGTGCATCAAGGCGCTGAAAAAGGCGTTCCCCGGTTACCCGTTGCGCATCGACCCGAACGGCAACTGGTCGCTGGAAACGTCGATCCGCATGGCCGAACTGTTGGGCGATGACCTGCAATATTACGAAGACCCGACGCCGGGCCTGGACGGTATGTCCGAACTGCACAAGCGCACCGGCCTGCCGCTGGCGACCAACATGGTGGTCACCGACTTCGATGAATTCCGCCGCAGCGTGGCGTTGAACAGCGTGCAGATCGTCCTCGCCGACCACCACTACTGGGGCGGCCTGCGCGACACCCAGGCGCTGGCGAAAATGTGCGACACCTTTGGCCTTGGCGTGTCCATGCATTCCAACTCGCACTTGGGCATCAGCCTGATGGCGATGGCGCATGTCGCCGCCGCGGTGCCCAATCTGGATTACGCCTGCGACACGCATTACCCGTGGCAGGAACCGGATGAAGAGGTGATCAAGGGCGGCAAAATCCCCATCGTCGATGGCTGCGTGAAAATCACCCGTGCGCCCGGGTTGGGCCTGGAGCTGGATCACGATCAACTGGGCAAGCTGCATGACCAGTACCTGACGTGCGGCATTCGTCAGCGCGATGACGTGAAACAGATGCAGCGCTACAAGCCGGAGTGGAAGGCGGTCAAACCGCGTTTTTGATCACCTGAGCGGTGCCCCCGGGACTACTGAAAAGCCCTGGCAACCCCAAAGAGCAATCCTTTGGCTATGCTGGTGGCTTTTCAACGAGTCGGTTTGGAAGGGGGCATAGATGGATCTTCGGTGTGAAGTAGCGGTTCTCGGTATGGGCGCAATGGGCGCCGCCACCCTGTATCAACTGGCGAAATCCGGCGTCAAGGTGATTGGTGTCGACCGCCATCATCCTCCCCACGATCAAGGTTCAAGTCATGGCGATACGCGCATCACCCGGCTCTCGGTCGGGGAAGGCGCCCAGTATCTGCCCATCGTCCGCAATGCTCATCGAATCTGGCGCGAGCTCGAAGCGCTGTCTGGTGAGTCATTGTTCGAGCAGTGTGGGGTGCTGGTCATGACCTCCAGCCCCACGTATGACGTTGACGATGAAAGTGATTTCACCCACAGCACCCTTCATCTCGCGAACACCTATGACATCGAGCACGAGGTGTTGTCGGCGCAACAGATTCGTCAGCGATTCCCGCAGTTTTCTCCGGTGCTGGACACGGCAGTCGGCTACTTCGAACCGGGCGGCGGTTATGTCCGGCCCGAGCGCTGCATCGCGGTACAGCTCAAACTCGCCGAGCAACTGGGCGCGACGCTGCTGAAGGGCGAAACCGTCATGCAAATCACCTCGGACGAGCAGGGCGTCACCGTCATTACCGATCAGCGAACCATCCTCGCCGACAAGGTCGTGATCAGCGCCGGCATGTGGTCCAAGGGCTTGCTCGGCGAGCCTTTCGATCAGTTGCTGCGGGTGTGTCGTCAGAAGCTGTTCTGGTTCGAACTGGAGGAAAATGCCCGGTTCGCAGCGGTATCACCGACCTTTATTTGTTCTCACGGGCCAGGCGATGAAGACTCTGTCTATGGTTTTCCACCGTTGCCCGGCGAGGGCAGCCTGAAGGTCGCCACCGAGCAATACAGCGAAGAGACTTCACCCGACACGCTGGACAGAACCGTCAGCGACGCCGAAGCACGCGAGATGTTCGACACCCATGTGCGCGGCAAGATTGCGGGCGTCAGCTCGCGGGTCGCCAAGTCGGCAGTGTGTGCCTACACCGTCACCCCGGACAGTCACTTCATCATCGACGAGCACCCGTCACTGAAAAATACCCTGGTGGTGTCCGCCTGTTCGGGACATGGCTTCAAGCATTCCGCAGCGTTGGGTGAGGCGCTGGCGCAGTGGTGCTTGCGGGGCAGCAGTGATCTGGATTTGTCGGCGTTTTCGTTGAAGCGGTTTGAGGGCGTTATTGAGTGAGTGCAGTGCTCAGGCGCTCGATCTGCGCCAGCTCCCAGGTGCTGAGCAAACTGACCGGATCGGTGCCGTAACGTTGCCAACTGTCGAGCACGCCTTCGCGACCGTCCGGGCTTTGGCAATGTTGGCAATGGCGCAGGCGAGTGCCTTCGAAGTCGAGGGTCAGAAGCCAGCCCTCGATATCGACTTGTATCTGGCCGGGCTCGGGTTGTTCGTCGAGGCGCTTCAGAAGCCGAACTTCCAGCGCGGCGTCGCGCAATTGCTGGTAAACCTCGCGGGCGGTCAGGGGCGGCACTGATGTCTCCGGTGAAATCGTGGCAAGCGTAGATTCGGGGTGCACAGGATAGAGTGTGCGCTTGAAGCTGTCAGCGGATAGCGGGAGCGTCGAACTTATTCGACGATCTGCGGGCGCCGGGCAGGCTGACCTTCTTCCTCTCGAAGCTCACGGCTCATGTCATTGCAGCTTTGCGACCAGTCTGTCAGCCATGTCGGCATCGGCGGCGATTGTTCTCTCAATCCCAGCTCCCGGGCGTACTCGCCAGGTGGAACCGTGCCTTTGGCAGAGCGGAACAAACCCCGCATCACTACGACACCGACCACGCGTCCCTTGCTCACGAAGCGGTGCTCCATAAAGCTCCACTTATCGTCCCAGCCAAGCATCCTGGTGTGAATCTCGAAGGCTTCGAACAGCTTCAGCTCACGCCGGAACTTGCCCCAGGTGTCCCCAACGATAGGCACGGCCTTATTGCGCAGCGCCACCCGGAATGCACCGCTGCGCAGCACGTAGTCCATGCGTCCTATATCGGCCAGGGTGAAATACCGGCCATTGGTAACGTGCCGGTTGAGGTCGAGATCAAGTGGCCAAACACGCATATGGACGATGGTGGTGGCCAAGGCGTCAACGGGCTTGCGCCATGGACGACGAAACAGCATGAGGAAAAGCCGGAACCAGAGATTCATAAATACGCCGATGATTGAGTGACGCGTGCACTTTAAGGAGGAAGGATCGGGTAAGGTAGGTGCGCAAATGACTTTTTTCATGCGAAAAGCGCAATAGGATCATTTATGCACGTCACGCTTTTACTGGCGGATCAATGTTCTGCGGCCAGCGCCACGATGGTCCTGGAAGTGCTCAGCGCCGCCAACCTGTTCGCAGACACTGCCGGCGCGCCTTTTGAAGTGGTCATCGCCTCGCTAGATGGTGGTGATGTCGCCGCGTGGGGAGGGCAGACGCTGCGCGTGGACCGGTCAGCCGTCGAGATCCCGCGAACCGATCTGGTGCTGATCCCCGGATTCCTCTTCACCTTGAAGGACGCCTTGCCGGCCTTTTCAGCTTATGGACCGTGGCTGCGTCAACAGCATGCACAGGGGGCCGTGGTGGCGTCGATGTGCACGGCGGCATTCATGCTGGCCGAAACGGGCCTGCTGGAGGGCGTTCGTGCTACCACGCACTGGGCCTTTGCAGACCTGTTTCGTCGTCGGTATGCCGAGGTCTGTCTGGAGGAAACGCAGATCCTCTGCGAGGACAATCGCGTGATCACTTGCGGGGGCGCGAGTGCTTCCATGGATCTTTTGCTGCACCTTGTGCGCCGGTTCGCTTCACTGGAACTGGCGCAAAAGTGCGGCAAATATTTGCTGGTCGACGCTGTGCGCAGCGAGCAATCGGTGTATGTCATGTGGTCATTGCCGAAGAACCATGGGGATGGCGACATCCTGCGGGTTCAACACTGGCTGGAGGAACACTTCGAACAGCCATTGTTGATTGATGACATTGCCCAGCAATTCGGGTTCGGCGTCAGGAATTTCAAACGGCGTTTCAAGGAGGCCACCGGTTACACGCCCATTACCTACCTGCAAACCCTGCGTCTGGAGAAGGCAAAACAGCTTCTTGAATCCACCCGCATGACACTCGACAGCATTACTTACGCCGTGGGCTACGAAGACGGTAATTCGTTCCGTAGACTGTTCCGCCAGCGAGTGGGTTTGCTGCCAGCGGCGTACAGAAAGAAGTTTCAACCGGGTGCGAATTGATTTACTTGCGTCAAGCCACAGATGATCGGGAGCAAAAATTGCTGAAAGCCGCCGTACTCACCTTCGCCCTGATCCTCAATGCAGGGGTGTTCAGCACACAAGCACACGCGGCCGGCGATGCTGAAGCCGGTGCGACACTGTTCAAGCGGATATGCGGCGGCTGCCATCAGGTCGGAGAGTCGGCACGCGGTTCATTCGGGCCGCAGCTCAATGGCATTTTTGGACGCCCTTCGGGCAGTACCACGGATTACCAATATTCCGATGCGATGAAATCAGCCGGTATCGTCTGGACCCGCGAAACGCTCACGGCGTACCTCGAAGCTCCCAAAGAAGTGGTGCCCGGCACTCGCATGATTTTCTGGGGGCTCAGCGACCCGGAAAAGATCGACAACCTGTTGGCGTACCTTCAGACGTTTCAGCCGCAGTAGGACTTTGCGATTTTCGAGGGCATTCGCCAGGCGCGGAACACCCGGTGGTTCTGATCTGATTTACAATTCCCCCTTTTGACGGAGGGGGCAGCCGTTCATGGATGTACTCGCGTTTCTGTATGACAACCTGATCACGTGGGTGATCGAGCCTGTCACGGATCAGTTTCTTGGCATTTTCGATCTGAACGGCCGCTTCAGCATCGTGTTTCTCTGCGTGTCCTACAGCATCGCCTACAGCCTGTACCGCTTCAGACAATATCGCGGGCTGACCGACGCAGGTTCTTTCTGGCAGTTCATCGGCGGGCACCGGGTTCATTTTCATCCCTCGGCGTTGCTGGATTACCGGTACTACTTCGTGCGGGCCATCCTGAAGGTCGCGCTGGTGCTGCCCATTGTTGGCCTGGTCGATCCGTACGTCCTGCGTTCCGGCGACTACATCTCGTTTTTCAACAATCTTTGGGGCGCGCGCGTGCAGGTGGAGGAGAACCTCTCACTTTCCTTGCTCTACGGGCTGGGCGTGTTTCTGGTGCAAGACTTCATCCATTACTGGGGCCATCGCGCCTTTCATTCCCGGTATCTGTGGGCGTTCCACAAAGTCCATCATTCCGCGCCCGTCCTGGTGCCGGCGACGGCAAGCCGGATTCACTTTGTGGAAAAAATGGTCGAAAAACTGACTGACACCGTCTTCCTCGGCGCTTTTGCCGGTGTCTTCTGGTACGCCTGTGGCGGGGAGATCAGCCGGTACACCCTGTTCGGCGTGACGTATATAGTCCTGATCCTCAATGCCTTGGCGGCCAATCTGCGTCATAGCCATGTCTGGCTGTCTTTCGGGCCGGTGGTCGAGCATGTGCTGAACAGCCCGGCACAGCACCAGATTCACCACAGTGACGCGCCCCGACATTTCAACAAGAACTTCGGTATCAACCTGTCACTCTGGGACTGGATGTTCGGTACGCTCTACGTCACGCACTCGACGCCCGAGCCTATTCAGTTCGGCACCGGAGAACAGGATCACGACCGTTACCTGACGCTCTATAGCCTGATCGTCACGCCCTTTGTGGACATCGCCCGCAAGTTCCCCGCCAGGCGTGGCATGGAATGGCCGTCGCGTTTCGCCGAAAAACTCTCGTTGGCATTCTTCCGTCGACGTTGGCGCTGAATGCCGGGGCGACGTTCAACCCGTGGACGGGATTGGAGCGTGTAAAGCTCCAATCCCGCCCTTGCTATTGTTTGCCAACCGGCAAGGGTGGGGTGCGAGGCGGGATCATTCGTTTTGACCCCATCGATTCGAACGCCGAAGCCAGGCGCAACAGCGTCGAATCGTCATAGGCACGACCGGCAAATGTCAGCCCGACGGGCATGCCGATGTCCGGCATGACGCCCATCGGTACAGTGACCGTGGGAACGCCCAGGTGCCGGATGGCGAGGTTGCCGTTGGCGACCCAGACGCCGTTGCTCCACGCGATATCCGCAGACTTCGGATCGACATCGGCATTCGCCGGACCCACGTCGGCCACCGTCGGGAACAGCACCGCATCGAGCCCGAGCCGATCCATCCAGTCCTCCAGATCGATTCGACGCGTTTGTTCAAGTCCGCGCAGTCCGTCAGGAACGGTGGTGATCTGGTCCCACGGTGTGATGCCACGCTCGGCCATCTTCACGTACTCGTCCATGCCTGCGGCAAGGTCGTCCTCCCGATTGGGGAGAGTGCCCGGGTGGTGGGGGAAGATCAGCGGTCCGTCGACATCGGCCAAGCGGTTCAACTTGGGATCGCCATTGGCCCGCAGAAAATCATCGAACGCCCAGGCCGACAGGTCCCACAACTCATGGTGCAGGAACTCTTTGGACACCAGGCCCCGCGTAAACACGGTCGGCGCACCAGGACGATCACCCTCGCAATTGGAGACCAGCGGGAAATCGACTTCGATGACTTCGGCGCCAGCGGCTTCGAGTGCTTTGCGTGCCTCTTCCCAGAGCCCGATCACGGAAGGACGGGTGATGATTCGCTGCCCCGTCGGACCGCCAATGCCAGGCGCATCGCTCGTGCCTGCATCCGGATCCGCGTTGATGTACATACGGGGCACGCCGAAGCGCTTTCCTGCAAGTGCATCGGACTTCACGGCCAACTCGGCATAGGACGCGGGGCGCACCGAGGCGACACTCGGAATCGGCACCCAAGGCTGCATCCGCCACAGATCGCCACGGGTGTCGGGATCATCGGCCACCACCACGTCGAGCACCTCAAGCAGGTCGGCCATGGTTCTGGCAAACGGCACGACAACGTCCATCGTCGGCGTCAACGGCCAGTTGCCGCGCACCGAAATCACCCCGCGCGAAGGCGTATAGGCACACAGACCATTGTTTGATGCAGGACCGCGTCCGCTCGACCAGGTTTCTTCCGCGAGGCCGAATGCCGCGAAGCTGGCGGCAGTTGCGGTGCCGGCGCCGTTCGATGAACCCGAGGCGAAGGGCGCGGTGAGATAGTCAGCGTTGTACGGGCTCTCCGCACGGCCATAGACCCCGCGCTGCATGCCGCCGTTTGCCATCGGCGGCATATTGGTTTTGCCCAGGCAGATCGCACCGGTAGCGCGAAGCCGTTCGATCGTGAACGCATCGCGATAAGCAATCAGGTTCGCGAAGGCGGGACTGCCGGAGGCGGCAGTGAGCCCCTTCACCAGGTAACTGTCCTTGGCCGTATAGGGAATGCCATCGAGCGGACCCAGCGTCTCGCCCTTGGCCCGACGCGCATCGGACGCCTGCGCCTCGTTCAGCGCCTCGGGGTTTCGAACCACTACCGCGTTGAGGGCGGTGGGCGTGTCGGGACCGTCGTAGGCATCGATCCTGGCGAGATAGGCCTGGACCAGCTCAACCGCAGTGGTTCGGCCTGATTCGAGCGCAGCACGCAGTTCGGCAATGGAAACTTCGGTGACCTCGATCATGCTGTTACCACCGTCTGCTGATGGGCGTCGCGATGAATGTTGCCATCGCGCTGAAGGTTGGGCTCAGGGACATCACTAATCTCAAAATGGGTATTCATCGGTGTTCTCGTTGCACTGCTTTTCGCGCTCTATTTAACACCAAGCCGGGAGCAGAGGCATCGCCCAAGGCGATACAACGTCTTCAGGCTTTGCTGGCCGCCAGGTATGCGCCAAGGCGTTGTGCCATTTGCTCGCCCAAGGCTTGCAGGCCACTCAAGGGGCGTACCATCACTTCAAACTCAACGATTTTTCCTTGTTCGTTGAACCGGATCATGTCGATGCCCTTTAACTCTTTTTCGCCGACTTTGGCGCTGAACTCCAGGACGACGCTCAACCCGTCTGCGGTCGACAGTTCCCGGTGGTAGACAAAGTCCTCAAATACCCCGACGACCGTGTTGAGAATCATCGATACCACGGCTGCACCCGGGTAAGGCGTGTGAGCCATCGGGGAGCGGAATATCGCCTGTGGGTCCAACAAACCGGGCAAGGCGCTCAAGTCTCTCTTGCTGATCATGTCGTGCCACTGGTTCAGGGATTCTGCGGCTTTGGGATGCAGTTTCAGTTCGGACATTTTCAACTCCTGTATTTTTGTTGTTTTGCAGACGCTTCAGTGTTGCACATGCAGTGTTGCCAAAATCGACTGGCGACCTTGCGGATGCACTAAAAGTAGCTCACAAAAAAAAGCCCGGCTGATCAGGCCGGGCTTCTTTTTCCCTGTCACTGATTAGCGACACACAGCTCCCCGGTGGCGCGGATCAGTGCCTGACCATGCAGACCGTCCTTGATCAGGCTGGATCGTTCTTTGGCTAGCCAGTCCGCGCATTGCGGGTCATTGCGGTAGGGCGCGAAGGCGGCGTATTGCTGCAACAAGCGGTTTTGCAGCTCATCGAGCTGTGGCCGGATTTGATTGGCAAGGTCTGGCCGTGGCGTGTCAGGCGCCTTGCCGGCCGCTCGCCATTGGGCCACCAGTCCGTACTGCACCAGCTTGTTGGCTTCAATCTGTGCGGCGATCAATTCGGCGACTTCATCCGGGTCCAGTTTGCGGTCAACGGCCAGCTTCCTGGCGTTGGCAATGACTTGCGCTTCCCGGGCACTGTCCTGGATCGGTTTGCCACTGTCCCACTTGGTCAGCGCCACAAGATCAGCAATGCTCAGGCGTTCGTTCAACGTTACCAGCAGCGGTTGCAAGCTATCCGGCGCCGCGGAGGGCGCGCTGGCCTGTGCGCTGCAGGCGAGTAAACCGAGGACGACGCAGGTCAGCAGGTGCGGTAAGCGTGGGCAGTGGAGCATGGGCAAACCTCATTGGGTACAGGACTCACAATCAGGTGTTATGTATCACAGGTGCGGCGGAGTCATTAAGCAGGGATCGATTTATTTTGTGCACGAAAAAGCCCGGCTTGTCAGGCCGGGCTTTTCGTTGAGTGCTTCGGTAAAGCCATTCATTTATGCAGTGCGGTTTTCGATCAGGCGATC
>NZ_LACH01000002.1:354059-376496 GCF_000968015.1 Pseudomonas fluorescens
ACGCGGTTTTCGATCAGACGATCGGAGCCACCTTCAGCGACGCGGTTTTCGATCAGACGATCTGAACCACCTTCAGCGACGCGGTTTTCGATCAGACGATCGGAACCACCTTCAGCCACACGATTCTCGATCAAACGATCCGAACCACCTTCAGCCACACGACTTTCAATCAGACGATCCGAGCCGCCTTCGGCGACAACCGGGTGAGCAGAGGTAGCGGCGAAAGCGTTAACTGCAAAAACCGAGAAAGCGATGCTGAGAAGGATTTGGCGTTTCATGATGGTGTGCTCCGGGGTGTAGTTGTTGGGTCTGGAGCTGATGTTACGCCGCGGATTTTTTAAGAGAACTTCATTGAGTTAATGGTGACTATTGACGGAGTCAATGATCCTCCTGTCGTCGGCTCTGCCGCTCAGCCAGAACCGCAGGGGTATGCTGGACCTCTTGAACTGTCGAGGCTCTCCAGGTCCGCAAGGATGTCCTGCGAGGTTCCCTGCTCTGGTCGAGAGGATAAATCGATGCACGACTATTACGATTTGGGCACCTACAGCCGCCCGGTGACGACCCGTTCGTCCCAGGCCCAGCGCTGGTTCGATCGTGGCTTGGTGTGGTGCTACGGCTACAACCACGACGAATCCATACGCTGTTTCCAAAAGGCGATCGAACACGACCGCGATTGCGCGATGGCCTACTGGGGCATCGCCTACGCTTCGGGCCCCAACTACAACAAGCGTTGGGATGCCTTCATCGAACAGGAATTGAAAGAAGCCGTGGCCCAGGCACGACGGGCGACGCAAACCGCGCTGGCGCATATCGACGGCGCAACACCGGTGGAACAGGCGCTGATCCGCACGCTGGAGCAACGCTACCAGGCCGATCAGGCCACCAGCCTCGACCAACTCTTCGCCTGGAACGATGCCTATGCGGCGTCTATGCGTGATGTCTACACAGCTTTTCCTGAAGATCTCGATGTCGTTGCGTTGTTTGCCGAAGCGATGATTGACCGCACTCCCTGGCAATTGTGGGACCTGAAAACTGGTAAACCGGCGCCGGGCGCCGACACGCTTGAAACAGTGGCCGTGCTGGAACGGGCGCTAGGGCGGATGGAGCAGCACGGCGATGCGCCGCACCCCGGCGTGCTGCACATGTACGTCCACACCCTGGAAATGTCGCCCTACCCGGAACGGGCATTGCGGGCCGGCGATGTCCTGCGTGACCTGGTGCCGGACGCCGGACATTTGCGTCATATGCCGTCGCACATCGACGTGCTCTGCGGTGATTACCGTGGGGCCATGGTCACCAATAGCCGGGCGATACTGGCCGACGGCAAATACCTGGAACAGGAAGGGCCGCTCAACTTCTACACCTTGTATCGATGCCACAACTACCACTTCAAACTCTATTCGGCGATGTTCCTCGGGCAATACCAACCGGCCCTGGAAGCCGCCGATCAACTGATGTCGACCATCAGGGAAGAACTGCTGCGCGTGGAGCAACCGCCCATGGCCGACTGGCTGGAAGGCTTCGTGTCGATGAAGGTCCACGTGCAGATACGCTTCGGCAAATGGCAGGACATCCTCGCCACGCCGCTGCCGAACGACCAGGCGCTGTACTGCGTGACCACGGCAATGCTGCATTACGCCAGAGGCGTGGCGCATGCGGCCACCGGGTACATCGCCGCCGCCGAAGCCGAACAGCGTCTATTCCTCGAAGCCTGGACCCGAGTGCCGGACACACGCTACCTCTTCAACAATAAATGCACCGACATTCTGGCGGTTGCCGCAGGCATGCTGCGTGGGGAAATCGAGTACCGTAAAGGCAATTACGACGACGCCTTCGCCCACTTGCGCCAGGCACTGTCGCTGGACGACAACCTGCCTTACGACGAACCATGGGGCTGGATGCAACCGGTCAGGCATGCATTGGGCGCGTTGCTTTTGGAGCAGGGCAGGGTAGAAGAAGCGTTGCAGGCCTATCGAGCCGATCTGGGACTGGACAACACACTCAGCCGTGCGTCCTGGCATCTGGACAATGTGTGGAGCCTGCACGGCTATGTGGAATGTCTGAGACGGTTGGGTCTGGATGCCGAAGCTGCTGCTGCCAAGACGCGCCTTGATCTGGCCATGGCCCGGGCGGATGTGGAGATTAAGGCCTCGTGTTTTTGCCGTGTTGGGGCGGGGTGTTGTCAGTGATGCTCGAAAACGCCGGAGATTGCCTATGGATCGCTTGTCTACGTTGTTGTCGCAGTTCGGCGTGCGTGCAAGCCTGTTTTACAACGGCAATCTTTGCGGCATGGCGTCATACGATGGCTCTGACCAGCGCGGGCATATTCACCTGCTGCAGGCAGGTAGCGTCACTTTGCAGAGGGCTGATCGCAAGGACTTGCTGCTCACCCAACCCAGTCTGATTTTTCTGCCACGCCCAAGTCGGCATCAACTGTTCGCCGGTAAGCCCGAGGGCGCTCAACTGTTGTGTGCGTCGATGAAGTTTGAGGGCGGAGTCGATAACCCGTTGTCCGCTTCGTTACCCGATTGTCTGGTGCTGTCCCTGGATGAGCTACCGCTGCTGGCCGATACACTGAAATGGATGTTCAGTGAGGCGGCAGGCGGACATTGTGGCAGGGAGGCGGCGCTGGATCGCTTGTTCGAACTACTGATCATCTTGTTGTTTCGGCATCTGCTCGACCACCACCAGTTGCGGACCGGAATGATGGCTGGGTTGGCCGATGTGCGGCTGGCGCGCTCGCTGGTACAGATGCACAACGCACCGGATCGTGCCTGGTCGGTTGCAGAGCTTGCGAGCGAGTCGAACATGTCGCGTGCTGCCTACGCCGTGCATTTTCGGGCCGTTATAGGGCAAACCCCCGCAGATTATCTGTTGAGTTGGCGCATCAGCCTGGCGCAAAAGCGCCTGCGTGAAGGGCGGCCGATTACGCTCATCGCGGCCGAGGTCGGTTATGAAAGCCCTTCGGCGCTTGCCCGTGCGTTCCGTCGCAAAACGGGCTACAGCCCTCGGGACTGGATGAAAGATTTGGCAGGGGAAAATGATGGGGCAATGGCCTGAAAGCATCGAATTGCTTCAGGCCATTGCGAGAGGAGAGTCATCGGTTTAACGGTTTTCCAACTCAGTCAGAGAGTGGCCGGCCACGAATATAGACGCGGCAAGCAACCCGATGTCTTTGAGGAGAAACTGGCCCGGCGCAACCGTAATGGCTGGAAAACCGAGACCGGGTTCAATCACGCCTGGCGTCGAAAACATAAAGCTCAAGGTGGTGAAAAACAATCCGGCCGATAACACGCCACCGACCAATGAAAGCTTCGGCGATAGCAGGCGACCTGCAATCAGAACACCGATCGAGACCTCCAGAACGCCGAGTAAGCTGGAGAAGGTATCGACACTGAAAATGTCATAAACCCACCCCAGGAAAGGGCTGTTGCTCACCAGCGGAACCAGTCCCTGTGCCTCGTAGTGCGTGAACTTCATGCCACCGAACCAGAAGTAAATGACGGTGAGCGCAAAGTAAGCACCGTAGGTTCCGAGCGCCATGGTTTTAATCCCGAGCGTTGAATGGTTATGGGCGTTGTTGGTTCTGTGGTTCTCAATGCTTATGGTTTTCATGATCAAGGCTTCCAGGAGTGTGGTGACAAACGCTGTTCATCAGCCCAACGCGGTTGACGTTGGGAGTGAAGACAGTGTTGCCTTTGATTCCACGCTCGTGGCTTCTGAACGTATTGCGTTCAGTGCAGATCGTCTTGACTCATTGCGGGTCTTGAAAGAGAAGGGTGGCTATCGACCCAAAGCAGACAGTCCTTTCTAACTAAAGAAAGGTCAGAAATGAACACAAAAAGCGTCTAAAAAATCAAGTTGCTATGCGTCGATCATCATTTGTTCGAACTGATGGGTGAGCTTTTCAAACCGTGGCGCATCACAGGTAGGGCAAAGAATAGGCATTTTTCTTCCCGTAAACATGGACTTCAGGCTACTGCACTTCAC
The DNA here is from genome assembly GCF_000968015.1 of Pseudomonas fluorescens. Lineage (GTDB taxonomy): Bacteria > Pseudomonadota > Gammaproteobacteria > Pseudomonadales > Pseudomonadaceae > Aquipseudomonas > Aquipseudomonas fluorescens_W. Next base: position 358,050 of record NZ_LACH01000002.1, read on the forward strand.
ACAACGCAGATGTGTTTTTACGTATGCCGCCAAAGGTTCGACAAGCTGCTCGTTTAACCGACTTGCGAGAAAAGCGACCTGAGTTCGATCAAACTGATTTGTCAGGCTCAAATGGCGAAGGTGCGTACAGCGAGCGAGACTAGTGATGTCGTCGACCTCGAACGTCGCATTCGCCAGCGAAAACTTGGTGAGCTTGGAAATACGTGACACAGGTTCGATTGAGTTAAGGCGTATAGGTGATGAGCCTCCACCCAGGTTGCCGGACAGACGCAGTTCGGTCAGTTCGCTTAGCTCCTCAATTCCATCGAGTCGACGCAGCTTTGGGAAGTCTTCAACTGCCAGATGCGTCAGGTCTCTCAGCTTGAAAACAGGTTCCAGCACTTCAATTTTTGTCGCCCATTCAAACTTCAATCGACGCGTATTAGTTAACTTATCGATCCCCTCAAGTGACGGTAGTTTGAGGTTATAGAGGCGTAGTTCGATTGCTGTACATCTAGATAGCACCTTCGGCCATATTTGTGCTGAAACATTCCGAAGATCAAGCTCATCTCCTTCAGAAAGTTGTTGTTCGGGGAACTGGCGGTCTAGGCATAAAATCACGTTTCACCTCCTACGCAATTGCTCCGTGAAGCGAGAGGATAGACCCCTGAGGCTCCGTGGAGGCAGAGCCTATCGACTGACACCGGGGCTGTCCAGCGACCGCTTCTGGCCGATTTCTGCCTGTCACGATGGGCAGAAATCGACCCATAGCTGCCCTTCGCGGAGGTCAGCTATCGGCCAAAAGCAATGGGATGGACTCCAAATCCAACGGTTCAACCGATTGAGTACTGATAACCATGCTCAGGTCAGCTCTTTTCTGCGTCCGCGTTTTCGCTCCTGAACTGCATAATCTCGGGCAGGTTGTTTTCAATCCAGTCGACCATTGCCTCTACCTTGACTGCTGCTGCCTCTCCCAGGGGAGTCAACGTGTATTCCACATAGGGTGGCACTATCGGTCGAGAGAGCCGATTGACGAACCCATCGCTCTCCAACCCCTGGAGTGTCTGTGAAAGCATTTTCTCACTCACTCCACCGATTTTCCGACGCAGCTCACTAAAGCGATGCGTGCCCCCCAATAGAACAACTAGCACCAGCACTCCCCAGCGGCTGGTCATATGCTTGAGGACCTCTCGCGAAGGGCAATCAGCTTGCATAAGTTCGCCGCGACGTATTTTTTCGGACAAAGGATGAGGGATGTCATCTTGGGGGGGCATTGAGCTTACCTTTCTGTACGTACTTACTATTAGTTAGCCTGTGCCGTAGGATGACCACTCCTCCCTTTAGAATCAAGGTACTTCTTATGATTGCCGTCACAGGTGCTACCGGCCAATTAGGCCGTCTCGTTATTGATACGTTGCTTAAAACCGTCAACCCACACGAAATCGTCGCGTTGGTGCGCGATCCACTCAAGGCGCAGGATCTTAGCGCGAAAGGCGTTGACGTCCGCCAAGCAGATTACAACCAGCCTGAAACCCTTCGTAGCGCCTTGGTCGGTGTTCAGCGTCTGCTGCTGATTTCGTCAAGCGAAGTCGGTCAGCGTAAGGCACAACATCGTGCCGTCATTGAGGCGGCCAAATCTTCGGGCGTCCAACTTCTGGCGTACACCAGTATGCTGCATGCAGACAAGTCGACACTGGGATTGGCTGTCGAGCACCGGGATACTGAGCAGGCGTTGGTAGCGTCTGGATTGCATTACGTACTGCTGCGTAATGGTTGGTACAGCGAGAACTACACCGCCAGCGTGCCGCCCGCGGTCGAGCACGGAGCTATTCTGGGTAGTGCGCAAGAGGGTCGAATCTCCTCCGCAGCGCGAAAAGATTATGCTGACGCGGCAGCCGTTGTACTGACCAGCGAAGGTCAGGCAGGCAAGGTATACGAACTGGCAGGTGATGAGAGTTACTCGTTATCCGAACTGGCCACGGAAGTCGCCAAACAATCCGGTAAGACCGTTGTTTACAACGATCTTCCACAAGAGCAATACAAGGCAGTACTCATTGGATTGGGCCTACCGGCAGAGTTCGCCGGGCTGTTTGCTGATTCTGATGCCGCAGCAGCTAAAGGCGATCTGTTTGATGACTCTCGCCAACTGAGTGAGTTGCTGGGACGTCCAACGACCCCGATTGCTCAATCCGTTAGCGCGGCGCTTAAGCACTAAAATTAGCCAGCAGCAGCTTTGCTTAATGCTTCCAAGCCGCATTGAGCAAAGCTATCCACGCCAACCATCGAGGACCGGGTTGACCGTCTGCTTTTGGCCGATTCCAGCCCTTCAGGAAGAGAGACTATTTGATCTGAAACAAGCGTGAAATCGTGACCAAGGCTTTCTCCCCGTCAGCCTCATAGAGGCCAAACAAGGACGCTTGGTCGGTGAGGCGATGCAGACGGAAATAGTTATAGAACGCTTGACCCAAGCGCTGCTTCTCGAACATTCCCTGATTCCAAAGGCCGAGAAATTCGTTATAGGCGGCCACCTCGATTTCCAGCCCCGGTGTGCTGTCCATTTGAACCCCACTTGATGGTGAACTCTGGCGGGTCCTGCCAAACCGCCAACGGGTGGTGCTTGTGTAGAAGCAACCTACCGACTATGTGCAACGGCTGCCAGTTGCTCGGTATCTACGCGAACAAAAACGGAGTTTCCAATAGCCGTCAGCACATCCCCCGCGTAGACCTCGCAGATGACGCGAGTTTTGCGTCCGACTTCACCTTCAACTTTCGCGCGCAGGGTCAGCGGTACGCCCATCGGTGTCGGTTTGATGAACTTGATGCCAAGGTTGCCAGTGACGCAATGGGTGTGGGGGAGGCTTGCGACTTAGCGGTGTTCCATACGGTAGTGATAAGCCATCGCCGTCCAGTTTGAATGGCAATCAACCAGCATCGCTATCAACCCGCCGTACGCTGCAATCGGGTTTCGGTCACTCGGGCAACCCGGCCAGCCGCAGTCCATCCGCGAACCGCGCGAGATCCTCGGGCCGTTGGACGGGCAGCCATTCCTTCAGGTTGGAGACGCGCAATGAGGGTTCCAGCTCGTGCAGGCGCTGTATCGCCTGCTTCGCTTTGTCCATTTGCCCGGTGAGCGCATGACTGGCCGCCATCAGGGCAACCGAGGGCAGGAGGGTGGGCAGGTTCCCCAGCGCCTTTTCCGCCCAGGCCGAAGCGACGTCGAAGCGCCCGGCGAGGAAATACGCGAGCGCCATTCCCACCTGCATCCGAAACATTTCCGGGTCCAGCGGACTCAAGCGAACGGCATGGCTCAAATGCTCGATCGCTTCGTCTGTTTCACCGCGCAGTGCGCGCAGGATACCGCCCAGGAACCAGGCAGGGGCGAGGTTGGGGTTGAGCAGGCGCGCCCTGTCGAGCAGGGCAATGCCGCCATCGACATCGCCAGCCAGATGGGCAAGCGCATGTCCGCCTCGCGTCAGCGCCACCGCATCATCCCGGCCGAGTGTCACCGCCAGCCGCGCAAGCCGTACGCCTTCGGCGATCTCTCGAGGCCTATCGCTCATCCAGCCATTCAATTTGCGCCAGAAGTGACACCAGGCCGCCATGCCATAGGCCGATGCAAATTCCGGGTCGAGTTCGATGGCCTTGTAGAACAACGGCAGCGCCTCGTCGATGGCTTCCCGGGTGCCGCTGTGCAGTTTTGGCATTCCGCGCAGGTAATAGTCGTAGGCGTCCAGGCTTTCCGTTGGTTTGCGCTTGGCGCGTTCGATTTCCGCCCGTTCCAGCTGCGGCGAGATGGCGCCGACGACGCTTGCGGCGATTTGATCCTGCAGTTCAAAGATGTCGTCGAGCATGCCTTCAAAGCGCTCCGCCCAGATATGCGTCCCGGTTGTTGCGTCGATGAGCTGCCCGGTGATGCGTACCTTGTTCCCCGATTTACGCACGCTGCCTTCCAGCACGTAGCGCACGCCGAGCTCCTGGCCGACGCCCTTGACGTCCACCGCACGGCCCTTGTAGGTGAAGCTCGAATTGCGCGCGATGACGAACAGCCAGCGGATACGCGACAGGGCGGTAATGATGTCCTCGACCATGCCGTCAGCGAAATACTCCTGCTCCGGGTCGCCGCTCAGGTTGTGGAAGGGCAGGACGGTAATGGAGGGCTTGTCCGGGAGGGCGAGCGAGGAGGGAGGTGTTTGCTTCGGGTCCACAGGCGCGATTTCGCCGGTGCCAGGCCCGTCAGGTTGTCGTACGCCGTCGATCTGGTCGACCTTGATCTCGCCCACGAAGCGGTAGCCCTTGCGGGCGACAGTGCGCACCAGCCGCTGTTCCTCGCCGGTATCGCCGATGGCCTTGCGCACCGCATTGATGTGGCTGGTGATCGTCGATTCCGAGACGATCCGGCCGTTCCACACCGCCTTGAGCAGGTCGTCCTTGCTGACGACGCGATCGCGGTTGTTGACGAGCTGCAGCAATAGATCGAAGGCCTGTGGGCCGACGGCCACGACTTGCCCGCGCAAGGTCAATTCCCGGCGCTCCTGATCGAGCACGTAGTCTTCAAACACGAATGGCAAGGTGCGTATCCCCTGGTCGAGCGCCCTCGACTCCGTGTCCGAGCTGGCGATTGGTACGTGGTGCCGATAATACGGCAGCACGTAACCCACTGCACCGTCCAGCAAGCGGCTTCTTTGGACAAAAAAACAAGCTTCCCCGAAGACAAACTCAAGGTCGGCACAAGGACTTCCCTCATACGCGCGGGCATTCTCTCTCCACATCGACAGCAATGGTTGCCGTCGGGAAATGGAGAGAACCCATGAAGATCGTCGTCATCGGAGGCACCGGCCTCATCGGATCGAAACTTGTGAAAAACCTCCGCGAGCGCGGCCATGACGTGCTCGCAGCCGCCCCCAGCACGGGGATCAACAGCGTCACCCGCGAGGGCCTGGCCGAAGCGATGGATGGCACCGATATCGTCGTCGACGTGGCGAACGCGCCGTCCTGGGAAGACCTGGCCGTCCTCGATTTCTTCGAAACGTCGAGCCGTAACTTGCTGGCTGCGGAAGCTGCCGCCGGTGTTCGTCATCACGTTGCCCTGTCGATCGTCGGTAGCGAACGGCTGCCCGATGCAGGCTACTTCCGCGCCAAGGTCGCGCAGGAAAACCTTATCAAAGCGTCTGGAATTCCTTACACCCTGTTGCGTGCCACGCAGTTTTTCGAGTTTGTCAGCGGCATTGTCCAGTCGTTCGCCGTCGGCGAGGAGTTTCACGTTTCGCCAGCGCTGATCCAGCCGATAGCGTCCGACGACGTGGTGGCGGCGCTGGCCGATGTCGTGCTGGCAGCGCCGGTCAATGGCACGGTGGAAGTCGCAGGTCCTGAAGCCATGCCTCTCGACGATCTGGCCAGGCGCTTTCTGCGGATAACCCAGGACAACCGTAAGGTCGTGCCGGACGTGAATGCGCGCTACTTCGGTGCTGTGCTCGACGATCAATCGCTGACCGCTGGCAAGAACGCGCGCCTGGGCGCGATCCGCTTCGAGGACTGGCTCGGTCAGTCGAAGGCCGGGTAACGATTCGTGCCATCACCGCCCCACCCACGAAGGAGCAATGTCATGGTCACTCGATTTGTATTAGCCGCTGTCTTCGCAGCGCTCTCGATCAGCGCCGTGTCGGCCGCAGAGCCGCCCGCCGGAAAGGTGACGGTTGTGTTTGACCGTCCCATTTCCAACATCCCCGGCAAGAGCATGAAGGGTGTGGTCGTCGAGTATGGGCCGGGTGCCGCGTCGCCGTCCCACACCCATCCGAAAACGGCCTTCATCTATGCAACGGTCCTGGAGGGCTCGTTTCGCATCAAAGTCAAAGGCCAGCCGGAAAAGATCTACCACGTCGGCGAAAACTTCGTAGAGGAGCCGGGCTCCGTGCACGAAGTCAGCGCCAACGCCAGCGACACCCAACCCGCACGCCTGTTGGCCGTGTTCGTCCTCGACAGCGATGAAAAGACGCTCGTTACACCTATCAAAAAGTGAGCCGATGACGCGCTCATGAATGCTCGACAGCCGGGTGGCAGGCCACTGCCGCCCGTGGCTGCTGCAGTCCCAGGCATTGAACAGGAAATGACAAAATGAACGCGCTTCAGGACAAGGCCGCCATTGCCACCGGCGCAAGCGCCGAGATCCCTGTCGTGGTGGCACGGCAAGGCAAGAGAAAGAAGATCGGCATCCTGCTGTGCATCGGTGCCGTGGTGGTCTTGGCTGGCGGATGGGCCCTGGCGCTTTCGAGCGGTGCGACCTCCACCGACAACGCTTATGTGCGCGGCGACGTCACCTCGCTCGCTGCAAAGGTTGCCGGCTATGTCACTGCGGTCGAGGTCGAGGACAACCAAACCGTGCGGGCCGGTGACGTCCTGTTCCGTATCGATGATCGGGACTATCGCGCACGGCTGGCACAAGCCGTGGCCAATGTCAGCGCTGCTCAGGCTCGCCTGAGCCATGTCGATGCAGAAACCCAGCTTCAGCGTGCGCTGATTCGACAGGCCGAAGCCCAGAAACGCTCGGGCGTGGCCGAGATGAATCTGGCGAACAAAACCCATGATCGCAGCCGCAAACTAATCCTCAGCAACGCGGTCAGCCAAGCCCTCGTCGATGAAAGCGACGCGGCACGATTGAGAGCCGAGGCGACGGTATCCGGCGCTTCCGCAACGGTCGAGGCTCAACAGCAAGGCATCGCCGTCCTCGTGGCGCAGCGGGAAGCTGCCGTGGCAGCGGTGACGCAGGCGCAGGCCGCTCGCGATCTGGCCCAGATCGATCTCGACAGCACCGTGGTGCGCGCGCCGGTTGATGGCGTGGTCGGTAACCGTCAGGTTCGCATCGGCCGCTTTGTTACGACGGGCGTTGCCTTGCTCGATATCGTGCCGGTCAACGACGTATGGGTTGTGGCGAATTTCAAGGAAACCCAGCTCGAACAAATCCGCCCCGGTCAGCGCGTGCGCATCACGGTCGACGGCTACCCCAGCGGGGCACTTGAAGGCGTGGTCGACAGCTTTGCACCGGGTAGCGGGTCGGCGTTCAGCCTGCTCCCCACCGACAACGCGACCGGCAACTTTGTGCGTGTCGTGCAGCGCGTTCCGGTGAAGATCCGGCTGGTCCACAACCCGTTGCCGGGCCGCATCGTGCCGGGTCTGTCCGCGCGAGTCGAGGTTGCGCACGGGGAGGGATCATGAACGTGGATGCCAGCGCAACGCGGAGCAACACCCGCGCTACGACCGGTGTCTTGCTCATGGTGGGCATCGTGCTTGCCACGCTGACGGAAGCGATCGCCAGCACCGTTCTGTCGCTCGGACGCGGCGACATCATCGGCGACACCTATGCAACGCCTGATGAGTTCGCCTGGCTGGATATCGGCTACACCGCGCTCAAGCTGATCGGGTTCATGACCGCGCCTTGGTTGCTGACGCGTTTTAATCCGCGTCATGTGATTATCGGCTCAACCCTGGTCATGGGGATGGCATGCGGCATTGCCACCCTCACGGCCCGGCTGGACCTGCTGATCGTGCTTCGAATTATTCAGGGCTTCGCTGGCGGCATCCTGCTGGTCGGGGGGCAGGCGATCATATTTCGCACCTTTGCGCGATCTCGCCAACCCATCCTTCAAGCCCTGTTTGCCATGGGCGCCGTTGTCGCGTCCGCGACGCTTGCCCCGGCCCTTCAAGGGTGGTTGATCGATAGCCAATCCTGGGCATGGATTTTCTTCGGCGTTGTTCCGGTGGCCCTGGCGGCGACCGGACTTCTGCTGATCGCAGTCGGCCCGATGCCAGCCAAGGTCCGGCACCGTCCGTTTGACTGGGTCGGCTTCGCGCTGATCGCTGCCACGCTGTTCTGCTTCACTTACGTTCTCAGCCAGGGCAGCCGGTGGGACTGGTTCGAAGAGCCACGCATCCTTTGGTTGAGCGTGATCGGCACAGCCGCGCTGCTGGCATTTCTCGGCCAACAAGTGTTGGCCAAAGGCCAAGGTCTGTTCGACTTCACCCTGTTCAAATCGAGCGATTTTTGCTTCGCCTTTATCGTCAGTTTTGTCGCCGGCGCCGCGTTGTTCGGCAGCGCGTTCCTGATCCCGGCGTTCGCCCTGTCGGTCCTCGCGTTCACGCCTACCGATGCCGGCCTGCTCCTGTTGCCCAGTGGCGGGTTGTTTATCGGCGGACTTCTCATCTCCGCCTGGCTCATGCAAGTCGGCCGCGTTCCGCCGGTCGCCACAGTGCCCTTTGGAATCCTGATGATCATGGTTGCGATGTGGATGCTGTCCGGTTCGACCAGCGAAAGCGGCGCGGACGACATGATGGCAGCCATCCTGTTGCGCGGTCTGGGCCTTGGCTTCCTCTTTCTGTCGATCACGCTGATCGCGTTCAGCGACCTCAATAGCCGCAACCTCGCCTGCGGAATAGGTCTCTTCAATACGGGGCGCCAGTTGGGTGGTCTGATGGGCGTCGCAGGACTCCAGACACTGATCGACCATAACGTCTTCGCCAATGCCGTAGTCCTCGGCGCCAATGTCACCCCGGGAGGGGCCGCGGTCATCGAACGGCTGGCGACCACGACAGCCATGCTGACGGTGAAAGGGATGGATGCAGCGGCCGCCGGCAGGGCAGCGGTGAGCCTCCTTGGCCGGGTCGTGTCAGGTCAGGCCACGGTGATTGCCTTCGACACAGCGTTCATCGCTGTCGCCCTGCTTTTTGTAGTCGCAGCGCCCATGCTGGTTGGCATCAAGATCGGACTCTCGAAATACGCGAAAGCACGCGCTGCACGAACCGTAGCGTGAGGCTTCACTCAGTCCAGGTTACCCAGCAGCCACTCACTGAAGCTTCGCGCCAGCGCATTATTCTCACTGTCACGATGGGTCAGCATGGCCCAGTTCGGGCCGCGAATGGTTTGCTCCACCAAGGGTTGCAACAATCCTTGGGCGCGCGCCTGCCGACTCAATAACTGGCTGACCAAGGCGATACCGAGCCCCGCGCACGCGGCGTCCAGCAGCAGGCCGGGGTCGGAGAAATTCAGCCCCTGATCTTTCTGGCCGACATCGATGCCAGCTTCCACCGCCCAGTGACTCCAATCCATTTCCCGCTCGCCATGAAGGGTGGTGCGCTGTTCCCGTGGCAGCGCCAACAGGCTCGGGTGACACGCCGGATAGAGGCGGTCGGCGTGCAACACCTTGAAGCTGCACTCGGCTTGGGAACTGATGTCATCGCGCACGGCGAGGTCGATGGTCTGGGTGGTCATGTCCGGGACTTCATCGGTACTGAAAATCCACAGATCAACGTCCGGGTGCTCACGGCGAAAATCCCCCAAGCGTGGCAGCAGCCAATGACGGGCGAACGCAGGGGTGGTGTTGAGGACCAGTTGGTTGGGTTTCTGGTATTGCCCAAGACGGCGAATGCCGACGGCCAGTTGTTGCAGTAATGCCTGGGTGGTGCTGAGCAGGTCGTGACCGGCATCGGTCAGGCTGACGCTGCGTCCACTGCGAAAGAACAAGGGCTGTTCGAGGTACGCCTCAAGGCTGCGGATCTGCTGACTGATCGCCGATTGGGTGAGGTGCAGCTCGTCGGCCGCCTTGTGGAAACTGCCCAGCCGGGCGGCGGCTTCAAAGCCGCGAAGGGTGCTGAGTGGCGGCCAGTGCTTGAGCATGCTGATAAGTTCCTCTAATCATTTGTCTGCAAAATCCATCGTTTGTTTGCCTGATTTTACGGCCGTAGCATGCATGCCAGGACCACCAAAGCAGTTTTGTTGAACACAATGGCTTAACTAAAAGGGCTTTTTATCATGCAGCATGTCATGCAGCAGAATGAAATTCGAAACAGCGGTTGGATGATGCCGGCCGAGTGGGTCAGGCACGCCGCCACCTGGATGGTCTGGCCGCACAATACGGCACTCTGGGAGTCCGGTTGGGGCGTGACATTGCCTCTGGTGCAAGAAGACTTCGCTCGCGTCGCCAACGCTATCGCCCGTTTCGAACCGGTGAAACTGGTCGTCGACCCTTCTGCTATCGCCAGTGCCAAAGCGTTATGTGGGCCGAACATCGAATTGATCGAGCTGGCGGTAAACGACAGCTGGTGCCGGGATTCCGGCCCGAGTTTCGTCTGCCATCCACAACAAGGCCTGGCCGGGGTGAGCTGGCGCTTCAACGCGTGGGGCGGCAAGTCGGCTCATGATCTGGACGAAAGCCTGGCTCGTCGCGCACTCAATCACTTGGGCGTGGAGTGCTTTGGCACACCGCTGAGCAATGAAGGCGGGGCCATCCATGTGGACGGCGAGGGCACGTTGATCACCACCGAATCGGTGTTGCTCAACCCCAATCGCAACCCGGGCATGAACAAGGCTGAGATCGAGGAAATCTTCACGCGTCTGCTGGGCGTGAAGAAGACGATCTGGCTGCCGGGTGATCCGGACTATGTGACCGGCGACATGACTGACGGCCACGTCGATGGCGTGTGCGCGTTCGCTCGCCCTGGCGTGTTGCTGGTGGACGCCACCCACGACCAGCACTCGGTGTATGCCGAAGTGGCCCGCGAGAACCGACGTGCCCTGGAGCTGGCCACCGATGCCCAAGGCCGACAGTTCGAGCTGATCGAATTGTATGAAGCCAGCGATGCCGTGGACACTCAAGCTGAAGTGTTCTGCGCCTCCTACACCAATTTCTACATCGCCAACGACGCCATCATCATGCCGGCCTACGGCATTGATGCCGACAACGTCGCGGCCGCCGTACTCCGGCAGGTGTTCCCCGGGCGCGAAGTGGTGCCGGTGCGGATCAATCACCTGGCCCATGGCGGTGGCGGTGTGCATTGCATCACCCAGCAACAGCCCGCCTGGCCGGTGGAGGGTTGATGCCATGACGCTTCTGACCATCGCCACCACCCAGATGCCCTGCACCTGGGATCTGCAACACAACCTCGATCAGGCCGAACAACTGGTGCGCGAGGCCGCGGCCAAAGGCGCCCAGGTCATCCTGTTGCAGGAGCTGTTTGCCACGCCGTATTTCTGCATCGAGCAAAGCCACAAGCACCTGGAGCTGGCCGAAGAATATCGATACAGCCCTGTGCTCAAGCGTTTTGCCGCGCTGGCCAAAGAGCTGGGTGTGGTGCTGCCGCTGAGCTGGTTCGAGCAGGCCGGCAATGCCTACTTCAATTCCTTGAGCGTGGCCGATGCCGATGGGCGCTTGTTGGGCGTGTATCGCAAGACCCACATTCCCAACGCCATCGGCTATCAGGAGAAGGAATACTTCAGCCCCGGCGATACCGGTTTTCGTGTCTGGGACACGGCGTTCGGGCGACTGGGTGTGGGGATCTGCTGGGATCAGTGGTTCCCCGAGACCGCGCGCTGCCTCGCGTTGATGGGCGCTGAAGTCTTGCTGTTTCCTACCGCCATCGGTTCTGAACCTGGCTGCGCGACGCTGGATTCCCGTGACCACTGGCAGATGACCATGCGCGGCCACGCCGCCGCCAACCTGCTGCCGGTGGTGGCCGCCAACCGCATCGGCCGCGAGGTGGCGACCACCGATCCTGCCCTGCAAATGAGCTTCTACGGCTCGTCCTTTATCTGCAATCACAAGGGCAAGTTGCTCGCCGAGGCCGACCGCGACAGCACCGGTGTGCTCGTACACAGCCTGGACCTGGCGGCCATGAGTGAAGAGCGCTTGAGCTGGGGCATTTATCGCGATCGCCGTCCGGACATGTACGGCGCGCTGTTGACTCAGGACGGTCGTCACACCCATGCACGCTGGAAGACTCAAGAGGTTTGATATGCACTCGATCAATAAACTGTTGAGCGGCGCCTTGGGCCTGGCGCTGGGCTGTGCCTTGCCGGCGCTGCACGCGGAAGAGAAAACCCTCAGGTTGTACAACTGGGCCGACTATTTTGCCGAGGACACGCTGGCCAGATTCACCGCCGAAACCGGGATCAAAGTGATCTACGACGTCATGGATGGCAGTGAGACGCTGGAAGCCAAAATGCTCGCCGGCGGCAGCGGTTATGACCTGATCTTCCCGGGTGACACCGTCGCCGAACGCTTGATGCGCGCCGGTAGCCTGCAACCGCTGGACCGGTCAAAACTCACGGCCCTGGATGACATCGAACCCGGCTTGCAGAAGCTGCGAACGCATTACGAGTTTTCGCGCCAGGCCACCGTTCCCTACACCTGGGGCACCATCGGCCTGACCTACAATGCTGAGCAGATCAAACAGCGTTTGCCGGATGCTCCCGTCAACAGCCTCGACATGTTGTTCAAACCGGAACTGGCGGCCAAATTTGCCGACTGCGGTATTTCGATGATCGACTCGCCGGACGAAGTGCTGGCAGTCGTGCTTAATTATCTGGGCCGGGAGCCACGCAGCGCCAAGCCCGAAGACCTGGCAGCGGCGAGTGAGCTGCTGCTGAAACTTCGGCCGTACATCCGCAAGTTCCAGTCGCAGCCGGTCACCGACCTGGTGAACGGCAACCTGTGCCTGTCGCTCGGTTACAGCGGGGACATGACGCAGGCGCAACGGACGGCGGATTCCGCCGGCAAGAACACCCTGTTCCAATACCGAATCCCCCGTGAAGGCACCACGGTGTGGATGGACACCATGGCGATTCCGGTCGACGCCAAACATCCGGAATACGCCTATGCCTTCATCAACTTCGTCATGCGCCCGCAGAATATGGCTGCCATCAGTAACTTCACCGGCTACCCAACCTCCAATGCCAAGGCACGTGCGAGCGTCGATGAGACCATGCGCAACAACCCGGATATTTACCTCGATGAAGCCACTTATGCACGGCTGATTCCGGGCAAGGATATTCCCCAGCCCGATATGCGGGCGCGCATGCGCACGTGGACCAAGTTCAAGACGGCCACCGCGAAATGACTTCAGACACACATTCCAGGGACCAACACATGTCGACGCGTCGTGAGTTCATCAAGCAAGTATCGGTAGTCGCCGGTTTGGGCGTGGCAGCGTCTATCGGACTTGGCCTGACACCCCTGCGCGCGCAAGCGGCTACCGCCGGCAGTTGGCGTATGCCGGATGAGGGCGACAAGCATCAGCGGGCCTTCATCGCCTTTGGCGCACAAGAAGCGATCTGGGAGGATTTCACCCCCGACGTACAAGCAGCCATTGGCCTGATCGCTCGCACCCTCGCGCGATATGAACCGGTGACCGTGTTCTGTCGTGAGCGAGAACGGGAGCTGGCCGAAGAACACTGCGGCACGATTGATATCACCTACGTCACCACCGAACTCGACGACATCTGGATGCGCGATATCGGCGCCAACTTTGTCATCGACGGGGACGGCGGGCTCGGTGCCGTGGATTTCAACTTCAACGGCTGGGGCAAAAAACAACAGCATGGCGAGGATGCGCAACTGGCCGCTTTGGTTGCAAGTACCGTGCAAGCCCGTCATATCCGCAGCGAGTTGGTGGGCGAGGGCGGTGGTATCGAAGTGGATGGTCACGGCACGGGGATCATGACCGAAAGCAGTTGGATCAACGCCAACCGCAACCCTGATTGGAGCAAGGCCGAGATCGAGCAAGAGCTGAAAGCGCGCCTGGGCTTGCGCAAGATCATCTGGCTGCCGGGGATCAAAGGTAAGGACATCACGGATGCCCATGTCGATTTCTACGCCCGTTTCGTCAAGCCAGGCGTTGTGATCGCCAACCTCGACAACGACCCTCAGTCATACGATTACAGCGTCACGCGTGCCCATTTGGACATTCTGAAAAATGCCACTGATGCCGATGGCCGCAAGCTGCAGGTGCATACCGTGTCGCCACCGCTCAACCCACGAAAGAGCAGGTTCAGCCGCAACAACCCGGACTTTGCCGCTGGCTACATCAACTACTTCGTGATCAACGGGGCGGTCATTGCGCCCGAGTTTGGTGACAGGGCGGCAGACTCCAAAGCCTTTGATTTGTTGTCCGAACTCTACCCGGACCGTGAAGTGGTACAGCTCAACATCGACGCGATCTCTGCCGGTGGCGGCGGTATCCACTGTGTGACCAGTCAACAACCGTTGGCTTAGTCTGGATCAACGCTTTGCCATCCGGTTCTGCGAAGCCGTCAGGCCTTGACCCAGCGTTGACGGCTCCAGTTGCTCAATGTGTCGACGGCCAATACCAGCAACAGCATCGCCAGAATGACCGTGCTGGCTTGAGCTTCCTGGAACAGGCTGAGGCTGACATAGAGCATTTGCCCCAAGCCACCGGCGCCGACGAAGCCGAGCACACTGGCCATGCGGATATTGTTTTCCCAGCGGTACAGGATGTAGGCCAGTAGTTGCGGCATCAGGTTGGGCAGTGATCCGTAACAGAACGCCCATACGGCATTGCCACCCTGCAGGCGGATGGCTTCGGCCGGTTCGGGTGGGGTGTTTTCCAGCGCTTCGGCGAACAGCCGGCCGAGCACGCCGGTGGTGTGCAGGGCCAAGGCCAGGGTGCCGGCATTGGGGCCGAGCCCGGCGGCCAGGACCATCAGCGCCGCCCACACCAGTTCCGGAACCGCGCGCAAAGCATTGAGTACCAGACGCGACGCACTCTGCAATGGCCAGCCGAAGCGCCCGGCCGCGGGCAATGCCAACAGTAGACCGAATACCGCCGCGAGCAGGGTGCCAAGGGCGGACATGGCGATGGTTTCCAGGGCGCCGTGGCCGATGGCTTGCAGATGGTTCGCGCTCAAGTCCGGGCTGAGAAAGCGTTGTGCATAGGCGCCCATTTGCTTCAGGTTGCCGCTGCCACCCAATTCGCCGAGGTCGATTCCCAAATAGATGAACGAGGCGACCACCGCTGCGCCGATACACAGGAGCAGCACCAGGTTGATCAGGCGATTCATGCCAGCCTCCAGCGCAGCAGGCGGCTGAGTTGATCGGCGAGCAGCACCAGGACGAGAAACGTCAGTAACAAACTGGCCACTTCACCGCCGGCAAACATGCGCAACGACAAATCCATTTGCTGGCCCAGACCGCCGGCACCGACGAAGCCCATCACCACCGAGGCGCGGATTGCGCACTCCCAGCGGTACACCGTGTACGACAACAGCTCCGCAGCGACATTGGGCAGGATCCCGTAGAAAAAGGCTGCCAGCCGACCGCTGCCAGCTTGCAGCAGCGCGTGGGCCGGGCGCTGATCGATCGACTCGAAAATTTCCGCGTAGACCTTGCCCAGCATGCCGCTGTAGGTAATGGCGATGGCCAGTACCCCGGCCGTCGGGCCGAGGCCGACGGCACGCACGAACAACAGCGCCCAGACGATTTCCGGCACGCTGCGCAGGAAGATCAGTAAACCGCGTACCGGCCAACGCAGCAGTTGACCCCAATAGCCCGGGTGGCCGGCACGGGAGGCGGCAGACAGCGACAGCGCCCGACTGGCCAGCAGGCTGGCGGGGACGGCCAACAGCAACGCCAGGGCCATGCCCGCCGTGGCGATGGCCAGGGTCTGCAAGGTGGCTTGCACTAACAGCTCAATGAATTCCTCGCCATGGGCCGGTGGCCAGAAGGCTGAGACAAACCGGCCCATCTCGCTCTGACTGTCACTCGCCACCAGCACACTGAGGTCCAGCTCGCTGAAGTGGATGCCCGGCCACAGCAGGGCAAGGGCCAGCAAGGTGAGCAGCAGGCGGGGCCGGGTGGCCGGATCTCGGGTATCGCGGGTCAGCATCGGGGAATCTGCACACTCAAGGGCGCTGGAATAATGGGTGGGGATTGCAGCTGCTCGTTGGCATAGAGCTTGTCGAGCAACTCGCGGTCGACTTCGCTGGCCGCAAGGTCGAACAGGATCTGCCCGTCACGCAAACCGATGATCCGCGAAAAGTTCGCCAGGGCCAGCTCCACCGCATGCAGGCTGGCGACCAGGGTGACGTTGTGCTGCCGGGCATGGCGGCAGAGCACCGAAAGCGTGTGCTCGGCCAACACCGGGTCCATGGCCGATACCGGCTCATCGGCCAGCAACACTTCGGGCGCTTGATACAGCACGCGGGCAATGCCCACGCGCTGTAGCTGTCCACCGGACAGTTGCTGACATTGCGCGAACAACTTGTCGCTGAGGTCCAGCCTGGCCAATGCCGCGCGTGCGCCCGGAATATCCACCGGATGCAGCAAGTTCAGCAGACTTTTGCCCAGGCCCCACTGACCCAGTTTTCCAGCCAGAACCGCGGTGACCACGCGCTGGCGCGGTGGCAGCGGGGGCGCTTGATGGATCAGGCCGATGCGCGCGCGCAGACGCTGGCGTTCACGGGCAGACAGCTGCCAGGCGCGCTCGCCGAGCACCTGCAGCTCACCATTGTCCGGTCGCAGGGCGGTGGCCAGCAGGTTGAGCAGGCTCGACTTGCCCGCGCCGGACGGACCGATGATGGCGACCTGTTCGCTGGCACCGATGTGCAGGTCCACGCCGCGCAGCGCCTGGACGCCGTTGGTGTGGGTAAGGCTGACCTGGGTCAGATGCAGCGTCATTTGAGCAGTTCGGCGGCGCGTGCGGCTTCCTCGATGCCCTTGTAATTCTCAGGTTTGGTTTCGATGAATCGGCTGGCGGCCTGCAGATCCAGAATCTCCTTGTCCTTCGGGTTCGCCGGATCGAGCGCCAGAAAGGCTGCCTTGATTTTGGCCGCCAACGCCGGGTCGAGGGTCCCGCGCACGGTCCAGTTGTAGTCGTAGTAGGCCGGGGTGGTCGCAAACACTCTGACCTTGGTGGTGTCGACCTTGCCGGCGGCGACCAGTTTTTCCCACACGCTGGCGTTCAGTACCCCGGCGTCCACCTTGCCGGCCTGGACCCAGGCAACAGTGGCGTCATGGGCGCCGGAATAGCCCACGCGACTGAAATAGGTTTCCGGTTTGATGCCGTCCTTCAGCATGAAATAGCGCGGCATGAGACTGCCTGAAGTGGATGACACCGAGCCGAAGGCGAAGGTCTTGCCCTTGAGGTCGGCGAGGGATTTGACGGCCGGGTCGGCGGTGATGAATTTGCTGGTGAACTGGGCGTCCTGTTCGCGCTGTACCAGCGGAATGGCATTGCCGGTTTTCAGGCGTGCCTGCACGAATGTGAAGCCACCCAGCCAGGCCATATCAATTCGGTCAGTGGCCAGCGCCTCGACCACGGCCGGATAGTCGCTCACGGGAACGAACTCGACCTTCATGCCCAATTGTTGTTCCAGGTAGGTGCCCAGCGGCTTGAACTTGCGCAGCAGTTCGGTCGGGGCTTCATCGGGAATCGCGCTGACTTTCAGGGTGTCGGCGGCCTGCGCCAACAGGGTAGAAAAAGACAGTGTCAAGCCGACAGCCAATGCCAGGGTACGGTTGAGCATGAAAGTTCTCCGGTGCATTAAGGCAAAAATGTCGATACGCCAGGCACAAGCTGATGGCTGCATGGCGCTTTGTGAGGGTAGACGAAATGGAGCGAAATTGACCGCTTTTGGCCCGACATCGCCACGTTTCATGACCGCCTGTAACCCGGCACGAGGGTTAACTCGCGCTTCGCTATTCTTAAAGACACTACAAGGTTGCACGTTGAACAGAGGATTGAATGATGAGGATGTTACTGATGGTCGAGTGCCCTAACGAACCCTTCAACTCCCTCGTCAAAGCGGGGAAGGTGGGCGAGGTTATTGAACGCATCCTGACCAGTATCAAGCCGGAGGCGGCGTACTTTACCGAGCAAGATGGCAAACGTGGTGGGATTTTTGTGGTCGACGTACAAGACCCCTCCGACATCCCCGCTTTTGCGGAACCCTTTTTTCTCAACTTCAACGCCACCTGCAAGTTCCGTATTGTGATGAGCGCGCAGGATCTGCAAAAGTCTGGTCTGGAGACGCTCGGGCAAACGTGGGCGTGTTGAGAGGCCGTTTGGGGTCGGTATTGGCGACCCCGATCCGTCTGTTAGTCAGTTCCGTACAGTCCAAAGCATGGTCTGAACCCTGATATGCGGATGACTGGCCAAAGGTTCCCATTCATCGATGAAAGAGAAACCCTGCTTTAGATAGAAGTTCGAGGCTCTTGCATTGTCCGGGGAGACATCGAGAAAAACGCGATCATGCCCTTTGCCGATCGCGCGAGATTTCACCGCCTCAACAAGCCGAGCTGCCACCCCAGAACCACGTGCAGCGGGTTCAACCCACATTCCGATCAGGTTATAGCGATTCGCTTGACTGACTCCCGCACCGATCATCCCCACCGGTTTATCGTCCTTGATGGCCAACCAGAATTCCGGTCCGGCCGCTGACGAAGCGCGTTCTTTCCACTGCTCGTCACTGTATTGAACGGCCGTTTGGTAACTCACACCAAACGCCGTCGGCGTGTCCAGAAGTGCAGCGAGACGGACTTGCTTCAAAAACATCCAGTCTTTGGCTTCCGTCAACCGAATGTCCATGATCGTCCTTGTTTTGTAGTTTAGTTTTTCTTCTTGATTAGTTTATTCATGTAGTACTTCAGGCTGAAACGATCTTTGGGCCTTGGCTTGTAGTGGGTTTTG
>NZ_LACH01000020.1 GCF_000968015.1 Pseudomonas fluorescens
CGAGTCCATCCAATTACAGGGGATCAGTGTGCTTACGGAAGGACGGTCCACAACGCAAAACCGGCGTACCAGAGCACCGCCGCGCGCAGCAACAGTTCCCAGATCCGGTCGAGGCTGTTGATGCCGTCAGGCCCGACCACCGGTGCCGGGATTTCACCGGCCACCAGCCCGACCTTCTCGATCAATTGGGCGGCGCTGATGTTCCAGTTCAGCAGTTCGTGCAACATCACTCGGCTGACCGCGACAAAGTTGCCGACCAACGCAAAACTCGCCGCCAACAAACGCACCGGCACCCAGTCGAACGCATGACGCAGTTTTGCCGCGCGCTCGACCACGGCCGGGTTCTGCCCGTGTTCTTCGGCCAGGGCCAGCAGTCGATAGCTCAGGGCGGCGACCGGACCCAGCAGGAAGTACCAGAAAATCACCGCGAAAAAGCTCTGATAAGCCTCCCACAGCAGATGCCCTTCGACCCGTTCCAGCAGTTGTTCGCCGCTATCGGCGCAGATCCCCAGGTCGCGGTTCGCCACATGAGCGGCCGCTTGCAGGTCTTCCCGGCGCCAGGCATCGCGAAACGGCCCGAGACCGGCCAACAGATCACCGCGACCGAGACTGTAAATCACCACCAGCAGGTGCACCGGCAACGCCAGCAGACCGTAAGCCACCGGGTCCAGTACCAGCAGCAGCAAACCCAGCAGTGCCACTGGCAACAACACCAGGATCACCAAAACCAGCCACGGACTTTTCGCCAGACGCGGACTGACCTCAAGCTTGTTCAGCTCGCGAACCCATCCACCATCGCGCTGAATCCGATGACGCAGGGCCGAGAACTTCTCGATCCAGACCGCCAACAGCAACACCAGAAAACTCATTGTTACTCCTTATCTTCCAGAGCAGCTTTTGCCAGGGCGGCGCGATAGCGTGCCCAGTCGAACGCCGGCCCCGGATCGGTTTTGCGCCCGGGTGCGATGTCGCTATGCCCGCAAATGCGCTGTGCGGTGATGGCCGTGAAGGCGCTTTGCAACTGTCGGGTCAAGGTCGTCAACGCTTGATACTGAGCGTCGGTGAACGGCAGATCATCCGTGCCTTCAAGTTCGATGCCCACGGAAAAATCGTTACAGGTTTCCCGGCCTTCAAAACTCGAGACGCCGGCATGCCAGGCACGCTCAAGACAAGAGACAAACTGAGTGACGGTGCCGTCACGTTCGATCAGAAAATGCGCAGACACACGCAGGTCGGCGATCCCTTCAAAGTAGGGATGCTCCGTGACATCCAGACGATTCTGGAAAAATTCCTGCACCTTGCCGGTAGCGAACTGCGCCGGCGGCAGGCTGATGTTGTGGATCACCAGCAGGGAAATTTCGCCCGAGGGGCGCGCATTGAAGTTGGGCGAGGGGCAAATATCTACGCCCTGACACCAACCGCTCGCGGGGTCCAACTGCATAAAGGTTCCTTCAACGACGACTGTGTAGGCGCCCAGTATGCCGCGATAGACCCTCGGGGCGCGATCACTTGCCGCGATTGAGGCGCCGCAGGTTGCCGATCACCGACTCCAGCGCCCGGTCGAACAGCAAGGTGTCGTCCAGCGCGCGCACCGCGCCACGACGGAATTCCAGCGCCAGACCGGTGCGGCTGCGCTCCAGCACTTTCATCCCGGTGCGGTTGACGAAAATGTACTTGCCGGTGGCTTCAATGATCGCCGCCAGCTTGCAACGAAGGGTGTTTTCCTCGTCTTCCTGAAACTCGACCCAGCCCCCCAACCGCAGTTGATCGACCTGAAGCAGACCGGCATCGTCCTCAGGCAAGCGCACTGAAGCCGTATCGACCGGCCCTTCGTCCGCGGTTCGCAGGACGACTTGCTGCCGCACTTCGACCATTACCGGTGTATCGACAGACTGTGCAAGCTTTTGCCCTGGACGTTCGAACAGCTGAACGTGCAAGGCTTCCAGCTCACTGAAAAATTCGCTGGTGGCGAACGGATCGAAGGCCGAACTGCTCAGCCCGTCGCGCAACGACTTGAGTAACCCTGGCACCAGCGCCAACAAGCGCAGGCTCGCATCGGGTTCATCATGACGCTGCACGCTCCAGATCAATTGCTCCATGGACTGCACATCGGCGTGCCACTCGGCCGACTGATCGCCGTGCTTGAGACAGGTCAGCAGCAACACCTGGCTCCACGCTTCCTGAACAAACACCACCACCCGTTGCGGCAATACTTTGCCCAACAAGGCCTGATTCAGCACCTGTTCGACGCGCTGACGGGCCAGTTCAGTCCTGGCGCGGCCTTCTTCGGCGTCACGGGTACGTTGCTCCAGCAGCTCGCTGCGACGGCGCTCGTCGCTGGTGAAGGCGAGAAAATCCGCGAGCAATTCGGAAAAGACCGCCGGATCATCGACAAAATCGTTCAGCAACCGTTGCACCACTTGCTCGATGCGCAGATACAGGCTGTCGCGCTCATGGTCATCGCACTCGCCCCAGCCCATGGCTGCGGTGGCGATTTCATTGAGCAGGCGCCGGGCCGGGTGACTGCTGCGGCTGAAGAAGCTCTTGTCGAGCACCGCCACTTTCAGCATCGGAATCTGCAAACGGCCGATCAACGCCTTGAGCGAGTCCGGCAGGTTGCGGTCATCGAGGATGCATTCGAAGAGCATGGCAATCAGGTTGATCACGTCTTCGTCAGCCACCCCGACCACGCGTGACTTGCCGCTTTTAACGCTGACCCGGGTCAGCAGCTGTTCGAGCTGGTTTCGCAGATCGAAGTCATCCTGGGCTGCCGGCGCCGGCACGTATTGCTGCAAGTGCGAGAGCAGGCGCATTAGGTCACGGGTGGAAATCGGCTGGGTCTGGGCACTGGCTTCGAGCGTTGGCGCGACACTGCCACGCACGTGAAACAGCAACTCCTGCAACGCCGCGAAAACCTCCTGCACGCTGTCGTCGATCGGCGGGCCACCGACACGAGTGTTGGCCTGTGCGGGTTCAGTACCGACGCTGGCAGCCGCACGATCCGTGGACCGACGCGCAGGGGCGGGCTTGAGGTCGGGCAGCACACCGGTGGCGGCCAGCAACTGATTGGCTTCGGCGTAGAGCTGATTGGCATCCCTGAGCACATAGCGTTCGAACAGTTTGAGGATGATCAGCTTGACCTTGATCTCCACCCCCAGGTTGCGCCCGGCCTGCATAAAGTACTCGCAGAGCATCGCCGGCCCCATGGGATTGTGCTGATCGAGCAGTTCCCTGCCCAGCAGTGCGCTGAGTCGGGCGGTCAGTTGGTCCAGGGCGAAGCCGTCGCGGTTCAGCACTTTGCTGACCATCGCCTCCACTGCCACGCTGCGCTCCATGTCGTCATTGGGCTGCCCCACCGAGGCGTCGAAGGCCAACGCCTGGGGCAAGGCAGACTGAGTGGTGTCGTACTGGGTGAGGCTGACAAAAGCCTCGAAGAATTGTTCGAGAAAGCCGCGCTCGATGTTTTTGCGCTTGAGGCGCAAGTCGCGCATGGCTTTGAAGAAGAGGTTCTGTTCGATGTCATTGCGGGCCCGGTCGGCCATCTCGAACAGCGTGTCGTCGGCGTTATCGAACAGTTCCTGCAAGCCATGCCTGAGCTGTTGGGCGGCCTTGTCGCGAACCTGAAGCAGAATCACAGGCAGGCGGGCGAGCGGCGAGTGAGTCGCCTGGTCGGTAGCAACCTTGTGCAAAGGCACTACATTCCCGTCGTTGTGCATTCAGGCCTCCTGAAACGGTGAGTCTTCGAAGTCGTCCATTCAAATCCACGTCAAAGCCATGACGTCAAAAGCAAGGCGGATTATCTTGCAAAAGATGTCCCCTCTACCAGCAGACTCTGCGTTTCACATTGAAATAGACACTTTGGCAGACGCTGACTCAGGGCCGATTGATCAGGCGAATCGACCAAATGCAGGTTTCAGAGCGATGGGAACGCCTCTGATGCCTTGGGTTGCCCAGCGCCATGGCCCTATAATCGGGCCACTTTGTTTGTGGAGTCCGTTATGCCGAATCTACGTCTCGCCGATTTGACCGCCGAAATCGAAGCCAACGTGCGCCGTGCGTTGCTCGAAGACATCGGCAGCGGCGACATCACCGCACAGCTGATCCCGGCCGAACGCCTGGCCAAAGCCACGATCATCACCCGCGACGCTGCCGTCATCTGCGGCACAGCCTGGGTTGATACTGTGTTTCGGCAGCTGGACCCACGTGTTGCGGTGCACTGGCAGGTGCGCGATGGCGAGCGGGTGAAACCCAATCAGGTGCTGTTCCACCTCGAAGGCCCGGCGCGCTCGCTACTGACGGGCGAACGCAGTGCACTGAACTTCCTGCAGTTGCTTTCTGGCGTGGCCACGCGCGCGCAGTACCTGGCGGATTACGTGGCCGAGACCCAGGTGAAGTTGCTCGACACCCGTAAAACCTTGCCGGGACTGCGTCTGGCGCAGAAGTACGCCGTGACCTGCGGCGGTTGCCACAACCACCGCATCGGCCTGTACGACGCCTTCCTGATCAAGGAAAACCATATTGCCGCCTGCGGTGGCATCCCGGAGGCCATCAAAGCCGCGCACAAGATTGCCCCGGGCAAACCGGTGGAGATCGAAGTGGAAAGCCTGGACGAGCTGAAGGAAGCCCTGGCGGCCGGTGCCGACATCATCATGCTCGATGAGTTGAGTCTGGATGACATGCGCGAAGCCGTGCGCCTGAACGGCGGCAAGGCGAAACTGGAGGCCAGCGGCGGCATCAACGAAAGCACGCTGCTACCGATTGCCGAGACCGGGGTGGATTACATCTCGATTGGTGCGATGACCAAGGATGTGAAGGCTGTCGATCTGTCGATGCGTCTGAGCCTCTGATAACGCCTGCGTGAATGAAAAACGCCAGCCTCGTGAGGCTGGCGTTTTTATCAGACCACCAGATTATTCATCTCGCAGTACTCTTCCCACTCGACGCCCAACACCTCGGCAGCCTCCTTGTGCAGAACAAGGCGCGCAGCCTCGAACTCTTCAGGGGTTGAGGTGTACTTGAGCGTCAGCTCCCACGGCTGCAAGCCCTGGGATTCTGCCTCATCCTCGAACGCCCACTGGATCTGGTCTTTCTGATCGTCGGCAGGCAAGTCCTTGATCTCTTCGGCTAGCTGGGGCGATTCCAGCAAGTACTTCTTCAGCGCTTCTGCGTGTCTGGCTTCTTGGGTCAATTCTTTAACGGTCATGGCGTTCTCTTTGATCTGGGGAATGGAAGATGGATCTGGATCATCAAGGATCTCTCTGACGCAAAAAACCGTTTGAAGCCCGGTTTGTCTGGCCTTCAGAACCATTCGGGGATCATCTGAAAACTGCAAAGTGGTACGTGTGCAAAGTCCGAATATAGGACCTTTGGCGGACGATTTATACGACTCTTTACATCAAATCTACAAAAAAACCGCTGATCGCACTTTCTGAAAATTTTCCTTCGATACCCAGGAACAACGTTCAAAAGGCAAAGTCATAGCGATGTGCCATCTAGGCACTTCACAAGGAACCCGGTGATGCGCAATTTTTCAAAGCGTCCGTCTACCCTGTTTGCAACCGGCATGGCTGCCCTGCTTCTTGGAAGCCTGGCACTGCCCAATACCGCTCAGGCCGGTTTGGAGTACAAATCCGACAGCGCTTCTTCTTCCGATAAATTCCTCGTTTACCATAACTATTACGGCACAGACGTGATGGTCAGATCCGACGTTAGTATCGAAGCAGTGGAACAATTACAAAGAATTGTTAAAACCAGCACGGCTGATCTGGAAGTTCTGAAAAAAACCGTCAGTGAACAGGCGCGCCTTATCGAAGAACTCAAGCGCCACAACGGTTCGAGCTCCAGCGCCAACGCCAGCGAAGTGACCGACCTCAAGCGCACAGTCAGCGAACAGGAAAACGACCTGAAAAGGCTTGCCAGCCAGGTAGAAGACCTCAAGCGCAGTGCCGGATCGAGTTCCAGCTCGAGCTCCAGCGACTTGTCCAGCCTGAAGCGGGAAGTCAGCGATCAGGACAATCAACTGGATCAGCTCAAACGGACCGTGGAAGATCTGAGCAGAAAGGTGAAATAACAGGGGATGGTGCCCGAGACAGGAGTCGAACCTGCGACCTTCGCGTTACGAGTGCGCTGCTCTACCGACTGAGCTACACGGGCGGTGCGCTAAACCTAGCACCGGGTTCAAGCGCCAGCAACTTCACGCGCTGTTTCGCAGACAAAAAAATGCCCCGCAGTTTTCACTGCGGGGCATTTTTTATAACGTTGAAGCGGTCAGGCGTGGGGAGTGATTAAACGCCCGAAGCCTTGGCTGCTGCTACGTCTTTGATGGACAGCTTGATACGGCCGCGGTTGTCCACGTCCAGTACCAGTACTTCCACTTCCTGGCCTTCTTTCAGGATGTCGGTCACTTTCTCTACGCGAGCGTCGCTCAGCATCGAGATGTGAACCAGACCGTCCTTGCCAGGCAGGATGTTGACGAATGCGCCGAAGTCGACGATGCGCTCAACCTTACCGACGTAGATCTTGCCGATTTCAGCTTCAGCGGTGATGCCCAGAACGCGCTGACGTGCTGCTTCAGCCGCTTCCTTGGTTTCGCCGAAGATCTTGATCGAGCCGTCGTCTTCGATGTCGATCGAAGCCTTGGTCTCTTCACAGATCGCACGAATGGTCGCGCCGCCTTTACCGATGACATCACGGATTTTGTCGGTGTCGATTTTCATCGCGATCATGGTCGGAGCGTTTTCCGACAGTTCGGTACGCGACTGGCCAATGATCTGGTTCATCTGACCGAGAATGTTCAGGCGCGCTTCCAGGGCTTGGCCCAGAGCGATCTCCATGATTTCTTCGGTGATGCCTTTGATCTTGATGTCCATCTGCAGCGCGGTAACACCTTTGGCGGTACCGGCTACTTTGAAGTCCATGTCGCCCAGGTGGTCTTCGTCACCCAGGATGTCGGTCAGGACGGCGAACTTCTCGCCTTCTTTAACCAGGCCCATGGCGATACCGG
Organism: Pseudomonas fluorescens; assembly: GCF_000968015.1. Lineage (GTDB taxonomy): Bacteria > Pseudomonadota > Gammaproteobacteria > Pseudomonadales > Pseudomonadaceae > Aquipseudomonas > Aquipseudomonas fluorescens_W. The sequence goes on from NZ_LACH01000020.1 coordinate 7,004, forward strand.
CAACCGGTGCCTTCATCGGAACGCCGGCATCCATCAGAGCCAGGGAAGCGCCGCAGACCGAAGCCATGGAGCTCGAACCGTTGGACTCGGTGATTTCCGACACAACACGGATGGTGTACGGGAACACGTCGGCAGCAGGCAGCATGGCCTGAACCGAACGACGAGCCAGACGGCCGTGACCGATTTCGCGACGACCAGCGCCACCCATGCGACCACACTCACCTACCGAGAACGGAGGGAAGTTGTAGTGCAGCATGAACGGGTCTTTTTTCTCGCCTTCCAAGGTGTCCAGCAGCTGTGCGTCACGGGCAGTACCCAGAGTTGCAACAACCAGAGCCTGAGTTTCGCCACGGGTGAACAGAGCCGAACCGTGGGTCTTCGGCAGAACACCGACTTCGATGTTCAGCGGACGTACGGTCTTGGTGTCGCGACCGTCGATACGTGGCTTGCCGTTAACGATGTTTTCGCGAACGGTGCGGTATTCGATTTCGCCGAAAGCCGCTTTGACTTCGCTGGAGGAAGGCTGACCTTCTTCACCGGACAGCTTGGCAACTACCTGGTCTTTCAGCTCACCCAGGCGAGCGTAACGGTCGGCCTTGATGGTGATGGTGTAAGCCTGGGAGATCGCGTCGCCGAACTCGGCACGGATAGCGCCCAGCAGAGCAGTGGCTTCTGGCTGTGGAGCCCAGGTCCAGGTCGGCTTGGCAGCTTCAGCGGCCAGTTCTTTAACGGCGTTGATCACGACCTGGAACTCGTCGTGAGCAAACAGTACCGCGCCCAGCATCTGGTCTTCGGTCAGCTCTTTGGCTTCCGATTCAACCATCAGAACGGCTTCCGAAGTACCGGCAACGACCATGTCCAGGCTCGAAGCTTTCAGTTGTTCGTAAGTCGGGTTCAGCAGGTAGCCGGTGCTTTCGTGGAACGCAACGCGGGCAGCGCCGATCGGGCCATCGAAAGGAATGCCGGAGATGGCCAGCGCAGCCGAGGTACCGATCATCGCAGCGATGTCCGGATCGGTCTTCTTGCTGGTGGAAACGACGGTGCAGACAACCTGCACTTCGTTCATGAAGCCTTCTGGGAACAGCGGACGGATCGGACGGTCGATCAGTCGGGAAGTCAGGGTTTCTTTCTCGGAAGGACGGCCTTCACGCTTGAAGAAACCGCCAGGGATCTTACCGGCAGCGTAAGTTTTTTCCTGGTAGTGAACAGACAGAGGGAAGAAGCCCTTGCCTGGATCGGCTTGCTTGGCGCCGACCACAGTCACCAACACGCTGACGTCGTCGTCAACGGTGACCAATACTGCGCCGGAGGCCTGACGGGCGATACGGCCAGTCTCGAGGGTAACGGTCGACTGACCGAACTGGAATTTTTTGATTACCGGGTTCACGGTGTCCTACCTTCTTTTGTGGCTCTTGGGGAACTTGTCTTCTTGCGAAATTCTTGGGCAACGCCGGGAATCGGCCCGACTGTCATTGTCCAGGTAAAGCAGGTATCCAGATAAAACTTGAGGCTGGGAGCCTGCCATGCGCCAGCGGGAAACCCACTGACGTACGACAGACAACCAACCTCTAGCGCAATCGCTTATTAGCGACGCAGACCCAGGCGACCGATCAGAGTCTGATAACGACCCAGATCCTTGCCTTTCAGGTAGTCCAGCAGCTTACGACGCTGGTTTACCATGCGGATCAGACCACGACGGGAGTGGTGATCTTTACCGTTGGCCTTGAAGTGACCTTGCAGCTTGTTGATGTTGTGGGTCAGCAGTGCAACTTGCACTTCTGGCGAACCAGTGTCACCAACAGCTTGCTGGTAGTCAGCTACGATTTGAGCTTTTTCTTGAACGTCGAGAGCCATGAGGCAATCCTTTTATCAGGAAACTGTTTCAAAGAAACAGCTTCAACAGGCCAGGGACAAATCCCTGTATCTAAAAATGAGTAGTGACCGTGCCTGTTAACAGCCACCCTCGTTCGGTCATTCTGACCGAATCAGTCGACGTGGCGCGATGCGCCCGTCTTCGCTCACTTCACCGATACCGATGAAGCGACCATTGTGATCCTGTACCCGTACCATGCCGAACTTCGGTGCATCCGGGGCTCGTACCGGTTGGCCGTTAAGCCAGTAGAACGAGCTGTGCTCCGAGAACTGCAACAGTGGCCAATCCAGCAGGCCGCTGTCCGATGGCATCAGGAAGCGGTCGACCGCTTCGTTGCCGCCTTCGGCATGTACCGCTTCCAACTCTTCCAGCGTGACCGTCTGGGCCAGCGTGAAAGGCCCGGCCTGGGTACGTCGCAGTTCAGCAACGTAAGCGCCACAACCGAGTTGCTCACCGATATCCTCCACCAGGGTGCGGATATAGGTACCTTTGGTGCAATCCACTGCAAGCCGCGCAGTATCACCTTCAAAGGCCAGTAATTCCAAGCGCGTAATAGTAACAGAACGCGGTTCGCGCTCCACTACTTCACCTGCCCGGGCCAGCTTGTACAACGGCTGGCCATCACGTTTGAGCGCCGAGTACATGGGCGGTATCTGACTGATTTGCCCACGAAATTTCGGCAGTACTGCTTCGACATCGGCGCGACCAACGGTCACCGGGCGTTCCAGCAAAACATCACCCTCGGCATCGGCCGTGGTGGTGGTCTTGCCCAGTTGCGCCAGGGTCTCGTAACCCTTGTCGGAATCGAGCAGGTATTGCGAAAACTTGGTGGCCTCACCGAAGCACAACGGCAACACGCCGGTGGCCAGCGGATCGAGACTGCCGGTGTGCCCGGCCTTCTCGGCGTTCAGCAGCCAGCGGACCTTCTGCAACGCCGCATTGGAGGTGAACCCCAGCGGCTTGTCGAGCAGGATGATGCCGCTGACGTTACGACGGATACGTTTGACCTGAGCCACCGATTACTCCTTGGTGTCTTCGGCTTCTGCCGCAACCGGATGCTGATTGTCTTCAGCAACTGCACGTTCGATCAATGCCGACAGATGAGCGCCACGCACGACACTTTCGTCGTAGTGGAAGTGCAGCTGCGGAACGCTGCGCAACTTCATTTCGCGAGCCAACTGCATACGCAGGAAACCGGCGGCGGAGTTGAGCACCTTGATGCTTTGCGCGATGTCTTCTGCGTTGTCCTGACCCATCACGGTGATGAAGATCTTGGCGTGACCGACGTCACGGCTGACTTCAACAGCGGTAATGGTGACCAGGCCGACGCGCGGGTCTTTGACTTCACGACGGATCAGCTGTGCCAGCTCACGCTGCATCTGATCGCCGATACGTTGGGTACGGCTGTATTCTTTTGCCATGTCTTGTTACCTGTTACTGCCCCACGGTGAAACCCGAAGGGTCTGAAAGCGGCAAACGCCCGGCCTGACAAAAGCCAGACCGGGCGTTGCGTTTAGAGTCCTGACGCTGTGCCGCGCATCTGCATGCGGCGGCTCATCGTGGCCCTTGAAGTGCGCGAGTTAGAGGCTGCGAGCAACCTGAACCTTCTCGAAGACTTCGATCTTGTCACCGACTTTGACGTCGTTGTAGCTCTTCACGCCGATACCGCATTCCATGCCGGCACGTACTTCGGAAGCGTCATCCTTGAAGCGGCGCAGGGATTCCAGCTCGCCTTCGAAGATAACGATGTCTTCACGCAGTACACGGATTGGACGGTTACGGTGAACAACACCTTCGATAACCATGCAACCGGCGATCGCGCCAAACTTCGGCGAACGGAACACGTCACGCACTTCAGCGGTACCCAGGATGTTCTCGCGAACATCGCTGCCCAGCATACCGGTGAGGGCTTTCTTGACGTCTTCGATGATGTCGTAGATCACGTTGTAGTAACGCATATCCAGACCTTCCTGCTCGACGATCTTGCGAGCGCCAGCATCGGCACGCACGTTGAAGCCGAACAGTACAGCGTTGGAGGCCAGTGCCAGGTTGGCGTCGGACTCGGTGATACCACCGACACCGCCACCGACAACACGCACTTGCACTTCGTCGTTACCCAGGCCGTTCAAGGCACCGTTCAACGCTTCCAGCGAACCACGGACGTCGGATTTGAGGACGATGTTGAGCGTCTTCTTCTCTTCCTGACCCATGTTCTCGAAGATGTTTTCAAGCTTGCCAGCGTGAGCACGGGCCAGTTTGACTTCGCGGAACTTGCCTTGACGGAACAGAGCCACTTCACGGGCTTTCTTCTCGTCAGCAACTACGCTCATCTCGTCGCCAGCGTCCGGGGTACCGTCCAGGCCGAGAATCTCGACAGGGATGGAAGGACCCGCTTCCTTGATTGGCTTGCCGTTCTCGTCGAGCATGGCGCGAACGCGGCCATAGTTCGAACCGACCAGCACCATGTCGCCTTGGCGCAGGGTACCGTCTTGAACCAGAACGGTCGCAACCGGGCCACGACCTTTGTCGAGACGCGATTCAACCACAACGCCACGGCCAGGGGCCGAAGGAGTCGCTTTCAGTTCCAGAACTTCAGCTTGCAGCAGAACAGCTTCGAGCAACTCGTCCACGCCAGTACCGACTTTCGCCGAAACCGATACGAACGGGGTGTCGCCGCCCCACTCTTCCGAAGTCACGCCGTGAACCGACAACTCGCTACGGATGCGATCGAGATCAGCGCCCGGCTTGTCGATTTTGTTCACTGCAACAACCAGCGGAACACCGGCAGCCTTGGCGTGCTGAACGGCTTCAACGGTCTGCGGCATTACGCCGTCGTCCGCTGCAACCACCAGGATCACGATGTCGGTCGCCTTGGCACCACGAGCACGCATTGCGGTAAACGCGGCGTGACCCGGGGTGTCGAGGAAGGTGACCATGCCGCGTTCGGTTTCAACGTGGTACGCACCGATGTGCTGGGTGATACCACCGGCTTCGCCGGCAGCTACCTTGGCACGACGGATATAGTCGAGCAGCGAGGTCTTACCGTGGTCAACGTGGCCCATTACGGTCACGACTGGTGCACGGGAGAACGCTTCACCTTCAAACTTCAGGGACTCGGCCAGGGAATCTTCCAGGGCGGTGTCGCTGACCAGGGTCACTTTGTGGCCCAGCTCTTCAGCAACCAGTTGGGCAGTTTCCTGATCCAGTACCTGGTTGATGGTCGCTGGAGTACCCAGTTTGAACATGAACTTGATGATTTCAGCAGCCTTGACCGACATCTGCTGGGCGAGATCGCCAACAGTGATGGTCTCGCCGATCTTCACTTCGCGCACAACAGGGCCGGTTGGGCTCTGGAAACCGTGAGCGTTGCGTTTCTTCAGCTTGGCCTTGCCGCGACCACCGCGACGGAAGCCATCGCTTTCTTCGTCGGTAGTACGTGGGGCAACGCGTGGAGCAGGCGCTTTTTCCTTGACCGAAGCACGATGCGGAGCGTTTTTGCGCTCACCATCGCCACTGCCACGACGACTGTTATCGTCGGCACGTGGTTTGTCCGGACGGCGCTGTTCGTTCTGCTTGTTGCGAACATCGGCAGACGGCGCTGGTGCAGCAGCCACAACCGGCGCGCTTTCACGTACTGGCTCGGCAACTGCAGCAGGTGCTGCAACGGCGTCGTTAGTAGCGGATTGCGCAGCAGCAGGCTGGCGACGCGCTTCTTCTTCGGCGCGACGCTTGGCTTCTTCTTCAGCCTTCTGACGTGCAGCATTTTCTACTGCGCGACGTTCTTCCAGTTCGCGTTTGCGCTCGGCTTCGATTTCTTCCGGGCTGCGCTGTACGAAAACTTTCTTTTTACGGACTTCAACGCTGATGCTTTTGCTGCCAGCAACACGCAGGGTGCTGGTGGTTTTACGCTGCAGCGTGATCTTGCGTGGTTCTTCCACTTTCGCCTTGTGGCTGCTTTTCAAGTGAGTCAGCAAAGATTGCTTCTCACTGTCAGTCACATGTTCTTCGGCGGCGGTGTGCGGCAGACCTGCCTCACGCATCTGCTGCAACAGGCGCTCTACCGGTGTTTTGACCTCATCGGCCAGTTGTTTCACCGTGACTTGCGTCATGCACTTCTCTCCTCAGGCCGCGCCTAATTACTCGAACCAGTGGGCTCGGGCGGCCATGATCAACTTGCCGGCACGATCATCGTCAATGCCGTCGATGTCGAGCAGGTCGTCAATAGACTGCTCGGCCAGGTCTTCGCGGGTAATTACGCCGCGCACCGCCAGTTCCATCGCCAAATCCTTGTCCATACCCTCAAGCGAGAGCAGGTCTTCGGCCGGATGGGCGTCTGCCAGCTTTTCCTCAGTAGCGATGGCTTTGGTCAACAAACGATCCTTGGCGCGAGCGCGAAGCTCGTTGACGGTTTCTTCGTCAAAGCCGTCGATGTTGAGCATTTCTTCCAACGGTACGTAGGCAATCTCTTCCAGGCTGGTAAAGCCTTCATCTACCAGCACCTGTGCCAGGTCTTCGTCGACTTCCAGCTCGTCGATGAAGTTGCGCAGGATGTCGCCGGTTTCTGCTTGCTGCTTAGCCTGGATGTCCGATTCGGTCATCACGTTCAGGGTCCAGCCAGTCAACTGGCTAGCCAGACGCACGTTCTGACCACCCCGACCAATGGCCTGAGCCAGATTGTCTGCGCCAACGGCGATGTCCATTGCATGGGCATCTTCGTCAACGATAATTGCCGCCACTTCAGCCGGCGACATTGCATTGATCACGAACTGAGCCGGGTTGTCGTCCCACAGGACGATGTCCACACGCTCACCGCCCAACTCACCCGACACTGCCTGGACGCGCGAACCGCGCATACCGATGCAAGCGCCTTGCGGGTCGATGCGTTTGTCCTTGGAGCGGACCGCAATCTTGGCACGCGAACCCGGGTCACGGGATGCGGCCATTACTTCGATCAGGCCTTCAGCAATTTCCGGCACTTCGATGCGGAACAACTCGATCAGCATTTCCGGCGCGGTACGCGACAGGATCAACTGTGGGCCGCGGTTCTCGGTGCGGATTTCCTTGAGCAGCGCACGCAGACGCACGCCAACCCGGAAGGTTTCGCGAGAAATGATGTCTTCGCGAGCCAGCAACGCTTCAGCGTTGTTGCCCAGGTCGACGATCACGTTGTCGCGGGTCACTTTCTTCACGGTGCCGGAGATGATTTCCCCCAGGCGCTCGCGATAGGCATCAACGACTTGAGCGCGCTCGGCTTCGCGAACTTTCTGCACAATGACTTGCTTGGCAGTCTGTGCAGCGATGCGGCCGAACTCGATGGATTCGATCTTTTCTTCGACTACATCGCCAACCTGGGCTCCAGGATGCGTTTCTGCAACCTTGCTCGGCCAGGTTTCGATGGCCGGATCGTCCAGGTCTGCTTCTTCGACGACCGTCCAGCGACGGAATGTCTCGTAAGCACCGGTGTGGCGATTGATTTCCACACGCAGATCGACTTCGTCCTCGAAACGTTTTTTGGTAGCAGTGGCCAGGGCCAGCTCCAGCGCTTCAAAAATTACGGTTGCCGGTACGCCCTTTTCATTGGATACCGACTCAACAACCAGCAGTACTTCTTTGCTCATCGTACGCCTCGCCTTTCGCAAGCCATTGGATCCGCGGGATCCGCGTCTCAGTCAAAACTGGGAATAATGTTGGCCTTGTCGATCATATCGATCGGCAACAGGAACTCATGGTCTTCTACCTGCACCACGACGTCCTGCTCTTCTACACCGCGCAGAAGGCCCTGAAAGTTGCGTCGGCCTTCAAAAGGCGAGCGCAGCTTGATCTTCACTTGTTCACCGGCAAATTTTGCAAACTGCTCAATAGTGAACAGCGGGCGTTCCATGCCAGGCGAGGAAACTTCAAGGGTGTATTCAACGGCGATTGGATCTTCAACATCCAGGACACCGCTGATCTGACGGCTGACGATGGCACAATCGTCCACCAGCACGCCGCCCTCTTTATCGATATAAACGCGCAACATTGAGTGGCGACCTTGAGCCGAAAACTCAATACCCCAGCATTCATAGCCTAGGGCCACGACCACCGGGGCCAGCAAGGCCTGCAACTCTTCTAGCTTGCTCGACACCTGAACCCCCTCGTGCATGTATGTGCATGCTGTGCAAAATAAAAAAATGGGCGAAACGCCCATCCTTGAAACGCCGTCGAACAGCGGCGTTGAAAGTGTCCAGCTAACAAAAAGCCCCTTAAAAGGGGCTCCTTAAACTGGTTGCGGGGGCCGGATTTGAACCGACGACCTTCGGGTTATGAGCCCGACGAGCTACCAGACTGCTCCACCCCGCGACAAAGCTGGGGCGGAAGTATACGACCGATCCCTGACAGGGTCAATGTAACCTTCCACCTACAAGAAAGCCCGCAACAGCGGGCTCTCCTGATAATTGGTACCGAGAAGGGGACTCGAACCCCTACACCCTATGGGCACAACCACCTCAAGGTTGCGTGTCTACCAATTCCACCACCTCGGCAATACTACGTTTGAAACCCTTCTTACTTTTGCTCTTGAGCTGGAGGTACGTCAGTCGCTGGAGTAGCCGACTTTTGCTCTTGAAGCACCGGGACATCATCAGAAGCCGGTTGTTGCTTTGGAACTTCCAACACTGCCGGGTTTGGCAAACCTACTTGAGTCAGCTGGTGAGCCTTCTCTTTAGCAAAGTAACCTAACCCTAAGCTGGTTATGAAGAAACCGGCGGCAAGTATAGCAGTAAACTTACTAAGAAAGGTAGAGGAACCTTGGCTTCCGAACACAGTATTTGAAGCACCTGCTCCGAAAGACGCGCCAGCATCCGCACCTTTACCCTGCTGCAGCAATACCAGAGCAACTACGCCCAATGCACCCAGCAGATGAAAAACGACTACGACTGTTTCCAGCATTTTTTCAGTTTCCCGCGGCGCGACAAATCGCACCGAACTCATCTGCATTCAGGGAAGCCCCACCAATGAGCCCCCCATCGATATCCGGCATGCCGAACAGTTCGACCGCATTGGCCGCCTTCACGCTGCCGCCGTATAGAAGCCGCACACCTTGTGCGACCTCAGAATTCTCTGCCGCCAACTGAGCGCGAATGGCTGCATGCACATCCTGCGCCTGTTGCGGCGAAGCAGTCAGCCCGGTACCAATGGCCCAGACCGGCTCGTAAGCGATTACTGCCTTTGCAAAGACACCAACACCCAGCTCTTCTATGATACTGCCTAGCTGACGCCCGACAACCTCAAGAGTTTTTCCAGCCTCGCGCTCTTCAAGGGTCTCCCCTACGCACAACACCGGAATCAAGCCACATGCCTGTGCCGCTGCGAACTTGCGAATCAGCATTCCGTCCTGCTCGCCCATTATCTGGCGGCGCTCGGAGTGCCCGACAAGCACCAGGGAACAACCTGCATCCACCAACTGACTCGGCGCAACTTCACCGGTCAATGCACCTTGCATGGATTCCACCGCAGAGTTCTGCGCGCCGACCGAAATCGACTCATCCTTCAAGCCATCAATCACTTGATTGATATGCAAACAAGGCGGGAATACCGCTACATCAACATCGCTCGGCAAGGCCAGATGACGAAGGCCATTGATCAGCTCAGCGACGCTGGCGCGGGTACCGTGCATCTTCCAGTTACCAGCTACCATAGGGCGACGCATGCTGTACCTCGTCGGTCAAAGTGGGCGCAGATGTTACCCAACACAATCATGGCTGGCAAGCCGAAATCAGGCAGAAACTTCAGTAACCAGTTTTGCCAGCTCTTCGGCGTAGCCGCGAACCTGTGTTTCGTCCTCGCCTTCGACCATAACCCGCACCAACGGCTCTGTCCCGGACTTGCGCAACAGCACGCGCCCACGACCCGCCATAGCCTTGGTAACGCGCTCGCTTGCCTCCTTGACGGATGGATGTTCAAGAGGGCTCGCACCGCCGCCGAATCGTACATTGATCAGCACCTGAGGGCACTTGCGCAGCGCCTGACGCGATTGCGCCAGCCCCTCGGAGCGGGTCTTCAGCGCCATCAATACCTGCAATGCGGCAATGATCGCGTCACCGGTGGTGGTGTGGTTGAAGCAGACAATGTGGCCCGAATTCTCACCACCCACCAGCCAATCGCGCTCCAGCAACTCAGAGATTACGTACCGGTCGCCAACATTGGCCCGCACAAAAGGAATTGCGAGATCCGCCAGGGCCAATTCCAACCCCAAGTTACTCATCAGCGTACCGACCACACCGCCCTGCAACTTGCCGTGCTCATGCAGGTCGCGAGCAATGATGAACAGCAGTTCATCACCGTCGACAACAGTACCGGTATGATCAACCATCTGAACGCGGTCACCATCACCATCAAAGGCGATACCCAAATCAGCATGCTCGGCCAATACAGCAGCTTGCAGCGGCCCCATATGGGTCGAACCGCAATTTTCATTGATGTTCAGGCCGTTAGGATGAGCAGAAAGCACAACGACATCGGCCCCCAGCTCACGGAATACACTAGGCGCCACCTTGTAGGTCGCACCGTGAGCGCAGTCGATCACGATCTTCAGGCCCGCAAAGCTGGTGCCGGTCGGGACGCTGCTTTTGCAGAATTCGATATAGCGGCCTGAAGCATCGTTGATGCGCGATACCTTGCCGATCTTGCTCGATTCAACCACGGTCATCGGGGTGTCGAGCAACTCTTCGATCATATGCTCGACTTCATCAGGAAGCTTGGTGCCCTTCCCGGAGAAAAACTTGATGCCATTGTCATCGTGAGGGTTGTGCGAAGCACTGATCACGATGCCCGCTTCGGCCTGGAAGGTACGAGTCAGGTAGGCGATGGCCGGTGTCGGCATCGGACCCAGGAGCATGACATCGGCACCTGCCGACGTAAGCCCGGCCTCGAGCGCAGATTCGAACATATAGCCTGAGATCCGCGTGTCCTTGCCCACCAATACCTTGCAGGCGCCCATTTTGCGGAACGCCATGCCAGCAGCCCAGCCGAGCTTGAGCATGAAGTCAGGAGTAATCGGATATTCGCCGACCCGACCACGAATGCCGTCGGTGCCAAAGTATTTTTTAGTCATAAGTGCTCCATCATTCTTATTCGGCTGATTCCACTGCAGCGATCATTCGCAACACATCGACGGTTTCGGCCACATCATGGACGCGCAATATACGCGCCCCCTTGACCGAAGCCAGCGCTGCAAGCGCCAGACCACCATACAGACGCTCGCCAACCGGACGATTCAATGCCTGACCTATCATGCTCTTTCGCGAGACCCCGACCAACAGGGGCCGCCCCAAGGCATGCAAGGCCTCCATATGCTTGAACAAGCTTAGATTGTGCTGCAAGGTTTTTGCGAAGCCAAAGCCCGGATCAAGGATGATCCGGTCCGCCGTAATTCCTACCGACGCACACTGAGCCATGCGCTCGGCGAGAAACTCGCCCACCTCTTTCGTGACGTTCTGATACTGCGGATTATCCTGCATGTCGCCCGGTTCACCGAGCATATGCATCAGACAGACTGGCAGGCCAGTGGCCGCAGCCGCATCCAGAGCGCCATCGCGCCGCAGAGAACGCACGTCATTGATCAACCCCGCACCAAGTCGCGCGGCTTCGCGCATGACAGCCGGGGTGGAAGTGTCGACCGAGATAATTACATCCAGCTCGCGGTGTATCCGTTCGACGACCGGAGCTACGCGCTCAAGCTCTTCCAGCGGTGAAACCACCCTGGCACCCGGCCGGGTCGATTCGCCACCGACATCAATCAACGTCGCACCGGCCGCCACCATAGCCTCAGCGTGGCGCAGGGCCGCGTCGAGCTGGCTAAATTGGCCGCCATCAGAAAACGAATCGGGAGTGACGTTGAGAATACCCATGACGTGCGTCAGGGCCAAATCAAGAACCCGATTGCCGCAAAGCAACCGGGTCGAGGACTGAACAGAAGTCATTTCAAACCTTAAACGTCAGCAGCCGGACCGCCGATCGGTGTTTCCGGACGCGGATCCTGTGCCACCGGAGGAGTTCCGGAGGTACCGGTGCCGCCGCCTGACCAGTCGCGAGGTTCACGAGGCGTACGACCCGCCATGATGTCGTCGATCTGATCAGCGTCGATCGTTTCGTACTTCATCAAGGCATCAGCCATGGCGTCGAGCTTGTCACGGTTATCAGTGAGGATCTGCTTCGCCGTGCCGTAGCACTGATCAATGATGCTGCGCACCTCGGAGTCGATCAACTTGGCTGTCTCACCGGAGAAGCTTGCACCCTGACCGCCACCGCCGCGACCGAGGAACACTTCGCCCTCTTCTTCTGCGTACATCAACGGGCCGAGTTTTTCCGACAAGCCCCACTTGGTCACCATGTTCCGTGCAATCTGGCTGGCACGCATGATGTCGTTTGACGCACCGGTGGTGACGCCGTCGAAGCCCAAGGTCATTTCTTCAGCAATACGGCCGCCGTACAACGAGCAGATCTGACTGATCAACGCACGCTTGGACAGGCTGTAGCGATCTTCTTCCGGCAGAAACATGGTCACACCCAGCGCACGACCGCGCGGGATGATCGACACCTTATAGACCGGGTCATGCTCAGGCACGACGCGCCCAACAATAGCGTGACCTGCCTCGTGGTAAGCGGTGTTCTGCTTCTCTTTCTCGGACATGACCATGGATTTGCGCTCGGCGCCCATCATGATCTTGTCTTTAGCCAGTTCGAACTCTTTCATTTCGACGATGCGCTTGCCGGCACGGGCCGCGAACAACGACGCTTCGTTCACCAGGTTAGCCAGGTCGGCACCAGAGAAACCAGGGGTACCACGAGCGATCACGGCCGGAGCGACGTCGTCACCCATTGGCACTTTTCGCATGTGAACCTTGAGAATCTGCTCGCGACCACGGATATCCGGCAGACCGACGACAACCTGACGGTCGAAACGGCCTGGACGAAGCAACGCAGGGTCCAGTACGTCCGGACGGTTGGTTGCAGCGATGACGATAATGCCGTCGTTCATTTCGAAGCCGTCCATCTCTACCAGCAACTGGTTGAGAGTCTGCTCGCGCTCATCGTGACCGCCACCCATCCCGGCACCACGATGACGACCGACGGCGTCGATTTCATCGATGAAGATGATGCATGGCGCGTGTTTCTTGGCCTGCTCGAACATGTCACGAACACGGCTGGCACCGACACCGACAAACATTTCGACAAAATCGGAACCAGAAATAGTGAAGAACGGTACTTTTGCTTCGCCTGCAATCGCTTTGGCGAGCAACGTTTTACCGGTACCTGGAGGCCCCACCATCAGCACGCCGCGAGGAATGCGACCACCCAGACGTTGAAACTTGCCCGGATCACGCAGGAACTCGACCAGCTCACCAACTTCTTCCTTGGCTTCGTCACAACCGGCAACGTCACCCAAGGTGGTTTTCACCTGATCTTCGGAGAGCAGGCGCGCCTTGCTCTTGCCGAAGCTCATCGGCCCGCCCTTGCCACCTGCACCGCCCTGCATCTGCCGCATGAAAAACATGAACACGGCGATGATCACCAGGATCGGGAAGCTTGCGACCAGGAGCTGAGTCCAGATGCTTTGCTGTTCAGGCTGCTTGCCTTCAACTACGACATGGTTGTCCACGAGGTCGCCGATCAAACCGTTGTCCTGAATTGCCGGACGAATGGTCTTGAAGCTGTCGCCATCGTTGCGTTTGCCGGTAATCACGTAGCCGTCAACCGCTACGCGCTCGACCTTTCCATCCTTGACCTGCTGGATGAAGTCGGAATAGTTGAGGGTCTGCGGCTCGTTAGGGCTGGAGAAGTTGTTCATCACTGTCACCAGGACAGCCGCGATGATCAACCACAGGATCAGATTCTTTGCCATATCGTTCAATTAACTACCCTCTGAAGCAAGCTCCGCTAATGGCGCGCGCTTCGCATGATATTCACCGGCCTAACTTACTACATTACCTACGGCTCTGGCAGGCGCCGTCTGTAACCCTTTGTGAAACACTTTCTACACAATATTCGTTTATGCACGCGGGGCGAAATACGAAAAACCTATCACCCCACAAAAAAACCTCGTTTTACTCACTACGGCCGCGGTAACCCCAAGCCAGCATGTATTGCTCGCGGGAACTGCCACGGGAAGAGTCCGGCTTGATCATCTGGACCTTGTCGAATTTCTGACGAGCGTCCTTCACGTAAGCATCAAACCCCTCACCCTGAAAAACCTTGATCACGAAATTACCACCCGGCTTGAGTATCCGAGCCGCCAGATCAAGAGCCAGCTCGCAAAGAAACATGGCTTTTGGCATGTCTACGGCAGGCGTACCACTCATATTGGGGGCCATATCGGAAATCACAAGGTCCACCTGCGAATTACCCACGGCTTCAAGGATCTGAGCGAGCACTTCGTCCTGGGTGAAGTCACCCTGGATGAAAGTCACGTCCGGAATGCTGTCCATTTCGAGGATGTCCGAGGCTATCAGTCGCCCCTGACCTCCGATCAGCCGGCTAGTGACCTGCGACCAGCCGCCGGGCGCCGCCCCCAGGTCGACAACGCTCATACCCGGACGGATCAGCTTGTATTTCTCTTGGACCTCCAGAAGCTTGTAACTCGCACGCGAGCGGTAGCCATCCTTCTGCGCCTGCTTCACATACGGATCATTGACATGTCTTTTCAGCCAACCAAGGCTTGTCTTGGAACGCGCCATTGGGCACCTCGATGATAAGGGTCGTGATTAATTGGGCGGATCCACGAACCCTCGGGTAAAATGGCCGCCATTTTACAGAATCCAGACTAAAGGGTCAGATTATGCCGCTCACTCAAGAGCAGAAGAAACAGTACAAATCCATTGGCCACCATCTGAAACCAGTTTTGATTGTGGCTGACAACGGTTTGACTGAAGGTGTGTTAGCCGAACTTGAACGCGCTTTGGCGGATCACGAGCTGATCAAAATCAAGCTCAACATCCTCGATCGCGAGTCGCGCCTGGCGAACATTGCAGAACTGTGCAAGGTCGGCAAAGCGGACCTGGTTCAGGTCATCGGCAAGATGGCACTGATTTACCGCAAGAACTTCAGCGTCAACAAGCAGTTGTCGAACGTCCATCGCTTCAAGTGATGACAAGGGTCAAGGGTGTGCTTCGCGCACCCTGCCACTCCATCCAGGCACCGGCTGCAACACCAGCACCAGCCCGCAAAAGCCCAGAACAAGATAGCTGAACACCTGCCAACGCACTGCATTCGGCCAACCGAAGCGCACCGCGAAAAACATCGCACACGCATACAGCGCCATCATCAGCAGTTGCCCACGAATATCGCGCCATAGACTGACGAGGCCTTCGGCCTGAAACAGCACCAAAGCCTGAAAAATCACGCACGCTGTGGCGAAACCCACCATCAGCGCATCGAGCATGCCTGCAATTTCGTCGATCAGCAGCGGTGCCAGGCCAATCTTGCCCAGCACCGGCAGCAGACCAATGTGCAACAGCCACAGGCCACCCACCCACAACATCTGAGTCAGCTGCCAAAGCATGGCGCCCGCACGTAGCGGGCGCCGGCGCTTAGATGTGGCGAACTTCGACAATCTCGTACTCGATAACGCCGCCAGGCGTTTTCACGGCAACCACATCACCCTCTTCCTTGGCAATCAAGGCGCGGGCCAATGGCGAGCCGACCGAAATCTTGCCGAGCTTGAAGTCAGCCTCATCCTCACCAACGATGTGGTAAGTGACGCTTTCATCCGTCTCGACGTTGGCGATTTCAACGGTGGTGCCGAAGATCACTTTGCCGGTGTGAGGAATGGTCGTGACATCAATGATCACCGCGTTCTGCATGCGGCCTTCGATGTCGCGGATCCGTGCCTCGACCATACCTTGCTGCTCGCGAGCAGCGTGGTATTCGGCGTTTTCTTTCAAGTCACCCAGCTCGCGGGCCGTACCGATGTCCTGGCTGAGCTTCGGACGGACGACCTTGGTCAGGTGAGCGTGTTCTTCTTCCAGGGCTTTCGCGCCCTGAACAGTCATTGGGTACTTGGTTATGCTCATGCCTTCAATCCTGCGTGTAGATCCTGCAAGCGGCGCACGGTCTTCTCGGGACCGAACTTCAGCGCTTCGCAGATAGCTTCGCCAGCAGCAATGGTAGTGGTGCAGTAAATCTTGTGCTGCAAGGCATTACGACGAATGGAGTACGAATCAGCGATCGATTGACGACCTTCGGTGGTGTTGATGATCAGGGTGACTTCGTCATTCTTGATCATGTCGACCACGTGCGGACGACCCTCGGTCACCTTGTTCACACGACGCACTTTCAGGCCTGCGGCTTCGATCAGCTTGGCAGTACCGGCAGTGGCGACAACTTCGAAGCCCAAGTTGATCAGATCACGGGCCACGCCTGCAACCAGTGGCTTGTCGTCATCACGGACGCTGATGAACGCGGTACCGCCGGTCGGCAGCACTTCGCTGGCGCCCATCTGGGCTTTGGCAAACGCTTCACCGAAGGTGTCGCCCACGCCCATCACTTCACCAGTGGACTTCATCTCTGGGCCCAGGATCGGGTCCACACCAGGGAATTTGGCGAATGGGAACACCGCCTCTTTCACACTGTAGAAGTTCGGAATGATTTCTTTGGTGAAACCGATTTCCTTCAGGGTTTTACCGGCCATCACGCGAGCCGCGATCATCGCCAGGGAAACACCGATGCACTTGGACACGAACGGTACGGTACGGGAAGCGCGCGGGTTGACTTCGATGACGTAGATGTCTTCGCCTTGCAGCGCCAACTGAACGTTCATCAGGCCGACAACACCCAGCTCCAGGGCCATTTTCTTGACCTGTTCGCGCATCTCGTCCTGGATGTGAGCAGGCAGCGAGTACGGCGGCAGGGAGCACGCGGAGTCACCGGAGTGAACGCCGGCCTGCTCGATGTGTTGCATGATCGCGCCGATCACCACGTCGGTGCCGTCGCAAACCGCATCCACGTCCATTTCGATAGCGCAGTTGAGGAAGTGGTCGAGCAGCACCGGGCTGTCGTTGGACACTTTCACCGCATCACGCAGGTAGCGCTTGAGCTCTTCTTCTTCGTAAACGATTTCCATCGCGCGGCCGCCCAGTACGTAGGACGGACGAACGACCAGCGGGTAACCGATCTTGCTGGCCGCACGAATAGCTTCGTCTTCGCTGCGCACGGTGGCGTTTGGCGGCTGACGCAGGTTCAGGCGCTCAACCATTTGCTGGAAACGCTCGCGGTCTTCGGCACGGTCGATAGCGTCAGGGCTGGTGCCGATGATTGGCACGCCG
The DNA here is from genome assembly GCF_000968015.1 of Pseudomonas fluorescens. Classification (GTDB taxonomy): domain Bacteria; phylum Pseudomonadota; class Gammaproteobacteria; order Pseudomonadales; family Pseudomonadaceae; genus Aquipseudomonas; species Aquipseudomonas fluorescens_W. The sequence goes on from NZ_LACH01000020.1 coordinate 24,176, forward strand.
GCTTCTTCCAGGGCACGAGCCAGTTTCAGCGGGGTTTGGCCGCCGTACTGGACGATCACGCCTTTCGGCTTCTCGACGCGGACGATTTCCAGCACGTCTTCCAGGGTCACTGGTTCGAAGTACAGGCGATCGGAGGTGTCGTAGTCGGTGGAAACGGTTTCCGGGTTGCAGTTGACCATGATGGTCTCGTAACCGTCTTCACGCAGGGCCAATGCCGCGTGTACGCAGCAGTAGTCGAACTCGATGCCCTGGCCGATACGGTTAGGACCGCCGCCGAGGATCATGATTTTGTCGCGGCCCGACGGCGCAGCTTCGCACTCTTCCTCGTAAGTTGAGTACATGTAGGCGGTGTCGGTGGCGAACTCGGCCGCGCAGGTGTCAACGCGCTTGTAGACCGGGAAGATCTCCAGCTTGTGACGGTGGCGACGCAGAGCCTTCTCGGTCACGCCCAGCAACTTGGCCAGACGCATATCGGAGAAGCCTTTGCGCTTGAGGCGGAACATCAAGTCGCGGTCGATGCTGGCCAGACCCAGGGTCTTGATCTTCTCTTCTTCCTTGATCAGATCTTCGATCTGTACCAGGAACCACGGGTCAATCATGTTCATGCCGAAGATGTCTTCGACCGACAGGCCGGCGCGGAAGGCGTCAGCCACGTACCAGATACGCTCGGCACCCGGCACGGTCAGTTCGCGCTTGAGGATGCTCATGCTTTCCGGATTGCTCAGGTCGAGCTTCTCGTCCAGGCCGCAAACGCCCACTTCCAGACCGCGCAGGGCTTTCTGCAGGGATTCCTGGAAAGTCCGGCCGATGGCCATGACTTCACCCACCGACTTCATTTGAGTGGTCAGGCGCGCGTCGGCTTTCGGGAATTTCTCGAAGGCGAAGCGTGGCAGCTTGGTCACGACGTAGTCGATGGACGGCTCGAAGGATGCAGGCGTAGCGCCGCCGGTGATTTCGTTCTGCAGCTCATCCAGGGTGTAGCCGATCGCCAGCTTGGCAGCGATACGCGCAATCGGGAAACCAGTGGCTTTCGAGGCCAGTGCCGAAGAGCGGGATACACGCGGGTTCATCTCGATCACGACCATACGGCCAGTGTCCGGGCAGATGCCAAACTGAACGTTGGAGCCGCCGGTTTCCACGCCGATCTCACGCAGTACCGCCAACGAGGCGTTACGCATGATCTGGTATTCCTTGTCCGTCAGGGTTTGTGCAGGAGCAACGGTGATCGAGTCACCGGTGTGCACGCCCATCGGGTCAAAGTTTTCGATGGAGCAGACGATGATGCAGTTGTCCTTCTTATCGCGGACAACCTCCATCTCATACTCTTTCCAGCCGATCAGGGATTCGTCGATCAGCAGCTCTTTGGTCGGCGACAGGTCGAGGCCGCGGGCGCAGATTTCTTCGAACTCTTCACGGTTGTAAGCGATACCGCCACCGGTGCCGCCCATGGTGAAGGACGGACGGATGATGCACGGGAAGCCGAGCTTCTCGAGGACCACATTGGCCTCTTCCATGCTGTGGGCGATACCCGAGCGCGGGCAGTCCAGGCCGATGGATTTCATCGCCTTGTCGAAGCGCGAACGGTCTTCGGCCTTGTCGATGGTGTCAGCGTTGGCGCCGATCATCTCTACGCCGAACTTCTCCAGAACGCCTTCGCGCTCCAGATCCAGTGCGCAGTTCAGAGCGGTCTGGCCACCCATGGTCGGCAGCAGCGCGTCCGGACGCTCTTTCTCGATGATCTTGGCAACGGTCTGCCACTTGATCGGCTCGATGTAAGTGGCGTCGGCCATGTCCGGGTCGGTCATGATGGTCGCTGGGTTGGAGTTCACCAGGATGACGCGGTAACCCTCCTCGCGCAGGGCTTTACAGGCCTGGGCGCCGGAGTAGTCGAATTCGCAGGCCTGGCCGATCACGATCGGGCCAGCGCCGAGAATCAGGATGCTTTTAATGTCTGTACGTTTTGGCATGGGTTTGTCACTCAAATCCGCAGGTCAGTCGGCAAGCCGTCTTGTTCAATCTTTGAAGACTTGAGGGGGCCACCGGGTGTCGGGACCGCCCTCAAGCTTTGCTACATCAAGGCGAGCGATTAACGTCGCTTGGCCATTTCGTTGATGAAGCGATCAAACAGTGGTGCTACGTCGTTCGGGCCAGGGCTGGCTTCAGGGTGACCCTGGAAGCTGAAGGCGCTCTTGTCGGTACGCTCGATACCTTGCAGGGTGCCGTCGAACAGCGATTTGTGGATCGCCCGGACGTTGGCTGGCAGGGTCGCGTCGTCTACCGCAAAACCGTGGTTCTGGCTGGTGATCATCACCACACCGGTATCCAGATCCTGGACCGGGTGGTTGGCACCGTGGTGACCATGACCCATTTTCAGGGTCTTGGCACCGGAGGCCAGGGCCAGCAGTTGGTGACCAAGGCAGATACCGAAGACCGGAATGTCGGTTTCCAGCACATCTTTGATCGCCTGGATCGCGTAGTCGCAAGGCTCCGGGTCACCAGGGCCGTTGGACAGGAACACGCCGTCCGGCTTCAATGCCAGCGCTTCAGCAGCTGGCGTCTGTGCCGGCACCACGGTCACGCGGCAACCGCGCTCGACGAGCATGCGCAGGATGTTCAGCTTGACGCCGTAGTCGTAGGCAACCACGTGGTACGGCAGCTCAGAGGCTTCGATGGTTGCGTGGCTGTCGGTTTTCAAATCCCAGACAGTCGAGCGCCACTCGTATTTCTCTTTGGTGCTGACGACTTTCGCCAGGTCCATGCCTTTGAGGCCAGGGAAACCCTGGGCGGCGGCGATGGCGGCTTCTTCGGAAATGTTGTCACCGGCCATGATGCAGCCGTTCTGCGCGCCTTTTTCACGCAGGATGCGCGTCAGGCGGCGAGTGTCGATACCGGCGATTGCCACAACGTTGTTGGCTTTCAGGTAGTCGGACAGAGACATCGTGTTACGCCAGTTGCTCGCAACCAGCGGCAGGTCACGGATAACCAGGCCCGCGGACCAGACGCGGTCGGACTCGGCGTCTTCCGGCGTGGTGCCGGTGTTGCCGATGTGCGGGTAAGTCAGGGTAACAATCTGTTGGGCGTAGGAAGGATCGGTAAGGATTTCCTGATAGCCGGTCATTGCGGTGTTGAACACCACCTCACCAACGGTTTGACCGTCGGCTCCAATGGCTTCGCCGCGAAAAATGCTGCCATCAGCAAGGGCGAGTATGGCTGGCTTAGTCAAGAAGACCTCCCGTAAATAAAGCCTGAAAGGGCGATCGCAGGTTGTAAAAAAGCGGAGTGACGTATGGACACGTCACCCCGCTTCTTCACCGAATAATTCTGCGCGCTTTTAGTGGACACACTAAAGCTGTAGCTTACAGAAAAAGGCATTTTTGGTCTACCGCCAATGAGCCTTAAAGGCCGGAGAATGCGACAGGACGTCGCTTGGCGGAGTAAAACCGGGCTCAAACACACTGCTTGAACCCGATTTAGGGCGCATCTTAACGCAGATCGAGTACATCTTGCATGTCGTAAAGACCCGACTCACGTCCGTCCAACCACAACGCAGCACGTACCGCGCCCTTGGCGAAGGTCATGCGACTGGAAGCTTTATGCGTGATCTCCAGTCGCTCGCCCTCACAGGCGAACAGCACCGTATGATCGCCGACCACATCACCACCGCGAACAGTGGCAAAGCCGATCGTTTCACGCTCGCGAGCACCGGTATGGCCTTCACGACCATAAACCGCAACCTTCTGCAGATCACGATCCAGGGCGCTTGCGATGACTTCGCCCATGCGCAGAGCCGTACCTGAAGGCGCATCGATCTTGTGCCGATGATGAGCCTCGATGATCTCGATATCCGCGTCATCACCCAGCACACGAGCAGCCATGTCGAGCAGCTTCAGCGACAGGTTTACACCGACACTGAAATTGGCCGCGAACACGATCGGAATATCCTTGCCGGCCTCGGCCAGCAACTGCTTCTGCGCGGCGTCCAGCCCTGTCGTGCCGATCACCATGGCCTTGCCCGCCTTACGACAGAACGCCAGGTTTTTCAGCATGACTTCCGGGAGCGTGAAGTCGATCAGCACGTCGAACTCATCAGCTACCGCGTCCAGATTGCCGGACAATGGAACGCCGATACGCCCCAGCGAGGCCAACTCACCAGCATCCACGCCAATCAGCGTACTGCCGGGGCGTACGATGGCTGCCGTCAGCCCGGTCAGCGGCGCGCGCTGCTGCACCGCCTCGACCAGAATCTTACCCATGCGCCCGGCAGCGCCCATCACAGCTATACGTCGCATGCCGACTCCTTACAAATCGCCGAAGAAGCGCTTCACGCCTTCGAACCAACCAGTGGTTTTAGGCGAATGGCTGTTGTCATCGGCCAGCGAACTACGGAACTCTTCCAGCAGTTCGCGCTGACGACGCCCCAGATTGACAGGGGTTTCGACCGCCACTCGGCACATCAAGTCACCAGCACCGCCGCCGCGCACTGGCGCAACGCCCTTGCCGCGAACACGGAACTGCTTGCCGGTCTGAGTCCCTTCAGGGATTTTCAGTTTGACGCGACCATCAAGGGTCGGAATCTCCAGCTCGCCACCCAGCGCAGCATCGACAAAACTGATTGGCACTTCGCAGAACAGGTGCTTGCCGTCGCGCTGGAAGATCGCGTGCTCACGCACGTTGATCACCACGTACAGGTCGCCAGTCGGGCCACCCTGAGCACCCGCCTCGCCTTCGCCGGACAGACGAATGCGATCACCGGTATCGACACCGGCCGGCACTTTCACCGAGAGGGTTTTGTACTCTTCGACACGACCTTGACCGTCGCACGAGTCGCACGGATCGGAAATGATCTTGCCCTGGCCATGGCAGCGCGGGCATGTCTGCTGCACCGAGAAAAAGCCCTGCTGCATACGGACTTGACCGATACCGCCACAAGTCGGGCAAGTGATCGGCGAGGAGCCTTTCTTGGCCCCCGAACCGTCGCACGGCTTGCAGTTGACCAATGTAGGAACACGGATATTGACGGTCGTACCGCGCACCGCTTCTTCCAGATTCAGTTCCAGGGTGTAGCGCAGGTCGCTGCCGCGCTGAGCGCCGCCACGAGAACCGCCGCGACCGCCGCCGAAGAAGTCACTGAAGACATCACCAAAGATGTCGGAGAAGTTCTGACCGCCAAACCCGGCACCGCCGCCACCCATGCTTGGGTCAACACCGGCATGACCGTACTGGTCGTAGGCCGCGCGCTTGCTGGAATCGGACAGTACCTCGTAGGCCTCGTTGGCCTCCTTGAACATATCTTCCGACGCTTTGTCATCGGGATTACGGTCCGGGTGGTGCTTCATCGCCAGGCGACGGTAGGCCTTTTTCAGGTCTGCTTCGCTTGAGCCACGCTCAACACCCAATACTTCGTAATAGTCACGCTTTGCCATAAGTCTTTGCACTCTTAAGGACGTTCGGCAAACCTCTCCTGAGCCTTGCCAAACTCGTTGAGCCCCAATACAGGCCCGGACCCAACTCACGTCAATTCAACGATCCTGGTCTTTGATTCATGCGGTACTTTCGGCTCGAAAAGCAGGAGCATTCCCGGCCATACCGCCAACACACGAGCCTTGTCGCATGCTGTAAAAATTCGCTAACTCCAGACACGCCAACGCGGGAGCAAGCCCCCGCGCGGCGACATCCTACCAGTCACTGCCTAAAGGCAGTCAACCGGCCGACCAACAACTTACTTGTGGTCTTTGACTTCTTCGAACTCAGCGTCGACGACGTCGTCAGCCTTCTCAGCCGATTCGCCTTGCGGTGCAGCACCTTCAGCAGGTTGAGCCTGCTCGGCGTACATCTTCTGCGCTACTGGAGCGGAGACTTTCGACAGCTCTTCAACCTTGGCTTCGATCGCGGCCTTGTCGTCGCCTTTGACAGCGGCTTCCAGGGCAACAACAGCAGCTTCGATTGCAGTCTTCTCTTCAGCCGTCACTTTATCGCCAGCGTCTGCGACCATTTTGCGAGTCGAGTGAACCAGCGCATCGCCCTGGTTGCGAGCAGTTGCCAGCTCTTCGAACTGGCGATCTGCGTCGACGTTGGCTTCAGCATCGCGAATCATCTGCTGAATTTCTTCCTCGGACAGACCGGAGTTGGCCTTGATCACGATCGACTGAGTCTTGCCGGTAGCCTTGTCTTTGGCGCCTACATGCAGAATGCCGTTGGCGTCGATGTCGAAGGTCACTTCAATTTGTGGCACGCCACGTGGGGCTGGTGGAATCTCGGCCAGGTCGAACTTGCCCAAAGACTTGTTCTGAGCGGCTTGCTTACGCTCACCTTGCAGCACGTGAATGGTCACAGCGCCCTGGTTGTCGTCGGCAGTCGAGAACACTTGCGATTTCTTGGTAGGAATCGTGGTGTTTTTCTCGATCAGCGCGGTCATCACGCCACCCATGGTTTCGATACCCAGGGTCAGCGGGCTAACGTCCAGCAGCAGAACGTCTTTCACGTCACCGGCCAATACTGCGCCCTGGATAGCAGCACCCATGGCAACGGCTTCGTCCGGGTTCACGTCTTTACGTGCTTCTTTACCGAAGAACTCGGTCACCAACTTTTGAACCAGAGGCATACGGGTCTGACCGCCGACCAGGATCACGTCATTGATAGCGCCAATGTCGATACCGGAGTCTTTCAGAGCGATGCGGCAAGGTTCGATGGTGCGTTGAACCAGGTCTTCTACCAGCGCTTCGAGCTTGGCGCGGGAGATTTTCACGTTCAAGTGCTTAGGACCGGTGGCGTCTGCAGTGATGTACGGCAGGTTCACGTCGGTCGAATTGCTCGAAGACAGTTCGATCTTGGCTTTTTCAGCGGCTTCTTTCAGGCGCTGCATGGCCAGCGGGTCACCTTTAAGGTTCATGCCGCTTTCTTTCTTGAATTCGTCAACGAGGTAGTCGATCAGACGAATGTCAAAGTCTTCACCGCCCAGGAACGTGTCACCGTTGGTGGCCAGTACTTCGAACTGGTGCTCGCCATCGACTTCAGCGATTTCGATCACGGAAACGTCGAAAGTACCGCCGCCCAAGTCGTAAACGATCACGGTGTGATCGCCCTTCGCCTTGTCCATACCGTAAGCCAGAGCGGCTGCGGTTGGTTCGTTGATGATACGTTTTACGTCCAGACCCGCGATGCGGCCGGCGTCTTTGGTGGCTTGACGCTGGCTGTCGTTGAAGTAGGCCGGAACAGTGATCACCGCTTCGGTCACTGGCTCGCCGAGGTAGTCTTCGGCGGTCTTCTTCATTTTCTTCAGAATTTCAGCCGAGATTTGTGGCGGCGACATTTTCTGGCCGTTCACTTCAACCCACGCATCGCCGTTATCAGCCTTGGCGATTTTGTACGGAACCATCTTGATGTCTTTCTGTACGACTTCTTCGTCGAACTTACGACCGATCAGACGCTTCACCGCATACAGGGTGTTGTGCGGATTGGTCACAGCCTGACGCTTGGCCGATTGGCCTACGAGGATTTCACCATCGTTGGCGTAAGCGATGATCGACGGCGTGGTACGCGTGCCTTCAGCGTTTTCAATAACTTTGGCTACGCCGTTTTCAAGCACGGAGACGCAGGAGTTGGTAGTCCCCAGGTCGATACCGATAATTTTGCCCATGTTCACTCTCCCGAAACTTTGGATTTGGTTGCCGCAGCAGTGGTGGCTAACTGCGGTAGCACTTAAACGCTTGACTTCTAAATGGGGGCCTTGCGGCTAATTTCAAGCCTGCTCGTCAATCGAAGGCGAAACCGGTGCCGGAGCCTTGCTGACCACGACCATGGCCGGGCGCAGCAGGCGACCGTTGAGCTGATAGCCCTTCTGGAACACCTTGAGCACGCTGTTCGGCTCGACGTCGGCGCTTTCCTGCATGGCCATTGCCTGATGCTGAACGGCGTTGAACGGTTCGCCATGCGGATCGATCGCTTCCAGCTGATAACGTTTCAGGGTGTCCTGGAACATTTTCAGGGTCAGCTCGATGCCTTCGCGCATTGGACGAATGCTTTCGTCGTCCGGGCTGGACAACTCCAGACCACGCTCCAGGCTGTCGATGATCGGCAACAAGTCACCGGCGAATTTCTCCAGTGCGAACTTGTGAGCCTTTTCTACATCCTGCTCGGCGCGACGGCGGACGTTCTGCAGATCAGCTGCTACACGCAAAGCCTGATCATGAGCGCCAGCCAATTGCTCTTCGAGCACTTGAACACGAGCCGCCAGTTCATCACCCGAATCCTGGGCAGCCTGATCGGCGTCTAGATTTTGCGTATCCACTGTCTGTTCGTCAGCCATAGATTTCTCCTTTCAATATCGTCCGCGAGCTCAACTCGCGCTTCTGCCCAGCTATATGGGGCCGCAAAATTCAGCTTCAAGGGGCGCTTATTTATTAACCCTACAAAAAACAGCTGCATTGTCATTCCCGGGCGCACTAAGGATTTCGTCGGATCAAGCAAATCGAGCTAAGGGAGGGCATTGTCAGCCAGAAACAAAACACTGTATAAATAACCAGACCTAAAGCCTGGGAGCGGCCTTTATGCTGGTGCACCTGTCCGTACATAACTACGCCATCGTCGAACATCTCGATCTCGAACTCGATCGCGGGATGAGCGTGATCACCGGGGAAACCGGCGCCGGCAAGTCGATCATGCTCGACGCCCTCGGCCTGACCCTGGGCGATCGCGCAGACAGCGGCGTAGTCCGTCCCGGCGCCGACAAGGCCGATATCCTGGCAACCTTCGACCTGGTCGATATTCCAGAAGCCAGCGCCTGGCTGGCCGAGCGTGACCTGGAGAGCGATGGCCCGTGCATCCTGCGCCGGGTGATCACCGCCGAAGGGCGCTCGCGTGGTTATATCAACGGCACACCCTGCCCCCTCGGCGACCTCAAAGCCCTGGGTGAACTACTGATCGATATCCACAGCCAGCACGAACATCAATCCCTGCTCAAGACCGACACGCACCGCCGTCTGCTCGACGAGTACGCTGGTGCAACGGACCTTGCCCGCCAGGTACACCTGGCTGCCCAACGCTGGCGCCAGACCCGCCAGGAGCTGGAACGCCTTTCCAATTCCGGCGATGAGCAGCGCGCTCGCCATCAATTGCTCAGCTATCAACTCGAAGAGCTGGAAAACCTCGGCCTCGGCGAAAACGAGCTGGAGCAACTGGAACAGGAACACAAGAACCTGACCAACGCCGAAACCCTGCTGGGCATTTGCCGGCAAGTGGTCGAACAATGCAGCGAAAGTGATTCCGGGAATGTGCTGAACGCCCTCACCGCCAGCCTCAATCGCCTTTCGAGCGTCAACAATTCGATTGGGGCCCTGGGTGAAGCCAGCAGCCTGCTGACCAGTGCACAGATCCAGGTCGAAGAAGCCGTGGGAGAACTGAACCGCTTCCTTGATAACTTCGATGCCGATCCAGCGCGTCTTCAGTACCTGGAGGAACGCCTTGATGCGATCTATACCATGGCACGCAAACACCGCATCCAGCCGACCGAAGTGGCCGAGATGCAGCAGCGCTTGCTGGATGAAATCGAAACCCTGAATGCCAACGACGAATCCATCGAGCGACTGAGCGATGAACTGGCTTCCTATGCCCGTCACTATCAGGAAAAGGCTCGCGAGCTCAGCGATTTGCGCCATCAGGCGTCGAACAGCCTGGCCTGCGCCGTGGAGCATGAAATCCAGCGACTGGGTATGCCGGGCGGGCGCTTCACCATCGAGCTGCGCCCCAACAGTAGTGATGAACTGCTACCTAATGGCCTTGAGCAGGTAGAGCTGCTGGTGAGTGCTAACCCGGGCCAACCTTTGAAAGCGCTGGCAAAAGTGGCATCCGGCGGCGAGTTGTCACGGATCAGCCTGGCGATTCAAGTGATCACCGCGCAGACCTCCCGCGTACCGACCCTGGTGTTCGACGAAGTGGACGTGGGCATCGGCGGCCCGACCGCCGAAATCGTGGGCCAATTGCTGCGTCGACTTGGGGAGCGCGGGCAGGTATTGACGGTAACTCACTTGCCGCAAGTTGCAGCGCAGGGCCATCAACATCTATTCGTACACAAAGTGCGCGGCGAAGATGCCACTCACACAGCCGTCTCCAAGCTGAGCAAGAACGATCGTGTCGAAGAAGTGGCGCGGATGCTGGGCGGCATCGACCTTACAAAGGAATCCCTGGCTCATGCCAGGAAAATGGTCGTCACCGCGAAAATTTAAGACTGGCAGAAAGCACGAAGGCGACCCTGGGGTCGCCTTCGCTCGTTTCGCGAACCTTAAGTTCGCGCGACATGCTTACTTTTTCTTGCGTACGTACAGCACAAGATTGTGATCAACCATCTCGAAGCCATACTTGTCGACGATTGCCTTCTGCAGTCGCTCGATTTCTTCGTCGAAGAATTCGATCACTTCACTGGTCTCGACGTTGACCATATGGTCGTGATGCTTGCCGTCGTCCAGCTCGAAGACCGCATGGCCCCCGTCGAAGTTGTGCCGCACCACAAGGCCAGCTGCCTCGAACTGGGTCAGGACACGGTAAACCGTGGCCAGACCGACGTCCTCACCAGCCTCCATCAGCGCCTTGTAGACATCCTCGGCACTCATGTGGCGTTGCTCGGCGGAATCGAGCATTTGCAGAATTTTGACCCGTGGAAGGGTCACTTTGAGGCCGGCTTTGCGTAGTTCGCTATTTTCAACCATGGTCAGCTTTCTCGCGATGCTGCTTCGCAGCTTCTCTTAATGCGGGTATGATCGGCGTTTACGTTGTCCCAGCCAAGATAGTGGAAGTCGCCCACCGATGCAAAACACCAAGCTCTTGCTAACCAGTTTCACCTTTGTGGGACTGCTCGCACTCGCCGGTTGTTCATTCCCCGGGGTTTACAAAATCGACATCCAGCAGGGCAATGTCGTCACGCAGGACATGATAGACCAGTTACGCCCGGGAATGACCCGCAAGCAAGTACGGTTTATCATGGGCAACCCTCTGTTGACCGACACGTTCCATGCCGATCGCTGGGATTATCTGTACAGCCTGCAACCGGGTGGCGGTGAACGCCAACAGGAACGCATTAGCGTTATCTTCAACCCAAATGATCAGCTTGTCAGCCTCTCTGGTGATTTCATGCCAGGCGTGAGCCGCGACGAAGCCATTCTCGGCAAGGACAGCGGCACTACAGTTGCTGCGCCAACAGAAAACGCCGAGAAGCCAAAACCAGAAAAACCGGTCAAGCCAGGTTCTTTGCTGGACCAGATCCAGAAGGATGTCGACGGTGTAGAAACCGTTCCAGTCCCGACTCCAGAACCTCTGGAAACCTCGCCGCAATAATTTGCGACGCAATAAAAAACCCGGCATGTCCGGGTTTAATGAGATGGTCA
>NZ_LACH01000021.1:0-4688 GCF_000968015.1 Pseudomonas fluorescens
CCGTGAAGAACCAAAAAAAAGGCCCGCATGCGGGCGGGCCAGGGGGGATTCTTCAAAGGAGTCCGGTCAATCTAGAACCTGAGATGTGAACGCAGCGTGAAACAGACTGCGCAGCCATAAAAAAGCCCAGCGCCAGGCTGGGTTGGGGATGTAGCAGGAAGCGTTCAGGCAAGGACGCACCCGGTGACGATAAGGTCGCCGTTCATGCGTCCTGAATCAGGCCGTGTCCTTGAGGATGTCCAGGTCGAATCATCTGAACCGCGGCAGGGGCGGGTCGACAGGTTTGAGCGACGACAGCGTATTGCGAATCAGTGGCGTGTCCTTCTCGATGTCGTTCAGACGATCACGGATTCTGAGGGCCGTCGGGTGCCCGCCTTGATGATCGACCCAGTCGGCGATTTCCTTGCATGCCGCTGCCAGGCGAGCCTGACGGGAGTCGAGCAGGGTGAGCAGGGTGGTGATGGACTCTTTTTCGGACATGGCAAACACCTCCGTTCAAGAAACCTGTAATTGGCAGCAAAAAGCCCGCGGGGGAGCGAGCTGTCTGCCGATGGGGTCGCTAATCCTTCAGCTTTTTTCAGTATAGACCCGTGAAAGGCAGGTAGCATCAGCCTTCTCGGACCGTCACTTGCGACCTGGCATTGAGCTGCCGGCATTCACGCCGGGCGTCTTCTTCATGGTCGAAACCGTCACCGATGAAGCCACGGGTTCGAGTATCGGCGATGCGATACCAGACGGCGGCATCGGGTGGTGGATGGCTGGTATCTCCGGCTCGGCGGCCATAGATGATGATCTTGTTGCAACGCTTCACAACGAAAATGTCTTCCATGGCGTCACCGCAGCTCATTCAGGTTCACATCAACTATAGAAGCCATTTGCGATCGTGCAAAAAATAGACAGGTCAGTTCGTCGCTTCAACGGTTGCGCTCATCTTCTCCAAAAACAACGCCAGCCCGACTTCCTCTGGCCTGAGCCCTTTGCGCGCTCGTGGCCTGGGCAGCTCAGCCAACGCACCCAAAAGAAAACCATCGAGCACCGCCGGGTGGATGTAGCACTTGCGGCAGACAGCCGGAGTGTTGCCCAGTTGTTTGGCAACGTTCTTGACCATCTCCACCACATGCCGCTTCGCATCCGACTCAGGTTCCCACTGCAGTTTGCGCAAGACCGACAAAGCCAACGCGCTGCCGGCCCAGGTGCGGTAGTCCTTGGCAGTGAAGTCGGCGCCGGTGAGGGTTTGCAGGTAGGCGTTGACGTCGGAGGAACTGACGGTGTGCCGCTCACCGTTTTCATCCAGGTACTGAAACAGGTTTTGCCCGGGAATTTCCAGGCAACGTTTGATGATCCGCGCCAGGCGCCGGTCTTTCACGGTGATCTGGTGCTCGACGCCGCTCTTGCCGCGGAACTGGAACTGGATCGCGTTGCCGTTGACCTCGACGTGACGGTTGCGCAGGGTGGTCAGGCCGTAGGAACGGTTGTCCCGAGCGTACTGGGTGTTGCCGACCCGGATCAGCGTCGCATCGAGCAAGGTGATGACCGTGGCCATGACTTTGTCGCGACTGAAGCCGGGAGCCGCCAACAGTGCTTCAAGCTGTTTGCGCAGTTTCGGCAGCGCCAACCCAAAGTCCCGCAAGCGTGAGTACTTGTCGGCATCACGCACTTCTCGCCAGCGTGGGTGATAACGATATTGCTTGCGACCCCGGGCGTCACGACCAGTGGCTTGCAGATGACCGCGGGGGTCGGCGCAGATCCACACATCGGTGTAGGCCGGGGGGACGGCGAGGGCATTGATGCGTTTGATCTCATCTTGATCGGTGATGCGCTGACCCGCAGGGTTGAAGTAGCAGAACTTGTCGCGCAGTTTCTTGCGGGTGATGCCGGGCTGGGTGTCATCGACGTAATGCAGGTCAGATGGCAGCGCATCGAGTAGCGCGATATCGGGCATGGCGGTAGTCCTTGGCGGTGGATCAGGGGCCGTTAAAGCCATTGACCGCGCGCCGTTGCAGTCGTGCCAGCGGATTTACGCCAGCACCGCCACCGCCTTGATCTGTGCCCAGAGTTGCTGGCCAGGGTGCACGCCCAATTGGTCCCGCGAGTAACGGGTGATCCGCGCCAACAGCGGTGTGCCGCCAGCGTCCAGACGGATCAGCACATGGGCGGCGTTGTCCGCGCCCATTTCGCTGATCACGGTGACCGGCAGGCGATTGAGGATGCTGCTTTGCTCGACGCTTTGCAGGCTCAGGCTGACATCCCGCGCCTGAACCTTGCAGCGCAGCACCTGACCCGGAGTCATCGGTGAGTGAGCCACGCGAATGTTCAGCTTCGTGTTTGGCAGTTGCAGGGTCAGCAACTGATAGTCGGCGTCGTAGGCACTCACGTGCCCCTCGATGACCACGCCGGCGTCGTCGCCCAGCGCCAGGGGCAGGTCGAGACGGGCCAGCGTTTCGCCAATAGCGCCGCTGGCCAGCGCCTTGCCATGGCTGAGCAGAACGAGGTGATCGGCCAACCGCGCGACTTCATCCTGTGAGTGGCTGACGTACAGCACCGGGATGTCCAGCTCATCATGCAGTCGTTGAAGGTAAGGCAGGATTTCGTTTTTGCGTTGGCTATCCAATGCCGCCAGCGGCTCGTCCATCAGCAACAGTTTCGGGCTGGTGAGCAGGGCGCGGGCGATGCCGACCCGCTGCCGTTCACCGCCGGAAAGGTGCTGCGGATGACGATCCAGCAAATGGCCGATCCCGAGCAGTTCAGTCGCGTGAGCCATGTCGACACGCCGCTGTTGGCGAGGAATGCGCTTGAGGCCGAACTGCAGATTGGCCAGCACCGACAGATGCGCAAACAGGCTGGCTTCCTGGAAGACGTAACCCAACGCCCGTTTGTGTGGCGGCACGAAAATCTTCTTGTCGCTGTCCTGCCAGACTTCATCGTTGACCTGGATGAAACCCTGCTCGGCCTTCTCCAGGCCAGCGATGCAGCGCAGGCAGGTGGTCTTGCCCGAACCGGAGTGACCGTAAAGCGCAGTGACGCCACGTCCGGGCAATTGCAGATCCACTTCCAGGGCGAACCCCGAGTACCTCAGTTTCAGACGCGTATGAATCATCGGTCAGCTCCAGCCCGCTTTGGTTTTACGGCTGGAGTAGAGCGCCAGCAACACCATAAAGGAGAACACCAGCATCGCCCCGGCCAGCCAATGGGCCTGGGCGTATTCCATGGCTTCGACGTGATCGTAGATCTGCACCGAGACCACGCGAGTCTTGTCGGGAATATTGCCGCCGATCATCAGCACCACGCCGAATTCACCCACGGTGTGGGCGAAACCGAGAATGGCAGCGGTGATGAAACCGGGGCGGGCCAGCGGCAGGATCACGCTGAAAAACGTGTCCCAGGGATTGGCGCGTAAGGTCGCGGCCACCTCCAATGGGCGAGTGCCGATGGCAGAAAAAGCGTTTTGCAGGGGCTGGACCACGAACGGCATCGAGTAGAGCACCGAGCCGATCACTAACCCTGCGAAACTGAACGTGAGGGTGCCGAGTCCCAGTGATTGGGTGAAGTGGCCGACAAACCCGTTAGGGCCGAGCGCCAGCAACAGATAGAAGCCAATCACCGTCGGCGGCAGCACCAGGGGCAGGGCGACGATCGCCCCGACCGGGCCGCGCAACCACGAGCGGGTGCGCGACAGCCATAACGCAATCGGAGTGCCGATGACCAGCAGAATAACCGTCGTCAGCGACGCCAGTTTCAGGGTCAGCCAGATGGCGGACAAGTCGGCACTCGATAGCGTCATTTAGAGTTGGTAACCGTAGGATTTGATAACTGCCGCGGCTTTCGGACCTTTGAGGTAGTCAACCAGCGCCTTGGCGGCCGGGTTGTCTTTGCCTTTGTTGAGGATCACCGCGTCTTGTTTGATCGGGTCGTGCATATCGGCTGGAACGATCCAGGCCGAGCCGCTGGTGACTTTGCCGTCTTTGTAGATCTGCGACAAGGCCACAAAACCCAGTTCGGCGTTGCCGGTGGAGACGAATTGGTAGGCCTGGGTGATGTTCTGGCCTTCAACGATCTTGGTTTTGACCTTGTCGGTCAGGCCCAGCTTGGCCAGTACCTGAGTGGCGGCCAGACCATAAGGCGCGGCTTTCGGGTTGGCGATGGACAGATGCTGATACTGGTTGTCGCTCAACACTTTGCCCTTGGCATCGACGTAACCTTCTTTCGCCGACCACAGCGCCAGGGTGCCGACGGCGTAGGTGAAGCGCGAGCCCTTGACCGTGTCACCTTCGGTTTCGAGTTTTTGCGGGGTGGTGTCGTCCGCCGAGAGGAACACTTCGAACGGTGCGCCGTTCTTGATCTGGGTATAGAACTGGCCGGTGGCACCAAAGGAGGTAACCAGTTTATGTCCGGTGTCTTTTTCGAAATCAGCGGCGATCGCCTGAATCGGTGCAGTGAAGTTGGCGGCGACGGCGACCTGGACTTCGTCCGCCTGGGCGGACCCGAAAGCGAACACTGCCAGCAGGGTTGCCAGGCAGGTGGGGGCAAAACGTGAGGCACGAATGGTCATGTAACGGCTCCGTGGTAGGCAAGTGCAACGAGGGGGTAATTCGCTATATAGCGGAATATATAGCGAAACGCCTGCAAACGAAATGTGTCGGATGCGCGTTGTTGAGACCGCGCATGTCCCTGTAGCAGCTGGCGCAGCC
>NZ_LACH01000021.1:4776-107323 GCF_000968015.1 Pseudomonas fluorescens
CAGGCTGCGCCAGCTGCTACACGGACGTGTCTTACCGACGAACCAACGTGGCCAATCCTTCCTCAGCCAGACGCCGGGTCAGTTCTGCTGTGGTCATTTCAACGCCCAGCGTGAATGCCTGACCCGCCCAGAGATTGCTGAAATCAGCTTCCCCCTTGGCACGCAACGGCATCAGCGCACCACCCGCCAGCGGGAACGCTGGTGCTTTGTCGCTCATCGGCCCGAGTTCGCGCATCACCCGATTGAGAATGCCGCGCGCCGGGCGTCCGGTGAAAATGTTAGTGACGGCCGTTTCACTTTCCTTGGCCGTGCGCAACGCCTTGTGATGAGACGCGCTGACTTTCGCCTCTGGCGTGAACAAGTACGCCGTGCCCACTTGCACCGCCGAAGCCCCTAACAGGAAAGCCGCCGCGACGCCTCGCGCATCGGCAATCCCGCCGGCAGCAATCACCGGCACTTTCACCGCATCGACGATCTGTGGCACCAGCGCAAAGAGGCCCACCTGGCTGCTCAGATCATCACTGAGAAACATGCCCCGATGGCCACCGGCCTCGTACCCCATGGCGATGATCGCGTCACAACCCTGCTGTTCGAGCCAGATGGCCTCTTCGACGGTGGTGGCTGAGGAAAGGATTTTCGCTCCAGTGGCTTTCACGCGATCCAGCAGGGACTTTTCCGGCAGACCGAAGTGGAAACTCACGACTTCGGGGCGAAACTCTTCGATCACTTCGCAAGCCGCACTATCGAACGGCGCTCGATTGGACACTGGCGTCGGCGTGTCGAAGTCCACGCCAAGTTCCCGGTAGTAGGGTTCCAGCAGAGTCTTCCAGTCTCGAGCGCGCTGCTCATCGGCGGCGGGAGTCTGATGGCAGAAGTAGTTGACGTTAATCGGGCGCTGAGTGTGTTGACGAATCGTTTTCAGCTCCTCGCGCAACTGATCGATGCTCAACATGGCTGCCGGCATCGAGCCCAGGCCGCCGGCATTACTGGCTGCGATAACCATGGCCGAAGTGGTCGCACCGGCCATGGGCGCCTGGATGATCGGCAGCTCAATGCCAAGCAGGTCAAGAATGCGGGTGTCTGGCCATTTGCTCATTTGAAGGATTCTCCGACGTCATAACAGGGCAGGGACGGTAGGACCGTTTTTGTATCAGCAATGACCGATGCAAGGCCAGTCGAGTTTTCATTCCGTGCGTCACTCTTGGCTTAAAGTCGAGTACGGTGAAATGTGGCTATGTGTTATTCCAACTGCACGACAACTGAGTGATTCCATCTGGAGGCAGCAATGTTCCAAGGCATTTTGATCGACAAAGACGACAGCGGTTACCGGGCCACACTGCAAGAGATCAATGACGATCAACTGCCCGAGGGCGATGTGACAGTGCGTGTGGCGTACAGCACGCTGAACTTCAAGGATGGCTTGGCGATCACCGGCAGCAGCCCGGTGGTGCGAAAATTCCCAATGGTGCCGGGGATCGATCTGGCAGGGACTGTCGAAGTCAGCGGGCATCCGGACTACAAGGTCGGTGATCAGGTTGTACTCAATGGCTGGGGAGTTGGCGAAGGGCATTGGGGCGGACTGGCGCAGAAGGCTCGCTTGAATGGCGACTGGTTGATTCCGCTACCCAAGGAGTTCACCGCGGCGCAAGCGATGGCCATCGGCACGGCGGGTTACACGGCGATGCTGAGCATCCTGGCGCTGGAACATAATGGTGTGACACCCGAGCAGGGCGACGTATTGGTCACCGGTGCCAATGGCGGTGTAGGCAGTTTCGCCATCGCACTGCTGAGCAAGCTCGGTTATCGGGTGGTCGCGTCCACCGGCCGCACCTCTGAACACGACTACCTCAAGCAACTAGGCGCCAGCGAAATCATCGACCGCGCCACGCTGTCCGAGCCGGGCAAACCCTTGGCCAAGGAGCGTTGGGCGGCGGTCATCGACTCGGTCGGCAGCCACACCCTGGCCAATGCCTGTGCCAGCACGAAGGCCAACGGCACTGTCGCCGCGTGTGGCCTTGCGCAAGGTATGGACTTCCCGGCTTCAGTCGCCCCGTTCATTTTGCGCGGCGTGACCCTGGCCGGGATCAACAGCGTGACTCAGCCAAAAGCCAAGCGGATACTGGCCTGGAATCGTCTGGCCAAGGATCTAGACTTTACCTTGTTGCCGCTGATCAGCCACGAAATCGGCTTGAGCGAAGTGATCGAGGCTGCACCGCGATTGCTCGCCGGTCAATTGCGTGGGCGGGTGGTGGTCGACGTCAATCGTTGACTGTTTCACCCTAAATCAAACAGACCAATTACAGAGACAAGGATTATCGACCATGGATGTAAAGCAGCGTGAAGTGCGGCCCTTTAGCGTCTCGGGGCTGCAAGTGCGCACCTGCAATGCCGCAGAGCAGCAACCAGGCACGGCGCGCATCGGCCCTATGTGGGAACAATTCTACGTTGAGGGAATCTTCGACAAGATCGCTCACAAGCAGCCGGATACCTTTGTGTATGGCGTCTATTCCAACTACGAGTCCGACGCTTCAGGCCACTTCGATGTGACTGCGGGGGTGGCGGTCACCGCGCCCTCCGAGGACTTTGCGCAGGTTCAGGTGGAGGGAGGCGAATACCTGGTGTTCAGCGCCAAAGGGGCGATGCCAGACAGCGTCATTCAGACGTGGGGCCTGATCTGGGCCTACTTTAAGGACAACCCGCAGGTTTGCCGCACGTTCGCCACAGACTTCGAGGTCTATACCAGCCCGGATTCAGTGTCGGTCTATATCGGCATTCAGGACTCGGACGGGTTTTCGCGCTCAAGCAACTGACGCTTGCGCTCCACGCCCCAGCGATAGCCTGAAAGGTTGCCGTCGCTGCGCACCACACGGTGGCACGGAATCGCCACCGCCAGGTTGTTCGCGCCGCAGGCTTGAGCCACGGCGCGCATCGCTTTTGGCGCGCCGATTCGTTGAGCGATATCGGCGTAGCTGGCGGTGCTGCCGACGGGAATCTCCCGCAGGGCTTGCCAGACCCGTTCTTGAAAAGCGGTGCCACGAACATCCAGCGGCAAGTCCAGGCCCAGGGCCGGCGCTTCGATAAAACCTACAACCTTGGCGATCAGTTGCTCGAAACTGTGATCGGCACCAATCAAATTCGCACGCCGAAACTTGTCTTGCAGATCGCAGACCAATTGGTGCGGATCATCGCCCAGCAGGATCGCGCAAACACCCCGTTCACTCTGCGCCACGAGGATCGCCCCCAGGGAACACTGACCGACGGCAAAACGAATGTCGTTGTTCTGACCGGCCGCACGGTAATCACCGGGTTTCATGCCCAATAACTGATCGGCGGCTTCATAAAAACGACTGTTGGAGTTGAAGCCGGCGTCATACAGCGCGTCGGTCACTAAGCCCCCGTCTGCGAGTCGCTCACGGACCCTGCGGGAGCGATGGGCCGCGGCGTAGCCCTTGGGCGTCAGACCGGTCACCGCTTTGAACACGCGATGGAAGTGAAAGCTACTCAGGCCCGCAGCAGAAGCCAACTCGCTTAGAACAGGCAGATTCTCCGCGGTTTCGATCTGGCGGCATGCGGCCGCGACGGTCGCGGCATGTTGCGCGGCGACGTCGCTTTGATCTTTCGCGGCGCGTTTGCTGGGGCGATAACCCGCGGCTTGCGCCTGCTCGGCCGTGTCGAAGAACTCGACGTTCTGCGGTTTAGGCAAGCGCGCCAGGCTGCTGGGGCGGCAGTAAATGCCGGTGGTTTTCACCGCATACACAAACTGTCCGTCTGCCCGGGGATCACGCGCGACCACGGCGGCCCAGCGCGGATCGTTCTCGGTGGCGATCTTTGTCGAATGGCTTGTCATGGCTTCATGTCCGTTGATCCGTTTCATGCAGATTAACCAGCCGACGGGGTCGCTGCACCCCGGGTCTTGCGGTCGAATTCGAAGGCTTACCCGGCGGTACGAAAAGTGAAGTTGATCCGTTGTTCGCCCAGTCGCGGGTGTTGGCCATCCTTGATCGGCAAGACCCCGTGATAACGCAAGCGATCCACACCACCCCAGACCACAATGTCGCCATGCAACAGCGGCACCCGTTGGCTTTTATCGCTGCGTTCGAAGCCGCCGAACAGGAACATCGCCGGCAATCCCAGGGACACTGAAACAATGGGCGCTGCGTAGGAAGTTTCGTCTTTGTCCTGGTGCAATGACATCTTGGCTCCGGGAACATAGCGGTTGATCAGGCAGGAATCAGGCACGAAATCCGCGAACCCTGCTTCCCGTGCCGCCGCTTGTGCCAGTTCAAAAAACACCTCGGGCATTTTCGGCCAGGGTTTTCCGCTCAGCGGATCATGGCGGGTATAGCGATAACCGCTGCGGTCGGTGGTCCAGCCCAGCGCGCCGCAACTGCTCAAGGCCACCGACATGGTAAAGCCCCCGGGCGTGATCATCTGCCGAAGCGGTGCCGCCGCCAGAACGGCCTCCAGTGCGGGCAGCAACTGATCCAGCCAGGGCAGGGCAAAGCCTCTGAGGACGCAGGACTGTTCGCCGATCCGATCGAGCCTGGGTTGCTGCTGGGGTTCGGCGTCGGCAAACAAGTCGAAGGTGATCGGGTTCATGGGGTCATAACGCGTCGTGAAAGATGATTCCAAGGGTATGCCGTTTTCCACTGTGCAGGCGACTCACGCCGTGGCGCAGGGTGACTCGGTAATAGCCACGAACGCCTTTGACCGGTCGTTGGTTGACGGCAAAGATCAGCGCGTCACCTTTCTTCAGGCCAATGACCTGGGGACGCGACTGCATTCGAGGGCGCTGTTCCGTCAGCACGAACTCGCCACCGGTGAAATCGTCGTCGGGCTCTGACAGCAGAATCGCCACTTGCAGCGGGAAGACGTGTTCGCCGTACAGGTCCTGATGCAAGCAGTTGTAGTCCTGCGGTCCATATTGCAGCAACAACGGCGTCGGGCGTTCCTGACCGGCGGCATGGCAGCGTTCGAGGAACGCTTCATGGGTTTCCGGGAAACGGGTCGGCAGGTCCATGTGCTCGTACCAGCGATTGGCTATTGGCACCAGTCTCGGGTAAAGCGCACTGCGCAAACGGGCGACGATATCCGGCAACGGGTACCGGAAGTATTTGTACTCGCCACGGCCAAAGCCGTGACGAGCCATGATCACTTGCGAGCGAAATGGTTCGGCATTGGCATACAGAGCGCTGATGTCATCGCACGTCTCGTGGCTTAACAGCGACCGGATGATCGCGCAGCCATCCTGATCGAGTTGCTGTTCCAGCGCTTCCCAGTCCAGTCCGTCGAGAGAACGCTCGCTCATCGCTGCGCCTCACGTTCCAGCAGTTGCCGTTTGCGCTCCAGCCCCCAGCGGTAGCCGCCGAGGCTGCCATCCTGACGCAGCACCCGATGGCACGGCACGATAACCGCCAGCGGGTTTGCTCCGCAGGCATTGGCCACCGCCCGAAAAGCCGTGGGTTGACCCAGTTGTCGCGCGATATCCAGATAGCTGGCGGTTTCACCCACCGGTATTTGCCGCAGGGCCTCCCAGACTCGCCGTTGAAAGACGCTGCCTGTCAGATCCAGCGGCAAATCCAGGGTGGTGCGCGGGTCTTCGAGGTGGCGCAGGGTTTGCTCCAGCGCAGGCATCAAGCCTTCATCGCGCTGCGGTGCTTGTTGGCCGGGGAAGCGTTGCGAAAGATCGCGTTCCAGCATTGCCAGATCATCACCGATCAACAGCGCACACAAACCCTCGGCGCTGAACGCGAGCAGCAAGACGCCAAGGCTGGAAGTGCCGCTGATGAAGCGAATCGAGGAAGTAAGCATGTTCTGACTCCTTAACCAAAGGTTGAGGTGGCCAGTCTAGGGAGCGGGAATGGAGGGAACACTCCGGCGCTTGCGGTTGAATTACAGAGGCAGGAGCAGACGTCCATGTTGTCGCTCCGGATCCCGTTACAACGCCTTGCTGACGCTTATTTCGCTGATGACGTCTTCGCTCGAGCCATGAAGAGCATCCAGCGCGGCCTTGGCTTCTTCTTCGGTGCCGTTTTCAAGCTGGGCAAATTCGAAGCGACGCTCACCATTGAGTTTGTATTTGATGACGTACTTGGTCGTTTGGGCCACGGTCATACCTGCTTGTCTTGGTGTTTGGGTGTCACTCAGCTCAGTTTCGTGCTGGAGCGGCGGATGATCTTGATGGTGTGAGTCAGGGTCGGTTTGCGAGTCACGCTGATCGGCCGACGGTTGACCGTGTCGATGGTGATGTTCCAGAAACCGGTGCTTGGCGCAGTAATCCGGGCCGGGAAGGTGTCGAATGCACCACCGTGGTAAGTGTGGCGGCCGCCATTCTTGAAGCTGCGGAAATTAGCGTCGTTCATCAAGCGGATATTGCATGTTTGGGAGCATTGGATGACGACGATGTCGTCTTCGTTGAGGTGCTCGCGCTGGTGGATAAATTTCATGAGGCGCCTCCAGAAGGGCTTTTTCTACAAAATCAAAACGATAGCATGTGCGATTGGCGCAGTTTATCAGCCCGAACGGGTTATTATCCGGTCGTCGAGGTCTGCTTTGACAATTAAAACCAGTTATACGGAATTCTATGTGCGATAAACGCAGCAAGCCTCGGAGAAAAACAGCATTTGTACTGTCGGAGTGTCTTTATCGGAGGTGTTGTATGAAGTGGGGTGTACTGGTCCTGCCTATGGCGATAGCGATGAGTGGTTGTGCGAGTGTCTCGGAGATCAGTGAGACGCTGCCCACCATGAGCGTGATTTCAGGAAAGAAACCTCATGAATACGCGCAATGCCTGACCGAAAAACTGGCCAGCAGCCGGGGCGCCCTGCAAGTCGAGCCGCACAAGGACGGAATGCGAGTCATCGTGCCGCAGAAGTTCTCCTCGGGCCCGGCCGCGGTATTTGATATCGAAGACCGCTCCACTGGCAGCAGCATCAAGCTGCATGAGCGCATTTCCAATGTGCCGTTGCGCCCCATGGATGTACGCAATGCCGCTACTGCGTGCATTTCTGGCTGATAGACTGTCGCCCGTCAGCACCGATGCCGCCAAAGCAGCGCTTTGGCGGCATTGTCATTTCTGGAGTCGAGCATGAAGCGAGAGCAGGTACGGGAGCGCCATGCAGAGGGTCACATCTCTGCCACCCACGTGATTCAGAACCCGGCGAATCCGGGAGAATGGATCGTGTTTTTCAAGAAAAGCGCCGGGCGCAGTTATTTTCTGGTGGATGAAAACGACGAAGTCGAATCCTTCAGCAGCCTCGATGAATTGATCGAGACGGTGCGCGGTCTCGGGATCAAGTTCGCCGAAATTCACATGTAGGGCAGTGCGCCTTACTTGCAGACCACCACGACGCTGCGGTTCTTGTAGTTGCCGACGTCGACACCCAGCGTCTTCTCGCTTTCCTTGGTCGAAGGTGTTCCGTCGGTACCGACGATCCGATAGCCGGTGCCGGCGCAAGAGGCATCGGCTTTTTCGTAGCAGGTCGCCCAGGAATTGGCTTCCCCGGAACAGTCGATCGCCAGGCCTTGCTCGCCGTTGTTCAGGTAGGTCGTTTCCGAAGTGGCGCAGCCGCTCAGGGCCAGTACCGCGATCAGGGGCAGAAATTTATTCATGTCGTTGTCGTCGTCAGGATGAAGGGGCTGAGGCTGTGACAGCGCTGGCATCAAAAGGTTATAGCGAATGGCCACTTGTTTGCAGGCAATCACAAAAAAGCCCTGCGCGAGCAGGGCTTGGGTCGAGTCGGGTGCTTCTCAGGGCTTGTCCTTGCCGCGACGCTTCGGGGCTGGGTGTTCGAGCTCCAATACGGAGGCCACTTCAATCGCCAACGCCTCGGTCGGGAAAGGCCCGGCAATATTCTCGCCGCTGGCACTGTCTACCCACCACTGGCCGTCTTTCGCCTGATTGATCAGGAACCCGTTGACACTTTTTGCTACCGACATCTATCTGCCTCGTTGGCTGGTTCAATCGCGCAATGATAGCGCCAAATGCGCTCAACCGGTGCTGATGGTGTAGGGTTGTGCGATTCGCGGCCGTGCAGATCTGATGGTCTGTGCTATCTATAAAGGCTGCGGAGCTATCTCGGGAACTATCCGCGAGAATATTTCTCTATGATGGCATTGGTTGGCCAGTGCGGGGCATTGTAAGGTGCACGCCGCCTGATTAGACTGCGCCGAAACTCGTACACACAGCCCTATCAAGGACTTTTATGATCAAGAAATGCTTGTTCCCAGCAGCCGGTTACGGTACTCGCTTCCTGCCAGCGACTAAAGCCATGCCCAAAGAAATGCTGCCGGTGGTAAACAAGCCACTGATCCAGTACGGCGTCGAAGAAGCACTGGACGCTGGGTTGACCGAAATTTCCATCGTTACCGGTCGTGGCAAACGCGCTCTGGAAGACCACTTCGACATCAGCTACGAGCTGGAAAACCAGATCAAGGGCACCGACAAGGAAAAATACCTGGTCGGCATCCGTAAACTGTTGGACGAGTGCTCGTTCTCCTACACTCGCCAGACCGAAATGAAAGGCCTGGGCCACGCCATTCTGACTGGCCGCCCGCTGATCGGCGACGAACCGTTCGCGGTCGTGCTGGCGGACGACTTGTGCGTCAACCTCGAAGGCGATGGTGTCCTGACCCAGATGGTCAAGCTGTACGAGCAGTATCGCTGCACCATCGTTGCGATCCAGGAAGTGGATCCTATGGAAACCAACAAGTACGGTGTGATCTCGGGTGAGCTGATCGCTGATGATTTGTACCGTGTTCGCAACATGGTCGAAAAACCAGCCCCGGAAGACGCACCGTCGAACCTGGCGATCATCGGTCGTTACATCCTGACGCCGGATATTTTCGAGCTGATCAAGCAAACCGAGCCAGGCAAAGGCGGCGAGATTCAAATCACCGACGCCCTGATGAAGCAGGCGAAAAACGGTTGCGTAATTGCCTACAAGTTCAAGGGCAAGCGTTTTGACTGCGGTGGCGCTGAAGGCTACATCGAGGCCACTAACTTCTGCTTCGAGAACTTCTACAAGACTGGCAAGGCCTACTAATAGGCTCTGACCCGCTTGAATTGAAAAGCCACCTTCGGGTGGCTTTTTCATTTTCCGTCCCCATATCGTTTGCAGCGCTTGCCCAACGGATGTCTGCGGGTATGCTTGTGGACTGCCGAGGAGATTGAAAAAATGGCCTACGATTTTGACCTTTATGTGATTGGCGCCGGTTCCGGCGGTGTGCGGGCTGCGCGTTTTGCTGCCGGTTTTGGCGCGAAAGTGGCTGTAGCCGAGAGCCGCTACCTGGGTGGCACTTGTGTGAACGTCGGCTGTGTGCCGAAGAAGCTGCTGGTCTACGGCGCGCACTTCGCCGAAGACTTCGAGCAGTCTTCGGGTTTTGGCTGGACGCCAGGCGAAGCGAAATTCGATTGGGCGACGCTTATCGCCAACAAGGATCGCGAGATCAATCGCCTGAACGGCATCTATCGCAACCTGCTGGTTAATAGCGGCGTGACCTTGCATGAAGGCCACGCCAAAATCGTTGATCCGCACCAGGTCGAGATCAATGGCGAGCGCTACACCGCCAAAAACATCCTGATTGCTACCGGTGGATGGCCACAGATTCCGGAAATTCCGGGGCATGAGCATGCAATCAGTTCCAACCAGGCATTCTTCCTCAAAGAGCTGCCCAAGCGCGTTCTGGTGGTAGGCGGTGGTTACATCGCCGTCGAATTCGCCGGGATCTTCCACGGTCTGGGCGCCGACACCACGTTGCTTTATCGCGGTGAGCTGTTCCTGCGCGGCTTCGACGGTGCAGTGCGCAAACACCTGCAGGAAGAACTGACCAAGCGCGGCATGAACCTGCAATTCAACGCCGACATCGAACGTATCGACAAGCAGTCCGATGGCAGTCTGAAGGTAACCCTCAAGGATGGCCGTGAGCTGGAGGCGGACTGTGTGTTCTACGCCGCCGGTCGACGTCCGATGCTCGACAATCTTGGGCTGGAAAACACCGGCGTCAAACTCGACAAGAAAGGTTTCGTCGAGGTCGACGAGCAGTATCAGACGGCTGAGCCGTCGATTCTGGCGCTTGGCGATGTGATCGGTCGGGTTCAGCTGACGCCGGTCGCACTGGCCGAAGGCATGGCCGTTGCGCGTCGCTTGTTCAAGCCTGAGCAGTATCGCCCGGTCGATTACAAGATGATCCCGACCGCGGTGTTCAGCTTGCCGAACATCGGCACGGTCGGTTTCACCGAGGAAGAGGCCCGCGAGGCTGGTCACGATGTGGTGATCTTCGAAAGCCGCTTCCGTCCAATGAAACTGACCCTGACCGAATGCCAGGAACGCACCCTGATGAAACTGGTGGTGGACGCCAAGACCGACAAGGTTCTGGGCTGTCACATGGTCGGTCCGGATGCTGGGGAAATTGTGCAGGGCTTGGCGATCGCTTTGAAAGCTGGCGCCACCAAGCGCGATTTCGATGAAACCATCGGCGTGCACCCGACTGCTGCCGAAGAGTTCGTCACCATGCGCACGCCAGTCGCGGGTTAATCGTCCTTTTGGGGCTCTGATGCGTCTGGCGCTGTCGCAATGACGGCCGCCAGGCGCACGCTCTCATCGAGACTCGCCTGAGTCTTGAGCAACTCAATTTCCAGCGTTTTGTTGATCTGCGACTGCTCGTCGACGCTCTGTTTCAGCGACTGGCTTTCCAGTAGGGCAGCGCGCAAGCGTTCCTGGAGGAGGGTGCGTTCGCTGTCGATGCGGTTCACCTGTTCCAGCAACTGATCCTGTCGAACGTTGGTTTGCTTGAGTTGATCCTGCAGCAGGCTCAACTCTCTCAGGGTGCCACGGTTCTCCGTCAATAAGCGCTCGTTGTCGCGGTGTAGTTGTGTGATCTCATCCTGGCGCACCAGTGCGCTCTGCTGGGCCTGACGCAACTCCATCTGAATCTGCTGCACCTGGCTTTCGTGGCGGCGTTGTTCCTGCTCGCGCTGTTCTTTTACGGCGTTGCGATAATGTTCCAGGGCGTCGCGAGCGTGCAGGTGCTTTTCTTCCAGTGAGCGGATCTGCTCATCCTTGTCTTGCAAGCGTAATTCGAAATCGGCCAGCGCCTGGTTCAGACCGGCGTTGCGGGTTTGTTCGGTCTGCAGCATGGCGCGGGTTTCTAGCAGGGCCTCGGACTCTTGGGTCAGTGCCAGGCTTTGAATCTCGTATTGTTGATGCAATTCGCCATTGGTTTGTCGAGCTTCCGTCAGCTGTATTAGCAGCTCTTTTCGCTGCTGATCGAACTGCGCGCGTGCCTGATCAATGGGCTCTTGTGCCTGTTCCTTGAGGCGTTGCGCCAGGCGTGAGACCAAGCCTGCCAGCTCATCATCAATGGGCTCGGAAGGCGTTTCGACGCGCTCGCTGCCGTCATCCAGTTCCTTCAAATAGCGGTGGATAGTGGTTTTTGAGCCGGTATTGCCCATCTCGATCCGTACCGCGTCGATGCTGGGGTTTTCGCCGCGAGCCAAAATTGCCAAGCGTGCTGCCTGGACCACTGCTTTATTAACGCCGCCACGAGCCATGAGTTCTCCTACGATTTCGTACTGTGGTACATGCCACTTAAGTACACAATGTACCACGCTAATGTAAAACTTAAAATACGCTTGGTATTCACGCGGGATATACTGGTATTACCCCGTATGATCAGCCCTGTGGCGCGTTTTCACCCGCCAAAGCGGTACGTTTTAGAGAGTTGAGCCGATGACTGAGCTGGATCGTTACCTGCAAGCCGCCACCCGCGACAACACCCGTCGCAGCTATCGGGCGGCTATCGAGCATTTCGAAGTCAGTTGGGGCGGCTTTCTGCCGGCGACCAGCGACAGCGTCGCGCGCTACCTCGTCGCTCACGCAGGCGTGCTGTCGATCAATACCTTGAAGTTGCGTTTGTCAGCTCTGGCGCAATGGCACAACAGTCAGGGTTTTCCTGACCCCACCAAGGCTCCGGTGGTGCGCAAGGTCTTCAAGGGCATTCGCGCGCTGCACCCGGCTCAAGAAAAACAGGCCGAGCCATTACAGCTTCAGCATCTGGAACAAGTGGTTGCCTGGTTGGAGCAAGAAGCGCAAATCGCAAAATCTGAGCACGATCAACCGGCCCTTTTGCGGGCCAGACGCGACAGGGCGCTGATTCTGTTGGGCTTCTGGCGCGGCTTTCGGAGCGATGAGTTGTGCCGGTTACAGATCAAGCACGTGCAAGCGGCTGCCGGCTCAGGCATCACGCTCTATTTGCCGCGATCCAAGAGCGACCGCGAAAACCTCGGCAAGACCTATCAGACGCCTGCGTTGCAGCGTCTGTGCCCGGTGCAGGCGTACATCGACTGGATCACCGAAGCCGCGTTGGTTCGCGGCCCCGTGTTTCGTGGTATCGACCGTTGGGGTCACCTGAGCGAGGAGGGGTTGCACGCCAACAGCGTGATCCCGTTACTGCGCCAGGCGCTGGAGCGTGCTGGCATCCCGGCCGAGCACTACACCAGTCACTCCTTGCGGCGCGGCTTTGCCACTTGGGCTCATCAGAGCGGGTGGGACTTGAAGTCGTTGATGAGTTACGTGGGCTGGAAGGATATGAAGTCCGCCATGCGTTATGTTGAAGCCAGCCCGTTTCTCGGGATGACACCGCTCGCGGAAAAAACCATTGGCGCTGCTAAGTAAGTTTTCTTCTATTAATACGTCCGGCTAATAGCGAAAACCAATGAGCAGCATGAGCTTTGCCAATGAGCCATCCGGCAATCGAGTCGGTAGGATTCACTCCATCAACTTCTCAACCACACTTTTCAACCCTGACGGAGAGTCATCGATGCCTATCATCAACAGCCAAGTTAAACCGTTCAAAGCTGACGCCTTCAAAAATGGCGACTTCGTAAAAGTGTCGGACGCTGACCTGAAAGGCAAGTGGTCTGTCGTGTTCTTCTACCCAGCCGACTTCACCTTCGTTTGCCCGACCGAACTGGAAGACCTGGCTGACAACTACGACGCGTTCCAGAAGCTGGGCGTCGAGATCTACAGCGTTTCCACCGATACTCACTTTGCCCACGCTGCCTGGCACAACACTTCGCCAGCCATCGGCAAAATCCAGTACACCATGATCGGCGACCCGACCCATGCCATCTCCCGCAACTTCGATGTCCTGATCGAAGAAGCAGGTCTGGCTGACCGTGGCACCTTCGTGATCAACCCTGAAGGCCAGATCAAAATCGTCGAACTGAACGACGGCGGTGTGGGTCGTGACGCTTCCGAGCTGCTGCGCAAAATCAAGGCTGCCCAGTACGTCGCTGCTCACCCAGGCCAGGTTTGCCCAGCCAAGTGGAAAGAAGGCGAGGCCACTCTGGCTCCGTCCCTGGACCTGGTCGGCAAGATCTAAGTCTGTGGATCGCATCATCAGGGCGGGTTTCCGCACCTAAGTAAGCTGCAACCGCCCTCAAAAACGCCCGGGCGAGATTCGCTCGGGCGTTTTTTTATGTCTGCTTTTTATGAAATACCAGAAAGGAAATCGCCCGTATGTTGGACGCCAATCTTAAAGCCCAGTTGAAGTCATACCTGGAACGGGTCACCCAGCCGATCGAGATCATTGCATCCCTCGACGACGGTGCGAAATCCCAGGAAATGCTCGCTCTTCTGAAAGACGTTGCCAGTCTTTCCAGCCAAATTACCTTGCTCGACAACGGTGACGATGCACGTAAACCATCGTTCTCGATCAACCGCCCGGGTGCCGATATCAGCCTGCGTTTCGCCGGCATCCCGATGGGCCATGAATTCACATCCCTGGTGCTGGCCCTGCTGCAAGTCGGCGGTCACCCTTCGAAGGCCAGCGTCGAAGTGATCGAACAGATCCGTTCGCTCAAAGGCGAGTTCAACTTCGAGACTTACTTCTCGCTGTCCTGCCAGAACTGCCCGGACGTGGTCCAGGCATTGAACCTGATGGCCGTGCTTAACCCGGGCATCCGCCACGTCGCCATTGACGGCGCGTTGTTCCAGGCCGAAGTCGATGACCGTCAGATCATGGCCGTGCCCAGCATTTACCTGAACGGCGTGAACTTCGGTCAGGGTCGTATGGGCCTGGAAGAGATCCTCGCCAAGATCGACACCAGCGGCATCGAGCGTCAGGCCGAGAGGATCAGTGCGAAAGAAGCTTTTGACGTACTGGTCGTCGGCGGTGGCCCGGCCGGTGCTTCGGCCGCGATCTACGCGGCTCGTAAAGGCATTCGTACCGGTGTGGCAGCTGAACGTTTTGGTGGGCAGGTGCTCGACACCATGGCCATCGAGAACTTCATCTCCGTGCAGGAAACTGAAGGGCCGAAACTGGCTGTGGCGCTGGAAGAGCATGTCAAGCAATACGACGTCGACATCATGAACCTGCAACGCGCCGACAAGTTGGTGCCGGGCAAGAACGGCGAGTTGCACGAAGTCCACTTCGCCAGCGGCGCGACCCTGAAAGCCAAGACTGTGATCCTGGCGACCGGTGCGCGGTGGCGTGAAATGAACGTCCCGGGTGAGCAGCAATACCGCAACAAAGGCGTGGCGTACTGCCCGCACTGCGACGGTCCGCTGTTCAAAGGCAAGCGCGTGGCGGTGATTGGCGGCGGTAACTCCGGCGTCGAAGCGGCCATCGACCTGGCCGGCATCGTGTCCCACGTAACACTGCTGGAGTTCGACGTGCAGTTGCGCGCCGATGCGGTCTTGCAGCGCAAGTTGCACAGCCTGCCGAACGTGACTGTCATCACCAGTGCGCAAACCACTGAAGTGTTGGGCGACGGTCAGAAGGTCAACGGCTTGCGCTACAAGGATCGTCAGTCGGACGAGTTGCGTACCGTCGAGCTGGAAGGGATCTTCGTGCAGATCGGTTTGCTGCCCAACACCGATTGGCTCAAAGGCACCATCGAGTTGTCGCCTCGCGGTGAGATCATCGTCGATGCCCGTGGCGAGACTTCGATGCCGGGCGTGTTCGCTGCCGGTGACGTGACCACCGTGCCGTACAAGCAGATCGTGATTGCGGTGGGCGAGGGCGCCAAGGCTTCCTTGAGCGCATTCGATCACTTGATCCGGACCTCGGCTCCGGCATAAAACCCGACGCTGAAAACACAAAAACCCCATGAGCGATCATGGGGTTTTTTGTGTCTTGCAGATTCCAATGTGGGAGCGAGCTTGCT
This sequence comes from Pseudomonas fluorescens, assembly GCF_000968015.1. Classification (GTDB taxonomy): domain Bacteria; phylum Pseudomonadota; class Gammaproteobacteria; order Pseudomonadales; family Pseudomonadaceae; genus Aquipseudomonas; species Aquipseudomonas fluorescens_W. The sequence continues at coordinate 19,946 of NZ_LACH01000021.1, forward strand.
CGCGATAGCGGTTTATCATTCAACATTGATATCGACTGATCTACCGCTATCGCGAGCAAGCTCGCTCCCACAGGGGATCTGCGGTGAGTTTTACAGCGGTGCAGGCTGAATGATTTCGACCCAGTACGCATCCGGGTCTTTGATAAAGGCCAGGCTCTTCATGCGGCCGTCATTCAGGCGCTTCTGGAAATCGCAGCCCAGCGCTTCGAAGCGCTCGCAGGCAGCGACGATATCCGGCACCGAGATGCAGATGTGGCCAAAACCGCGCGGGTCGGTGTTGCCGTTGTGGTAAGCAAAATCCGCGTCGTTCTCGGTGCCGTGGTTGTGGGTCAGTTCGAGAATGCCGGGGATCGACTTCATCCATTCAGTGCGGGCAGCGGCGTCGGCGGGGATCTGGTTTTTATCGACCAGCGCCAGGAAGTACAGGCTGAACTCGGCTTCCGGGAAGTCGCGTTTTTCCACCAGTGAGAAACCCAAAATGCGCGTGTAGAAATCCAGCGACTTGGTGATGTCCTTGACCCGCAGCATGGTGTGGTTGAAGACGAACTTCTGGGTGGCGGTGTCAGGTTGGGCAGTCACGCCTGGGAAAGTGTTCAATTCGTGCAGGCTCATGGGCCCTCCGGACAATAAGTGGGGCTAACGAATGGCGACAATGATACGCAAGGGCTCGGACATCACCAAACCCAAAGCGTCGGCTATTGCCTGACAGACGGGCGAGGCTCAGACTTTACGGTTCAATCCGTGAGTGTTCATTGCAATGATTCGTTTCTGTAAATCGATGTTCGTCCTGATCTGCGTGCTTTCAGGTGTTAACGGCGCTCACGCAGACGAGCCAATCATGACCTGGCCCAACGGCTGGGAGGTCGAAACCGTCCCGCAAGATGACGCCAACGCCCAGGTGTCCCGTCAGCGAGCGGTGAAAAACGATCAAGACGGCACGCCGGTAATGGTGATGGAGTTGACCATGACTCAGGTGGAAAGTGGTCATCAGGTGAATCTGCAAGGTGTCTTGCTAGAGATGCGCAAATCGGTGCAGAAGGACTTCTCTCAAGGCGGTTATCAAAGTGTCTGCAACAAGATTCACCCGACGACGTTGAGCCGCTTATCAGCGCTGGAAACTACCTGCACAATCACGCAGAACGGACGGCATGTGCTCTCTCAAACATTGGTTGCCGCCGTGGATGCCGATAAGGCCTATGTTCTTTCCTACGCGGGGCAGGCTGAGGTTTTCAAGGCAAGTCAGGAAGAAATAGACGCGGCCCGTAACAGCTTGAAACTTTAGTTAAATATTTCAATGGCTGCCGGTTGCAGCGCATTCTGAAATCTTTAGATACCCAAACGGATTAAGCACAAAGTTAGTCAGCAAGTAATGAGTTGATCGACGCCAATCGTTGCATTTAGAAGGCATCCATGAAAAAGCCCTGCATTGGCAGGGCTTTTTTGTCACCGCGAGTGCTTAGCCACGCAGCCAGGAATCAACGGTAGCTGCACCGTATTGTTCCTTCCAGGCTTTCAGGCCGCGGTGGTTGCCACCCTTGGTTTCAATCAGTTCACCGGTGTGCGGATTCTGATAAACCTTGACCACGCGAGCGCGGCGGGTTTTAGGCGTTGCCTGTTGCAGACCGGATTTTGCCGGGTTCGGATCGAGAATGGCGATGATGTCGCGCAAGCTCTTGCCGTAGGTTTTCATCAGCCCCTGGAGCTTTTCTTCGAATTCGATTTCTTTCTTGAGCCCGGCATCATTCTTCAAGGTTTCCAGCTGCTTGAGCTGCTCTTGAAGGGCCTTTTCAGCTGCACGAAATTCAGCGAGTCTGGACAATATCTTTACTCCAATAGTGTGTTTGGCTGATACCAACCGCAAACAAAGCTATAAGCCAAGAGCCTTGAAGCGACCCGGTGATAATGGCTCACCTGCTAATCTAGAGCAGGCATGAAAAATTGTAGTAGTTAATTGGCCAAGAGTAAATCCTGTCTTTTTCTTCATGTAACAACAGTAGTATTTTGATTCAAATGGTGGGCGATCTCCTTGTCTCGTGGCTTAGCGTCGCTAGTTAATGGTGACTTAATGCGTTAATGAAGTCCGCGCCGGGCATCGGCGGGCCGAACAGATAACCTTGCAGGAAGTTCACGCCGTGGGCGGTCAGTGGCATTTGCGAAACCTGTCACGATGAAATAGGGCTCTCAATTGCTGGCAGGACGGGACGCCTTCCAAGAAGAGTTCAGGTAGAGGCCATGATAGTTGGCCCTCGGCACGTGTGCCGCTCAACGGTAGTTCAGGCGCTCGGCCAGTTTGATAAAAGCCAGCGCCGCTGGGGATGACTGGCGCTGGTCGAGTACCGCCAGTCCAACTTGGCGTGTGACCGGTGGCGATAGCGGTTTTTTCACGTAGCGACTGTCGCGACCATCGGGCAATGAGCCTTCGGCGACGACGGTCAACGCATCGCCTCGGCCAACGGTGTCCAGCGTGCTCAGCAGTTGCGAGCAGCGATAACGGATGTTGGGAGTCAGCCGGGCGGCACTGAACAGTCGCGACACCAGTTCCGACGAACCGGCCTCGGTCAATACAAAGGGGTCGTTGCACAAATCGCTCAGGGTCAGGCTGTCGCGACGGGCCAGCGGATGATCGACGGGCAGCAGCGCGACCATCTGGTCTTCGATCAGCGCAAAGGTGTCGAACCGCTCCTCGGGCAACACCACGAAGCCGATATCGATCCGACGCTCCTCCAGCCACTGGATCACCTGCCGGTCCGGGCCTTCGTCAATGTGGACCTCGATGCCCGGGTGAGCCGCGCGGTAATGCTGCAGGATCAGCGGCAGCAGTTTGATCGATGAGGTCGGGCCAAACGAGCCGATGCGCAAGGTGCCGCGTTTCATTCCGCGAGCATCGGCCGCTTCCTGGCGCAAGGTGTTGGCCAGGCCCAGCATCGCCCGGGCGCGCAGCAAAAGCTGGTGGCCGATGTCGCTGAGTTCGACCCGGGACTGATGCCGGCGCAGCAGCTCGACGCCCAATTCCTGTTCCAGCGACTTTAGGGCGTGAGAGACCGCGGATTGGGAAATCCCCAAGCGATTGGCTGCCGCCGTAAAACCGTGAAGCTCGGCGACCAGAGAAAATATCTCCAGTTGGGTCAGGGTCATGAGTATTTACTCATTTTACGATGAGAAGGTATTAGTCGAATGATACGTCATCTCCCCCGACTTCTGGTTCTGGAAACCTATGACGACCTATGAGCAGAGCCTGTCCAACCCTTCGGATGTGCCGGTTTATCTGAAACTGGCTGCCGTCACCATGATCTGGGGCGGCACCTTTGTCGCCGGGCGGTTTCTGGCCGACAGCCTCAGCCCCTTGTTTGCCGCCAGCCTGCGATTCTTGCTGGCCAGTGTGGCGTTGCTGGTGTTTCTGCTACTGGCCCGCGTGCCGCTCGCAAGGCCCAGCCCCAGGCAATGGCTGCAATTGACGCTGCTGGGTTTTTTCGGGATCTTTTTCTACAACCTGTGCTTCTTTTATGGTCTGCACTACATCAATGCTTCGCGGGCGTCATTGATCGTGGCGTTGAACCCGGCCGTGATCGGGCTGGCGTCATGGCTGTTGTTCAAGGAGCGCTTGAATCGAGCAAAAGTTGTCGGAATCGCGATCTGCATTGCCGGGGCGAGCCTGGTGATCGTCAGCCGCGACCCGCAATTGCTGGCCGGCAACGCCGACGCGTGGATCGGCGATCTGTTGATCTTCGGCTGTGTGCTCGGTTGGGGCGTTTATTCGCTGTTCTCCAAAGATCTGAATCAAACCCTGGGCCCGGTGCAAACGGTGACGTACTCGATTCTGTTGGGCACGCTGATGCTATGGGTCACCAGTGCTGTTCGCGGTGAGTTGAGTGTTGCTGCACTCGCCAGCCTCGGACCAACGCAATGGATGAGCCTGATGTACCTGGGCGTATTGGGTTCGGCGCTGGCCTATATCGGCTATTACGACGGCATTCGCAAAATCGGCGCGACGCGTTCAGGTGTGTTCATCGCCCTCAACCCGCTGACCGCGGTGATCCTCGGTGCGCTGCTGTTGGGCGAGCAGTTGACCCTGACGATATGCCTGGGAGGAGGGCTGATCCTCGTGGGGATTATCCTGTGCAACAAACCCCTTGCGCGGGCAGGGAAAAAGGGGATTTGATACAGAAGGCGGACAAACCGATTTACGCTGTGTAGAATCGGGTTACGCATATAAGAATAATCGTCTTCTGGCAGCAGAAGCCTCGCCCGCAAGAGCCTTGGGTCGACAATGAAGAGTTTCGGGTTTCAATTGATCTACGGTGACTTCCTCGCCCGCAGCGTGCGGGGCATCTCCTGCGCGCCACCCGCCGGTCTCAGCATTGCTAGCAACTAACGATCCGTTAATTGACAAGAAAATGATGAGGCGCCGACCATGGCAGATTTATACGAAAACCCAATGGGCCTGATGGGCTTTGAATTCATCGAATTCGCATCGCCGACCCCGAACACCCTGGAGCCGATCTTCGAGATCATGGGCTTCACCAAGGTCGCGACCCACCGTTCCAAAGACGTGCACCTGTATCGCCAGGGCCAGATCAACCTGATCCTCAACAACGAACCGCACAGCGTCGCTTCGTACTTCGCGGCCGAGCACGGTCCGTCGGTGTGCGGCATGGCGTTCCGCGTCAAGAATGCCCAGCAGGCGTTTGCCCGGGCCCTGGAACTGGGCGCCCAGCCGATTCACATCGAAACCGGCCCGATGGAACTGAACCTGCCCGCGATCAAAGGCATCGGCGGTGCGCCGCTGTACCTGATCGACCGTTTCGGCGAAGGCAGTTCGATCTACGACATCGACTTCGTGTTCATCGAAGGCGTTGACCGCAATCCGGTCGGGGCTGGCCTGAAGATCATCGACCACCTGACCCACAACGTGTATCGCGGTCGCATGGCCTACTGGGCCAACTTCTACGAGAAGCTGTTCAACTTCCGCGAGATCCGTTACTTCGACATCAAGGGTGAATACACCGGCCTGACCTCCAAGGCCATGACCGCGCCGGACGGCATGATCCGCATCCCGCTGAACGAAGAGTCGTCCAAGGGCGCCGGTCAGATCGAAGAGTTCCTGATGCAGTTCAACGGCGAGGGCATTCAGCACGTTGCCTTCCTGTCCGATGACCTGATCAAGACCTGGGATCACCTGAAAAGCATCGGCATGCGCTTCATGACCGCGCCGCCGGAAACCTACTACGAAATGCTTGAAGGTCGTTTGCCGAACCACGGTGAGCCGGTTGATCAACTGCAATCGCGCGGCATTCTGCTGGACGGTTCGTCCGAGTCAGGCGACAAGCGTCTGCTGTTGCAGATCTTCTCGGAAACCCTGATGGGCCCGGTGTTCTTCGAATTCATCCAGCGTAAAGGCGACGATGGTTTCGGCGAGGGCAACTTCAAGGCTCTGTTCGAATCCATCGAGCGCGACCAGGTTCGTCGTGGCGTGCTCTCCACCGACTAAGCCGTTTCAGATGTAAAAAAGCCCGGTCAGCAGCAATGCTGGCCGGGCTTTTTCGTGCCGGTCCTACATCGATTTTCGTCGATGCCGGACCAGATGTTTGAACCCTTCGAACACCAGAACCACCACCGCCAACCAAATCGGGATGTAGGTCAGCCACTCACCGGGCTTGATGCTTTCCCCCAGCAGCAACGCGACGCCGAGCAACAGCACCGGCTCGACGTAACTCAACAACCCGAACAGGCTGAACGGCAGCAGCCGACTGGCGATGATGTAAACCACCAGCGCCGAAGCACTGATCACCCCGAGCAGGGGGATCAGCAGCGACAGCCATGGGTGTTGATCGAACACGGCGAAACCCTGTTCACCGCCCTGAACGAACCAGAACGCCACGGGCAACATCAACGCCATGTCCATCCACAAACCGCCGAGGTTGTCGGTCGCCAGTCGCTTGCGCAGGATGAAGTAGAGCGGATAACCGATGACGACCAGCAAGGTCGCCCAGGAAAATCCGCCGACCTGATACAGCTCGTTCAGCACGCCGAGGGACGCGAAAAACACGGCAACCTTTTGCAGGTAAGACAGTCGCTCGCCATAGGCAACCCGCCCGGTCAGGACCATGGACAGCGGCAACAGGAAGTAGCCCAGGGACACGTCGAGGCTATAGCCGTTGAGCGGCGCCCACATGAATAGCCAGAGTTGCAAGCCAAGCAGCGTCGCGGAAAGGATCAGGCCGGCAAGCAGTTTTGGTTGGCCAACCAGCCGCCGAAAAAGGGCGACCACGCGTTTCCATTCACCGGAGACCACCATAAACACGGTCATGCATGGCAGGGTCAGCAGCATTCGCCAACCGAAGATTTCCACGCCGCTCAAAGGCGTGAGCAGCGAGGTGTAGTAATACATGACGGCAAACAGCACCGAGGCTGAAACCGATAGAGCGATACCTTTAGACAAACTGTCCTCGCGAAGTTGAACGTGAAACGGGCGCAGAGGATACGTGGTTTTTGTGCTGAATATTGGGCGGGTGATCGATATTTACCACATCGCTTTGAATGTCAGACCGCCTTCGCGAGCAGGCTCACTCCCACATTTGACCGTGATCGACCTAAGAACCCTGTGGGAGCGAGCTTGCTCGCGATAAATCTCAAGCCAGGCGCGGTTTACGCCCAGACACAAAGTGGCTCACATCATTAAACCCCGGCGTCGACGCATGCCCGGGCACAACCAGCGAATCAATAAACGCCTCATCCTCAGCCGTAATCTTCACCGCCAGCGCCTTAGTGTAGGCATCCCATTGTTCTTCGGTGCGCGGCCCAACGATGGCCGAGGTGACGGCGCTGTTGTTCAGCACCCAGGCGATGGCGAATTCGACGATGCCCACGCCGCGACCCTCGGTGTACTGCTGGATCTGCTGAGCGATGCGCAGGGATTCGACGCGCCATTCGGTTTCCAGAATGCGTTTGTCTGCGCGGCCGGCGCGGCTGTTGGCATCCGGTTTCACGTCCGGCGCGTATTTACCGCTGAGCACACCACGAGCCAGCGGACTGTAAGGCACCACGCCCAGGCCATAGTTTTGCGCGGCGGTGATCTGCTCGGTTTCCGCCTGGCGGTTGACGATGTTGTACAGCGGCTGACTGATCACCGGCCGGTCGACGCCCAGTTGGTCGGCCACACGAATCACCTCGGCGATGCGCCAGCCACGGTAGTTCGACAACCCCCAATAGCGAATCTTGCCCTGGCGGATCAAATCGCCGATGGCCGACACCGTGACTTCCAGCGGCGTGTTGTGATCTTCGCGGTGCAGGTAATAGATGTCGAGATAATCGGTGCCCAGGCGAGTCAGACTGGCATCGATGCCATTGAACAGGTGCTTGCGACTCAGGCCGCTGCGGTTTGGAACGCCGTCCACCGGGCCGAAACCGACCTTGGTCGCCAGCACCCATTCGTGGCGGTTACCGGCAATCGCTTCGCCGACGATCTCTTCGGAGCGGCCGTTGGTGTAAACGTCCGCGGTGTCGATGAAATTGATGCCCTGGTCCCAGGCCTTGTCGATGATCCGCAGGGAATCTTCGGTGCTGGTCTGTTCGCCGAACATCATGGTACCCAGAGTCAGGGTGGAAACCTGTAAACCCGAATGACCCAGCGTGCGATAGCTCATGACGAAATCCTTTTACCGGTGGGAGAAAGGCTCAATCAAATACCAGAATGGTGGGGCGGAGCAAACGGAAATATCGAACATCCCCGGACGAAACTGTGGGAGCGAGCTTGCTCCCACAGGGGATTGGTCAGCGCGTTACACCCGCAACGTGCGCGTCATGCGCAACGCCAACAAACTCCCGCAAACAATCACGCCCGCCAGCAGGTAAAGCGCGGCATCGGTCGACCCGGTGCTGTCCTTGACCCAACCCACCAGATACGGACTCAGGAAACCGGCCATCTGCCCCATGGAGTTGATCAACGCCAAACCACCCGCCGCAGCGCCCGCGCTCAGCAGCGCAGTCGGCACCGGCCAAAACATCGGCAGGCCGGTGAGGGCGCCCATAGTGGCGATGGTCAGGCCGAGGATGGCGATGGCCGGCGTAGTCGAAAAGTTCACAGCGATCAGCAAACCGACCGCACCCATGAGCATCGGCACCACCAAATGCCAGCGGCGTTCTTTACGCAGGTCCGCCGAGCGGCCGACCATCAACATGAACAGCGCCGCCAGCAGATACGGAATCGCACTCAACCAGCCAATCACCAGGTTATCGCTGAAGCCCAGGTTTTTGATGATCGACGGCAGCCAAAAGTTGATCGCGTAGACGCCGCTCTGGATGCAAAAGTAGATCAGGCCGAAGGCCCAGATCGCCGGGTTCTTGAACACGGCCTGCAGCGAGTCGGTGGTAGTTTTCGGTTTGTTGGCCAGGTCTTCGGCGTGGTCGGCTTCCAGCACCGAGCGCTCGAACGGCGTGAGCCATTTAGCGTTGGCGTAACTGTCGCTCAACAGGAAGTAGGCGAGGGCGCCGAGGATCACGGTTGGGATACCTTGCAGCAGGAACATCCACTGCCAGCCCGCCAAACCCGCCTGGCCTGCGCCGAAGTGGTTGAGAATCCAGCCGGAAAACGGGCTGCCGAGCAGGCCGGACACCGGGATCGCCGACATGAACAGCGCCATGATGCGGCCCCGGCGGAAGGTCGGAAACCACTGCGAAAGGTAGAGCACCACGCCCGGGAAAAACCCGGCTTCAGCCGCGCCGGTGAACAGGCGCAAGGTGTAGAACTCGGTCGGTGTGGTGACGAACAGCAAACAGGTCGAGAGCGAGCCCCAGACGATCATCATCAGCGCGATCCAGCGGCGCGGGCCGAATTTGGTCAGGGCCAGGTTGCTCGGTACGCCACACAACACGTAACCGATAAAGAAGATCCCGGCCCCGAGGCCGTACACGGTTTCGCTGAATTTCAGTGCGTCGAGCATCTGCAGCTTGGCAAATCCAACGTTCACCCGGTCGAGGTAGTTGAATAGGTAGCAGATGAAAATGAAGGGGATCAAACGCAGGGTAATGCGTTTGTAGACGGCGTTTTTTTCGTCAACGATGGCCTGGGTAGCGGCGGCGCTCTGTGACATGGCGGGCTCTCTCTTTATTATGATTTTTTGCGATGCAAGGGTAACGTTGACCGCCCGGTGAGTCTCGACCACCGCTTGGGTCATTGTCTTTGTGCCTGAGCACAGGGTTTGCAACCAAGGCCTGTGCGGGTGAACAATCCGCTCCATCACGCTTTCAAGGATCCCCGCTATGTTCGAACTCGATCACGACCTGGCCCAGGACATCGTCGACCGGGCGATGGCCATCCTGCCGTACAACGTCAACGTCATGGACAGCCAGGGGCTGATTCTCGGCAGCGGCGAACCGGAGCGGGTCAACACCCGCCATGAAGGCGCGCAACTGGTGCTGGCCAACGGGCGAGTGGTGGAAATCGACGCCCAGACCGCGATCCATTTGAAAGGCGTGCAGCCGGGCATCAACCTGCCGCTGTTACTCGATCAACGGTTGATTGGCGTGCTGGGCATCACCGGTGAACCCGAGCAATTGCGCACCTATGCCGAGCTGGTGCGGATGACCGCCGAGATGCTGGTCGGCCAGCGCAATCAGCAGGCTGAGCAGCAATGGCGACGACAGCGTTGCGACGATCTGCTGGCGTTGCTGCTCAGTGAGGCCGGGGATTCGCCGCGCCTGATCGACGAAGCGCAACAACTGGGGCTCAAGCCGCAGATCACGCGGGTGCCGTACCTGTTCGAGTTAGGGATGGAACACGGCCCGGGGCAAACCGTCGAGGCGCTCAGTGCCTGGCTGACTTCGCGTTACCCGGACAGTTGGTGCGTGAGTTCGGCCAAGTCGTCGTTGCTCTGGTGCCGGCCCGCCGCGCAGGCGATCGAGAACGATCGGTTGCTGGAAAAACTCGACGGCCTCGGCTGGAACATTCTGCGCATTGCCGTGGGTGGACAGGCCGATGGGCTGTCCGGGCTGCGTCGTTGCTATCGACGTGTCGGCGACTTGCTGGCTTATGGGCGAGATGTGCTGCCGCATTCCCGTTTACTGACGCTCAACCGTTACCGGTTGCCGGTGATGCTCTGGCGGCACCGCAACGACGACGCACTGGACGAGTTGCTCAAGCCGCTGCGCAAAGTCATCGCCAAGGATGGCAACGGCCAACTGCTGGCGACCCTGCGCAGCTGGTGCGATCACGATGGTCAGAGCCAGGCGTGTGCCGATGCGCTGGGCATCCATCGCAATAGTTTGCGCTACCGGATGGAGCGGATTGCCGAGCTTAGCGGTGTTGATCCGTTAAAGCTGGACGGAATGCTCGCGCTTTACCTCGGCGTGCAACTCCTTCCCCAAACCGACTGATACATACGATCCCCGTAGGAGCTGCCGAAGGCTGCGATCTTTTGATCTTGATTTTAAGCGAGCCGAAAAGAGCAAGATCAAAAGATCGCAGCCTTCGGCAGCTCCTACATTGATCGGTAGGAATGGAGAGGGTTTTGTGGAAATGAACAATAATCGACATGGCCGCTTGTGCAGCGGACCGGCGTTATTGTTCGTGCCTGCTGGCAGCATGGAACGCATTGGAACTGGAGAATTCGCATGAAAATCGTCATCGCCCCCGATTCGTTCAAGGACAGCCTGAGTGCCCAGGGTGTGGCTGATGCCATTGCTCTGGGGTTGGCGCAGGTTTGGCCCGATGCGCTCCTGGTCAAATGCCCGATGGCTGACGGCGGGGAGGGGACCGTCGAGTCGATTCTGGCGGCGTGCGAGGGCGAACTGCGCCAGACCCCCGTTCGTGGGCCACTCGGTGCAACGGTTGAGGCCGCTTGGGGTTGGCTGCCCCAGAGCCACACCGCGATCATCGAAATGGCCGAGGCCAGTGGCTTGCAACTGGTTCCGCCGGGCAAGCGTGATGCGTGCTTCAGCAGCACGTTCGGCACCGGCGAATTGATCCGCGCGGCGCTCGATGCCGGGGCGCAACGGGTGATTCTGGCGATTGGCGGCAGCGCCACCAACGACGGCGGGGCGGGTGCAATGCAAGCCTTGGGCGTCAAACTGCTGGACGCGCATGGCCGAACACTGGCACCGGGTGGTCTGGCGCTTGGACAGCTGGCCCGCATTGATCTGAGTGAAATCGACCCGCGCCTGGCCGAGGTGCGCTTCGACATCGCCGCCGACGTCAACAGTCCACTGTGCGGCCCTCAAGGTGCCTCTGCGATTTTCGGCCCGCAAAAAGGGGCATCACCCGAGCAAGTCCAACAACTGGATCGCGCGCTCGGGCACTTTGCCGAACGCTGCGCTGAGGTCCTGAACAAAGACGTACGTGACGAACCGGGCAGCGGTGCGGCAGGCGGCCTGGGGTTTGCCGCCAAGGCGTTTCTGGGGGCGCAGTTCAAGGCCGGGGTCGACGTGGTCGCCGAACTGGTCGGCCTGGACGATGCGATCAAGGGCGCCGACCTGGTCATCACCGGAGAAGGCCGTTTCGATGCTCAGACCCTGCGTGGCAAGACACCGTTTGGTGTGGCGCGCATTGCTCGGCAGCACGGCGTGCCGGTGATCGTCCTCGCCGGAACACTGGGTGAGGGTTATCAGGCGCTGTACGAACATGGCATCGATGCCGCGTTTGCCTTGGCCAGTGGACCGATGACGCTGGAGCGTGCGTGTGCCGAGGCACCACGGTTGTTGCGGGAACGGGCGAGTGATATTGCGCGGGTTTGGCGGGTGGCCGCTCGCAAACCCTGAAGCCGTACGATCACCTGTAGCAGCTGCCGAGCCTGCGAGGCTGCGTTCGACTGCGAAGCAGTCGTGAAGTCATGCGGCGCGGTGTGTCAGGAAAAACCGGTGGCCGGATTAACGACTGCTGCGCAGTCGAACGCAGCCTCGCAGGCTCGGCAGCTGCTACAACCTCCTGAAATTTATTTCTCAACGCCCCGCAAAAATCCTCATCCCCTGCCGATACAGCTATCAGGCGCACACAAACCTATTCCAACAGTGGCGCCAAACTGAACGCGCGTGCGCCACCGCCCGCCATTCAGCGATCACGCAAGGATGCTCGTAGCTCCATCACCCGAGAATCATCCTATGTCACTGCGTAATCTGAATATCGCGCCTCGAGCTTTCCTGGGTTTTGCCTTCATTGCCTTGCTCGTCATCGTGCTGGGTGTGTTTGCGGTGAACCGCATGACGAGCATCCATCAAGCCTCCATCGACATGGAAACCAAGCAGCTGCCCAGCGTCGGGTATCTCGGCAACCTGACGGAAAACGTCCTGCGTCTGCGCATTCTTTCTTTCCGGGTGTTGGTCAACCGTGATCCGAACGCGTTGCAGGAAGCCCAGACGCGTATCGGCGTGCTGGTCGACAAGGTTCGCAGCGCACAATCGAGTTATGCCGCGTTGTCGGCCACCCCGGAAGAGGCCGCGCTGTACAAGACGTTCACGGCAACGCTGGACAGCTACCTGCAAGCCCAGACCCAGATGCTGGAGCTATCGCGCCAGAACAAGCTCGATGAGATGCGCACGCTGATCAACACCCGGATCAAGGACGGTACGGACCAGATGGGCGAGCAACTGAACAAACTGGTGGCGCTGAATAATTCCGATGCGAAAACCGCATCGGCCGCAGCGGGCGAGCAGTACCACAGCGCGATTACCGGCATCATCGTCGTGGCGGTCATCGCGGCGCTGATGACCGTGCTGCTGGCCTGGCTGCTGACCCGCAGCATCGTCACACCGCTGAACCGTGCGTTGCAGGCGGCGCAAACCATCGCGGGCGGCAACCTGACCAATGTCATTGAGGTCGACGGCAAGGACGAACCGGCCCGTTTGCTCGGCGCCTTGTCCACGATGCAGGCCAGCCTGCGCAAAACCATCGAACAGATCGCCGGTTCCGCCACCCAACTGGGTGCCGCTGCTGAAGAACTCAGCACGGTCACCCAAGAAGCGTCCCGCGGTCTGCAACAGCAGACCAACGAAATCGAACAGGCCGCCACCGCGGTCAACGAAATGACCGCCGCCGTGGAAGAAGTCGCGCGCAACGCGGTGTCGACGTCCGAAGCCTCCAACCAGTCGACCCAGGCCGCCCGCGAAGGTCGTGACCGTGTGGTGGAAACTGTCGGCGCGATCCAGACCATGACCCACGATGTGCAAAACACCTCGGTGATGATCGAAGGCCTGGCCACTCAGGGGCGCGACATCGGCAAGGTGCTGGACGTGATCCGCGCTATCGCCGAACAGACCAACCTGCTGGCACTGAACGCTGCAATCGAAGCCGCCCGTGCCGGTGAAGCCGGGCGCGGTTTTGCGGTGGTGGCGGACGAGGTCCGGGCGCTGGCCCATCGCACCGCGCAATCGACCCAGGAAATCGAAAAAATGGTCGCCGGCATCCAGAACGGCACCGGCCAAGCGGTCTCCTCAATGCAGCAAAGCAATCAACGCACCCAAAGCACCCTGGAAATGGCCCGCGCCGCCGGCGTTGCGCTGGAGCAGATCACTCAGTCGATCCAATTGATCAACGAACGCAACCTGGTAATCGCTAGCGCGTCCGAAGAACAGGCCCAGGTGTCCCGCGAAGTTGACCGCAACCTGGTGAACATCCGCGACCTGGCCACCCAGTCCGCCGCCGGTGCCAATCAGACCAGCGCCGCCACTCACGAACTGTCGCGCCTGGCCGTGGATTTAAATGCCATGGTGGCGCGTTTCGTGATTTGAGATAGGGTTGAGGCTTGGAACCCGCGCGACTGGAGAATTACATGCGCTATTCAGCCTTGACCAAACGAATTGCCGGTGACGGCGCAGCGGCCTGGCAGATTCATGACCGAGCACTGGAATTAATCGAGCAGGGCGTTGATGTGCTGCTGCTATCGATCGGCGATCCCGACTTCGATACGCCGCAGCCCATCGTCCAGGCGTGCATCGATAGCTTGTTGGCCGGTGACACCCACTACCCGTCAGTACGGGGCAGTCGGGGGTTGCGCGACAGCATTGCCAACCGCCATCGACGTCGCAGTGGTCAAGCGGTGGATGCCGATCATGTGATCGTGCTGCCGGGCGCGCAATGTGCGGTGTATTCGGTCGCGCAATGCCTGCTCGACCCGGGCGATGAAGTGATCGTCGCCGAGCCGATGTACGTGACCTATGAAGGCGTGTTTGGTGCCTGCGCAGCCAAAGTGGTGCCGGTGGCGGTGCGCCCCGAAAACGGCTTTCGGGTCGATCCGGCGGATGTCGCAGCGCTGATCACACCCAAGACCCGCGCCATTTTGCTCAACAGTCCGAACAATCCTTCCGGCGCCAGTTTGCCGCTGATGGTCTGGCAGGAACTGGCATCGCTGTGTATTCGTCATGACCTGTGGCTGATCAGCGACGAGGTTTATAGCGATCTGTTGTACGAAGGCGAGCACATCAGCCCGGCGAGCCTGCCGGGCATGGCCGAGCGCACCGCGACCATCAATAGCCTGTCCAAATCCCACGCCATGAGCGGTTGGCGAGTGGGCTGGGTGATCGGGCCAAAACCCTTGGCCGAACACTTGGTGCACCTGTCGTTGTGCATGCTGTTTGGCATTCCGGATTTCATTCAGAACGCTGCGCAATTGGCGCTGGATGAGGATCTGCCGGAAGTGGCGTTGATGCGCGAGGAGTATCGCCAGCGTCGCGACCTGGTGTGCGCGAGCCTGAGTGATTGCCCGGGCATCCGGCCGATTCGGCCTGATGGCGGGATGTTCGTGATGATCGATGTACGCCAGACCGGGTTGTGTGCCCAGAGTTTTGCCGAGCGGCTGCTGGAAGGTTATGGCGTGTCGGTGCTGGCGGGTGAAGCGTTCGGACCGAGTGCGGCGGGGCATATTCGGTTGGGGTTGGTGGTGGATCAGCCGAAGCTGGCGGATGCGTGCCAGCGGATAGCGTTGTGTGCGGCGAACCTTCTGGAGGCGCGCCGGGCCTGAAAGTTTGCGTTGCCATTGCCGGCCTCATCGCGAGCAAGCTCGCTCCCACATGGGATCTTTGGCGTTCACAAAACCCTGTGGGAGCGAGCTTGCTCGCGATGACTGCTTGACAGACGCTAGATTCCTTAAGCCTTCCAAGCCCCGGCATTCACCAGATTCTTCGGCCGCTCACCCGCCAGCGCCGCCAGCAGATTGTCCACCGCACACGTGGCCATCGCCTCCCGCGTTTCATGCGTCGCGGAGCCAATGTGCGGCGTCGCTACCACGTTGTTCAGTTGCAACAGCGGCGAGTCGGTGTTCAGCGGTTCGCGTTCGAACACATCCAGCCCCGCAGCGCGAATCTGCCCGTCACGCAAGGCCTGGATCAGAGCCACCTCGTCCACCACCTTGCCCCGTGAAATGTTAATGAAGATGGTTTCTGGGCGCATCAGGGCGAATTGCTCCGCGCCAATAAGCCCTTCGGTTTCAGCGGTCAGCGGCAATGTCAGGCAAACGAAATCCGCC
Organism: Pseudomonas fluorescens; assembly: GCF_000968015.1. Classification (GTDB taxonomy): domain Bacteria; phylum Pseudomonadota; class Gammaproteobacteria; order Pseudomonadales; family Pseudomonadaceae; genus Aquipseudomonas; species Aquipseudomonas fluorescens_W. The sequence goes on from NZ_LACH01000021.1 coordinate 35,395, forward strand.
TGCTGCAACAGCTCCGGCAAGCTTCGGTATTGCGCGTTGAATCGCTGCTCGACCGCCGGTTTTGGCGAGTGGCTGTGGTAGATAACCGGCATACCAAAACCAAAATGCCCGCGCTGGGCCAACGCCTCACCGATCCGCCCCATGCCAATGATGCCAAGGGTTTTACCGTGCACATCGGTACCGAACTGCGTCGGGCCGACATTGCGGTTCCACTGGCCGGCGCGAACCATGTTCGCCAGTTCCACCACGCGCCGGGCGGTCGCCAGGATCAGCGCGAAACCGGTGTCGGCGGTGGTTTCGGTGAGCACGTCCGGGGTGTTGCTGAGCAGGATCCGTCGTTCGGTCAGGTAGTCGATGTCGTAGTTGTCGACCCCCACGGAGACGCTGGCGATGGCTTCCAGGTCAGGTGCCAGATCCAATAATCCGGCATCCAGCTTCAGACTCGCACCGAGCAACCCGTGGGCGCGGGGCAGGGCCTCGCGCAGCGTTGCCAGGCCGTCGGCATTGAGGTTGTCGATCAGCGTCACCTCGGTCTGCTCGTGCAGGCGAGCCATCAGCAGCGGCGAGAGTTTCTTGTACAACACAACCTGCTTTTTCATCGTCTTCATCTCAACTTCAATTCAGGAATGAGCAGCCGTCGACCGTTGCACAACGGCCTTGGCCACGACCCGGTCACTGGCGCCGGGCTTGAGAAAAATCGTCAGCACCACCGAGAGCATCAACGCGCCGCTCATCAACAGATAAGAAGCACCCGGCGAGCCGGTGGAGCTGTTCAAGTAGCCCACCAGATACGAACCGCCAAACGAACCGAGCGCGCCCATGCTGTTGATCAGCGCCATGGCGCCACCCGCGACGTTGGCCGGCAGAATTTCCGGGACGATGGCGAAAAAAGGTCCATACGACGCATACATGCAGGCACCCGCGATCACCAGCAAGGTGTAGGACCACCAGAAGTGTTCGGCGCCCAAAGCGTAGGATCCGTAGAACGCAATCGAGGCGATCAGCAGTGGCGGCCAGACAAAGCGTTTGCGCTTCTGCAATTTGTCCGAGCCCCAGGACACCAGCAACATGCCGATCACCGCCGCCAGATACGGCAGCGAGGAAAGCCAACCGGCCTCGATCATGTCCATCTGCGCACCGGCCTTGAGGATCGACGGCAGCCAAAGTACGAAGCCGTAAACGCCAATGCTCCAGCAGAAAAACTGCAAGGCGAGGATGATCACCTTCGGCGAGCGGAAGGCTTCGGCGTAGTTCTTCACCGCTTTGATGCCGACCTGTTCGGCAGCCAAAGCGCTTTGCAGATCCTGCTTCTCTTGATCGGTCAGCCACTTGGCTTGAGCGGGACGATCATCGGCCAGACGCCACCAGATAAATGCCCAAAGCACCGCCGGCAGACCTTCGATAATGAACATCCAGCGCCAGCTGAAATGCTGCACCAGATAGCCCGACACCACCGACATCCAGAGCATGGTCACCGGGTTGCCGAGGATCAGGAAGGTGTTGGCGCGCGAGCGTTCGGCACGGGTGAACCAGTGGCACAGGTACACCAGCATCGCCGGCATCACCGCGGCTTCGACCACGCCGAGCATGAAGCGAATCACGACCAGCCAGTAGGCGTTGGAGACGATCCCGGTCAACGTGGCCAGGCCACCCCAGAGAATCAGGCTGACGAAAATCAGCTTCTTGACACTGTGCTTCTGGGCGTAGATTGCGCCCGGCACCTGGAAGAAGAAGTAGCCAAGGAAGAACAGTGCGCCAAGCATCGACGACAGGCCCGGCGTGATCATCAGGTCGGCAGCCATCCCGGAGGCGGCAGCGAACCCGTAGTTGGCGCGGTCCAGGTACGCCAGGCTGTAGGTGATGAACACGATGGGCATGATGTACCACCAGCGGCGGGCGGCGAGTGTTGCGGTTTTCATAGTGGTGCTCCTGAGCTTGTTGTTTTTGTCGCAGCAGGTAACGGGTTAAATCTTCAGTGATTGTTATGGCCTCTTCGCGAGCAGGCTCGCTCCCACAGGGAGCTACGTTGGAATGCGATCCCATGTGGGAGCGAGCCTGCTCGCGAAGGCGGCCTCAAATTCGGCGATCATTTCGGATCGATCAGGCAACCCCTCCATATCCCCACGGCTCTGCACCGCGCGGCTGCCAATCCAGTTGGCACGCTTCACGGCGTCGGCAAAGCTGTGGTTTTCCAGCAGGGCGCTGATCATGCCGACGGCAAATCCATCGCCGGCACCGACGGTGTCGACCACCGTTTCCACCGGCACGCCCGCCACAAACCCCTGATCCAGATGGGTGCGGTAATACGCACCGTGCGGGCCCAGTTTGATCGCGACGGCTTCGGCGCCCAGGTCGAGGTAAAACGCCGCGATGTCGGCCGGGTCTTCAAAACCGGTCAGCAAGCGGCCTTCGCTCAACCCCGGCAGCACCCAATGGGCGAGGGCAGCGAGGCGGTTGATCTCGGTAATCATCTGTTGTTCGCTGGCCCACAGGCTCGGACGCAGGTTCGGGTCGAAGGACACGCTACGCCCGGCATCGCGCATGCGGGTCATCAACTCGAAAGACATTTCCCGCGCCGTTTCGGACAGCGCCGGCGGAATGCCGGTGGCGTGCAAGTGCCGGACGTTGAGTAATTCAGGTACGATCGACTGCCGCGACAGATGACTCGCCGCCGACCCACGACGGAAATACTCGACCACTGGATCGCTGCCATCGTCGGTGCGCGACTTGAGTTGAAAACCGGTGGGGTGTGCGGTGTCGATGGCGACGTGGCTGCAATCCAGGCCTTCTTTCTCCAGGGTCTCGATCACGAATCGTCCCAGCGAATCAGCGCCCACCCGGCTCAACCAGGCCACGTTAAAACCCAACCGCGACAAGCCAATGGCGACATTGCTGTCGGCCCCGGCAATGCGTTTGTGGAAGTGGCCAACGTCGGCTAAATCACCGTTCTGCTCGGCGACGAACATCGCCATGGTTTCGCCGAACGACAGGATATCGATCTCAGACATGAGCGCTCTCCAAACGGGTTTGACCGAGGCGGGCGAGGGTGGCGACATGCTCAGTGGTCAACTGCACCAGGTCGTCGCCTTGCAACGGATATTCCGCGGCGCGCATGACGCCTTGGGCCATGTGCCTCAGCAGTTGTTCCCACAGATGCAGGTCGCTGGCGGCCGGCGGTATGGCGACCAGTTTGCCGTCGGCCCGGCGTGTCACGGCTTTGCAGTGCACGTAGCCGACGTGGCGACCGAGCAACCGCGCGGCGCTGGCGGCCGACTGGTCTTGCCAATGCCAGTTACCTATATCGAAAGTCATTTTGACCGGCAGGTTGTGTTGCTCGACTTCAGCGAAAAACCGTTGGAACGGCTCGATGCGACCGCCGTGCAGGGTTTGATCGTTTTCCACCAGCAACTGCACCGCACTTTTGCCCAGTATGCGGGCCAAGGTCTGGAGGTCGCTGTTGTCGGTGAAATAGCCCAGGGACACTTTCAGCCATTTGGCACCGAATGCCTGGGCGTGCTGCAGTGCGCTGATCAGTTCGGGATTGGGTTTGGACTGGCCGGCCAGCCACAATTCCATCGGCGAGGAATACACGCTGTCGAGGCCTTGGGCCTGAGTGGCGTCAGCCAGTTGCGCGGGGTCTTCGACGGTCAGCAGTTCTTCGCGCCATTCGATGCACGTGGCGCCAGCTGCTGCCAACACCTCGATGAAGCTGCCCTGGCCGCGTTGGCGAACAAGGTCGGCGCCGTAGCTCGACAGACTGATGGAAACGGGTGGTTTATTCATTGTTGTATACCTCTGAAACCGGTTTCATTTTTGTTCAAAAAAATATTGATGTGGAGTTGTGCGGTGTTCTTCAGTGCCTCATCGTCGGATCGCCGCCCGGAGCAAGCTCGCTCCCACATAGAACGCGGTGCACTTGTGGGAGCGAGCTTGCTCCGGGCGGCGATCCGACGATGGGGCCAGTCCAGTCACCGAGAGTTTCCAAGGGTCGACCCACGCACAATCAACCGCGCCGAAAAATCCAGGGTCCGCACCGCCCCGACATCACCGCGCAAACGCTTGAGCAAACACTCAAACGCGCTGGCGCCAATCTCGGCCGTCGGCTGGGCGAGGGCGGTGATCCCGCTGCCCACCAGTGGGTACCAGTCCAGATCATCGAGGGCGATCAGGCCGACGTCCTCGAACAGATTGCACTTCAGTTCACGCAACGAATGGGTGCTGGCCAACGCAGCGATTCCGTTGGCGCAGAACAGCGCTTTCGGGCCGGGGCCTGGCGTTTCGAGGAAGGTTTTCAGTTGGGCGGTCAGTTCACTACCGGTCTCGACGAGGGTGCCTCGCAGGGCCGGGCGTTGTTCGATCTGCGCCTTGAAGCTGCTGACCCGCTCGATCCGCGAACTGGTGCCGTCAAACGGCTCGGTCACCAGCAGCACATCGCGATAGCCGCGCTCCTGCAAATGGGTGAGGGCCATTTCAACGGCGGCAGGATTGTCCAGCCCGACCAGATCACTCTCGAGTTGTTCGACCTTGCGATCCACCAACACCAGCGGCATTTCCCGATGCAGTTCTCGTAACTCGTCGCGGTGATGACCGAGGGTGTTCACGATCAACCCTTCGATGTTGTAGGAACGCAGCAGGGCCAGGTGCTGGCGTTCCTGCTCGTCATCGCGATCGGTGTTGCACACCACCAGGCTGTAGCCGTGCTGACGGCAGGCGGTTTCCACCCCGTGCATCACGGCTATCGAATAAGGGTTGCGGATATCGGCCACCAGCATGCCGATCAGGCGAGTGCGCCCCCGTTTCAGGCCGCGGGCCATCTGGTTCGGGCGATAGCCGAGTTCGGCGATTGCCTGCTCGATGCGCAGGGCGATGGCATCGGAGAGCAGGGCGCGGTCATCGCCGATGAAGCGCGAGACGCTGGCCTTGGAGACCTTGGCGTGTTCGGCGACGTCGAGCATGGTCACGCGGCTGCGCTGGGCGGCGGAGAAATCGTTCACGGTGGTGGACCTTGTTATTGGTGTCGTTGCAGTTCTGAACATCATGCTTCTGAAACCGGTTTCAGGAAACACCATCGGTACCGTCGCAGTCAACTGGATTGTGTTGAGTGACCGGTCAGATACCTGATGATTTCCGACAGACGGTGGCTTTACCTGTCAGATTTGACAGTAGTCAACGCCCGGATGTCGGCGCTTAATTTCTTGCACGTGAAGGGCAATACAACAAAGCGAGAAATTATTCATGCCACCACCTATTGACCCACTTGCAGCAGGGAGCACCTCCGATGCGGGCGTACTACTTGACCCTGTTCGGGTGCGGGGAGTCGACCCAGCGGATTCTGCTGGGACACTGCCGGACGATGCGAAACAAAATGGCATTGTTTGCATCATTCCCCGCTGGCCGGCGTTCCCAACAGACGCTCGTATTGATCGTGTCGAAATCTTCCTGGTTGGAAACCCCAATTCGATTGCGCAACGCAACTATGGCGTTGCCGATGATGCAGCGGAGTTTCTTATTCCGATAGGGTCGACATCACTTCCAGATCTGCCTACGTTTGAAATCATGTACACGGTTCGTTCGGTCAACATTACGACGTCCCCGTCACGGCGCTTGACGTTTGCAATTGTTGCGCCGCCAAAAGTGCTAAAAGAAGCAACTTTTCCCGATGCGAGCCGTTGGGGCTATATCTACTGCACTAAAGACAATCCTCAGGATCCTGATTCTTTATATGTTTGGGAGGGAATACGCATCCTTGTTCCGTTCGACAATCGTTTTCAACTGTTGGATGTCATCGAGCTGGTTTGGCAGGGGTGGGACTCTTTAAACGGATCAGGGACGGCTTTGACGCCTGCATTTACGTTCACCGGGACGGTAACAGATGTCACCAACAAACAGCCGGTTTCGATCGTTATACAACCGTTTGTCCCGCATATCGAACCTATGCGTGACAACGATTCTGCCACCGTAAGTTATTTGCTGTTGCGCAATGGGATTCCCATCTTCAGCTCTTTTACAGGGCTGGTGAAAATAGACAGAGTCATTCCGGGTATCAGTGGTTTTTGTTCGGATGCAAGTTGGATGAAGTAAGAGCGTTGCTGTAACTGAAAAGCGACTGATGTTGGCGATAAACGCTGTTGTCGATGATGTAAGGATTGATATTGATTTTTTAGCGTAATGGAGAAAGCACATGACAATTTATCAAGCTGGGACATCGAGACAGGAAAATGGAATACTGGTTGCTCCTACTCCTGAATTACCGGATGGTCGCGGCCCCAACTCCGATATTATTCCTTTGGCTGCAATTCCTGTGGGGGGCGATCTCACGCTGTTACTGGATACAAGCGTCTGGCTGACACCAAATGGTCGTGATCAGGTGGCGCTGGAGTTCACACGAACCCAGCCACCTCCTAATCCACTTCCGTCAGACTTCACAAGGCTTCCACGTGTTCCGCTCGGTGCTGTAGCGACCAGGCCTCCTAAATTTTCGGTCACATTACCTGCCCAGAATCTGGGAGAGAATGCAACGCCAGCTGGCCCGACACCGATTTGGGTGCGGTGCGTTCTTTTTGAGCGGGGCCTCAACCCGTTGTCATCAGCTGTCACGCAGTTGTTCATTGACCGTACCGCGCCCTGGCAAGCGAAACCGGTACAGACAGGACCAAACCCTGGGGCAACTCCCGGCGCGAAGTCGACCCCGCTGGTGACCTTTCCCAATGCACCGACCCCCAGTACGCTAATCGACGATACGTGGGCGGTTCTCCCGGGCAATGCGAACGGGTTGATAGTTGATGTCGACCTGACTTACCCCAATTTTCAGGCAACAGACCGCCTCACACTTTATGCGGCGGGCACCCGAACCGACCCCCCTCAGGTGGCGCCCATCTTCGATGCCGTTGTCCCTCCCGACGGTGAAGTGACGATTCCGATTCCAGTGCTGCGAGCTGTGACCACAGGCAGGGTTCAGATCTGGTTTCGCCTTACCGATGTGGCGGGCAACTTCAGCAACTATTCGGTGAACTACAGGAACTTGAGGTTTCTGCCATTACCTGTGTTGGGTGATCCGGTCGTCCCATCGGCCTCGGACGGTCTTGTAGATCTGAACGATGTGCGTGCAGGTGTTACGGTAAGGGTCGCGCGGCCGACAGACGCACTCAACACTGACAGCGTGAGTTTGAAGTGGGGGGATGAAACAGCCGAAGACCTTCCGTTCAATACCCTCAATGAACTGATATTCACCATTCCCTGGGCAAAGTTGCGAAACGAATATTTCTCGAAACAGATTGGTACAGTCTACGAGCTGCCCGTGTTGGTCAAGGCTGATTTAATGCGTGGCGGTAGCTCTATCAGCGATTCGCAGACAACGGTAAATACGGACTACTCGGTGGCCGGTACCCCTTATCCGGTCGATCTGATTAATCCGCCCGGTGAGTTCAATACTGAGTTCAAACAATTGATCGTGCGGGGCCAACCTCCTGTCGTTGATAACACACTCGGCCCGCAGGATGTCAATCAAACCGCTACGATTTATATTGATCTTACACCCGTGAGTGGCGCGATATGGCCAGATCCGGAATTGGGTGACATGGTAACCGTTAAGTACCGGGGAGATATGGGCGAAGTCGTCGTGGTTTCCGAGCCGCTGACGACAGGCAATATCAATACAGAAATTGAACTTGATCTGCCTTACAGCATCGTCGGCCCAGGTGGTCTAGGGGAGCAGGAAATCTGGTGGGAAGTTGAAAATCCCAATCGCAACAACATTCAGAAAGCGGCAGAAACAAAGCTGACGATCAATACGGTAATCATCAATCTGGATGCACCGGAGTTCGTACGGCCGCCCGCAGATGGCACTGTAGATCCGTTCATCATTTGCGAGAGTTTGACCGGTACTGATCACGTAGCGAGATTCCGGATTCCGCCAAATAGCCATTTCGTCGCCGGTATGGATATCACCTTCAACTGGCGTGGGTTCCGCACGGATGATTATTTAACGCCGGCGCCGACTGATACTGAGTTCACCGAAACTCGGGCAATTACCACTCCTGAGCTGACGGCCGGGATGATCTTTGATGTTGGGCCTTATGATCCGGTGATTCGCAATGTTCCAGTACCTCCACCGACAACCCCGGATCCCGATGACTTTTACGCTGGTTATGCGAAAATCTGGTATTCGACACCGACTGTGCCCACATCGGGAGTAACGGAAATGACGATTTATTTGCTCAATGCCGACTTCTTGTACTGTGAGTCGGAACCGGGTTGGGCTCCCGCACCATAACCATCGCATAAAAGTTCAGAGCTGAATTCGCCGGGAGAGAATGGCTCTCCCGGCAGTGCTGTCGCTGTCTGTCGTCAAAAGCACAGATTGTATTTCGCAGGTAAGGAATAAATCCAACTCATAAAAGGAATAGTCCTACATAGAAGGTTCTAAGTTGTAGGTATTCTCCGGCGCGGCCAACGACGGACGTCTTATGGAGCATCTCTGTGAATCGTCTTTCTACCGTCTCGACAGAACTCAGAGAGTAGTGACTATGAAGTTTGAAAAGATACGAGGACTGACAGTTATAAAGTTTACAGGTGTGCTCTCTTATGCAGTGGCCATAATGGCCGTTTCAGAGTCCGCTTATTCGCGAAATCTTCTGCCGGGAGAGGTGGAAACTATCTCCAGTGGTGCAACGCCTGAAGCGTGGTTTATCCCCGCAACGGCAACTCTAAACATTAACGGTGCCGGTGCGCTGAATATCGGCGTCGGTGGTGGAACACTCAACGCCGATACCGCTGTCACATCACAGATAGACGCATCTGCTGATGCCCACGTCAATCTGGCCCAGTCCTCGGTGACCAGCACAGGTTTTGATGCCGCACTCGCATTGACTGACAGTTCGGCGACGGTCACCGGCAGTACGTTGACCAGTCAAGGCAGGGCAATGTCTTTGGCTCGCGACCTGCAAATACCGGTAGGATCAACGGCGACCGTGTCCAACAGCACTTTGCTCGGAGGCATATCCGGTGCTGCGGTTACGTCGCTCAGCACCCTGAACCTGGTTGATACCCGGATGGAAGGGACGGATTCGGATGGCATCGGTCTGGAACTGTTCGGTGGCCACGCTAATGTCAGCGCAGGCAGCCGGATTATCGGTGGGCTCAATGGCGTCATGTTCGGGGAAGATACTGTGCTGAATCCCGGCGATGTTATGGGGCAGAGCCAGTTGAAGCTGGACGGATCAACCGTGCAAGGACGCGCTGGCGCTGCGATCAGTGTCGATTTTTCTACCCCAGCCGGCCAGCCGGTATTGATTGAAGTAAACAACGGTTCCAGCCTGATCGGAGGCAACGGCAATATCCTGGAGGTAATCGATGGCGCCGCTGCCCGATTCCAGGTCGACAACAGCAAGCTGTCTGGCAACATCGAAGTCGCTGAGGGTGGAGAGGCCAGCGTACTGTTGCGAAACGGTGCGGGCCTTGACGGCAATCTGGTCAACGTTGATTCGGTCACGCTCGATACGCAAAGCTCCCTGACCGGCAACATCCAGGGTTCCGGAGCCGGCGTGGTGACGCTGGACAATAGCGCGGTCTTGCATGGCGCCGTCACCGGCGTCAGCAACATGTCGATCAGTCGTGGTGCAGAGTGGAACATGGTCGGTAGCAACGCTCTCACCCGCCTCGACCTGCAGGGCGGCAGCGTACGCTTCGGGACGAATCAGGCGTTCACTCGCCTGGACATAGCCAACCTGTCAGGCAATGGTCAGTTCCTCATGGACACGGATGTTGCTACCGGAGAGACGGATTTTTTGAATGTCACGCAATCCGCCTCCGGCCAGCATGAGCTGGTGGTGGCTGCTACTGCCAGCGAGCCGGTCAGTGGCGCACCGGTCAAGGTGGGCAACATCGCCGCGGGGGATGCGCAGTTTTCCTTGAAAAACGGTCAGGTGGATGTCGGTGCTTTAGCCTACAAACTGGTGAAAGAAGGCGAAGGGCTGTTCCTGCAACCCGATGCGTCAAGTCCGAGCACGGGGTCAAAAACAGCCCTGGCAATTGCCGGCACCGCCCCCACAGTGATTTATGCTGAAATGACTACCCTTAATACTCGCCTCGGCGACCGCCGCATGGCCGGCACCCAGCCTCGGGCGCGATCCGTCGCTGCCCTGGACTCGGATTCTCAAGGCTCGACATCCGGTGTCTGGATACGTACTTACGGAAATCAGTACAACGTCAAAAATGCATACGGTGACGGCTATAAACAAAATCAGACAGGAGTCTCCGTGGGTGTGGATACGCCTCTGTCGGCGGTGGGTGACGGTCAATGGCTGATCGGCGCCTTTGGTGGTTACAGCACCACTCGCCTGGATCTGACGCGCGGCAGTTCTGGCTCGATCGATAGCGTTTATCTGGGCACTTACCTGACCTGGTATGACGAAGAGACCGGGTATTACGTGGATACCGTCGCCAAGGTCAACCGTTTCAATAACGACGTTAAGGTCACACTGAGTGATGACTCTCGAACAAAGGGCAATTTCGATAACCTGGGCGTGAGCGGATCTGTCGAGGTCGGCAAGCACATCGTCTTGAACAAAGGCTATTTCATCGAACCTTCTGCACAGCTCGGTGCGGCGGCTGTGGAGGGCAAAACGTACCGTCTGGACAATGGATTGCATGTGGACAGCGATGAGACCCGGTCTTTGCTTGGCAAGGTCGGCATGACCGTTGGCCGTGAATTGGTTCTGGACAACGGCGGCAAGATTCAGCCCAGACTGCATGCCGCCGTCAGCCATGAGTTTGTCAACAGTAATCGTGTGAGTGTGAACGACACTGACTTCAACAATGATTTGTCCAGCACCAGCCTGGAGTTGACCGGCGGGCTGAACTGGATACCGGCGAACGATAAGTGGCAGGTTTATGCAGAACTCGGTACCAGTCGTGGCACCAAGGTTGACCAGGAGCTGGGAGGAAGCGTGGGCTTGAGTTATAACTTTTAACCAGATCTGCTGCATAAAAAAGGAAGCTTAAAAGCTTCCTTTTTTTATTACTTGTTGAGGGCAGTTTACTTTCGGCGCAAGTCGACGTTATCGGTCAAAAATTCTGCAGAAATAGGGAATACTTCACCGCCGCTCTCCCCCCCATGGTCAAATGTGCCGACGAAAGTTCCGGATAGTGTTTTTTCGGATTCGTCAACTTGGATGTTGAGAGTGCCGCTGACTCCTACGTGTAAAGTACCGTTCACAGGGTGCGAATAGTAAGTTATTGCGATACGTTCGCTATCCAAAGATATGGGCAGGCTGCCTGTTTCAGGCTTTGTATAAAAAACAACTTCGATAGAACGCGTCATGCCATTTTCGGTATGGCCTGCGCTTAGCCGCCAATACTTGCCGGTGGGATAATCCACCAAATCGAGCGAAGGTGCAGAGGTTGAGCGGAAACTCAGTGGCTCAGGAATTTTGCTGTGTATATATCGGGGATTAGAATCGCCATTTATCGTGGCGGACAAGAACGTTTGCGCAACGGTTGGTTGAATTGTCGCGTAGGCCCGGGCTGCGAAGCTCATGAGTTTATCTCCATACATGATAGTTAGAGGCATCCAAAGACTGAGCAGTCCTAATCCTGGATGCTGTATGGAAACTTAAATCTGGCCTAGCTGTAAACTGTCAGGGTTGACAGTTTACAGCTGCTAAATATTGTGATTTTTCTAACGCGGCGTGACGTTCCTGTCTGGCACTTGATCCTGCAAAACCGCAAGTAGCGTCAGATGTAAAGATTAATCAGTTATAAAGCGCTGCGCAGCGAGACACAAACAGCAGAACACCGATGAGTTGGTAGAATTTTCAGCCGAACAGCCCTGCTGCAATGTTGATCGAAAAGCCCAGAATCGCGGTATTGAACACGAACCCGATCAACGATTGCGCCAGAACGATCTTGCGCAAATCCCGGGTGGCGACACCAATGTCCGATGTCTGCACTGCGACGCCGATGGTGAACGAGAAATACAGGAAGTCCCAATAGTTTGGGGTGGTCAGCCCTTCGGCAAAACGCAGGGCCGGTTCCTTGCCGTCCCAGGTGTAATACAGCCGCGCATAGTGCACGCTGAAGATCACGCCAATCAGAAGCCATGAACCAATCACCGTGAGGGCGGTGAAACCGTAGTGCATGAGCTTGCGGGTAGTTTCCAGATCCTTGCTGCCGGCCAGTTCGAATGTGATGGTCGCCAGACTGGCCAGTGCCGCGATGCACACGACAAACAGCACCAGCCCGGCGTTTTCGTCTTCGACCTCGGCAATGCGCTTCACATCCGGTGCTTTGGCGCGCGCGGTGAGCCAGAGCATCAGGATCAGGTAAGTCCAGACTCCGGCATTCCAGCCGAAGAGGATTTTGCTGATGATCGAGTCGGCCGGCGCCAGAATGCCCACGGCAATGCCGAGCGTGGTGGCGGCGGACAGGCGAGGGTGGGTGCGGGCGAGGAAGGGCATGTGAACTCGATGCGTCAGGGCTTTGCAAACACCTTAGCCCAGCGCATCCCGTTGTGACCACCAAGCTATAGGCGATGAGGCTTCCTGTGGGAGCGAGCTTGCTCGCGATGGCGGCGTAACAGCCAACATAGATATTGACTGTTATGGCCTCATCGCGAGCAAGCTCGCTCCCACATTAGGCCGGTGGTGTGGGTTAGAGGTCTTTATGCCGCTTGCGGACCAACTTCATCACCACCACAAAAAACACCGGCACAAACACCACCGCCAGCGTCGCCGTGATCATCCCGCCAATCACCCCGGTGCCGATGGCTTGCTGGCTCGCCGAACTGGCCCCGGTGGCAATCGCCAGCGGCACCACACCGAGAATGAACGCCAGCGACGTCATCACAATCGGCCGCAGGCGCAGGCGCGCGGCTTGCAGGGTGGCGTCGATCAAGTCGTGGCCTTCGTCGTACAGGCTCTTGGCGAATTCGATGATCAGGATCGCGTTCTTCGCCGACAGGCCGATGATGGTGATCAGCCCGACCTTGAAAAACACGTCGTTGGGCATTCCGCGCAAGGTCACGGCCAGTACCGCGCCGAGCACGCCGAGCGGCACCACCAGCAGCACCGAGGTCGGAATCGACCAGCTCTCATACAACGCGGCCAGACACAGGAACACGATCAGCAGCGACAACCCGAGCAGGATCGGTGCCTGACTGCCAGACAAGCGTTCCTGCAACGACAACCCGGTCCATTCCTGGCCCAATCCCGCCGGCCCTTGCGCCACCAGCCGTTCGATTTCGGCCATGGCTTCGCCGGTGCTGTGACCGGGCGACGGTTCCCCGGAAATGCTGATCGCCGGGTAGCCGTTGTAGCGAGTCAATTGCGCCGGGCCTTGAGTCCATTTGGCCTGGACGAAGGCCGACAGCGGGACCATTTTCCCGGTGCTGTTGCGCACGTGAATCTTCAGCAGATCGGCGACCTGACTGCGCTGATCGCCTTCAGCCTGAACCACCACACGCTGCATCCGCCCCTGATTGGGGAAGTCGTTGATGTAGGCCGAACCGACGGCGGTGGACAGCACATTGCCAATGTCGGCAAAGGACACACCCAGCGCGTTCGCCTGTTTGCGGTCGACGACCAGTTGCACCTGCGGCGCTTCGGCCAGCGCGCTTTCGCGCACGTTGATCAGGATCGGACTTTTCTCGGCGGCAGCGAGCAATTCACTACGCGCCTGCATTAACGTGGCGTGGCCAAGACCGCCACGGTCCTGCAAGCGGAACTCGAAACCGCTGGAGGTGCCCAGACCGTCAACCGGCGGCGGCAGTACTGCAAACGCTACGGCGTCCTTGATCTGGCTCAACGCGATGTTGGCGCGATCGGCAATGGAACTGGCCGAGTCGTCGCTACCCCGGTCAGACCAGTCTTTGAGCGTGGTAAACGCCAACGCCGCGTTCTGGCCGCTGCCGGAGAAGCTGAAACCGAGAATTACCGTGCTGTCGCCAACGCCGGGTTCAGTGGCGTTGTGCGCTTCGATTTGCTCAACCACCTGCACCGTGCGGTTCTTGCTCGCGCCCGGTGGCAGTTGGATGTCGGTGATGGTGTAACCCTGATCCTCCACCGGCAGGAACGAGGAGGGCAGTCGACTGAAGCACACCCCCAATCCGATCAGCAGCACGCCGTAGATCAGCAGGTAACGGCCAGAGCGTTTCAACGCATAGGCGACCCAGCCCTGATAACGCTCGGTCAGTTGCTCGAAACGCCGGTTGAACCAGCCGAAAAATCCGCGCTTCTCGTGATGTTCGCCCTTGGCAATCGGCTTGAGCAACGTTGCGCACAGTGCCGGGGTCAAGGTCAGGGCGAGGAACGCCGAGAACAGAATCGAGGTGGCCATCGACAAGGAGAACTGCCGGTAAATCACCCCGACCGAACCCTGCATGAACGCCATCGGAATGAACACCGCCACCAGCACCAGCGTGATGCCGATGATTGCGCCGGTGATCTGCTTCATTGCTTTGCGCGTTGCCTCTTTGGGCGACAGGCCTTCAGTGGCCATGATGCGCTCAACGTTCTCCACCACCACAATCGCATCATCCACCAGGATGCCGATGGCCAGCACCATGCCGAACATGGTCAGCACGTTGATCGAAAACCCCAACGCCAACATGGTCGCAAAGGTGCCCATCAGCGCCACCGGCACCACCAGGGTTGGAATCAGCGTGTAGCGGATGTTTTGCAGGAACAGGAACATCACCGCAAACACCAGCAACATCGCCTCGCCAAGGGTGTAAACCACTTTGGTGATCGAGACTTTGACGAAGGGCGAGGTGTCGTACGGGATCTTGTATTCCACGCCAGCCGGGAAGTAGCGCGCCAATTCGTCCATCTTCGCCCGCACCAATGTGGCAGTGCTCAAGGCATTGGCGCCCGGTGCTAACTGCACGCTGACGGCGGTCGACGGTTTGCCGTTGAGGCGCGTGGAGAACTGATATTCCTGACTGCCGATCTCGACGCGTGCCACGTCTTTGATGCGCACAGTTGAGCCGTCGGGATTGGCTTTCAGGACGATGTCGGCGAACTCTTCCGGCGTAGACAACTGGCCTTTGACCAGAATGGTCGCGGTGATTTCCTGAGTGGTGCGGGTCGGCAAGTCGCCGATGCTGCCCGCCGACACTTGTGCGTTCTGCGCGACGATGGCGGCGTTGACGTCAGCCGGGGTCAGGTTGAAACCGATCAGTTTCTGCGGGTCGATCCAGATCCGCATCGCCCGTTCGGCACCGTACAGCTGCGCCTTGCCGACGCCGTCCAGACGCTTGATCTCGTTCATCACGTTGCGCGCCAGGTAATCGCTGAGCGCCACGTCGTCGAGCTTGCCGTCGCTGGAGGTGAGGGTGATCAGCAGCAGGAAACCGGCGGAAACTTTCTCCACCTGCAAACCTTGTTGCGTCACCGCTTGAGGCAAGCGCGACTCGACCACTTTCAGACGGTTTTGCACATCGACCTGAGCCATTTCCGGGTCAGTGCCCGGCTGGAACGTTGCAGTAATGGTCGCACTGCCGAGGCTGCTTTGGGATTCGAAATACAGCAGATGGTCCGCGCCGTTGAGTTCTTCCTCGATCAGGCTGACCACGCTTTCGTCCACGGTCTGCGCCGAAGCACCGGGGTACACGGCGTAGATTTCGACTTTCGGCGGCGCGACGTTGGGGTATTGCGCCACTGGCAACTGTGGAATGGCCAGGGCGCCGGCCAACAGGATGAACAGCGCAACCACCCAGGCGAACACCGGGCGATCGATAAAGAACTGCGGCATAAAAAAGCGTCCTGCTTACTGACCAGAAGCCTGGGCAAGTGGAAGAGGGGTGTCGTCGATCTGCACTTTTTCGCCGGGGCGGGCGTGTTGCAGGCCTTCAGTGACGATGCGGTCACCGGGCTTGAGTCCGGCGGTGACGATCCAGCGATCGTTCTGCACGGCGCCCAGTTCGACCGGTTGCTGGCCGACCCGCTGTTCGGCGTCGAGCAACAGCACTTGGGCGATGCCGGCGCTGTCACGCTGAATGGCCCGTTGCGGCACGCTGATGCCTTGCTGAATGACCGCTTGCTCCAGACGCACGCGCACGAAGCTGCCCGGCAGCAAGTCGAGGTCCGGGTTGGGGAATTCGCTGCGCAGAATGATCTGACCGGTGCCGGGGTCGACGGTGATGTCGGTGAACAGCAGCTTGCCCGGCAACGGATAGAGACTGCCGTCGTCCTGGATCAGCGTGGCTTTGGCCTGATCCTGACCGACCTGCTGCAACTGGCCGGAACGGAATGCCCGGCGCAGGTCGTTGAGTTCGCGGGTCGATTGGGTGAGGTCGGCGTGAATCGGGTTCAGTTGCTGAATCAACGCCAGCGGTGTGGTTTCGTTCTGCCCGACCAGTGCGCCTTCGGTCACCAGTGCACGGCCGATGCGCCCGGAGATCGGCGCCGTGACCGTGGCGTAACCCAGGTTGAGTTTCGCCCGCTCCACGGCGGCTTTGTTCGCGGCGACGTCGGCAGCGGTTTGCCGGGCATTGGCCCGGGCGTTGTCATAATCCTGACCGCTGATGGCATTGCCTTCGATCAACTGCGCGTAACGCTGCTCTTGCAGGCGCGCCTGGAACGCATTGGCTTCAGCCTTGCGCAACGCCGCTTCGGCGCTGTCCAGGTCTGCCTTGAACGGCGCCGGGTCGATTCGGAACAACACTTCGCCCTTTTTCACATCGCTGCCTTCACGGAACGCCCGTTGCAACACCACCCCGGCAACCCGGGCACGGACTTCGGCAATCCGTGGCGCGGCAATCCGCCCGCTCAGTTCACTGGTGATCGACAAGGGGCTGGCCTGGATGGTTTCGATGCGAACCGTGGCCAGAGGTGCCTGTTCTTCGGCCGTGGAGGCCTTGTCACAAGCGCTCAGCGTCACCGCCAGTGCAATCAGGCTGAGCCTGGCAAGCAGATACTTTGACATGTAATACCCCAATAATGACCCCCAGCATCCTACGGGGAGACGACGAGGGTAGCGGTGAAGCTTTGTAGGCGCGGTGTGAAATTGTGTAAGGGTTTTACTCACGGGCGGGCGCAGGCGTATATCCTTCACGGCTTGAAACTTTTTGCGACGGTCAGGCCGCCTTCGCGAGCAAGCTCGCTCCCACAGGGATCTGAGTGGACACAGACTTTGTGAACACCACCGGACACTGTGGGAGCGAGCTTGCTCGCGATAGCGGTGTATCTGGCGCCACTGCACTTTTTGGAAACACCCATGCCCAACATCCTCCTGGTCGAAGACGACACCGCGCTCTCCGAATTGATTGCCAGTTACCTGGAACGCAACGGCTATAGCGTCAGCGTGATCAGCCGTGGTGACCATGTGCGCGAACGTGCGCGGGTCAATCCGCCGGACCTGGTGATCCTCGACCTGATGCTGCCGGGGCTCGATGGCCTGCAAGTCTGCCGCTTGCTGCGCGCCGATTCGGCCACGTTGCCGATCCTGATGCTCACCGCCCGCGACGACAGTCACGATCAGGTGCTGGGCCTGGAAATGGGCGCCGACGACTACGTCACCAAACCCTGCGAACCGCGCGTGTTGCTGGCCCGGGTGCGGACGTTGTTGCGGCGCAGCAGCCTCACTGAACCGCAGACGGCCAATGACCGCATTCTGATGGGCAATCTGTGCATCGACCTGTCCGAGCGCACCGTGACCTGGCGTGAGCAACTGGTCGAGCTGTCCAGCGGTGAATACAACCTGCTGGTGGTGCTCGCTCGGCATGCCGGCGAAGTGCTCAGCCGCGACCAGATTCTGCAACGCCTGCGCGGCATCGAGTTCAATGGCACCGATCGCTCGGTGGACGTGGCGATTTCCAAGCTGCGGCGCAAGTTCGACGACCACGCCGGCGAGGCGCGCAAGATCAAGACCGTGTGGGGCAAGGGTTACCTGTTCAGCCGTTCCGAGTGGGAATGCTGAGTCGATGTTCAGAATCCTGTTTCGCCTGTACCTGGTGACCATCGTTTCGTACAGCGCGGCGATCTATCTGGTGCCTGACGTGGTGATCAAGGTCTTCCAGGAGCGCTTTGTCACCTACAACCTCGATTATTCCCGCGGGCTGCAAACCCTCATCGTCAAACAGTTTCACGCCGTGCCCCCGGAGCAGTGGCCGGCCTTGGCCGCGGAGATGGACAAGGAATTCCAGCCCCTGCACATCGTCCTGACCGGTAACGACGATGCCGATTTCACCCCTAATGAGCGCAAGCGTTTGCAGCGTGGCGAGCACGTCGTGCGCATTGGCGACTGGGGCTGGCGCACCCTGGCGGTGTCGCCGCTGAACGAGCGGACGGTGGTGGAGATGGTCGTGCCGCCAGACCCGATGGACGTCAGCCTGTTGTACTGGAGCATCAACGTGCTGATCGGCGCGACCATGCTCGCCTGCCTGTTGCTGTGGTTGCGCCCGCACTGGCACGACCTGGAACGCCTCAAAGGTACGGCTGAACGATTCGGCAAAGGCCACTTGAGCGAGCGCACGCAGATTTCCAAAAGCTCCAACATCGGCAGCCTGGCCAACGTCTTCGACACCATGGCCGGTGATATCGAGAACTTGCTCAACCAGCAGCGGGACCTGCTCAATGCCGTCTCTCACGAATTGCGCACGCCCCTGACACGACTGGATTTCGGCCTGGCGCTGGCACTGTCCGACGATTTACCCGCCGCCAGCCGCGAGCGTCTGCAAGGTCTGGTCGCGCACATTCGCGAGCTCGATGAGCTGGTGCTGGAACTGCTGTCCTACAGCCGCCTGCAAAACCCGGCGCGGCTGCCGGAGCGGGTCGAGGTGTCGCTGGATGAATTTATCGACAGCATCCTTGGCAGCGTCGACGAAGAACTGGAATCCCCGGACATCGTTATCGATGTGCTCCTGCACGGACAACTTGAACGCTTCGCCCTCGACCCAAGACTGACTGCCCGCGCTATTCAGAACCTGCTGCGCAATGCGATGCGCTACTGCGAAAAACGCATTCAGATTGGTGTGCGGGTGTGTGCCAAGGGGGCTGAAATCTGGGTGGACGATGACGGGATCGGTATTCCGGATGAGGAGCGTGAGCGGATTTTCGAACCGTTCTATCGACTGGATCGCAGTCGGGATCGGGCGACTGGCGGGTTTGGTCTGGGGTTGGCGATCAGTCGACGGGCGCTAGAGGCTCAGGGCGGTACGCTCACCGTCGAAGCGTCGCCGCTGGGTGGGGCACGGTTCCGTTTGTGGTTGCCCACCTCAGCCTGAAATGAGCCCCCAGCCTAGTGACAAAACCAATCACGCGCTCAGCCGGCCTCTCAACAATTTCGCCATGTCCTCCAGATCCGCCACCGGGTTATGCCCGATCAACATCCAGGCATGTTCCATGTCAGCCCAATAGACAATGTTCATCCCGTACCGGCGCTCCTGGGCGAAATGCCGGCTGCCGCTGTTGGAGCGGGTGACGCACAGCGCCATGGGGCCGTGCGTCGGGTCCAGGTAGGTAATTTGGGCAATGGCGACACCGTCGTACTCGAGTATTTGCGCGCGCTTGAACTCGGACCGTGGCAGGGCCAGTTTCGCCGGCACAAGATTCAGGCCAAGACGTGCATCGATGGTCCGCAGTTGCGCTCGCTGAGCGGCTTCGTCAGTGGCCAGATGGTCCAGGGTTTGCGGCACGTAAAGCGACATGTACTCGGCCACCAGCCCGCGCCAGTTTTCCTTTTGCTGGCTCAACCGCCAACCGAGGAACAGCCGATCCGCCACCACACCACTCAACACCAACCCGGCGGCCGCCGCGAGAAACCAGCGCCGATTCATGGCTGGGCGTTCAGGTGAAGGCAAGGTGTCGAGCATCGATTGCAAGCGGTCCACGGGCGCCTGTCGGCCCAACTCGTCGTAGGCCGCCTTGAACGGCAGGTTGCTGCGGGCCAGCCATTGCAGGCGCAGGTTGAGCGTCGGGTTCTCGGCAATGGCCGCGTCGATGCGGGTGCGCTGTTCGTTGTCGAGCTGGTTGTCGAGGTAGGCCACCAGTTGCTCATCCGAGGGTACCGTCGGGCGTGCGTGATCGTTCATCGACGTTCTCCTGTGGAAGGGTTCGGCACGGTGTGCAATGGCGGGTATTCGGCCAGTTTTGCGCGTGCCGCAGCCAGGCGACTCATGACAGTGCCGATGGGGACGTCCAGCACGTCGGCCACTTCGCGGTAGGACAAGCCCTCGACGTAGGCGAGAAACACCGTTTCGCGTTGGGTTTCGGGCAGGGCATCAACGCGCCGAATCACCTGAGCCGCGAGGACATGGGTTTGCGCCGCATACTCGCCATCGAACGACAAGGCGTTGTCGGCATCCACCAGCCCTTGTCCATGACGCACTCTTCGGGAGCGAACTTCGTTGAGCCAGATCGAGTGCAGAATACTCAGCAACCAGCGGTCCATGCGCGAGCCCGGGATAAACTGCCCGGCACGCTCGAGCGCCCGCACGCAGGTGGCCTGCACCAGGTCTTCGGCGACATGCCGTTGCCGGGACAACAGCAGGCCGTAGCGCCATAAACGCGCCAGGTGCTGGCCCAGTTCTGCCCGTATTGCCTGATCGCTGGCGATGGCGACCTCCGTCTGCTCGGTGTGTCAGGTTTTCGATGAATCGTTGATGGCTTCGGCCAGGTCCTGGTATTCCTCGCAGGTGGTGCTGCCGCAGATGGATTTGATTTGCTGCAACTGTTCTTGAGCGAGGTCCAGCCTACCTTTGATCACATACGCTTCGCCGAGGTATTCGCGAACTTGTGCGTAGTGCGGGTCAAGTTTGACCGATTGCAGGTAATAACCGATGCCTTCGTCGGTCCGCCCCAGTTTACGCGTGGCGTAGCCGCGATAGTTCAAGGCTTTGGCGGTGTTTGGCTGTTTGAGGGTGTCGAGCAGGGCCAGCGCTTCCTCGTAGCGACCGTCCTTGGCCAGTCGATACGCGTAATCGGTGCGCTCGGCGTCTGGTACCAGGCTGCTGGTTTGCTTGAGGCATTTTTGCGACCGGGAGTCGAAGACCTGCCCTTTGGGGCAATTGGGTCGTGCGGGGGCTTCATCGCCACCACCATTGGCGAACGCCAACGAACTGGACAATGCGACTGCCAGCAGCAACTGGACGGTTAACACAGCGAAACGGGTGTTCATGGGCGATGCTCCACAGGTTAACTCTCAGGGGCGATGAAAGATGAACACCGCAGGGTGAACAATTATTCATTTCGTTCTGGCGGTCTGTGCAAGGAAAGCTCAAATCGAAGCGTTATGCTCGACAGCATTCGTTGTCGATCTGGAGCACTGTCATGAAAGATCAGGTCCATCACTCGGCGGCTGCCGGCTATAGAACCGGCTAGCCCAATAACCGAATCGGTTGTCCCGCAGACCAGGCTTGAATGTCCTCGATCATCTGCGAGAAAAACTGGTGGTAGTTTTGCTGGCTGACATACCCGACGTGGGGCGTGGCCAGCACATTGTCCAGGGTTCTGAACGGATGATGAGGCGGCAAGGGTTCCTGCTCGAACACGTCCAGCGCAGCGCCTGCCAGTCGCCGTTTCTGCAACGCCTTGATCAACGCGGACTCATCGACAATCGGACCACGGGCCGTGTTGACCAGCAGCGCCGAGGGTTTCATCCAGTCCAGCGCCTGGGCGTCCACCAAGCCTCGGCTGCGATCGCTGAGCACCAGATGGACCGACAACACATCGGCCTGTTCGAACAGTTCCTGCTTGCTGACGTAGGTCACGCCGACCTCGGCCGCACGTTCGGCGGTCAGGTTCTCGCTCCAGGCAATCACCCGCATGCCGAACACTTGACCGAACTGGGCAACGCGAGTGCCAATGCTGCCCAGACCGAGGATCGCCAGGGTCTTGCCGTGCAGATCGCCACCCAGGCTTTGCTGCCATAAACCGGCGCGCAGGGCGTTGGCTTCGACGACCAGGTTGCGGGTCGCCGCCATGATCAGCGCCCAAGTCAGTTCCGGCGCGGCGTGCTTGTAACTGTCGGTGCCACAGACCTGAATGCCCAGCGTTGCGGCGGCTTTCAGGTCCAGCGCGGCGTTGCGCATGCTGCCAGTGGCCAGCAGCTTGAGTTTCGGTAAGCGCCGCAGCAGGTCCTCGTCGAAACGGGTGCGCTCGCGCATCACGCAGATCACCTCGAACTCGCCTAGCCGTGCCGCCAGGGTTTCGTTGTCGGCAGGGTAGTCATGGAGGAAGCTCACTTCACCGATGTCGTCCAGCACCGACCAGTCCACCACATCACGGGCCACGTCCTGCCAGTCATCAATCACCGCAATCTGCACTGCCATCAGCCTTACCTCATCAATGAACGGGGTTGGTTTTGTTCAGCCAGGCGAGCAGGGCCTGGTGGAATTGTGCCGGTTCTTCCATTTGCGGCGCGTGGCCCATGCCGGGGAATTCGACCAGCGTCGACCGGGGAATCAGTTTTGCCACCTGCTTGCCGAGGACGTTGTAGTGACCGAGTTTCGCCTTGACCTCGGGCGGTGCGATGTCGCTGCCGATGGCGGTGGTGTCGGATGTACCGATCAGCAGCAAGGTCGGCATCTTCAGGTCCTTGAACTCGTAGTACACCGGTTGGGTGAAGATCATGTCGTAGATCAGCGCCGAATTCCACGCCACCTGCGTATGCCCCGGCCCTTTGTTCAGCCCGGCGAGCATGTCTACCCAGCGATCGAATTCAGGTTTCCAGCGGCCGCCGTAATAGGTGTTGCGTTCATAGGTGCGGATGCCTTCGGCCGTGAGTTTCAGCTCGCGCTCATACCATTGATCAACCGTGCGATAGGGCACGCCGAGGGCTTTCCAGTCTTCCAGGCCGATGGGGTTGACCAGTGCCAGTTGTTCAACTTGATCGGGGTATTGCAGCGCATAGCGGGTAGCGAGCATGCCGCCGGTGGAATGCCCGAGAATACTGGTCTTCTGAATGCCCAGGGCCTTGAGCAGTTGCTGGGTGTTGGTCGCCAGTTGCTGGAAGCTGTACTGATAGTTGTCCGGTTTACTGGAGGTGCAAAAACCGATTTGATCCGGGGCGATGACCCGGTAACCGGCCTCGCTCAGGGCCTTGATCGAAGTGTCCCAAGTGGCACCGCAGAAGTTCTTGCCGTGCATCAGCACCACGATGCGTCCATTGGCCTTGCCGTGAGCAGCGACATCCATATAACCCATTTGCAGGGATTTACCCTGGGACTCAAAGGCGAAATGCTTGACTGTGTAGGGGTACTCGAAACCCTGCAGCTGCGGTCCATATTCCGGGCCTTCGGCGTGGGCGATGACAGGCAATGCAGCGGTCAGCAGCAGGCCGGGCAGCCAGCGGGAGCGGGTGAGGGACATGGGGAACTCCATTGGAAATCGGCCGATGCTGGATCGGCATGATTAGGGCGACATTAAACACAGGCAATCGCCGTGGATGATCGTTCAACCCATCCAGCCCACTGTGGCCATGGCCAACACACCATAACGGGCGCCTTTGGCAAGGGTCACGATCAGCAGGAATCGCCCCAGCGGCTCGCGCATCACACCGGCCACCAAGGTCAGCGGATCACCGATCACAGGCACCCAGCTCAGCAGCAACGACCACTGGCCGTAACGCTGATAATGAACCCGGGCTTTTTCCAGATGGCGCGGGCTGACCGGAAACCAGCGCCGATCACGAAACCGCTCGATACCGCGCCCCAGCCACCAGTTCAGCAGTGACCCCAGAACGTTGCCCAATGTCGCCACGGCGAGCAGCGACCAGAGCCAATACTTGCCGCTGAGCAACAGCCCCACCAACACCGCTTCGGACTGCAAGGGCAGCAAGGTTGCCGCACCGAATGCGGCGAAGAACAGCCCGAAGTACGCACCAAACATCAATGGGCGGGGTAGTCCGCCACCACCACGTCAGTGCCGTCTTTTTTCAGGCCGATCACTTGATACGCATCACTCATGCCGTCCATTTCCATGCCGGGTGAACCCATGGGCATGCCGGGGGCGGCAACGCCCAACAGATCGTCGCGCTTGCTCAAGGCCAGCACCTGATCGGCGGGGACATGACCTTCAACGAATTTGCCGTTGATCAAGCCGGTATGGCACGACGCCAGGCGCGGAGGCACGCCGTGCTGTTGCTTGAATTCGCTCATGTTGGCTTCGACGTGATCGTCGACTTTGAAGCCGTTGGCTTCCAGATGGCTGATCCATTTTTTGCAGCAACCGCAATTGGCATCGCGGTGAACCTCGATCGGGATCAGGTCGGCGGCCTGGGCCAGGGAGGAAATAAACAGGGCGCTCAGGGCGACCAGACGCAGGTGGGTTCGCATGGGGAATCTCGTTTCGAATGGCGGCCAAAAAAATGCATTCTGACCATTTTAGCCGGCATCGAGGCAGGAGATTGTTTCGAAGTAATACGGCTAACGCAAAATCATTTGTGGCGAGGGGGTTTACCCCCGTTCGGCTGCACAGCAGTCGTAGATTTTATGGGGCCGCTTCGCAGCCCAACGGGGGTAAACCCCCTCGCCACAGGGAGCGTGGGTAACTCAAGAGCGGTTAACGGACCTTGAACCGCCCCATGATCGCGCTCACGCGACTGTTGGCTTCCAGCAGTTGTTGGGTATTGATCTCGCTGGCCTGACCGCTTTTCACCAGTTCGTCGATCGAGGGCCACTTGTTCTTCGGTGTGACGCAGCGGGCCAGGTGTTGGTTACCGGTCAAGCAACTTCATGACTTCCTCCGGGTAACGTAAGCCAGCCGTGGCATTGGCCGGGAATATCGCTTCCAGCGCTTGCAAGTCTTCACCGCTGAGTTTCACGTTCAGCGCGGCCACATTTTCTTCCAGGTATTTACGTTGTTTAGTCCCCGGAATCGGGATTACGTAATCACCCTGAGCCAGTACCCATGCGAGTGCCAGTTGACCGGCGGTCACGCCTTTTTCTGCGGCCAGGTCCTGCACTTGCTGCACCAGCAACAGATTCCTGGCGAAATTCTCGCCTTGAAAACGCGGGCTGAAACGACGGTAGTCGTCTGCCGCAAAATCATCAGGGCTTTTCAGCGCTCCGGTGAGAAAACCACGGCCCAAAGGGCTGTAGGGGACGAAGGCGATTCCCAGTCGCTGACACGCAGCCAGACAACCGTTTTCCTCCTGATCGCGGCTCCACAACGAATACTCGCTTTGCAGTGCACTGATCGGATGAACCTTGTGTGCCCGCTCAAGCGTTGCGGCCGAGGCCTCGCTCAAACCCAGGTACCGAACCTTGCCGGCTTTCACCAGGTCGGCCATGGCGCCGACGGTTTCCTCGATGGCCACCTGCGGATCGATGCGGTGCTGGTAATACAAATCCAGGGTCTCGACACCGAGGCGCTTCAGGGTGCCGTCGATAGAGGCGCGAATGTACTCCGGTCGGCCGTTGACGCCTCGCGCAACCGGATTGCCCGGGTCGCGGACGATCCCGAATTTGCTGGCCAGAAACACCTGGTCGCGTTTGCCGACGATGGCTTTGCCGATCAGTTCTTCGTTGGTGTGCGGGCCGTACATGTCAGCGGTGTCGAGCAGGTTGATCCCCAACTCCAGCGCGCGGTGCAGAGTGGCCGTGGCTTCGCGGATGTCCACGCCAGTCGTGTAGAAATCGGTCATGCCCATGCAGCCCAGACCTATCGCGCTCACTTGTGGACCATTTTTACCCAGTTGACGTGTGTGCATGAAATCAGCTCCCTGTGAATGTGGAGTCCATTGTTGACCTCGACAGAAACAAGATAAACCGGCTAAAACTGCTATCACTGTTCGTAATTTCTAAATAATCAGCCGGTAAGCAAAAGCAATGGACCGTTTTAACGCCATGCGCGTATTCACTCGAATCGTCGAATTGGGCGGCTTTGCCAAGGCGGCGGATAGCCTGCAATTGCCCCGGGCCTCAGTGACCATTCTGATCAAGCAACTGGAGGCGCATCTCGGTGTGCAACTGCTGCAACGCACGACGCGGCAGATCAGCCTGACGCTCGACGGCGCGGCCTATTACCCTCGTTGCGTGCGGTTGCTGGCGGACCTGGAGGAAACCGAAGCGGTGTTCAGCGCTGCACGCAACAACCCCAAGGGACTGTTGCGCGTGGACATGCCAGCGGGCGTAGGACGCTTGATGGTGATCCCGGCATTGCCGCAATTTACTGCCCGGTATCCCTTGATCGAGCTGGAAATCGGCTTGAATGACCGGCCTGTCGACCTGATACGCGAAGGCGTCGATTGCGTGCTGCGGGGCGGCGACGCACTGGACGATTCTCTGGTGGCGCGGCCGCTGGCCATGCTGGACCAGGTCACGTGTGCCAGCCCCGACTACTTGAAGCGATTCGGAACGCCTCAGTGCCTGGCTGACCTTGGAGGCCATCAGATGGTGGAGTACTTCTCCAGCAGCAACGGCAAGCGGTATGGGCTGGAGTTCATGGTCAATGATCAGGTTCAGGTCATTAATCTACCCAAGCAAGTCTCGGTCAACAGTGCCGATGGTTATCTGGCCGCTTGTGAGGCGGGGTATGGTTTGGTCCAGACTCCGTACTACCACGTAGCCCGCCAGCTGAGCGAAGGCCGTTTGTGCGAAGTTCTCAGGACGGTGCCGACACCGGGGATGCCGCTGACGGCGCTCTACCCGCCACACCGCCAGTTGTCCCGGCGGGTGAGGGTGTTTGTCGACTGGCTGGTGGAGCTTTGCGCGCAGCCGGGCAATGACTTTTATCGAAAAGACTCACGCGCCTGAGCGGGCGTTGTTCGCCGCTACTGTGCATGTTGGCGATTTGCTGTAAGTCATCATGCAGTTGTTGCATGCGCGGGCAGTGCAGGTTGAGGTGCCGAGCCAGTACCCCTCGATGAAACAGGGCGAACCACCCTTTACTGCCAGGTGCAGGCATCAGCCCGGTAAAGGTGAAGCCAAGGGCCGCCAAATTGCGAAAGTCCTGGGCAAAGAGCAGTGACATCTGAAGTCTGGCCGAGATCAGCCAGTGCCGGGGCAATTGACCGATCTGGTCAAGCAGACGTTTGGTCAAACGCTGAATGACCATGTCGAATCTTTTATGGTGTTGCTTGAGTTGCAAGGGCAGAGAAGACAACGGCGTCGTGTCCGGATGAGTCCCGAACACGGAACACAAGTGCTGCATAAACCCCCGGCAGCTGTCAGGCCATGGGATGTCGGGGAGCGGTCGCGTATGTCCTTCGACAACGTAACACCCCATTACGATGGTTTCCGGCAGTGGCTCAGCGAAGGGCGAAGGGACGTAGTCAGGAAGCAAACCCGTGCTGTGGAAGCCGATGTTGGCTGCCATGCGTTGCGTGTAAGGATGGTGGGTTACTTGTTTGATCGAAACGCCCTTGAATCCCAGAGAATGTGACCGCGACAGTAACTCCCGGCCCAGACGGGTCGCGATATTCTGGCCCTGCGCGGCGGGATGCACCACGCTCAGGGCGAGTTCTGTAGTGTCCGAAAGAGTGTCATGGCACAGCGCTGCATGGCCCAGAACGCGTATGCCGTCCACCGCCAGCATCGACTTCCAGCGCCTCTCGGCATTGTGCTGATTGATCATATTCGGCAAGTAAACATCCGGCTGAACGTAATGATCGCCATAGACCTCGCGAAACAACTGGCTCACGGCACGTGCGTCGGATGGCCGATAGGGTCGAAAAATCAAATGTGGCATCACGCAGTCTCCGGCGACGGTGCGTCATAAATGCGCAAGTCCAGGACCCGCAGTTGTTTGCCGGAACGTGGGTGCAGCTTTAGTGCTGCGACATCGCAGGACAGCACTCGCAACTCCAACAGACCCTCGCGGCTCAGTTCCTCGATGGCGGGATAGTGTTCAACCAGCGCCTCGTACAACGCTCGGCACACCGGTACGGTGGCCATTGATAGCGCTGAGGGAACCCACTTCACACACAAAATATCCTTGTATCCGTCATGTTCGATCAGCAATTGCCATTGGTCGTTGTGGGCAATGCGTTGGACGATCTGCTGGATGTCATCGATCAGCAGCGACAGCACCCCGACTCGCACGCGCTGGCTGTGTGCGCTACGTCCCTTGAGGGCGAATTTGCGCTTCGGGGTTGAGCCGGGTTCGCGCCAGCACGCGCGGTCGCCCACCGGATAACGCAGCAGTGGCATGAGCCGGCGAGTCAGATTGGTCACCACCAACAATCCGGTACGATCGCATTCTTCGATGACTTCGCCGGTGAGCTCATCGACGATCTCCAGCACGGTGTGTGGTTCAAACACCCGATGCTCGCCCAAGGCGCAGTCGCGCCCGCTGGCCCCGATAAGGCCGGCGTCTACACTGGCGTAGCCAATGGAAGCAATGCGCACGTTAGGAAACACGTCGGTGAGGATTGCCAACTGCGGGGCAAACAGGCTTTCGCCGCCGTACAACAACGTTTCAACCCCGCACAATACTCGCCGATGCTGGTTAAGGTAGGCCGCGAATCGCAGCAGCTGTGCCGGTACGCCGACCAGCACGTTGATCCGGTGCTGATCAATCGCATTGGCCAGGACATCCAGCTCGACGTGTCCGGTAAACGGAAATTCGCAAATGGATCGCCTGACATGTGCCAGGGCGTCGTGGATGAACAGAAAACTGGCGTAGAGATCACCGGAAAAAAACAGATTGGCGACACGGTCGCCGTCGTTCAACTGAGAGGAGAAACTTTCTCCAAACGTACTGACCAGTACTTGCCATTCGCTATAGGTGTACACCGTCAGTTTGCCCTGGCTGGTCGATCCGCCGGTTTTAAACGCCAGCGCATCGTCGATCTTTCCGGTCAGGACCGGCCAATGACTCAAATCATGGCTGTCAGCCCAATAGTCTGCCGCATTGGTCAGCGGTAGATCTTTTAGTGTAATACCGTGCGGCGGTAAGTGTTCCAGTTGCTGGCGGTAGAAATTTGAATGTTGTCGTATATAAGGCAGCAGTTGTTCGAGCGAATAAGTTGATTTCACTGGATGCTCTCTTTTTATCAGGCGTCTTGATGGTTTAAGACAAACTGTGAGTAGTGGGTGATGGTTTATTTTCTTTTATCAATAACCAACGGTGTTTTGCCGCTGTGTTTGTTTCGAGTGAACGTTTGCTCCGTGCACACTTGAACTTCGACAGTTAACAGTTTGGCGTTTACGGCATTGGCCAGCGCTTCATGGTTCAGCAATGCGTTATGAAGCTGATCAGCGTCTGCATCCGTTAGAACTGTCAGCCGCTCGACGCCATCAGGGGCGTAGTCGAGAACAATCTGAATGGGTGCGCCGACACTATCCTGCAGAGCCGAAGGCGAAATGAACTCCGTGCCCATTCGCACCAGTTTGCCGTGGCGCTGGAGCAGTTCGAATCGGGGAGAGTCCAGACCGCACGGGCAGGCTCCAGGTATCCAGCGACCGGTGTCGCCCACATCATATCGGCGCACGGTCTGGCCTTGCCGTGCTCGTGAAGTAAACAACAGGCGCCCGATCTCATTGGCCTGAACCGGTTCATCCCGTTCGCTCTGCACAATTTCCAGATGCTGGGTATCGCACATCAAGTGAAACACCCCGTTCGCGGTGGCTGCGCACGCATGCCCCAAGGGACCGGCGTCGACGGAGCCATAAATCGCCGAGCGGATCATCGAGACCCCGCAGCTTTCCATGAGGCTCAGGCTGGTTTGGCCCGGATGCTCGCCGCCGAGGAACACTTTGCCTATACCTGCGTACGCGCGGAGTCGGGCCTGCTCGTTGAAGAACAGACGATGCAAGGTACTCGGCATGCCAATCAGCACGGTGACTCGCTGGTCGACGATCAGTTGGGCGATTTCGCAGAAGTCATCGTCCTGGGGCGCACCCATGGGGAAATGTGTGACGCCCATCTGTTCCAGTATCTTGGTAAAACTGAGGAACCCTCCGTACAGGCTGCCGCCGTAAAACAGGTTCATGACCCGGTCCTGTGAAGGATCGAGCCCGGCGGCGAACAGGCCGTCGGCCGCTGCGCGCATCTGCCGTTGAAAGTCGCGATAGCTGAAGCCGGCGAGGGCCGGAGTGCCGCTGCTCCCTCCTGAGCGAAAATACAATTGCGCCGCGACGCCCATCGGCTGGGTCGTGAAGGTGTTTTTGTCCATGATCGGCGCATGGGCGGTGTCGGGGGCGGGCGGGACCAGGTCGAGCGTTGCACGGCCCGTCAGCACCTCAGGTGCCAGACTCACCGAGAGGCGGCGACTCAGACGCGTCAACGCGTATACGCCATCATGGGGCTCACCGGCGTAGCCGTCATGAATCCCCGCGCAAGGCGCAATACGGGTGACCCCAGCGTTGACCAGCGTTCGCACAAGGCCTGGCGTTTCTGCCGGAGAGCAAATCAGCGCGCAGCTTTGCAGGACGGTGCGCCAGGGCAACAGCGTCTCGGCGATCAAGTGTTGCGGCACGGGTTTGAGCAGCACTGTACGAAACAGCGGCGAAGGCGCGAGCGTCTGATGGTGTTCCCAGATGATCCGCCATCCGTCGCCGGCCCAGACCTGGCCGCTCTGGTTCGCAAAACAGTAATCCAGTTGCGCCATGGCCGTGCGGGTGGTGATCTCGCACGCTTCCTGGTCCGTGGGCACCAACGCCGGCCAGTGCGACGCACGACGCGTGAAGGCTTCGCTCAAACGCTTGCCGAGGTCCTGCAGGATGGCTGGATCGTTGCTGTCCACCAGCACCCATTGCGGACTGGAACACGCTTGCTGATCCAGACTGCAAACCTCATCCACCAACGCATCCAGCGCCGAAGCGTTGGCCGCGTCAGGCGACAGATAAGCGAAACTGATCCTATGCCCCCAATCGATCCAGCGACATCCGGTGGGGATCTGCTGACGAATCGCCTTGAGCGCCTTTTCACCGCCCCAGGCTGACACGCCATCGGCCTGAGCGCAGAGTTCGGCTATCCGGGAAGTGCCCACGGGCAGCACAGCGACGAATTCGGCAAGCCTGCCACGGGTGTCGCACTTCACGAAGGCAGCCAGCAATTGCGCAGTCAAACCCGCATCGCTGGCGCTGGGGCGTAACCAGTTAATGTTACCGGCCAGCAGGCTTTCGAGAACCGCGCAGAACGCCAGCATCGGCGCATTGCCCGGCGTCACATGCACCACCAGCCCCAGGGGGTGCCAGCTTTCAAAGTGTGGCTGCCGGTAGTCGATACGTCTCAGCGAACGGGGTTGCGAACCCAGTTCCCGCTCAAGCTTCGTACTCAGGTTGCTGCGCTGGCAGAACTCGATCAGCCCCTGACATTGATCGTCGTCCAGAGGCAGGTTCAGGCTGCGAGTCTGTAGTTGCGTGGCGAAACGAGCCGCGGTTTCGATGACGGTCTCGCTGTCGATCGGTGCAGAAAGCAATCCGGGCATTTGTTTTCGAAGGCTGTCGAGGGCGCTTTCCGGGGTGACATCGTCACGCAGCTGGCCATTGATGAGGTACATATCAAGCCCCTCCCAGCAATTCGGAAGCCGCCATGGCGCAGCTGCGGCTAGCGGTGGTGCCAGCGCGTCCGTGCAGCTCGAACCAATCGGTCGTCAGGCCGCATCCACAATGTGCGCCGGGGTGTAATGTCGCGAGATCGCCCATGACCACCGCGTGAGCAGGGCTTGACGAAATGTATGGGGAGACGAATTCCAGCAAGCCGCGCTGGCCGTATGGCTGGATCGTGAAATCGGATGGGTTGCGCACGAAAACCTTCGAGTAAATGGGGACATGAAAATGATGGCGGGCACATTGGATATAGGGCACGGCATGCTCGACGGCACCGTAACCATCCCGGCAGCGGGACAGGTCGACACCCAATTGCCGATTGATTCGGGCATACAACTCAAGCAGGGGAATCTCTCGTGCTGCCTGGGTTTTCCAGCCACCCCCCAAAAACACCAGTGACTGAGCGGGCAACTTGAGATTCGGTGCGCAGGTGTTTTCCATGTGGTGTAGCGCATGGGAAAGAAACGCAGGAAATCCGAGAATCCGCACAGGCAATCCCTCGTCGGCAAACTCCTGCAAGGCGCGAATCACGCCAAACAGGTCGAACTCGTGACCTTCACCCGTCCGGCGCAATCCGTAGACGACCCGATTGACGGGCGCATAGCTGCAGAGAAACTGGTCGGTGTAAGTGGTGCCCAAGGTGATGGCCGCCTCGGGCTCGTAGCTCAGGAGCAAGTAGTTGCAGGGGCTGTCCGGCGTATCCCAGCCGTAGTGCCGGAAAACGTGGCTCACCATGCCTTGAGCCGCAGCCATGCTGCGAGGGTCATAGCGCATGCGACTTTTCTGGCCGCTGGTGCCAGACGATGTCAGCTCCAGCGCGCCTTCGCCGGTGGGGCCGAACAACACGTGACGTTTGAAATAGTTGGCGAAAATCGGTGGCAACCTGGACCAGTCATCCAGTGTCTCCAGGTCCTTTGCCTCTAGCCCGTTGGCGTTTAGCCAGCGTTCGTAGCCAGGCGTGTGGTGACAATGAAACAGGCTGATTTCCCCCATCGCCTGGTCAAACAGACCCTCGGGTACGGAATCCAGGCAATAGGGTTGCGCTAACGCGCAGAGCGCATCGGTGTGGGGTAAATGGATCATCAATAGACCTACTGTGTGGTGTCAGACGGCAAGCGCGATGTGAGAGCGCCGCAGAAACAGGCTTAGGGGTGCCAGGCACAGAAGCCCCGCGATACCCGCCATCCAAGCGAACGATTCGTGGCTGTCACCGGCACCGGCGGCCGCAATAAGCGAGCCGCCACCGCCCATGACGGCGATCGAGATCATGCCGATCATGGCCGAGACCAGACCTTTGCTGTCGTCGCTGGCGAACAGCGCAAGCCGGTACAGCGCGGCATTGCTCATGCCCAGCCCCACGGCGTAGAGCGTCAGGCAACTGATCAGCACGACTGTCGAAGCACCGTAGAAGCTGACGGTGACTAGCGCGATGACCCCGCCGCAAAACGGCCACAGGGCGTATCGGATCAGTGATGGCAGTTCAATGTTGGCAATCAGTCGGTTGAGGATCAGATTGCCGAGAATGACTGCCGCAAACACCGGGATTTGCCACAGGCCATAGTGCAGGGTTGAAAGCCCCTGGTTGTGGATCAGCAAGAGCGGCGCCAACCCGATCCAGGCAATCAAGGGCAGGCTCATCACGCCCAGTGCGACTGCGGCGCAAAGGAATTGCGGGTTAGTCAGCAACGCGGCATAGCGGCGCACAGTGCCGTGCCATTCAAAGCGCACGGCTTCCAGTCGCTGACCGTCGTGGCGCAGGGTGCCCACGGTTTCCGGCATGCACAGGTAAAGCCCGAGCCAGATGATCACGCCGCTGATACCCAGCAGTAAAAACAGTTCCCGCCAGGACAACCACTCCAGCAGCAGACTGCCGAGCAACGGCCCCAGAAGCGGGGAGAGCAGCGCAACGTTCCCCAACAACGCCATGATTTTGACCGCGTCGGCTTCGCAGAAAACTTCTTGCAGGGCCGGGTAGCTGACCGCGATGACAAACCCCAACCCCATGCCCTGAATCAGTCGCAAGCCGTTGAACGCATAAATGCTTTGCACGTTGAACGCTGCGGCACAGGCCAGGGCGAATACCGCACAGCCGATGAGCAGCATCCGGCGGCGACCGAAGTGATCAGACAGTGGCCCGATAAGCCATTGCAGAAGCATGCCGCCGGCCAGATAAAGATTGAAGGCGTAGGGGACATGGTCGGGGCTCGCATCCAGTTGTCGGGTGACGGTCAACATGGCCGGCATAATCATGTCGCTGGCCATATAGGTCAGCAGTTCGAACAGAGTGATTGCAAGGCAAAAGCCAAACAAATGGTGGGGGCTGATATTGATTAAAGGCTTGTGCATGGCATCCCTGTTTTTGCTCAAAATTCAATAGCGGGTTTATTGCGATGCACCGAGAGTAATCATCGAATATCAATAGCTCAAATGGACTATTAAGACCGAAAGCTTCAATGGTTATCGCTATGTTTCGATGGGCACAGGAAAGGAAATAAGAAGTGAATAGGCATGTACGAAAAATGCCCGCGACAGGGCGGGCATTTGTTCAGTAGTTATTGGGTGGGGTATTTGTCTTACGAATGAATGTTCATTTATTCACGCTTTATGACACAACCAACCCTTATCGATGCTGGTAATAACCCGGCCCGCCACGGTCGTAATGGTGACCGCCGTGCCAGCCGCCGTGGGGGAAAACGATGCAGCCGCTCAGTGTCAGGAGAGCGAGCAGGGGAATCAGCAGTGTGATTCGACGGAACATTTCAAAATCCTCATGGTTATCGCCACTATGAAGCCAAAACTCTTCATCGGCTGTAACATGAGACCCCGTTTGTAGCGTCCCATCCCCGGAGAAAGGTAGGGGCTTGGCATGCGTTCTGATACAAACCGGATACATTTTTCAGGTTCAGGAACTCGCAATGACTCAGTCGCAACGTTTGAAATACTCGATTCTGATCTCCCTCGTGGTGTTGGGGATCATGTTCGGCCTTTCGTATCTGCAAAACGCAGGCGTCATCAGCGAGAAGCTGTTTCAGTACATCGCCATCGGCGTGGCGGTGATCGTGGTGGTGATCAATGGCATGATGCGTCGCAAGGTCAAACCCTGAACGACGCGCCTTGAGCGGATCACTCGCGATGGAGCATGGCAGCAGCGTGCGGATGCAGGCTGTAGCTTTTGTCTGCATTGAGCGTGATCACGCCTTCGCTGCACAAGCGCTTCAACACTTCCCGCACACTGAGAAAGGACAGGGGAATATCCAGGTCCAGCAAGTGGCTGTGCACGCCGCGCACGCCAAGGCTACGGTCGCTTTCGGCGGCGGTCAGCAAGGCGTCGATGACTTTCAGGCGGATCAGACTGGTTCGCAGACCATAGCTTTTGAGCAGCAGCCTGATCCGCTCGTTGCCATTGCGCTCGCCCCGTTGAGTGAAAACACCGGAGCCCATGGCGGAGCCCTGTGGCGCATTGCTACCGTCCGTTGGCAGTTGCGAGTTGTACATGCAAAAACTCCTTTTCCGAGCCGGCCAGGAAATGTGATGGGTGCTCTCACTCAATAAGACGTACGAGCAGGGCAAATAATGAAGCCCCGAATGTAGAAATTTTGTCTCCATCACGTTAGCAGCCTGTGAGACGGCCGTAAAAAAGCGCCTTTCACGGCCTAAATTTTTGTCATTTGTTTCGTTCCTAGGGAAAGGCGCAGTGCGTGTATGACGCAGGGTGTTTGTCTTTTCGATCAGGAGCGAGCGTGATTATTTCCAGGCAGTTAACCCGGTTGAGCCTTGCAGGCTTGTTGGTGGGCTTGAGTCTTGCGGCAAACGCACGCAGTCAGCCGGAGCAGGCGAGCGCCGACATTCGCCGGACCAGTTTCGGTGTGCCGCATATCCGTGCCGACAACGAGCGCGGGCTCGGTTATGGCGTTGGTTACGCCTACGCTCAGGACAACCTGTGCCTGCTGGCCAATGAAATCACTACCGTGAACGGCGAACGTTCACGCTATTTCGGCCCGGATCAGTTCACGGTCGAAGAACGCGAAAACCTGGTCAGCGATCTGTTTTTCAATTGGCTGAACACACCACGGGCCGTCGAGGGTTTCTGGCAGGCGCAAACCCCGCCAGTGCGCGATCTCATTGAAGGGTATGTGGCGGGCTATAACCGTTCGCTGACAGAACGTCGGGTGCAGGGTTTGCCGCCGCAGTGTCAGGGCGACTGGGTGCGCGAGATTACCGTCCAGGATCTGGTCAAGTTGACGCGGCGCCTGTTGGTCGAAGGCGGAGTAGGGCAGTTTGCCGAAGCATTGGCCGGTGCAACGCCACCCAAAGCCGTGGCTCATGTGGCAGGCGACCCGGTGTCGTTCCAGGTGGCCGCCTCGCGCATGCAGCGTTTTGCACTGGATCGCGGCAGCAACGCCGTGGCGGTCGGCAGTGAACGTTCGTTCAATGGCCGCGGCATGTTGCTGGCCAATCCGCATTTCCCTTGGGTCGGCGGGATGCGTTTCTATCAAATGCACCTGACCATTCCCGGCAAACTGGACGTCATGGGCGCGGCGCTGCCGGGGTTGCCGATGATCAACATCGGTTTCAACCAGCACCTGGCGTGGACCCACACGGTGGACTCCTCCAAGCATTTCACCTTGTATCGCCTGCAACTCGATCCCAAGGATTCGACCCGTTATCTACTCGACGGCAAGTCATTGCCGATGAAGAAACAGACCCTGACCGTGAACGTGAAACAACCGGATGGCCAGACCAGACCGGTATCTCATGTGGTCTACAGCTCGCAGTTCGGCCCGATCGTGCAATGGCCCGGAAAGCTCGACTGGGACAACCAGTTCGCCTACAGCTTGCGCGACGCCAATCTGGAAAACGGCCGGGTCTTGCAGCAGTGGTATGCAATGAATCGCGCGGTCAGCCTCAAGGATCTGCAGGCCTCGGTGCACAAGATCCAGGGGATCCCGTGGGTCAACACCCTGGCGACGGATGATCAGGGGCAGACGCTGTACATGAACCTCTCGGTCGTGCCGAACGTGAGTGCCGACAAACTCGCCAGATGCAGTGATCCGCGGGCCGGGTTGCAGATGATCGTTCTCGACGGTTCCAACAGTGCGTGTGCCTGGGACATCGACCCGACGGCTGCACAAAAAGGCATTTTTGCGGCCGACAAGTTGCCGCAGCTCTTGCGCAAGGATTTTGTGCAGCACTCCAACGATTCGGCCTGGATGGCCAACCCGGCGCAACCGCTCACCGGTTTTTCGCCCCTGATCAGCCAGGATGGCCAGCCATTGGGGCTGCGCTCACGCTTTGCACTGGATCGCCTGAATACGTTGAACAAGGCAGGTCCCATAGCCGCGACGGATTTGCAACACATGGTGATGGACGACCAGGTGTATCAGGCGGCACAAGTGATGCCGGACCTGCTGCAGTTCTGTGCGGCGGCACTGGGTACCGATGCGCCTGCGCTCGCGCCGTTGTGTGCCAGTCTCAAGGCTTGGGATCGCAGTGCGAATCTGGAGAGTGGCCTGGGGTTTGTGCATTTCCAGGATGTCATGGCGTCGCTACAGGAAACGCCTGATCTGTGGCGTGTGGCGTTCGATCCGAAAGACCCGCAACACACCCCGCGTGGCCTGGCGGTCGATCGTCCGGAAGTCGCAACGGCAGTTCGCGAAGCGATGTTGGCGTCGGTCGCTCAGGTGAACAAGATGGGGCTCAAGGCCGATAGTCGCTGGGGTGATATCCAGGTGGTCAGCAGCGGCGGCCAGCAGACGCCGATTCACGGTGGACCTGGCACTCTTGGCGTTTATAACGCCATTCAGAGCGTGCCGAGAACCGACGGGAAACTCGAGGTCGTCAGCGGTACCAGCTATTTGCAGGTCGTGACTTTCGATGACAAGGGACCGCAGGCCCAGGGGCTGCTGGCATTCTCGCTATCCAGTGACCCGGCCTCGCAGTACTCCAGAGATCAGACCTTGGCATTTTCCAGGAAGCAGTTGAGTGTGTTGCCGTTCACCGAACAGCAGATCACGTCCGATCCGCAGTACCAGGTTCAGACGATCCGCGAACAGGATGAAAAAGCCGGGAAGGTGGCCGTACAGTAACGCTGAGGGTGTTTGAACGAAGAATGAAGGCCGCACCTTGCAAAAGGTCGCGGCCTTCAGCTTTTTGGGGCTTGTTGCGGAATGGAATTGAGGACCGGATTGCCATCCTTGTTGCGGGTCAGGTAGACCGGCAACACCTTGGGCAGGGACGCCACCAGGTTGTTGAGCTCTTTGATGTTGTAGATGCCGCCGATGCGAATCGAGCCAGTGCTGTGGTCGGCTACCATCACCGGTTTGCTCAAGTAGCGATTGATCAATGGCAATGCGTCGGTCAGCGCCAGATCATCGAGCACCAGTTTTCCGCTGCGCCAGGCCAGTGAGTTGTCATTGTCGTAAGTCTGACTGATCCGGGGAGTGAAGTCGCCGCGTCTATAGCTAGCCTGCATCGCTGGCTCGAGGCGCAAACCGTCACCTGTAACGGCGTCATTACTGCTCACCAGCACCGAACCTTCTATCAGGTTCACGCGTACCTGATCTTCATACATCCAGACGTTGAATTTGGTTCCGGTGACGCGAATCCTGCCTTCGGCCGCTTTGACAATGAAGGGGTGTCGAGTGTCATGGCTGACGCTGAAGAAGGCTTCGCCTTTTTTCAGCGTAATCCGGCGTTGATCCTTGTAGTTGCTGAACGTCAGCTCACTGCCCAGGTTCAGTTCCACCTGACTGCCATCGCTCAGGGTGATCTGGCGGACATTGTCGTTCGCCTCGAAATGTTGGTAGGCATTGGGTAGCCAGCCCAGGTTCCAGCCGCTATAGGCCGCCAGCGGCAATGCCAGGGCGCAAACCGCGGCGGCGATACCGAAGGTGCGCCAAGGTGTAGCAGGCTTGGCGCGGACCATCGGGACCACGGTTTCTGGGCGTGGCAGGTCCCCCGCGACATCCCAGATCTCCAGCATGGCCTCGTACTCGAACGCGTGAAGCGGATGAGCGTCATGCCATTGCTCGAACGCCAGCCGCTCTTCAGCAGTGCAATCGTTGGCATGCAGACGCATGCACCAATGCGCAGCGGCATCGGTGATTGCGTCATATTGGGCTTGCGAGAGAGGGTTGTCGGTCATTGACTCATCCTGATTTCCTGCATTCTAACCTTGTGAGGAAGTCTGCGAGAACAACCGTCATGGCATTTACCCATCAAACAGGCACTTATTTTTAGAACTCACGGGGTGCTGGTGTGCAATTGGCGCCCCAGATGAGTGATCAGCCAGGTCACGCTGTCGGCGTTAGCGAGTTGCACCCCCAGTCGGATCAGTGGGTCTTTTTTGAAGGTTGTGCGGGCACCGCTGAGGTTGTCCTGGCCGGTCAAGGTCAAGATATGTTTCTTTATCCGATCAGTATTTTCATCAGAAGTGTTACCCAGGTCTTCCCATTCACCGTCATCAGTGTTCAGGACTTTGAACAGCTGTGTATAAGGCGTCTTGATTGACAATGCGCTGCCCTGAAGATCGCTTAAGGCCGTCTTGAGGTCAGTGGCGTAAGGACTGGCCGCGCCTATCAGGTCGACGAACGGTCTGCCGGTATCGAGATAAGAAATGTCTTCGGTATTGCAGGCAATGTGCGAAACCTCATGGATCAGGGTTGCCGCCCGGGCATGAGTGTTGATGGGGAAGGCGGCGTCGGACAGGTGTGGACGGTAGAAGTCGAAATTGGGAAAGAAGAATTTCTCTGTCAGGTAAATTTTCCTTTTTACGTCCTTTGGAAGGGTGAAGGCGTAGGAGTTTTCCGCGCTATCGAGGAGTTTTCCGATCACAAAACGCCTGGAATTCGGCTTTCTGAGTGTCGGTTCCAACAAGGCCGCAAAAACGTCGCCCAGGACTTTTTCGATCTTCTCCACATGTGCGTCTGTCACTGCGGGCACGTCGATAAAATCCATGATGAGCCGATGCACGGGGGTTACCGTGCCGTCAGACGTTTTCAGCCGTTGCAGGTTGCGAAAGCTGTTCCATGCATAGGTGGTTGCCAGATCCAGCGCCTCGTCAATCTGACGAGCCTTTTGCGGAAAAATTTGACGGATTTGGCGCATTCCATGGGCTTCGACATTAATACTTACCCAGACCGATATTGCGCTCTGTACCCGGTTGATGAGGCTGAAGCGGGGCGCCGGTGTTTCCCTGTCCAGAACCCATTGCTTCGATTCGTTCAGACGTAGATAAGGGCCACGGTTTTTTGTGTCGCCTATACGCCAGCGGGGGCCGTGCTTTTCGACGGGATACACTTTGCCTTCAACCGGCCCGTAGTGTTTTTTTGTCGACGGATGAGAGTAGAGCCCAAGCCTGGAGTCGTGTGTCAGTGAACCCAGATCGACGTCAATGCTTTCATGACGCTTCAACTGCGTGCGCTCGCGTGCGGTGAAGTCGATGGCCTGCCATTTGAGTCGAGCGTCAGGCGTTCCTGGCGCCGGCGCGCTGGTCGTCGAAGGCTCCGTCACTGGATTCGCCATCGATTGCCGCAACGAGGCCAGTTGTGCAATGCCGCTGATAAATTCCTTTATCGCCGCTCCCCATTTGTGCGTTTGAAGGTCCTCTGCGGACTGCTTGATGTCTTGGTAACTGCGCCACACCGTGATCGGATAGGCAAGCTTGCCCGTCAAGAACGTAAATGCCTCGTGCAAATCTTCACCCAGCACATGCTTGATGGTTGCCCATTCACCCTGCCTGTTGTCATCGGTCTGACAACCAAGCAATCGGGTTAATACCCCGACGTTGTCGTTGAACAAGTGTTTGAACAGATTCCCCTTGATCGGATTGGACGCCAGCGTCACTTCGGGGAGGCGGTTACTGGAGGTCGCCATCCTGTACTCAAGCAGTATCCGATCAGGCTGCGCAAGGTTCATGAGTACCCAGTCGAGCAGACCGCCGCGAGTCTTCAGTTCTGTCAGCAGTTGTGTTTCATTCTTATATTCTTTCACTCCGTGCCGAGGGCTGTGAGGCGCGAGAAGGACCTGTGGCGCTGCACTGTCGGCCGATGAGCCGATCAGATAGACGCCTGGTACTTTAATCGCCTGTTCGCTCTTGATACCCAGGATTTCAAGTGGGCGGATGATCGCGTGGGCACCGTCGACAGCCGCGCGGGCGATGGCGTCGGGCATATCCATGACTTGGCGAATAAGGTCAAACCCGGTTTCGCTCAGGCGCTCTTGCAGTTTTTCCGAATGGGCGTAGTGCATCAGCTGCCAGGGTAATTGTGCGTAAAACCTCTTCTTGCGGTCCGTCGCATTCGCTTGGGTGTCTGCAAAGGCTTCGTTCAATGTCTTTTGTTGATGTTCACCCAGCTTCAAGTTTCGTATCAGGTTTCTGATGTAACTTTGGTCCATGTCCTCGGGAATCACGGCGGTATCCAGCGACACCAGTCTGAAATGGGTTATGTCCAGATTCTTGAAGTGGGTCAATGCAAAGTCGGTCAAGGTTTGAGTGCTGGCCGCAGACCTCGGGCGTGCGCTGATCAGGACCTGGACCTTGTCCGGATCAATGTCGAACGTATCTGCCTTGAGTTGTTTTTCAAGTGCGTGGTGCGCCGTGCGCGCCAAGGAGCGTATGCCGGTGAGGTAGTCCTGGTCGTTGGTGACATTGTGGAGGTATTGCTGAAGCAACTCTCCATGCAATATCTGATCTTTGATGGACGCCTTGGCCAGCCATGCGGGCAGTTTTTGCTGAGTGGTGAGGGATTGGGCAATGTCCGTCGCACGGAGCAGCCCGGTCATCGGTTGGCGTAGCGCCACCAGGTTCAGAAGACTGGCCAGGGTTTTCGCGGGGAGCTTCGTGGCCAGCGCACGGGTGACGCACGCCTGGTCCAGCTGGACATAGGGCTTTTGCACCTGATCGAGAAAAGACTGATCTATTCGCTGCAGTGGGGCGAGGGTGTAGGTCTGCCCAACCACTCTCTCGCCACGTCCAAGGTTCTCCAGAAGGGTGGTGCGATCATCGGCGTCCTTGAGGCGTCGATCCAGCTCGGTCAGCAACGGAGTCAATGCCCTGAACGCTTCAAATCCCGACGCCGGCGTCCACAAAATCGCCTTGCCCGAATGCATCGGGTCCAGGCCTCCACGTTCAGTCAGCACAAAACAACTGGCCAGTTTCAACGGGGCCGTGGCTTCGCTTGCCTTCAACGCCAAGGAAAATACGTCCGGCAAAAAGCCGTTCAATGCCGCTCGCTGCAAGCGTACCGGGGTATCAAGCACGGTTTTGATGATCGCCTGTTCCGTCGCACTCAGGGTGCGCATGACGGTGTGCAGCTTCAATTCACTGCGCAATGCCGTTGACAGAGTGTGAGTGAAGCTCGATTGCAGGCTCCCGAGTGATGAATTGACGATACGCTGCACTTCGGCAAACGTGCGGGTTGTTGCGGGAATAGCCGGGTGGTTTTCGAGGAGTTGGTCGAGCGCCACCTTAACGGAGGAGAGTCGGGCCAGTTGCTCTTTTGCCGACTCGGCACGAACGGTGGCCGGTTGCGCGCTCCAGCGCTGGTCGGTTTGTGTACTCCAGCGTCCTGCGGCATCGGCCGCCAGCAGTCGATCGTCGATCAGTCCCCGGACATCCAGTGCTTTGTCGATCAAGGCATGGGGATCCTGTGTACCGTCGCTTTCACGGTAACGGCTCAGCGCGTGGGACAGGTTCTCCCGTTGCTTGCCAAGGATGTCGTCCATCAATTGTTCAAACACTGGGCCGATGATCGATTCACCTGCAATGACACGCTCATCCGGCGCCAATGAAAGAAACGTGCCGCGTTCGTCCGAAGACATGAAGTTGAGCAGCGTGTCTTCGTGGCCTTCGCTTTTCATCATCTCCAGGACGATTCTCCTGACAGCGGGCAGGTCGCTTGTTGCCTCGATGCCTCTGGACTGTGTGTACAGAAAGCCCAGGGTTTCGCGGCTGCCGATCATCAAGGTCGAGGCCAGTTGTGCGTAATGCTTGAAGGGCGCGGTGATACGCACTTTTTCGATGCGAAGCGGATCGACGGTTTCAGGTTCGAGGCTGACATTCATCAGTCGCAGGTATTCCTGCGTCGTTAGAACACCTTGCTGGCGCTGAAGCAAAAGCTTCACGTGAAAGGTATCGCGCAAACCCTCGGCAAAAAACTCCGAGCGTGACCGCCCGTTGAACATCGGTGTGTTCCAGAACGTCTTGAGCAGGCTCTGCAAGTGAGGGGTAAAACTTTGTGCGATCTCTTTGACTGCGCTTTCCCAGGCCTGGTTATCGGCGTCGCTGCTCACACTGTGTTGGGGATTGGAAAAGACTCTGGAATCGCCAGTCGGCCACTCGTTGGTCAGGTAGTAATGCAGCAGGGCATCGCTTAGTGAATACGAGGAAAGCGTGTGCGGGTCATCGCTGCCGTTGGAGGCTGAAATCGTCCTGACAAAGCTCTTCAGTCGAGTAAGGCGCTGGTCCAGTTTGGGGAACGGTTTGTGCAGCGCGTTCTTGAGGGCCTCGTCCAGCATCGATTGCAGCGTTGGCAGCTTGACCAGCTCACCCAACATCGTCTTGATGTTCTGAGCCTGATTGCGCTCGAGGGTGAGTTCCTGAGCCTGGAACACTGCACCGTCGATTGCTTGCGTGGCAATGTCTGGCGCAGTGGCGGCAGCTAAAGCGCTGCGTTGCTCGATGGAGAGAAAGCGCAGCAGCTCACGCTTCCCGGTGGGCTGTGCCAACCATTCCTTGAGTCTGCTTTTGAGGTCCTCCATGTCCGCGAATTTGATCAGGCCTTTCCACGGTGTGTAGAGCGTGACTTCTCCATCGTTGGGCCGGCTCATGGCAAAAGCGCCGGCCAGGGGGATATTGGGTGCATCAGGCACGCTTAAAAGCAACCGGTCGACGTGCATGGGCTTGATATTGGCGATACGGATTTCATGCGTCGCCAGATAAACAACCTGCAACCACTTCAGGTCATCAATCGTGAAGGACAGTGCCTTTTCGCGATCATCGGGCTGTCTGGCTCTGGATGCGATTTCTGCCTCGTCGAAAAAATACGGTAGTGGGGGAGCAATCATGGTTTTCCTCAATGTGCTGCGATCGGCGGGTAATCGCCGGTCGTTGGATTGAGGAAAACAGTACGGTCAGTGGAACGCTTGGGTGCGGTACATATTGCTTGAGCCGAACAAGCTGTCGAGACT
Source organism: Pseudomonas fluorescens (assembly GCF_000968015.1). GTDB lineage: Bacteria > Pseudomonadota > Gammaproteobacteria > Pseudomonadales > Pseudomonadaceae > Aquipseudomonas > Aquipseudomonas fluorescens_W. The sequence continues at coordinate 79,013 of NZ_LACH01000021.1, forward strand.
TGACAGGACGCCGGTAAAACAGCGCTTAATCGACAACTGTTTTGGGTTGCCCTGCAACCTTGTTTCACCCTGTTGCCCGTACTCAATAATAAAACTGGAGCTTCAGATGACCGCAACGCCCGAAGTGGCCGTCAGTTCGAACACTCAAACGCTCGATTTCGACGCGCTCGTTCTTTTGCTTGAGCAGATTTTTCAGCGCCATGGCACCTCCGCCGAGGTGGCCAGGACTCTGGCCCTCAACTGCGCTGGCGCCGAACGCGATGGCGCCCATAGCCATGGCGTGTTCCGCATTCCCGGTTACGTATCGACGCTCCAGAGCGGCTGGGTCAATGGCCAGGCCGTGCCGGTAGTCGAGGACGTGGCTTCGGGTTTTGTCCGGGTCGACGCCGGTAATGGTTTCGCCCAGCCGGCCCTCGCGGCCGCACGCGCACTGTTGGTGGAGAAGGCCCGCAGCGCTGGCATTGCGGTGCTGGCGATTCGTAACTCCCACCATTTCGCCGCCTTGTGGCCGGATGTCGAGCCCTTTGCCTATGAAGGTCTGGTGGCGCTGAGCGTGGTCAACAGCATGACCTGCGTGGTGCCGCACGGCGCCGATCGTCCGCTGTTCGGGACCAACCCGATTGCTTTCGCCGCGCCTCGGGCTGACGGCGATCCGATTGTCTTCGACCTGGCGACCAGCGCCATTGCCCATGGCGATGTGCAGATCGCCGCACGCAAGGGCGAGCGTTTGCCGCCAGGCATGGGTGTGGACGGTCTTGGCCAGCCGACCCAGGACCCGAAAGCGATTCTTGAGGGCGGCGCGTTGCTGCCGTTTGGCGGGCATAAAGGCTCGGCGCTGTCGATGATGGTGGAACTGTTGGCGGCGGCGTTGACCGGCGGCAATTTTTCCTTCGAGTTCGATTGGTCGAATCATCCGGGCGCCAAGACACCGTGGACGGGCCAACTGTTGATCGTGATCGACCCGAGCAAGGCGGCCGGGCAGAGTTTTGCCGAGCGCAGTCAGGAGCTGGTCCGGCAGATGCACGGGGTAGGGCTCAAGCGTTTGCCGGGTGATCGACGTCACTTCCAGCGAGCCAAGGCCAGCACCGATGGCATCCCGCTCGACGCGCAGACGTTGGCGAATTTGCGGGCGTTGGCCGGGCTCTGAGTCCTGCATACTCTCAGTCTGCATAAAAGCCGGGCATGAAAAAGGCGAGCGCAATGCTCGCCTTTTTGCTTTTGTACCTAAAGCAGAACCGCTTACCGCCGACCGAGCAACAACCCGACAACCAGGCCGAAACCGGCAGAGATCGCCACGGTTTGCCACGGGTGACCACCGATGTAGGTTTCAGTGGCTTCGACCGCAGGTTTGGTCCGGTCACGAACGCTGGTGACGGAGTCCCGAGCCTGCTGAAGTTTCAGGGCGATCTGCCCGCGAAGTGTGTCCGCTTCCTCACCGACAAGCGAGGCACTGCTTTTGAGCAGCTTTTCCGACTCTTCGATCAGAGCCTGAAGTTCGCTGAAGGCTTGATCCTTGATCTGGTCTTCGGCGATTTGTGCGGCGGTTTTCCGGGCCATTGAGATACTCCTTGCAGATAAATGGGCAGTGATCAATGGAGTCTGTCTTCAGCGAAAAAGTTGCAGTGGATTTCGCGTTGACCCAACCCTGACGAAAAATCCTGAGTCGGACATTTCTTCCTACAGTGTAAGATGTCGCCTATTTTACGCAGCAGGTAACTCCCATGAGCTTCAATCTGGCCGACAAACCCCTTGCCGAGCGCGCTGCGCTCGAAGATGAGAAATCCCGTCTGTTCGATCTCTGGCAAAGCAACCTGGGCAAGTCCAAGGGCGAGGCCGCACGATTGTTCGGTGAACGCGCCAAGCGCAAAGGCAAATGGGCGGAGTGGGTCCGTGCCGAACTTGACGGCATGTCGCCACCGGAATTTGCAAACATGGTGCGTAGCGAAGTCAATCGCCTGATGGCTGCCAAGTAACCTGAACCCGACACACATATCTGTAGGAACTGCCGCAGGCTGCGATCTTTTGATCTTGTTTTAAAAAAGCAAAATCCAAAATCAAAAGATCGCAGCCTGCGGCAGCTCCTACGCGCTCGCGAAGCTCGCGACAATCGCTTCCCGTACTTTCAGCACCACCGGATCGAGCTGCGTACTGGTGCGCCAGCCCAGTTCGATCGGGTAACGTGGCAACGCCAGAGGGCAGGGCAGCAGCGCCAGTCCGCTGAGCGCCGCAATACTTTGCGCCGCATGGGCCGGAATGGTTGCCACGGCCTGACTGCCCTTGAGCAAGTGCGGCAATGCCGCAAAATGTGTGGTCGAGGCGCACACACGCCGACTCAACCCCAGCGCCGCCAGCCCCTCATCGGTGATCCCGATAAAGCCGCCCGACGACACCAGAATGTGCTCGCGGGCGACGAACTCATCAAGGCTGAGGGTCTGCTGTCCCTCGGTCAGGCTCATCGGGTCCACCAGGCACCGATAACCGCCTTCTCCCAACACCTGACGGCTGAGCAAGCGCTCGGCAAACCCACCGGCGGTGATCGCCAGATCGATGCTGCGTTCCATCAACGCCTGGGCGACGATCTGGCTATGGGTCTGACGAAAGATCAGCCGCAGCTTCGGCGCGACGCGGGCGATTTCCTCGATCAGCCGGCGCCCATAAGCGATTTCGAAATCATCGGACATACCCACGGTCACCGAGCGCCCGTCGTAATGGTGGGCGGCCGGATCGACCATCGCCAGGCTCTGCCGGCATTTGTTCAGGGCATCGCTGACCACCGGTTTCAACTGGTTGGCCTTGAGCGTGGGCGCTAGTCCGCGGCCGGTACGCACAAACAACTGATCGCCATACACCTCGCGCAGCCTTCGCAGTGCGGCGCTGACGGCTGATTGCGTCACGCCCAGACGCAACGCGGCCCGGCTGGCGCTGGACTCTTCATGCAGCGCTTCGAAGACTTTCAGCAGGTTGAGATCGACGGTGGCGATATTCATTTGGTTCATATCATTCAGCAGTGAATGGGGCTTTATTGATGATCCCGTGGCGCCTGAGAATGAGCAACACCTCATTGCTTTCGGAGTTACTGCGATGCCCAAGTCAATCGTTGCTGCACTGCAAATCGGCTCTTTGCCCGGCGGTAAAGCCGATACCCTGGAACAGATCCTTGCCTGGGAAAACGCGATTATCGAATCCGGCGCGGCGCTTGTGGTCATGCCGGAAGCGTTGCTTGGCGGTTACCCCAAAGGCGAGGGCTTTGGTACTCAGCTGGGTTATCGGCTGCCGGAAGGGCGTGAAGCCTTTGCCCGGTATTTCGCCAATGCGATCGACGTGCCCGGCGCGGAAACCGAAGCGTTGGCCGGGTTGTCAGCGCGCACCGGCGCGAACCTGGTGATCGGTGTCATCGAACGCGCCGGCAGCACCTTGTACTGCACCGCGTTGTATTTCGATCCGCAGGCCGGGCTGGTCGCCAACCACCGCAAACTGATGCCCACCGGCGCTGAGCGGTTGATTTGGGGCAAAGGCGATGGCTCGACGCTGCCGGTGATCGACAGTCAGGTCGGGCGGATAGGCGCGGTGGTGTGTTGGGAAAACATGATGCCGCTGCTGCGCACCGCGATGTACGCCAAAGGCGTGGAGGTCTGGTGCGCGCCAACGGTGGACGAGCGGGAAATGTGGCAGGTCAGCATGCGCCATATTGCCCATGAAGGCCGCTGCTTTGTGGTCAGCGCCTGTCAGGTTCAGGATTCACCGCAAGCCTTGGGCGTGGAGATCGCCAACTGGCCTGCGGACCGGCCATTGATTGCCGGTGGCAGCGTGATCGTCGGGCCGATGGGCGATATTCTGGCGGGGCCGCTGCGTGACAGCGCCGGTTTGCTCACCGCGGAAATCGATACCGATGACTTGGTCCGCGCCCGTTACGACTACGACGTGGTCGGGCACTACGCGCGCCCGGATGTCTTCGAACTGACAGTCGATGAGCGCGCCAAACCGGGCGTCCGCTTCAACGCATAACCCCTGTGGGAGCGAGCTTGCTCCGGGCGGCGTTCCGACGATAGCGGTGGTTCAGGTAACCAATATGTTGAATGTGCCGTCGCCATCGTCGGAACGCCGCCCGGAGCAAGCTCGCTCCCACATTTGATTTGTGGCGTTCACACCTGCTGTGGTGACTCACCAGGTGCCGGTCGTCGGCGTTGGCAGGCTGAGTTTGCCGCTGTCCACGAAACGCATCGTCCCGAACAAGCCGCCCGCGAGTTTGCCGCGCAGGACGTAGGGCAGGTTGTCGAAGGTTTGGGTTTTGCTCAGGCCCAGGGTCTGGCGCAGCACGGAGAACGCCGAGACACTTACCGGAACGGTCAGCACGGTGTCGGAAAAGCGTGCAATCGAGCCCGATTGATCGCTGACGCCAGAGGCGAGTGGCTGGCCGTTGACTTCCAGGTCCAGGGCCACGCCGTTGTAACTGATGGATGTCTCGTTGGGGTTTTGCACGCGTATTTTCACGGCAAAACGTACTTCCATGTCCTGGCTTTGTAGCGGCTCGAAGCCGACCACGTTGATGTTCAGCGGGTCGCGATTGGGCAGCAGGGCGCAGGCGCTCAGGGAGAGCAATAGCAGGGAAAGGATAACGGCGTGGACACTGCGCATGGACATGCTCTCTTAAAGAAAAGGCCGAACCGCCAGTGGCTCGGCCTCGAGCATTTTCTAGCGGTTCAAGGGTGCGACAGCGGCGGGCGAGACGGGTTCACCCTTGGCCGGGACATCCGGATTTTCCATGACCCGCAGGATCGAGGCTTCCGGATCGAAATCGTCCTCTTCCAGCTCAATGAACTCTTCGGGCAGGAAGATATTCAGCACGATTGCGCACAACGCGCCGACGGTGATCGGCGATTCGAAGATGTTGTGCAGCGCCTTCGGCAATTCGCGCAGCACTTCCGGAACCGCCGCGACACCCAGGCCCATGCCGAGCGAAATCGACACGATCAGCATGTTGCGCCGATGCAGGCCGGCTTCGGCGAGGATTTTGATCCCGGCGACGGCGACAGTGCCGAACATCACCAGTTCAGCACCGCCGAGTACCGGTTTGGGCATCAGTTGCAGCACCGCGCCGATCATCGGGAACAACCCCAGCACCACCAACAAACCGGCAATGAAGAACGCCACGTAGCGGCTGGCCACGCCGGTGAGCTGGATCACGCCATTGTTCTGGGCGAAGGTCACCATCGGCATGCTATTGAACACGGCGGCCATGGCCGAATTGAGGCCGTCGGCGAGCAGACCGGACTTGATCCGGCGGATGTAGATCGGGCCTTTGACCGGCTGCCGGGAAATCATCGAATTGGCCGTCAAGTCACCGGCGGCTTCCAGCGGCGACACCAGGAAAATCACCGCCACCGGCACAAACGCCACCCAATCGAAGTTAAAGCCGTACTTGAACGGCACCGGTACGCTCATCAGCGGTACGTCGGGCAGGCTGGCGAAGTTGACGTCACCCATCAGCCAGGCCACGGCATAACCGAGGGCCAGGCCAATGACGATTGCACCGAGGCGCAGGAACGGCACATCGACCCGATTCAACAGCACAATGGTTCCGAGCACCAGGGCCGCCAGGGCCAGATGACTGGCGGCGCCGAGGTCCGTCGCACCGAAGCCGCCGGCGATGTCGGTCATGGCGACTTTGATCAGTGACAGGCCCATCAGCGTGATGATCGTGCCGGTCACCACCGGGGTGATCAGCATCCGCAGTTTGCCGATGAACTGGCTCAACACCACTTCGATGAAGGCAGCGAAAAAGCACACACCAAAGATGGTCGACAGGATCTCATCGGTGCCGCCACCCCGGGCCTTGACCAGGAAACCGGCGCTGAGAATCACGCTGATGAATGAGAAGCTGGTGCCTTGCAGACACAGCAGGCCGGAACCGATCGGGCCGAAACGTCGTGCCTGCACAAATGTGCCCAGTCCCGAGACGAACAGCGCCATGCTGATCAGGTACGGCACTTCGCTTTGCAGGCCGAGAGCGCCCCCCATGATCAGGGTCGGGGTGATGATGCCGACGAAGCTGGCGAGCACGTGTTGCAGGGCGGCGAAGACGGTGGCGGTCAGATGCGGGCGGTCGTCGAGGCCGTAAATCAAGTCGGAACGGGGCTGGGGTTTTGCGTGTTCGGATGAGGTCACGAGGAAAGCGCCAGGGGACGGGTCAAAAAATGGAGGCGCAGGATGCCAGAAAGCAGCGAAAGATCAAAAGATCGCAGCCTCGTTTCACTCGACAGCTCCTACAGGGATCGCATTTCAAATGTAGGAGCTGTCGAGTGAAACGAGGCTGCGATCTTTTGACTTTCAGGCAAACGCTGCACGCAAATCCTCTTCAAAGGCTTTTTGTGCATCCCCTGGCACCTGGGCGCGATGGCGGGCCAGATGGAATGCCACGTCGAAACTCATATCGGCACGGCGCACGGCGCGCAGCAATGCCTTGTCTTCCCAGCTGCGGGCAAAGTGTTCGGGTAAATAACCGACATGCTTGCCGGAGAGAATGAAGGCGAGGGTGCCTTCGACTTGCTCCGAGCGCGCCGAACACATCTTCCCCTGGAAGGGCTCGTCGCTGCGCAGGAAGCGGTAAGGGTGATCGACCCGATCACAAGCCTGTAGCGCAAGATCGTCAGGCGCATCGTCGGTGAACAGCGGATGGCCGGGGGCGCAATACAGGTGCTGGGTTTCGGTAAACAGTTCGCGGTAGTCAAAAGCGCTTTGCACTTGTGAGAAATAGCCGATCGCCAGGTCCAGTCGTTGTTGCAGCAGCAACCGTTCCATTTCGCCGGGCATGGCGCTGATTAATTCGATGCGGACCGATTCGTCCCGTTCACGAAAGCGCCGGATCGCATCGGCCACTCGTTGCAGCACGGATTGATCGAGTGCTTCGGACAACCCCAAACGAACCTCGCCGATCAAACGCCCGGCCACACCATTGGATTGGTGGCGGAAGGCTTCGATGGACTCGAACAGGCTGCGAGTCGCGCTGAGCAGTTGTTCGCCCTTGGGCGTAATCTTGAAACCACCCTTGCCGCGACTGCAGAGGCGATAGCCGAGCCGGGTTTCCAGTTTGGCCATTTGCTGGCTGATGCTCGACTGGCTCAAGCCCAACTCACCCTGAGCCGCGCTGAAACCGCCGCACTCCACCACGTTGACGAACAGGCGCAGCAGTTGCAGATCGAGATCATGGAGTTGGCCGAGCATCAAACATTACTCCGGGGTAAAGTCAGGATAACAAACTTGATATTTCACCAATGTATCCGACGACGCATTCTGCATCCACTTCCTCTGGTCAGGTGTTCGTCATGGCTTCCACCTTCAAGTTGTGTTTATCCGCGCTGTTTCTCGCCATGGCCGTATCGGCTCAGGCCGAGGAAAAAGTCGTCAATCTCTACAGTTGGGCCGATTACGTGGCGCCGGAAACCTTGCAGCGGTTCGAGCAGGAAACCGGCATTCACGTGCGTTACGACACGTTCGACGCGCCAGAAGTGCTCGAAACCAAACTGCTCACCGGTGGCAGCGGTTATGACGTGGTGGTGCCGTCGTCCAGTGTTCTGGCACGCGGGTTGGCGGCCGGGGCGCTGAAAGCCATTCCTCACGAAGGCCTGAAGGGCTACGCCAACCTTGATCCCGATCTGTTGGAAAAACTCGCCGCGGTCGACCCGGGCAATCTCTACGGAGTGCCCTATACCTGGGGCACGCTGGGGCTTGGGATGAACGTCGAAGCGGTGCGCAAACGCTTGCCGAACGTGCCGCTCAACAGCCTGGACCTGCTGTTTAAACCGGAGTACGCCAGCAAGCTGAAGGACTGCGGCATCGCGATCATTGACTCGCCGCAGGAGGTGATCGGCCTGGCGTTGCACTATCTGGGTAAAGATCCCTACAGCACGGACAAGAACGACCTGGACGCGGCGCAAGCGTTGCTGCATCAGTTGCAGCCTAACGTGTTGTACGTCGCCAGCGGACGGCAGATCAACGATCTGGCTAACGGCAGCATCTGTCTGGCCCTGGCCTATAACGGTGACGCCAGCATGGCCGCCGATCAGGCGCGCAAGGCCAACAAGCCCTATGAAATCGCCTACCGGATTCCCAAGGAAGGCACGATCGTGTGGCAGGATAACCTGGCGATCCCCAAGGACGCGCCCCATCCCGAAGCCGCACGCCAGTTCATTGAATTCATGTTGCGTCCGGAGTCCGTTGCGGCGCTGACCAACACCTTGTTCTTTGCCACCGCCAACCAGGCCGCCACGCCGCTGGTGGATGAAGCCGTGCGCACCGATCCGGACATTTACCCACCCGCCGACGTGCGTGACCGGCTGTACGCCGACCGCAGCATGAGCCTCAAGGACATGCGTCAGCGCACCCGTGTGTGGACCACTTTCCGTAGCCGCCAATAATAAGGAACCCGAGATGGACGTCCCGATGCAAAACGATCAGGCCATGACCCGCGACAGCCTCTACGGCACCGCCGCCGAAAGTACCTACGCCGGTATCACCAGTTTCATGCGTCGTCGCTACAGTCGCGACTTGCGCGGCGTTGATGTAGCGGTCAGCGGTGTCCCGTTCGACACCGCCACCAGCAACCGCCCCGGCGCGCGTTTCGGACCACGCGGCATTCGTGCCGCGTCCACCGGGATTGCCTGGGAACGCCATTGGCCATGGACCTTCGACCCGTTCGACCATCTGGCGGTCATCGACTACGGCGATTGCGACTTCGATTACGGCACACCGCAGTCGGTGCCGGAAAGCATCGAAGCCCATGCCGAGCACATTCTCAATGCCGGTAGCGCGATGCTGACGTTCGGCGGGGATCACTTCATCACGTATCCGTTGCTCAAGGCCCATGCGCGCAAACATGGTCCGCTGTCGTTGATCCACTTCGACGCCCACAGCGACACCTGGCCGGACGAAGGCGGCAAGCGCGTCGATCACGGCACGATGTTCTGGCACGCGGCCAAGGAAGGGTTGGTGGATCCGTCGCGTTCGGTGCAGATCGGGTTGCGCACCACCAATGACGATCACCAGGGCTTTCAAGTGCTGGATGCGCGGCAAGTGCATCGAAGTGGTGTTGATGCGATCGTCGAGGCCATTCGGGCGCGGGTCGGTGATCACCCGGTGTACCTGACGTTCGACATTGATTGCCTCGATCCGGCTTTCGCTCCAGGCACCGGAACGCCGGTATGCGGCGGCTTGAGCACGGTGCAGGCGCTGGAAATTCTCGGTGGCTTGCGCGGGATCAATCTGGTGGGAATGGACGTCGTGGAAGTCGCGCCGGCCTACGACAGTGCGGACATTACCTCACTGGCGGCGGCGACGTTGGCGATGGAAATGCTGTGCCTCTATGCCGCTAAACACAAAGTCGACCGGTAACACACAAACCTAAATGTGGGAGCGAGCTTGCTCGCGATAGGGCCGGTACATACAACAGATGTGTTGAATGTTAGGACGCTATCGCGAGCAAGCTCGCTCCCACATTTGATCTGTGTCAGGCCACTGGGATGATTGGCAGATCCAGGGTTTCAGCCCCGGTAAATCGCGCCATCGACCCGGCAATGGATTCATGGGGCACGCCCATCGCCACAACGCTGACCCCATCAAGCCGCGACAGTTGATCCCCGTTCAATTGCACATTCAAAGCACCCAAGGTCGCATCCAGTTGTTCACGGGTGCGCGAGCCGAGAATCGGAATCAGTGCCGTGGTCGAACGCTTGGCTTTTTCCCGCAGCCAGGCAATGGCCACGTGCGTCGGGCTGGCGCCCAGTTCTGCGGCGACAGCCAGCAAAGTGTCGAGCAGGGCGGTTTCACGGGCACTTTTCTCGGCGTGGATCAGCATGCCGAGTTTGGCGGCGCGGTTGTCGCCATCGTTGGTGCGGTACTTGCCGGTGAGGAAGCCGCCACCCAACGGTGACCATAACGTCGCGGCCAGGCCCAAGGCTTCGGCCATCGGCAACTGTTCACGTTCGGCGGTGCGTTCGGCGAGGCTGTATTCCACCTGAATCGCAGCAATCGGTGAGAAACCGCGAACTTCGGCCAGCACATCGGCCCGTGCGATGCGCCACGCCGGGAAGTTCGACAACCCGGCGTAATGAATTTTGCCAGCGCGCACCAGATCGTCGAAACCGCGCAGGATTTCTTCCATCGGCGTCACGCCATCGCTCATGTGGGCCCAGAACAGGTCGATGTGGTCGGTGTTGAGTCGTTTCAGGCTTTCTTCCACGGCGCGAACCAAGTTCTTGCGGTTGTTGCCGGTGTGGGAAATGCCCGCAGCCGGCGTGGTCCCCAGGGTGTATTTGGTGGCGATAACCAGACGATCCCGTTCCGCTGCGATGAACTCGCCGAGCATGGCTTCCGACTGGCCAGCCTGATAGCCGTTGGCGGTGTCGATGAAATTGCCGCCGGCCTCCAGGTAGCCATCAAAGATGCGTTTGGCTTCGTCACGCTCGGCGCCATGACCCCAACCGGTGCCGAAATTACCGGCGCCCAGCGCCAGTTCCGAGACCCGCAAGCCGGTTTTTCGGCCGAAGACTTTGTAATGCATGGGATGACTCCTGAAGGAAAAAGCGTTGAGGTCGAATATAAATGTCTGTCGACATGTATTTAATATGATACGAGTAATATTTTCCGTCAAGGCGCTTTCCCGTTCGCAAGAGAAAGGCCGACCACCGGCCTCATTGCTACTGCCACTTTCTGACAGGGGGCTCTGCTAAGCTCCGACAACTTTTACGGACAGAGCCTGCCAATCGTGTCGCGGACCACTCGTTTACTGACGTTGTTGCAAGTGCTGCGCGGCAAAAGTCGTCCGGTGACCGCGGCGACACTTGCCGGCGAATTGGAAATTTCTGAACGCACGCTGTACCGCGACATCGCCGAACTCACAGCCCTTGGCGCGCCCATCTACGGCGAAGCGGGGATCGGCTATGTGCTGCGCAGCGGTTTGTTTCTGCCGCCGTTGATGCTCAACGCCGATGAAACCGAAGCCATCGTGCTGGGGTTGCGCTATGTGGATCAGCGCGGGGATGAGGTGTTGAGCAAGGCGGCGGCGGATGCGCTGGCCAAGATTGCTGCGGTATTGGCGCCTGAAGCGCTGGACGCGTTACGCAACCCGACGGTGTTGCCGGGGCCGCCCGGCTATGGCTTTGCGCCCAACGCCGTGCCACTGAATGTGATTCGCCAGGCCATCCGCGATCAGATCAAGCTGCACATTGATTACGCAGACGCCAACCAGGTGCCGAGTCAACGGTTGATCTGGCCGCTGGCTTTGGGGTTTCTGAACGAGGTGCGAATCATCGTCGCCTGGTGTGAATTGCGCAGCGCCTATCGCACCTTTCGCACCGACCGGATCTCGGCGGCGGACGAGCAGGGCGAGCGTTATCCGGGGCGGCGCAGCGACCTGCTGCGCACCTGGCGCAAGCAGATGCAACTGGACGAAGCAGGGCGCTTCACTCCTGACAAGAACTGACACAGGCTTGTTTTAGCATGGCTCCAGAATCAACAAACAAGGAGCCGTAACCATGTCCAATCCCGCCTCTTCATTGGCACCCGCCATCGCCGCCTACATTGCTGCGGCCAATGCCTGCGACACCTCGCGGGTCGCCAGTTTTTTCGCTGAGGATGCCAATGTGTTCGATGAAGGCCAGCACCAGGTCGGCACTCACGCCATCGCGCAATGGATGCAAGACACAGCCCAGCGTTACCAGCCACGGGTTGAAGTGCTCGACGTGCAACTGCGCACCGGCAAAGTGCTGGTGCATAACCTGATCTCTGGAACGTTTCCCGGCAGCCCGCTGGAATTGCGCTATATGTTTCGCCTGAATGAACAGGGCAAGATTGCCCGGCTAGACATCTCCCTGTAGCAGCTGGCGAAGCCTGCGTTCGACCGTGTAGCGGTCGTGAAACCTGAGAACTCGGTAAATCAGCAAGATCCGGGATTCCGATGGCGACCGCTTCGCAGTCGAACGCAGGCTGCGCCAGCTGCTACAGGACGTATACTGCCGCGCATGAATGTCGACTCCCCCTTAAGCGCCTGGCAACACGCCATCGAACAGAAGGGCTTCGTCCAGGACGAAGCCCAGGAACATGCCGTGTGGGCGCTGCAGAAATGCTACGAGGCGCTGCATGAAGGGCGCACGCCGATCACTGGCGTGTACCTCTGGGGCCCGGTCGGGCGCGGCAAGACCTGGTTGATGGACCGGTTTTACCAAAGCCTGAAGGTCCCGGCCCGTCGCCAACACTTTCACCACTTTATGGGCTGGGTGCATCAGCGTTCGTTTCAGCTCACCGGCACCGCCGACCCGTTGAAGGCGCTGGCTCGCGAACTGAGCGAGGAAGTGCGGGTCCTGTGCTTTGACGAACTGTTCGTCAACGACATTGGCGACGCCATCATTCTCGGGCGTTTGTTTCAGGTGATGTTCGAGCAGGGCGTGGTGGTGGTCTGCACCTCCAATCAGCCACCGGACCAGCTGTACGCCGATGGCTTTAATCGCGACCGGTTCGTGCCCGCCATCGAAGCCATCAAGAAACATATGCAGGTGATTGCGGTGGATGGCGGCGAAGATCATCGCCTGCACCCAGGCAAAGGTTTGCAACGTTACTGGGTGGCGGCACCGGGGCAACCCAGCGCTCTGGGTGAAGTGTTCAAGGCCTTGACCGTCGGCCAGTCGGTGTCCAGTGACCCGATCAAGGTGGGCTACCGCTCACTCAATGTCGTGCAGGCCAGTCAAACCGTACTCTGGACTCGTTACGCCGATCTCTGTGAACAGCCGTTTGCCGCCATGGATTTCATCGCCCTGTGCGACACCTTCAGCGCTATTCTGTTGAGTGACGTGCCCAACCTCAGCGCGCAAAAGCGCGAAGGGCGCATCGCCCGAGGCACTGAAGACGGCGTCGAACGGGTGGTGGCGGGCGATCGCGAGTTGCCGCAATTGTCGGTGCATGACGACGGTGTACGGCGTTTTATCGCCCTGGTGGACGAGTGCTACGACCGCAAGGTGCCGCTGTGCCTCGAAGCGCAGGTGCCCATGGAGTCGTTGTACACCGAAGGTTATCTGGCGTTTCCGTTCCGCCGCACCCTCAGCCGTTTACAGGAAATGCAGCTGCAACGCTTCGCCGAAGCTTGAACAAGGAGCCGCGAACATGAATCAGCCTTTGTCGCACCATTTGCTGACCATGGCCTATCAGAACGCCTGGGCCAATCATCGACTCGCCAAGGCCTGGAGCCAGTTGGGCCCGGCCGATCTGGCGGCACCGCGGGTCAGCTTCTTTCCCAGTCTGCGCGCTACCCTCAATCACATCCTGACCTGCGACTGGTTTTACGTGGATGCGCTGGAGCGGGAGTTGCGCGGCGATGACCCGCATCCCGAATGCTATGTGTTTTTCAACCAGGACGAGCCGTTTACGCACGCAGTAGACCTCAAGCGCGAACAAACGCTGGTAGACCTTCGACTGATCGCTTATTGCGAGCAAATGCGCGATGCGGACCTCGGCAAGATCGTGACCATCGCCCGGGACACGCCGCAACATGACAGCCGCTTGCGCCTGCTGTCCCATCTGTTCGAGCACCAGATCCATCATCGCGGGCAGGTTCACGCCATGCTCAGCGGCACCCCGGTCAAACCACCGCAACTGGACGAGTTTTTCTGTGCCGGTGAGTCAGGCCTGAGGGCTGAGGATTTTGCTGAGCTGGGGTGGACCGAGGCGCTGATCTGGGGCGCTTGAGCGAAAAATTACAGCAGGATCGGGTTGTCGACACGGCTGTGCCCGCGATATTGTCGGTCGGCCCTTCAGTGCGAGATGCACTGGGGCAACTTAATGTGTGAACGAGGGTGGAAATGGAATCCGCAGAAATTCTTGTGCTTCAGGCCAGTTACACCAATCCGGTGCATGCCGAGGCTATTGGGCTGGTGCTGAATGGTTACGCCGAAGACCCGATGGGTGGCGGCCACTCGTTGTCCGCCGACTTGTTGAAACAACTGCCGGCGGAACTGGCCAAACGTCCGCACGCGTTCAGCGTTCTGGCCTTTGTCGGCGGCGAGCCGGCCGGGCTGGTCAATTGCTTTGAAGGTTTCTCGACCTTCGCCTGTCGGCCGTTGGTCAATGTCCACGATGTGTCGGTGATGCCGAAGTTTCGCGGCTTGGGGTTGAGCCAGAAGATGCTGCAAAAGGTCGAGGACATCGCTCGCCAGCGCGGTTGCTGCAAAATCACACTGGAGGTGCTGGAAGGTAATGCAGTCGCCCAGGCTTCCTATGGCAAGTTCGGTTTTGCCGCAGGCATGTTTGACCCGGCGCACGGTCGGATGTTGTTCTGGACCAAGACGCTTTAAGGTTACGGGCATAAATAAGGGCGTCCATTAGGACTAATGCCGATCAATTAAGTAGCAAAACCTGTGGGAGCGAGCTTGCTCGCGATGGCGGCGCAACATTCAATATCTATGCTGGCTGACCTGTCGCTATCGCGAGCAAGCTCGCTCCCACAGAGGTTGCGGTGTTCACGCCCTTAACTGACTGGCATTAGTCCATCAGGACGCCCTTTGTCGTTACGGTTTGTAGTGCTCTGTCACTTGCGCAGTTTGATCATCCGGAACCCGGATTTCAGCCGTGTTGCTGGCGTTACTTTGATTCGCCTCTTGGCTGAGCCGCAGGCTCTCAAAGTAATACCGCATGCGTTCAGCGCCACCTTCGGCGAATGCAGCGGTTGAACTGAACATCATCAGACCAGCGAGGATCATGGTTGTACGTTTCATGGTGTACCCCACTACGAGTTGTCGGGTCCTTTCGTCCATGAAGCAATGTCGAAGGGACATTATCCGCCGATTCCGTCAAATGGGAATTACCCGCGCCTAGAGCTTCCAGTCCAGGCTCAAGGTCACCGTGCGCGGGTCCCCCCAAAACACACCGTTATAGAACCCGACGTTGTCGTAATACTTCTTGTCGAACAGGTTATCGACGTTCAGCGAGGCGGACAGGTGCTTGTCGAATTCATACCGCGACATCAGTTTGACCACGGTGTAGGCCTCCTGCCGCATCTTCGTCCGTTCGGTGATCACCGCACCGTCGGCATTACGTCCCACCGGGCGACTGGCGGTGCGGAACACATCGCTCTGCCAGTTCACCGCGCCACCCACGGTCAGTGCCTGCCAGTCGCCGGGCAGACGATAGGCCGTGGAGAGCCGGAACATATTCAGCGGCTGGTTGGTATTGGCGCGTTTCTTTTCGCCGTTGGCTGAATGGGTGTAGGTGTAGCCGGCCGTCATGTTCCAGCCGGCCATGACCTCGCCCGAGAGCTCGGCTTCGAAGCCCTTAACCTTGTTGCCTTTGCCGCCTGACTTGAAGAACTCCTCGCCGGTGACCGGGTCCGGTGGTACCGAATCGTCGAGTTCGGCTACGTTGTCCTGTTTGCTCCAGAACAGCGCGGTGGCGAGGTTAAGGCGTTCTTCCAGCAAGCTGCCCTTGAGCCCCAGTTCATAGTTGCTGCCCACTACTGGCTCGAGGTATTTGCGATGGCTGTCGCGATTGTCTTGCGGGTTGAAGATGTCGGTGTAACTGACGTACGCCGTGTATTCGGGGGTGAGGTCGTAGAGCAGCCCGGCGTAGGGCGTCCATATGTCGTTGTGTTCCTGGCGGGTGGCATCGACGCTGCTCAGTTGCAGGTTGTTGTCGTACTTGTTGGTCTTGCTCGACGCTTTCCAGCTGCCGTAACGACTGCCGAGTACGGCGTGCAGGTCATCCGTCAGGCTCAGGCGAGTGGCCAGGTAACCGGCCTTCTGACGGATACTGTCTTTTGAACCTGAAAGGCGCGTGACCGTGTCGGGAAACTTGGCGATGTCACCCATGTACTTCCAGTCGCGGATGCTTTCGTAATCCGCCGCCCTGGGGCCGTCCACCATGTAGGGGGAATCTTCCCGGCGTTCGGCCTCGCCATAGCCGATCATCATTTCGTGTTCCCGCCCGAACAGCGAGTAAGGGCCAGCCACATTGAAGTCATAAGCCTTCATTTTTTGCGTACTGAGCATGTGGCTGACGTTGGCGCTCATGCCACTGCGATCTGCCTCGGGAAACCCCCCGCCGCCGTAGTAGATCTTGCCGTCGGTGTCGCTCTCGCGATGGGTGTAGGCGGCCTTGGCGTGCCAGCCGGCACCTAATTGGTGTTCCAGCGTGGCGAACGCGGTTTTGTCCTTTAGCGGCCAGGAACTCCACGACGTGGCCATGTTGGTGGAGCGTCCGAGGTTGGCCTTGCCACCGTCGGCGTTCCAGTACGGCACCGTGCCCCAGGACGTGCCCTGGACGTGTTTGTTCTGATAGTCGTAACCCACGGCCAACACGGTGTCATCGGTCAGGTCGGCTTCGAGAATGCCGTAACCGACCTCCCGTTGTTGCTGGTACTTGTCGCGGAACGAATCGCTGTCGCGATAGGCCAGCACGCTGCGTCCGCGCAAACGGCCATCGAACGCCAGCGGACCGCCGACATCCAGATAACTGTAGTAGTCGTCATAACTGCCGCCGCTGACACCGGTCTGGACTTGCCACTGCGCCGTCGGCCGTTTACGCACCATGTTGATGGTGGCCGACGGGTCGCCCGCGCCGGTGGTCAGGCCGGTGGCACCGCGAACCACTTCGATGCGGTCGTAGATGATGGTGTCTGAATCGGACTTCATGTAGCTGAAGGTGTTCAGCATGCCATCGATCTGGAAATTGGTGATCGAGTAACCCCGGGACGAATAGCTGACCCGGTCCGAATCGTTGTGCTGAACGACTATGCCGGTGGTCTGGCTCATGGCTTCGGACAGCGTGCCGAGTTTGAAATCGTCCATTTGCTGACGCGTGACCACGGACACCGATTGCGGCGTTTCCTTGATCGACAGGTTCAAGCGCGTCGCAGTGCTCATGGCGCCGGTGGTGTACGACTCGGTGTTTTCGGTGGTGCTGCCCAAGCCTTGGGCGGTGACATGGGTGGCGCCCAGTTCGAGGGTGCGGCCGGGCTCTTTCTCTGGGCCGGTTTCAGCCAGCAAGTCGGGGCACAGGACGGCACTGCACAGGCCGAGGGAAAAGGTCATGGAACGGGTGATAGGCGCGAACATCGCAGCCGACTCCTTGTCTTCGAGGGAAAAATTCCGTTTGTTCAAAGACGAAGGGGAGAGGCGGGATTTAGGTGTAAACGAGAATAATTACTATCTTTGCGAGGTTTCGGGCAACACAAATTATGTGGGAGCTACCTGTGGCGAGGGGATTTAGCGAAACGTCGCACCGCCCCGTTGGGTCGCGAAGCGGCCCTGAACCTGTGATTACGGTGTTTCAGAAAAACCGTATTCACCGGATTTGCGACTGCTTCGCAGCCGAACGGGGATAAATCCCCTCGCCACAGGTCGCTCCCACAGGTTCTGCAGGGTTATTTCTGAACGACTGCCGGAATGGCTGCCACGGCTTTGGGTTTCATCAGGCTGAAGTCGATCAATGCCTTTTGCTCGCGCTCATAAGGATTGCCGATCATCAATGGCCGTGGCTTGAAACTGTCGCTGACCAGGCTCTTGCTGCGATCCAGTTCATCAAAACTCAGACCCGCCAGATCAGCCCAGGTGTGGATCAGGTGCGAGCTGCTGTAAGGCCGTCCCAGATCACCGGCAAAGCTCCAGTCATGGTTTTCGCGCCATTTCGGCGAGGCCCAGGCCATGAACGGAATGGTGTACATCGGCGCCGTCGGTTTGCTTTCGTTGCGCCCAAGGGTGCTGTGGCCAGGCGAGTCGAAAACGTCTTCACCGTGGTCGGAGAGGTACAGCAGGAACCCGTTGGGATCAGACTTGGCGTAGTCCTTGATCAGGCTCGAGACCACGAAGTCGTTGTACAGCACCGCGTTGTCATAGCTGTTGTACGTCGGCACCTGATCGTCGCGCACGCCGTCTGGAACACCGTTGCGGTCCTTGAACTTATCGAAGGACGACGGATAACGGTATTGATAGCTCATGTGCGTGCCGAGCAAATGCACGACGATCAGTTTACGCGGAGCAGCGTCGGCCAAGGCCTTGTTGAACGGCTCGATCACGTCGCCATCGTACTGGGCGGCATTCTGGTTGCGGTTGTTGTTCAGGTACACCTGCTCGTCGGCCTGCTCGGAGAAGGTCGTCAGCATGGTGTTGCGCTTGGTCATGGTCTGCTGGTTGGTGATCCAGAAGGTCTTGTAGCCTGCCTGTTTCATCATGCTGACCAGCGACGGAGTCGACAGATACAGGTCCGGGCTTTCTTCGTCGGCGAAGGTCAGCACCTGCTGCAACGCCTCGATGGTGTAAGGGCGCGGGGTGATGACGTTATCGAAGACCGCCAGTTGATCCTTGAGCTTGTCCAGCTCCGGGGTGGTTTCCCGAGGGTAGCCGTAGAGGCTCATGCGCTGACGGTTGGTGGACTCACCGATCACCAGCACCAGGGTCGCCGGCTGATTGGCCGTCGAATCTTTGAAATTGTGCAGGGGAGGGATCTTGCTGGCGCTCTTGAGCATGTCTTGCATGCCGGCCAGGGTTTCGAGGTAGCGGTGATAGGCCACGGCCATCTGCCAAGGCACGGCGGGCTCGATTCGGGATTCGAACTTCTCGAAACCGCCGGCAAGGCTGCCGGTACGCTCGGTTTGCTTGACCAGCGGATAACCGACGATGGCGACCACAATCGCCGTTGCAGCCACCAGTGCCCGACCACGAGGCATGTACACCGGGCGCAAGCGAGTCCAGAGGAAGTAAGCGAAAGCGGTGTGAGCGAGGAACGCCGCCACCATCCACCAGGCAAAGTACTGCGTCATGTATTCGCCGGCTTCAGAGACGTTCGACTCGAACATAATGAAGATGACGCTTTGGGAAAACTCCTGCTGATAAATGAAGAAGTAACCCAGGCTGGCCATCGAGCAGGCCCACAGCACCACACCGATCAGTGCAGCCATGACACGTGTTTGTTTGGGGAACAGCAGCATCGGCGCAAGCCAGATGGCGCTCATCACAAAGGCCTGGCGGAACCCGGTAAAACCGGAGGTGCCTGTCAGTTGGATCAGTAGTTGGGTAATGCCGGAAAAATACCAGAAGAACAGGAACAGCCAGAGAAATCCTGTCCAGTCGAAACCATTCGCAGACGTATTGCTGCGTTTAAACAAAGCCATTCGGCGCTCCAGCCAGTCATCACTTCCATCGTCGGGACATCAAAGTCACCGACGAACGGTCGCCGCGCGGATACCGAGCGGGAATAGGGCGCGGGAGTATCAACAGGCAGATGTGAAAACTTCGTGAGTTTCCGGGTTTGTCAAAAGGGGGATGGCAGGTCGGAAACAGCAGGGCTGCTTCCGAATCAAGCGAGGGGATCAGGCGTGAGGCACACGGTAAGTGACGGGCAAAGGCTGGGCCTGATTGCTTTGTGTCAACAAGCGCAATTGCGCGAGCTCCTGCTTCAACTGCTCGCGCTCGTCTTTCAACTGGCGCAATTCATCGCGACGGATCGTGACGTAAAGGGTTTGTGCTGGCCGTGCTGCTTGTAATGTGCCCATTGCTCACCTCGCAAATGGCTGTCTCAACTGTAAATCCGCCCCGACATCGGTGCTTATTTACTATCGGCTGCGATTTTGATTTCTTTTGCCCTCGAAGGGAACTTTTTTATTTTTCATGGTCGTTGTGTCTTCGGCACGATTACCGACGTTATCAATCTGGATCGGGCACAATGCCCGGAAACTATGTGCCAGCGCTCTGGACTAACCCTCATTAGTCGCGTTGGGCTATAACCTTTGACACACATTATTTGTAGTAGGGAGCATCAGCACATGCAACTCGGGATTATTGGACTGGGCCGCATGGGCGGCAATATTGCGCGGCGCCTGATGCTCAACGGGCATACCACCGTTGTTTACGACCGCAATACCGCCTTTGTCGACACCCTGGCCGCAGAGGGCGCCTCTGGCGTCATCGACCTGCCGGCGCTGGTCGCTGGCCTGGCCAAGCCACGTGCGGTGTGGGTCATGCTGCCGGCCGGCGCACCGACCGAAGACACCATCGACACCCTGAGCACCTTGCTCGAAGCTGGCGATACCATCATCGACGGCGGCAACACCTTCTATAAGGACGATATCCGCCGGGCGAAAACCCTCTCGGAAAAAGGCCTGCACTACGTCGACGTCGGCACCTCCGGCGGCGTCTGGGGCCTGGAGCGCGGTTACTGCATGATGATCGGCGGCGAAGCCGAGGTGGTTAAACGCCTTGATCCGCTGTTCGACAGCCTTGCACCGGGCTTGGGCGACATTCCTCGGACCAAGGACCGCAAGTCCGAAGACGATCGTGCCGAGCGCGGTTACATCCACGCAGGCCCGGCCGGTTCGGGCCATTTCGTGAAAATGATCCACAACGGCATCGAATACGGAATGATGCAGGCCTTCGCCGAAGGCTTCGACATCCTCAAGACCAAGGCCAGCACCAACCTGCCGGAAGACCAGCGTTTCGACCTGAACGTCGGCGACATCGCCGAAGTCTGGCGTCGTGGCAGCGTCGTGTCGTCCTGGTTGCTCGACCTGACCGCCGACGCGCTGGCCAGCGACCCGAAACTCGACGGTTACTCGGGTTCGGTGGCTGACAGCGGTGAAGGTCGCTGGACCATCGAAGCCGCCATGGAGCAATCGGTGCCTGTACCGGTGCTGTCGAACTCGCTGTTCTCCCGCTACCGTTCGCGCGGGCAAGGCACCTTTGGCGACAAGATCCTCTCGGCCCAGCGCTTCGGCTTCGGCGGCCACGTGGAGACTTCGAAAAAATGACCCGTCTGATCCGCAATAAATCCAAGGCAGAACCCGCACCACCGACCACGCTGTTTCTGTTCGGTGCCCATGGTGATCTGGTCAAGCGTCTGCTGATGCCGGCGCTGTACAACCTGAGTCGTGACGGTCTGCTTGGGGATGGACTGCGGATCATCGGCGTTGACCACAACGCCATCACCGATGAAGCCTTTGCGAAAAAACTCGAAGACTTCATTCGGGCCGAAGTGGCCGCCAAGGTCGGCAAGGGCGATCAAGCCCTTGACCCCGACCTGTGGGCCAAGTTGGCCAAAGGCATCAGCTACGTCCAGGGCGACTTCCTGGACGACAGCACCTATCAAGCCCTGGCGGCGAAAATCGCCGCCAGCGGCACCGGCAATGCCGTTTTCTACCTGGCCACTGCGCCACGTTTTTTCAGCGAAGTGGTGCGTCGTCTCGGCGCCGCCGGCTTGCTGCAAGAATCGCCAGAAGCGTTCAGAAGGGTAGTGATCGAAAAACCCTTCGGTTCCGATCTGCCCACTGCCGAAGCCTTGAACGCTTGCTTGCTCAAGGTGATGACGGAAAACCAGATCTACCGGATCGATCACTATCTGGGCAAGGAAACCGTGCAGAACATTTTGATCAGCCGGTTCTCCAACAGCTTGTTCGAAGCGTTCTGGAACAATCACTACATCGACCACGTACAAATCACCGCCGCCGAAACCGTTGGCGTGGAAACCCGTGGCAGTTTTTACGAAAACACCGGCGCCTTGCGGGACATGGTGCCCAATCACCTGTTCCAATTGCTGGCGATGGTTGCCATGGAGCCGCCGGCCGCCTTTGGCGCCGATGCGGTACGCGGCGAGAAAGCCAAGGTAGTTGGTGCGATTCGGCCCTGGTCGGTCGAGGAAGCGTTGGCCAACTCGGTGCGCGGCCAATACACGGCGGGTGAAGTCGACGGCAAAGAGTTGCCGGGGTATCGCCAGGAAAACAACGTGGCGCCCGACAGCAATACCGAAACCTACGTTGCGCTGAAAGTCATGATCGACAACTGGCGCTGGGTCGGCGTGCCGTTTTACCTGCGCACCGGCAAGCGCATGAGCGTGCGCGATACCGAGATTGTCATCTGCTTCAAACCGGCGCCGTATGCGCAGTTCCGCGATACCGAGGTCGATGAGCTGCAACCGACTTATCTGCGAATCCAGATTCAGCCTAACGAAGGCATGTGGTTCGATCTGCTGGCCAAACGGCCCGGCCCGGCCTTGAAAATGGCCAATATCGAACTGGGCTTTGCCTACAAGGATTTCTTTGAAATGCAGCCGTCTACCGGCTATGAAACCCTGATCTACGATTGCCTGACCGGCGATCAGACGTTGTTCCAGCGCGCCGACAACATCGAGAACGGCTGGCGCGCCGTGCAGCCTTTCCTTGATGCCTGGCAGCAGGACACGAGCGTGCAAAGCTATGCCGCAGGCGAAGACGGCCCGCAGGCTGCGCAAGATCTGCTGACTCGCGACGGTCGCGTCTGGCACGGCCTCGGATGAGTGAGCCGACGCAACAGCCCATCCGTTTTCTGCTCAGCGACATGGACGGCACCTTGTTGCTGCCCGATCACAGCCTCAGCCAACGCACTATCGAAGCGGTCCGCTCCTTGCGCGAAGCCGGCGTGCTGTTCAGCCTGGCCACCGGTCGTCCACCCAAAGCCATGTTGCAGCAGATTGAAGCCCTGGGCGTCGACCTGCCGACGGCAGCCTTCAATGGCGGCACCATCGTCAACCCGGATGGCAGTTTGCTGGTCGCACATTACTTGCCGGCAACGGCGGCGCTGACGGCATTGGCGCTGTTTGCCGACCGGCCGGACATCGAAATCTGGGTGTTCAGTGGTGGCGACTGGTTGCTGAAAGATCCGAACGGCCCAATGGTGCCTCGTGAACAACACGGCCTGGGTTATCCGCCAGTGGTGGTGGAGAGTTTTGAGCCGTACCTGGAACGCATCGACAAGATCGTCGCCACCAGCAACAACGCGCCGTTGTTGATTGAGCTGGAAGCGCTGCTGCTGCCCAAAGTGGAAGGCCAGGCACAGGTCTCCCGTTCACAGCCGATTTATCTGGACGTGACCGCGATGCAAGCCAACAAGGGTGCGGCACTGGCGACACTGGCCGAATTTCTCGGCGTGCCGCTGGAGCAGACCGCGGCGCTGGGTGATGGCGGCAACGACCCTCCGATGTTCCATCGCGCAGGCTTGTCGATCGCCATGGGGCAGTCGGAAGAAGCGGTGAAGCGCCAGGCAGACGTGGTGACGGGCGCCAATACCGAGGACGGCGCGGCGCAAGCAATCGAGCGCTATATCCTGAAACGCTGAAACCCCTGTAGGAGCTGTCGAGTGCAACGAGGCTGCGATCTTTTGATCTTCGCTTGTAAAAGCAACATCAAAAGATCGCAGCCTCGTTGCACTCGACAGCTCCTACAGGTTGATTGGTGTTACAGCCAGAAACTCACTGCGTACCACCCCAGTACACCCATCACCACGGTGTACGGCAGCGCCATCCACACCATCCGCCCGTACGACAGGCGAATCAGCGGTGCAATCGCCGAGGTCAGCAGGAACAGAAACGCAGCCTGACCATTGGGCGTCGCCACGCTCGGCAGGTTGGTGCCGGTGTTGATCGCAATCGCCAGCGTCTCGAAATGCTCACGGCTCATGTGGCCAGAGATGAAGGCCTGTTTGACTTCGGTGATGTAAATGGTCGCGACGAACACGTTATCGCTGATGGCCGACAGCAAGCCGTTGGCAATAAACAGCATGCCCGGTTGTTGATCCGCTGGCAGCGCCAACACCCACTGGATCAAAGGTGTGAACAGTTGCTGATCGTGAATCACCGCCACCACTGCGAAAAACACCACCAGCAGCGCTGTGAACGGCATGGCGTCCTTGAACGCGTTGCCGATACGGTGTTCGTCGGTGATACCCGTGAAGGCGGTGATCAGCACGATCACCATCAAGCCGATCAGGCCGACCTCAGCAATATGGAACGCCAGCCCCGCAATCAGAATCAGCGCTGCCAACCCCTGCACGATGAGCGCCGCACGTTGGCGCGAGGTGCGTTCGGCATTATCTTCGGCGGCGTAATTGGCCAGAACCGCACGCACGTTGTCCGGCAACAGCGTGCCGTAACCGAACCAGCGAAGTTTCTCCAGCAGGACGCAGGTCACCAGGCCGGCCACCAGGACTGGCAATGAAACCGGGGCGACTTTCAGAAAGAACTCAGAGAAGTGCCAGCCCATCTCATGGCCGATCAGCAGGTTTTGCGGCTCACCGACCAATGTGCAAACACCGCCCAGTGCGGTACCCACGGCACCGTGCATCAGCAGACTGCGCAGAAAGGCGCGGAATTGTTCGAGGTCGGCGTGATGGAGGGTGGGCAGGTGCTGGTCATCGCCAAACTCACTGTCCTGACGCGGATCGTTGCCGGAGGCGACGCGGTGATACACCGAGTAAAACCCGACGGCTGCACTGATGATCACGGCGGTCACGGTCAAGGCATCGAGAAACGCCGACAGAAACGCCGACAGGAAGCAGAACATCAATGCCAGCAGCGCCTTGGAGCGAACCCCGAGCAGGAGTCGTGAGAACAAAAACAGCAGCAGGTCTTTCATGAAGTAGATGCCGGCCACCATGAACATCAGCAGCAGGATCACCGGGAAGTTGTGCACCAGCTCGTCGTAGAGTGCCTGGGGCGTGGTCATCTTCAGCAACAGTGCTTCGACCAACAGCAGGCCTCCGGGCATTAACGGATAACACTTGAGCGCCATGGCCAGGGTAAAGATGAACTCCAGCACCAGCAGCCAGCCGGCCACCACCGGGCCTACGGTCCACAGCGTCAATGCGTTGAGAATCAGGAAGCCGATAATGCTTGCCTTGTACCAGCGGGGTGAATGCCCGAGAAAATTGTGCGCGAACGCCTGAGCCATTGAACCGGGCATCGGCTACTCCTTGAATTAAGAAGCGCGCAACTTGCCGTAAGCGGAAGGGAAGATCAAGTGTAGGAAAACTGTGCAGGCTTACGCCAGGTAGCGTGCGACGATCGCTCGATAGTTGCCGTCCAGTGAATAGCCTGCGACGACGATGTTTCCATCGGCCTGCATGACCACTGAAGTTGCGGTATCCAGGCTGCGGCTCAGGCGGGTGCGAACCCAGCCGGCACCATTGCCGAAGCTGCGATCGAGTTGCCCGTCGGGGAGATGCCGCGCCAGAATGAAATCCGCCTCGACGCCGCCGATCGTGGCCCCGACCGTCACCACGCAACCGTCCGGCAGTGCCTTTGCGTCGGTCCACTGGCAGCCACTGTGACCGATTTCCAGCAGTTGGGGCTGGCCTCCATTGCAATGAATGTCCGGGCGGCCGTTGCTGTGTACTTTCAGTGCCAGGCAATGCATCGGTTCGCGGCTGCTGCCAAAGCACTGCACATCGCCATTTTCCTGTTGGACGATCTGGCTGACCTGAGCGCTGTACCCGCGTGCCTTGAAGGTCATGAAACCATCCACGGCGAAACAATCGTCGAGCCTGCCGTCGGTGTGATAGCGGGCCAGCAGACCTTCTTCTGGGAAGTTGATCGAACCGCCCACCAGGATCCGCCCGTCTCGTTGCACCATCAGGCTGCTGAGCCAGGTGTTCATCAACAAGTGCCTGACCATCACGAAGCCACGACCGTTGAAGGTGTCGTCCAGCGAGCCGTCGGTGTTGAGTCGTATCAGGATGCCGACATGATCGGACAGTTCGAAGTGATGATTGGCCTGTAGCAGTATTCGACCATCTTCCTGCACGCAGAAATCACAAGCTTCTGCGCCCGGTACGCCGGGGGGTAGCCAGGTGTCACGTACGCCTTGGGAAAGACCGCCCGGCAGACGCACGACGTAGCGGCCATTGTCGCCAAAACATTGCGCCGGTCGACCATGCTGATCAAACAGGGCGAGGGCGGGCAGTGTCCGGTGAGCATTTTCGTAGTGCAGGCCGGCTACCAGAATGTGCCCATCAGGCAGTACGTGGACTTTGCCGGCCATGGCCTCGAAGCCGTGTTCAAATTGCCCGATGACGCTGCCTTGATTGCCGAACGCCAGATCTGCCGAGCCGTCCTCGAGCAAGCGTGCCACGCCGAAGCGGCTACCGCCTGGCGTTCCGATCTTCGCCGCGACTAACAACCTGCCATGTGAATCAATCGCGACCCCGTTGGCCATGCTTGAGAGGCTGCCAGCGAAATACACCTGGGTTTTGCCAGCCGAGGCAAAAGTTGTATCAAGTTTTCCGGCGTCGCTCAGTGTTTCCGGTAATGCAAACTCGGTCTGGATTGACATGCACGCAGCTCCTTGCGAGTCGTCCTGAACCGGGAGTTTGGGTGGCGACTGTATAAGGAAACATTCAATCCCTGAACGACTGGATGCACAACTGTCATAACTAACAGACGGAGGGTCGCTGTGTGCCAGAACAGTGTCTTTTCGACCCACTGACAAGCCTGCCAAGTAGTTGGGCGTGTGTAAGTTCGAATATTAATCGGGGAGGGTGCGGGTTACCGTTTAGTAACCCGCAAAACGCTTAGTGTGGCATCGACCATGATTGGAGTTTGTAACCCTCCTCACTCAATTCCGCGCGCGCCGCTTCAAGCAGGCATTCAAGTTGCGCAGGATCGGTATAGGCACTGCTTGGGATCTGCTTACGGCCGATGCTGCGGGTGTTGGTGCGATCGATGACGGTCAGGCTGAGTTCGCCATTGCCGTCTTGTGGGGCCCAGGCCACGCATTGGAACGGTTGGAATGCGCGGTCGGCAATCAAAAGAGCTTCGTTGATGCGGAGCGGGGCGTTCATGGGTTTTTCTCTCTGTATGCCCAATCAAGTGATGTGCCGTCGGTTGGGCTTACCGTTCGGCTGGTTACTTGTACTGATGCCCGCAACCGGGGGGCGGGTCACATACAATTAAAAGAAATATCAACTTTCTTTCATTGGCTCAAGGTGTGGACAGGAATTGAAAGCTGAATGAAAGGAAGGCGTCGTTAGGCAACTCACTAAGTCGCTTCTTATAACTAATAACGCGACTGCTCTATAGTCAAACGGTACAAGGTCACGTCAAATTATTGCTAACGTTACAGCCAGGTCCGCCAAACGACTGTTTTTAATAATATTTCATAAATTTGGCGCCAAGGAACAGTCATGATCGAAGCGCCTGCGTTACGACGTCTGTTAGTAGTGGATCCTTGCGACGACTGCCATCGTCTGCTGCCGGTTTTGCGCTCTGTGGGTTGGGACGTTGACAGCTGCACCTTGGAAAACGTCGCCGACAAAACCTGCGATGTCGGCCTGTTGCGTTTGCAGCCTTTTCACCTCGAACGCCCGGAAGCCGTCAAAGAGCTGATCAGCCATAGCGGTACCGAGTGGATCGCCGTACTCAACCAGGAAGTCCTGCGATTGCAGAATGTAGGAGACTTTGTCTGTGAATGGTTTTTCGATTTCCATACCTTGCCATTCGATGTGTCCCGGGTTCAGGTGACACTGGGCCGGGCATTCGGGATGGCCCGCCTGCGTGGGCAGGGCACCGTTCACATTGATCAGCCTGAACACGAGTTGCTTGGCGACAGCAAACCCATTCGCGAACTGCGCAAGTTGCTGAGCAAGCTGGCGCCCACCGAGTCTCCGGTATTGATCCGTGGTGAAAGCGGTACGGGTAAAGAACTGGTCGCCCGCACGCTCCATCGACAATCCCAACGTCACAGCAAACCCTTTGTCGCGATCAATTGCGGCGCAATTCCCGAACACTTGATCCAGTCCGAACTGTTTGGCCACGAGAAGGGTGCTTTTACTGGCGCCCATCAACGCAAGGTCGGGCGGATCGAAGCGGCTCACGGCGGCACGCTGTTTCTCGACGAAATCGGTGATCTGCCCCTGGAGCTGCAGGCGAACCTGTTGCGTTTCCTCCAGGAAAAGCACATCGAGCGGGTGGGCGGCAGTCAGCCGATTCCCGTGGATGTGCGGGTATTGGCCGCGACCCATGTCGATCTTGAGGCCGCGATCGAGAAGAAGCGCTTTCGCGAAGATCTGTATTATCGCCTGAACGTGTTGCAGGTCGCGACCGCGCCCCTGCGTGAGCGCAATGGCGATCTGTCGATGCTGGCCAACCACTTTTCCCATTTCTACAGCCATGAAACCGGCCGCCGTCCGCGCAGCTTCAGTGAAGACGCCTTGATTGCCATGGGCAAGCATGACTGGCCGGGCAATGTGCGCGAGCTGGCCAACCGGGTACGTCGCGGGTTGGTACTGGCCGAAGGCCGGCAGATCGAAGCGCGAGACCTTGGGCTGATCAGCCAGCAGACCATTGCCGCGCCGATGGGCACACTGGAAAACTACAAGCACCGGGCAGAGCGCCAGGCCTTGTGCGATGTACTTAACCGCCACAGCGATAATTTGAGCATCGCCGCCAAGGTGCTGGGGATATCCAGGCCGACCTTCTACCGTTTGTTGCACAAGCATCAGATACGTTAGACGCAAACAACAAAAAAAAGGTTCTTCACGG
>NZ_LACH01000022.1 GCF_000968015.1 Pseudomonas fluorescens
TGTAAAAGCGAAACCGCCAGCCGCCGTGACCGCAGAAACGGATATGCACGGGTTTTGCCGGTTTCTTGATCGGTGTCAACCGCATGGCCAGGCGGGTTCTGTAGTCTCCAGAGACCGACAGCCAGTGCGCTCACCCCAATGTTCGCCGTAGCGCGGGTTGCCTTGACCCAAGGCGAAAACATCATGATCTATCCGCTGATTCTGACCTTGCACCTGTTTGCCGCGCTGATCTTCATCGGCACGGTGTTCTTCGAAGTCCTGTTCCTGGAAAGCATCCGCAAACAGCTACCCGCCAGGGTGATGCTGCTGGTGGAGCAGGGGATCGGTCGCCGGGCCCGCTCGCTGATGCCGTGGGTGCTGCTGGTGTTGTTCGGTGCGGGGTTGGGCATGGTCTGGTTGCGCTACTTGCCAGCCCTTGCCTCACCACTGGCCTCATCGTTCGGCACATTGCTGGCGTTGAAAATCGCGGTAGCCGTGAGTGTTCTGCTGCACTTCCTGGGCGCCATGTTTTTATTCAAAAGCGGCCGAATGAGCCCGCGATACCTGCACTTCATCCATGGCAGCCTGTTCTGCCACATGGTCGTTATCGTGCTGCTGGCCAAGGGCATGTTTTACCTGACGTGGTAATCGGGGCTGACCGGTGGTCCGTTGTGCAGACACTTCGCTTGCGCTTGACGCAAATCAAGGAGCATTGATGGTTAAACCCGGAGACTGGAAGTCCGCAGCCAGTCTCGGAGACCGTCATGCTCGATTTATTTCACAACCCCGGCGAGTTTTTGATCGCTCGGTGCGATCAAGGCGTGCTTGACCCTAACTGTCATGCCGACACGCAAAAATTTCATGACGGTATTGGCTCTCTGGACCTGCTTCGTGCATTGCGCGTCAGCCGCCAGAAATGCCGACCGCTGTCCCTGAACGTGCAGCTGCCTTCCAGCCTCAAGCCGTCTTCCTGTTCCCCGCGCGATGTCGTCGGCGAGCACAGCGGTATCGAGCAGTATCTTCAGCATCTGGAGCGTGAAATCGACCTCGTCGGTTGTCACCTGGGCGCGGAACAACGGGTCGAGCAGTTTCATCTGGGAGGCGGAACACCTGCGCCTGCCCATCTGGAGCGGCTGATGAGTCATCTGCGTGGCCGGTTCAACTTTCTTGAACATGACGGCGGCGACTACAGCGTCGAGGTCGACCTTCACCATACCGACTGGTCGACCATGCGGTTGCTGCGCGACCAAGGATTCAATCACGTCAGCATCGGCGTGCCGGATATCGACGCCGACTGTGACAGGTCGGTGGCCTGCTACCAGAACCCGGCGCCGATCCAGTCGCTCATGGATGCTGCGCGCACTTTTGGCTTTCGGTCCATCAACGTCGATCTGGGTTTTGGCCATGCCTGGCAGACGCCAGACAGTTTTGCGCTGAAGCTGGCGACCATTATCGAGCTGGAGCCGGACCGGCTGATGGTGTTCGACTATGCCCGGCCACCACGGCGCTATCGGCCGGTGCTCGGTGACAAAGTCAGAGCGCTGTGCAGCCAGGACGATAAAGGCGCGATGCGCCAGATCGGTTTCGAGCAACTGCTGGGTGCGGGTTATCACTACATCGGTCTGGGGCAATTTGTCCGGCCTGATGATGATCTGGCGGTCGCCCAGGAGCGCGGCCGGTTGCGCCGTACCTGTGAGGGTTTCTCCCGTCACGGCTATTGCGATCATGTTGGATTCGGCTTGGGCGCCATCAGCCAGATCGACGATTTGTACACGCAAAACACCGACGAGATTGAACGCTATCAACAGCAACTGGACATGAAGCAATTGCCGACGTGTCGAGGCTGGCGCTTCGAGGCGGGGGATCAGATCAGGCAAATGGTCATGGAGCGCCTGGCCTGTGATCAGGAACTGGATATCCGCGCCATCGAGAGGCGCTATGGGCTGGTTTTTTCTAAGTACTTCTCCGCCGTCTGGCCATTGCTGGAGCAATTGAGCCGGGACGGGTTGATCGAGTTATCAGACCGTTTCATCAGCATCCTTCCCGCCGGTCGGCCGGAAGTGGATGCCATCTGCAACCTGTTTGAAAAGGACTTGGGCGGTGCGAAGCATTAACCCCATTGCGAGTTGATCGATCATGAACACGACATTTGATTTCAATCGCGCCCTGGTCGAAAAGTATGACCGCCCAGGGCCGCGCTATACCTCTTATCCCACGGCACCGCAGTTTCACCAGGCGTTTGCCGTTGACGACTATCAGCGTGCCGCCCGCGACAGCAATAAAGTGGCTGCGCCGAAACCGTTGTCGGTGTACATCCACATCCCGTTCTGCAAAAGCCTTTGTTACTACTGCGCCTGCAACAAAATCATTACTCAGAAAACCCATCGCGCCGTCGAGTACCTGAAGTACCTCAAGCGTGAAATCGCGATGCAGGCGGCCTTGTTTGACAACACCCGCAAACTCACGCAGTTGCACCTGGGGGGTGGCACGCCGACCTATTTGACCAGCGAGCAGCTGGCGGACCTGATGGACTGCCTGCACCAGGCGTTCAACATGGATGACAGCGATGACCATGAGTTTTCCATCGAGGTCGACCCGCGCACCATCAGCACCGAGCAGATTCAGTCGTTGCGCCTGTTGGGCTTCAATCGCCTGAGCTTCGGCGTGCAGGATTTTGACCCCGACGTGCAGGCGGCGGTCAATCGCCAGCAAAGCGAAGAGCAGATTTATGCGCTGGTGGCGGCGGCGCGCGAGGCGCAATTCAAGTCGATCAGCGTCGACCTGATCTACGGTCTGCCCCTGCAAACCGTGCAGAGTTTCGACGTCACCCTCAGCAAGATCATCGCGCTGCGCCCGGACCGGATTGCCGCCTACAGCTACGCGCATCTGCCGGAGATGGTCCGCGCGCAACGGCTGATTCGCCCCGCCGACATGCCGCCACCGGAGCGCAAGCTGGAACTGCTCGAGCTGACCATCCGCCGTCTGACCGAGGCCGGTTACGTCTATATCGGCATGGATCATTTCGCCTTGCCGGATGACGAGCTGGCGCTGGCCCGGGCCAATGGCACCTTGCAGCGTAACTTTCAGGGCTATTCCACCCATGCCGACTGCGATTTGATCGGCCTTGGGGTGTCGTCGATCGGCAAGGTCGGTGACAGCTACAGCCAAAGCGTCAAGGAGCTTTCGCAGTACTACAGCCGTATCGATCAAGGGATGTTGCCGGTGCATCGCGGTTACCGCTTGAACCCCGATGACCTGCTGCGCCGCGAGGTGATCAGCGACCTGATGTGCCACGGCCGTATCGCGTTCGACAAGTATGAGACGCGGCATGGCATTCGCTTCACCGAGTATTTTGCCGAGGCGCTGGCACAGCTGGGCGAGCATGTGCGCGATGGATTGCTACAGATTCACCGCGACGAACTGGTGCTGTTGCCGCAAGGGCATTTGATGATGCGCAGTGCCGCGATGGCGTTTGACGCCTATCTGGGTGGTGAACAAAAAGGCCAGTTTTCACGCACGGTTTAAGAAAAAATTGCAGGCAAAACACGCCCTTTGTAGCAGCTGGCGAAGCCTGCGTTCGGCTGCGAAGCAGTCGTAAAACCTGAGTTTTCGGTCTTCCTGAAACACCGCATCGTCTGATTTTACGACTGCTCCGCAGCCGAACGCAGGCTTCGCCAGCTGCTACACGGTTTGCGTTGCGGCTGAAATGGCGGGGGCCTGTCTTCCGGGGCTACTTTCTTAAGTTGATTTCAATCAAGGGCAGGGGGCGCAACGCTCCCTAACATGACTGAAAGCCCTTTCGAAATCAGCGAACCCATGACAATCCATCAGCCTTCGATACACGCCAACCTGCGCGCCTGGGGCGTCGGGCTGGTGGTTCTGCTGATGCTGATGCTCGCCACCTTCGAAGGAGCGCAGGCCAAGCAATACGGTGACATCGAGCAGCAGCGCATCGAAAAAACCTTCCCTCAAACCGATTCCGTTTCCGCCCCCGAAGGCCGGTTCAAAGTGCGTACGCTGTCCGCCGCCGGCAAGGTCATCGGTTATGTGTTCCAGAGCCTGGACGTGGTGGATATTCCGGCCTACTCGGGCAAACCGATCAACACCCAGGTGATCCTCGACACGACCGGCATGATTCAGGATGCCTATGTACTGGAACACCACGAGCCGATTCTGCTGATTGGCATTCCTGAGGCAAAACTTCACGGCTTCAGCTCCAAGTACAAGGGCATCAAGGTCAGTCAGCGGGTCGTCGTCGGCCATTCCAGTGACCCGAACGCGGTCACGGTCGATGCCATCGCCGGCGCAACCGTCACCGCCATGGTGGTCAACGAGGTCATCATGCGCGCCGCCCACGAGGTGGCCGTATCGCTCAAGCTGATCGAGGACACTGCCGGTGTGGCACGCAAACCCGCTACTGTGCGCCAGGACTTTTATGAACCCGCCACCTGGGAACAACTGACCGGCAACGGCGCCATCCGCCGCTTGAACCTGACCCGTGGGCAAGTCGACGCAGCCTTCAAGGGCACCGATGCCGAAGGCGTCGACAACGCCAGCGCCGATCAGGTTGATGAGACCTTTATCGAGCTGTACACCGCCGACCTGAATCCGCCGACCATCGGCCGCGCGCTGTTGGGCGACAACCAATATCGCTTCCTCATGCAAGACCTCAAGCCCGGCGAGCAGGCCATCGCGGTGCTGGGTCGTGGGCTGTTTTCCTATAAAGGCTCGGGGTATGTGCGCGGCGGGATTTTCGATCGGGTGCAATTACGTCAGTTCGGCAACGTCATCAGTTTTCGCGACATGGACCATCAGCGGCTCTCCGACGTGTTTGCCAAGGGCATGCCGGAATTCACTGAGATGTCGATTTTCATTGTGCGCGAGCCGGCGAAGTTTGATCCGGGGTCGCCCTGGTCCCTGGAATTGCTGGTGCGTCGTCAGACCGGCCCGCTCAGTGGCACGTTCAGCAGCTTCGAACTGGCCTATCAATTGCCCGAGCCCTACCTTGAACGGCCACTGCCCAGCGCCGAAGAACTGGCCGCCACCGAGGAAGCCAGCCGGCCAATGTGGTTGAACATCTGGTACCAGAAACACTTTCAGATCGCCGTACTCGGCACCGCGTTGCTGCTGCTGACGGCCATCCTGTTCCTGCAAGACACGTTCACTCGCCGGCCGCATTTTCTGCACTGGCTGCGTCGCGGTTACCTGGTCTTTACCGTGGTGTTTATCGGCTGGTACGCGCTGGGGCAGTTGTCTGTGGTCAATGTCCTGACCTTCGCCCATGCACTGTTCGATCATTTTCGCTGGGAGCTGTTTCTCACCGATCCGCTGATCTTCATGCTCTGGGTTTTCGCCGCCGCCAGCATTCTGCTGTGGGGCCGCGGTGTGTTCTGCGGCTGGTTGTGTCCGTTTGGCGCCTTGCAAGAGTTGATCAACGAGGCCGCGCGCAAGCTGAAAATCCCTCAATACGAACTGCCGTTCGCCGTGCATGAACGGCTGTGGGCGATCAAATACATCATTTTGCTGCTGCTGTTCGGCATCTCCCTGGAGTCGATGTCCACCGCCGAACTGTTCGCCGAGGTGGAGCCGTTCAAGACCGCCATCACCCTCAGGTTCGACCGCCAGTGGTGGTTCGTGCTCTACGCGGTGGCGCTGCTGGTCATCAACCTCTTCACGCGCAAAGTCTATTGCCGCTACATCTGCCCGTTGGGTGCGGCGCTGGCGATTCCGAGCAAGTTTCGCCTGTTCGACTGGCTCAAACGCCGCAAGGACTGCGGCACGCCCTGCCAACTGTGCGCCAAGGAATGCGAGATCCAGGCGATTCATCCCGATGGCCGGATCAATGCCAACGAGTGCCACTACTGCCTCGATTGCCAGATGACGTACCAGAACGACAACAAATGCCCGCCGCTGATCAACAAGCGCAAGAAGCGCAGCAAAGCGTCACCCGCTGCTGTGCAACTGATACCTGTCGTGGAAGTGACCGCTCTGGAATGAACCCCGCGAGCGCCTGTCCGCAGTGACCGTTTTTATCCCTTCAAGGAAAACACCTGATGAACGACACAGAATCCAAAAAAGTAGCTGAAGTGCCGGAATCGACCGGCTTCAGTCGTCGCGGTTTCCTCGGCACCAGCGCGGTGACCGGCGCCGTACTGGCAGGCGCTACAGCTCTGGGTGGCGCAGTGTTCACCCGTGAAACCTGGGCGGCTGCGGCCAAGGACGCGCAATCGAAAACCCACGTCGGGCCGGGCGAGCTGGACGAATACTACGGTTTCTGGAGCGGCGGCCATCAGGGCGAAGTGCGAATCATGGGCATTCCGTCGATGCGCGAGTTGTTGCGTGTTCCGGTGTTCAACGTCGACTCCGCCACCGGTTGGGGCCTGACCAACGAAAGCAAACGGATCATGGGCGACAGCGCGCATTTTCAGAATGGCGACTGCCACCACCCGCATTTGTCGATGACCGACGGCAAGTACGACGGCAAATACCTGTTCATCAACGACAAAGCCAACAGCCGCGTTGCGCGTATCCGTCTGGACATCATGAAGTGCGACAAGATGCTCACCGTGCCCAATGTGCAGGCGGTTCACGGGCTGCGTTTGCAAAAAATGCCGCACACAAAGTATGTGTTTGCCAATGCCGAATTCGTCATTCCGCACCCCAATGACGGCAGCACCTTCGACCTGCAGGACAAGAACAGCTACACGATGTTCAACGCCATTGATGCCGAGAAGATGGAGATGGCCTTCCAGGTCATCGTCGACGGCAACCTGGACAACACCGACGCCGACTACACCGGCAAGTACGCGGCTTCGACCTGCTACAACTCGGAGAAGGCCTACGACCTGGGCGGCATGATGCGCAATGAGCGCGACTGGGTGGTGGTGTTCAATATCCAGCGCATCGAAGCGGCGATCAAGGCCGGCAAGTTCATCACCCTGGACGGCTCGAAAGTGCCGGTGGTCGACGGTCGTAAAACCGAGGGCAAGGACAGCGCATTCACCCGTTATATCCCGGTGCCGAAGAACCCCCACGGGATCAACATGACGCCCGATGGCAAGTACTTCATTGCCGCCGGCAAACTCTCGCCCACTTGCACGATCATCGCCACCGCGAAGCTGGATGATCTGTTCGACGACAAACTCAAGGACCCGCGTGACGCGGTGGTCGGCGAGCCCGAGCTGGGTCTGGGTCCGCTGCACACCACCTACGACGGCCGCGGTAATGCCTACACCACCTTGTTCATCGACAGCCAGGTGGTGAAGTGGAACGTGGAGGAGGCCGTTCGCGCCTACACCGGCGAGAAGGTCAATTACATCAAGCAGAAACTCGACGTGCAGTACCAGCCGGGCCACAACCATGCGTCGCTGACTGAAACCAGCGAAGCCGACGGCAAATGGCTGATGGTCCTGAGCAAATTCTCCAAAGACCGCTTCCTGCCAACCGGCCCGTTGCACCCGGAAAACGACCAGTTGATCGACATCTCCGGCGAGGAAATGAAACTGGTGCACGACGGCCCGGCCTTCGCTGAACCCCACGACTGCGTCATGGCCCGCCGCGACCAGATCAAGACCAAGAAAATCTGGGACCGCAACGACCCGTTTTTCGCCGAAACCGTGGCGATCGCCGCCAAGGACGGGATCAAACTGGAGACCGACAACAAGGTCATCCGCGACGGCAACAAAGTGCGCGTCTACATGACCTCGATGGCCCCGGCCTACGGCCTGCCGGAGTTCACCGTCAAACAGGGCAACGAGGTCACGGTGACCATCACCAACATCGACCAGATTGAAGACGTGACCCACGGCTTCGTGATGACCAACCATGGCGTCAGCATGGAGATCAGCCCACAGCAGACCTCATCGATCACTTTCATTGCCGACAAGGCTGGCCTGCATTGGTACTACTGCAGCTGGTTCTGCCATGCGCTGCACATGGAAATGGTCGGCCGCATGAAGGTCGAGAAGGCCTGACCGTTGCCCATCGACAGGAGCCAAGCCATGACTGATAGCAAGGGAAACCCGGTGAAGGTCATTGCGCTTGCGCTCCTGCTGATGTCCGGCAGCGCGCTGGCGGTGCAACCCATCATCACGTTGCCGTTGACGGTGGACGCCGATCAACGCTGGCACCTGCCGGCAGGGGAATACCGTGGCTCGTTCAGCGTCGATCAACCGATGCAGATTGTCTGCGAGTCGGGTGCGGTATTTCAGGGCGAGGGGCAGGGCAACGGCTTGATCATCAGTGCGCCGGATGTCGGCATCGAGGGCTGCACCTTTCTGGACTGGGGGCACGACCTCACGGCCATGAATGCAGCGGTGTTTATCCAGCCCAAGGCCCATGGCGCGGTCATTAAAGGCAATCGCCTGCAGGGTAAGGGCTTCGGAATCTGGGTCGACGGTACGCAGGATGTGAGCCTGATCGACAACCGCATCCAGGGTGATCCGACGATGCGCTCGCAAGATCGCGGCAACGGCATTCATCTGTATGCGGTGCACGGCGCCAAGGTCATTGGCAACCAGGTCCGCGACACCCGCGATGGCATCTACATCGACACCTCCAACGGCAACCTGCTGCAGGGCAACACCCTGGAAGACCTGCGCTACGGCGTGCATTACATGTTCGCCAACGATAACCAGTTGATCGGCAACACCACCCGCCGCACCCGTACGGGCTACGCCCTGATGCAAAGCCGCAAGCTCACGGTGATCGGCAATCGCTCCGAACAGGATCAGAACTACGGGATCCTGATGAACTACATCACCTATTCAACCTTGCGTGACAACTTCGTCACTGACGTGCGCGACGGCTCGACCGGCGACAGCATGATCAGCGGTGCTGAGGGCAAGGCGCTGTTCATCTACAACTCGCTGTTCAACAGCATCGAACACAACCACTTCGAGCACAGCGCCGTGGGCATCCATCTCACCGCCGGCTCGGAAGATAACCGTATCGCCGACAACGCTTTTGTCGGCAACCAGCGGCAGGTCAAGTACGTCGCCACCCGCTTGCAGGAATGGTCGGCGGATGGCCGGGGCAATTACTGGAGTGATTACCTCGGCTGGGACCGCAACAACGATGGCCTCGGCGATATCGCCTACGAACCCAATGACAACGTCGACCGTTTGCTGTGGCTGTACCCGCAGGTGCGCCTGTTGATGAACAGCCCCGGCATCGAGTTGCTGCGCTGGGTGCAACGGGCCTTTCCGGTGATGAAATCGCCGGGGGTGCTGGACAGTCATCCGCTGATGAAGTCATCCACTCAAACCCTGACCCAGGAGCCCACCCCATGAACGTCATCGACATTGAAGGCGTCAGCCAGCGCTATGGGCATGCCACCGTGTTGCATCAGCTCAACCTCAGCCTGGCGGAAGGTGAAGTGCTGGGGTTGTTCGGGCACAACGGCGCGGGCAAGACCACCAGCATGAAACTGGTGCTTGGCCTGCTCCAGCCCAGCGAAGGGCAGGTCAGGGTGTTCGGCCGTTTGCCCAGCGATCCCCACGTGCGGCGCCTGCTCGGGTATCTGCCGGAGAACGTGACGTTTTACCCGCAACTGAGCGGTGTTGAGACCTTGCGCCATTTCGCACGACTCAAAGGCGCCGCGTCCGCTCAAGTGGACGCACTGCTGGAGGAAGTCGGCCTGGCCGGTGTGGCGCATCGGCGGGTCAAGACCTACTCCAAAGGCATGCGTCAACGATTGGGGCTGGCGCAAGCGCTGCTCGGCGAGCCGCGTTTGTTGCTGCTCGACGAGCCAACCGTCGGCCTCGATCCCATTGCGACCCAGGACCTCTATCGGTTGCTTGATCGCCTGCGCAGCCAGGGCACCAGCATCATTCTCTGTTCCCACGTATTGCCTGGCGTGGAGGCGCATATCAACCGCGCCGCGATTCTGACCCAGGGCCGTCTGCTGGCTCTCGGCAGTCTGCGCAGTTTGCGTGAGGAAGCCGGGTTGCCGACGCTGATTCGCGCCAACGGTCTGAAGCACGCCGGCCCCTTGCAGCAACGCTGGAACAACGCCGGGCACGTCACCGAGCGCTGGGGCGTCGAAGGGCTTGAAGTGGCCGCGCTCAATGGCAGCAAGCTCGGGCTGTTGCGCCAACTGCTCAATGAAGACGAACCGGCCGACGTGGAAATCCATCAGCCGTCGCTGGAAGACATTTACCGCTACTACATGAGCCGGGCCGGTGCGGCGCCGATCGGGGAGGCCGTATGAACGCTGTCTGGAACATGGCCCGCAAGGAATTCAGCGACGGTTTGCGCAATCGCTGGTTGTTGGCGATCAGTGTGCTGTTCGCGGTGTTGGCCATCGGCATCGCCTGGCTGGGCGCCGCAGCTTCCGGGCAATTGGGTTTCACCTCGGTGCCGGCCACCATCGCCAGCCTCGCCAGTCTGGCAACGTTTTTGATGCCGTTGATTGCGTTGCTGTTGGCCTATGACGCCATCGTCGGCGAGGACGAAAGCGGCACGTTGCTGCTGTTGCTGACGTACCCGTTGGGGCGCGGGCAGATTCTGCTGGGCAAGTTTGTCGGCCACGGGTTGATCCTGGCGCTGGCGACACTGATCGGTTTCGGCTGCGCCATGCTGGCCATCGCCGTGCTGGTGGACGATGTCGAACTGAGCCTGCTGCTCTGGGCTTTTGGCCGGTTCATGGCGTCGTCGACGTTGCTGGGCTGGGGGTTTCTGGGGCTGGCCTATGTGCTGAGCAGTGTGTCGGCCGAGAAGTCCACGGCGGCCGGGCTGGCGCTGGGCGTGTGGTTCTTCTTCGTGCTGGTGTTCGACCTGGCACTGCTGGCGCTGTTGGTGCTCAGCGAAGGGCAGTTCAACCCGAAAGTGCTGCCCTGGTTGCTGCTGCTCAATCCGGCCGACATTTACCGCTTGATCAATCTCTCCGGTTTTGAGCCGGGCGCCAGTACCGCCGGTGTGCTGACGCTGGGCAGTGATTTGCCGATGCCGGGCTCGATGCTCTGGCTGTGCCTGTCGCTGTGGGTGGCGGTGCCATTGGGCTCGGCCTGGCTGTTGTTTCGTCGCCGGGCGACATGAATTTCCACTTTGATAGTTTTGGAGCAGTTGACGATGAACACCTTTTATCTGACGACGATGCGCGCGGTGGCGGGCCTGATGATGTGCCTGTTGCTGACGGCCTGTGACAATCCGGCGCAAGCCACCTACAGCAGCGCCGCCACAGCCTTTCATCCCAGTGATGAATGCCATGTCTGCGGGATGATCATCAACGGATTTCCCGGGCCCAAGGGCGAAGTGGTCGAGCGGGCCGGGGTCAAGAAGTTCTGCTCCACGGCGGAAATGATCGGTTGGTGGTTGCAGCCGGAAAATCATCATGGCGATGCAAAACTGTATGTCCACGACATGGGCCGTAGCCCTTGGAACGCGCCGGATGACGCCCACCTGATCGATGCCAAGGATGCGTTCTACGTGGTCGGCACCCAACTCAAAGGCGCCATGGGTGTGGTGCTGGCGTCGTTCTCCAGTCGCGAGGCCGCTGAAAAGCTTGCCGCTGAACAGGGTGGTCGCTTGCTGCGCTTCAGCGAGATCACTCCGGCGCTGTTGCAGCAACACTAACGCCGTTGAAAAAGCCTGATCGCGGTCAAGTCGTTTTTTCTTCTCTTGTTCAAAGATAGGGGCTCGCTATGTCCCCAGTGCTTGGCATCCGTGATGCCCAGGAGTGAATGATGAAAACCGAGTTTCAGGATCGTTTGGCGGTGGTCACGGGTGCCAGCGCCGGGATTGGCCTGGCACTGTGCGCCGCGCTGTTACCGCGCGGGGTCAAGGTGCTGGCGATGTCACGGACCCTGGGTGAACTGCCGGCGTTGCAGCAGATCTACGGCGAACGGTTGCAGTGGTTTGCCGGGGATGTCACGCGTCAGCAAGACCTGCGCGAGCTGGCCGAGCGCGCGGCGGCGATGGGCCCGGTGGACTATCTGGTGCCCAATGCGGGGATTGCCGAAATGGCCGACAGTCTGGATATGCAGGCCTTCCAGCGGCAGTGGTCGGTCAACGGTGCCGGGGCGTTGAATACGCTGGCGGCGTTGCGGGGTGAATTGGCGAGCCCGGCGTCGGTGGTGTTTGTCGGGAGTTTCCTGACGGGTTCGAGCTTCCCCGGGTTGGCTGCGTGCATTGCCAGCAAGGCTGCGCTTGCGGCTCAGGCGCGGACGCTGGCGGTGGAATTTGCGAGATTTGATGTGCGCATTAATCTGGTCTCGCCGGGACCGACGGCGACTTCGATGTGGGACAACCTGGGGTTGAGCGAGGGGGAGCTCGGCGACGTTGCGGACACCCTTGGTAAACGTCTGTTGCCCGGTCATTTTCTCGATGCGGCGGCGGTGGCCAATGTGATTGTTTTTCAGTTGTCGCAGGGGGCTCGGGGTGTCTATGGTCAGGACTGGAAGGTCGATAACGGTTACACCTTGGGCTGAAGGGTAAATATTTACGCTCAGTGCACATATCCGTTTCTGCGGTAACGGCTGGTATTGGTTCCGCCCTTACGGCGGGTCACATGGAAGAGCGCCAAGTAACCAAACGCT
>NZ_LACH01000023.1 GCF_000968015.1 Pseudomonas fluorescens
GACTGCTGCGCAGCCGAACGCTGCCTCGCTAGGGCTCGACAGCTGCTACAGGGCTCTTCATTCCCCAATACAGGATTTGAAACATGAACTACGCAAACCCAACCAAGCTGCAAGCCGCCTTCCTCGACTGGGCCGGCACCGTGGTCGACTTCGGTTCCTTCGCGCCCACTCAGATTTTTGTCGAAGCCTTCGCCGAGTTCGACGTCCAGGTGTCCATCGAAGAAGCCCGCGGCCCGATGGGCATGGGCAAGTGGGACCATATCCGCACCCTGTGCGATCAGCCGGAAGTGGCCGAACGTTATCGCCAGGTGTTCGGCCGTACGCCGACCGACGATGACGTCACCGCCATCTACAAACGCTTCATGCCCCTGCAAATCGAGAAAATCGCCGAGCACTCGGCGCTGATTCCGGGCGCACTGGACACCATCGCCAATCTGCGCCAGCAAGGGATCAAGATTGGCTCCTGCTCCGGCTATCCAAAACAGGTCATGGACAAAGTTGTCGAGCTGGCCGCCACCAACGGTTACGTCGCCGACCACGTGGTCGCCACCGACGAAGTGCCCAACGGCCGCCCATGGCCGGCCCAGGCGCTGGCTAACGTGATCGCCCTCGGGATCGATGATGTCGCGGCCTGCGTGAAGATCGACGACACCGTGCCGGGCATTCTCGAGGGGCGCCGTGCCGGCATGTGGACCGTGGCGCTGATCTGCTCGGGTAACGCGCTCGGCTTGGACTACGAAGGTTACCGCGCTCTCGGCAGCGACAAACTGGCCAGCGAACGCAAGCGCATCCAAGCTATGTTCGAAGGCTCGCGGCCGCACTATATGATCGACACCATCACCGATTTGCCGGAAGTGATCGCCGATATCAACCAGCGCCTGGCCAAGGGCGAGATGCCGCAAACCAACTGATTGCAGCTGTCGCCGCATTAAAAAGCGCCAGCTCCTTGACGGAACTGGCGCTTTTTTGTGGCCGGCCTCCTGATCTAGAGCATTGAACGCCCAAATAGCCACAGGCAAATCCACCAAAGCGGATTACAGTTAAAGCACGCCGTCGAACAAGAACGGTGGTCTGGACCTGACCTGTGAGGAACGCCGTATGCCCTGGAAGAATTCCGACTCACGCTACAGCACCGTATCGATCGCGCTGCATTGGTTGATGGTGGCCCTGCTGGCGCTGGTTTACGCCTGCATCGAATTTCGCGGAATCTTTCCAAAAGGCAGTGGCGGCCGGGCGCTGATCACCGAATCGCACTTTTTGCTGGGCTTGACGGTGTTTGTATTGGTCTGGCTGCGGCTGTTTGCTCGCAGCCTGGGCCCCGCGCCGCAAATCTTCCCGGCCTCGCCTCACTGGCAGACCGTGTTGGCCAAACTGATGCACTGGGCGCTGTACATTTTCATGATTGCCATGCCGATTCTGGGCTGGCTGGTCACCAGCGCAAAAGGTCACCAAGTGATGTTCTACGGCTTCGACCTGCCGCTGCTGGTCGCGGAGGACAAGGCGTTGGCCAGGCAGATTGAGGGTTGGCATGGACTCGGCGGCACCATTGGATACTGGCTGATCGGCCTGCACGCCGTGGCGGGGATTTATCACCACTATGTCGTGGGTGATAACACCTTGCTGCGGATGATGCCCAAGCGCGGTTGAATCCCGCCGCTCACTGGAAACCCCGGCGCCCCTGCAAACCACCGGTATGGATAAAGATCAGGTGCGTGCCCTTTTCGAATTTTCCGGCTTCTACTTGCTGCTTGAGCGCCAACAGGGCTTTGCCGGTGTACAGCGGTTCGAGGGGAATGCCGCTGGCCTGTTCGGTCTGATCAATGAATTCGAGCAACAGCGGATCGACTTTGGCAAAGCCGCCACGGCTGGCGTCGAACAATTCATAGGCGCGATGGTGTAAACCCGCCTCTTGCACAATTGATTCGACTTGCTGCGCCACACCATGATCGTCGGGCACCGCCAGCGCGCCATACACCGGGTGTTCACCTGCTTCGGCCAGCACCAGACCGGCCAGGGTCGTGCCCGTTCCGCAGGCCAGCCACCAGCCGTCATAGTCGCTCCAGCCCAGACCGTTAAGTTGCTCGCTGACCATTGTCCTCAACTGCCGGCAGCCCTTGGCGCCCTGCAAACCGCCGCCACCTTCCGGCACCGGATGCAGATCGGGATACTGCGCCTGCCATGGCAACCAGAAACCCGGCTCGTGCCGCGCTCGATAACCGCCATAACCCAGCCAATGCAACTGCATGCCGAACGCCTGCAAATCTTTCACCGTCGGCGTTTCTTGCGGATGACCGCGCAGCAGGCCAACGGTGCGAAAACCAAAACGCTTACCCGCCGCGGCCAGTGCATGCAGATGGTTGGAGTGGGCACCGCCCAGACTGATGATGCCTTTGGCAGCGATCTGGTCAGCAGCTTTCAGGTGTTCGATGAGTTTGAACCACTTGTTGCCGCTGATCAGGGGGTCGATCTGGTCAAGGCGCAGGATCGCGACTTCGATGCCGGCATTGGTCAGCCAGCCGAGATGTAGGGGCTCGAGGGGGGCCTGGGAAAGCCAATCGGTTGGAGGGGAAAGCATTGGCGCCTGATTGTGCTCGGATAGATCCAGCATTCTAGTCGCTCAAGGTCAGCCATCGCGAGCAAGCTCGCTCCCACACTCGATCCATGTCGCACCGAAGATCTACTGTGGGAGCGAGCTTGCTCCGGGCGGCGTTCCGACGAAAGCCATTGGCACGCTGAGCCTGCTTATTACAACTCAGCAGCCAACCGGGACCCTTGGTTGATTGCGCGCTTGGCATCCAGCTCTGCCGCCACATCCGCGCCGCCAATCAAATGCACGTTCTGCCCGGCCGCCACCAGCCCCTCGTGCAATTCACGCAGCGGATCCTGACCGGCGCAGATCACGATGTTGTCCACCGGCAGCACTTGCGGCTCGCCGGTTTCGCCGATGCGGATGTGCAAACCTTCGTCGTCGATCTTCAGGTACTCGACGCTGTTGAGCATCTGCACCTGCTTGTTTTTCAGACCGGTGCGGTGAATCCAGCCGGTGGTTTTACCCAGGCCATCGCCGACCTTGGATTTCTTGCGCTGCAGCAGGAACACTTCACGCGCCGGTGCATGGGGTTCAGCCTTGATGCCGGCGACACCGCCGCGCGCTTGCAGATGCGTATCGATGCCCCACTCCTTCCAGAACGCTTCGCGATTCTGGCTGGTGGCCACGCCCTGGTGAACCAGGAACTCCGAGACATCGAATCCGATACCACCGGCGCCGATCACCGCGACGCGCTTGCCCACCGGTTTGCGCTCAAGGATCACGTCCAGGTAGCTCAGCACCTTGGCGTTCTCGACACCCGGAATCGCTGGCGTTCTTGGCGCAATGCCGGTGGCGAGAATGATCTCGTCGTAACCGCCCTCAACCAGTTTCGCCACGTCGACGCGGGTGTTCAGGCACACTTCAACGTGGGTGGTCTGCAGTTTGCGATTGAAGTAGCGCAGGGTTTCGAAGAACTCTTCCTTGCCCGGCACACGCTTGGCGATGTTGAACTGGCCGCCGATTTCGCTGGCCGAATCAAACAGCGTCACCTGATGACCACGCTCAGCCGCCACGGTCGCCGCGGACAAACCCGCAGGGCCGGCACCGACCACCGCGATTTTCTTGATCTGCTGCACCGGCAGGTAATTGAGTTCGGTTTCGTGACAGGCGCGCGGGTT
This sequence comes from Pseudomonas fluorescens, assembly GCF_000968015.1. Lineage (GTDB taxonomy): Bacteria > Pseudomonadota > Gammaproteobacteria > Pseudomonadales > Pseudomonadaceae > Aquipseudomonas > Aquipseudomonas fluorescens_W. The sequence continues at coordinate 3,709 of NZ_LACH01000023.1, forward strand.
CACCAGGCAACTGGTCAACTTGCCGCCGAAGGTGTGGTCCAGGCAGGCCTGGTTGCAACCGATGCAGGTATTGATTTCATCAGCACGACCTTCAGCGGCCTTGTTGACGAAGTCCGGGTCGGCGAGGAACGGCCGCGCCATGGAGACCATGTCGGCATCGCCTTCGGCCAGAATCTGCTCGGCGACTTCCGGGGTATTGATACGGTTGGTGGTGATCAGCGGAATGCTCACCGACCCACGCAGCTTGGCCGTGACCTTGCTGAACGCGCCGCGCGGCACTTTGGTGGCGATGGTCGGGATCCGCGCTTCGTGCCAGCCGATGCCGGTGTTGATAATCGTCGCACCGGCCTGTTCGATGGCCTTGGCCAACTGGACGATTTCTTCCCAGCTGCTGCCGCCTTCCACCAGATCGAGCATCGACAGGCGGAAGATAATAATGAAATTCGGACCTACGGCTTCGCGCACCCGGCGGACGATTTCCACCGGCAGGCGCATGCGGTTTTCGTAGCTGCCACCCCAGCGGTCAGTACGGTGGTTGGTGTGGGCGGCGAGGAACTGGTTAATGAAATAACCTTCGGAGCCCATGATCTCGACGCCGTCGTACTCGGCCTGTTGCGCCAGGGTCGAACAGGTGACGAAATCGCTGATCTGTTTCTCGATGCCTTCCTCGTCCAGCTCTTTCGGCTTGAACGGGTTGATCGGTGCCTGAATGGCGCTCGGCGCGACCTGTTTCGGGCTGTAGGCATAACGCCCGGCGTGAAGGATCTGCATGCAGATCTTGCCGCCCGCCTCGTGCACCGCACGGGTGACAATCTGGTGCTTGAGCGCTTCTTCCTCGGTGGTCAGTTTCGCTGCGCCGGAGTACACCCCGCCCTCATCGTTCGGGCCAATGCCGCCGGTGACCATCAGGCCAACGCCGCCTAGGGCACGTTCGGCGAAGTACGCCGCCATGCGCTCGAAACCGCCGGGCTTTTCCTCAAGACCGGTGTGCATCGAACCCATCAGGGTACGATTGCGCAGCGTGGTAAAACCCAGGTCCAGCGGGGCCAACAGGTGCGGGTAATGAGCGGCGGCCATCGGTAACTCCACATCGAGCGATCACGGAAAAAGTGCAGGAGCTCTTCGGCCCCCGTCAGTCATATTGGACAGACTAAGAGTCGCGCCGCTGTCACTCAATGACCGAAACTGACAACTTATTGATCCAAATGTGCAGCGCCCCTTGGCAAGCACCGGCATGCGCCCTACCCTAGTCGCGAACCCTGCACACGGCTGTTGACTGTTTCCCCATGCGCAAACTTCTGTACCTGACCTTCTCCATGGCATTGATTGCCGCCCTTACGACCTACGCCATGTGGGCCGCGGACCGTCCGGTGGGTCATTACCTGTCGGACCTGCGGATTAATCTTGCGGTTGACCAAGGCACACCCGCTGATCGCGGCAATTTGCTGGGCATCCAGCCCGAGCTGTTTCCCACCGACTATCAAAGCTCCGAACGCTTGCACCGCAAGTTGGCGGCCTATTTGCAGAAGGCCCAGGACCAGGGCCTGCTGAATGAAAAAACCATCGTCGTCCTGCCCGAACATATCGGCACCTGGTTGATGGTCAGCGGGGAAAAAGATGAGCTGTACCAGGCCACCACGCTCAAGGAGGCCATGAACTGGCTGGCGGTCAGTAACCCCCTGAAGTTCGTCCGCGCACTGATCAGCGCCCAGGGCGAAAAACGTCTGGACGACGCGCACCTACGCATGAAGGCCAAAGGTATGGCCAAGGACTACCAGGCGCTGTTTGGTGGTCTGGCGAAAGAATTCCACGTGACGTTGGTGGCGGGCTCCATCGTGCTGCCCGAGCCCAGCGTCATCGACGGCACCCTGAAAATAGGCCGCGGCGCGTTGTACAACAGCACCGTGGTGTTCGGCCGCGATGGTCTGCCAATTGGCCAGCCCCAGCGCCAGATGCATCCAATTTTCGATGAACATGATGTCATCGCCGCCAATGGCGAGCATACGCTCAACGTCGTCGACACCCCGGCCGGACGCCTGGGTGTGCTGATCGGCAGCGACAGCTGGTACCCGGACAATTACCGCAAGCTCGACGACCAAGGGGCGCAGTTCGTTGCGGTCCCGGCGTTTGTGATCGGGCGCGGCACCTGGGACAAACCGTGGCGCGGATACAAGGGGCTGTCGACGCCTGGTTCCGTCAGCCTCAAGGCCGGGGAGCTCAGCGAAGGGCAGGCCTGGCATCGTCTGACACTCACCGCTCAACCGCCCAGCAGCCAGGCAATTGCCGGAATGAGCGTGTTCCTGCGCGGTCAGTTCTGGGATCAGGGCAGCGCCGGTCAAAGCTTTCTCAGCAGCAACGGGCAGCAGTTCGCCGACGGCAATGCCCGTGGCGCGCGTTTGCTGAACCTCTGGTTGTAACCGATGAAACCGTTGCCGATGCGCCTCGGCGATCTGTCGGTCGGCTTTGTTCATAGCCTGGCCGACGCCGTGCGCAGCCACGGTGCAGACCCTCAGCCACTACTCGAACAATACGGCCTCGACGCGGCTCGCCTGAGCGAAGCGAGCGCCCGGCTCTCGATCCCCCGCTACATGCGCCTGGGCCACAGCGCCATTCAACTGACCGACAACCCGGCACTTGGCTTGCGCATGGGTCAGCTCAGTCGCCTGAGCCAGGTCGGCCTGGCCGGGGTCACGGCCGCTCAGGCGCCAACGGTGCGAGAAGCCGCGCGGTGCCTGATTCGCTTCGAAGCCTTGTATGGCTCCAACTATCGCGGTCAATCGAGCTTTCACGAAGACGCCCAAGGTGCCTGGCTGCGGTTTTATTCCATCAGCCCTTACAACGCCTACAACCGCTTCGTGGTGGATTCGATCATCGCGGGCTGGTTGCAGCAATTGTCCAGCATAAGCCCTGCCCCGTTGCGGGCCGAACGTATAGAGATCGAGTTTGATGAGCCGGATTACCGAACGGCTTATGAAGTGCTGGGCGACTGCCCGATCCAGTTTGGCGGCGAGCACAATCAACTGCGCTTGAGCCTTGCCAGCCTCGCCCCGCGCAACCCGGAACACTGCCCGAGCACCTGGCGACACTTGCTGCAACTGTGTGAGCGAGAACTGGAGCAACTGACACGCACCCGCAGCCTGCGTGAACGCATCACTCAGCTACTGGGGCCATTGCTCAATGGTGGCCGGGAACCCGACCTGGAAGAAGTGGCGGCACGCCTGAAGCTGCCAACCTGGACCTTGCGCCGCAAACTCGCCGAGGAAGGCACGCAATTTCGCGCGATCCTCAATGACACGCGTCGCGACCTGGCCATGACCTACATCCGCGATACCGAACTGGCGTTCGGAGAAATCGCCTACCTGCTGGGCTTTGCCTCAGCCGAAGCCTTTCAACGGGCCTTCAAACGCTGGAACGGCCAGACTCCCGGCGAGTTTCGCCGCAGTCATCGCCAATCCGCTTGACGCTTACAGCTCGGTAGCGTCTTCGGCCGGTTCCAGCGGGTCCAGTTCAAACGCCTGATACTCGAGCAGTTCTTCTTGATAATCGTCCATTTTGAATCCCCCACAGCTCGTTGAAAAAAACGCCTGAATAAATGACCAGCGCCCCAAGCATAAAGTGCCCACGTGAAAGAAAAATGACGCAGGCACGACGCTCAGCGGCTACTTAATAAAACGTAGCAGGCCGTCAGGAATTTATCACAGGATTTTTTCGATACAGGCCGTAGGACAACGGCCGGGGTTGACGCGGATCAATTTAAAAGCCACTGCGGGATCGGTGTCGTCTGACCCGATCCCGCAGCGTCAGAGCACGATTACTGGCCAGAGACAGGAATGGCCGAAATAGGCTCGGTGGGTGGAGGCAGGCTTGATTGGGGCGGCGGAGTGACGGTTTCCGTGGTCGATGCCGGTTCGGAATTCCCGGCTGGCGCAATCGGAGCGGCTTCAGGCGGCGGCGCAACAGGCTCAGAGGCTGCTGGAGCAGCTTCGGCAGGTGCCGGCGCAGGTTCTGCCGCAGTCGGCGCCAACGGAGCCGGTGCAGCCTTGGCTTCAGGCACGCCGAGATCGGGTTTCGGCTTATCCTTGATGTGCGCGGCCTTTTTCGCTTCCGGCGGCAGGAACAACTCGACCAGGGTGAAGAAACGCTCGTAGAACTTGGGCGACGATACGGTTTCGCTGGCGACCTTGACCATCGAGTCGTCGGACGAGCCGATCGGCATCGACACAGAACCCAGCACGCCTACACCAACGCTGGCGGAGTTGTTGGTCTTCTTCAACGCATATCGATCCTGCAGGGCGTTGGCGAACATGGTCGCGTGGAGCCCCTCACTGCCGTCATCGGCACAGACCACACTGAAGCTGATCTCCATGTGGGTTTCGCCGGTCTGCTGGAAGCTTTTGTGTCCGCTGACCAGTTTCGGGTCAGAGCTGGTGATGATGTAGCCCTGGCTGAGCAATGCCCGACGGGCGGCTTCGCACGTCTGCGCATCAGTCACCGGGTAGCTGCGCGAAAACGTCCCGGAGTCATCGAAGTTCTCATGCTCGTAGATAGGGGCTTTCTTCGACGAGCAGCCGGCCGCGGCGGCCAGCACCAACGCCAGCCCTGCAACACGCATGGGAATTGATATAAACATTGAACATCCTGAGGAAAACGGTCCGGGGCGTATTGTGCAACAGATCGATGCTTAGCGGAGTATCGATTAGTGTCTTAAAACAGTTACAAGTCTACTGACTGTCATTTACAGGAAAAAGTCGCACGGTAAACACTTAGGCGACGGGTAACCCGCGCTGCCTTTGTTTCGCCCATAAAAAACCCCGGCCTTCCGGCCGGGGTCTTTGTGTACTGCAAAACTCAGTCAGGCATCAGTAGCGTTTGATCTCAGCCTGGCTTTCCAGCAGTTTGCGGTAGGCCGCAAAGTCTTGCTGGCCAATGCGCGAAGCGAGGAAGCGACGGTATTGAGCCTTCTCTTCTTCGGTCGGCGCAGCGGCTTCGTTCACACCGTTCAGACGCACGATCACCAGGCTGCCATCGGCCAGGGTCACGCTGCTGAAGGTCGGCTTGTCCTTGGCGACAGGCTTGGGCATGCGGAACAGCGCCTGCAGCACGGTTGGGTCAACCCCTTCCTGGCCACGAGTGGCTGCCTGGGTCACTTTCCAGCTCTGACCGTCGATCGCCTGGTCCAGCGGGGTCTTGCCATCGCGCAGGCTGACAATCAGCTCTTCAGCCTTGGTCTTGGCGGCAGCACTGGCGTGCTCCTTGGCCAATTGCACGCGAATACTGGCAGCTACGCTTTCCAGCGGCAGTTGCGCAGGCTTCAGGTGTTCCTTGGCGCGCAGCACGATCACGGTTTCCGGATCGAGCTCGATGGCGGTGCTGTTGGCACCCTCATCCAGCACTTCAGGGCTGAACGCTGCAGTGACCACGGCACGGTTGGCCGCAACACCTTCGCCACCTTCACGGCCGAACGGCTTCGACGTATGAACAGTGAGCTTCAGGTCCTGCGCCGGCTGAGCCAGATCGGAAGCTTCGAACGACGAGTCTTCCAGTTGTTTGGTCGCCTCGACGAAACGCTGCTCGACCTGCTGGGTTTTCAGCTCACGGGTCAGCTTGTCTTTCAGGCTGGCGAGCGTCGGCACTTCAGGCGCTTCAACGCCCAACAGCTTGATCAGGTGGAAACCGAAGTCGGTGCGAACCGGCGCCGAGACCTGATCCTTGGCCAACGCATACAGCGCTGTTTCGAAGGCTGGATCGTAGACGCCAGGACCGGCAAAGCCGAGGTCACCGCCGTTGTTCGCCGAACCAGGATCCTGGGAGAATTCCTTGGCCAGAGCCTCGAACTTCTCGCCTTTTGCCAGACGTGCCTGGATCTCTTCGATCTTGGCCTTGGCTTGAGCTTCGGTCACCTTGTCGTTCACTTCGATCAGAATGTGCGCGGCCCGGCGTTGTTCGGACAGGTTCGCGGTTTCTTTCTGATACGCCGCTTGCAGGTCTTCGTCCTTGACGCTGACCTGATCAAAGAAGGAAGCCTTCTTCAACTCCAGGTAATCAATGACCACCTGATCCGGTGTCATGAATTCCTTGGCGTGTTCGTCGTAGTAAGCTTTGACTTCATCGTCGGTCAGCTTCACAGCCGCCGGGTCAACCTTGACGTTCAGGGAAGCGAAATCGCGGGTCTGTTTTTCCAGACGGGCGAATGCCAGAACCTGTGCGTCGGTGACGAAACCGCTACCTGCCAGACCAGCGCGCAGCTGACCGATCAGCATTTCCTGAGCCAGCATCTGGCGGAATTGCATGCGGCTGTAGCCGAGTTGGCGAACAACCTGGTCGAAACGCTCCGGGCTGAACTTGCCATCAACCTGGAATTCAGGCGTTTGCAGGATCACCTGGTCCAAAGCAGCTTCGGAAAAAGCGAACTTCGAGTTTTCTGCGCCTTGCAGCAGCAGCTTGCGGTCGATCAGGCCTTTGAGGGCCGATTCGCGCAACATTTTTTCGTCGAGCAAGGAAGCATCGAAATCCTTGCCCAGCTGTTGCATGAGCTGACGGCGTTGCATATCGACCGCCTGGCTCAGCTCGTTCTGGCTGATTTCTTCGCCATTGACCTTGGCCGCATCATTGCTGTGCGTCGTGGCCTTGAAGATGGCGTCGAAACCGGTCAAGGCCATCAGTGCAACGATGACCCCGATAATGGTCTTGGCAATCCAGCCTTGTGAATTGTCCCTGATATTCTGCAGCATGCGTCCCCCAGAAACGGTTGAACTTCAAAATTAGGCAACCGTGGAGCGTGGGTAGAATCCGGATAGAAGAAAGGCGCATCCGAGGATGCGCCTTCTCGTAACTGGCGGAGCGGACCGATGACTCGAACTTGCGAGCCTCGGCGTCTCGGATCGGCGACTCGCCGACTGGACTACCGCTCCGCTGCCAGGTCAGGCATGACCCCGACCCGGATAGGCAAAAACCTGAATCGAACTTAGTTGACAGCTTCTTTCAGTGCTTTACCGGCTTTGAAACCTGGTTTTTTAGCAGCTGCGATTTCCAATGTCTTACCGGTCTGTGGGTTACGACCAATGCGAGCTGGACGATCAGTTACGGAGAAAGTACCGAAACCAACCAGAACAACAGAGTCGCCAGCCTTGAGAGCGCCAGTGACGGATTCGATTACAGCGTCCAGCGCACGGCCAGCAGCAGCTTTCGGGATATCAGCGGATGCAGCGATAGCATCAATCAGTTCCGACTTGTTCACTCTAAGTCCCCTTATATCTATTTGAGTATGATTCTAAGTTTTTTGGTGAAAGCAAAAACGAGTGCTGAATGGCCTACAGACACTTAAGAGCCGCTTTATAACAAGGGCTCTAAAAAGCTGTCAACAAGCCACCCAGGCAAATGCGTACTAATGCGTGCTAATTCTTTCCTTAGAGTCAGACTCGCGTTTTTCATCCTTTGCAACTATCTCTGGAGCTACATCTGGCAAGGGCTCCGGCGCGTATTGCAGCGCAATTTGCAGGACCTCGTCAATCCATTTAACCGGTTTAATCTGCAGATCTTGCTTGATATTGTCAGGAATTTCCTTCAGATCGCGTACGTTCTCTTCAGGAATGATCACCGTCTTGATTCCGCCACGGTGAGCAGCGAGCAGTTTTTCTTTCAAACCACCAATCGCCAGCACCTGACCACGCAGCGTAATTTCGCCAGTCATGGCAACGTCCGCGCGCACAGGGATCCCGGTCAATGCCGATACCAGAGCCGTGCACATGCCCACACCGGCGCTAGGGCCGTCCTTCGGGGTCGCCCCTTCCGGCATGTGGATATGCGTGTCGCGCTTCTCGTGGAAGTCCAGGGGAATCCCCAGGCTCTTCGCGCGACTGCGAACAACGGTCAGGGCCGCAGTGATCGATTCGACCATGACGTCACCCAAGGAACCGGTCTTGATCAACTGGCCTTTACCCGGTACGACGGCGGCTTCGATGGTCAGCAATTCGCCGCCCACCTGAGTCCACGCCAGCCCGGTGACCTGACCGATCTGATCCTGCGATTCGGCCAGACCGTAGCGGAATTTGCGCACGCCCAGGAAGTGTTCCAGCATCTCGGCAGTGACCTTCACCGAGAAGCGTTTTTCCATTGCATGCTCTTTGACCGCCTTGCGGCAAACCTTGGCAATCTGGCGTTCCAGCCCACGTACACCGGCTTCGCGGGTGTAGTAGCGGATGATGTCGCGGATCGCCTCGGCGTCGAATTCCAGCTCGCCTTTTTTCAAGCCGTTAGCCGTAATCTGCTTTGGCGAAAGGTATTTGACGGCAATGTTGATCTTTTCGTCTTCGGTGTAACCCGGCAGACGAATCACTTCCATCCGGTCCAGCAAGGCGGGTGGAATGTTCATGGAGTTCGAGGTGCAAAGGAACATCACATCGGACAAGTCGTAGTCGACTTCCAGATAGTGATCGTTGAAGTTGTGGTTCTGCTCAGGGTCGAGCACTTCCAGCAACGCCGACGCCGGATCGCCACGCATGTCGCTGCCCATTTTGTCGATTTCATCGAGCAGGAACAGCGGGTTGCGGACGCCCACTTTTGTCATCTTTTGAATCAATCTTCCTGGCATCGAACCGATATAAGTACGGCGATGACCACGAATTTCCGCTTCATCACGCACGCCACCGAGGGCCATGCGCACGAATTTCCGGTTGGTAGCGTGAGCAATCGACTCCGCCAGAGAGGTTTTACCCACCCCAGGAGGACCGACCAGGCACAACACAGGGCCACGAATTTTCTTCACGCGTTTTTGCACGGCGAGGTATTCGAGGATCCGTTCTTTGACTTCTTCCAGACCATAGTGGTCTGCATCGAGAATGTCTTCAGCGCGCGCAAGATCCAGACGCACTTTGCTCTGCGCCTTCCACGGCACCTGAACCAGCCAGTCAATATACGAGCGCACCACGGTCGCTTCCGCAGACATTGGCGACATTTGTTTTAACTTGTTCAGTTCACCCTGGGCTTTGGCCAAGGCATCCTTCGGCAGACCAGCGGCATCGATGCGCTTTTTCAGCTCTTCGATTTCGTTGTGGCCTTCGTCGCTGTCGCCGAGCTCTTTTTGAATGGCCTTCATCTGCTCATTCAGGTAGTACTCGCGCTGGCTGCGCTCCATTTGTTTTTTGACGCGACCACGAATGCGTTTTTCGACTTGCAGCAGGTCGATCTCGGCATCCAGCAACGCCAGAACGTGCTCGACCCGGGCCGACAAATCGATGATTTCGAGGATTTCCTGCTTCTGCTCGATCTTCAGGGCCATGTGTGCGGCCATGGTGTCGACCAGGCGACCTGGTTCGTCGATGCTGTTGAGCGACGACAGGACTTCAGCCGGTACTTTCTTGCCCAGCTGCACATATTGTTCGAACTGAGCCAGCAGGCTGCGTACGAATACTTCCGACTCGCGCTCTGGCGCGTCGACTTCGTCGATCAATGAGACTTCGGCACGGCAGTGGCCGTCCACTTCGCTGAAACGCTCAACGGCGCCCCGCTGCTCACCTTCGACCAAAACCTTGACCGTGCCGTCAGGCAGCTTGAGCAGCTGTAGAACGGTAGCAATGGTACCTACGCGATAAAGTGCATCTTCACCGGGATCGTCGTCAGCAGGGTTTCTCTGAGCCAGCAGAAGGATCTGCTTGTCGCCCGTCATCGCTGCCTCGAGGGCTTCGATGGATTTCTCGCGCCCCACGAACAGCGGGATAACCATGTGCGGATAAACCACAACATCACGCAATGGCAGGAGAGGCAATTCGATGGTTGTCTTCATGATTTCGCCTCTACGGCGGCCATAAGGCCGTAAACAGATGGAAGTGAGCTTGAAACCAAGATGGGGGCTACCTTCAAAAAAAACAAGCTTAAAGAAGGTGTTAAAACGCGCAAAAAGCAAAGGGGCCCGAAGGCCCCTTCTTTATTCCAGCAGCGTGACGCTTAGGCGTCTGGCGCTGCCTTGGCAGCCGGCTCACTGTTTTCGTAGATATACAGTGGCTTGGACTTGCCTTCTATAACGCTTTCGTCGATCACTACTTTACTCACCTCGGACTGCGAGGGGATTTCATACATAGTGTCGAGCAATACGCCTTCGAGAATCGAGCGCAGTCCACGGGCACCGGTTTTGCGTTCCAGGGCACGTTTGGCGACCGATTTCAGAGCGTCGGCCCGGAATTCCAGGTCCACACCTTCCATCTCGAACAGCTTGGCATACTGTTTGGTCAGAGCATTTTTCGGCTCGGTGAGAATCTGCATCAACGCAGCCTCATCAAGCTCGTCCAGCGTGGCAAGTACCGGCAGACGACCGACGAATTCAGGGATCAGACCGAACTTGACCAGATCGTCAGGCTCGACTTCACGCAGGGACTCACCGACTTTCTTGCCTTCTTCCTTGCTGCGCACTTCCGCGTTGAAACCGATGCCGCCCTTGGTGGAACGGTTTTGAATAACCTTTTCCAGACCGGAGAACGCACCACCGCAGATGAACAGGATGTTACGGGTGTCGACCTGAAGGAATTCCTGCTGCGGATGCTTGCGACCACCTTGAGGCGGAACGGAAGCGACCGTGCCTTCGATCAACTTGAGCAGGGCCTGCTGCACGCCTTCACCGGAAACGTCCCGGGTGATCGACGGGTTGTCAGACTTGCGCGAGATCTTGTCGATCTCATCGATGTAGACAATGCCCATTTGGGCCTTTTCTACGTCGTAATCGCACTTCTGCAGCAGCTTCTGAATGATGTTTTCGACATCTTCACCCACGTAACCTGCCTCGGTGAGGGTGGTTGCGTCGGCGATGGTGAACGGAACGTTCAGCAAGCGGGCCAGTGTTTCGGCAAGCAGGGTTTTACCCGAGCCTGTCGGGCCGATCAGCAAGATGTTGCTCTTGCCAAGTTCGACATCGTCATTCTTTTTATCACGCTGGTTCAGGCGCTTGTAGTGGTTGTACACCGCTACGGCCAGAACCTTTTTCGCACGCTCCTGACCAATCACGTACTGATCAAGGATGCCGCTGATTTCTTTAGGCGAAGGCAATTTATGCGCGCTGCTTTCGGCCTGGGCTTCCTGCACCTCCTCACGGATGATGTCATTGCACAGGTCGACGCACTCGTCGCAGATAAAGACCGAGGGGCCGGCAATCAATTTGCGCACTTCATGCTGGCTTTTGCCACAGAAGGAGCAATAGAGCAGCTTGCCGTTGTCCTCGCCGTTGCGGGTGTCAGTCATTCGTTCGATCCAAATCCGATAGGCTTGCAACACAAGATGAAGGCTATTGCGGGCTTTTTCAAGCCCGCTAGTGATCGGACGCGCCGACCAACCCTATTTTGAGCTGCTTAATTTAAGCGGGGCGCTGGCTGATCACTTCATCGATCAACCCGTATTCACGCGCTGCTTCTGCACTCATGAAATTATCGCGGTTGGTATCGCGCTCGATTTCTTCAAGAGTGTGCCCGCTATGCTTGGCCATCAGCGTGTTGAGACGCTCACGAATGAAGAGGATTTCCTTGGCATGGATTTCGATATCCGAAGCCTGGCCCTGGAAACCGCCCAGTGGCTGGTGAATCATCACACGCGAGTTCGGCAGGCAGTAACGCTTGCCAGCGGCACCGGCCGTCAATAGAAACGCACCCATGCTGCACGCTTGACCGATACAGGTGGTCGACACGTTTGGCTTGATGAACTGCATGGTGTCGTAGATCGACATGCCCGCCGTCACCGAACCGCCCGGGGAGTTGATATAGAGATGGATGTCCTTGTCCGGGTTTTCCGCTTCAAGGAACAGCAGTTGCGCACAGATCAGGTTGGCCATGTAGTCCTCTACCGGACCAACCAGAAAGATCACTCGCTCCTTGAGAAGGCGCGAGTAGATGTCATAGGCGCGCTCGCCACGAGCAGACTGCTCGACAACCATCGGGACCAGGCCGCCTGCGGCCTGGATATCAGAGTTCTGCTGAATATACGAATTTCGGAACATGCTCTGCAGTCACTCCCAAATAGTTATGTCTTGAATACGCATAAGCCAGCACGAAGGCTGGCTTATGGTGTGTACTTCTTACCGCAAAAACGATCAGTCGGCTTGTGGAGCTTCTACCGGCTTGACTGCTTCTTCGTAAGAGACCGATTTGTCGGTCACGCTAGCTTTCTGCAGAACAGTATCCACAACTTGTTCTTCCAGCACAACCGAACGGACTTCGTTCAGTTGCTGGTCGTTCTTGTAGTACCAAGACACAACCTGCTCAGGCTCTTGGTAAGCCGAAGCCATTTCCTGAATCATTTCACGAACGCGGGCTTCGTCAGGCTTGAGGTCGAATTGCTTGACCACTTCAGCCACGATCAGACCCAGCACAACGCGGCGCTTGGCTTGCTCTTCGAACAGCTCGGCCGGCAGTTGCTCAGGCTTGATGTTGCCACCGAACTGCTGAACAGCCTGCACGCGCAGACGGTCAACTTCGTTGGACAGCAGAGCCTTAGGCACTTCGATCGGGTTGGTGGCCAGCAGACCGTCCATTACCTGATTCTTGACCTTGGATTTGATCGCCTGACGCAGTTCACGCTCCATGTTCTTGCGAACTTCGGTGCGGAAGCCTTCCAGACCAGTTTCCTTGATGCCGAATTGAGCGAAGAATTCTTCGGTCAGTTCTGGCAGTTTTGGCTCGGAAACAGTGTTCACGGTCACGGTGAACTCAGCAGTTTTGCCTGCCAGGTCGAGGTTCTGATAGTCCTCTGGGAAGGTCAGGTTCAGAACGCGCTCTTCGCCGGCTTTAGCGCCAACCAGACCGTCTTCAAAACCAGGGATCATGCGGCCGGAACCCAGAACCAGCTGAGTACCTTTGGCGGAACCGCCAGCGAACACTTCACCGTCGACCTTGCCAACGAAATCGATGTTCAGCTGGTCTTCGTTTTGAGCAGCGCGATCGGCCACTTCGAAACGAGTGTTCTGCTTGCGCAGCACTTCCAGCATTTTGTCCAGATCGGCATCAGCCACGTCAGCGCTCAGGCGCTCAACCGCGATACCTTCGAAACCGGCAACGGTGAACTCAGGGAACACTTCGAAAACCGCGACGTATTCCAGGTCTTTGCCAGCTTCCAGCGATTTCGGCTCGATCGAAGGAGCGCCAGCCGGGTTCAGCTTTTGTTCAACAACAGCTTCGTAGAAAGAAGACTGGATCACGTCGCCAACCGCTTCCTGACGTGCATCAGCACCAAAACGGCGCTTGATTTCACTCATTGGCACTTTGCCTGGACGGAAGCCAGCAATCTTGGCCTTTTGGGCAGTCTGCTGCAGACGCTTGTTGACCTGAGTCTCGATGCGCTCAGCCGGCACGGTGATGCTCATGCGGCGCTCAAGAGCAGAAGTATTTTCAACAGAAACTTGCATGGATATTCCTCGTTGCACAGACGTTAGCCGGCCGTTTCCGACCCCAGAATCAAGGGCATGCATTCTAGTGGGTCAAACTCAAGAAGTCACCCTACTGAAAACGGGTAAAAAAGCAGCAGGCAATTTATAGGCGAGGGACAAACGGTTGTGCCTCGCCCTGTTAGCAAATACAGCCAGTCACGCCAGGGCTCTGCACCAATCCTTCTATATATAGAAGAAGTTGCCAATCATCTCCCTGACAGCCGGTCTTGCGAGCAAGGCCGGCGGGCGGCGCGGCATCATCGAGAAACATAAATACGACGAAACACCCCACCCCTGCGACCCAGGACATGCAGCCGATTGATACTCGAACCGCTAAAACAAAAAAGGCGCCAGACTGTTAAATCTGGCGCCTCTCGAAATATGGGGTGGACGAAGGGGATCGAACCCTCGACAACGGGAGTCACAATCCCGTGCTCTACCAACTGAGCTACGCCCACCATATTGCCTGACAAAGAAGCCAAAAACTCCTTTGCTGCGCCCCAACCAAACCAACCGGCCTGGGTGAAGCTTTATTTGGTGCGGATGAAGAGACTCGAACTCTTACACCTTGCGGCGCTGGAACCTAAATCCAGTGTGTCTACCAATTCCACCACATCCGCGGTTTGAAGCTGTTAAAGCAAAGGCGCCAGACTGTTAATCTGGCGCCTTTCGAAATATGGGGTGGACGAAGGGGATCGAACCCTCGACAACGGGAGTCACAATCCCGTGCTCTACCAACTGAGCTACGCCCACCATATTGCGCTACTTGTGCCAAAGCTGCCTAATGGCGCACCCGGCAGGACTCGAACCTGCGACCATCCGCTTAGAAGGCGGATGCTCTATCCAGCTGAGCTACGGGCGCCTTATTAATCTGCACTCTTGGAGGACTACAAACTAAGTGCTTTCCAGCCTCGCAGAATCGCAATTCCGCTCGACCTTCTCATCCAGTGCTAGGCTGTGCCCGACAAGTGCGACGAATAGTATAGAGCGCCCCGAAGGCCGTCAAATCCTTTTTATAAAAAATTCATTTAATTAAAGGGCTTAGAGGAATTTGCAGACCAAGCGCCTTTGCCCTCACCTCATGACATGCGAGAATGCGTTCTCTTTTTTTCCCCTCTCGATGGTTAATCACGCGCAATGACTGCACAACTAATCGACGGCAAATCGATCGCCGCCAGCCTGCGCCAGCAGATCGCCAAACGCGTCAACGAGCGTCGCCAGCAAGGTCTGCGCACGCCCGGCCTCGCGGTGATCCTGGTCGGCAGCGATCCTGCCTCTCAGGTTTATGTCTCGCACAAGCGTAAAGACTGTGAAGAGGTCGGCTTCATTTCCCAAGCCTACGACCTGCCTTCCGAAACCACTCAAGAAGCGCTGACCGATCTGATCGATCGCCTGAACGACGACTCGGCGATTGATGGCGTTCTGCTTCAGCTGCCGTTACCTGAACACCTGGACGCCTCCAAATTGCTGGAGCGCATTCGTCCAGACAAGGACGTCGACGGTTTCCACCCTTATAACGTCGGCCGTCTGGCCCAGCGTATTCCGCTGCTGCGTCCGTGCACGCCTAAAGGCATCATGACGCTGCTGGAAAGTACCGGTGTCGATCTCTACGGGATGG
Organism: Pseudomonas fluorescens; assembly: GCF_000968015.1. Lineage (GTDB taxonomy): Bacteria > Pseudomonadota > Gammaproteobacteria > Pseudomonadales > Pseudomonadaceae > Aquipseudomonas > Aquipseudomonas fluorescens_W. The sequence goes on from NZ_LACH01000023.1 coordinate 18,726, forward strand.
ACGCAGTGGTTGTCGGGGCCTCCAACATTGTTGGCCGCCCGATGGCAATGGAATTGCTGCTGGCCGGCTGCACCGTGACCGTCACCCACCGCTTCACCAAGGATCTGGCAGGCCACGTCGGTCGCGCCGATCTGGTGGTGGTCGCCGCCGGCAAGCCGGGGCTGGTAAAAGGTGAGTGGATCAAGGAAGGCGCGATCGTGATCGACGTCGGCATCAACCGCCAGGAAGACGGCAAACTGGTCGGTGACGTGATCTACGACACCGCCCTGCCCCGCGCCGGCTGGATCACCCCAGTCCCGGGTGGCGTTGGCCCGATGACCCGCGCTTGCCTGCTGGAAAACACGCTGTACGCAGCCGAAACACTGCACAGCTGAGTTCGCATTTTCATGGCTGCGACGAACCAAGGAACCCCGCCATTGGCGGGGTTCTTTTTGTCTGAATTAAAAACGTTACCGCTCGCCGGAAACCTACTGCTTGTAGGGGTTTTCAAGGACTTTGATCTGTTCATTGATCAACCATCGACAGTTCTTCAGCCATACTCCTAAAATGCGTCGTTTTTAAAGAAACAACCCGTTACAGAACGGCTTATCCACACCTAACGAGTCTGCCAGCGTGAAAATCCGTCTTTCCATCCTGAGCCTATTTTTTGCATTTACAGGGACTTTCACCACGCCAATGGTCAACGCTGCCGACACCACTTCGGCGCCGCGCGATACGTCATCACTGAAGATCGCTTCCGGCAGCGCATTGCTGATGGATCTGCAGACCAACAAAGTCATCTATGCCAGCAATCCCGACGTGGTTGTGCCGATCGCTTCCGTCAGCAAACTGATGACCGGGCTGGTTGTGGTTGAAGCCAGGCAGAACATGGACGAATACATCAACATCAACATCAGCGACACCCCGGAAATGAAAGGCGTGTTCTCCCGGGTCAAACTCAACAGCGAAATGCCGCGCAAGGAAATGCTGCTGATCGCCCTGATGTCCTCGGAAAACCGCGCTGCCGCGAGCCTGGCCCATCACTATCCGGGTGGCTACGTCGCGTTCATTGCCGCAATGAATGCCAAAGCGAAAGCATTGGGCATGACCAACACGCACTTCGTCGAACCCACCGGCCTCTCCCCTCGCAACGTGTCCACGGCCCGCGACCTGAGCAAACTGCTGATCGCTGCGCACAAGTACCCGCTATTGACTGAGCTGAGTACGACCAAGGAAAAAACCGTCTCGTTCCGTAAACCCAACTACAGCCTGGGTTTCCGTAATACCGACCATTTGGTCAACAAGCCGAACTGGGACATCAAGCTGACGAAAACCGGCTTCACCAACGAGGCTGGTCACTGCCTGGTGCTGGTCACCAGCATGGGCAATCGCCCGGTTGCGCTGGTCATCCTCGACGCCTTTGGCAAGTACACGCACTTTGCCGATGCCACTCGCATTCGCAGTTGGGTGGAAACCGGCAGGGGCACGAACGTGCCGACTGCAGCCTTGCAGTACAAATCCGACAAGAACCTCAAGCATCGTCAGAGCGGCGTGGTTGAAGCGTCGAAATAACTAAACGACAGGTAAAAGAAAGCCCCGACTATTCGGGGCTTTTTTTCGTCCGGCGTTAATCATTGGGCAACGGCATCTGGTCGTCATCCGGAATGCCGTCCCCGGCACTCGGGTCTTTCCAGCCTTGTGGATGCTCCGTGGGCACAACTACTGGCCTGGCCAAAGGATCCCTTAACGGGCTGTTCGGATCCATCACGGGGTCAACACCCTCTTCCGGCGTGGTTGGAACGCTGTCCGGACGTTTGTCGTCGAAACTCGAATCGGTAGACATATGCACCTCACTCAGGCTCAGGGTTTCAGATCGGCGAGTGGATCGTAAGGCTTCGCAGGCGCCTTGGGATTGTCGCCCGGCTTCACATCCCTGGGCGCCCTGGCGGGTCCGATGGGGTCGACCTGAGGATCGGCGAGGTCCGGCGAATCGGGATCGAAGCCCAACTCATTACCCGAAGAATGCTCAGATGAATGCGGGCCGACAGGGGTAGTGGAAGTTGCCATGGGCGCCTCCTTTGAGTCTGACCCGGAGAAATCCGGGCCCTACTTCTTTAGAGGTCGGCAACGTGCAGGGGTGCCCGACAGATGACGAACGGACTTATTGCGCGTTCAGCGCTTTCTTCGCCCTGGCGGCCGCCTGTTCCTGACCTGCCTGGGCAAGATCGCTCGCGGCCTTGAGCCATCGCTGCTGATCGACATTGGCCGGCAGTTGATCCGGCTTCTGGATCAGCACGGCCCAGCCACCGGCATCCTTGAGCGCCGATTCAAACGAACCGAAGCCCATCAACTCCCGACGATTCATACCCGAGCGCAGCAGCACTGTCTGCTTCTGACGGTTGTACCCGGCAAGAATGGCGTAACGCGGTTCAGCCCAGAACGCCGAGCCTTCCGTGAAACGCACCATTACCGGGTAACCGGCCGCCACCTGGGTCAACAGAGCAGGCAGATTGCTGTCGAGGGGATAGACGACCATGCCGTACTCGCGAGCGAGGTTCTGCATGTTCTGCTGCAACTGGGCTTCGGCACCCGGCAAATGCAACGGTTTTTCGAGCAAACCTGGCGTAATCACAATGCCTTGCTGGGACAACATGCTGGCCAGCACTTGCGGCCCACTCTGATTCGCCACGCCACGGTAGAACGTGCCACTGAGCTCGACACGCTCCGGCAGGCGCTTGATTTCAGGTGCCACACTCCCTGCGCAGCCAGCCAGACCGGCAACGCAGCCAACGACCAGCACTAAAGATCGAATTCGAGAAAATACCCGCACCATCATCACTCTCTTGATTTAGACGCCAGGCATTCGCGCTCCCGGCTTGGCCGTCGATCATAGGACGCCGCGCGGCAGCGGTATAGCCTTAACCGGCAGATGATGGCATTCGATAGAGCGAACTGATTGGTCACAGCGGACCTTTGGTCAATAGCCTGAAACACAGCAGCGACTAGACTGTCATGTGCAAAGAGTGTGTGCCCGCAGCAGGGCGAAGAGGAGGCACTGATGAGCCTGACAATGACCATTGTGATGTTGATTTCTGGTTGGCTGGCCGTTGCCACCGCCATGTTATGGGGAGTCCTGCGCATTACCCGCCGGCACCATCATCCGGCTCAATCGACGCCGGTGGCGAAACCCGATAAGACCGCTGAGCAGCACGCTACCGCGCATTGACCGACACACTTGTGTATCCAGACAAAAACGGCCGCCTGGGCTCTTTCGAGCACCGGCGGCCGTTTCGTTTAACGCAGGTTATGCTTCAGCGGCGATACGCTTCTGCTTTGCCCGTCGCGACATCATGTTCAACCCCTCGATCGTCGCCGAGAACGCCATGGCCGCATACACGTAACCTTTCGGTACATGGGCGCCGAAACCTTCGGCGATCAGCGTCATGCCGATCATGATCAGGAAGCCCAGCGCCAGCATCACCACCGTCGGGTTGTCGTTGATGAACTTGGCCAGGGGATCAGCCGCCAGCAACATAACCAGTACCGACACCACCACCGCGATGATCATGATCGGCAAATGCTCGGTCATGCCGACAGCGGTAATGATGCTGTCGATGGAGAACACCATGTCCAGCAGCAGGATCTGACCAATCGCGGCGGCAAAGCCCAAGGTCACGGTCGAGGTGGCCGACGTTGGATCATCTGGCGCTGGGTCCATGCTGTGATGGATCTCGGTGGTCGCCTTCCACAACAGGAACAGGCCGCCGGCAATCAGAATCATGTCCTTCCAGGAGAACGTCTGGCCGAAGATATCGATCACAGGCTCAGTCAACTGGACGATGAACGCGATGGTGCTCAACAGCGCCAGTCGCAGGATCAGTGCCATGCCGATACCAATGCGCCGCGCCTTCTGTCGGTGCTGCTCGGGCAGTTTATTGGTCAGGATCGAAATGAAGATCAGGTTATCGATGCCGAGCACGATTTCCATGACGATCAACGTAGCCAGGGCGACCCAGGCGGTGGGGCTTGCAGCAAGTTCTAAAAGGTATTCCATGGGTCAGTCCTGACTCTTTTAAGACGGTTTAGATTTCCTGGGACGACGATTCGGTTTTCGCTTTATCTTCGGCCGGTTGTTCTTTCTTGCTGATAAGCCCGCCAGTGGCGTCACTGATTGCCTGCTCTGCGGCTTTGTGGGTGTCGTCGATCGCTTGTTTGGCGGTTTCGGCAGCCTTGCCCATCAGTTGTTGAGCGCTTTTTTCGGCCTGGTCACAACCGGCCAGGACCAGTAAAGACGTGATCAACAGTGCCGTGGTTTTAAGCTTCATGATGCTTTCCTCGATAGAACAGACAGGGCCGAAAAGGCCACCCGTCGATAGCGGAGCATTCTAAGGAGGCAAACACTTCAGGAAAATTCGTATTTTTAGCGGCTATACTTCGGTTTTAACGAACTGTAGATCGTCATGCTCAACTATCGGCAATTGCATTATTTCTGGGTGGTGGCCAAGACCGGCAGCATCGTGCGCGCCTGCGAGCAGTTGAACCTGACGCCGCAGACCATCAGCGGGCAGATTTCCCTGCTCGAACAAACCTATGGCATCGAGCTGTTTCGCCGGGTCGGCCGGCAGCTTGAGCTTACGGAGGCCGGCCGTCAGACACTGCCCTACGCCGAGCAAATGTTTCAGCTGGGCGACGAACTGGAGCTGATGCTGCGAGCACAGCCCAACGAACAGCAGATTCTGTTTCGGGTTGGCGTGGCCGATGTGGTGCCCAAATCCATCGTCTATCGCCTGATTGCGCCAACCATGGAGTTGAGCGAGCCGCTGCGCATCACCTGTCGAGAAGACAAGCTGGAACGCCTGCTCGCCGACCTGGCGATCCAGCGGCTCGACCTGGTGATTTCCGACAGCCCGATGCCCTCGCACCTGGACATCAAGGGCTACAGCCAGAAACTCGGGGAATGCGGGATCAGCTTCTTCGCTACCGCTGAACTGGCGGCGCAATACGGTCAGGATTTCCCCCGCAACCTGCACAGCGCACCGCTGCTGATTCCAGGGCCGGAGACCGTGGTGCGCAGTCGCTTGCAGCGCTGGTTTGCCGAGCAGCAGATCCAGCCGCGCATCGTCGGCGAATTCGACGACAGCGCCTTGATGCAGGCTTTCGGCCAATCCGGCAGCGGGATCTTCATCGGCCCGAGCGTGATTGCCGATGAAGTGATACGCCAATACGGCGTGGAATTGATTGGCCAGACCGACGCGGTGACCGAGTCGTTCTACGCCATTTCGGTCGAACGCAAGGTCAAGCACCCCGGCATTGTCGCCATTACCGAAGGTGCCCGACGCGAGCTGTTCACCGAGATGTGAGGTGTCAGGCGCAGACTTCGCGGGGCTTGAAAGTCATCAGCGCGATGGCCAAGAGGATCGAGGCGAGGATAAAAGCGGCCGCCGCGAAACCAAGACCTTGCAGGCCGACACCGTCGATGACCCGACCGCCGATCATGGCGCCCAGGCCGATACCGAGGTTAGCCCCGGCAATGTTCAGCGATGCCGCGAACGCCGGCGCTTCGGGTGCAGCCTTCATCAATCGCACATGGCTGACCAGGAACAACGCCGCCTGAGTCACGCCCCAAATCCCCATTGCCGCCGCCAGGCCCAGCGGCGAATGAATGTTCGGCACCAACGCCACCAGGCCGGCGATCATGAACGCGCAGAACATCATCGAGGCGATCAACGGATGACGATCCACCGCGCGGCCGCCCAGTGAGTTGCCGATCAAGCCGACCGCGCCGAAGCCCATCAGGCACCAGCCGACCACCGTGCCGTTGAAACCGGCCAGGCGCTCAAGAATGTCCGCCAGGTAGGTATAAGCGGTGAACATGCCGCTGAACACCAGGATCGACAGCAGCACATGCCCCACCATCAGCGGGCTGCGCAAAATTTTGAATTGCGAACTGAAGCTCACTTGATGCTGATGCAGATTGGTTTTCGGCAGGTAGATAAACAGCAGCAATGCCTTGGCAAACGCGATCACCGCCAGAATGCCGAAGGCACTGCGCCAACCGAACGCATCGGAGATCAGTGTGCCCACCGGAATGCCGAACACCGTGGCGCAGACAATGCCGAAACCAATCTTGGCGATGGCGCGACCGGCGTAGTCCGGGCCGACAATGTCCACCGCGGTTTCGCTGGCCAGCGCCCAGAACACTGGCAGCCCCAACGCGGGGATCAACCGAGCGGCGGCCATCACCCAGATGTTCGGCGCAAACGCCGCGAGGGTGTTGGCCAGGCCGAACATGATCAGCACCGAGATGAACAATTTGCGGCGCTCGAACCGGGCGAAATACGCAGTCAGGAACGGCCCGAATGCGGCGACCGTGAAGGCGAACAAGGTCACCAGCAAACCCGCTTGGGGGATGCTGACTTCAAGGTCTCGAGCGATCGCCGGTAACAGGCCGACGATGACGAATTCCGTGGTCAGCACCGTAAAACCGGCGGCAGACAACAGAAGGATGGGCAACAGCATGCAGAACTCCAGAAAACGACAACACCAGCGATAACCCGAAGGCCCACTGGCATGACTTGAAAATGAGGATGGCGAATCTTAACAGAGTGTTTCCGATCAGGGTTGCACGAACCTGCCGATCTCGTTGACCCCGCGGGCGGCAGATCGTCACAGGTCTGAAGGATGAAGACCACGCTGTGATAAAGTCCGCGCCCTGCGATACGTACACCCTATTCATCGGCCATTGATTGGCATTGATGTCGCGATACCCCCGCACCTAAAAAAAATCAGAGATGCCGTTTTATGACCGCTCCAACCCCTTCGCTATGGTTACGCCTGCAACGCTTAAGCCTGGTCACACAAATCATCATCGGCCTGATCGCCGGTATTGCCCTGGCCCTGTTCGCGCCGGAGGTGGCGAAGTCCACCGCATTCATCGGCAAAGTCTTCGTATCGGCACTGAAAGCCGTCGCGCCGATTCTGGTGTTCGTGCTGGTCATGGCCTCGATTGCCAACCATAAGCACGGCCAGGAAACCCACATCCGACCGATTCTGTTCCTGTATCTGCTGGGAACGTTTGCGGCGGCAGTGGTGGCCGTTGTCGCCAGTACGTTGTTCCCGTCGAGCCTGGTATTGGCCACTCACGACGTTGCGGTGACCGCACCGGGCGGGATCAGTGAAGTGCTGCAAAGTCTGCTGCTGAGCGTGGTCGACAACCCGGTCAGTGCGCTGATGAATGCCAACTTCATCGGCATTCTGGCGTGGGCGATTGGCATGGGCGTTGCCATTCGCCATGCTGGTGACACCACTCGCGAGGTGCTCGGCGACTTGTCCAACGGCGTGACCCTGATCGTGCGCTTGGTGATTCGTTTCGCGCCGCTGGGCATTTTCGGCCTGGTGGCTTCGACCCTCGCCAACTCTGGTTTCGGTGCCTTGATCGGCTATGTGCATCTGCTGGCGGTGTTGTTGGGCTGCATGCTGTTTGTGGCGCTGGTGATGAACCCGGTCATCGTGTTCTGGAAGCTGCGTCGCAACCCGTATCCACTGGTGATCACGTGCTTGCGCGAAAGCGGTATCACCGCATTTTTCACCCGCAGCTCGGCGGCGAACATTCCGGTCAATCTGGAGTTGAGCAAGCGCCTGGGCCTGCACGAAGACACTTACTCGGTCTCGATCCCGCTGGGCGCGACCATCAACATGGCGGGCGCGGCGATCACCATCACCGTGCTGACCCTGGCCGCCGTGCATACGCTGGGCATCGCCGTGGACATTCCGACTGCCATCCTGCTGAGCATCGTCGCCGCGATCTGTGCGTGTGGCGCTTCGGGCGTGGCGGGCGGTTCGTTGCTGTTGATTCCACTGGCGTGCAGCCTGTTTGGCATCCCCAGTGAAATCGCCATGCAGGTGGTGGCCGTCGGGTTCATCATCGGTGTGCTGCAGGACTCGGCGGAAACCGCGCTGAACTCCTCCACCGACGTACTGTTCACCGCGGCGGCGTGCCTGGGCGAAGAGCAGAAAACACAACGTATGGCGTAACCAAGATCAAAAGATCGCAGCCTCGTTTCACTCGACAGCTCCTACATTGAGATGCGTACCGCCTGTAGGAGCTGTCGAGTGAAACGAGGCTGCGATCTTTTGATCCACAAAATAAAGCCCGCCAAGGTTCACACCTTGGCGGGCTTTTTTACGTCGGGAGGTTTAGAACGCGCCCATGTAATCGCGCTTGCCCACTTCCACACCGTTGTGACGCAGCAGTGCGTAGGTGGTGGTGACGTGGAAGAAGAATTGCGGCAGGCCGTAGCTCAGCAGGTAAGCCTGGCCGGTGAAGCGCTTCTCTTTCGGCGTGCCCTGACGGGTAATGATTTCGATGCCTTCCTTGCCGTCGATCTGTTCCGGTTTGATCTCACCGATGAAGGCCAGCACTTTGGCGATCAGCGCTTGCAGCTCGGCGAAGGTGGTTTCGGTGTCGTCGTATTTCGGCAGTTCAACTTCGGCCAGACGCGCGGAAACGCCTTTGGCGAAATCAACGGCGATCTGCACCTGACGGACCAGCGGGAACATGTCCGGGTACAGACGGGCTTGCAGGAAAGCGTTCGGGTCGATGTTCTTGGCAGTGGCGTGGGCTTCGGCCTTGTTCAAAACATCGCTCAAGGCGTTGAGCATTTGTTTGAAAACCGGAACGGAAGCGGCGTACAGGGAAATAGTCATGGCAGTCTCGTGTTGTGACAGGAGGGAACGTGGGGCGATTATAGCCATGAGCGGTCCCAGGTGAAGCGATAGATATTGGCGGGCTGTCCGGGATGACAACGGCCGTTATCGGCATCGGCACCGACAATCGACCACTGTGCGCGCGAAGTTTCGCCCAGTTCACGGGCGGCCTGCGGATTGAAACACTGGCTCAGCAGTTCATCCGGCACCAAGGCGTACGCCTGACGGTGTTCGCGCAGCCATTGAGCGGCCTGCTCGACCGTGGAGCCGATCATCCCGAAATGCACGATCGGCTGTCGGGCGAACAACCAATGGCCTTCGCGCCAGTTGACCAGCACCAGATCTGCGCCTTGAGTCATGGTCGCTGCTTGCGCCATCAGCGCCTCGTGGGGATTGGGTCCGTCCTTGACCGGGTCGATGAAACCGCGAGCGAACCACAGCGTGAACCACGTGACGGCCACTACCTGGAATACCCGCCGACCGCGCGGTCGCTTGCCGAACCAGCGCTTGAGCAGCCACGGAATCAGCGGCGCGACAACCAGCACCAGCCCTGGCAACGCCGGATAAATGTACAACTTGCGTTTGCCGCTGCTCAGGCAAAAGAACAGTACGACCAGTACAACCCAACCCAGCAGCACCAGCACTCGACCGTCGCGCTTGCGCAACTGCCTGCGCCAGGCGGGCACGAGCCACGGCAAGGCCAGCACCAACGGCATCCAGTATTGCGGGATGACGTTGACGAAGAAGTACCAGAACGGTTCTCGGTGGTCCCACGCGGCGGCATAGCGCCCCGCAGTCTGGCGCAGCAGAATTTCCCGTGCGTAGGCGATTTCGTCAGCGGCGCCATTGAACGCGATGGACACCGCCAACGGCAGCAGCCAGATCGCGACGGCGCCAAGCACCACCAACAGGCCCAGGCACCACTTGCGCGCCTCGCCCGGCATGGCCACCACCCCGGGCCAGCCTTTGCGCACCGCGTAGGCATACGGAATCAGCATCAACGCCGGGAGAAAGCCGACCCCTTTGGTGATCACGCCAATGCCCATGGCCGCGCAACCCGCGTAGAACCAACGCCAGGCGGGCCCGAGCAGCAGGTGACGGGCCAGGCCGTACATCCCCAGAGAAGTGAACAGAATCAGAAAACTGTCGATCTGACCGGTCCGCAGAATGCTGTACGTCTGATAGGTGGCCAAGTACAACAGCGCTGCTGTTCGTCCGGCCCGCTGATTCCACAACCGACGACCCAGGTCGTAGAGCATGGCCGTGACCGAAGTGGCAGACAAAAGCCCCGGAATATAAAGGGCAAGCGCGGGCATCCCGGTGATCCAGGTAAAAAACGCCACCGTCCACATGAAAATCGGTGGTTTATCGCCGTAGATCTCGGCGGCTCGGTGCGGAATCAGCCAAGAACCGTTGTGCAGCATCTCCAGCGCAACACCGAGGAAACGCTCCTCGTCGACATTCTGCGGCTGACGCAGCCCGAATCCGGCGCCGACCAATAAAAGAGCAAGCAACATCAGCCCCAGGCATTCGACGCTGGGTGACAGGGTTCGGCGCACGGTTCAGTCCTTCAAGGTTGTGCTGCGGGCAATCAATTGCAGGTTGCGCAAATAGACGATGGAGCCGAACGCCTGACCGGCGATGAAAACCGGGTCCTGTCGGTAAATGGCGTAAGCGAACAGCAGCGTGCTGCCGACGATGCTCAGGTGCCAGAAGCTCACCGGAATCACGCTGCGCTTCTTGTATTCGCTGTACAGCCACTGCAGGACAAAGCGACCGGTGAAGGCGATCTGGCCAGTGAAACCGACCACCAGCCACAGGGTTTCGCGGGACAGGTTCATCCTTCGATCTCCTGCGCATGGGCATGCAGGCGCGTGCGCCTGATCAGCCACCAGACGCCGATCAGATCGAGAATGCCCACCAGGGCGCGGTCGATATTTCCGTATTTGGATACCCCGGCCGTGCGAGGCCGATGGTTGACCGGATGGGTGATCATCCGACCGTTATGACGCTGGATCAGCGCAGGAATGAACCGGTGCATGTGATCGAAGTACGGCAAGCGCAGAAACGCCGCCCGCTGTATCAGTTTCAGCCCGCAGCCGGTGTCCGGCGTCTGGTCCTTGAGCATGCGGCTGCGCAACCTGTTGGCAAAGCGCGAGGCCCAGCGCTTGCTCGCGGTATCACGACGGTTGACCCGGTGCCCGGCCACCAACTGAAGGTCAACGCTCCCCTGCTCTCTGCGCACTAATGCCAGCATGCCGGGGATGTCCGCCGGGTCGTTCTGACCGTCGCCATCGAGCGTGGCCAGCCATTGGCCCCGGGCAGCAAGCGCCGCATGGTAGAGCGAAGTGCTCTGCCCCAGCGAACGCTCATGTCGCAGGATGCGCAACGTGCTCAGGCCGCTGTGCCGGGTCTGTCGCAGGTCCTGCAAGGAAGTGTCAGTACTGCCATCGTCCACGACGATGATTTCATACGCCTCATCGACCAGTGCGATACGGATTTCCTCAAGCAGCGATTTGAGATTGCTCGCCTCGTTCTTTGCCGGAATCAGCACGGATACAAATATGTCTTGGCTCATAGAGGCCCCTATTACCCTGGATTTTTTATTATCAAGGGCCAACGTTTCATCTCTGGTAAAAGTGGCGGTACCACTTCACAAATTCCGCGACGCCAGCCTCAACCGTCACTTGTGGACGGAAATCGACCCACTGCGCCAATGCCGACACATCCGCCCAGGTCTTGACCACATCACCAGCCTGCAGCGGCAGGAAGTTGCGCCGGGCTTCCCTGTCCAATGCCGACTCCAGGCACTCGACGAAATCCATCAGCGCCACCGGCGTGCCGCGCCCGATGTTGAAGATTCGGTTGGCGCCAACGCCAGGTCCGTCCGATAACGGCGGTCTTGGGCGCAGGCGCGCAATACTTTCGACGATGTCGTCGATGTAGGTGAAGTCACGCGACATCTGGCCTTGGTTGTAGAGGTCAATCGGCCTGTCGTTGAGGATCGCTTCGGTAAATTTGAACAGCGCCATGTCGGGGCGCCCCCAAGGTCCGTAAACGGTAAAAAAACGCAGGCCACTGGCCTTCAGCCCATACAGATGGCAGTAGCTGTGGGCCATCAGCTCGTTGGCACGCTTACTGGCGGCATACAACGAAATCGGATGATCGACGGGGTCTTCGACGCTGAACGGCATTTTGCTGTTGGTGCCATACACCGAGCTGCTCGATGCATAAATCAGATGCTCGGGGCGATGGTGCCGGCAGGCTTCCAGCACATTCAGAAAACCCGTCAGGTTCGATTGCGCATACACGTCCGGGTTGTCCAGCGAGTAGCGAACGCCCGCCTGGGCAGCCAGATGGATAACCTCTGTGAAGCCATGATCCTTGAACAATGCCATCAAGGCCGGTTTGTCGACGATATCCAGTGCCTGGAAATGAAAGCCCGACAAGGGCTTCAGCTCCTTGAGCCGTGCGTGTTTGAGTTCCACGCTGTAGTAGTCGTTGAGATTATCGATACCGACCACCTCAAGACCTTCCTGACACAAGCGCTTGACCGTGTGATACCCGATGAAACCGGCGGCGCCGGTGACCAGTACGGTCATAGCGGGCGCGCGCCGATCAGCGCATTATTGCGGGTCGATACCCACGTCAGCTTCATGCCTTGCTCCACTGCACAATTAATAAGGCCGGTGACGTCGTCGATAGGAATTTTCGCCGTACCCGTGATGAGCCGCAGTCCTCTGCAGCCCTGCATACGGTGCACGTCTGATTGTTAAGATTACGTAACAGATTGATTTAGCTTTTGTGACCATTGCCAATCGTACGGCGACGAATTCAGTTGCCATTGGCACACGTCAATCTAAAGTGCATGCCAGCAGGAGAAAATCATGAACCCGGGAAGGAATGCAGAATCATGAGCACCGAGCAAGAAACGACCTTCGACGAGCCGCGACTCAACAGCACGGAAATCCGCATTCTGGGTTCGTTGATCGAAAAACAGGCCACCAGCCCGGAAACCTATCCGCTGACCCTCAATGCGCTGGTGATTGCCTGCAACCAGAAAACCAGCCGCGAGCCGGTGATGAACCTCACCCAGGGTCAGGTCGGTCAAAGCCTGCGCGCCCTCGAAGGACGCGGCTTTACCAAACTGGTGATGGGCAGTCGTGCGGATCGCTGGGAACACAAAGTCGACAAGGCACTGGAGCTGGTGCCGGCTCAGGTCATTCTTGCGGGGCTGCTGTTCCTGCGGGGTCCGCAAACGGTCAATGAACTGCTGACCCGCAGCGGCCGCATGCATGACTTTGAAGATGCCGAGCAGGTGGTGCATCAACTGGAACGCTTGATCGCTCGCGGTCTGGCGCTGTTGATCCCGCGCCAGGCCGGTCAGCGTGAAGACCGATACATGCACGCCTTGGGCGACCCGGCGGACATCGAAGTGATCCTGGCGGCACGGCAGAACCCGGCTGAACGTGGCGCGGGTGGCGCCGTATCGGTTGAGCGAATCGAAGAGCTTGAGGCGCGAATTGCGGCGCTGGAAGAGCGTCTGGCCCGCCTCGAGTAACCTAACAACAAAGATCGAATGTGGGAGCGGGCTTGCTCCCACATTCGGTTTGCGGTGCTTCTACTCGCCGTCCCAATAATCCACGCCGTCCGCCGGTCTGGCGACGGCGACGAAGCCCGAGGCATTGCCCTCGGCGTCGACCTTGAAGTCGTCCATCACCGCGTATTTGCCGGAATCCGGGTACTCGCAAATCTCGGGTGACTGCTGGGTGCTGACCGCCAGGTAGCGCAGCTCAGCGTTGCTGGTGTTGATGATCTGGTGCGCGGCTTCAGGGCCGCCCGGCGGGCAGGCAATGACATCACCGGCGCGAACGGGAAAGCGCTCGGCGCCCAAGCGAATCTCCCCTTCCCCGACCACGATATAAAACATCTCCTCGTTGACCCGATGACTGTGAAACGGGCTGCCACGCATCCCCGGTTCCAGCGCATACAGGCGATAACCCAGCTTCTGCGCGCCAAGTTGCTGGCCGATGCGCGCCTGCCGTTGCCGATAGCGGTCGGCGGTGTCTCCCGTCGGGGCAAACGCTTCGGGCAGCGGCTCGAGTTCAGCCTGATCCAGATTAAGAATGGCAGGATGCATGAGTCACCTCAGTCACGGTTTCGCTTGCTGGGCAGCAGGATAGCCAAGGCCACTTCGGGCAAATTCCACGGCTTTGTGAAACTGCTCATCGGTCGGCCGCACGCCGGTGTACAGCACGAACTGCTCCAGCGCCTGGATCGCGATCACTTCCAGACCGGTGATCACTCGTTTGTCTTCAGCACGAGCTCGCACAATCAACGGTGTTTCCGAGGGGACTGCCACTACATCGAAGACAATCTCGGCAGCAGCGATGGTTTCAACATCGAACGCCAGCTGATCGGCCTCGGGGCCGGACATGCCAATCGGTGTGACGTTGATCAGCATCTGCGGCCGCTCCGAACCCAGTTCCGCTTGCCATCGATAGCCCAGCGATTCGGCCAACGCACGTCCGGAACGCTCGTTACGGGCAACGATCACGCCATTTTTGTAGCCACCATCGCGCAAGGCGCTGGCCACCGCCTTGGCCATGCCGCCGCTGCCGCGCAGGGCAAAGGTCAATTCCTTCGGCACCTGGTGGGTGTCAAGCAACTGGGCGATCGCGATGTAGTCGGTGTTGTAAGCCTTGAGATGGCCGTTAGTGTTGACGATGGTGTTGATCGATTGAATGGCCGCAGCGGAGGGATCCAGTTCATCGACCAGCGCAATGCACGCCTCCTTGAACGGCATCGACACGCCGCAACCACGAATCCCCAGAGCGCGAATGCCGCCAACAGCGCCTGGCAGATCCTGACTGCTGAAGGCCTTATAGTAAAAATTCAGGTCCAGTTGCTCATACAGATGATTGTGAAACCGCAGGCCGAAGTTCCCGGGATGTGCGGAAAGCGACATGCACAGCTGGGTGTCTCTGTTGGGGTTCATCTGCATGAAAAATCTCCTTGAATAGCACTTTCAGATGGACGGGATTAGCCAATCCATCGGGTCTGATCGATCATAACGGTGTGTCTGTGCGCGGCCTCACTGAACCGTAAAGAAGCGAGTACAGACCTTACACAAAATTTACCCAACGGCTGTGCTGATTTTGAAATAAACGCTGTCTTAGAAGTATCCCCGCGACAATCCTTGGGTCTATTGCAGACACAAGCGCCGGGGCGAAGAACCGAGGAACTATCATGATCCGTAAAATCCCCACAGTAGCCTTGCTGATCGGTGCTCTCGCTATCGCAGGGCAGGCAGAAGCTGGCGGCGGTCACGGCGGTCACGGTTGGGAAGGACCGGCGGTATTTGGCGCTATCGTTGGCACAGCCATCGTCGGTTCGGCCATCATCAACAGCAATCGGCCGGTCTATGTACAGCAACCGGTTTACGCTCAGCCACAACCGGTTTACTACGGCCCGCCACCGGTTTATTACCAGCCGGCACCAGTCTACGTGCAACAACCGGTCTATTACGGCCCGCCGCCGGTTTACTACGGCCCGCCACGTGGTTATTACGGTCCACCGCGCGGTTACTACGGCCCTCCCCACGGCTATGGCCGCTGGTAACGGAATCATCAGGCCCCGCCTCAACAGCGGGGCCTTTTTTGTGACCGCCCGTCGGCGGAAGTCTGGATAAATCTCGCCAAGGTCGCTGTCGGGACAGTCTTTGCGGTGCAAGTTGGCAAGATTGACTCGCCATCCTTCCCCCGCGTTGGGGAAAACGGTCATATTTATGTCATGTCCGGTCCGCAATCTTGGATCTGTCCGTTAACAACAGGTTGATAATAACAAGGACGACCTAATGCCCACGCAAAACCCGCACCGTATTGTCGGCTTGTGCACTTCCAGCAAGGTGTACAACGCACTGACCGAACTCAAGCACCTGGAAGGCCATCGCAGCGCCAAGTTTCTTTCGCTGCTGGCAGAAAACCTGGTGCGAAAAGGCCTGCTCAACGAGCAGGAAGTGGTTCATATGCTGGATCTGGTGGTCGACTGAAGCGAAGCCTCATTGGCATCAATGAAGACTATCGAAAGCGTTGATTGTCCGTTCAAGCGTCCGGTCCGTAAGGTAGCTCCATAGATTGATGGAGGTACTTATGTCCCAGGTTCAGATCATGTCCGTTATCGGCAGCGCCGTTCCCGCATCACTTAGAGAGCTAGGATTGCTCGCCTGTTGGTACCTGGTACAGGACGGCGAACCGATCAGCGGCCCGCTCACCTCGCTGCCGGCCGCCCAGGCACTGTCGCAACGCATCGGCCAAGGCCAGATCAGCGTTTAAGGCAGCTGTACCCGCGGCTTGGTTTCAATGAAAATTGCCCAG
This sequence comes from Pseudomonas fluorescens, assembly GCF_000968015.1. Lineage (GTDB taxonomy): Bacteria > Pseudomonadota > Gammaproteobacteria > Pseudomonadales > Pseudomonadaceae > Aquipseudomonas > Aquipseudomonas fluorescens_W. The sequence continues at coordinate 34,787 of NZ_LACH01000023.1, forward strand.
CTCGACATGAACAGCGCAGCGATCAGCGGCCCGATCACAAAGCCATTGAGGCCGAAGACCGCCAGACCGCCAAGGGTCGAGATCAGGATCAGATAGTCCGGCATCTTGGTATCCTTGCCCACCAGGATCGGTCGCAGCACGTTATCCACCAGACCGATCACGAAAATCCCGTACAGCCCCAGCACCACGCCCTGCCACATCGCTCCGGCGAACAGGAAAAACGCCGCCACCGGCGCCCAGACGATCCCCGCCCCCACCGCTGGCAACAGCGACAGAAACGCCATCAGCACCGCCCAGAGCAGCGAGCTCGGAATATCCAGAAACCAGAAAATCAAACCGCCCAATGCGCCCTGCGTGATCGCCACCAGCAGGTTGCCCTTCACTGTCGCCCGTACCACACGATTGAACTTGAGTTGCAAACGGCGTTTCTGGTGCTCTTGCAGCGGCACGGCAGCGCGTACTTTGCGGGCCAGTTCGGCGCCGTCCCGCAGAAAGAAGTACAGCAGGTAAAGCATGATGAAAAAGCTCACCACAAAGTCGAACGTGCCTTGGCCGAAACTGAAAGCCTGCGTGGCGATAAACTCATTGCCTGTCACCGCACTCTTGATGATTTTCTCCCGCAGCCCATCCAGCTCGCCTACCCCGGCCCGATCGAGCAAGTGCTGGAAGTACGGCGGCAGGCTGTGTTTGAAATGCGTCACATACCCGGCGATGTCCAGTTCGCCGCTTTCGATGCTTTTGTACAGCGCGGCCCCTTCCTGGACCAGCAAGATACTGAGGATGATCACCGGCAGAATCGCGATCACCAGACAGATGCTCAGGGTGAGCAACGAGGTCAGATTGCGCTCCCAGCCGAACTTCAGTTGCAGTCGTCGCTGCAGGGGCGCGAAGAGGATGCCGAGGATCACCGCCCAGAACACTGCACCGTAAAACGGCAACAAAATCCAGATGAAGGCGGCGGTGACCAGCCCCAGCAAGATCACCAGTGATTTGTTTTGTACTGTCTCTTCGTTCATGTCCGATCCATGTCAGTCCGCAAGGACACAATGTCGCGCCCTGATACTTAGTCCTCCACGGTTCGCGCGAGTGCCATCCGTTTGTTCATCAAGCATAGATCCAGATCAATGAACCCCGCGGGCAAGCCGCTTACTCTCAGCGGCTTTTGTGACCGACTCTGCCATGACTCTCCTGCCTCCAGAACTGCTCGCCCCCGCCGGCACCTTGAAAAACATGCGATATGCCTTCGCCTACGGCGCCGATGCGGTGTACGCCGGTCAGCCGCGCTACAGCCTGCGGGTGCGCAACAACGAATTCGATCACGCCAATCTGGCCCTCGGCATCCACGAGGCCCAGGCTCAAGGCAAGCGCTTCTATGTGGTGGTGAACATCGCCCCGCACAACGCCAAACTGAAAACCTTCCTCAAGGATCTGGAACCGGTAATTGCCATGGCGCCGGATGCGCTGATCATGTCCGATCCAGGCCTGATCATGCTGGTCCGCCGGCATTATCCGCAGATGCCGATTCACCTTTCGGTACAGGCCAACACAGTGAACTGGGCCAGTGTCGAGTTCTGGCAGCAACAAGGCGTGAGCCGGATCATCCTGTCGCGGGAACTGTCCCTGGAAGAAATCGCCGAAATCCGCGAGCAAGTCCCGGCGATGGAGCTGGAGGTGTTCGTCCATGGCGCCTTGTGCATGGCCTATTCCGGTCGCTGCCTGCTGTCGGGCTACATGAACAAGCGCGACGCCAATCAGGGCAGCTGCACCAATGCCTGTCGCTGGAAATATTCGGCGCAAGAGGCCACGGAAAATCAGCTCGGCGAGATCGTGCAGACCTTCCAGCCCGAACCGACCCTGGGCATCGGCGCCCCGACCGACCAGGTGTTCCTGTTGCAGGAAGCCAATCGGCCCGATGAATTGATGCCGGCCTTCGAAGACGAACACGGCACTTACATCATGAACGCCAAGGACCTGCGTGCCGTGCAGCACGTCGAGCGCCTGACGCAGATGGGCGTGCACTCATTGAAAATCGAGGGCCGGACCAAATCCCACTTTTACTGCGCACGAACCACTCAGGTTTACCGCCGGGCAATCGACGACGCGGTGGCCGGTCGCGAGTTCGACCGCAGTCTGATGACAGATCTGGAATCCCTGGCCCAGCGCGGCTACACCGAAGGCTTTCTGCGGCGGCATGTGCATGACGAATACCAGAACTACCAGCACGGCAGTTCGGTGTCGGAGCGGCAGCAATTTGTCGGCGAGCTGACCGGCGAGCGGCGTGACCGGATGGCAGAGGTCAAGGTGAAGAATCGTTTTGGTCTGGGCGACCACATGGAGCTGATGACGCCCAAGGGCAACTTCCACTTTTATCTGCATCAGCTGCAGAACGTCAACGGCCAGCCCATCGACGTGGCGCCGGGGGATGGGCACACGGTGTATCTGCCGATTCCGGATGCGGTGGATTTGCAGTTTGGGTTGTTGATGCGCGATGTCAGCGTGAGCTGAACATCATCAAGCGACACAAAACCTTGTGGGAGCGAGCCTGCTCGCGAAGACGGACTTTCAGCCAACATCATTGTTGAATGTTGAAACGCTTTCGCGAGCAGGCTCGCTCCCACAGGGGATCGGCTGTGTACCCGGTTTTTACGACCACCACAGATCAAAATGTGGGAGCGGGCCTGCTCGCGAAAGCAATGTCACGGACAACAAATGTAGGGTCAGCGATCGGCCGAAAACCGGTCGCGACTGTTGGTCAGGTGCAGCCACATCGCCGCCCGCGCCGCATCCGGATCTTGCCGTTTGATGGCGTTGAGAATCGCCTCGTGCTCAAGGTTGGCCAGTTGCCCGAGCTTGCTCAAGTCCACTGCGCCGCGCTCGGCAGCATTGACGCGGGTGCGCGGGATCATGGCGCTGCCCAGGTGCTGCATGATTTCGGTGAAGCACACGTTGCCGGTGGCTTCGGCGATCAGCAGGTGGAAGCGCTTGTCGGCTTCGACGCAGCTGTCGTTGTTGGCCAGCAGGCTTTGATAGTCGTCCAGCGCTTCACGCATCTGCGCCAGTTGATGCTCGGTGCGACGGGTTGCCGCCAGTGCGGCGGCCTGGGTTTCCAGGCCCATGCGCAACTCCAGAATGCTGCGCACCCCCAGTGCGGTATCGACGTTCAACCGCAGCCCCTGCTCCGGTGCTCGTTCGATAACAAAGGTGCCAATGCCGTGCCGGGTCTCCACCAACCCGGACGCCTGCAATTTCGAGATCGCCTCGCGCACCACCGTGCGACTGACCCCGTGCTCCTGAACAATCGTGTTCTCGGACGGCAGCTTGTCCCCGGGCAGCATCTGGCCGAGCAAGATGCTCTGGGTCAGCTTGGCCACCAGGTCATGGGCCAGGTTGTGGGTGCGCTTGCGGGCAGGCGCGTCGAGGTCTTCTTGCATGGCGATCATCCGGAAGCAGGGCTACCGGAATCGTAGCACTGCGCTCGATGGGAATCTCAAGAAAACACCCACCTACTTGTATGACAACACTCAACAAATAGGCTATTCGAGACCACAAAAAAGGTCGCACATCACCGCAAAAGAATAATAAACGCTCTATAAAGCGCCATTTTGTTGGACAACCACTCTTGCGTGATGAAAAAACGTAGTTGTATGATGTCTATCAACATCGCAACACCCAGTCACACCCCGCATAAAAATAATCAGTGGGAGATAACGCAGTGAATACATCCATATCCGGGATGAACGATGGCGCCGATTCGGTCCTGAAATCCGCCATCTCGAAAGTGAAACGCCATGTTCTGCCGCTGTTCGTGATCATGTTCATCGTCAACTACATCGACCGCGTGAACATCGGCTTCGTCCGCGCCCACATGGAACATGACCTGGGCATCGGCGCTGCCGCCTACGGCCTCGGCGCCGGTCTGTTCTTCATCGGTTACGCGCTGTTTGAAGTCCCCTCCAACATCCTCCTGCAAAAAGTCGGCGCGCGAATCTGGCTGACCCGCATCATGCTGACCTGGGGCCTGGTCGCCGCTTGCATGGCCTTCATCCAGAACGAAACCCACTTCTACATCCTGCGATTCCTGCTGGGCGTGGCCGAAGCAGGTTTCTTCCCCGGAGTGATTTATTACTTCACCCGCTGGTTGCCTGGCGTTGAACGCGGCAAGGCGATTGCCATCTTCCTCAGCGGTTCGGCGATTGCTTCACTGATCTCCGGCCCGCTGTCCGGGTTACTCCTGCAAATCAGCGGTTTCGGTATGCACGGCTGGCAGTGGATGTACTTCATTGAAGGGATGTTCTCAGTCGGGTTGTGCGTGTTCGTCTGGTTCTGGCTGGACTCCAAACCCCATGACGCCAAATGGCTGAGCCGCGACGAACAAGACGCGCTGGTCAAAGCCATCGACGACGAACAACTGGCCCGCGAAGCCGCGACGCCAATCAAACCGTCGCTGGGCACGTTGCTCAAGGATCGCCAGATCATCCTGTTCTGCCTGATCTATTTCTTCATCCAATTGACCATCTACGCCGCGACCTTCTGGCTGCCGAGCATCATCAAGAAGATGGGCGACCTGAGCGACATTCAGGTCGGGTTGTTCAACTCGATTCCATGGTTGCTGTCGATCGTCGGCATGTACGCCTTCGCTTCGCTGTCGGCCAAATGGAAGCATCAACAAGCGTGGGTCGCCGCGGCCCTGCTGATCGCAGCAGCCGGGATGTTCATGTCCACCACCGGTGGGCCGATCTTCGCCTTCGTTGCGATCTGCTTTGCTGCGCTGGGTTTCAAATCGGCGTCGTCGCTGTTCTGGCCGATTCCACAGGCCTATCTGGACGCACGGATCGCTGCCGGCGTGATCGCGCTGATCAACTCGGTGGGCAACCTCGGCGGCTTCGTCGCGCCGACCACGTTCGGCCTGCTGGAAGAGCGCACCGGTTCGATTCAGGGCGGGCTGTATGGCCTGGCCGCGACCTCGATCATTGCCGCAATCATCGTCTTCGCCGCACGCAACAAACCGAAATCCGCACCTGCTGCTGCACTGGCCAAACCAGCGCCCAATCACGCCTGAACACTCATGTAAGAGCACTGTTTTGAAGGACATGACAATGAACACACAAGAAACCGCAAAAGCCCCGATCATCACCAGCATGCAGGTTGTTCCGGTGGCCGGCCACGACGGCATGTTGCTCAATCTGAGCGGCGCTCACGGGCCATTTTTCACCCGCAACATCGTGATCATCAAGGACAACGCCGGCCACACCGGCGTCGGTGAAGTACCGGGCGGCGAACGCATTCGCCAGACCCTTGAAGACGCTCGCTCATTAGTGGTTGGCAGCCCGATCGGCACGTATCAGAAGATCCTCAATCAAGTGCGCCAGACCTTCGCCGATCGCGATGCTGGCGGTCGTGGGTTACAGACGTTCGATTTGCGCATCACCATCCACGCCGTCACCGGCCTGGAAGCCGCCCTGCTCGACCTGCTCGGCCAGCACCTGGACGTGCCGGTCGCCGCCCTGCTCGGCGAAGGTCAGCAGCGCGACGAAGTGAAGATGCTGGGTTACCTGTTTTATGTCGGTGATCGCAACGAAACCGACCTGGCCTACCGCAGTGAGCCGGACGCCGACAACGACTGGTTCCGCATACGTCACGAAAAAGCCATGACCGCCGACGCCGTGGTGCGTCTGGCCGAGGCCGCCCACGCCCGCTACGGTTTCAAGGACTTCAAACTCAAGGGCGGCGTGCTCAGTGGCGATGAAGAAATCGAAGCCGTCACCGCCCTGGCGGAACGCTTCCCCGATGCGCGCATCACCCTCGATCCGAACGGCGCGTGGTCACTCAAGGAAGCCATTCGCCTGTGCCGGGATCAGCATCACGTACTGGCTTACGCCGAAGACCCGTGCGGCGCGGAAAACGGTTATTCGGGCCGTGAAGTGATGGCTGAATTTCGTCGCGCCACGGGTTTGAAAACCGCCACCAATATGATCGCCACCGACTGGCGGGAAATGGGCCACGCGATCCAGTTGCAATCAGTGGACATTCCGCTGGCCGACCCGCACTTCTGGACCCTGCAGGGCTCGGTCCGCGTGGCGCAGATGTGCCATGAGTGGGGCCTGACCTGGGGTTCGCATTCCAACAACCACTTCGATATTTCCCTGGCGATGTTCACCCACGTCGCGGCCGCCGCGCCGGGTGACATCACCGCCATCGACACGCATTGGATCTGGCAGGACGGCCAGCGCCTGACCAAAGCGCCGCTGCAAATCGTCAGCGGCTGCGTACAGGTGCCGAAGAAACCAGGGCTGGGCGTCGAACTGGACATGGATCAACTGGCCAAGGCTCATGAGTTGTACAAAGGCATGGGATTGGGCGCGCGGGATGACAGCGTGGCGATGCAGTTTCTGATTCCGGGATGGAAATTCGACAACAAGCGGCCGTGTCTGGTGCGCTAATCAGCAGGAACACCGTAATCCTGTGGGAGCGAGCTTGCTCGCGATGAGGCCATAACATTCAACATCATCATTGACTGTTACACCGCCATCGTGAGCAAGCTCGCTCCCACAGGAGTCGCATTCTCTAATTCGTCTGGGCCGCTTGCAGCAGCCAGCCCTTGAACGCCGCCATCGCCGACGTTTCAGGGCGCGACTGCAAACGGGTCAGCCAGTAACTGCCGGTGGTGATCCCGATGGCGAACGGTTGCTCGATTGCACCCGCCGCCAGTTGCCGGGCGAACATCAGCGGCGGCGCCAATGCAACGCCCACCCCTTGCAGCGCCGCCTCCATCATTGCCAGCGACGAGTCGAAGACGATACTTCGGGGCGGCGCTGTGTGAGTCGAGAGGCCGGTAGCCTGAAACCATTCGGGCCACTCGTCCGTGCGATAAGAACGCAACAGCGTTTGCTGCAATAGGTCTATCGGTGTTTTCAGTTGCCGGGCAATATCGGGAACGCACAATACCGATAACGGCGCCTCGATCAACCTGACTGCTTCAATCCCGTGCCAGGCTCCCGCACCAAACCGAATCGCATAATCCAACCCTTCAGCCGCCACATCCACGCGATTGTTGTTGGTCGACAGGCGCAAATCTATGAACGGATGTTTCGCCTGGAAGTCGGTCAACCGTGGCAACAACCAGCCTACCGCGAACGTCCCCACCGCGCCGACCGTCAATACCTCGCGAAAATGTCCGCCCTCAAATCGCTCAAGGGTGCGCGCAATACGGTCGAAAGACTCGCGCAACACCGGCAGCAGAGTTTCGCCCTCGCTCGTCAGCATCAGCCCACGGGGCAAGCGCTTGAACAGTGTCACGCCAAGTTGAGACTCCAGGCTCTTGACCTGATGGCTCACCGCCGCCTGTGTGACACACAACTCAACGGCCGCCCGGGTGAAACTCAAATGCCGGGCAGAGGCCTCGAAGGCGCGCAATGCATTAAGCGGTAATTGAGGCCGGATCATGCCCACTCCAAAATTTTTCTAATGGCTCGTCCGAAATATCATCGGTTGTCGAACCTCGGCAGACTGCATAGATTTGGCTCGCCCATCAGCAACCCGGATTGAAAAGCCGCTCGGAGTGTAGCGGTTAACACCCTTGAAACTCATGGAAAGTGAATCAATCATGCATAACAAACTCTTGTCCTACAGCGCTTTCGCACTTTTCCTCAGCGCCGGTCATTGCGTTGCTGATGACCGCATTGAAGCCATCGTGAAAGCCGCCATCGAACCGGTGATGCAGCAACAGCAGATCCCCGGTGTCGCGGTTGCGATTACCGTCAACGGCCAACCTCATTACTTTAACTACGGCGTGGCCTCGAAGGAAAACGGTAAAGTCGTCACTGAAAACACCCTGTTCGAGATCGGTTCGGTGAGCAAAACCTTCACCGCCACCCTCGCCGCCTACGCTCAGGCCACCGGCAAACTGTCCCTGTCGGACAAGGCCAGCAGCGTGCTGCCGGATCTTCGTGGCAGCGCGTTCGATAACATCAGCGTGCTGCAACTGGGCACCTACAGCGCCGGCGGTCTGCCGCTGCAATTCCCCGACGATGCCGATGCACCGGACAAGATGCTCGGCTATTTCCAGCAGTGGAAACCGACCTATGCCGCCGGCACCCATCGGCAGTATTCGAACCCCAGCCTGGGGTTGTTCGGTTACCTCGCAGCCCAAAGCATGGGCGCGCCGTTTGATGACGTGATGGAAAAAACCCTGCTGCCGAAACTCGGGCTGAAACACACCTACCTCAAGGTGCCGCAAGCTCAGATGGGGCTTTACGCTCAGGGTTACGACAAGGAAGACAAACCGGTGCGGGTTGGACCGGGAGCACTGGATTCGGAGGCTTATGGGGTGAAAACCAGCGCGGCGGACATGATTCGGTATGTTGAGGCGAACATGAAGCCGGCCAGCCTCGAAGCCCCAATGCAACGAGCAATCGCCACGACGCACACCGGTTACTACAAGGTCGGCGACATGACTCAAGGCCTCGGATGGGAGTTCTACCACTATCCGGTCCCCCTCGATAAATTGCTGGCGGGTAACTCGACGCAGATGGCGATGGAGGCTCACGAAGTCCAGTGGCTGACCCCGCCGCAACCTCAACCGGAAAGCGTGCTGATCAACAAAACCGGCTCAACAAGTGGCTTCGGTGCCTACGTGGCGTATGTGCCGTCGAAAGACATCGGCATTGTGATCCTGGCCAACAAAAACTACCCGAACCCTGAGCGGATCAAGATTGCTCATACGATATTGAGTGCTCTGAGCAAGTAACCTGGTACCTGTGGGAGCGAGCTTGCTCGCGATGGCGGCTTGGCAGTCACATTGTTGTTGAATGTGCAGATGCCATCGCGAGCAAGCTCGCTCCCACAGGGTTTGGCAGTGACAAACAAAATGGGCGACCCCTTGAGGTCGCCCATTTTCGTTAACCCGTAGCCATTGACCAAAATAGACTTATATGTCCACTATAGACAAATAGATCCATATCGCTCGCAGACAACACCCCCCTTGTGAAACAGGAGATCCATCATGATAAAAACAATGTGCCTGGGCTTTGCATTGGCATTGTGTGTCTCGAGTGCAATGGCGGAGAACAAACCTCTGCGCATCGGCATCGAAGCCGCCTATCCGCCGTTCGCCTTCAAGACGTCTGACGGCAGTATCGGCGGGTTCGACTACGACATCGGCAATGCGCTGTGCGCGCAAATGCAGACCAAGTGCGTTTGGGTCGAGCAGGAGTTCGATGGCCTGATCCCGTCGTTGAAAGTGCACAAGATCGATGCGGTGATTTCCTCGATGCTGATCACCGAGGAGCGCAAGCGTTCGGTCACCTTCACCGAAAAATATTATTCGAGCCCGGCCAGGCTGGTGATGAAGGCCGGCAACCACGTCGATGATGATTTCAAACAGCTCAAGGGCAAGCGCATTGGGGTGCAGCGCGGTACGTCTCAGGATCGCTACGCCACGGACAAGCTGCAACCGCTGGGCACCGAGATTGTTCGCTACGGTTCCCAGTCGGAAATCTACCTGGACATGCAGTCCGACCGGCTCGACGGCACCATCGCTAACGCAGCGCCGCTGCAAGAGGGTTTCCTGAAGACACCGCAAGGCCAAGGCTTCGCTTTCGTCGGACCGGAGCTGCGCAACAAGGAGTACTTTGGCGAAGGCACCGGTATTGCGGTGAGCAAGGGCAACACTGAACTGGCCCAGCGCTTCAATACCGCGATCAAAGCCCTGCGCGCCGACGGTACTTACCAGCATGTCGAGAAGAAGTACTTCGACTACAACATCTATGGCGATTGAGTCCCGGTTCGCTGGAGCACCTTGAATGACAGTCATCGACACCCTGATCCGCAACGCCACGCTCATCGATGGGAGCGGCACGCCGCCCTTTGTCGCCGATGTCGCGGTGGTGGATGGCAGGATCCACGCGATTGGCAGTTTTCCTGATCTGGACGCCCTGGACGTGGTTGACGGCCAGGGCAAAGTTCTCTGCCCGGGCTTCATCGATGTCCATACCCATGATGATCTGGCGCTGCTCAAGCAGCCGGCCATGTTGCCGAAAATCTGTCAGGGCGTGACCACCGTGATCGTCGGGAACTGCGGCATCAGTGCAGCCGGCGTGCGGCTTCGCGGCGAGCCGCCGGACCCGATGAACCTCCTCGGCGAGGCCGCGGACTTCAAATACCCGAGTTTCTCTGCCTATGCGGTAGCTATCGAAGATGTTCAACCGGCAGTAAACGTCGCGGCGCTGGTGGGGCATACCGCATTGCGCGCCAACCATATGGAACAGTTCGACCGCCCGGCGACGCTCCACGAGCTCGAAGCCATGCGCGAAGATCTCAAGGCTGCGCTGGAACAAGGCGCTTTGGGCTTGAGCTCCGGACTCGCCTACCGCAATGCCCTGCAAGCACCCACGACTGAAGTCGATTTCCTGGCGGCCACCTTGCAGGACGCCGGCGGAATCTACGTGAGTCATATCCGCTCCGAAGATGACGAAATTATCGAGGCCATCGACGAAGCCATCGACATTGGTCGCAACGCCAGCGTGCCGGTCATCATCTCTCACCTCAAATGCGCCGGGCGCGGAAACTGGGGACGTAGCGAGGCGATTATCGGCCAGATCGAAAAAGCCCGGCAGCAACATCCGGTGGGCTGTGATTGCTATCCCTATGCTGCCAGCTCGACTACCATCGATCCGCGCATCGTCGACGAAGGCTTCAAGATCCAGATCACCTGGTCTTCGCCCCACCCCGAGATGGCCGGGAAAAACCTCAAGGACATCGCCTCGCTCTGGGGTCTTTCACAGGTCGACGCCGCGCAACGGCTGGAGCCGGGTGGTGCGATTTATCACGAGATGGACGAGGCCGATGTATTGCGCATCCTGGCTTATCCGCAAACCATGATCGGCTCCGACGGCTTGCCCAACGACCCGCGTCCGCACCCCAGACTGTGGGGCACGTTTCCTCGGGTACTCGGCCATTACAGTCGGGATCAGGGACTGTTCCCGCTGGAAGAAGCCGTGCGCAAAATGACCGGCCTGCCTGCCGAACGTTTTGGCCTGCGCGATCGCGGTCGACTCAGCGTGGGGGCCTGTGCCGACCTTGTATTGTTCGACGCCGGCGATATTCGCGACTGCGCCACGTACGAACATCCGACACTGCCACCTCAAGGCATTGAGGCCGTTTGGGTCAACGGTGTGTTGTCTTACAGTCAGGGCAAAAGCACCGAGGCGCGCAACGGACAGTTTATTCGTCGCTAACCCTGCATGGGGCGCGTCGGCTAGTGTGGCGGCAAACAAAATGGGCGACCCCTTTGAGGTCGCCCATTGTCGTTACCGCGTCAGCTCAATGCCGAGTCGCCGGCTGAGCGTCAGGTGCATCGCTTCTCGGATCAAGATTTTCCCGTGCCTGATTCACCAACAACTCAGTGACCGCCGCCAATTGCTGAATCGACAGCAGCACCTTGCGGTTCGAGCCTTCCAGTTTCCCGGCAAAATTCGCAATCAGGACATTCAGGGAGGCAAGGTTTTCGCAGGCCTGATTCAGCAGGGTCAGCGTGTCGACACCGGGGGCAACAGTGAAAATCTGCTGGCTCGTGGCGGTACGCCCGGGGCTTCGGGTGACTGCGCCTTTTGCGGTTTCACAGGGCTTCGCGGGATCGGGATGATCGGCGCAGGTTAGGGTTTGCGGTTGATGCTTGTTGAGCTTTTTCACAGACGAGGCTCCTTGTAGTGTCATTGGTGTTTTCGTCCCTGGATCCCTCAATGTCGCGGATTCCCACGCCCGACCGCGATTTTGCGGTGGCTGACGAAGGCTAGCGGTGCTCTCTGACAGAAACCAGTTCATCAAGACCGACAGAACTTGCAGGAAACTTCCGAGACCTGAACATCTCGTCCTAGGACGCCCCAATTTCCGTAGCAGCTGTCGGATGTTGATTTCAATGTGTAGCCATTACATCGCTGCCCAAACCGCGTACGATCGCGCCCTTTTTAATCCACCCCGCCACGCATCCGCCCCCCAAACCGCTTTTGGCTCAGGGACTATGCTGAATCAGGGCATGAGGGCTGATCGATGAGAGTGCTGTTGGTCGATGATCACGCGGTGGTGCGCATGGCGATCGGGATGATTCTGGCCCGTGAGGGCCATGAGATTGTCGGCGAGTGCGACAACGGCGTGGACGCCCTCAGCCAGGCGTTCGAGCTCAAGCCCGATGCCATCGTGCTCGACCTCGACATTCCGCAGCTCGATGGCATGGCCGTCATCGACCGATTGCGCATCGGTGGCAGTCCGGCTCGGGTGCTGGTGCACACGGGGTTGAAAAGCCAGGCCTATGCGGCGCAATGCCTGCGCGCCGGTGCGTCGGCCTTTCTGTCGAAAATCGACGACCCGGTGGAAATCGTCACCGCCCTCAAAGCCGTCGCCAGCGGCAAGACCTGGTTTCCCGTGAGCACGTTCGACTCGGTGCGTAAAAGCGATTTCGCCCAGAACGATGCGCAGTTGCTGAGCGCCATCACCCGGCGTGAACTCAAGGTGCTGCACGGTCTGGCGCTGGGCAAAAGCAACAAACAAATCGCCGACGACATGCTGCTGAGCAACAAAACGGTCAGCACCTATAAAACCCGCCTGATGCAAAAGCTCAATGCGTCCACGCTGCTGGAACTGATCGAGTTCGCCAAGCGTAACGACCTGGTCTGAATCATGACTGCGATCTGTCGAGTTCTGTTGGGCGTGCTGATGCTGCTCTCCTTCCACGTCTGGGCCGAACCGCTTTCGTTGCTCAGTCGCGCAGCCGATAGCAGTGTGGTGTTGACGCTCACTACCGCGCAGCGCCAATGGCTGGCGCAAAAGGCTGTGCTGCGCGTCGGCGTGTACTTGCCCGACCGGCCACCGCTGGACATGACCGCCAATCAACAGGACTACGAAGGCCTGTCCGCCGATTACCTTGATGTGCTGGCGCGAGGTTTGGGCGTGCGCCTGCAGATCACCGGTTACGCCAGCCAGGAACAGGCCCTGGCGGCTCTGCAGCAGGACGAAGTCGATCTGGTTCCGCGGATCAATCACCTGAAACCGAAGTTTGCCGATCTGCTGCTGAGTGCGCCGTATGCCTACGATCAGGCGGTGTTGATCAGCAAATTCGGCACCCATTGGCCCAACGATCAACCGCCGGCCGGCACTACGGTGCTGTTCGATCCCGACTGGATAGCGCAGGAGCGTGTGGCGGCACTGTTTCCCCGGATGCAGGTGGAGTCCGTGCATTCCACCCAACAAGGCCTTGGCCTGGTCGCCTATGGCGAAGGCATGGTGCTGCTAACTGATGCGATTTCCGCTCAGTACCTGGTGGAACGCAGTTATCAGCAGAGCCTGAAACAGACGATCCAGCGCGATTCCGAGGGGCAGGGGTTCAGCTTCGCGGTGCAACGTCAGGACAGTCAGTTGCGGACCCTGCTCAACGGCGCCCTGTCGAACATTTCGCCCCAGGAACGCAGCGTGATTGCCCGACGCTGGGGCATCGGTGCCAATCCGAAACTGGGTTACAGCCGCCTGCAACTGACCGCGGCCGAGCAGCAATGGATCAAGGATCATCCCCGCATCGACGTACTGGCCAGCGACCTGTACTCGCCCTTCAGTTTTTTCAACGCCGACGATCAACTGCGTGGCATGGCAGCCGATTTGCTGGAGCTGATCAACGACCGCACCGGCCTGGTATTCCAGCCGGGCAGAATCACATCCATCGACGCCATGGTCAGCCGTGCGCAACGTGACCCGGTCAGCCTGATCGGCGCGCTGACTTACAGCGAGCGCCGCGAAACCAGCCTGGTGTTCTCCCGTCCCTATGTGGTCAACCCCTTTGTGCTGGTCACCCGAACCCAGACTGAACATACGGGCCTCACCGGTCTGAAAGGCCTGCGCGTGGCGATTATCAAGGGCTCCGCCGCCGCCAACTGGCTGGAGCGTGAGTGGCCGGACATTCAACAGGTGGAAGTCGATGCGCCCATCGAGACCTATGAATTGCTCGCCGAGGGGCGGGTCGACGGGGTCATCCAGCCGCAAATGGGCGCCGCTTACCTGATCGACCGCTTTTTTCGCGGTCGCTTGCAAATCGATTCAGTGATCGGTGCCCAGCCTGCGCTGATCGGCTTCGCCACCGGGCACCAGAACGCCGAACTGATCTCGATCCTCAACAAGGCCCTGCTCGACATCCCGCCCGACAAGTTCAGCAGCCTGGCCAATCGCTGGCAAAACCCGCAGGAGAGCGAGGGCGGCTGGAACGCCTACAAAAGCTGGTTCTACAAAGCGGTGCTGGGGTTGTTGGGGGTGGTGCTGGCGATTCTGGCCTGGAACCTGGGCTTGCGCCGGCAGATCGCCGAACGCCAAAAAGCGCAAAAAGCCTTGAACGACCAACTGGTGTTCATGAAGGTGCTGGTGGACGGCACACCGCACCCGATCTATGTGCGTGATCGCCAAGGTCTGCTGCTGACGTGCAATCGCGCGTATCTGCAAGTGATGGAAATCAAACTTGATCAGGTGCAGGGCAAAGGCTTGATCGAGGCGAACATCCTCGCCCCCGAAGACGCCTACCGCTACAAGCGAATTCATCAGGCAACCCTTGCCAGCGGCGAGCCGTCCTTTGACAACTTCGCCATGACCGTCAACGGCAAGACGTATCACATTTACCACTGGGCCCTGCCCTATCGCGATTCCGACGGCACCATGACCGGCGTCATCGGCGGCTGGATCGATCTCACCGAACAACAGCATTTGCAGCACGCCCTGCATCAGGCCAAGGATCTGGCCGAAGCAGCCAATCGCGGCAAAAGCCATTTCCTGGCGGTGATGAGCCACGAAATCCGCACGCCCATGAGTGCCTTGATCGGCGTGCTGGAATTGATGCATGACAAACGTCCTGACGCGGAACTGATCGACATAGCGCAGAAGTCGGCCGGCGGCATGATGGAGCTGATCGGCGAGATTCTCGACCTGTCGAAAATCGAGTCCGGCCAGTTCGAATTGCGTACCGGCACCTGCCATCCCGAGCAGTTGGTCAACACCGTGATCCAGAGTTTCGCCAGCCTCGCCCGGCAGAAAAACGTGGCGCTGGCATTCGTGCCGCACGGGACCGACTGCGCAGTGGAAATGGATTCCCTGCGGTTCCGGCAGATTGTCTCGAACCTGATCAGCAACGCGATCAAGTTCACCCCCAAGGGCACCGTCACCGTTGAGCTGACGCTTGAGCCTGATGACGATCTCGCCCATCTGCGCCTGGAGGTATTGGACACTGGCATCGGCATGGACGAGCAGCAACGCCAGCGGCTGTTTCAACCCTACACGCAGTTCGATTCCAGCGATACCGAGTTGCAGGCAGGCAGCGGTCTGGGCCTGGCGATCTGTCAGCAATTGACGCAATTGATGGGCGGGCGACTGACCTGCGTCAGCGAGCCGGGACGAGGCTCGTGTTTCACCCTGGAGCTGGACGTTGCAACGGTTGCGGGCGACGAAGCGCTGCCCTCGGTCGATGCCGGGCACCTTGCGCCGCTGCCTGCGCGCAACATCCTGATCGTCGAGGATCACGAGTTCAATCGCGTGGTATTGCAGCGCCAACTCGAGGCCTTGGGCATGCGCGTGACCTGTGCCGACAATGGCCTTGAGGGCTTGCGGCGGTGGGCTCAGGAAGACTTCGACTACGTGATCACCGACTGCAACATGCCGCAGATGAGTGGAGATCAGATGACCCGTCAGTTAAGAACGCTGGAAGCCAACAAAGGACGCCCACCCACCCACGTGGTCGGATTGACGGCCAACGCCCAGCCCCAGGAAATCCAGCGTTGCCTGGACGCCGGGATGAACGATTGCCTGTTCAAACCCGTTACCCGAACCACACTGGAGCGCTATCTTCGCCAGGTCGAACAGACGCAACAGGCCGCCGCACCGTGCTTCGACCTGTCCAAAATCAGCGACATCACGGCCGGCGACGCGGCGATGACCCGACAATTGCTGGCCACCGTGCTGCGCACCAATCAGGAAGACTTCTACGCCATGCAAGCGCTGTACGCGGGAGGTGATTTCGCTGGCATGGGCAGCCGTTGCCACAAGATCCTCGGCAGTGCGCGGATCATCCACGCGGCGCCATTGATCAACGCTTGCGAGCACCTTGAACAGGGTTGCGAAAATGCCGTTCCGGGAAACGAATTGAGCCTGTTGCATGAGGCCTTCGTCCTGCAAATGAAGCGTCTTCAGGAGAGCATCAGAACCAGTATCAACACCTGCGTGTAGGACGTTTCCCACAAAAAGTTAGGAAGCGCCCGCGTTACCCATCCCCCTCGCCTACGGAGAATCCGCGCCTCAATTCCCTGCAGTCGGCGGATGATCATGTTTACGTTTGGTGTGCGGTTGTCTCGTGTTTCGGTGTCCGGCGCGTTGTTGATGCTCGGTTGCGTACCGGCTTCAGTGTTCGCCGCCAGCTGCGATCAACTCGATTGCCTGACATCGTCGCAGGCCAATCTAGTAGTGAACGATGGCAGCACGTTGTCCGTCGGCACAGGGGGTACCCTGACCAACAGCACAGTGAGCTTGGGATTCATACACATCCTGGATGCGGGGGATGCAGCCGGCATCACGGTCGACGGCAATGGATGGCTGCATCTCTATGACGCCGGATCGGCATTCGGCTCCGTCGTCGAAGCCGGCAACATGGTCGTCGTCGGTTCAGCCACGGCACTTCGCACCACCGTCAATGGTGGTGAGCTGGACGTGGCGCAAAATGCCGTGGTCAGCGACACCCGACTCAACGGTGGCGCCATGTGGGTGTATGGCGATGCCACCGCCAAGAACACTCGCGTCAACAACAGCCGCATGACCGTCTATCAAAACGGCAACGCCGACCGCACGACGGTCAATGACGGTGGCGATCTGTCGGTCAACGATAACGCTTCGGTGATCAACACCGAGGTCAATCAGGGCGGTTTGATGCAAAGCGTGGCGGGCACTCATGTGCACTTCACCACCGTCAATCAGGGCGGAGTGATGGTGCTGGGTGACCGTGCCGATGCCAGCGACACGACGATCAATTCGGGCGGTTTCCTGCAACTCAAGGGTGATGCGATCCTGGGCGGTGCGAGCCACGTCGACGGCCAGGTCGCGTTTGCCGACCCGGCCGTCAACGGTTTTCATACGCTGACGATCAAAGGGCCACTGACCGGCGACGGCACGTTCCTGATGAACACGGATCTGACTGCACTTCGGGGTGATCTGCTCAGGGTGCAAGGTCCGGTCAGCGACAGCCACACCCTGGTGGTTGCTGACTCGGGCAACTCGCCAAGTGGTGCGCAGCAGAAATTGATGCTGGTGAATGGCAACGGTGGCAGCGGCAACTTCAAGCTCTACGGTGAAACCGTGGATGCCGGGGCCTATCGTTACCAGTTACAGCAGCAAGGCAACGACTGGTACCTGGCCAATCTGGCGGCTCAGGATCCGCAGAACCCGGACACGGTGGTCGAACCTGTTGAACCTGCCGAGCCAGGCCTGCCCGATACGTCAGACAAAACCCCCGCCCCGCCGCCGCACGTTCCGCAGGCGCAAACCCTGAGCAAGGGCGCCAATGCGGCGGTGGCCAGTCACGCCGCCAGCGCAGCGTTGATCAGCGCCCAGATGAACGCCACGGCCCAACACTTTGGCGAACTGCGCTCGGGCAAGGATCAGGGCGGGGTCTGGACTCGTGGCTACAGTACCGAACAGCATCTGGACACCGGTGCCAGCCGCGCCTTCGACCAGCAAGTCAACGGCATGGAGATCGGTGCCGACAAAGCCCTGCCTTTCGCCGACGGCACGCTTTACGTGGGTGGTTTGCTCGGCAAGGGTCAGGGCCGGCAACAATTCGGCGAGGCCAGCAAAGGCACAATCGACAGCCGCACGCTCGGCGGTTATGCCAGCTACCTGGACCGCAGCGGCCTGTACATCGATGGCGCACTGAAATACAGCCGTCTGGATAACGAAATCGACATCACCAGCAACCTTGGGGACAAGGTCAAGGCGCGCTACAAGAACCACGCGGTCAGTGCGGATGTGCAAATGGGCAAGAACATCGATCTGGGCCAGGGCTGGTTTGTCGAACCTCAGGTGGGGCTGCAAATGGCGCACATCAGTGGGGGGCGCTACACGGCGAGCAATGGCTTGAACGTCGAGCAGGATGCGATGAACTCGGTTCAAAGTCGTGTCGGCGGGATGTTCGGGCGCCATCTGGAACTGGGCAACGGCATCGCCGTGAAACCCTATGCCAAAGCGACGTGGATCACCGAGCATGCCGGCGACAGCCACGTGAAGGTCAACGGGGCAAAACTCGACAGCCGCCTGCCGGGTTCGCGGGGCGAGATCGGCGGTGGGGTGATGGTCAATGCAGCAGACAGGCATAACCTCTTCGTCGAAGCGGGCTACACCAAAGGCAGCGATATCGAGCAGCCTTGGGCGTTGACTGCGGGGTATCGCTACAACTGGTAAACACATCTTTGTAGCAGCTGGCGCAGCC
>NZ_LACH01000024.1 GCF_000968015.1 Pseudomonas fluorescens
ATCGCAGCCTCGTTTCACTCGACAGCTCCTACGTAAAAGCGAAAGCGTGCGATGTCGATAACAAGATTGTCTCCACCACCGGGAGTCGAAATATGCAGCGTTCCATTGCCACCGTGTCCTTGAGCGGTACCCTGCCGGAAAAACTTGAAGCCATCGCCGCCGCCGGTTTCGACGGGGTGGAGATTTTCGAGAACGACCTTCTCTACTACGACGGCAGTCCGCGGGAAATCAAACAGATGTGCGCCGACCTCGGGATCGCGATCACGCTGTTTCAACCCTTCCGGGATTTCGAGGGCTGCCGCCGCGACCGCTTGCCGCGCAACCTGGAGCGGGCCGAGCGCAAGTTCGACCTGATGCAGGAATTGGGTACGGACCTGGTGCTGGTGTGCAGCAACGCTTCGGCCGACTCTATCGGTGACGAACAGATTTTAGTCGACGACTTGCGCCTGCTGGCCGAACACGCCGGTGCTCGTGGTTTGCGGATCGGCTACGAAGCGCTGGCCTGGGGCCGCCACGTGAACACTTATCAACAAGTGTGGAACATCGTCCGTCAGGCCGATCATCCAAACCTCGGCGTGTTGTTGGACAGCTTTCACACGTTGTCGCTCAAGGGTGATCCGAGCGCGATTGCCGAGATTCCCGGCGACAAGATTTTCTTCGTGCAAATGGCCGACGCGCCGATCCTGGCCATGGACGTGCTGGAGTGGAGCCGGCATTTCCGCTGTTTCCCGGGCCAGGGTGAGTTCGATTTGCCGGGTTTCCTCGCGCCGATCATCAAGAGCGGGTACACCGGGCCGTTGTCGCTGGAGATCTTCAACGACGGCTTCCGCGCCGCGCCGCCACGGGCCAATGCCGCCGACGGTTTGCGCTCGTTGCTGTACCTGGAAGAGAAAACCCGCGAACGTCTGGCGCAGGAAGAAACCAAGCCACCGGCGACTGTCGACATTCTGTTCGAGACGCCCAAGGCCAGCGAGTACAACGGCATCGAGTTTCTTGAATTCGCCGTGGACGAAAGCCTTGGCGCCAAGCTGTCCCATTGGCTGGAGCGGCTGGGCTTCGTCAAGGCAGGGCAACACCGTTCCAAGAGCGTGAGCCTGCTGCGTCAGGGTGATATCAACCTGATCCTCAACTCTGAGCCTTACTCGTTCGCCCACAGTTTTTTCGAGGCTCACGGCCCCTCGCTGTGCGCCACCGCCGTGCGGGTCAAGGACAGCGCCAGTGCGCTGGCGCGGGCCGTGGCTTACAAAGGCCAGCCGTATCGCGGACTGGTCGGCCCCAATGAATTGGAGCTCGCCGCAGTGCGCGCACCGGATGGCAGCCTGATTTATCTGGTGGACCAGGACGCCGATGTCTACGGCACCGACTTCCATCTGCAACCCGCCGCGGTGGCCAGTGGCGGCCTCAAGCGCATTGACCATATGGCCATGGCGCTGCCGGCTGACAGCCTCGACAGTTGGGTGCTGTTCTATAAAAGCCTGCTGGATTTCGAAGCCGACGATGAAGTGGTGCTGCCTGATCCGTATGGCCTGGTGAAGAGTCGGGCGCTGCGCAGTCGGGACAGTTCGATCCGCTTGCCGCTGAATATTTCCGAGAACCGCAACACCGCGATCTCACATGCACTGTCGAGTTATCGCGGCTCTGGCGTGCATCACATCGCCTTCGATTGCGACGACATCTTTGCCGAAGTCAGCCGGGCCAAGGAGGCGGGCGTACCGCTGCTGGATATCCCGCTCAATTACTACGATGACCTCGCCGCGCGGTTCGATTTCGATGACGAGTTCCTCAGCGAACTGGCCTATTACAACGTGCTCTACGACCGCGATGCCCAGGGTGGCGAGTTGTTTCATGTGTATACCGAACCGTTCGAAGGGCGCTTCTTCTTCGAGATCATCCAGCGCAAGAACGGCTACGCAGGTTACGGCGCAGCCAACGTCGCGGTGCGACTGGCGGCCATGGCCAAGTCGCGAAGCGGTGCTGTACGTCAGGCAAAGTTGTAGGAAAATCGTAAACACGGAAACAAACCGCTGCCGCGCGGCTTCCTTCACTGTGCGGCGCGGCTCATAATCGCCAACCTGTGCAGTGATGGCCGTGAGCCCGCAATGACGATAACTTCAGAACTCTCCGCCGCGTCCGACGAACCGATTGTCGAGCCGCGCAAGAGTCGCAAGAACAACCCGGAAAAGACCCGCGAGAACATCCTTCAAGAGGCGATTGTCGAGTTCGTCCAGCAGGGGCTTTCCGGCGCTCGCGTCGATGCGATTGCCGAGCGCATCCACACCTCAAAACGCATGATCTATTACTACTTCGGCAGTAAGGAACAGCTCTACGTCGAGGTGCTGGAGAAACTTTACGGCGATATCCGCAGCACCGAAAACCGTCTGCACCTGACCGAACTGGCGCCGGTGGAAGCGATTCGGCGGCTGGTGGAGTTCACTTTCGACCACCATGATCGCAACGTCGATTTTGTGCGGATTGTCAGCATCGAGAACATTCACAACGCTGAATACGTGAAGCGCTCCGATGCGATCAAGGCGATGAACAACACCATCCTCGATTCACTGGGCGAGATTTTGCGTCGTGGTGCTGAGGAAGGTGTGTTCCGAGCCGGGCTCGAGCCGTTGGATGTGCATCTGCTGATCAGCTCGTTCTGCTTCTATCGCGTGTCGAACCGCCATACTTTCGGTGAGATCTTTCAGGTCGACTTGCCGGACGAAAGCATCAAGCAGCGTCATCGAGAGATGATTTGCGAGTCGGTTTTGCGCTATCTGCAGGCCTGATGTGGGGTGAGGGGATTGCCCCCTCACCGCATCCGTTCAGCCATTCATGCTTTGAAAATGCTCGAGCATTCGCTGCGCATCCGGCACCACGCCGCTGAACAACTCAAACGCCTTCACCGCCTGAAACACGGCCATGTTGCCGCCATCCAGCGTGCGGCAACCCAACGCGCGGGCGTTGCGCAGCAGTTCGGTTTCCAGCGGGAAGTAAACGATCTCCGCCACCCACAATTCACCGCGAAGCAATTCCACCGGCACTGGCATGCCCGGCAGTTTCTTCATGCCCATGGGGGTGGTGTTCACCAGGCCGTCAGCCTGGGCCAGGGTGCTCAGCAAGTCATGGCCCGCCACCGCCCGGCCGACGCCGAAATGTTGATTGAGATTGTCCGCCAGGCTCTGGGCACGGCTGAGGTCCACGTCAAAAATGCTCAGCAGCTGTACGCCTTCACTCAATAGGGCATGGGCCACTGCCGCGCCAGCGCCACCGGCCCCCATTTGCACGACACGCTCAAGGGCAACGCCCTTCAAACCACGACGGAAACCCTCGGCGAAGCCCAGGCAATCGGTGTTGTGGCCGATGCGTTTGCCGTCCTTCAGCACGACCGTGTTCACCGCCCCAATGCCTCGAGCTTCTGGTGACAACTCATCGAGCAGCGGGATGATCGTCTGCTTGCACGGAAAGGTGATATTCAGACCAGTGAAGTTCATCCGCTCGGCGGCCATCAACAGGTCGGGCAGGGCGCTGCTGTCGAGTTTCAACTGGTCCAGATCGATCAGGCGATAGAGGTAACGCAAACCCTGGGCATCGCCTTCATGCTCATGCAGCGCCGGGGTACGAGAAGCCTGGATGCCGGCGCCGATCAGTCCGGCCAGTACAGCGTTGGTCTGAGTCACGGCGTTCACCCCTTCAAACGTTGGCTGAAATGCTCCAGCGCCAGGCGATAGCCGTGGCTGCCGAAACCGGCCATCACCGCCGTGGCGATGGCCGACACAAAAGAGTGGTGGCGGAAGGGCTCGCGGGCATGAACGTTGGACAGGTGGACTTCGATCACCGGCAATTCGCTGGCGACCAGGGCATCGCGGATCGCGACCGAGGTGTGGGTCCAGGCGGCCGGGTTGATGACGATCCCGGCGCAACGGCCGCGCGCGGCGTGAATCCAGTCGAGCAGTTCGCCTTCATGATTGGTCTGGCGAAACTCCACCGCCAGGCCGAACTCTTCGGCGGCACGACCGCACAAGGCTGAGATGTCGGCCAGGGTTTCGTGGCCGTAAGTCGCCGGTTCACGGGTGCCGAGCAGGTTCAGATTGGGGCCGTTGAGCACCAGAACGATAGGGGGCATCGGGGTCTCTCCACTTATTGTTTTTGGCATTGGCCGAGGGTTTCAGCCTGTGGAGATAAATTGTACTAGATGGTTAATTTGGTCAATTGAAGAGGCGATTCTCAGGGTTAATGTGTGCGGTGATCGGACGGTTTTAGCTTTTCAGCGGGGCAGATGCTCCACCAGAAAATCGATGAACGCCCTCAAACGCAACGGCATATGGCGAGTTTGCGGGTAGAGCAGGGTGAACGGTCGCGAGCGTCCGCCATACGGCTTGAGCACTTCCACCAACGAACCATCGGCCAATTCGTTTTCGACGATAAAGCGGTATGTCTGGAACAATCCCGCCCCGTGTTTGGCCAGGGTCACGCCGCCCAGTACGTCGTCGGAACAACTGAAATTGCCCTCGGCCAGAATCTCCCGGTGCACGCCATTGTCGTTGAACAGCCAGGCAATCCGCCGACCGCTACTGGGCAATTCGTACTGGATACACTCGTGCTGTTTAAGATCATCCAGCGTTTGTGGAATGCCCGCGTGCTTGAGGTAGTCAGGACTGGCAATCATCACCAGCGCGGCGTCCTCCAGCTGTCGGGCGATCAGGCCGGAATCCGGAATCGCCCGCACGCGGATCGCCATGTCATAGCCTTCGCCGACGAAATCGATGTTGCGATTGCTGATGTGCGACTCGACCTTCACCGCTGGAAAGCGTGCCCGAAAAGCCGGCAACAACGGCAGAATCCGGTGATGGGCATAGGTGGTGGGAATGCTGATGCGCAAGGTGCCGGAAGGCTGTTGCTGCTGACCCATGACCTCACGCTGGGCCTCGACCAATTGCGCCAGCGCCTGGCGACATTCCTCGTAATACCGCCGACCACTGTCGGTCAGTTTGACGCTGCGGGTGGTGCGGGCGAACAACCGCACGCCCAGCCGTTCCTCCATGCGCGACACCGAGCGGCTCACGGCTGCGGGCGTCACGCCAGCCACCAGCGCGGCGGCGGTAAAGCTGCCGGCTTCGGCCGCCAGACAAAACAGCTCGATGCTGCCCAGCTGAAGATCATCGAATTGTCGCTGCATGATTGATTACACCGGGGATCAAATGAAGGGCTGAATTTCGCCACTGTAGATGAATTAAGTCGACACGGATAATTGGGGTTACGCCGGAATGACCACAACCGAGTACCGAAAAAATCAACCTGGATGATCGTGTAGAAAACCAGGAAAGCCGTCCTCGTGACGGCTTTTTATGGCTGCGGTGAAAGGATTGCTTACCAATTTGCGCCGTCATTCGCCGTCCTGATGAAGGCCTTGGCGCTAGGCTCAACGGTGGATGACTGATCGAATGCTCAGCGCCAGTTATCGGATTTTCCAGGGAATGTCGGGGCTTCGGGCTCATTAACCTAACGGATGGGTTAGCATGAGATTATTCAGCTACAAAGGGTTTTCAATGGTGATCATGTTGCGCGATGAGCACTGCCCGCCGCATGCACATGTGGATGCCGGAACCTGGAGTGCGCGCTTCAAATTCAGCTTCTGGCACAACAGTGTCGAGCTGTGGGACGTGGTTCCTCATTCTCGCAGGCCACCTGTGGCGGTGCTGGAAGGGTTGCGTCACGCGCTCGGACAACCCGCTCATTTGCGCCGCGCTCGGCGTATCTGGTGGGACAAGCTGCACACGGTCTGCCTCGATCATCAGATATGGGACTGGCAAACCAGTGAAGTCGTGGTGGTAAAAAGGGTCGCCAGTACGACCTGCATGATTGGCTCGGCTTGCTATGAGCCCGAGACGAACAAGACTCTACTAGCGCTGATGGGCGTTCCGGAGGGCGTGGAGATCGAACTATGAAAACGATAACAGCAAAAATGTTGGTGGATCGGCCCGTAACCGAAGCCGTGCTGGATGAAGCCATCCAGCGTGGCCAGGTGCGCCACAAAGGTGGTCTGCAGGCGACTTCGGTGACCTTTGTGGAACCGTGCCTGGCGGTCAATTTCATTGATGGCAGTGGCGTGCTGTTGCCCGTGCAGCACTATCCGGAGTTCGATGATTTCGACGTCGAGGATTTCGCAGACCTGAAAGTCGGCTTTTCCGGGACAGCCCTTTGCCACGAGGGCAAGGATCTGCAGGTCTCCATCGCCGGTATGATTTCAGCGAGCAAACCGTTGATGGACATGGCCGCCTCGGTAGTCGCCTCGCGTAATGGTCGCCAAAGTAGCGCCGCCAAAGCAGAGGCTGCGCGGGCGAATGGCCGTAAGGGCGGGCGTCCGCGCAAGACAGATATCACCCTTTGAGTGCGCACAAAAAAGCCGTCGTGATGACGGCTGATTTGTTTCTGCCAACGGCAATTACCGCCGGGTCAACAACACCCCGGATTCCATGTGATGGGTCCACGGGAACTGGTCGAACATTGCGCATCGGGTGATGCGATGGGTGTCGTGCAACTGGGCGATGTTGGCCGCCAGGGTTTCAGGGTTGCAGGAGATGTAGAGGATGTTGTCGAAGCGACGGGTCAGCTCGCAGGTGTCCGGATCCATCCCAGCGCGAGGCGGATCGACGAAGACGCTACCGAACTCGTAGCTCTTCAGATCGATACCGTGCAGACGACGGAAAGGACGAACTTCGTTCAGGGCTTCGGTCAGCTCCTCGGCGGACAAGCGCACCAGGGTGACGTTATCCACAGCGTTTTCGCTGAGATTGCTCAACGCGGCATTGACCGACGCCTTGCTGATTTCGGTGGCCAGCACTTTGCGTACGCGCGTCGCGAGCGGCAAGGTGAAGTTGCCGTTACCGCAATACAACTCCAGTAAATCGTCGGAGCGATCACCGAGTGAGTCGTAAGCC
This sequence comes from Pseudomonas fluorescens, assembly GCF_000968015.1. Taxonomy (GTDB): domain Bacteria; phylum Pseudomonadota; class Gammaproteobacteria; order Pseudomonadales; family Pseudomonadaceae; genus Aquipseudomonas; species Aquipseudomonas fluorescens_W. Next base: position 6,930 of record NZ_LACH01000024.1, read on the forward strand.
CAGTTGAGCATCTTCTGGTTCACGGTGCCGTTGGGCTGGGTGAACGCGCCTTCCGGCTGGCGATAGCTGAAGGTGCGACCGCCGACGTCCATCTGCTCGACCACGTAATCGTGACCGATCACTTCGCGTTTGCCCTTGGAGCGGCCGATGATGCTGACGTTCAGGTCAACTGCCAGTTTCGACGCTGCCGCGTGCCAGTGCTCGTCCAGCGGGCGGTGATAGCACAGCGTGATCATCGCATCGCCAGCCAGGGTGGTCAGGAACTCCACCTGGAACAGCTTGTTGCTCAGGGCCGCACTGGCTTGCCACGCTGCCTTCAGCTGCGGCATCAACTCGTTGATGCGCAGGCTGGCGATCGGGAATTCTTCGATCAGGATCGGCGTGCGTTTGTCTTCCTGGGAAAACATCGCGTAGTGACGCTCGCCGGCTTCGCGCCACAAGCGGAACTCGGCGCGCAGGCGGAAGTTTTTCAGCGGCGAGTCGAACACCGCAGGTTCTGGCGCACCGAACGGGGCCAACAGGTCACGCAGGCGCGTGACCTTCTCTTCGAGCTGAACGGCGTAAGCCTGGGAATCAAAAGTCATGCGTTGAACCAACCCAACTTGATCACGAACAGAATCGACAGAATCACCAGTGCCGAGTTCAGCTCACGGCCGCGGCCGGACAGCAACTTGATCGCGGTCCAGGAGATGAAACCGAAGGCGATGCCGTTGGCGATGGAATAAGTGAACGGCATGGCCAGAGCAGTGACCACGACCGGTGCGGCGACGGTGATGTCGTCCCAGTCTATTTCGGCCAGGCCGGATGTCATCAATACCGCGACGAACAGCAGTGCAGGCGCGGTAGCAAAGGCTGGAACGCTGGCCGCCAATGGCGAGAAAAACAGCGCCAACAGGAACAGAATCGCCACGACAACAGCGGTCAGGCCGGTGCGGCCGCCGGCACTCACGCCGGCTGCGGATTCGATGTAACTGGTGGTGGTCGAAGTGCCCAGCAGCGAACCGGCCATGGCCGCGGTGCTGTCGGCGATCAGGGCGCGACCCATTTTCGGCATGTGGCCATCCTTGCCCATCAGGCCAGCGCGCTTGGCGACGCCGATCAGGGTGCCGGAGTTGTCGAACAGGTCGACGAACAGGAACGCGAAGATCACGCTGACCAGACCAATGTCCAGGGCGCCCTTGATGTCCAGTTGCAGGAAGGTCGGGGCCAGGGACGGTGGCATCGACATGACGCCGCCGAACGGGGTGAAGCCCAATGCGATGGACGCGATGGTCACGACCAGAATGCCGATCAGTACCGCGCCGCGCACGGCGAGCGCTTCGAGCGCCACGATCAGGGCAAAGCCGAGGGTCGCGAGGATCGGGGCTGGTTGTTTCAAATCGCCGAGGCCGACCATGGTGGCCGGGTTGCTGACCACGATGCCCGCGTTATGCAGGGCGATCAGCGCCAGGAACAGGCCGATACCGGCGGCGATCGCCGAACGTAGCGGCAGCGGGATGCTATTGATGATCCATTCGCGGATGCGGAAGATCGACAGCAGGAAAAAGCACACTGCGGAGATGAATACCGCACCCAGCGCCACTTGCCAGGTGTGACCCATGTGCAGGACCACGGTGTAGGTAAAGAAGGCGTTCAAGCCCATGCCCGGCGCGAGAGCGATCGGGTAGTTGGCGATCAGGCCCATCACCGTGGAGCCGATGGCAGCTGCCAGGCACGTGGCGACGAACACCGCGCCCTTGTCCATGCCGGTCTCGCCGAGGATGCTCGGGTTGACGAACAGAATGTAGGCCATGGCCAAAAAGGTCGTGAAGCCCGCCAGAATCTCGGTCCGCACGTTGGTGTTGTGTGCCTTGAGTTGAAACAGCCTTTCCAGCATGTCTGCTCCCCGTGGCGCGCCAGGCGCCGTGAATGTATCGACCTCAACAGCAAAGCACAGACCGCTGCTGGCGCCTGGTAATTTTCTGTGGGTCGGAAAAAGCCGCGCATCATACCAGCAGCGTGGGGCTATGGCTGCTTATGGCTGCGATCGTCGTCGATGTTTTGCGGTAAAGCCAAGTGCGCCATACTGCGCGCTGGTTCTGGGGGTACTTATGTATTGCATGAATAAACGTCTGATTACCGTATTCGCAATGGCGATCGCCTTGTTCCTGGAGGCGCCCACCGCCTCGGCCGCATCGGCGGCGCCACTGAGTCAGGTGAAGGTACTCAAGGTCGAGTCGCCGGGCTGCGGCTTTGAAGACATTGCCCAAGGGCAAGAGCAAACCCGCTGCAATCACAGCGGACCGAACATCAAGGTCTACGTGTTGGAAGTCGGTTATGGTCGTAGCGCGCATGTCGGGCTGGACGGTTTTGAGGTGAACGGCACCCGGACCCCGGTCTGTGCTTTTGATAACGGCAATCTGACCGATTGCACCGTCGGGAAAAAAACCGTCGGCTATCTGTATGTCTTCGATCTGGCGGGTAAACAGGAAGGCACATTCACCTTCAGCAACACGTCGATCAACGCGCCCGGCAATACGCTATCGACGCAGCTTTACATCAAGTAACGGCCGGTTCGAACAAGGGGCAGGAAAGCTGACTACGCTTTAAAGATCATCCAGTGGACTGCGCCCATGACCTTTAGAGCTCTGATTACCCTCGCCGAGGGCATCGATGACCTGCAAGCAGTGACCCTGATCGATGTGCTGCGCCGTGCCAAGGTCGAAGTGGTGGTGGCAAGCATCGAGGCGCGGCGCATGCTCACCTGCGCGCGCGGCACCCGAGTGACGTCCGATGCGATGCTGGTGGATGTGCTGGCCCAGCCGTTCGATCTGATCGTCCTGCCCGGCGGTGCCGTGGGGGCGCAACATCTGGCGGCGCATCAACCCCTGCAACAATTGATCAAGGATCAGGCGGCGGCCGGGCGCCTGTTCGCCGGCATCGCCGAGGCCCCGGCGCTGGCGCTGCAAGCCTTTGGCGTACTGCGTCAGCGACGCATGACCTGCCTGCCATCGGCCAGCCATCAACTGTTGGGGTGCAACTTCGTCGATCAACCGGTGGTGGTCGATGGCAACTGCATCACTGCCCAAGGTTCAGGGGCGACATTGCAATTCGCCCTGACGCTGGTGGAACAACTCTGCGGCAAAGCCAGGCGAGCGGCGGTGGCGGGGGAGTTGGTTGTCTAGAAAGTGTCAGGCGTGAACGGCAATGGGTTCGATGACCGGTTGCTCACGATGCTCCGCTTGCCAAAGATCGTAGTCGGTCTGAATACCTAGCCACATTCTGGCCTTGCCAATTCCAGCCCGCTCCAGGCGTACCGCCAAATCAGGACTGATCGGCGCGTGGCCATGCAGCACTCGCGATAGATGCGGGCGTGCAAATCGCAGGTGCCGGGCCAACTCTGTGACGCTGATGCCAAGTTCAGGCAATACATCCATCAAAAGGGTTTCGCCAGGGTGTGGCGGGTTGTGCATGGGCATGTCCTGCCTCCTGTCAGTGGTAGTCCAGATAGTCAACCAGTTCGATGTCTGAATCGATAAAACGGAAAATAATCGCCAGTTCCCCCGAAACGCTCAGTGACCAATATTCGGTCAACTCTCCCTTGAGTGGGTGCAATCGCCATCCCGGGAGGTCCAGATCGCCAGGTAGCGTGGCGCGATCCATGAACTGAAGCATTCGAGACAGACGCTTCGCATGGTCTGCGCGGATCCCACGAGTCGAACCTGTTTCATAGAAGCCACGAAGGCCTTTGTGCTGAAAGGATTTGATCATGGGATAAGTGTAAGGCGATACATTACACCAGCTGCACTATCTATGTATTGCACCCGCTCGGCAAAAGTGTGATTGGCAACTGCTCTATACCTTCACTTCTTCCACCGGCACATGCATGCGGTCGCGGTTAGCCAGGGTCGGGAACAGTTTGATCCACGCCCCGGTCACCACCAATGTGCCAATACCGCCCATGACCACCGCTGGCACGGTGCCGAACCAATGGGCGGTCAAGCCGGATTCAAACTCGCCCAACTGGTTCGAAGCGCCGATGAACAAACCGTTCACGGCACTGACCCGGCCACGCATTTCATCCGGGGTTTCCAGTTGCACGAAGGAGGCGCGGATCACCATGCTGATCATGTCCGCCGCGCCCAACACCACCAGCACCGCCAGGGAAAACCAGAACGAGGTCGACAGGCCGAACGCAATGGTCGCGACGCCGAACACACCCACTGCGGTAAACATGACCCGTCCGACTTTGCGCTCCACGGCAAATCTCGCCAGGTACAGCGACATCAGCAGCGCACCGACTGCCGGCGCCGAGCGCAACAGGCCCAGGCCCCAGGGGCCGGTCAGCAGAATGTCCTTGGCGAACACCGGCAGCAGCGCCGTCGCGCCACCGAGCAATACCGCAAACAAATCCAGAGAAATCGCCCCGAGAATGTCCGGACGACTGCGAATGAAGCGGATGCCCGCCAGCAGCGAGTCCAGGGTTGCCTTGCCCTTGTTCAGCGGTGTCTGCCGTGCAGGCAGGTTGAGCATCAGCATGCAGGCGATGATGTAGAGGATCACCGTCGGGCCATAGACCCAGACGCTGCCGAAGGCGTAAAGCAACCCACCGAGGGCCGGGGCAACGATAGTCGCCGATTGCTGGGCGGATTGGGCGGCGGCGACGGCGCGGGGGAACAGCGCGCTGGGCACGATGCTCGGCAACAGGGCCTGAGTGGTCGGCATTTCGAAGGAGCGGGCGGCACCGAGCAGGAACGCGAGGATGAAAATCATCTCCCGGGTGACATTGTCGGTCGCGCTACCAATGGCCAGCGACAGGGCGATCAACGCTTGCAGGGACTGACAGATTGCCGCGACCTTGCGCCGGTCATAACGGTCCGCGACATGCCCGGTGTGCAGCATGAACAGCACCCGCGGGGCGAACTCCACCAGACCGACCAGGCCCAGGTCGAGCACATTGCCGGTCAGTAGGTAGAGGTTCCAGCCAATGGCCACCGTGAGCATCTGAAAGCCGGTCTTGAGCGATGGGAGGGTCGAGATTATCACCAAGCTGTAACCAGAAGTTGCAGGGTTGGGAAATTTCGTTAGCTAAACACCGATCTCGAAAACAAGAGACTTACCCTGTGGGAGCGAGCTTGCTCGCGATGGCGGCGTATCAGTCTCTCATCTGTCGCCTGACACACCGCTTCGCGAGCAAGCTCGCTCCCACAGAGGTATGTGTTACTGCTTATGACCAGGCCAGTGAGGCAACCTGTCACGCGGCAAAAGACCACACCGTCCATCGTCAAAAATGGGACTACTCTTTTAACGTTGCTTGATCCAGATCAAGACCGCTCGTGGAATTGATCCGGCGGCCAGATGGCCAGACTCCCTACGTTGTGATGTTAGTAAAAAAAGAACGAATTCAAATTCGCCACACTCCATATCCGTGGGGGCAGTGGGTGTAGGCCAGAAGCCTTCAGCCGGTATTACCTGACAGAGGAAGACTTATGTTCGGTTTGGAGGCACTTGATCTCGCCCGGATTCAGTTCGCGTTCACCATTTCGTTTCACATTCTATTTCCCGCCATCACCATTGGCCTGGCGAGTTACCTGGCGGTGCTCGAAGGCCTGTGGCTGAAAACCCATAACGACACGTACCGCGATCTGTATCACTTCTGGTCGAAGATCTTTGCCGTCAACTTCGGCATGGGCGTGGTCTCCGGGCTCGTCATGGCCTATCAGTTCGGCACCAACTGGAGCCGCTTCTCGGACTTCGCCGGCTCCGTGACCGGGCCGCTGCTGACGTACGAAGTACTCACCGCTTTCTTCCTCGAAGCCGGTTTCCTCGGTGTCATGCTGTTCGGCTGGAACAAGGTCGGGCGCAATCTGCACTTCTTCGCCACGGTCATGGTCGCCATCGGCACACTGATTTCGACCTTCTGGATTCTCGCCTCCAACAGCTGGATGCAGACGCCGCAAGGCTACGAAATCGTCAACGGCCAGGTGATTCCGGTGGACTGGCTGGCGGTAATCTTCAACCCGTCGTTCCCGTACCGCCTGATGCACATGGCGACGGCAGCGTTTGTCGCGACCGCCTTCTTCGTCGGTTCCTCGGCAGCGTGGCATTTGCTGCGCGGCAAGGACAACCCGGCGATCCGCACTATGCTCTCGATGGCCATGTGGATGGCCTTGATCGTGGCCCCGATTCAAGCGGTCATCGGTGACTTCCACGGCCTCAACACGCTTGAGCATCAGCCGGCGAAAATCGCCGCGATCGAAGGTCACTGGGAAAACCACGGCGATGAGCCGACCCCGCTGATCCTGTTTGGCTGGCCGGACATGAAAGAAGAGCGGACCAAATTCGCGGTAGAGATCCCGTACCTGGGCAGCCTGATCCTCACGCACTCGCTGGACAAACAGGTCCCGGCGCTCAAGGAATTTCCGCCTGAAGACCGGCCGAATTCGACCATCGTGTTCTGGTCGTTCCGGATCATGGTGGGTCTGGGCATGCTGATGATCTTCACTGGTTTGTGGAGCCTGTGGCTGCGTAAACGCGACAAGCTCTATACCTCGCGGCCGTTCCTGTACCTGGCGTTGTGGATGGGGCCGTCTGGCCTGATCGCGATCCTCGCCGGTTGGTTCACCACTGAAATCGGCCGTCAGCCGTGGGTCGTCTACGGCCTGATGCGTACGGCGGATGCGTCCTCCAATCACAGCTTCATGCAGATGAGCATCACGTTGATCATGTTCGTCGTGGTCTATTTCGCGCTGTTCGGTGCAGGTCTTGGCTACATGATGCGCCTGGTGCGCAAAGGGCCGAAGATCGACGAAGGCAAGGAAACCAACGACGGTGGTCCTGGCCAGAAACGCACGCCGGCCCGTCCGCTGTCCGCCGCCGATGACAACGGTGACAGCGACCACAGCCCCAGCCTGACCAAGGAGATTTGACTCATGGGTATTGATCTTCCGCTGATCTGGGCCGTGATCATCATCTTCGGCATCATGATGTACGTGGTCATGGACGGTTTCGATTTGGGGATCGGGATTCTCTTCCCGTTCATTCCGGGCAAGACCGATCGTGACGTGATGATGAACACCGTTGCACCGGTCTGGGACGGTAACGAAACCTGGCTGGTGCTGGGCGGCGCGGCGTTGTTCGGTGCATTTCCACTGGCTTACTCGGTGGTGCTCTCGGCGCTGTACCTGCCACTGATTTTCATGCTGATCGGGCTGATCTTCCGCGGTGTGGCGTTTGAGTTCCGCTTCAAGGCCAGGGACGACAAGCGCCATCTCTGGGACAAGGCATTCATCGGTGGTTCGATTGCCGCCACGTTCTTCCAGGGCGTAGCGCTGGGGGCATTTATCGATGGGTTGCCGGTGGTCAATCGGCAGTTTGCCGGTGGCTCACTGGACTGGTTGACGCCGTTCACCCTGTTCTGCGGCGTGGCGCTGGTGGTGGCTTATGCACTGCTCGGTTGCACCTGGCTGATCATGAAGACCGAAGGCAAGTTGCAGGAGCAGATGCATGACCTGGCTCGGCCACTGGCTTTCGTGGTGTTAGCGGTGATCGGTATCGTCAGCATCTGGACCCCGCTGGCCCACGCCGAGATTGCCGCTCGCTGGTTCACCCTGCCGAACCTGTTCTGGTTCCTGCCGGTGCCGATTCTGGTGCTGGTGACCATGTACGGTCTGATCCGTGCGGTGGCTCGCAATGCGCACTACACGCCATTCCTGCTGACGCTGGTGCTGATCTTCCTCGGCTACAGCGGTCTGGGCATCAGCCTGTGGCCGAACATCGTACCGCCGTCGATCTCGATCTGGGACGCCGCCGCACCGCCGCAAAGCCAGGGCTTCATGCTGGTGGGCACGCTGTTCATTATCCCGTTCATCCTGGGTTACACCTTCTGGAGCTACTACGTGTTCCGCGGCAAGGTCACCCACGAAGATGGCTATCACTAGAGCACGCGACAGTGGCGCAGGGCTGATACCTGCGCCATATCTTCAGAGGAGATTGCGGTGAAGGCGGGTAAACATTCCTTGCAGGAAATCGAAGCAGCAGAGAAAAAGCCGCTCTGGCAGCGACTCGGCTGGCTGGCGATGATCTGGGCCGGCAGCGTTGTGGCGCTGTTCATCGCGGCCAGCCTGATGCGCATGTTCATGAATGCCGCGGGCCTGACGACCCACTGATTTTTTGCACCTGATCCCATCCCGTCGCCTTGCGGCACGGATTTACAACCCTCTTGTGCTGGAGGGTTTTTTTTGCCTGGGATTATTTTCGGGCTTTAAGGATCACGAACTTGGGTGTGGCCGCCACTTGCTCGACGCCGCGGAACAACCGCGCGAGTTTGCTGTGATACCCCAGATGACGGTTGCCGACAATGTACAACGCGCCGCCTACCACCAGCGCCTCTCGGGCCTGCTGGAACATGCGCCAGGCCAGGAAGTCGCCGACGACTTGTTGTTGGTGAAACGGTGGATTGCACAACACCACGTCCAGAGACTGAGGTTCCTGACCCGCCAAACCATCACCGGCACGTACAACCACTTCCCGGTCACCGAGCGCCGCGCGCCAGTTTTCGGCTGCCGATTGCACGGCCATGTACGACTCGTCCACGAGCGTGTAGTGGGCCTCGGGGTTTTGCAGGGCGCTGGCGATGGCCAACACCCCGTTGCCACATCCCAGGTCGGCAACCCGCGCTGAGCCGAGGTTCTTTGGCAGGTGCGGCAAAAACGCTCGCGTGCCGATATCCAGCCCTTCGCGGCAGAACACATTGGCGTGATTCAGCAGTTCGATCTCAGGGGCGTCGAGTCGATAACGGGTCGGGTAGGGGGACGTGACAGGCGTTTTGATTTCAGCAGTCGCGATCAACAGCCGAGCCTTCTTCACCGCCAACGAGGCTTGCACCGGCCCGATGTAGCGTTCCAGCAGATCGCCCGCGGCACGGGGCAAATGCTTGATCATCGCCGCAGCAATCACCTGAGCTCCCGGCGCCAGTTGACCCTGCAAACGAATCAGTTGTTCTTCCAGCAAGGCGAGGGTTTTCGGGACCCGGATAAGTACCCGGTCAAAGGGGCCTGAAAAGGCTTCGCTGGCCGGTACGCTTGGCACCGCATCAAACCCCTGGCCGTTACGGATCAGATTTTTTTCCAGTCCCTGAAACGCCAGGAACGAGTCGCCGCTGCTGGTCACTTGAACCTTGCCCGCCAGGCTGGCGGCCAATGCGCCAAAGCTGTCGTTGAGCACCAAAACCCGAGTGTCGGCCGAGGGCTGTTGGTCAGCCAGATGGGTGAGCAGGTATTCGTCAGCGGCATCAAACGCCTGCAGCGGTTCGTTCTGCTGTTCGGGCTGGCGGATCAGGTCGAGTCGGGCGAAGGGTGTTTCGAGCAAGGGCATGAGGCGGGGCTCTGGGTAATCAACGGGGTCATCAACAGGTGTCCCGCGGCCCAAGGGCGTTGTAGCGGGCGTGACCGTCCGAGTGCACTGCGTCGTGAAGGTTCACACGTCAACACTCAAGAAGGACCGCAAATGGTACGTTTTTTTCTTTTGGATTACTTGCAGGTTTTTTGGGTCAGCGTATCGCGCTGCTATTGAGCATACCGTCCTTGGTGGCGGTGATGACTGCGGAAATCTTGTTATTGACCCCCAGTTTCAGAATCGCGCTTTGCACATGAAAATTGACCGTGCGTGCACTGAGATTGAGGATTCTGGCGCTCTCATAGGCAGTCTTGCCATCCGCCGCCAGTTTCAATACATCGATCTCGCGGGGGGACAGATGCGGCACGGGTGGCTTGGTCGATTTCCTGGGCAGTGTCTGTGCGATCAACGCATGCAAGTGGCGCCCGATGAACACTGAAAAACCGAGGTTTTCATACAGCTCAAATGCAGTGATCGGGCAATGGCTTCTGGCCAGGCTCAGAATGCTGCAAACGCCACTGTCCTCGTCATGGACCGATTGTGACCAACCGTGCTGCAAACCTTGTTTTTCAAGCGCGTCCCACAAGCACGGGGTCTTGGAAAAAAGCTCTTCGCTCCAAAGGACAGGCAGCCTGGAGTGATTGCAGTGAGCCACTACTGGGTCTACCGCGCCGAAATTTTTTTGTTCATATTCAATGTTCCAGTCCGTAGGGTAGTTATTGAGCTGGACTGTATTGAAGTGGTCAGTTTTTGTTGGGTATGTTGTTGAAAAGGCGAAATATTTAAAGCCTATATTTTTCGCGAAACGCAGTGAAATCCGGTAGGCAATATCAATCTCCGTTGCCCTTGATAATTGGTTGAGTTGTGATTCCTTCCACCTCTCCATACTGTATCTCCAGATGTGACGTTACATGGGGGTGCCTTTTTGGATCCAATTATATGGCACGAGCCGAGTGTAGGATGTTTCCTATATTTTTGTGAGACTTTTTGGCTGTGTTTGCGATTTTAAGCAAGTATCTGGTTCTAACGTTAGGGAGGGAGTTATTACAATCAGGCTTGGATTTGCGTGTTAACTGGATGGTTAATGTTAAGTTGTATTATGAAGTTAATGTGAATGAGCCCCTGGCTAAAGCCACTACAATTCATCGGTGTTTAAGCCCTCCGGTTTGCGGGACACTGTGGCTATCTGTTGAATGGAGCACCCCATGACCGCCAGCGCAGAAAAATTCACTCGCCAGACCTTGCTCGAGGTCCAGTCGCTGACCCCCAGTCTGTTCACGCTGCGGACCACCCGGGATCCGGGTTTTCGTTTTCGTGCCGGACAATTCGCCAGGCTGGGTGTTACCAAGGCTGACGGCAGCACCGTATGGCGCGCCTATTCCATGGTGTCGTCGCCCTATGACGAGTTCCTCGAATTCTTTTCCATTGTGGTGCCAGGGGGGGAGTTCACCAGTGAGCTGAGTCGGCTGGGAGCCGGCGATACGCTGCTGGTCGAGCGTCAGGCGTTTGGTTACCTGACGCTGGATCGCTTTGTCGACGGCCGTGATCTCTGGTTGTTATCCACAGGCACTGGCCTGGCGCCGTTTCTGTCGATCCTGCAGGACTTCGAGATCTGGGAGAAATTCGAACGAATCATCCTGGTCTACAGTGTGCGCGAAGCCCGGGAGCTGGCTTATCAGGATCTCGTCAGCGGGTTGGCCCAGCGCGACTATTTAGCGGAGTTTGCGCACAAGCTACAGCTCATCACCACTGTCACCCGCGAGCAGCATCCTGGCGCGCTGAGCGGCCGGATCACTGCGCTGATCGAAAATGGCGAGCTGGAGCGGGCGGCTGGCCTGGCGCTGACGGCCGAGCACTCAAGGGTCATGCTCTGCGGCAATCCGCAGATGATCGATGACACGCGCAAATTGCTCAAACAGCGCCACATGCACTTGAGCCTCAGTCGCCGACCCGGGCAAGTGGCGGTGGAAAACTACTGGTAAAAAAACGGCGCCTCAAGGGCGCCGTTTCTTGTGTGCGCCCAGCATGGGC
>NZ_LACH01000025.1 GCF_000968015.1 Pseudomonas fluorescens
TGGGCGCACACAAAAAAGGGCCCACCTTTCGGTGAGCCCTTCTAGACCGCCCAGCAGAGCGGATTTTGTTTGGTAGGCGCGATTGGACTCGAACCAACGACCCCCACCATGTCAAGGTGGTGCTCTAACCAACTGAGCTACGTGCCTGCTGTGAGGCGGCATTCTACGGAATTCCAAAGGGGTGTCAACACCTTTTTTCGAGCTAACCCTATGAATATGCAAAATATTTAATTTCGCCGCTGCAAAGAAGATTTTGCGGTGGCTGGCGGTCGATTTTTATCTCGGGTAGGATCGATGCACTCGTAAAATATATTAAACAGAGGCTGCAGGATGGCGAACACCCCCTACCCGGAATCCTATTACGCCGCGTCGGCCAATGCGGTTCCGCCGCGCCCGGCCTTGCAGGATGACGTAGAGACTGATGTCTGTGTGATCGGTGCCGGTTACACCGGTCTGTCCGCTGCCCTGTTTCTGCTGGAAAACGGTTTCCGGGTAACGGTGCTTGAAGCGGCGAAGGTAGGTTTTGGTGCGTCGGGGCGTAACGGTGGCCAGATCGTTAACAGTTATAGCCGCGACATCGATGTGATCGAGCGCAGTGTCGGTCCCAAGCAGGCTCAGTTGCTGGGGCAGATGGCGTTCGAAGGTGGGCGGATCATTCGTGAGCGCGTTGCCAAATATAATATCCAGTGCGACTTGAAGGACGGTGGCGTATTCGCCGCCATTACCGCCAAGCAGATGGGCCATCTGGAATCGCAGAAGCGTCTGTGGGAGCGGTTCGGTCACACGCAGCTTGAATTGATGGATCAGCGTCGCATCCGTGAAGTGGTCGCTTGCGATCAGTACATCGGCGGCATGCTCGACATGAGCGGCGGACACATTCATCCGCTGAACCTGGTGTTGGGCGAAGCGGCAGCTGTCGAGTCGTTGGGCGGTACCATTTATGAGCAATCACCAGCGGTACGCATCGAGCGCGGCGCGAGTCCGGTGGTGCATACGCCTCAGGGCAAAGTCAGGGCCAAGTTCATCATCGTTGCGGGCAACGCGTACCTCGGTAATCTGGTGCCGGAATTGGCCGCCAAATCGATGCCCTGCGGGACTCAGGTGATCACCACTGAACCCCTGGGCGACGCATTGGCCAAGAGCCTGTTGCCGCAGGATTACTGCGTCGAGGACTGCAATTACCTGCTCGACTACTACCGTTTGACCGCCGACAAGCGCCTGGTTTTCGGCGGTGGCGTGGTGTATGGCGCGCGGGATCCGGCGAACATCGAGGCGATTATTCGGCCAAAGATGCTCAAGGCCTTCCCGCAGCTCAAGGACGTGAAGATCGATTACGCCTGGACCGGCAATTTCCTGCTGACCTTGTCGCGACTTCCTCAAGTCGGACGCCTGGGCGACAACATCTACTATTCCCAGGGTTGCAGCGGCCATGGCGTGACGTATACGCACCTGGCGGGCAAGGTGTTGGCCGAAGCGTTGCGTGGCCAGGCCGAGCGTTTCGACGCGTTTGCCGACCTGCCCCACTACCCGTTCCCTGGCGGACAACTGCTGCGCACACCATTCGCTGCATTGGGCGCCTGGTATTACGGACTGCGCGACAAGCTCGGTTTCTGAGCGACCCGATGCAAAAACGGGGCAACTGCACAGTTGCCCCTTTTCATTTCAGCTCGGGAAGTCAGCCCTTTCGCTGATTGAGCCTCAGCAAAAATTCGGCCCTGCGTTGCTGGTCCATTTCCTCTTTGGCCAAGAGCTCGGGAAGCAGCTCGGCCGCACGCCCAGCATCGAGGATGAAGACACCGTCATCATCGCCAATGGCCAGGTCCCCCGGCCGCACCTGAACCTCGCCCACATTGATCGACTGATTGACTTCCCCATGGGCGCCAATGCCGCGGGTCGTGTACGCACTGACGTCCCGGCAAAAGACCGGTAACCCATGAAGACGCAATGCGCTGACATCCGTGACCGCACCCGACACCACCACTCCGGCCAACCCTTTGATCAGCCCGGCCAGGGTGCGCAGTTCGCCCCAACAGCCACACTCCTCGTCGCCCACACATTCGATCACCAGCACGTCGCCCGGCTCACTCAGCAACAGCGCTTCACGCAAAATGCTGCCATCCGGTGGGAAAACTTTGACAGTGACGACATTGCCGACCATGCGGATGTTGTTGAACAGCGGCTTGATCCCCCGCAGGAAACCCCGATCGGAAAAATGGCCGATGGTCGACGAAGGGATCGACCGGTAGGCGTTGAGCAACTTCGGGGTGACGAGCTGTTGGCGAGGGTTGATCTGATAACTCATCGGCATTTTCCCGGACGCAATAGTGGGCAGGTTGAACAATATTCAGCGGGCTCGGTAGCCAGGTAGTAGAAGCAGCACGTGCGCCGAAAGCGAATGCTGCGCTGCCCCTCGTCGAGCAGTGTCGGCGGTCGGCGGAAATGGCTCAGCGGGTTGTAATCGAGGCCGAACAGCGCTGGTTCTGCCTGAGTCAGCAACCACTTGAAGTCGGCTTCATAGCGCTCACGTACCGACGGCTCATCGATTTTTGCCATGCGTTTTTCATACAACGAATACACGCGTACGGCAGTGTTTTCCCACAAGATGCGCCGTGAAACGCCACTCACACGGTTGAAGGTTTGCCACAGCGGCTTCAACAGTCCGGCAAACAGCGCCTGCACCAGAGTTTCCCGCCAGGCCTCGCGCTCACCTGCCCCAAACGTCAGCGGCAGGGAATGAGCCATCGGCATCGAAGACGTCCACAGCCCGTCATCATGGCCGTACTCGATCACCGTGTTGTCCAGCGACAGCAACAGTCCTTTGTCGTACACCGACATGGCGTACAAACAGGCGCCGGTGGCCAGGAACGACAGGCGCTTACCCAGCAGCGAGGCGGTGATCGCCCGCGACGGTGAGCCAATGACCGGGCTCAATGCGTCCAGCAAACGCTCGCACACATCTTCCTGCAACAGGTCACGCGCCATCAGCGAACGTAATGGGTCCCGCTCGGTGCAGTCCTTCAAACGCAACCCACCGCCCAATACGTTCCACTCTTGCGTGGTGAAGTGGTGAGCCAGATTCATTGTGGCAATTCCCGACCGAACGGGATGCACATCGGCGTACCAAAGAACGGGTCAGGAATAATCCTGCAGTTGAGGTCGAACACGGTTTTGACCAGCGCCTGAGTCAAGACATCCTCAGGCCGGCCCTGGGCAAATGCCGTACGCTCATGCACCGCGACCATATGATCGGCATAACGACAGGCCAGGTTGAGGTCGTGAAGCACCATGATGATGGTTTTGTTCTCGAGCCGATTGAGGTCGCGCAGCAGGTCCAGCACTTCAATCTGGTGAGCCAGGTCGAGGAAGGTTGTCGGCTCGTCCAGCAACACGATGCCGGTGTCCTGGGCCAGGGTCATGGCGATCCACGCACGCTGGCGCTGCCCACCGGACAAGGCATCCACCGGCCGATCCGCCAGCGCTTGCAGACTGGTCTGCGTCAGCGCGCGATTGACCATGGCTTCATCCTCGGCCGACCACTGCTGCATCCAGCTCTGATACGGGTATCGGCCCAGAGCCACGAGTTGGCGAACGGTAATACCCTCGGGTGCCGTCGGTGTCTGGGGCAGGATGGCTAACTCACGCGCCACCGCCGCCGTGGATTTTTGCTGGATATCCACGCCGTTGAGAATCACCGAGCCTTGCTGCGGTTTCAGCAGTCGGGCAAAGGACTTGAGCAAGGTACTTTTGCCGCAGCCGTTACTGCCAATCAGCACCGAGATCTTGCCCTTGGGCAGTTGCATGTCCAGCGCGTCAATAATCACCTGGCGCTGATAACTCAGGGTCAGGCCGCGACTTGCAATCGACGTCATACGTTGAATTCCTTAATGACGCTGTTTAATCAATAAATAGAGAAAAAAGGGTGTGCCCAGCACCGAGACAAAGATCCCGGCCGGTAGATCCAGGGGCAAAAACAGCGTGCGCCCGACCAGGTCGGCCAGCATCACCAGGATTGCGCCAGTCAGGGCTGCCATCACGGCTTGCCCAGCGAAACCGGGGGCCACCAGGCGTTTGGCAATATGCGGCGCAATCAGCCCGACAAAGGCGATCGCCCCACCCCAGGCAATGGCCGCACCGGCCAACGCCACACTCACCAGCAACAAACCGGCCCGCAGCCATTGCACGCGCACGCCGATGCCTTGGGCCAGGTTGTCATCCAGCTGTTGCACCATCACCTGACGGGCCAGCAGCACCAGCAACGGACAAATGCCCAACAACCAACTCGCAAGCGCCAGCGGTTCGGGCCAACTGGCGCCGTACACGCTGCCGGTCAGCCAGACATAGGCCGACAGGGTGGTGGTCAGCGGACTGAACACCAGAATGAAGGTGGTCGCGGCCGTCAACATCGCCGAGACGCCCACGCCGATCAGCACCAGTCGCAGCGGTGAGGTTCCCTGCTTCCAGGCCAACAGGTAAATGGCCAATGTGGCCAGAGCCGCACCGAGCATCGCGGCCAAGGGCAGAAACTGTTGCCCCAGCGTTGCGGACAAGAACGACAGGTAAAGCACGGCAGCTGCGCTAGCGCCGCTGGTGATGCCGAGCAGGTCCGGCGATGCCAGCGGGTTGCGGATGATGCTTTGCAGGATCAGCCCAGACACCGACAACGCAGCACCCACCAGCGCCGCCAACACAATGCGTGGAAAACGCAGTTGCTCGACGATCAACGTCAGGCTGGCGTCCTGGCTGGAAAACAGGATTCGCATCACCTCGAGGGGCGAGAGGATGACTTTCCCCAGCGACAATGAGCCGAGCATTACCAGCACCGTCAGCACCAGCGCCGCCGCCAGCCGCAACCACGTGGAAAGGTTGACCCGCCGGGAATACCCTCCCCGGCGCCACGTCACCACCCTATCCATAACGACCTCCACGCCGGGCCAACATGATGAAAAACGGTGCGCCGAACAGCGCCGTCATCACCCCCACCGGCACTTCCTGAGGCAGGATCAAAACCCGCGATAACGTATCCGCCAACAGCAAGAGAATGGCGCCGAGCAGCGCGCAACCGGGCAGCAACCAGCGATGGTCGATGGACAACCCCTTGCGCACCATGTGCGGCACCAGTAAGCCGATGAATCCAATGCTGCCGGCCAACGCCACCGCGCTGCCCGCGAGACAGATCACCAGCACGCTCAGCAGCAGCCGGATCAGGCCGGTTCTCTGCCCCAGCCCCGTAGCAATCTCTTCCCCGGCGTTCAGCACGTTGACCTGCCCGGCCAGCATCAGCGTCCCCGACAACCCGAACAGATCAGTCAGCAACAAGGGTGTGGCGCTCGACAGGTTGCGTTCGGACAACGAACCGGCCAGCCAGAACAGCACCGTGTCCAGTCCATCCTGGTTCACCACCAGCAGCGCCTGGCTGAAGGCGGAGAACAACGCGGCGATCGCCGCGCCCGCCAGCACGATGCGCAGCGGACTGAGACTGCCTTGCCCCATGTTGCCGATCAGCCACACCAGACAACCCGCCACGGCAGCGCCAAGGAACGCCGACCATAACCAGGCATCCGGGGATGACAGCGAGAAGATCGAGGAAAACAGGATGATAAAAAAGGTCGCACCGGCGTTGATCCCGAACAGTCCGGGGGACGCCAACGGATTGCGCGTCAGTGCCTGCATCAGGGCGCCCGCGACCGCCAGGCTGGCGCCTACGGAAATCGCCATCAAGGTGCGCGACAGGCGCGTGGTGGTCACCAGCACATGACTGATACTCAGCGGGTCGGGATGGACAAACGCCGCGGCAATCTGTGGCAGTGGAATCCAGGTGGCTCCGACCGCCAGGCTCAACACGCAGCACAGCAGCAACACGACACCCGCGCTGCACAGTTTTACTCCAGGGCTCATGAGGCCACCTGCGCGGCGGCCACACGGGCCACGTCGTCGAGCATCAGGTTCGCCCCCAACATCCCGCCCGACAGACTCCACGCGACGCCATCGACCTGCCACACCTGTCCTTGCTGCGGGGCACGCATCTGCTTCCACAGCGGGTGTTGCTCCAGGCTCTCGTAGTTGCGCTGCACCGCCGCGTTCTGCGCGCGCAGGAACACAAAAAAGATGTCGGCATTCACCACGGCAAGGCTTTCCTTACTGGTGAGTTTGATCGATACCCCGCTCGCCTCCCGGCTGCTGTCACTCCAGTTGAATCCCAGTTCGGTGAGCACGGAGCCGGGAAAACTCGCCGGCAAGTAACTGCGGATGTGGTCTTCGCGGATGTCCAGAATCGACACCGTCGGTGGCCAGCGTCCGGCAAATGTCTGCTGCAGTTGCTGACACAGTTGTGCCACGCGTTGCTGCCATCGGTTCAAAATCTCGTCGGCCCTCTGTTGCTGGTGTAAAGCAGCGCCCATCAGCGCCAGGGTCTTCTTGAATTCAAACACTTCCTCCAGCATCACCACCGGGGCGATCTGCTTGAGTAACGGTGCAATGCGCTCATGGCGAAAGCGTGAGGCAATAATCACGTCTGGCTTGAGCAGTGCGATGTCTTCAAGGCTGGGCTGGGTCTCCAGCCCGACATGGGGCACAGCGCCCAGTGCCGTGCGCAAATAGCGATAGGTCGGTTTTTCGCTCCAGGAATCAACCACGCCACACGGGGTCACGCCCAACACCACGGCGCAGTCGGTGGCGCCCTGAAACAGCGTGATCACCCGCAACGGCGCGGCGCCAGTCTCGGCCCACGCTGGCACAGAAAACCTGAGGGCGAGCGCCCCCAGGGACAGGCGCAACAGCGTGCGCCTGGAGGGTTCACGTCGCGGTTCAGGCATTACGATCGAGCCTGTGAAACGGGTTGACCACCTGCCCTTTGCCAAACGGCATGCTGCCCGGGCCACCCGCGCGTTCGATCATCGGGGTGAGCAGCAATTTCTGCGGCCAATGTGGCGCTTCGAACAACTGGTGCTTGATCATCATCCGCGCCTCGGCGTCAAACTCGATGGTATCGATCAGCTCATTGAGCACCTCGCCCATCGCCGTCCACAAACCGGTCGCCGGCAATGCGTAGACCTCAGCCAGCGTATCGATGATGGCGCGGAAGTTGACCTGAATACCCAGGGTCTGCAACCAGAACAGCAGGTCTTCAGGGCGATCGTGGTACAGCGTGTTGGCGTGCCCCTTCTTCAGCCGGTAAGCCGGGTCGGCCAGGCCGTTGCGTTCCAGCCACGGCACGAAGATGCGCAACGAATCGTGATCGCGCAACAGCAAGCCCTGCGCATAACCGGCCTTCCACACCAGCACCGCGTTCTGCCCGTGAATTTCCCCCAGCATGCCGATGCGGAACATCCGCAGGTTGATATCGAAGAAGCTGTGGCACAACTCGCGGAACAACGTCATCACCGACGCCGCATTGGCCGGCAGTTGACGGTAGCTCATCCAGTCATCGAAAAAGTGCTGGTTGCTACCCGGCAGTGGCGTGCCCAACGCAGCCATGGGCACCAGTCGGCAGTCCGGGTCTTCGAGCAGCGCAGGTGGATAGCCGCGCACCATCGCCGACAGGTGACGCGGCGCTTCGTCGAACAGCGTCGCGTCTGGCGGCATGAACGCCCACCATTTGGTTTCGTCGCACAGATGCAGGGACTGTTGCAGCGTTTCATCCTTGCTCAGTGCCTGACGCAACAGCGCCTCGCTCAAGCCGCCGTTGATCATTTTTACTGCGGGCAGATAACGCGAAGCGCCCAACGAATAGATCGCCATCGGCAACTTGAGGTAATCGGCGCTGTTGAAGCACGGGGTCATCGAGCGCAATGACGAGGTGGCGAAGAAATCACCGTCGGTGAAGTCCAGTCGATGGCAATCACCCTTGGCGAACGCGTCGCCGAGTTGCGCCTCCAGCACGTGTTCGAACTGCCACGGGTGCACCGGCAGCGCGATGTGGCTCTGGGCAATGCCCCGCTGCAGCAGCTCTTGTTGCAAGCTGGCCTGCAGCAGCGGCGGCAACAAGTATTGAGCGGGATAACTCTGCGCCAGGTCCGTCACACCGACGCCGCATTGCAGCAACGTGCGATCGACCGCGACCCAATTGAGCGCCACCGGACGGGCAAATTCCGCCTGATACTGCTGATACTCCGCGTCGTCCAAACCCTGCTTGGCTTTGGCCAACGGATGGTAGGGACGATCACGCAACGAAGCCCACTGCTCCATCGCCAGGAAAAAGTCCGCGTTGCTCTTTTCCAGCAAGCCTTCGCTGTTAACCCGATGGGCCAGGGACAACTCGGTTTGCCGGACGCTGGTGCGCAGCACATCCAGAAACAGGGCGAAGCCTTTTTCATTGTCCGGGTAGCGATCGGTCATCCCGGCCAGCACCTGGGTCGTGAAGGCCTCGGGTGACAGCGCGGTCAGCTGGTCATTCTGTCGCGCCCAAACCGGCGTGCCCGGTACTTTCTCCCATTGCTGGGTAATGCCGGGACGCAGGGCAATGACGATGCAACCTTGGGGATCGGTTGGCCATTCCCAGATCCGTTGTTCGGCGCTCAACCCGGTAAACGGCTGATCGGCCGATGACGAGGGCGCCACCAGGTTCAGCGGCTCGGTGCCGAAAAAATGTTCGGCCAGTAAACAATCGACCAGATCCTGCATCACCTTGTCGGCGGCCATTGTGGTGAAGTTCATCCGATTATTTTCCTTCTGCTGAAGTAGCGGCCAATTTGGCCTGGAGGGCACGAAAAGCGATGCCACGCTCGTCACCCAAAACAAAACTTTTAACGCCCCGGCTCAACCACCGTTCGTGGTCGCCCGGCTGACGTGGAATCGCGCAATACGGCACGCCCGCGGCACTCGCCGCTTGCCAGCTGGCGAGCAGCGCTTGCTGCACCTCGGGCCGGTCGATCTGCCAGGGCATGCCCATCGATTGCGACAAGTCGGCGCCCCCTTCGAGGATCATGTCCAGACCAGGTACCGCGGCAATCTCTGCCGCACGTCGCACCCCTTCGGCACTCTCGATCATCGCCACGATCATGATTTGCTCGTTGGCCAGTGCGACGTACTCCGCCAGGCTGTGTTTGCCAAAGGCGCCAGGGCGCCCGGCATTCAGGCTGCGGGTGCCCTGCGGGTGGTATTTGCAGGCTCGAATGCTTTCGGCCAGGGGTTCAGGGCCTTCGATCATCGGCAAGACAATGCCCTGGGCGCCGCCATCGAGCAGGCGCAGCAGGGTTTTCGGGTTGAGGTCCGCTACCCGCACCAGCGGGGTCAGCGCGTAACTCTCGGCGGTGCGGATCATGTTCTCCACGGTCTCGGGATTGATCAGCACGTGTTCCATATCGATGATCACGAAATCGAAACCGGCTTCGGCAATCAGTTCGATGGCCGCAGGTGACGGAATCGAGCTGATCAGGCCGTAGACCGGCTCACCTGTTCTGAGTTTCTGCTTGAGCAGATTGGTCCTCAGCATGATTGCGGTCGGAACGCGTGCAGCGGATTCGGCACCGACTTGAATCGACGTTCGCCATCGCCCAGCAGGCGGCGCTTGGTCAGTTCTTCCACTTCATAGAACGGTGCGAAGACATCAAACGCTGCATAACGCGGGCGGTGTTGCGGATGTTCAGCCTGGTAAGCCGTGATGACCTCGGCGGTCATTTTCCAGAACAGGGCCTCTTCGAGCTGATAGTGCTGATGCAGGAAGATCGCCATCTCGGCCAGAGCGATGAAAAAGAACGAATCACAGGAAAAATCCCGGACCGCATCCAGGTTGTCGGTGAGGATGAACGAGTTGCGGTTGAGCTTGGCGTGGCTGGCGGGCAGCGGCACCAGGGTCGGGCACAAATCGGGGCGTCCCAGGTGCTGCGGTGAATAGCGCACGCCGTCGTGGAAGTCTTTCAGGGCAATACGCTGCGGCCAGCCTTGCTTCACGATCAGGACGATGTTCTGCCCATGGGATTCCATGCCGATGCCTTCGGCGTACAGCATGTGAATGATCGGCGACACCGCCACCTGCAACAGTTGGCGCGTCCAGGCGTGCAGGCCGTATTGAGCGATCCACGCATCGATGAACGGGGTTTGTGCACCGCTGCCGTAGCGGTTGTCCACGGAACTCAAACCATTGAACGGCACCGCTTGCTCATCATCTTGCAGGTACTGGTGAATGCTCTCGCGCCACAGCGTACCCATCGTGCCGTAGGCCTGGGACATCCGCGTAGCGGGCAGGTGATCGTAGTCAAAGCTGACGCCAACCACCTCACCGAGAATCACAAAGCCAAGGTCGCGGGCGGTGCTGTCGCTGCGGATCAACTGCTGCAACCAGTCGGTGATGATCGGGCCGTTCATCACTGTATGCCGGGCCAGAATTCGGGTGCTGGAGGTATTGGTCATGCTCAGCGCGAGCTTGACGTAAGGTCGCTTTTTCTCAGTGACGTTGGCCAGGGTGCGGATCGACTGTTGCGCCTGATAACGGTCATCCGTAGTGCCCAGATAGATCACCTCACCGCTGACCAACTCGGGATAGAACACAGGAACAATGATGTTTTCCCACTGCCACGGGTGCACCGGCATCAGCCAGTAATCGCCCATTGCCTTGCCTTGATCGGTGAGACTTTCAGCGAGTTGCTGCCAGCGCTGAAGTCCGAATTCCTGCTGGATAAACCCGTCGTAATCCAGCTGCTGCGAGATGTTCATCGCCCCGCAAGTTTTCGCAACCGCCAGCCAGACAATCGCGATGGGCGCGGCAAATTCCGGCCCGTAACTGGCGTTGTCCTTGAGCGAGAAACCGATGCGCGATTTGTAGCAAGGGTGATAGCTGTGGGCGTCCATGAAGTGCTGTTCCAGCGCATCCACATCCAGTTGATGCGCTGGCTTGGCCGCTTGATAACCCTGGCTGCGCGATTGCAGATCCTTGAGCATCGTTTGTTCAAGCTCATGGGTGAAGCGTGGCAGGTGCGGGCTGTCCTGAAGCTCGCTCAGCAGCTCAGCCAATGCTTGATGAAGGTGCGGCTGGCGGCGCGCACCCAACGCGTCAACGCGTTCGAGACTGGCATAGTCGAGGCGGATCAGCTCGAAGCTTTCGCTGAGCAATCCGCTGCAGTGGTACTCCACCGGTTGTTGCTGCGCATCGACGCCGCTGACGACAAAACGGTACTGACCGCCATCGAGCGGGGAATGGCGATACGGCAGGACGTTTTCATACAGCAGCGTTTGAAGCAGTTGGCCCACCACGCGCTGTTCCACTTGCTGATAGTGGCGCGGATCGGCCGTCGCCAGCCAGACGCCTGGTGCAGAATCCGCAGCCTGATGTGTTGCCTGTGTAGAAGTCGCCATAGTCATAACCTTGTCCGTGAAAGAATTAACGGTGTTCGAGGGCTGAGGGCAATGCCTCGGCCGGCTCGTCGGATGCGTGAACGGGAAAACGCCAGGCACAGGGCAATGCCAGCAGGATGAGGATGCCGGTGGCCATGAAGACCTCGCTGATCGCCCCCGGGGTCGCCACCGAAACAATGCCGCCCGCCGACTCGGCGGCCAGGCGAAACTCCAGCCAGAGCGAGGCAATCACGATGGCCAGTGACGAGACGAGACGACGGGAAATGTTGTTCATCGCCGCACCTTGAGTGACCATCGGTTCAGGCAGCGCATCGAGGCCGGCGGTGGTGATGGGGATATAGGACAGGCCCAACCCGGCGCCGCGGACCATCATCAGGAAAAACACCACACCGATTGAAGCGCCAGCCCCCAGCACGCCCAATCCCAATGTGGCGCCCCCGGTCAGCAGCAGCCCCCAGAGCACCACGCCGCGTGGGCCGTGACGGTCCAGCCACTTGCCGCCGAGATGCCCGAACAGGCTGGCGAACATCGCCGTGCACAGCAGCGAAAGGCCGGTCCAGATAGCGCTGTAGCCCATCACCACTTGCACCAGCAGCGGCAGCAGCACCAGGCATTCGAACATGCCGACCGACTGCACCACGGCGATGATCACGCTCAAGCGATAACCGCGCAGGGCAAAGATGCGCAGGTTGAGCAGCGGTGAAGTCCGGTTCAGTTCCAGTCGTACAAACGCAACCAGGCAAAGGATCGCCGCCAGCAGCATGCCAAGGTTGAGCGGATCAGTGAGTGCCTCGGCATGGCGCAGACGGCCAACGGCGATCATCAGCAGGCCGATTCCTGTCGCGATCAACAGGTAACCCGTCAGGTCGAAAGGTTTGCGTTCCGATGCTTCAGAAGCCGGCAAAACGCCGACGCCAAGGATCAGCGCCAGCAGGCCAATCGGCACATTCATCAGGAACAGCGAGCGCCAACTGAACCACTCCAGCATCAGGCTCCCGCACAAGGGCCCCAATGCCGGCGCCAGCATGACCGCCGCGCCCCACAGGCCGGTGACCCTGCCCCGCTCGCCCTTGGCGTACACCGAAAAAATGATCGCCAGCGACAGCGGAATCATCAGCCCGCTGGCGATCCCTTGCACCACGCGCGCGGCAATCACCAGCGCGATGGAGTTGGCCAACGCCCCCAGCAGCGAACCGCAGACAAACAACGCCACGCCCCACAAATAGAGGGATTTGCGCCCCATCCGCTGGCTGAGAAAACTGGTGAGGGGCATGGTCATGCCCATGCTCACCATGAACGCAGCCACAATCCAGGTGGCCAACAGCGGACCGATATCAAAAGCCTCCATGAACGCCGGCAACGCCGGATTCAGCGAGCTGTTGTTCAGGCTGACCGTCAGCGTGCCCAACAACACATTGACCACCACCAACCAGCGCGGCACGGCAAACGTCAATCCCACGGGGCGGCTCCGGCCTGTTGCACAAACACCTGCGGTGGTCGTGGATGACAGAGGAAGTCGACATGGGAGATGTTGTAGCCATAGGCACCCGCCAGCGGCAGCACCAGCATGTCGCCGATCTCCACCCCTGTGAGCGGGCAATCGCGGCTCAGCACATCCTTGGGCGTGCAGAGCTGCCCCACGACGGTCCAGTCCTGTTGTGTCGCCGTTGGTGTTACGCGATGCCGGGCCAGATGAATGACCGGGTGATCATGCCCCTGGGCAACCGGCAAACGGAACTGATGGGTGCCGCCACGACAGACCAGGAAGTGCTTGCCGTGGCTGGTTTTCTTATCCAGCACTTCAATGGCGTAGTAGCCGCAGAAGGCGCTGATAAAACGACCGGGCTCAAAGCGCACGATGGGCGCATCGGCACACGCTACAAGGCTCTGCCCCAAATGCGTACACAAGCGCTGCCAATCGAATTGCTGCGGCCCGAGGTAATTGACCCCGATGCCACCGCCCACATTGAGGTGAGTGATCGCCGCAGGATCGGCCGACAACGCTTTCCATTGCGGCCAGCGCTGCAGGTACAGATTAAGCAATTGTTCATGGCGTTCCACCAGCGACTGATGGGACATCGCATGCACATGGAAACCCTTGAGCCGCAGGTGGCTGGCGTTATCGACCCAGCTCACCGCCTGAGCGAGTTCCGACTCATCGATCCCGAACGGCGTGGCCGTGCCGGCCATCGCCAGTTTGCTGGAGAGCGGCGACGGCAGTTCGGGGTTGATCCGCAGCAAGACGTCTTGCACGTGCCCCGCTTCCAGTGCCAGCCGTTGCAGGCGGACGATTTCATTCAGGCTTTCGATGTGAATCGCTTCGACCTGGTGTTGCAGCGCCGAACGCAGATCGGAGTCCAGTTTGCCGGGGCCGGAGAAGACGAATGGCTTGCGCGTCGGGCAGGCCTGGAGGCGATCGATCTCGCCGCCGGAGGAAATCTCGAAGCCGTGAACCAACGGCGCGATGGCGGCGAGGATCTGCGGTTCGCTGTTGGCCTTGATCGCGTAGTAAAGCTCCACGCCTTCAGGGAGTGCCGCCATCACCTGCGTCACGTGCTGTTTCAACGCGTCGAGGTCATAGATGAACAGTGCCAGCGGATCTTCGTGCTGCGTGCGGGCTTCATCGATGGCGGCCAGTATCGCTGCGGGCAGCTTATCCATGCTTGGCCTCCTTGCCCCACGGGGACACCAGACTGACGTAGCTGGCCTGGCGATCAGCCTTGGCCGCCAGACGGACTTTCAGGTTGGTTTTGCAGGCAATCGGCTGACCGGCGATCAGTGCGTCCAACTCAGGCGCAGCGCGGGTCAATTCGGCACGGATGCTGATCAATTGCTGCTCCACCCGTTGCCACATCAGCGGCGCCAGGTGCGGACGCTCCCAGCTCAAGGCCAGTACCGCCTCGGATAAGTTGTTGACGAACAGGCAATAGACGATGCGATTCCAGCCTTGCTGGCGGGAATAGAGCAGCGACTCACGCACCCGTGGATGAACGTCTGCGTCGATCCGGGAAGCCCCCAATTCGTCGGTCAGTTTGACCCCTTCGAAATCCCGCAGCAGCAAGCGTTGAGGACGACCGTTGTCATGCACCAGCACGCTGTTCTGCAGGTGCGGTTCCATCACGATGCCGTGATTGAAGAACAGCGCCAGCACCGGTCGTAGCAGCAGCGCCTGATAGTCGTCGAACCAGCTCAACAGCTGTTGATCGTCGATGTCGTTGCCGTTGAACCGGCTCAGGAACTCATGCACCAACGGCGGTAAATGCAGGCCACGAGCGAACAGCGTACCGGCCATGATGCTGCAGTCGGTGCCGGTGTCGAGGCAGAAGTTCTCCCGCAGGATCGCCCCGGTCTGTTCGCGGAACCAGTGGTTATCGGCTTCGCTGGCCTGTTGCGGCGCCCAGCTCAGATTGCCCGGTTCGGCCACCACCGAGAGCCCGCCAAGGGTTTCGGGCCGGGTCAGTTGGAGGTTACGAAAGACGCGGTCGATCATCAGCGCGCTTTCCAATTCGTACCAGGCGTTTTTCCTGACACAGTTGGTGATGCGCACATTCAGCGAGCCCTTGATGAAAAACTCATGGCCCTCGATGTACCAGGTGCGGATGGACGCCGTGGGGTTGGCCATCAGCCCTGTGGCGCCAAGATTGACGATGGCTGCGGATTTCAACAAACGCTGAACCCGACCATCCTGCATGAACAGCTGGGCTTGTACCGGATGCATGCAAATAACCGCGTGCCCCGGCCGCGCCTGCGCTTGATCGGCAAAACCGGCCAGCACTTGGGCTTTGCTCAGGCCGTTGGCCCCGACGTTCAATCCTTCCAGCGGCACCTCGAACAGGTGCAACGGCGTGCGGGCCTGGAATTCCGGGGCATAGGTTTCCTGGGCCAGATGAGCTGGCCACAGGCGCGCCTTCGGTGCCGGATGGTTCGGATGACCGAACCACAAGCCCTGCTCGCTGGCGAGGTAACCGCTGAGCGGTGCCGGGTGCTGGCCGTCCATGTTGTGGCCAACGATGGCCGCGGTCAGCAACTGACTTTGCAACACCTGATCCAGTAACTCGTCGTTGCTGGCGCGGGTCATGTGTTCGCACGCCGCGAGCAACTGCTCGACGAACTCGGTAAACCTCAGGCACGACCAGTCGCCCTCGCCACGCCGGGCATAAACGTCCGACAGGTAACGGTGACTGCCCAGACCATCCCGGCGGTCCACCATCACAAAGAACTGCTGCTGGTTGGGCAGGCTGATGGTCAGGGGAATGCCCTTCCATTCCAGCCCCTCGAGGTAACTGCCCGGGGCGATACCTTGCATCTGCGTCGGCCAACTGTAACTTAGGCAGTTTTCCGGCAAGGCGAACTCTTTGATCAAACAATTAAGCAACGCACGCGTCGTCGCCAACTCACTGACCATATTCGATAAAACACTGCGATCTGGATGATTCATGGGTGCTCCACAATAGCCCGCGAGGCCACTGGACACGTTATATGGCGAATAAATTAGTTGCTGATCGACCTGTTTTTCGGCCGACGAAACCCCACGTAACGACATCACGTCACTGAACCTTTTTAAACAATCAGACGATCACTAAAGTTACTTGCAGCACTGTCATTAAACTGCAATTCGGTGGACTGCCAACGCAACTTCGATTGATTCATTCAAGGGCGTAACTGCAATAACGCTGCGGCCATCGCGTTATCGAAACGCTGGATAACTTGCTGGCATTGTTCATCGTCGATAATCAATGGCGGCAACAGGCGGATGACATTGCCCTTACGCCCGCCGCGCTCCAGCAACAGGCCTTGTTTGAAGCACTGTTGCTGAATGGCCACGGCCAGCGCCGGGTCCGTCGGGAAATGTCCGTGGCGATCCGCCGGCTGGCGCTCATCGACGATCTCGATGCCCAGCATCAGGCCCCGACCGCGCACTTGGCCAAGGGCCGGATAATGCGCCTGCAACTCGACCAGTCGGTCCTTGAGCCACTGGCCACGGCGCTCGGCCTGGACGGCGAGGTTTTGCTGTTGCAGTACTTGCAACGTGGCCAGCCCGGCGGCCATGGCCATCTGGTTGCCGCGGAAAGTCCCGGCGTGATTGCCTGGTTCCCAAGCGTCGAACTCACGACGGATGCCCAGCACCGCCATGGGCAAACCGCCACCGACCGCTTTGGACATGACGATCAGGTCCGGCTCGATGTCGGCGTGTTCAAAGGCAAACATCTTGCCTGTGCGGCCGAAACCGGTCTGCACTTCGTCGAGGATCAACAGGATGCCGTGCTTGCGCGTCACCTCGCGGATCGCCCGCAGCCAGCTCGCCGGGGCACAGTTGACCCCGCCCTCACCTTGCACCGCTTCAAGGATCACCGCCGCCGGCAATGACACGCCGCTTTCGACGTCTTCGATGAACTGGGTGAAGTAGTGGGTCAAGGCCTCGACCCCGGCCTCACCGCCAATGCCCAGCGGGCAACGGTATTCGTGGGGGTACGGCATGAACTGCACCCCGGGCATCAGGCTGGCGATGGCATTTTTCGGCGCCGTGTTGCCGGTCAGGGCCAGGGCGCCGTGGGTCATGCCATGGTAGGCCCCGGAGAAACTGATGATGTTGTTGCGCCCGGTGTAGGTCTTGGCCAGTTTCAGCGCGGCCTCCACTGCATCCGCCCCGGACGGCCCGCAAAATTGCAGGCAGTAATCACGACCCTGGTCCGGCAACAGGCTGAGCAGGGTTTCGCTGAAAGCGTCCTTGACCGCAGTGGTCAGGTCCAGGGTATGCATCGGCAGGCCTGAAGCGAGGAAGCTGTCGAGGCTGGCCATGACGGCCGGGTGATTGTGCCCCAGGGCCAAAGTACCGGCGCCGGCCAGGCAATCGAGGTAAGTATTGCCCTCGACATCGGTCACCCAAAGCCCGTGCGCCTTGGCAATGGCCAGCGGCAACTTGCGTGGATAACTGCGTACATTAGATTCGAACTTGCTTTGTCGAGCCAAATAGTCGGCATTGGTTTTTTGCAAAGTATTAGAGTGCAATACGCCATCATTCAACATCGCTTCACCCTCGTTAAAGTCGATATGCAACTTATTCTCATTACCGAGCTGTTGCAACTAATTCTTACAACCTATTTGGGAATTTACATATAGCGATTTCAACTACTTTAAAAACTATCAGGCACGCAAAAAACCAAGTTAATAAACCTGGTATGAACTTCGGAAGTGCCATGATCTAGCCATGATCTTTTAATACAACTGACAACTTCGCTATAGGCTACCGACAGATAGCGACTTATACGCAAGTGTCTTTAATGTTCATTAACTGATGGGGTGCATAGGTCCTTCCTCTATACGAATCAGGTCATGGTCCAACGATGGCGCCCCGGTCCCTGGGGCGCATGACACGGGTGAATCAGAAGTCGACGGTCGCCGAAAGGAGGTAGGTGCGCGGGGTCGACAGCGTCAAGCCAGGCTCGCTGTCATCCGAGGCTCCGGCCGAACTCCAGTAGCGCTTGTCCGCCACGTTCTCGACATTGGCACGCAGGGTGATGTTCTTTTCCTCGACCTTGAACGCATAGCGTGCGCCCACGTCGAAACGCTCCCAGGAGTCGATTTCCTTGTTGTTGGACTGGTCCAGGTACTGCGAGCTGGAATAGATGCCGCGGCTGGTCAGGGTCAGGCCCTGCACAGCCGGCACATCCCACTCGGCGCCCAGGTTGACGTTGTATTTCGGTGTCGCCGGTGCCCGGTTGCCGTCGAAGGTGCCATTGGTGGTGTTGCTCAACTCGCTGTCGATGTACATGACACCGCCCAGCAGACGGAAACCATCGAGCGGTTCACCGAACACACTCAATTCCACACCGGTGTTCTCACGCTTGCCGTTCGGGCCGAAGACGCGGGTCGTGGCGTTGGTCTCGTAGGCCGGCTGCTTGATCCGGAACACGGCGGCGGTGACGGCGAACGCACCGGCGTCATACTTGGCGCCGACTTCGACCTGGCGGCTGATGAACGGCGGGAAAATCTCGTCCTCGTTCACCGAGGTCGACGGCGCGATCTTGCCCTGGCTCAGGCCTTCCATGTAGTTGGCATACAGCGACAGCTTGTCGGTTGCCTTGAACAGGATGCCGCCCGACGGCGAAACCTTTTCCTCGTCGTAGCCGGTGTCGCCTCTGACGTTATCGGTCCAGTCGTCAACCTTCACGCGCTGCCAGCGGGCGCCGAGGGTCAGCAGCAGCCGGTCATCGAAGAAGCCCAGGGTGTCGGACAACGCCACACCGGTGGAGCGGTTCTCGGTGTAGACCTTCGAATCCTGTCGCGTGGGTCTGACAGGCGTTGGTGTTGTCACGGGGTTGTAGAGGTTGCTGTTGCCTGCGGCATAACGGGCGCCGCCATTTTCGAAGTCCATGTAGTAATAGCTGGCAGCCAGGTTGACTTCATGGCTCACCGGGCCGGTATGAAACCAGTTGCGCACCCCCGCAGTGCCCGTCCGGACATTTTCGTCACGGGTGAAGTCACGGGGTAGAACGCTGAAATTGCCAGCGTTGTTGGTAACCGAAACGGCATGACGGAGAAAGTCATGGTTACTTTTGCGCGCGCCCACACCGCCGTACAACATCACGGAATCGTTGACATCGAATTCGCCGTTCACCATGCCGAAAGTGTCGTTGGTACTCGCCTTGCTCCAGGGCTGCGCATAGTTGCGGCGCACATCGCTGGCATGCGGAACCTGCGCGTTAGGGCCAACCTGTACGCGCTCCTGCGGTGCGTCGGTATCACGTTCGGTGCGCCCGATGTCCGTCGAGAGTCGCAGGCGTTCACCGCGAAAATCCAGGCCCAGCACGGCCATCTCGCGGTCGACATTCTGGTGATCCCATTCGGTGTCGCCGGACTGCTTCACGCCATTGAAACGAAGGCCAAACTTATTGTCTTCACCGAAGCGCCGGCCGACATCCACGGCACCACCGACCTGGTTGTCGGATGCGTAGCTGCCGGTGAATGAAGTGATGGGCTTGTCGGTCGCGCGCTTGGGCACCACGTTGATCCCACCACCCACGCTGCCCCGCGGCGAGATGCCGTTGATGAGCTGGCTCGGGCCTTTGAGGACGTCGACGCGGTCGGCCATCTCCATGTCGATCGTATAGGTCGGCAGGACGCCGTAGAGACCGTTGTAGGAAACATCACTGTTGAACAGGCTCAGCCCGCGAATGGTGAACTGCTCATAGCGCCCACCCGCCGGGTTGGTGGCGCGAACCGAGGGATCGTTGGCGATCAGGTCGCCCAAGGTACGCGCCTGCTGGTTTTTGACCACCTCACTGGTGTAGGTGGTCATGCTGAACGGCGTTTCCATAAAGTCTTTCGAGCCCAGCAGGCCCTGTGAACCGCGACGCGCGACCTGGCCGCCGGCATACGGATCGCCGTGCTCCGAGTCAGTGGCACCGACAATCGAGGTGGCCCCCAGTTGCAGGCTGCCGCTTTCTGGCGCCGGGGTCAGGATGTACGCCTCTTCGCCTACCGGCTGCAGTTGCAGACCGGAACCCTGCAACAGGCGGGCAAAGCCCTCCTCGACCGCGTACTCGCCGGAAAGTCCAGGGCTGGTGCGACTGCCCACCAGTGCCGGGTCCACTGACAGATTGACCCCGGCCAGCCCGGCGAAACGGGTCAGCGCTGCACTGAGGCTGCCTGCCGGCACCTGATAACTGCGTCGAGGCGCGTCTTCGGCCCAACCGGCAGTGATGAACAACGGACAGGCACTCAGGCTCAGCATCAGACTCAAGTGCAACAACGGGCGCAGCCTGGAAGAACCCAGACGCGTACTGCAGGGCATCACTACGGGCATTGAGAATCTCTCTGATTTCGTTTCACGTGCCTTGAATGACAAGCGACACGAAAAAAGGGGACACACCTCAAACACTATTTTTGCGCGGCAGCAACGTGACCCAGTATCGGGTTCGCCTATGCACCTCCAGCGGCAAGCTGGCCGCTAGTAACGTCAGGATGCGATCGGTGTCTTCCAGACGGAAACTGCCGGTGACACGCAGGGATTCGAGTTCCGGTTCCCAGCGCAACAATCCCGGACGATAGGTGCTGAGTTCGCGCAGAAAATCGCCCAGGGGCTGGTTCTGTGCCATCAACACGCCGTCGCGCCAGCCTGGCGCAAGCACATCGAAAGGTTCGACGCGCCCGGCGCCCATCGCCTGAAGGCTGACTTGCTGGCCTGCGCGCAATGAAAAGACCGGTCCGCGCAAAGGCTGCAACTGCACCGCACCTTTAAGCACCGACACCTTGCACCCCGTCTGCCCCTGACGAACGCACACCTCGCTCTGGCTGGCGAGCACTTGCCCGAAGCGCGTCTGGATCGTCAACGGCGATGCGCCGGGCACATTGAGCGCTATTTCGCCTTCCACGAGTGTCAGCCGGCGGTTCTTCAGGTCGATATCGACGGCACTCGCGGTGTTCAATTGCAGCGAGCTGCCATCGGCCAACTGGACCTTTTTGCCCTCCCCGGTCGCCGTTCGCAGGTCAGCGCGCCAGACATCCAGAGGTAGCTGCCGACTGATCAGCCAGGCGGTCGGCACCAGCGCCACCGCCCCGACGGCGCGTTTGAGCACCGTGCGCCGGCTCGTCTGCGGCCGATCCAGGCTGGCCATGGCCAGTGCCGACGGCAGGTCGGTAAAGCGTTGGCGCAAGAGCTGGGCTTTCTGCCAGGCATGTTCGTGACTGGGATGGCTGTCACGCCAGTGCTGCAGATTGGCACGGTCGCGATCATTGGCGGCGCCTGACTCCATGAGTGCCAGCCATTGAGCGGCAGCCCGCACGGCTTGCCGGGCTTCAGCCGAAGGTGTCGAACCAGTCACAATTCCACCAGCAGGCAATGTTCATAGGCTTGCGCCATATAGCGCTTGATCGTGCGCTCGGAGACTTGCAGGCGTTCGGCGATCTCGTGATAACCCAAGCCCTCCAGCTGGCTCCAGAGAAACGCTCGTCGCACCGCGGTCGGCAATCCATCGAGCAATTCGTCCAGGGCTTGCAGGGTTTCCAGCAGCAACCAACGTTGCTCGGGCGACGGCACGCAGTCCTCAGGCAGCAGCGCCAGCGCACTGAGGTAGGCCTGCTCCAGGCTGCGGCGCTTATAGAAATTGGTGAGCAGTCGCTTGCCGACTGTCGCCAGATAGGCGCGGGGTTCTTGCAGGTCGGCGATGTGCTGGGAGCTGGCGAGTAAACGCACGAACGTATCCTGGCTCAAGTCCGCCGCATCATGGCCGTTGCTCATGCGTCGTCTCAACCAGCTTTCGAGCCAGCCACGATGGTCGCGGTACAGGTCGTGAAAGGTTTGCGCCGCCGGCATCGCTGCATCACTCATCTAAAGGAACCCTGCGCGAAGAAATATTTTAAATGCGACTCATTCTAATTAGTGTTGATGCGTCAAACCAAGCGCTTTATGCGTTTCGCCCCCAGGAAAACTTGGATACGTGAATGAACGACAGGTGTTTCTGCCACACAGCCACCGGTTGATCAGGGCTGAGCGTTATTGAGGGGAATCGTCGAGAAGAGGAACAAATCGATGCACGGCCGCATTTGGCCGGCAGATGCGATTGCCCATGGTTACGGGTCAAACATGAAAAGCCAAATCGCAGACACAAAAAACCCCGGTCTTTCGACCAGGGTCTTTGCTATCGACTCGAAGTAGACACTGGCTTTACCAGCGGCTTTCTTCGTAGCTCCAAGGCGTTCAGTGGGCCTTGAGGCAGATATGGCGCAGCGGACGGGACTCGAACCCGCGACCCCCGGCGTGACAGGCCGGTATTCTAACCGACTGAACTACCGCTGCGTATCGCTTTGGACTTGCGTCCAAGTAACTCGTCTGACTGAAAGCTTCGAGGCTTTCAATCTCGAACCAGAATAAATCTGACTCGGAAAATATGGCGCAGCGGACGGGACTCGAACCCGCGACCCCCGGCGTGACAGGCCGGTATTCTAACCGACTGAACTACCGCTGCGCGTCGGTGGAGGCTTTTAAAAGCTTCCATCTTGCTTTCGCAAGACTCTCGGAAGTGGTGGGTGATGACGGGATCGAACCGCCGACATTCTGCTTGTAAGGCAGACGCTCTCCCAGCTGAGCTAATCACCCGTTTGCATCTCCGAGGCCGCGAAATTTACGCAGGTACCGAAGCTAAGTCAATACCCCGCTTGAAGTTTTTCTGAAAAAGACAAAATCGTTGCATTCCACACCAAGGTCGCGAACCGTCAGACCGCTTTCGCGAGCAGGCTCGCTCCCACACTGGACCGCGTTTCGTCAGGCAACATGCTTTCTAAATGTTGGGGCGAGCTTGCTCGCGAAGGCGGCGGCACATTCAACATGAATGCTAAGGACAGCACCCCTGCCCGATTACTCGCTGTAAATCATCTTCTTGGTCATGCCGCCATCGACCACGAACTCCTGGCCGGTGACAAAACCGGCGTTCTTCGACAACAGCCAGGCCACCATCGCCGCCACGTCCTCGACCGTCCCTACCCTGCCCGCCGGATGCTGGGCATGATCGGCATCGGTCAGCGGTTCGGCACGGCGTGCGGAAGGATCCCGCGCATCGATCCAGCCGGGGCTGACCGCATTGACGCGGATTTCCGGCCCGAGGCTGATCGCCAAGGCATGAGTCAGGGCCAACAGACCGCCCTTGCTCGCCGCATAAGCCTCCGTGTCGGGTTCCGACTGCCCGGCGCGGGTCGAGGCCAGGTTGACGATTGCACCGCTGTGAGCGCGCAGATACGGCGCACAGTGCTTGGCCAACAGCATCGGCCCACTGAGATTCACCGCCAGCACCCGATTCCAGTACGCCAGATCAAGGCTTTCAAGGGTGATGTTGTGCGGATCGGTAACCGCCGCGTTGCACACCAGTGCATCCAGACGCCCGAACTGCCCCAGCACCTCGGCGACGCCTAACGCCACCTGCGCTTCGTTCGAGACGTCCATGGCAATGAACCAGGCGTTGTCGCCGAGCACCTTCGCCACTTTCGAACCGCGCACCCGATCAAGATCAGTCAGCACCACCTGCCAGCCTTCGCTGATCAGCCAGGCCGAGATCCCCAGACCAATGCCCCGCGCAGCACCCGTGACCAGTGCAACGCGGCCATTGGTGCCAGTGCCTGGCGTGGACAACTCGATCACAAGGCAGCCAACCCGCGCGCCAGATCGGCTTGCAGGTCTGCCACATCTTCCAGACCGACCGCGATGCGGATCAGGCTGTCACGAATGCCCGCGGCTTCACGCTCTTGCGGCGCCAGACGGCCGTGAGAGGTGGTGCTTGGGTGCGTAATGGTGGTTTTGCTGTCACCGAGGTTGGCGGTGATGGAAATCAGGCGGGTCGCATCGATGAAGCGCCACGCGCCCTCTTTGCCGCCCTTGACCTCGAAACTCACGACCGCACCAAAGCCTTTCTGCTGACGCAGGGCTAATTCATGCTGCGGATGGCTTTTGAGGCCGGCGTAATGGACTTTCTCGATGCCTTCCTGCTGCTCCAGCCATTCGGCCAGTTGCTGGGCATTGGCACAGTGCGCCTTCATGCGCAGGCTCAAGGTTTCCAGGCCCTTGAGGAAGATCCAGGCGTTGAACGGGCTCAGGGTCGGCCCGGCAGTGCGCAGGAAGCCGACGACTTCTTTCATCTGCTCGCTACGACCAGCCACAACACCACCCATGCAACGGCCCTGGCCGTCGATGAACTTGGTCGCCGAATGCACGACGATGTCCGCGCCCATCTTCAGCGGCTGCTGCAACGCCGGGGTGCAGAAGCAGTTGTCGACCACCAGCATCGCGCCCTTGGCGTGAGCGATTTTCGACAACTCGGCGATGTCCACCAGTTCAGCCAGTGGATTGGACGGCGACTCGACGAACAACAATTTAGTGTTGGCCTTGATCGCCGCATCCCAACCGGACAAGTCTGCCAGGGGCACGTAATCGACTTCGATGCCGAAGCGCTTGAAGTACTTCTCGAACAGGCTGATGGTCGAACCGAACACACTGCGCGACACCAGTACGTGATCGCCGGCGCTGCACAGACTCATCACCACCGCCATGATCGCGGCCATGCCGGTCGCTGTGGCCACGGCTTGCTCGGCGCTTTCCAGCGCGGCAATGCGCTCTTCGAACGCACGCACGGTCGGGTTGGTGTAGCGCGAGTAAACGTTGCCCGGCACTTCACCGGCAAAGCGTGCCGCCGCATCAGCAGCGGTACGGAATACGTAGCTGGAAGTGAAGAACATCGGATCACCGTGTTCACCTTCCGGCGTGCGGTGCTGACCGGCGCGTACGGCCAGGGTGTCGAACGCTACGCCTTCGAGGTCGCTGTCCAACCGACCGGCATCCCAATCCTGACTCATGCTGTCACTCCTTGCCCCGTTTTTTATAAATAAGAATTCTTTAGTAGATACAAAACCGGCCCCTCAGGGCCGGTAGTTACTCAGTTGTTGTACAGATCAATGATCGCACTGACCGCCTGCGTCTTGACCTTGGAGGCATCATTACGTGCCTGCTCGATCTTGTTCAGGTAAGCCTCGTCGACATCCCCGGTGACGTACTGGCCGTCGAACACCGCGCAATCGAACTTCTCGATCTTGATCTTGCCGCCACCGACCGCTTCGATCAAGTCAGGCAGGTCCTGATAGATCAACCAGTCAGCGCCGATCAGATCAGCCACGTCCTGGGTTGAACGGTTGTGGGCGATCAGCTCGTGCGCGCTCGGCATGTCGATGCCGTAGACGTTCGGGTAGCGAACGGCCGGTGCCGCGGAGCAGAAGTAGACGTTTTTGGCGCCGGCTTCGCGGGCCATCTGGATGATCTGCTTGCAGGTGGTGCCGCGAACGATGGAGTCGTCCACCAGCATCACGTTCTTGCCGCGGAATTCCAGCTCGATGGCGTTGAGCTTCTGGCGTACGGATTTTTTCCGTGCAGCCTGGCCCGGCATGATGAAGGTCCGGCCGATATAGCGGTTCTTCACGAAGCCTTCGCGAAACTTGACGCCCAAGTGGTTCGCCAACTCCAGGGCCGCGGTACGGCTGGTATCCGGAATCGGGATGACCACGTCGATGTCGTGATCCGGACGCTCGCGCAGAATCTTCTCGGCGAGTTTCTCACCCATGCGCAGGCGTGCTTTATAGACCGACACGCCGTCGATGATCGAGTCCGGACGCGCCAGGTAGACGTGTTCGAAGATGCACGGGGTCAGGGACGGGTTGGTCGCACACTGACGGGTGTGCAGCTTGCCGTCTTCAGTGATGTAGACCGCTTCGCCTGGCGCCAGGTCGCGAATCAGGGTGAAACCGAGCACGTCCAGAGAGACGCTTTCGGAGGCGATCATGTACTCGACGCCTTCGTCGGTGTGACGCTGACCGAAGACGATCGGGCGGATGCCGTGCGGGTCGCGGAAACCGACGATGCCGTAACCGGTCACCATCGCCACGACCGCATAACCACCGACGCAACGGTTGTGCACGTCAGTGACAGCCGCGAACACGTCTTCTTCGGTTGGCTGCAACTTGCCGCGCTGGGCCAGTTCGTGAGCGAACACGTTGAGCAGCACTTCCGAATCGGAATTGGTGTTGACGTGGCGCAGGTCAGATTCGTAAATCTCCTTGGCCAGCTGTTCAACGTTGGTCAGGTTACCGTTGTGCGCCAGGGTGATGCCGTAAGGCGAGTTGACGTAAAACGGTTGGGCTTCGGCCGAGGTCGAACTGCCCGCGGTCGGGTAACGCACATGGCCAATACCCATGTGGCCGACCAGGCGCTGCATGTGACGTTGATGGAACACGTCACGCACCAGGCCATTGTCCTTGCGCAGGAATAACCGGCCATCATGGCTGGTCACGATACCGGCAGCGTCCTGGCCGCGGTGCTGGAGGACGGTTAGCGCGTCATACAGCGCCTGATTGACGTTCGACTTACCGACGATACCGACGATGCCACACATGCGACGCAACCCCTACTTAATGGATCTGAACTGAACACAACTCACTGAGGCGTTTTGGCCATCGGCAAGAGGTGCTCCTTGAACGGTATCTCAGCGGGTATGCTGATACCGCTGGCAAGCCACTGACTGCTCCACCCGAGAATCAGGTTTTTGGACCAGTCTGCGACCAATAGAAATTTTGGCACGAGCTGTGACTCTTGCCACCACCCGTCCTGCTGTACCGGCCCCAGGCTCAACAGCCCGACCGCCACGACCACCAGCAACACGCCACGCGCGGCGCCGAAGGCCATGCCGAGGAATCGATCGGTCCCGGACAGCCCGGTGACGCGAACCAATTCGCCGATAAGATAATTGATCATCGCACCCACGATTAACGTGGCGACAAACATGATGGCACAGCCCGTGATCACACGGGCCGACGGCGTTTGGATGTATCCGGCGAGGTACTCGGACAATGAACCACCGAACATCCAGGCGACGACTCCTGCGATGATCCAAGTCACCAGCGACAGTGCTTCTTTGACGAAGCCGCGGCTCAGACTGATCAATGCGGAGATGGCGACGATTGCAACGATCGCCCAATCAACCCAGGTAAATGGCACAGTGCAGCCTACAGACGGATAAGGCGGCGCATTTTAGCAGAGCGCATGGCTATCGGTAAGCTGCGATTGTCAGTGCATTTCAAATCGGGGCGATAGTTTTAGCCACGCTCAGGCTGGAAACGCACCACAAAACCCTTGAGGTTCTGCTGGCGGCTCAACAAGTCACGCAGACGATCGGCTTCTGCACGCTCGATCAGCGGTCCGACAAACACCCGATTCTTGCCGTCGGCAGTACGAATGTAGGCGTTGTAGCCCTGGCTGCGCAGGGATTTCTGCAGGCTTTCTGCACTTGCACGGCTCGACAGGCTGGCCAGTTGCACCGACCAACTGACCGACAGGCCATTGGCATCGACGCGGCTTTGAGTCGTGTCCGGCTTGCCCGGTGCAGCTGTAATGGGCTGGCTAGGTGCAACTGTTGGTTTGTTGACTGGTGCCGGAGCTGGCGCGACTGGTTTGGCAGCAGGTGCAGGCGCAACCGGAACACTTGCGGCAACCGGCGTGGACGGTGCTTCTTGCTGAGCGATTTCATCATCACTCGGCACAGGCTCCTGAGGCAGCGCTTGCGGCTCAGGCACCACCACCGGCTCGACCTGAACTTGCGGCACCGCAGGCGCTTGCGGCGCAGCCGGGGCTTCAACCGTCACTTGACGCTGTTCGTCCTGACGGGAAAACAGCATCGGCAGGAAAATCACCGCCAGCGCCACCAGAACCAGGGCGCCAACCATGCGCTGTTTGTATGCCTTATCCAGCAATGCCATTTGCCGCTTCCTCCGTGGAGCGCCGGGCCAGCCATTCAAGGGCCTCGGCGACACAATAAAATGATCCGAACAACAGAATCTCGTCGTCGCTCGTCGCCAGCGCGCACTGCCCTTCCAGGGCGGCGGCCACGCTGTCATAGGATGTTACCGAGGCACCAAGGTTCTGCAACGCCGCGTGCAAATCGGCAACCGGGCGTGCTCGCGGTGAATCCAGCGGCGCGACGGCCCATTGCTGGACACTAGCATTCAATTCACCGACAACACCATCCAGATCCTTGTCCGCCAGCAATCCGAACACCGCCAGACGCTTGCCGGCTGGTGGTCGGCTGGCCAAACGGCGAGCCAGGTACTCGGCCGCATGCGGGTTATGACCCACATCCAGCAACAGGTTCAGGCGCTTGCCCTGCCAGTCGAACTGACGGCGATCGAGGCGACCGACCACCCGAGTGGCTTTCAGCGCAGCAATAATTTGTGCATCCACCCAAGGCAACCCGAGTAACAGGTAAGCCTGCAACGCCAGCGCGGCGTTTTCCATCGGCAGATCGAGCAACGGCAAATCGTGCAGCTCGACCACTCGCCCTTGAGCGTCAAGACCGCGCCATTGCCAGTTGTGATCGGTGATGCCGAGGTCAAAATCGCGCCCACGCAGGAAAAACGGGCAATTGAGCTCGCGCGCTTTATCCAGCAGGGGTTGTGGAGGACTCAGGTCGCCACAGAGCGCAGGCGCGCCCTGGCGGAAGATGCCGGCCTTTTCGAACGCTACGGACTCGCGGGTATCGCCCAGATAGTCCGCGTGATCGACACCGATGCTGGTGACCAGCGCCATGTCGGCATCGACCACGTTGACCGTGTCCAGACGCCCGCCCAGACCGACTTCCAGCACCACCGCATCGAGACTGGCGTGTTGAAACAGCCAGAACGCCGCGAGGGTGCCCATTTCGAAGTACGTCAGGGAAGTGTCGCCACGGCCCGCCTCGACCGCTGCAAAGGCTTCGCACAGCTCGGCGTCAGAGGCTTCGACGCCATTGACCTGCACCCGCTCGTTGTAACGCAGCAGGTGCGGAGAATTGTAGACACCGACGTTCAGGCCCTGCGCCCGCAGCAACGAAGCCACGAATGCGCAGGTAGAACCTTTGCCGTTGGTGCCGGTGACCGTGATCACCCGAGGCGCCGGCTTGCCCAGTCCCATGCGGGACGCTACCTGTTGCGAGCGCTCCAGGCCCATGTCGATGGCCGAAGGGTGCAACTGCTCAAGGTAGGCGAGCCACTCGCCAAGGGTACGTTCGATCATATGTTGGCGGGTACCGGTGGAACCACGATTGGCTCGATTGGCGCGGCGACGAATTTCGGCGTCGGCAGGCCCATCATTTGTGCCAGCAGATTGCCCAGACGCGGACGCAGCTCCTGACGGTGAATGATCATGTCGATTGCGCCGTGCTCCAGCAGGAATTCGCTGCGCTGGAAGCCTTCCGGCAGCTTTTCACGCACGGTTTGTTCTATAACGCGCGGACCAGCGAAGCCGATCAGGGCTTTCGGCTCACCGACGATCACGTCGCCGAGCATCGCCAGACTGGCGGAAACACCGCCGTAGACCGGGTCGGTCAGCACGGAGATGAACGGAATGCCTTCTTCACGCAGACGCGCCAGCACCGCAGAGGTCTTGGCCATTTGCATCAGGGAGATCAGGGCTTCCTGCATCCGCGCACCGCCGGAAGCGGCGAAGCAGATCATCGGGCAACGGTTTTCCAGCGCGTAGTTGGCGGCGCGAACAAAACGCTCACCAACGATGGCGCCCATCGAACCACCCATGAAGGAGAATTCGAAGGCCGACACCACTACCGGCATGCCCAACAGGGAGCCGCTCATGGAGATCAGTGCGTCTTTTTCGCCGGTCTGCTTCTGCGCAGCGGTCAGGCGATCCTTATACTTCTTGCCGTCGCGAAACTTCAGACGGTCAACCGGCTCCAGGTCCGCGCCCAGTTCGGCACGACCTTCAGCGTCGAGGAAGATGTCGATGCGGGCGCGAGCGCCGATACGCATGTGGTGGTTGCACTTGGGGCAAACGTCCAGGGTCTTTTCCAGCTCCGGACGATACAGCACAGCCTCGCAAGACGGGCATTTGTGCCACAGACCTTCAGGCACCGAGCTCTTCTTGACCTCGGAACGCATGATCGAAGGGATCAGTTTGTCTACTAACCAGTTGCTCATGCTTTCTTTCTCCAGTACCGGCGGCCCGAACGCTCTGGTTCGCAGCCCCGCGTATGCCCTTGAGCTAAATTCATGTGTGTGGCGATGATCGATGGGTTGCCGGATCAGCGAAACGTGACCTGCGTACACCCCAAAAACCCTCAGCCATGCCTGTGGACGGCGGCAGTGTGCCAGCCGTCACATCAGCTACCGCGTACCGCTTTAATGAATGCCTGAATCTTTGCGTGATCCTTGATGCCCTTGCTCGCCTCCACCCCACCGCTGACGTCCACCGCGTAAGGCCGAACCCTTGCAATCGCCTCGGCGACGTTGTCCGGCGTCAAGCCACCCGCCAGGATGATCGGCTTGCTCAAGCCTTGCGGTATCAGAGACCAGTCGAACGCTTCACCGGTTCCGCCGGGCACGCCTTCAACGTAGGCGTCGAGCAGGATACCGCTGGCACCTGGAAACGCATCGCATGCGGCCGCGATATCGTCACTGGCCTTGACCCGCAGCGCCTTGATGTACGGGCGATTCCATTCTTCGCACTCGGCCGCGGTTTCGTCGCCATGGAACTGCAATAGGTCCAGCGGCACGGCGTCGAGGATTTCCCCCAACTCGCAGCGGCTGGCGTTGACAAACAACCCTACGGTGGTCACGAACGGCGGCAACGCCTCGATGATCGAGCGCGCCTGCTGAAACGTCACGGCCCGGGGGCTTTTGGCGTAGAACACAAATCCGATCGCATCAGCCCCGGCCTCGACCGCCGCCAACGCATCTTCTATGCGGGTAATCCCACAAATCTTGCTGCGAACGGCCGACATGTCGATAGAACCCCAAGGTAAATCCGAGAAAGTCCCGGATGGTAACAAAAGCGTTCGAGGGCGTCAGCCGTCAAGTTCCGAGAAACCGGTCAAGAAGTGCGGCCCAATGTAACGCTCGGGCAATTCGAACTCGTCACGGTACTCGACCTGCACCAGGTACAGGCCGTACGGATGCGCCGTCACCCCGCCAGAACGACGGATCCGGCTTTCCAGCACTTCTTTCATCCACTCCACCGGGCGCTCGCCGGCACCGATGGTCATCAGCACGCCCGCGATGTTGCGCACCATGTGGTGCAGGAACGCACTGGCGCGGATGTCCAACACGATCATTTTGCCGTGGCGCGTGACGCGCAGGTGATGCAGCTCCTTGATCGGCGACTTGGCCTGACACTGGCCGGCACGGAAAGCGCTGAAGTCGTGGGTGCCGACCAGGTACTGCGCCGCCTCGGCCATGCGCTCGACGTCCAGTGGACGGTGGTTCCAGGTGATTTCTTCGTTCAGGTGCGCCGGGCGGATCTGGTCGTTGTAGATCACGTAGCGATAGCGCCGGGCAATCGCCTTGAACCGCGCGTGAAAATGCGCCGGCATGACTTTGGCCCAGCTGACACTGACGTCGTGGGGCAAATTGATATTGGCGCCCATGACCCAGGCTTTCATCGAACGCTCGACCTGAGTATCGAAATGCACCACCTGACCGCACGCATGCACACCGGCATCCGTACGCCCGGCGCAGAGCAGCGACACCGGTGAGTCGGCGACTTTGGACAAGGCGTTTTCGAGCGTTTCCTGCAC
Source organism: Pseudomonas fluorescens (assembly GCF_000968015.1). GTDB lineage: Bacteria > Pseudomonadota > Gammaproteobacteria > Pseudomonadales > Pseudomonadaceae > Aquipseudomonas > Aquipseudomonas fluorescens_W. The sequence goes on from NZ_LACH01000025.1 coordinate 31,380, forward strand.
CGTGAGCACGCCAGAGGCCTGGCGCTGCCAGCCGCGATAGCGCGAGCCTTTGTATTCAACGCCCAACGCGATGCGGAAAAAGCCGTCGGCCACCATTTCGGCGGCCGGATTATCTATATTTGCCAAGGAGTGACAGCCTGCTGATGTACGCAAAGGCGGGCATTATAAGGCCGCCGGACCGGGACGCCAGTACAACAGGCGGTACTGCGTTGAATGTGACGCCCTCATCGCGAGCAAGCTCGCTCCCACAGGGATTGGCGTCAAACAAAATAGTTTGAGCAACGCCGATCCAATGTGGGAGCGAGCTTGCTCGCGATAGCGGTCCGACAGACCCCATCACCCCCCCGCTGAAACAAAAACGGCAGCCTCGATGGGCTGCCGTTTTGTTTACGCCTTACCGATCAGTCAAGCCAGACGCGAAAGCATTTCCTTGGCTTCGCTCTTCTGACCTGCATCACCTTCGGTCACCACCTCATTGAGGATGTCCCGGGCGCCGTCGGCGTCGCCCATGTCGATGTAGGCCTGGGCCAGATCGAGTTTGGTCGCGACTTCGTCAGTGCCGGAAAGGAAATCGAATTCCGGCTCGTCAGCTGCGGAGGCCATGGCGTCTTCCGCCGTGAAGCTCGGCTCGCCAAGACTCTGGGACAGACGATCGAGCTCGGCGTTGACGTCATCCAGTTCGGCTGCAAACGCGTCCGGAGCGTCTGGCGCGTCCATTTCATCAGCCAGCGACAGGTCGAAATCGGCTGGCAGCTCCAGATCGTCCAGCGCAACCTCGGGAGCAGCCGGCGCTTCTGCGGCAGGTAAATCCAGGTCCTTGACGCCTTCATCCAGGCTCAACAGGAAGTCATCTTCGGCCAGGGTCGCCGGCGAGGCATCCCCACCAAGATCCATATCCAGGTCGAAGTCCGACAGGTTATCGAGGTTTTCCTTGATGTCGGTCTGCTGCTGCAACACCGACTCGAAGCTCAGGTCATCGTCCAGCGGGAACTCGTCCAGCTCTGCCGCAGACACTGGCTCTGCTTCTGGTTCTGGTGCAACCACCGCTGGAGAGGCAGCTTCAAGATCATCCAGGCTTAAATCGAAAGCACTATCAAGGTCATCGGACTCTGGTTCTGGCTCTGGTGCAACCACCGCCGCAGAGGCAGCTTCCAGGTCATCCAGGCTTAAATCGAAAGCACTGTCGAGGTCATCGGACGCTGGTACTGGCTCTGGCTCAACCACAGCCGGAGTGGAAGCGTCCAGATCATCCAGGCTCAAATCGAAGGCACTGTCGAAGTCATCGGGCACTGCCGGTGCCGACGCTTCAGGCTCGTCCTGCAGCAGATCCTTGACGTATTGCGCGTCCAGTTCGGCAGCGATCGCAGCGGCTGCGATACCACCGGCTGCCGCAATCACCATGGCCGGGAAGCGGCTCTTGAGTTTTTCGACCTGAGCAAAGTTGTCGCCATTGGCCACCAGTTTGCGTTCCTGGGCAACGAATGCATCGCGGTCGCCTTGCTGACCGTAGACTTCCATCAGCTTAAGGCGCAGGTCACTGCGTTGCGGCTCTTGCTTGATCCCGTCTTCCAGCAAGGCAGCCGCCTGATTCAGACGACCGGCAGTGATGTGCGACTGCGCCTTGGTCAATACGTCGTCATCGCGCTCGCCAGCAGGCGAAACCAATGGCGCGGCGATCGGCGGCGTTACCACCACAGGAGCAATTACCGGCGCTGGCGCGGGGGCCGGGGCTGGTGCAGGCGGTGGCGTCGGGGTTGGCGCGGTAGCGAGTTTCACGCTCGGCGGCGGCACTTCCAGGTCTTCGAAGATGCCTTTTGGCAGGTCGAGTTCAGCGGAGAACGCCTGCTCCTCGGCCAAGTCACGGGCCATGCGCAAATGCTTCTCGGCTTCTTGCTGGGCTTTGCGGCGACGCGCCAGCAACAGCAGCAGCAACAGCGCCACCACCGCCCCGCCACCTGCCAGACCTAGCAGCCACGGATTGGTCAGCAGTTCTTTGAATTGCTGATCGTCGGATGCTGCCGGCGTCGGCTCGACTGGCGTCTCGGCCGGAGCCGGTGCCGGAGTGGCCTCGGGCGCAGCAGCCTCAGGTGCAGGTGTTGCCGGAGCCGCTTCCGTAGGCGCTGCCGCAGGATTGGCCGCCAGTTCGGCTGACATTGCCGGAGCAGTCGCACCGGGTGCCGGCGCATCCGCCGCGCCTTCAGCCTGCAACTTGGCCAGCTGATTGTTCTTCAGCTCGATCAGGCGCTGCAGCTTGTCCATCTGACTTTGCAGATCGGTCATGCGGCTTTTCAATTCAGCGTTGTCACGACGGCTCGTGTCGAGGTTTTCCTTGGTCACGGCCAGCTTGTTGCTCAAGTTCTTGGCGTCGCCCGCGGCGCCTTTGCCGCCGGCCTTGCCGGCCTCGGCGGAGACCAGACTCAGCTTGTCTGTCGCCGCTTGCGACGAAGGGCCTTCACCGCGAGCGCGTTTGGTAGCATCGAGCTGTTGCTGTCCGGTCCCGGGCTTCGCTACATAGCGACGCCCCTGACGCCACGCAGTGTTCTGCGCGGTAACTTCAGCAATGGCTTTCGGTTGCGGCAGGCTGGTGCTCTGCGCCTGATCCGGCATACGCAGCACCTGACCGGCTTTCAACCGGTTGATGTTGCCGTCGATAAAGGCATCCGGGTTCAACGCCTGGATAGCCAGCATGGTTTGCTGGACCGAGCCGCCATTGCGCGTCTTCGCAGCGATTTCCCACAGGGTATCGCGCGGCGCGGTGGTGTATTGGGTTGCTTTGGTGCCACCGGTCACCGGTGCGGTGATGGTTTGCGTCGGTGCAGGCTGCGCAGCCGCATCGGCGGTTTGCGGCGAGAATTTGGACGGATCGAGCAGCACGCTGTAATCGCGTAGCAGGCGACCGCTGGGCCACATCACCTGAACCAGGAATTTCACCATGGGTTCGGAGAGGGGCTTGCTGGATGTCACACGCAGGATGCTTTTGCCGCTGGCGTTGAGCACCGGGGTGAAGGTCAGGTCATTGAGAAACGCCTGGCGATCGACACCGGCCTTGGTGAAATCTTCGGGCGAAGCCAGGCTAGGCACCACTTCGGCAGCGGTGAGGTCCTTGACGTCGAGCAACTCGATTTCTGCCACCAGGGGCTGGTTCAGCGTCGACTTCAGGGTCAATTCCCCGAGCCCGAGGGCATGCGCCATACCGGAGGACAGCGCCGAGGCGGCCGCTATTGCTAACACCAGTTTGCGAACTTGAACCATAGCCTCATCCTTTGTTTGAACATTCCTCGGCCAGCGAGAAGGTGTTGATAGTCGCTGCCGTAAGGCATTGCGCGCGGCGGCGAAGAGTCGTCGCGCGCGATCATTTCATTCATGTCACGCAAAGCCCCGGAGGGAGCCTGCTTTCAGCAGTCCGGCCAAGCATAGCGCCCGGCTGGATTCATTCGACAAATTGTTGCCAAGTATCTTTTACAGGAGGTCTTTTATCAACAATTCAGCCACCTGCACAGCATTGAGCGCGGCGCCTTTGCGTACGTTATCTGACGTCAGCCACAAATTAAGTTCCGACAGGTCGTCGATCCCGCTGCGAACCCGACCAACGTAGACCACGTCCTGCCCTACCGCATCGCCTACCGGTGTCGGGTAATCGCCGGCTTCCACCAGCTCTATACCGGGCGCGTCTTCCAGGGCGGCGTTGACTTTTGCCAGGTCGATGTCGCTCGATGACTGCAAGGTCACGTTAAAGCTATCGCCAAAAAACACCGGGGCTTGAATGCAAGTGACGGAAATCTTTAATAAAGGTAGCGCCATGACCTGACGCAACTCGCGTACCAGGCGTTTTTCCAGCAGCGTGTGACCCTGATCATCAGGCTTGCCCACTTGCGCCAGCAGGTTGAAGGCCATCTGCCGATCGAAGAAGGTCGGCTCCAGCGGACGCACATTGAGCAGCTCGGCCGTTTGCCGTGCCAGCTCAGTGACGGCTTCGCGACCCTGGGCGGAGACGGCCAGGCTGGCGGTCAAATTGATGCGTTGCAGATCGAGCAAACCGAGCAACGGCGCCAGCACGACCGCCAGTGTGGTGGCCGAAGGGCTTGGGCTGCTGACCTGGAACGGCTTTTTCAAACCGGCCAGCACCTGTGTATTGGCTTCAGGCACGACGTGTGGCGCCTGATCAGCCGGCAAGGCCCCGGACAAGTCGATCAGCGAGCAACCGGCGGCCGTGGCACGCGAAGCGAAACTCAGGGTTACCGCCGGGCCGGCAGCGAAGAACACCAGCTGGACTTTACTGAAGTCGAACTCATCGACTTCCCGCACCCGCACGTTCTTGCCGCGAAACGGCACCGAATGCCCGGCTGATTCGCTGCTGGCGAGCAGGTGCAGATTGCCGACCGGGAAGTCGCGCTCTTCGAGAATCTGCACGAGCGTTTCGCCGACAGTACCGGTGGCGCCGATCACGGCGATATCAAAGGACTGGCTCATGGTTCTACCTCTGGCGAAACGGGGGGAGCGGCACTTTACCGGGTGGTTGGGATGCAGGCAATTCTGCCTGGGATTTGCGGTGGTCGACCCGGCGCCATCGCGAGCAGGCTCACTCCTACAATGTTCGATGTCGATCAGAAATCATCTATACACCCTCACCCCCTGTAGGAGTGAGCCTGCTCGCGATGAGGCCAGACCAGACAACCGATAAATCACAGGCATAAAAAACCCGCGCCTTTCGCAAGGCACGGGTTCTTTTATTGCTTCAACCGATCAACGCTCAAGCAGGATCCGCAGCATGCGACGCAGCGGTTCGGCCGCGCCCCACAGCAGTTGGTCGCCGACGGTGAACGCGCCGACGTACTGCGTACCCATGTTCAGCTTGCGCAAACGGCCAACCGGTACGTTCAGGGTGCCAGTGACTTTCGTCGGGCTCAGTTCCTGAATGCTGGCTTCGCGGCTGTTCGGCACCAGTTTGACCCATGGGTTGTGCTGGCTGATCAGCCCTTCGATGTCGGCGATCGGCACGTCTTTGTTCAGCTTGATGGTCAGCGCCTGGCTGTGGCAGCGCATGGCGCCGATGCGCACGCAGATGCCATCGACCGGGATCGGGCTCTTGAAGCGACCGAGGATCTTGTTGGTCTCGGCCTGGGCTTTCCACTCTTCGCGGCTCTGACCGTTCGGCAGTTCCTTGTCGATCCACGGGATCAGACTGCCGGCCAGCGGTACGCCGAAGTTTTCGGTCGGGTACGCGTCGCTGCGCATGGCTTCGGCCACACGGCGGTCGATGTCGAGGATCGCGCTGGCCGGGTCGGCCAGTTGATCGGCGACAGCGGCGTGGGTCGCGCCCATTTGCTTGATCAGTTCACGCATGTTCTGCGCGCCGGCACCGGAGGCCGCCTGATAGGTCATGGCGCTCATCCACTCGACCAGACCGGCTTCAAACAGACCGCCCAGGCCCATCAGCATCAGGCTGACGGTGCAGTTGCCGCCGATATAGTTCTTGGTGCCCGCGTCGAGCTGCTGGTCGATGACCTTGCGGTTCACCGGGTCCAGCACGATCACCGCGTCATCCTGCATGCGCAGGCTGGAAGCGGCGTCGATCCAGTAACCCTGCCAGCCGGCTTCGCGCAGCTTCGGGAAGACTTCGCTGGTGTAGTCGCCACCCTGGCAGGTCAGAATCACATCGAGGGTTTTCAGCTCATCAATGCTGTAAGCGTCCTTGAGCGGAGCAATGTCCTTGCCCACGGACGGGCCTTGGCCACCGACATTGGAAGTGGTGAAAAACACCGGCTCAATAAGATCGAAATCCTGCTCTTCCAGCATCCGCTGCATGAGCACGGAACCGACCATACCGCGCCAACCGATCAGACCTACACGTTTCATCGCAACTACACCTTCTTTAAAAAGTGGGCCGCTGCTTTCAAGAGTGAAAGTTGCAGCGGGCCCGAGAGATTACAGATTCCGCAGCGCCGCGACTACTGCGTCGCCCATTTCCTGCGTACCGACTTTAGTGCAACCGGTCGACCAGATGTCGCCAGTGCGCAGGCCTTGGTCCAATACCAGACTGACGGCCTTCTCGATCGCATCGGCCGCATCCTGCAGATTGAAGCTGTAACGCAGCATCATCGACACCGACAAAATGGTCGCCAACGGGTTGGCAATGCCCTTGCCAGCGATGTCCGGCGCCGAACCGTGGCACGGCTCGTACATGCCTTTATTGTTGGTATCCAGCGACGCCGACGGCAGCATGCCGATGGAACCGGTGAGCATCGACGCTTGGTCGGAAAGAATGTCGCCGAACAGGTTGTCAGTGACGATCACGTCGAATTGCTTCGGTGCACGCACCAGCTGCATGGCGGCGTTGTCGACGTACATGTGGCTCAGTTCGACCTCAGGGTAATCCTTGGCCACTTGCTCGACGATTTCACGCCACAGCTGGCTGGAGGCCAGTACGTTGGCCTTGTCCACCGAGCACAGCTTCTTGCCGCGCACCATGGCCATGTCGAAACCGACACGGGCGATGCGACGGATTTCGCTTTCGCTGTACGGCAGGGTGTCGTACGCCTGACGCTCGCCGTTTTCCAGGGTGCGAACGCCACGTGGCGCGCCGAAGTAGATGCCGCCGGTCAGTTCACGGACGATCAGGATGTCCAGGCCAGCCACGATTTCAGGCTTCAGGCTCGACGCCTCGGCCAGTTGCGGATACAGGATCGCCGGGCGCAGGTTGCCGAACAGGCCCAGTTGCGCACGAATCTTCAGCAGGCCGCGCTCAGGGCGGATATCACGCTCGATGGTGTCCCATTTCGGGCCGCCCACAGCGCCCAGCAGTACAGCGTCGGCTGCGCGTGCACGGTCCAGGGTTTCGTCAGCCAGCGGCACGCCGTGCTTGTCGATGGCGGCACCACCGATCACGTCATGGCTCAGCTCGAAGCCCAGGCTGTACTTGTCGTTGGCCAGCTCCAGTACTTTGACTGCTTCGGCCATGATTTCCGGGCCAATACCGTCACCTGGGAGAATCAGAATCTGCTTGCTCATGCTTTCCTCATGTCATCAGTCGGTGCGCCCTTGAGCGCACCCGGAAAAAGTCTATCGCTTGGCGGCTATCGTTCAGCCATCAGCACCAGCACATCGGTACTGAACGAACCATCGGCCTCAATCTCAAAATACTCGCGTACTTCATTACCCATCGACTGCTGCAACTCGAGGATTGCCGCGCGCATCACCTCGGGTGTGCGCATGCGCTCGACCCAGGAGGTGTACTCCAGTCGCAGCCGTTGACGGGCGGTGCTGCGGGTATGCAACCCCGCTTCGCTGACCTGACGCAACCACTCGCCGGCGGAATAATCGCGCACATGGCTGGTGTCGCGCAGCACTTCGACGCTTTGCAGGTAAGTGTCGAACAACGGACTGCCCGGTGACAACACGTCGACGAACGCCGCCACGCCACCCGGCTTCAGCACCCGACGAACTTCTCGCAGGGCCAGGCCGAGATCGCTCCAATGGTGCGCCGAATAACGGCTGAAGACGAAATCGAATTCACCATCGGCGAATGGCAGGCGCTCGGCGGCGCCCAGCACGGTGGAGACGTTGGTCAGACCGCGCTCGACGGCGGCACCCGCCACCACGTCGAGCATCTGTTGCGACAGGTCGTACGCCACCACTTCCTTGGCCAGCGAGGCCACGTGAAAACTTACGTGACCGGCGCCGCAGCCCAAGTCCAGCACACGGGCATCGCCCTGCCCTGCCAGTTCAGCCTGTAGCAGTGCGAATTCAGTGCCTTGCGCGTGAACGGCGCTGCTCAGATAGGCCGAGGCCTGTTCACCGAATTGCTTTTGTACAACTTGGCTGTGCTGGGCGTTGCGGGTCATGGGGACTTCCTTTTTGGGGTGAGTCTTGGGGTGTCTATTCTGGCCTCATCGCGAGCAGGCTCGCTCCTACAGGAGAACGCATTTCAAATGTAGGAGTGAGCCTGCTCGCAATGGCGCGATCATGCCTTACGCAAAATCAGGCGTCGCGAAACAACCACGGCTGGCTCGCACGGTGCTTGGCCTCAAACGCCGCGATCGCTTCGTGGTCCTGCAAGGTCAGGCCGATGTCGTCCAGGCCGTTGACCAGGCAATGCTTGCGAAACTCGTCAAGTTCAAAGCGGTAGACCTTGCCGTCAGGCCGGGTCACGGTCTGGGCTTGCAGGTCGATCTTCAACTCGTAGCCAGGATTCGCCTCGACCTGCTGGAACAGCTCATCCACTTCAGCGTCGGTCAAGATGATCGGCAGCAAGCCGTTCTTGAAGCTGTTGTTGTAGAAAATGTCGGCGTAGCTCGGCGCAATGATGCTGCGAAAACCGTACTCTTCCAGCGCCCACGGCGCGTGTTCGCGGCTGGAGCCGCAACCGAAGTTCTCGCGGGCCAGCAGCACACTGGCGCCTTGATAACGCTCGGCGTTGAGCACGAAATCCTTGTTCAACGGACGCTTGGAGTTGTCCTGGTAGGCATAGCCCACGTCCAGGTAACGCCATTCGTCGAACAGGTTCGGACCAAAACCGGTGCGCTTGATCGACTTCAAGAACTGCTTCGGAATGATCTGGTCGGTGTCGACGTTGGCACGGTCCAATGGCGCGACCAAACCGGTGTGTTGGGTAAAAGCTCTCATGTGCGGTTCCTCAGATCAGTTCGCGAACGTCGATGAAACGACCGTGGACGGCAGCCGCCGCGGCCATGGCCGGGCTGACCAGGTGCGTACGGCCACCGGCGCCCTGACGCCCTTCGAAGTTGCGGTTGGAGGTCGAAGCGCAATGCTCGCCCGACTCCAAACGGTCCGGGTTCATCGCCAGGCACATCGAGCAACCCGGTTCACGCCACTCGAAACCGGCTTCGAGGAAAATCTTGTCCAGGCCTTCGGCCTCGGCTTGCGCCTTCACCAGGCCCGAGCCCGGCACCACGATGGCTTGCTTGATGGTCGAAGCGACTTTACGGCCCTTGGCGATCACCGCCGCAGCGCGCAAGTCTTCGATCCGCGAGTTGGTGCAGGAACCAATGAAGACGCGGTCCAGTTGAATGTCGGTGATTGCCTGATTGGCGCTCAAACCCATGTATTTCAAGGCGCGTTCGATGGAACCGCGCTTGACCAGGTCCATTTCCTTCGCCGGGTCCGGCACGTTCTGATCAACCGCCAGGACCATCTCGGGCGAAGTGCCCCAACTGACTTGCGGCTTGATCTGAGTGGCGTCGAGTTCGACGACGGTGTCGAACACCGCATCGGCGTCGGAAACCAGGTCTTTCCAGGCTTCGACCGCCATGTCCCATTCCGCGCCTTTCGGGGCAAATGGACGGCCCTTGACGTAAGCCACGGTTTTTTCGTCGGCAGCCACCAGGCCAACACGTGCGCCGGCTTCAATGGACATGTTGCAGATGGTCATGCGGCCTTCGACGGACAAGTCGCGAATGGCGCTGCCGGCGAACTCGATGGCATGGCCGTTACCGCCGGCGGTGCCGATCTTGCCGATGACGGCGAGCACGATGTCCTTGGCGGTCACGCCGAACGGCAACTTGCCTTCGACCGACACCAGCATGTTTTTCATTTTCTTGGCGACCAGGCACTGCGTGGCGAACACGTGCTCGACCTCGGAAGTCCCGATGCCGTGGGCCAATGCACCAAACGCGCCGTGGGTCGAGGTGTGCGAGTCGCCGCAGACCACGGTCATGCCCGGCAAGGTGGCACCCTGCTCCGGACCGATCACGTGAACGATGCCCTGACGCACGTCATTCATTTTGAATTCAGTGATGCCATATTCGTCGCAGTAGTCATCGAGGGTCTGAACCTGCAAACGCGAGACCTGGTCGGTAATCGCTTCGATGCCGCCCTTGCGATCAGGCGTGGTCGGTACGTTGTGGTCCGGAGTGGCGATGATCGAGTCGACGCGCCAAGGCTTGCGCCCGGCCAGACGCAGGCCTTCGAAAGCTTGGGGCGAAGTCACTTCATGGATGATGTGGCGGTCGATATAGATCAGCGACGACCCATCGTCGCGCCGTTTCACTTCATGGGAATCCCAAAGCTTGTCGTAAAGCGTTTTGCCGGCCATCAGACGGTCCTCATCAGCGTGTTTCTATGCCGGAGAGGTCTGTGTAGCGAGTTTTGTTAGTCAACTTCGGCGCCAGTAGCCCACATCCTGCGTTGCTGCTCCTCGCCATAGCGAGCTATGACTCGTCGCAGCGCCTTGGCTATGGACTTCTGGCATCCGAATTTGAACTAACAAACTCGCCACACAGACCTCTGGGTCTTGAACAATTCAATAACCCCTTGGCTTGTGAGGTCGATCCTAGGGGGTTACATTAAATAACTCAAATTCATATTTTTTATGCTTTGGATAACCAACTGGAATACTGCAATGGACCTCGCCAACCTCAATGCTTTTATCGCGATTGCCGAGACCGGTAGCTTCTCCGGCGCTGGTGAACGGCTGCACCTGACGCAACCGGCCATCAGCAAGCGCATTGCCGGGCTGGAGCAGCAATTGAAGGTGCGCCTGTTCGATCGCCTGGGCCGTGAAGTGAGCCTGACCGAAGCCGGACGCGCCTTGCTGCCGCGGGCCTATCAGATTCTGAATGTGCTGGATGACACCCGCCGCGCCCTGACCAACCTGACCGGCGAAGTGACCGGCCGCCTGACCCTGGCCACCAGTCACCACATCGGCCTGCACCGCTTGCCCCCCTTATTAAGGGAATTCACCCGACGTTACCCGCAAGTAGCGCTGGATATTCAGTTCCTCGATTCGGAAGTGGCCTACGAAGAAATCCTCCATGGCCGCGCTGAACTGGCGGTCATCACCCTGGCGCCGGAGCCCCACGCACTGGTCAAGGCCACGCCGGTGTGGGACGACCCGCTGGACTTCGTGGTCGCCCCGGAGCACTCGCTGATCAGCCACGGCCCGGTCAGCCTGGCGGACATTGCCCTGCACCCGGCGGTTTTCCCCGGCGGCAACACCTTTACCCACCACATCGTCCGGCGCCTGTTCGAAGCTCAAGGCCTGACGCCGAACATCGCCATGAGCACGAATTATCTGGAAACCATCAAGATGATGGTCTCTATCGGCCTGGCCTGGAGCGTGTTGCCGCGCACCATGCTGGATGATCAGGTTGCGCGAATACCTTTACCAGGCATACAACTCACTCGCCAGCTAGGCTATATCCTGCACACAGAAAGGACGCTGTCGAATGCGGCACGGGCCTTCATGGCCTTGCTGGATGCACAAATCGATCTGCCAGGGACTCTCGGCTAAGCTGTGCTACTTCTATAGAGCCTCGAGTCACTGAAACTGACACCCCACTCAGCCAAGGCTTGCCAATGCCGAAATCTGTTGACCGTATTCCGCCGATGCCGCGTATACAGGCGCTTGACCCAAAACGGTCGGAGCAGAGCTGGGAAAGCGCCCCACAATTGCTGGCTGCCCTCAACGGTGCACGTTTGGGCGCCTGGTATTGGGACATCGAACGTGGGCAGATCAGCTGGTCGCGGGGTACCCAGGCGCTGTTCGGCTTCGATCCCCGGCAACCGTTGCCGGCGGATCTGGAATACCTCGACTTGCTGCCGCCAGAGGATCGGGCGAAAACCATTCGCGCCTTCGACGCGGTGATCGCCGGCGCCCCGCTGGAACAGGCGATGCATCACCGCATCCGCTGGCCCGACGGCAGCCTGCACTGGCTGGAGATCAACGGCAGCCTGCTGCCGGACAAACACGGCCGGCCACGCATGATTGGCGTCATCCGTGAAATCACCCACCAGCGCCAGCGCGAACAGGCGTTGAGCAGCTCGGAAAAACGCTTCGCCACGCTGTTCCACCTGTGTCCGAACATGGTCCTGCTGACTCGCCAGGAAGACGGGCTGATCAGCGAAGCCAACCAGTATTTCGAAAGCCTGTTTGGCTGGCCAGTGCAGAACGCTATTGGTCGCACCACCCTGGAACTGGGCCTCTGGGTGCATCCGGAGCAACGGGAGCGACTCGTCGCCGCCACCAAGGCCAAGGGCGAACTGGTCAGCATGGAGGTGCAATTTCGAGCCAGCAACGGCCAGATCCACGACGGCATCCTCAGCGCGCAAAAGGTCGAGCTCGAAGGCCAGCCTTATCTGCTGAGTACGTTCCTTGACACCACCGAACGCAAAGCCGCCGAACATGCCCTGAAAGACAGCCAGGAGCGCCTCGACCTGGCGCTGGATTCAGCGCAACTCGGCACCTGGGACTGGCACATTCCCAGTGGCATGCTATACGGCTCGGCACGCGCCGCCCAGTTGCACGGGCTGGACCCCATACCTTTCCATGAATCCTTCGACGATTTTTTCGAAGGCGTGCCCGGCGAAGAGCGCGACACCATGCGCGATGCCTATCGCAGCCTGCGAGAAGGCCCTGCCGGCAATTATCAACTGACCTACCGCGTGCAACTCCCGGACGGTAGCTCGCGCTACCTGGAAAGCCGCGCCCGGCTCTATCGCGATGAAAACGGCGCCCCGCTGCGCATGGCCGGTACGCTGCTCGACATCACCGACCAGGTGGAGCGGGAGCAGTTGCTGGTGGCGTCCGAAGAGAAGTTCGCCACCCTGTTCCAGGTCAGCCCGGACCCGATTTGCGTAACCCGTCAGGACACCGGCCAATTTATCGAGATCAACTCCAGCTTCACCCAGACCTTCGGCTGGAGCACCACCGACGTGATTGGCCGCAGCGCCGACGAAATCGGTCTATGGGACGCTTCGGCGCAAAGCCTGCGACGGATCGAGCAGGTCATCCGCGAACAGGGTCTGAACAACGTGGCGATCCTCGTTCAGCACAAAGACGGGCAAGCCCTGACCTGCGTGATTTCCAGCCGCCAGATCAGCGTTGGCGACCAGCCGTGCATCGTCACCACCCTGCGCGATATCACTCAGCAGCAACGCTCGGAAGCCGCGCTCAAGGCCAGCGAAGAGAAGTTCGCCAAGGCTTTCCACTCCAGCCCCGACGCCATCACCATCACCGAGCGCGACACCGGGCGTTATCTGGAGGTTAACGATGGCTTCTGCCGCCTGACCGGCTACCGCGCCGATGAAGTGGTCGGCCGCACGGTGTACCAGGTCGGCATCTGGGCCGAGGAAAAACAACGTTCGGCGCTGCTCGCCGAACTCCAGATCAAGGGCCGGGTGCATCACCAGGAAATGCTCGGGCGCAATAAACGTGGCGAATTGCTGACCGTCGAAGTCTCGGTAGAACCGATCACCCTCAACGAAACCGCCTGCCTGCTGCTGACCGCGCGGGACGTCAGCCTGCTGAAAAACGCCGAAGCGCAGATCCGTCACCTGGCCTACCACGACCCCTTGACCAACCTGCCCAACCGCGCCCTGCTGATGGATCGCCTGAGTCAGCAGATAGCCCTGCTCAAGCGCCACAACCTGCGCGGCGCCCTGATGTTTCTCGACCTTGATCACTTCAAGCACATCAATGATTCGCTCGGTCATCCAGTGGGCGATACCGTGCTGAAAATCATCACCGCGCGCCTCGAAGCCAGCGTGCGCATGGAAGACACTGTCGCGCGTTTGGGCGGTGACGAATTCGTGGTGCTGCTCAGCGGGCTCGAAGGCTCGCGCAACGAGGTCAGCGAGCAAGTCCTGCAACTGGCGGACACCTTGCGTGAACTGCTGTCGGAGCCGATGTTCCTCGACGGACAACGCCTGCAAGTAACCCCGAGCATCGGCATCGCGCTGATTCCCGATCACGGCTCGACCCCGACCGACCTGCTCAAACGCGCCGACATCGCCCTCTACCGGGCCAAGGATTCGGGCCGCAACACCGCGCAGATGTACCACAACACCATGCAGAAGGCGGCGAGCGAACGCCTGCGCATGGAAACCGACCTGCGCCTGGCCCTTTCCCGGGGTGAGTTCCGCGTGCACTACCAGCCTCAGGTGGACGCCCGGAACGACCGCATCGTCGGCGCCGAGGCGCTGGTGCGCTGGAACCATCCGGACCTCGGCGCGCAATCGCCCACCGAGTTCATCAAGGTGCTGGAGGACAGCGGACTGATTCTGGAAGTGGGTACCTGGATCGTCGACGAAGCCTGCAGCGCCTTCAGGCAGCTGATTACCAAGGGCCTGATAGACCCGCTCGATTTCAGCCTGTGCGTCAATATCAGCCCACGGCAATTTCGTCAGAATGACTTTGTCGAACGCATCGAACACAGCCTCCTCAGCCACGGTCTGCCCTGCTCGCTGCTGAAACTGGAAATCACCGAAGGCATCGTGATCCAGAACCTGGAAGACACCATCAACAAAATGCGCAGCCTGAAAAAACTCGGCGTGAGTTTCGCCATGGACGATTTCGGCACCGGTTATTCCTCGCTGACCTACCTCAAGCGTCTGCCGGTCGACACCCTGAAAATCGACCAATCGTTCATCCGCGACGCCACCACCGACCCCAACGACGCCGAGATCATCCGCGCCATCGTTGCCATGGCCCGCAGCCTGGAATTGAAAGTGATTGCCGAAGGGGTAGAAACGCCGGAGCAACTGGAGTTCTTGCAGGGGCTGGGCTGCCATTTTTATCAGGGGTATTTGCACAGCCCGCCGCTGCCGGTGGAGGACTTCCAAAAGCTCCTTAAATAACGCCGGAGCGCATGAAACAATCTGGATGACGGGCACAAAAAAGGGCGCCAGTGGCGCCCTTTTCATTGCTCTGCCTTAGTGCTGCAGAGCCGGCTTTTGCGTCCCGTTGATCGGGATGCGTTTGGCTTTCGCCTCTTCCGGAATCACCCGCAACAAGTCGATGCTCAACAAACCGTTGCTCAGGCCGGCGGCCTTGATTTCGATATGGTCCGCCAGACGGAAGGACAGTTTGAAAGCACGCTGTGCGATGCCTTGGTACAGATAAGTGACGGCTTCGCTCGCGTCACGCTTGCCACCACTGATGGTCAGCACACCTTTTTCCACTTGCAGCTCCAGGTCTTCTTCCTGGAAGCCGGCGGCCGCTACGACGATGCGGTATTGGTCGTCGCCGTGTTTTTCCACGTTGTAGGGTGGGTAGGTGCTGCCTGGCTCGTTGCGCAGGGCGGTTTCGAACAGGTCATTGAAACGGTCGAAACCTACCGAGGAACGGAACAGTGGTGCCATGGAAAATGCAGTACTCATGATTCAAATCTCCTGAAACATATCAGCAAGTTTTTTTGTCTCCGCGACCCGAATTCGGCATCGCGTAATCCTTAAATAAGGACCGCTGATTGCTTTTCAAGAGATTATTTACTGTTTTTTTCAGTTGGATTCAGGCTGCCTCGGACACCTGAAGACCCAGTAAACGCGAGACCTGATCCAGTTCGGTCTCACGACGCAGCACGGTGAACAGCTCGACCGCTTCAGGGTAATTGCGGGTCAGCATCGCCAGCCACTGCTTCAGGCGACCCGGCGATTGGCGTGGCGTCATCTGCGCCTTGGCTTGCAGCCAGAAGTCCTGAATCAATGGCAGCAGCTCGGCCCAAGTCATCTCGACGACGTCCTCACCGGCCCGCGCCATTGCGATTTGCCGTGCCAGGTCCGGGCGCGAAACCAGGCCGCGGCCGAGCATGATGTCCTCGACGCCGCTGATTTCGCGGCAACGACGCCAGTCTTCGACGCTCCAGATGTCACCATTGGCGAACACCGGAACCTTGACCACATCCTGCACCCGGGGGATCCATTCCCAATGGGCTGGCGGCTTGTAGCCGTCAGTCTTGGTCCGCGCGTGAACCACGATGTGCGCCGCGCCACCTTCGGCCAGGGCCGTGGCACACACCAGCGCACCGTCCGGGCTGTCGAAACCGAGGCGCATCTTGGCAGTCACCGGAATGTGCGCCGGAACGGCACGACGGACATGTTCAACGATCTGGTTCAGCAGCTCAGGCTCTTTGAGCAGTACCGCACCGCCACGGGACTTGTTCACAGTCTTGGCTGGGCAGCCGAAGTTCAGGTCGATGACCTCGGAACCCAGTTCGCAGGCCAGCGCGGCGTTTTCCGCCAGGCATACCGGATCGGAACCGAGCAGCTGCACTCGCAGCGGCACGCCGGATGCGGTGCGGGCGCCGGTCAACAGCTCCGGGCCGAACTTGTGGTAATAGGCAGGCGTGAGCAGTTGATCGTTGATCCGAATGAACTCGGTCACGCACCAATCGATACCGCCCACACGGGTCAGCACGTCCCGCAGGATGTTGTCGACCAACCCCTCCATGGGCGCCAAAGCAATTTGCATGAAAAACACACTCAACGAAAAACGTGCGGCAGTTTACAGGTTTTGCTCATGTAGGAGCTGTCGAGTGAAACGAGGCTGCGATCTTTTGATCTTGTTTTTAAAAATCAAAGTCAAAAGANNATCGCAGCCTCGTTTCACTCGACAGCTCCTACAAGGGACAGTCAGGCCGGGAGTTGCAGTGCCGGGCCGTAGCCGTCGATGAACTCCGCTGGCATACGCTTGGGCTTGCCGGTCGACAGTTCGATGCAGACGAAGGTGGTCTGCGCTCGCAGCAACGTGGTGTTGTCGCTGGGGCGCTTCAACTGGAAGTGTCGGGTCATTTTCAGACGCTGGTCCCAATCGACGATCCAGGTCGCCAATTGCAACTCATCGCCTTCATAGGCAGCCGCCAGGTAATCGATCTCGTGCCGCACCACCGCCATCGCCCGATCCAGCCGACGATACTCGACCAGGTCCAGGCCAAGGCGCTGGGAGTGACGCCAGGCACAGCGTTCGAGCCAGGTCACGTACACCGCGTTGTTCGCGTGACCCAGCCCATCGATGTCCTCTGCGCCGACTTCCAGATCAATGATAAATGGCGTTGCCCGATCCCAGCCCATGCCCCACTCCCGGTCAGAAAATTTTCACCGGGGCAGTGTAACGGATGCTCAGGCCGATTGGCGCGATTGCAGACTGCGACCGGCGAGCAACGAGAGAACGCCATCAATCACCCGAGGATCTGCCAACACCCGCTGATGACCGCCCTCTTTGAGGCGCAACAAACGGCTGTCGAACCAGGCTTCGTTGATCAGCTGCGATTCCTTGACCGGAACGTAGCAGTCATCTTCGGCGTGAACGATCAAGCCGGGCATGTCGAGTTGATAGTGCGCGACATCCAGTGCCGCAGCGCGCATGCCGACGTCTCTTTCGACCTGACGAATGAACGCCGAGCGGGCTTTCGGCGGCAGACGTACATAGCGTGCGAAACCGCGCAACACGCCGAGAATCCGCGCAGGTGCGGCGATAGTGACCAGGGTTTCGGTGCGCAAGCCCAACTGAACAGCGAGCATGGCACTGGCGCCGCCCATGGAGTGGCCGATGACGGCTTGCAGCGGCGGCAACTCGGCAGCGGCTTCAAGCATGGCTCGGGCGAACAGCACGACGTTCGCTTCGTGGCCCGGCGAGCGACCGTGGGCCGGACCGTCCAGCGCAACCACGGTGTAACCGGCATCGACCAGCGCGGTGATGAGACTGGCAAACTGCGTCGGCCGACCTTCCCAACCGTGCATCAGCAACA
Organism: Pseudomonas fluorescens; assembly: GCF_000968015.1. GTDB lineage: Bacteria > Pseudomonadota > Gammaproteobacteria > Pseudomonadales > Pseudomonadaceae > Aquipseudomonas > Aquipseudomonas fluorescens_W. The sequence goes on from NZ_LACH01000025.1 coordinate 48,860, forward strand.
CCGCGGGGCCTTGCCCCCAGCGCAGCGCCGAGAGGCCGAAGCGCAGGGTAATGCGCTCGGACTTCGCCAGCAGCGGCAATTCCCAATCACGCGGCGGCAATTCCCGCGGCGTCATGAAAGCCAGTCGCATTTTGCTCGCGACCAGTTTCGGTGCAAACCAGCCCAAGGTGCCATTAACGCCACGAACCCACTTTAACGTGCTCATCGCTCTCACTCCTCAGGCAAACGCCTTTAGGTCACAGCACCGCAGATTTGGCGGCGCGCAGCAATCGATCGGACAATTCTCCCGGCCCCAACGCGCGAGCCAAAGCCAAACCACCGACCATCAAGGCTATGTCGGCCAAGGTTTTATCGGTGTCTTCCGGGCTGGCCGCCAACTGCGCGACCATCAACTCCACATGCTCATTCAGCGCCACACGAAACGCGTCCGGCAGACGACCCAACTCACCGACCGAAGCCGGAATCGGGCAGGCCGACTCAGAGGAATCACGGTGTTTGCGTGATAGGTAAAACGCAGCAACCAGCGCACGACGCTCTTCGCCGGTCAATTCAGCGTCCATGTCGGCAATCAAGCTACGACGCTGATCCAGCAGTTGCTTGAACGCTTCCAGCATCATCGCGTCCTTGCTTTCGAAGTGCGCATAGAAGCCGCCGACGGTCAGGCCGGCCGCGCCCATCACTTCGCCCACGCTCGGTTCGGCCGGGCCGCGCTGAATCAGCGCAGCGCTGGCAGCCTTGAGGATGCGTTCGCGTGTTTGAGCTTTTTTATCGTTCATCGTTGCCTCCGAATATTACGACTAGAATATTATTCTCATAATAATTTTACGCAAGTCGTGGATGTGACCGCTGGTCTGAAGAACAGTTTGAAAGAAATAGGGGATTTGGCCAAACGCCAGACAAACAAAAGGGCCATTCAATAATTGAATGACCCTTATAAAATCCCGCAGAGCGGGTAATCGTGGCGTCCCCTAGGGGACTCGAACCCCTGTTACCGCCGTGAAAGGGCGGTGTCCTAGGCCACTAGACGAAGGGGACGCAAAACCTTCTATACAACTGATCAGTGCTGAGAGCTGATCGATTCAAGGCCGGTGTGGCCAGACCTTGAACTGTAAAATTGGTGGAGCTAAGCGGGATCGAACCGCTGACCTCCTGCATGCCATGCAGGCGCTCTCCCAGCTGAGCTATAGCCCCGGATTTTTCGCCTCGCGGCGGAGCGACATCTTGCAACATCGCTTCTGTAAAACTGGCGTCCCCTAGGGGACTCGAACCCCTGTTACCGCCGTGAAAGGGCGGTGTCCTAGGCCACTAGACGAAGGGGACGCAAACCCTTCTATACAACAGATCAACGCTGAGTGTTGATCGCTTCAAGGCCGGTGTGGCCAGACCTTGAAGTGTAAATTGGTGGAGCTAGACGGGATCGAACCGTCGACCTCTTGCATGCCATGCAAGCGCTCTCCCAGCTGAGCTATAGCCCCTCATCGCTGAGGACGGGGCGAATCTTAATGGCGCATCGAAAGGCTGTCAAACTTATTTTTAAAATATTTCAAAGTTTTTTGCCGACATAACAATCACTTACCGCCCTCCCCCCGTAAATTCGGGGGAAGCGCCGAAGATCGAGATCAAAAGATCGCAGCCTTCGGCAGCTCCTACAGAGTCAAACGCCGTTTAGGCAATATTGCCCAGCAGTTTTTCCCACTCCTTGTTTTCCTTCTTCGACACGCCGCCCAGCAAGTCGATCGCCTGGCGCAGACGGAAACGGGTCAGGTCCGGGCCAAGGATTTCCATCGCATCGAGCACCGATACCGAACTGGCCTGGCCAGTGATCGAGGCGAACATCAGCGGCATGGCGTCACGCAGCTTCAGCTCCAGGGATTCGACCACCGCTTGAATCGTTGCGGTGATGCTGTCCTTCTCCCACTGACGCAGGCTTTCCAGCTTCCACAGGATTAACTGCATCAACTGACGCACCTGATCGCCCGAGAGCTTTTTGGATTCAAACAGCTTGGCGTCCGGATTCACGCCACCGGCAAAGAAGAAACCGGCCAGCGGTGCAACCTGGCTGAAGGTTTCAACCCGACCTTGCACGTGTGGCGCGATCTTCATCATGTATTCAGGGTTCAGCGCCCAGGTTTGCAGGCGCGAAGCGAACTCTTCCACCGGCAAGTCACGCAGCCATTGGCCGTTGAGCCACGACAGCTTCTCGATGTCAAAAATCGGCCCGCCGAGGGACACACGGCTCAGGTCGAAGTTATCGACCATTTCCTGCAGCGAGAACTTCTCGCGCTCGTCCGGCATCGACCAGCCCATGCGACCGAGGTAGTTGAGCATCGCTTCCGGCATGAAACCCATGCGCTCGTAGAAGGTCACCGAGGTCGGGTTCTTGCGTTTGGACAGCTTGCTCTTGTCCGGGTTACGTAGCAGCGGCATGTAGCACAGCTCCGGTTGTTCCCAGCCGAAGTATTCGTACAGCAGGATCAGTTTCGGTGCCGAGGGCAGCCACTCTTCGCCGCGCAGAACGTGGGTGATGCCCATCAGGTGGTCATCGACGACGTTGGCCAGGAAGTACGTCGGCAGGCCGTCGGTCTTCATCAGCACTTGCATGTCCATGCGATCCCACGGGATCTCGACGTCGCCACGCAACATGTCCGGCACCACGCAAACGCCTTCGCTCGGCACTTTCATGCGGATCACGTGCGGCTCGCCGGCGGCCAGGCGACGCGCGACTTCTTCCTTGGACAGCAACAGCGCACGGCCGTCGTAACGCGGGGTTTCGCCGCGGGCCATTTGCTCGGCGCGCATCTGGTCCAGCTCTTCAGCGGTGCAGAAGCACGGGAAAGCGTGGCCCATCTCGACCAGCTGCTGGCAGTACTTCTGATAGATGTCGCCACGCTCGCTCTGACGGTAAGGACCGTGCGGGCCGCCAACGTCCGGGCCTTCGCTCCAGTCGATACCCAACCAGCGCAGGGCGTCGAAAATCTGTTGTTCGGACTCGCGGGTCGAACGCAATTGGTCGGTGTCTTCGATCCGCAGGATGAACTCACCGCCGTGCTGCTTGGCAAAGCAGTAGTTGAACAAAGCGATGTAAGCGGTACCTACGTGGGGATCCCCGGTAGGCGATGGCGCGATGCGAGTGCGGACGGTGGTCATGGCAAGTCTCGAAATGAAGATAAAACAAAGGGCGAATGGTAACAGGCGTTGCCCGCCCGGCTCCAGTGAGCAGGGCATTTAAGCCAAGGTTGCGTCTACAACGGGCTCTAGACTCGGTGAATGGCCGATTATCAGCCGATGGCATTTACCCATCATTCGCTGTGTGCCAGATTCGACCACTGATAACTTTCCTTACAAATTCTCGACTACAGTCTGCCCATGCCTGCCCAACTCAAGCGTCGCCTGTTTATTTTCCTGCTGCTCGTCCTGCTGATAGCCGGGGGCTTTTTCGCCCAATGGTTCTTCAAGGGGCGATTCTATGAAAGCACCGACAACGCTTATGTCCAGGGCGAGATCACCCGTGTGTCGAGTCAATTGGGCGCGCGCATCGAACAGGTGCTGGTGCAGGACAACCAGCACGTCGAGAAAGGCCAGCTGCTGATCAAGCTCGAAGGCGATGACTTCCACCTTGCCGTCGACCGCGCCAATGCCGCCCTCGCCACCCGTGAAGCCGAACGCCTGCAAGCCCGAAGCAAACTGACTCAGCAAGCCAGCCTGATCGCCGCCAGCGAGGCGCAAGTCGCGTCCAGCCAGGCGAGTCTCGGTCGCTCACAGATCGACTTGTCTCGCGCGCAAACCCTGCGCAAACCCGGCTATGTCTCGGAAGAACGGGTAACCACCCTCTCCGCCGACAACCACATCGCCCGCTCGCAAGTGACCAAGGCCCAAGCGGACGCCCAAAGCCAGCGCCAACAAATCAACTCCCTGGCCGCTGAAATCAAACGCCTCGACGCCATGATCGCCAACGCCAAAACCGATCTGGCCCAGGCCGAACTGAACCTGACCCGTAGCGAAATCCACGCGCCCATCAGCGGCCTGGTCGGCCAGCGCGCGGCCCGCGAGGGTCAGTATGTGCAAGCGGGTGCTTACCTGATGTCGATCGTCCCGGACCAGGACATCTGGATTCAGGCCAACTTCAAGGAAACCCAGATTGGCCACATGCAGCCCGGCCAAACAGCCGAGCTGACGTTCGATGCCTACAGCAACACGCCCATCGAAGCACGAGTCGACAGCCTTTTTGCCGCTTCGGGTGCGCAGTTCAGCCTGTTGCCGCCGGACAATGCCACCGGCAACTTCACCAAAGTCGTACAACGGATTCCGGTCAAACTGACCTTCGCCGCGAACAATCCGCTGCAAGGCAAGATTCGTCCGGGTATGTCAGTCACCGCCAAAGTGAACATCAAAGACACGCCTGACGATGGCCGGTGACCAACTGATCCGCCCGGTCGGCGAACCGACCCGGCGGGACTGGATTGCGGTGATGAGCGTGATGCTCGGCGCCTTCATGGCGGTGCTCGACATCCAGATCACCAACTCGTCGCTCAAGGATATTCAGGGCGCGCTGTCGGCCACCCTGGAAGAAGGCTCGTGGATTTCCACCTCGTACCTGGTGGCGGAAATCATCATGATTCCGCTGACAGCGTGGCTGGTGCAGTTGCTCTCGGCGCGACGGCTGGCGGTGTGGGTATCCCTCGGATTTCTTGCCGCTTCTCTGCTCTGCTCCATGGCCTGGAGCCTGGAAAGCATGATCGTCTTCCGTGCCTTGCAGGGCTTCACCGGCGGCGCGCTGATCCCGCTGGCGTTCACTCTCACCCTGATCAAACTCCCCGAACACCACCGCGCCAAAGGCATGGCCATGTTCGCCATGACCGCGACGTTCGCACCCTCCATCGGTCCGACCCTCGGCGGTTGGCTGACCGAGAACTGGGGCTGGGAATACATCTTCTACATCAACATTCCGCCGGGCCTGATCATGATCGCAGGCCTGATGTACGGCCTGGAGAAGAAAGAAGCCCACTGGGAACTGCTGAAAAGCACCGACTACCTGGGCATTCTCACGCTGGGCGTGGGCCTCGGTTGTTTGCAGGTGTTTTTGGAGGAAGGCCATCGCAAGGACTGGCTGGAATCGAGCCTGATCGTGACCCTGGGCAGCATTGCGCTGGTCAGCCTGATCACCTTTGTGATCGTGCAGACTTCCAAGCCCAATCCGCTGATCAACCTCGGCATCCTGCGCAATCGAAACTTTGGTTTATCGAGTATTTCCAGTGTCGGGATGGGTGTCGGATTGTACGGATCGATCTACCTGTTGCCGCTGTACCTGGCGCAGATCCAGAACTACAACGCCCTGCAAATCGGTGAAGTGATCATGTGGATGGGTGTACCGCAGCTGTTTCTGATTCCGCTGGTGCCGAAACTGATGAAGTACGTCTCGCCGAAATGGCTGTGCACGTTGGGTTTCGGGCTATTTGGATTGGCGAGTTTTTCATCGGGGGTGTTGAACCCGGACTTCGCCGGGCCGCAGTTCAATCAAATCCAGATCATCCGCGCGCTGGGCCAGCCGCTGATCATGGTGACCATTTCGTTGATCGCTACCGCCTACATCCTGCCGCAAGACGCGGGGTCGGCGTCGAGCCTGTTCAACATCCTGCGCAACCTGGGCGGCGCGATTGGCATCGCCCTCCTCGCCACGTTGCTGGATGCGCGAACCAAGACTTACTTTGATTATTTACGTGAAGCGATTGTGCCGACCAACCCGCAGGTGGCCGAACGCATGGCGTCGCTGACGGATCGGTTTGGCAGTGAGACGGCCGCGCTGGGCAAGCTCAGTGAAATCGCGCATCAGCAGGCGTCGATCATGGCTTACAACGATGCGTTTCACTTTGTCGGGATTGCGCTGGGGGTCAGCATGCTGGCGGTGTTGCTGACCAAGGCGTTGCCGGCGGGATTGAAGGCTGGCGAGGCGCACTAACCAAGATCCGCGGCGCTCAAACGACCGCTATCGCGAGCAAGCTCGCTCCCACAGGGTTCTGTGAGTGGCCACAAATCATGTGAACACCCTCAATCCTTGTGGGAGCGAGCTTGCTCGCGATGAGGCCAGCTCAGGCACCGCAAATATCAAACAGTGATCAACCGCTCCCGCAACTTGCTGATCTCGTCGCGCATCTGCGCCGCTGCTTCGAACTCCAGGTCGCGGGCAAGTTGGTACATTTTCTCTTCCAGCGCCTTGATCCGCTTGGCGACTTCGCCCGGTGAGCGCAATTCGGCTTCGTACTTGGCGTTTTCCTCGGCCGCCTTGGCCATGCCTTTGCGCTTCTTGCTGCGCGAACCCGGCACGGTGGCGCCTTCCATGATGTCGGCAACGTCCTTGAACACACCTTTGGGTGTGATGCCATTGGCCAGGTTAAAGGCGATCTGCTTGTCGCGACGACGCTCGGTTTCGCCGATCGCACGCTCCATGGAACCGGTGATGCGATCCGCGTAGAGAATCGCCCGACCATTGAGGTTGCGCGCCGCCCGGCCGATGGTCTGGATCAGCGAGCGCTCGGAACGCAGAAAGCCTTCCTTGTCCGCATCGAGGATCGCCACCAGCGAGACTTCCGGCATGTCCAGGCCTTCACGCAGCAGGTTGATCCCCACCAGCACATCGAAGGTGCCCAAACGCAGATCGCGGATGATTTCGACCCGCTCCACCGTGTCGATGTCCGAGTGCAGATAACGCACCCGCACGCCGTGGTCGGCCAGGTAATCGGTCAAGTCTTCGGACATCCGCTTGGTCAGCGTGGTGACCAGCACCCGCTCTTCCAGCGCGACGCGCTTGCCGATTTCCGAGAGCAGATCGTCGACTTGGGTCAACGCCGGGCGGATTTCGATTTGCGGGTCTACAAGGCCAGTCGGGCGGACCAGTTGCTCGACCACGCGACCGGCGTGTTCCGCCTCGTAATTGCCTGGCGTTGCCGAAACAAAAATGGTCTGCGGGCTGATGCTTTCGAACTCGTCGAAGCGCATCGGCCGGTTATCCAGCGCGGACGGCAGACGGAAACCGTATTCCACCAACGTCTCTTTACGCGAACGGTCGCCCTTATACATGGCGCCGACTTGCGGCACGCTGACGTGGGATTCGTCGATCACCAGCAAGGCGTCAGCCGGCAGGTAGTCAAACAAAGTGGGCGGCGCCTGGCCGGATTCACGGCCCGACAGGTAACGCGAGTAGTTTTCGATGCCGTTGCAGTAACCCAGTTCGAGGATCATCTCCAGGTCAAAACGGGTGCGCTGCTCCAGGCGCTGGGCCTCAACGAGTTTATTGTTGGAGCGCAGGTAGTCCAGGCGCTCCTGCAACTCGACTTTGATCCCTTCGACGGCACCCAGCAGGGTTTCTCGCGGGGTCACGTAGTGGCTTTTCGGATAGAACGTGAAACGCGGCAGCTTGCGGATCACTTCGCCGGTCAGCGGATCGAAGGCGGACAGGCTCTCGACTTCGTCATCGAACAGCTCGATGCGGATCGCTTCAAAATCGGATTCCGCCGGGTGGATATCGATCACATCGCCGCGGACCCGGAAGGTCGCACGAGCAAATTCCATGTCATTGCGGGTGTATTGCAGATCCGCCAAGCGACGCAGCAACGCACGCTGATCGAGCTTGTCGCCGCGATCCACGTGCAGCACCATTTTCAAATAGGTTTCCGGACTGCCCAGACCGTAGATGCACGACACCGTGGTGACGATGATCGCGTCCTTGCGCTCCAGCAGTGCCTTGGTCGCGGACAATCGCATCTGCTCGATGTGATCGTTGATCGAGGCGTCTTTCTCGATGAACGTATCCGATGACGGCACGTAGGCTTCGGGCTGGTAGTAGTCGTAGTAGGAAACGAAGTATTCGACGGCGTTGTTCGGGAAGAACGCCTTGAACTCACCATACAACTGCGCGGCCAGGGTCTTGTTCGGCGCCAGCACCAGGGTCGGACGCTGAATCTGGGCGATCACGTTGGCGATGCTGAAGGTCTTGCCCGAGCCGGTCACACCGAGCAACGTCTGGTGCGCCAGCCCGGCTTCGATGCCCTCGACCATCAGGCGGATGGCTTCCGGCTGATCGCCGGCGGGCTCGAAGCGGGTGACTAGCTGGAATTCAGACATGAAATACCTCTCGGTTTTCGAAGCAGGAGTCGCGCCTGTCCGGGCGAACCGGGCAGCAACGGGAAAGACCGCAAACGACCGATGTCGCCCGAGGAAAAAACTGGATTGTGCTCAATGTGGAGCCGATTGCCCTCGCTTTCAAGGCAAACGTCCTACATCGGGTAAAACCTTTGACGATGCCAATCGACTAACGGTCGAGAAATAATCGGAAAAACTTACCGTAAAAGCCGAATCGTCTGTCGCCATCAATCGCAGATGGCCTCTATACTAGCTCCCCGTTTGTGCACCGCTCTAGTGCATTCGGCTGGAGCGCTACACGTCCCTCCACTTTCCATTCAGAGCCGCCGCAAAATGAGCCTGTTCTCCGCTGTCGAAATGGCACCACGTGATCCAATCCTGGGCCTCAACGAAGCATTCAACGCCGATACCCGTACCAACAAGGTCAACCTGGGGGTCGGTGTTTACTGCAACGAGGAGGGGCGAATTCCACTCCTGCGCGCCGTTGTCGAAGCCGAGACGATTCGCGTCGCTCAACACGCTTCCCGTGGTTACTTGCCAATCGACGGCATTGCGGCCTACGACCAGGCCGTACAGAAATTGCTGTTTGGTAATGACTCGCCACTGATCGCCGCTGGCCGCGTCATCACCACCCAAGCCGTTGGCGGTACCGGCGCACTCAAAATCGGTGCCGACTTCCTCAAGCAACTGCTGCCGAACGCCGTCGTGGCAATCAGCGACCCGAGCTGGGAAAACCACCGCGCGCTGTTCGAAACCGCCGGTTTTCCGGTGCAGAACTATCGCTACTACGACGCCGCGACCCACGACGTGAACCGTGCTGGCTTGCTGGAAGACTTGAACGCCCTGCCGTCCGGCTCCATCGTTGTCCTGCACGCTTGCTGCCATAACCCGACCGGCGTGGACCTGAGCCCGGCGGACTGGAACAACGTCCTGGACGTGGTGAAAGCCAAAGGTCACGTACCGTTCCTCGACATGGCCTACCAGGGCTTTGGCGATGGCATCGACGAAGACGCCGCTGCCGTGCGTCTGTTCGCTGAATCGGGCCTGACCTTCTTCGTCTCCAGCTCGTTCTCCAAATCGTTCTCGCTGTACGGCGAACGCGTAGGCGCCCTGTCGATCGTCAGCGAATCGAAAGAAGAAAGCGCGCGTGTGCTCTCGCAGGTCAAACGCGTGATCCGCACCAACTACTCCAACCCGCCGACCCACGGTGCAAGCATCGTCGCCGCTGTACTGAACAGCCCGGAACTGCGTGCTCAGTGGGAAGAAGAACTGGCTGAAATGCGTCTGCGGATTCGCGGCATGCGCATTCAGATGGTTGAGCAGTTGGCGAAGCAAGCTCCACAGCGTGATTTCAGCTTCGTCGGTCGTCAGCGCGGCATGTTCTCCTACTCCGGCCTGACGGTTGAGCAAGTGACCCGCCTGCGCAGCGAGTTCGGTATCTACGCCCTGGACACCGGCCGCATCTGCGTCGCCGCGTTGAACCAGAGCAACATCGACGTTGTGACCAAGGCCATCGTTGCGGTGATCTGAGTCGTTGCGTGATACGAAAAACGGGAAGCCTGATGGCTTCCCGTTTTTTTGTCTCAGATAATTATCAAAGCAACAGCCCAGCCCTCTAGACTGCACACCATACCCACTGTGGGAGCGAGCCTGCTCGCGAAAGCGACCGGCCAGCCAACATCAATGTTGAAGGTGGTGGCCTCATCGTCGGAACGCCGCCCGGACCAAGCTCGCTCCCACAGGTTTTATGTACACCCGAGAATTCTTACGAGAGCCGATATGAAAAACGATGACCTGCGTGCAGAGCGCGATGACCTGGATGACCTGAACGATTTCGTCCCTCGCACCCCGGCCAAACGCGGTAACAACCTGGTGATGCAAGTCGCTGCCGGCGTGTTTCTCGGCGGCCTGGCCTTGTGGCTGGTGCAACTGGCCGCAACGATGCTGTACGCCAAACTGATGCTCGCCACCGTCACCTTTGGCGGTTAGGCCAGTTCGGTTGCGCGCTGGGTGGCAGCGTCGTCATAGGCGACGTAGAGCGATTCGGCGACTTGGCTTTTGATGGCCTTGGCGCTTTCCAGGCCCAATACAAAACCTTCGGCCTTGCCACCGGCACGGTTCAATTCGTCAGCGGTGCTGGCCTGAGTGATTGCGTCGAACAGTTTTTCGGCGTGCGGGCCGACGCCTTTGGGCAGGCTGATCTGAGCGATGCTCATGCGAACACCCCGTTGTGGCGAGGTGTGATGGTTGGGTGATTCATGGCGCGTACCTTTTCGGCGAATGGCCGGCAGCGCGTGTAACCACTTCCGGGCCGCCATGGTAGACCTCTGAAGCGATTCTGGTAACCGCTCACGGTCTATAAACCACCGTCCGTCCCCATGAATCCGCCAAATCACCAACAGGTGCTTGACTTCTCTTTTTGAATCAGTAACATACACGCCATTCCGCGATAGCTCAGTTGGTAGAGCAAGTGACTGTTAATCACTGGGTCCCTGGTTCGAGTCCAGGTCGTGGAGCCAGACAGCAATATCGAAAAGCCCCTGAATCGAAAGGTTCAGGGGCTTTTTTGTGGCCGAAAGAAAAGATCGCAGCCTCGCTTCACTCGACAGCTCCTACAGGGGACCGCGTAATCCTGTAGGCGCTGTCGAGTGAAACGAGGCTGCGATCTTTTGATCTACCCGATTTTCAAGCAATACAACGATCAGACATGCTCACTGCTTTTGGCATGAGCCGCGCGATGCTCATTTGAATCATGCCCCGCCTCCACCACCGGAATCTCATTCCCGTCGCAGTCACGCAGTTTGCCTTCGCTGAAATAATCCCCTTCGCGCAACGCTGCCAGATCCTGATAACGCAGGACGCGCTCAGTGCCGGCCGCGAACACTGACTGCTGATCCGAGTTACCGGCAGTGAGGTGGTTGAAGGTCAGGTTCAGCACGATGGCCATGATCGCCGACGAGCTGATGCCCGAGTGGAAAATCGTGGCAAACCAGCTTGGGAAGTGGTCGTAGAAGTTCGGCGCAGCGATGGGGATCATGCCGAAGCCGATGGAGGTGGCGACGATGATCAGGTTGACGTTGTTGCGGTAGTCGACCTTGGACAGCGTACGAATACCGCTGGCCGCCACGGTGCCGAACAGCACGATACCGGCGCCGCCGAGGACAGAAGTCGGTACAGCGGCGATGACGCGCCCCATAAATGGCAGCAAACCGAGGATCACCAGAAACAAACCGCCGGTAGCCACCACGAAGCGGCTCTTGATCCCGGTCACCGCCACCAGCCCGACGTTCTGGGCGAAGGCACTTTGGGTGAAGGAGCCGAAGATCGGCGCGATCATGCTCGACAGCATGTCGGCGCGCAGGCCGTTGCCCAGGCGTTTGGAGTCGACCTTGGTGCCGATGATTTCTCCCACCGCCAGGATGTCAGCCGAGGTTTCCACCAGGGTCACCATGACCACGATGCACATCGACAGGATCGCGGCGAAGTGGAAGGTCGGCATGCCAAAGTGGAACGGCGTCGGGAAGCCGAACATCGGGCCCTGGGTGACGGACGAGAAATCCGCCATGCCGAGGAACACCGCAATCACCGTGCCGATAACCATGGCCAACAGGATCGACAAACGCGAGATGGTTGCGCTGCCGATCTTGCTCAACAGCAGAACCAGCACCAGCGTCACCGCCGCCAGACCGATGTTCGCCATGCTGCCGAAATCCGGGGCATGGCTGTTGCCGCCCATGGCCCAGCGTGCGGCCACTGGCATTAGCGTCAGGCCGATGGTGGTGATCACAATGCCCGTGACCAGCGGCGGGAAAAACCTGGTGATTCGCGAGAACACCGGCGTGATCAGCAGGCCGATCAACGACGCGGCAATCACCGCCCCGAGAATCGATTGAAACCCGCCCTCCCCGCCACTGCTGACAATCGCCACCATCGTCGCGACACCAGAGAACGACACGCCCTGTACCAGCGGCAATTGGCAGCCGAAAAACGGTAAGCCCAGGGTTTGCAGCAAAGTCGCCAGCCCCCCTGCAAACAATGAAGCAGCAATCAACAAACCGATGTCCGCTGGCGAGAGCCCGGCCGCCTGGCCGATGATCAAAGGCACCGCGACGATGCCGCCGTACATGGTCAGAACGTGTTGCAGGCCGTAAGCCATATTCGCGCCGATCCCGAGATTTTCATCCTCAGGCCGTTGGTGTGAAACAGGGGGCGTTTTCATGGTTTGGGGGGTTCCCTGGTTTTTGTTGTGCGCACACTGTATGCAAGACTCAGGACAAATGTCTATAGAGTTGTATACAACTAATCAGTCAAATTATGGACACATGGCCATTCCACACCTGAGACTTGCGCCGCACCTTCCCTGATATGAAACCAAAACCTCCCGGCAACATGACGCAAGGCAAGACGTGCACTACCTTGATAGAGCTACGCTCTCACTGAGACCACGATAGGACATCGACATGAGCAAGGCTGACCAACTCGCCGCGAAACTGAAGCAAACCCAGCACTCCAGCGCCGACGCGACACACTGCACCGATCAGCAGATAGACAGCTGGCCTGCACAGGTTTACGAGTTTTACCACCTCATCGAAGCCTGGCTGGCGCCGCTCAACGAGGCCGGGCTGATCATCCGGCGAGTGCCGACGCACGTCTTCGAGCGTCATCCCGAGGGGGCGACCTACGACTACGCCATCGACCAGTTACTGATTGAAGGCAACCACCACAGCATTACCTTCGACCCCGTCGCTCGTTTCACTGAGGACGGTGCCGGGCGGGTCGAGATCCGCACCCAAGGGAAAGCACTCTCGATGCTGCGAACCGTGAGCGAACACGGCGAGACACAGTGGTGGCTGCAGGCGATCGATCAATCCGGGCAACAACCGGATGCGATCGCCGTGACCGAAGACACTCTGCTTTCGGTGGTGCAGGAGGGGCTGCAGCTGTGAGGCTCAGGGGCGAAATGAGACTCAGGGTTGTTGAATCAGCCCTTCAATAACCCGGTGCAACGCCGCCTCCCGCGGCACCCGAATGTCGAATTCGCTGCGCAACAAACCCATCAATTCATCCACATCAGTCACCTGCCGACGTTCAGTCTCACGGCCGACCCGATGAATCGCAAAACTGCCGTTGTTCAGCGTGCGGCGCCACCCTTCGCCGGTGCGCGCCACCATCAGCTGCCTGGCGAACGACGATTCGGGGTGGGTCGAGACGTACCAGTTGCCGACGGCGTAATCGATGTCTTCCTGGCGCTGTAAATCGAAAATGTACATCGCCCGCCATTCGCCGCCGACGTTGGCGCGCAGGGTGTAGCCATCCTCGTGCAGCTCGATGCGATAGGGCTCGTGAGGGGTGAGCTGTTCGGCCGGGGTATCGAGCATCAGCGGTGCGGTGGGCACCATGCCGCCGAAGCCGACGTCGGTGATGTAGCGCACGCCGTCCAGGGTTACCAGGCTCAAGCGGTGCGTACGGGCGGTCCATGCGCCTTCGGGTTGGCCCATGACCACTCGGCCGGAGATACCGCGCGCATCAAAGCCCAGTGTCTGGAGCAAGGCCAGGAACAGGTTATTGAGTTCGTAGCAGTAACCACCGCGTCCATCGTGCAGGACCTTTTGCTCGATGGACGGCAGGTCGATGAGCACCGGATGGCCCGACAACGTGCTGAGGTTTTCGAACGGGAAGGCGCCGGTGTGGTGCAGTTGAAGCTGGCGCAGGGTTTCCAGGGTCGGCGCCGGAGGCGCGTCGAAGCCCAGGCGCTGCAGGTACAACGCAAGATTGCTCAGGTGTGGCTCGCTCATTGCTCGATCCTTATGCATGGGGCCGGATTTCTCCGCCGATGGCCGCCATGTATAAGGGAAAAAGCGGTTCGACTGACAATTGATTTAGCCAATCGCCGCACACCTGAAGATCAACGCCGCTTGCGCGAACTCAACCGAATCCACGTCGGTGCATGATCACTCGCGTGGGGCTCGTTGCGAACCCAGGCATCGACTCCGGCCTCCTGCAGATAGGGGCTCAACGCCGGGTTAAGCAACAGATGATCGATGCGCAGCCCTGAGTTCTTTTGCCAGTGCTGGCGAAAATAATCCCAGAAGGTATAGAGCCGATCCTCTGGATACAGATGACGCAGGGAATCGGTCCAGCCTTGGGCCAGCAGGCGCTGATAACACTCGCGGCTTTCAGGTTGCAGCAACGCATCCTTCAGCCAGGATCGCGGGTTGTAGATGTCGAGGTCGGTGGGCACCACGTTGTAGTCACCGGCCAGCACCACGGGGTGCTCACTGGCCTGAAGCGTCTGCGCGTAGTGGATCAGCCGTTCGAACCACGCCAGCTTGTAATCGAACTTCGGCCCCGGCTGCGGGTTGCCGTTGGGCAGGTACAGGCAACCCACCAGAATCCCGTGCACGGCGGCCTCCAGATACCGGCTATGGGTGTCGCTGTCATCACCCGGAAGGCCTCGACGACTCTCCAGCGGCTGCGCATCCCGCGCCAGAATCGCCACGCCGTTCCACGAAGACTGACCTTGCCAGATCGCGCCGTAACCCGCGGCCTCAAGCTCGGCGGCGGGGAATGCACTGTCGACTGACTTGAGCTCTTGCAAACAGGCAATGTCCGGTTGCTCTCGCGCAAGCCAGGCCAGCAAGTTCGGCAGTCGGGCGCGCATGCCGTTGACGTTGAATGTCGCGATTTTCAGGTTCTTCATGTTCCAACGCTCGCAACGCAGGGTCGATGTCCAGTTGTGACCGGGGGTGCGTCCCGGCAGTTGCCTCTACGAGCGAGTCAGGCGACTAAAGGCATGCCCCTACACTGGAAACTCGTCATGCGACGCCTTGAGCAATGGCAGTAACGCCTGCTTTTCCATAGGCCGACTCAAGTAGAAACCCTGCACCTCATGGCACTGGTCCGAGACCAGGAAGTCCAGTTGCTCCAGGGTCTCGACGCCCTCTGCCGTCACGGTCAGGCCCATGGCTTTGCCCAGGTTGATGATCGCCTGCACCACGGCGCGGTCATTGCCGCCGCCGCTCATGGACGAGATGAAACGCTTGTCGATCTTGATCCCGTCGAACGGGTACGTGCGCAAATAACCCAGGGACGAATAGCCAGTCCCGAAGTCGTCCATGTTCAATCGCACGCCCAGTTCCTTGAGCGCATTCATGGTCGCCAACGCGCCCTCTACATCGATGAGCATCACGTTTTCGGTGATTTCCAGCTCCAGGCGACTGGCCGGCAAACGGGTCTGGATCAATGCCTCCCTGACGTCCTCCACCACATCGCTGCGGGCAAATTGAACAGGCGACAAATTGACCGACACCATCAACGCACCGGGCCAGGTCAGGGCCGTTTCACAGGCTTCGCGCAACACCCAGCGCCCCAAAGGCACGATCAGGTCAGTCCGCTCGGCCAAAGGAATAAAGTCGTCGGGGCTCAGCAGCCCCTGCTCCGGATGCTGCCAGCGCAGCAACGCTTCCACCGAAACCACCTGCTTGCCGCTCATGTTGTAGCGCGGCTGGTAATGCATCACGAACTCGTGGTTCTTGATCGCCCGGCGCAGATCGTTTTCCAATTGCCGACGGTGCTGGATCTGATCGTTCATGTGCGGCGCAAAGTAGCACCAGGTCTTCTTGCCGTTGGATTTAGCCTGGTACAGCGCAATGTCGGCACACCGGATCAACTCATTGGGAATGTGCCCCTGACGTCGACTCAAGGCGACACCGATGCTCGCGCCGATGTGCAGCGCGTGATGTTCGTAATGAATCGGCTGCTGCAGGCTCTCGAGCAAACGCTCGCAGAACCGGTCGATTTCGGCGTGGCTGTCCATGCCGTTGAGCACCAGCACAAACTCATCACCACCGAGCCGGGCGACCAGATCGATGTCCCGCGTGCACTCGCGCAATCGGGTGGCCACTTCCAGCAGTACGGCGTCGCCAGCCGGGTGACCGAGGGAATCGTTGATCGGCTTGAAGTTATCCAGATCGATCATCAACAGCACCAGCGCTGCCGAATGCTCTTTGTGCGCCAGTGCCTCGTCGAGGAAACGCGCCAGCTTGTTGCGATTCGGCAGCCCCGTCAGGGCATCGTGCAACGACAGATGCTGGATCTGGGCATGGGCAGCGACTTCATCGGTGATGTCGCTGGCCGTTCCGCGATAGCCCAGCACCGCGCCCTTGCGAAGGATCGGTCGTGCCGAAACCCGGCAAATACGCTGTTGCCCCGACTGATCGCGATAGGAGCAGCGCAGATGGCTGACGGGCTGTTCTTCATTGAGCTTATGCAGCCACAGCGACAAGGGCAGCGTATCGCAATTGAGCAGCTGCCCGATGTCCTGCCCGATCCATTGCTGATCGGAAAAACCGGTGACGGTGGCGAAACGTCCTGACAGATAAGAGATGCAATGCTTGTCGTCGATTTCCCAGATCCAGTCGGAAGCGGCCTCAGCCACTGCACGGAAACGTTCTTCACTGGCTTCCAGCGCCTGGTTCGATAAATCGAGGCTGGTGTAGCTGGCATCCACATGCCCGGACGTGCGCAAGACATACCGGAAGAAATAAGCCGTTAACAACACCAGCACCAAAAGCGCGCCGCCCAATGGCGGCAGCAGCGACCAGAGTAGCTGGTGACCCGGTTGCTCAAGTCGGGAAATCAGGCTGTAGCCGGTGTCCGCCAGTGCCACCGCTGGCTTGCCGGGCGAGATGGCGTTATCAGGCGCCAGGTTTAAATCATGCAAACCGTAATCGGCGCTCAGGGCGCTGAGCTTGTCAGGGCTTAATTGGTCGACGAACACCAGCACCGAGGTGCTTTGAGGATCGACCGCCGGTCTTTCGTCATTGGGGACGATCGCAGCGGCCGTCAGCAATGCCGGCTTGCCCTCGAACAGCGTGAACTGGCTGATTGGAGCAATGAGGCTTTCCTGACTCTGGACTGCCTGTATCAGCGTCGCCATCGATGCCGAAAGATAGGTGGTCGCCGCGTCCCGCACCTGAACCCCGCGCACCACTGCGTATTTGGTTTGCTGATGATCGACCACGAAGACGCCATCGTAGTGATCGATGCTGAACAAGGTTTTGCCCAGGTTCTGCTCGACGTAGGCCCATTGCACATCGACCTTGCCGTTCAAATGGTCGTAGGCGGTCGTCCAGTTTGCATAACTGGCGACGTAGTTTTTCGAGGCGGTGATGCGGTTTTCCAGCGCACGCTGGGTGTAGAACGTGGTCTTGGCCAGGTCCTGGGCGTCCAGCCGCCCGGCAATGTTGAACAAGGCCAACAGGGCAATCAGCACACCCAGAACAAACAGCAGGCCAACGACAAATACCAGGTTACGGGTTATCGGCGTATGACGGGGAGCGGCGACGGTGGTAGCGGCGGTCATATCCATGCACTTGATCCTGTCAATCGATTGCCCGATCGGAATGCGACGCTCGCAATGCTTTTTACCAGGGCACTCGCCGAACGTTCACTGAACATAGCAGCCATGCTGAGCCCTGGCGCCTGGATAACGCAAGCCATTGCCAATCGATAGCCGCTGCCCTGTAATTGCATGGATCGCCCGCGTACCTTTTGATGCTGGGAATGCCAGGTACGACTCATCCTGGAGACGCACCATGATGACCATCAGAATGACTTCGCTGTTACTGGCTGGATTGCTGTCCGCCATGTCCGCCGGCACTTTTGCAGCCTTTGGCGATGGCGCTAATGCGACCGGTACCCAATCGGTTTCAACCGGCGGCTCGACCATGGCGCCTAACAACAATCCTGGCCAACCCTCGAGCGACCCTAACGCTAACGGCGGCAATAGCGGATCGGGCTCATTGGGCGGCGGAAATGGTGGCAATGCCGGGAACAGCGGCTCTGGCGCGGGGGGTGGCACGGGTGCGGCGGGCGGTGGAACGGGCGGTGCCGGCGGCGGGACGGGCAGCTGGACGCGTAAAAGCAGCCGATGATCGTCGACTGCTTTTGGGCCTGCTGCGTGGGACTAAGCTGGCTTGATCGGTGGCGGGTTCCACTTGCCGTTCAAAACCTCGGGCTTGGGCCCATACAAACGCATGGTCAGGTTGAACCCGCCCTTCGGTGCCGGCAGCCAATTGGCTTCAAGGTCCTTGCCGGGGTTTTCGTGCTGGAAGTAGATGTCCAGCGAACCATCGGCGTTCGTCTTGAACGGCATCCAGCTACTGACAGCAAAGCGGTTGAGCGCATTGCCGACCTGGAAACCCTCAGGGTCGTACAAGGTGATCGACCAGAAAGCGTTTACCGGCGGCGTTTCACCCTTGTCGAAATGCAGCACATACTTGTTCGCGCCATCGAGTGGCTTGCCTTCGACATCGCCGATGTTCAGCGGATAAATCGCATCCTCGGGCAAGTTGGCGCCGAGCCCCATCTGCGCAACGATCGCGCGCTTGAGGTAGTAGTTGCCGTAGACGCCCATAGTGTCGGTGTTCATTGACCAGCCGTTGACCACGCGAGCGAGGGTTGGAACCTTCCACGTCATCAGTGTCTGCGCATCCTCGGACACGGTCTGAAGCGCTGCTTTGATTTCAGGGTCCAGCGCATCCATGTCGAAGGATTTTCCGGGCTCGATGCCGATACGCTTCATCTGCGCCAGGATCGGTTGATCGGTGATGTGCGCAGGGTGCACTTTGAGCAATTCGGCGGCGTAGACGAAGTAGTCGGTCGCCGACATAGAGTCCACCTGGATCTTGGGCGGGGTCTTCATGTCCACGGCCGGGTCAATGTTCACGCTGACCGGCTCGGGGCTTTTACCCAGTCGGGACAGCGGTGTCACGGTATAGCCAGCCTGAATTTTGTGCACGGCCGCGTAGTCCGCAGCGCCGTCGGTCTTGGTGCGGCCAATGACCCAGACAAAGGGCGTAGGCGCCGGCAGATGGTTCAGTCCGGCCGGCACCGTCCCGGTCCAGTCCGGCGGTGTCACCAGAAACTGCCCCGCGTGGGTGCCCGTGGTGCGCCAGCCCGGTGAGGCGAAGACATCGGTCCACATGTCGAGCATCGGCAGCAAGTAAAAACGCCCGGCCGTATCGGGCGCTGCGATCACCAGCGGTTCTTTGGTCAAGTCCAGCCAGGCAATGGAATACAAGGTGTCGAAATTCGAGCGCACCACCCCTTTGAAATCGGCAGGTGGATACTGCGGCACGCTGACAAACATATTCATCGGACCTTTACCGAACTCCTTGCCCGGTTCGATGTTGGTGAATTGCTTGCGGGTGATGTCCATGGTCAACAGCGGGTAAAAATAAAGGTAGGCATCTACGCCGATGGCGTGTGCTTCTTCGGCTGTGACTTTCGATTGAGCATGGCTCGCGAGCGGAAAGATGGCGCAGGTTGCAACGGTTAGAGCAACGGCTGTCAATGCTTGAGTAATCAACATTTTGACGATCATCCGTGCGGTGGGAAGACCTGCCAGGATCGGCAGCGTTACCGCAACTCTAGACGATCAATTGAAGAGGATCTGACAGGCAGACAGCCGGCTGGCCGGGGTGTTGCGCGGGTGAAACAACATCGAGAGACACCTCAACGATCCGAACGCAGCAGTGCCTCGACACCGCCCTCCATCGACAGCACCGCCGAGCGGTTTCGCCCCGAATGCTTGGCTTGATACAGCGCCGCATCCGCACGTTCGATGAACACCTCCATGCTGTCCTGCCCCGTCGGCACAAACGAATAACAACCCAGACTGACCGTCACGAAGCCCGAGGGCGAACCGCTGTGGATGATGTTCTTGTCCATGACGCTGCGGCGGATCTGTTCGGCAATCACCATCGCGCCGTGAATGTCCGTGTCGGGTAGCAATACCGCAAATTCCTCACCGCCGTAGCGCACGGCCAAATCGGCTTTACGATGGCAGCACCCCTTCACCGCCCGCGCCACTTCAGCCAGGCAATGGTCCCCCGCCACGTGGCCATAAGCATCGTTGTAGCGTTTGAAGTAATCGATATCGAGCATGATCAGGCTCAGCGAACTCGACTGTCGGGCGCCTCGGCCGAACTCGATGTCCAGCGCGCCCTCGAACAGCCGGCGATTGGCCAGGCCGGTCAGGCTGTCGTGGGTCGCGATCAGCTTCAGCGCTTCCTTTGCCTTGCGCAAATCCGCCTCGACCTGCTCACCGACACGCACCTGATAAAGGAACATCCAACCGAACAGCCCCACGCCCAACACCACCAGGGCAACGATGACCGTGGAGCGAAACGCCGTGTCGTTCCAATCCTTGAGAATCGAATCCCTGGACGAGGCGGCAGACACGACCAGCGGATAAGTGTCGAGCTGACGGTAGCCATACAACCGCACAACACCATCGACCAGCGAGCTGAACATCGCGTTACCGGAAGGCGCGTTGGGCAGCAAATTCTCGAAGATCTCGCTCTTGGCCAGTGATGTGCCAATCAGCGACTCCACAAACGGCCGTCGCGCCAGCAGCGTTCCGTCGGTCAACCCCAAAAACATCGAACCGTTGTCATCAATGCTGAAGCTTTTGAAGAACTGATCGAAGTACGCCATCTTGATACCGGCCAACAAGACGCCCTGGAAATTGCCATTCTTGTCGTTCACCCGTTTGGATATGGGGATGATCCACTCGCCATTTTCCCGACTGTGAATCGCGGGTCCGATGTGCGCCAGGGACGAGACGTTCTGCTGGTGAAACTTGAAGTACTCGCGATCCGCCACACCCGGGCCGCGCGGCAGATTTTCGAAGGAGCTAACGATCCACTGGCCCTTTTGGTCGAACAGAAATATCCCGTGCAATTGATTCAGCGCCTGCACCCGCCGGGCGAATGTTTTCTGCATGCGTGGCTTTTGGGGGGCGCCGAAACCGTCAGCCTGAATCCAGTCGGCCAGACTGGTCAGCACCAGATCGGCTTGCATGAAGGTGTCTTCGGCCTGCTGCGCCATGGCCCGCGTCAGGTTTGATGACGCCACTTGCGCCAATGCCAGGTCATGCCGGCGCGACTGCTCGAGTTGCAGGTACAGCAAACCGCACAGGCTCAGGCAAACGACCGCGATAAACAGTACCGCTGCTTTGCGCAGAGGTAACCGTTTCAACGTGACGCCGGAGGCGTTGTGCGGATCGTGAAGAGGGATAGGCAAAAGCTCGTCCTGTAAGGGTAAGGCATGGGTAACACCCCAAAACCCTTAATTTTTGTGAGCTTAGTCTACGGGGGGGATATGGGGCAAATGTCCTTTGGCTAGCCGCCGCATCGCACTGTGCAAATGCGCCCGCGCACTTTCTGCATCCCCCTGGCGCATTTGCTCATATGCCCGCTGGGCAATCTCATGGGGCACCGGCTTGAGTTCGCGCTGGGTCGCCATCGCGATCAACTGCACTTGGGCGGCACGTTCCAGGTAATACAGATCGTCCCAGGCTTCGGCGATGGTTGGCCCGGCGACGATCACCCCGTGGTTCTTCAAAAACAGAATATCGGCAGCGCCCATGACGCTGGCAATCCGGTCGCCTTCAGACTCGTCGAGCGCCAGACCGTTGTAGTCCTCGTCCACCGCCGTACGGCCGTAGAATTTCAAGGCCGTCTGCCCCAGCCACAACAGCGGCGGACCTTGCAGCAGGCACAACGCCGTGGCATGAGGCATATGCGTGTGAAACGCCACTTTGACCCTCGGCAGCTGTTTGTGCAGTCGCGCGTGAATATAGAACGCGGTCGCTTCCGGCAGCCCTTCGCCCACCACGACATTGCCGTGAAAGTCGCAGACCAGCAGGTTGTCAGCGGTGACTTCTTCGAACGCGTAGCCGTAGGGGTTCACGAAAAACAGATCATCCCGACCCGGCACCATGGCGGAAAAATGGTTACAGATGCCCTCCTCCAATCCGTAAAGCGCCGCCAATTGAAAGCACGCTGCCAATTCCGTGCGAGCGGTAATGGCAGCCTGCGAATCGAGATTCAGATCGGCGTAACGCGAAGGACGGGAACTGCCTGCAAGGGTGTGTGCCATGACGACTCCGTGTTTTACCAGCCAAGGGATGTGAACAAGGGCACGACCTGATCCAGCGTGCTGAATATCGCATCGGGTTGATAGTCCGGTAGCAATTGCCGACCCGTGCCGCGGTCAATCCAGACGCAGCGAAAGTGCATGTCGCGGGCGGCAGTGTGGTCCAGCATCGGGCTGGCGCAGATGTGCACCGCCTGATCGCGACTGACGCCGAGCTGTTCATGAGCGTAGTCAAACAACTGCGGATTCGGCTTATAGGCACCGGCCTGCTGAGCAGTGATGACCCGGTCGATATGCCCACCGAGTTGCGCAACATTGCCGGCGATGATGTCGTCATCGGTGTTGGACACGATGCACAACTTGAACCCCATCGCCTTGAGCCGCGCAAGCGTTTCGACCACTTCGGGGAACGGTGGCATCCGCGGGATCGCCCCGGCCAGCCGCTGACTGTCTTCAGGCGCGCTCGCCAGCCCCAACTCCTCCAGGGCGAGGTGCAACCCCTGCGTGCTCAATTGGCGAAACGAGCGATGCGGCGGGATCTGCTCCAGGCGGTGTTCATGCCGGTCGTACACCTCGATCAGCCGATTGACATCAACGGCGTGGTCGCCCTTGTCGCGCAAAATCTCGGCGACCACGGCCTTCAAGCCTTCATCCCACTGAATCAGCGTGCCGTAACAATCGAAGGTCAGCCACTCGGGGCGCGGGGTGTTTTTAAGTGCCATGTTCGTGTCCTCTGAAAGGTGATCTTCAGACTACGAGCCATTGGTGATAGTGTGAAATTAAATTAATATCGACTCGTCAGTGACAAATCAAATATCAAGGAAGCCGCCATGCTCGACCTCGAATTGCTCAAGACCTTCGTCTGCGTGGTCGACGAAGGCAGCTTCACCCGCGCCGCCGAACGCGTGCATCGGACCCAATCCACGGTGAGCCAACAGGTTCGTAAACTCGAAGAACTGGTCGGGCATACGCTGTTGCTGCGTGATCGGACCGGGCAGAACGTCAGCCTCACCGAGCATGGCGAACTGCTGATTCACTATGCCCGGCGCTTGCTGGCGCTGTCCTCTGAAGCGGTTGAAGCGTTGGCCAGTGACCTCGATCTCGAGATCCTGCGCATCGGTGTACCGGAGGATTTCGACGCTCGGCGGCTGGCAGTCATTCTCGCCGGTTTCAACCGGGCCAGACCTGAAGCGCGCCTGGAAACCGTCAGCGGCATGAGCACCGATCTCAAACAGAAACTAAGCGCGGGCGCCCTCGACATTGCGCTGGTCAAGCGCGAACCGGACAGCGGGCCGTGCTGGGCAGCCTGGCCGGAAGTGTTGGTGTGGGTCAAAGGTGCTGGTGTGGATTCAGTCAACGGGGTATTGCCACTGGCGCTGTTCCCGCAGGGCTGTATTTACCGTCAGCGGGCCATCCGCCTGCTGGATGTGGCTCAGCGGCCCTGGCGGGTAGCGTTTGGCAGTCATAGCCTGACGGGCATTCAGGCCGCGGTGGCTTCAGGTTTGGGCGTATCGGTGTTGCCCGCTTCGGCAGTATTGCCTGAGCACAGTGTATGCACCGACCTGCCCAAATTGCCGCAAACCGAGTTGGCGTTGATCAGCCGCGAGGGAGCGCTGACCGGGTTGCAACGGGCACTGGTAGAGTTTTTGCGGGACGAGCTGGGCCAGGCATGATCACAAAGAATGGGCATACTGCGAGCGCCCATTCCTTCACGACCATCAAGGCGTGAGCTTCAAATGCGCGTTGACTCTCCCGTTCTTTGGGTCGACAAACCAATACTCATTATTGGCAACCTTCACTTGGCTGCACTCGGTTGGGTACTTGTTAGGTATAACGCAAACAACACCGTCTTTGAGAGTCCACCGTTCTTTCTCCGGCGCGTCAGGCGCCATCTCGAACACATCGATACCATCGGCTAAAAACCTGATCGAGTAGGGATGACTGCCCTGCCGGGTGGTTCCATAAAACTGCTTACCCACTAACGTGCTATGAATTTGCCCATCGTCTAGCGTCATCGCTGATGCCGGAACCGGTGGTGGTTCATAACTACTGCTGGTTGCGCAGCCTGCCAAACAGACCATCAGAAGCGACGCGCCGAATTTTAGTAAAGTCATGCCACACCTTCCTTGTAAGTACCGGAAGAATGTCCGGATAAATCAAAGCTTAGGCGACGCTGATTTGCGATCTGACGCAGGTGCCGAACGGTTGACGGTCGATAAATCACAAACAAAAAAAATGGGCGCCTCGCGGGCGCCCATTTCAATAAAGCACGAACAACGTTTAGATCAACGTGTCGATCTCATCCAGCGTCACTCGGGGAATGAGCTCGCCCGGAATCCTTGAGGAATGGGACAAGTTGTAGACCTGAAAACCCTCATCCACGACGTACTTCGACAAGATCTCGAACGATGGCAGAATTCTCGTATTAAAATGCTGATCGAGCAGGCATGGCGACGCTAACGTATCGCCCCCTTCGTAAAAACGGCTGACCGACTGATTCAAGTCGACACCGACCAGAAACACCTTGGTAAACCCCACGTGATAGGCAATCTGTAACGCCAGATAGGCCACCGTACGGGCATCAAAATAACCGCGTTTAAGGTTCTTGCTGAAACCAAGGGTTCTATTACGGCCAGTTCCGAGTTTGCGACTTCTGATGAGTTCTTTATCGGCCCTGAAAACCAGGTCCGTCCAGGAGAGCTTGGGTGCTCGGCCGAGTAAATACAGTTCGCCCTCAGGCGCGACCGTCGTATGCCAGATGTGCTCTTGCCACAGTGCAACCCGCTGACTGATGCGCATGGCCTCTGAAAACAGTTCGGGTTGCTGTCGGGAAAAGCCTTGATCCGTACAGGCATAAAAGAACGGCTTGATACCTGTCCCGGAAAACATGGAAATGGCGCCGTTCATCGTGATCATCGGAACGTCCGCAAACTTTTCCAGCGGAAAATCTTTAGCGGACGCCCCCGAGGCAATGATAAACACGGCACCTTTTCGAATGTTGCGGCACTCATCGAGGTCATGCACATCAAGCATGCCTGTGTTGAGTGACGGTTTTTTTTGCGCAACATCCATCTTCAATTTCCTATCCCTTTACATCGATGATCGGTGACTATTTTACATTGTGATAGTTTTCAACGGGTGAGCCAACCTTTTGGCTTCACCAACCCCGGAGTCTGCGACGGAGCGCAAAGGTTAACGCAGAGCGCTTGCATCGTTGGTGCATTGATGACCTGCCCGTTACATACGGATAGCAAGTTCCGCCTCCTTCACGGCCATTGCCGGTTTTGCCCCGTCGCGACAGCGCAAGTTCCTGCTCGTCACACATCCAGAACGGGCAGTTCCGAAGGCAGATTCAGTCCCCGTAGTACTGCGGAATCGTACCCGTAGACATCGGGTTTAAACATCACTCGACCATCGTTACTCAGGTCCACCGTCCAGTAAGCCAACAGCACCGGTACCTTGACGGGCAGCCTGATGTTTTCGGTCTTGCCGTTAGCCAACTGGGCCTGTATCCCGGCACTGTTCCAACGAACCGGGTCGTTGAACAGTAGTTCTACCAACTGCAGTGGGTTCTCCACTCGTATGCAGCCTGAACTGGTGGCTCGGCGTGATTGCGCAAACAACTCGCGATGCGGCGTGTCGTGGAGATAAATCGAATATTCATTGGGAAACCGAATGACCACCTGCCCCAGCGAGTTATCCGGCCCGGCATCCTGTCGCAGCGTGATACCGCGCGCGTTATCCCAGTCGATGGTCGACGGATCGAGCACATTCCCTTCTCGATCAAGGGCTCTTATACGGTTGGCGGCAAGGTAGCCAGGATTTCGTTGAATCTTGGGCAGCATGTCTTTGACGAGGATGGTCGGTGGCACAGTCCAGGTGGGATTGAACGTTACATAAGTAATCTCGGATTGAAACACCGGCGTACTGCGGAACGGCTTACCGACCTGAACCCGGGACCGCCATATCGCTTTACCGTCGCGATAAAGCGCCACTTTGTATCCCGCAATATCAACGACGACAAAAGTGCCCTGGAGTTTGTACAGCAACCAACGCGCACGCTCCATGTTCACCCGAACCTGGTCTATCCGTGCCTCTACGGGCACATTCAACGCCGCCAGTGTCGCGCCCCCCGCCACGCCATCCGCCCCCAGGTATTGCTCGGTTTGATACTTTTTCACCGCCGCGGTGACGCTGTCGTCGTAATCAGTGCGTTGCTTCTTTGAGGGGGCCAGATAACCACCCACCACCAAACGTGCTCGCAACTGCGCGACCGCTGCGTCATCCATGCCTGGCTTGAGCGATTGGCCTTCGGCAATCTTCGGCCAGCCGCCCGCATCCCGAACCTTGCGCAATTGCGCCAGGCCCACACGCAGGCTGCGGTAAACCGCCTCTTGTGGTGGCGCCTGTGCGAAGGCGCGCGCCACGTCATGAGCATCGAGCGCGGCGAACAAGTTATTCATGTCTCCACGAGGATCGGCGCCGACAGGGTCGAAATTCCAATGGATGTCCAGACGCGAAGGGTCAACCTTGCCGCGCCGCAATTGCAGCAGCGCCGTGATAAAGGTCCGGGTGGCCGCGATATCGAACGCCGCCCGTTGCGCCACCGTCGGCTCTGCTGCCTGCATCGACGCTCTGGCCTTCGCCAACTCATCAATATGAAAGTCCGCAGGGTCCAGTCCGTCGGCCTGGGTCTCGCTCAGGCTTTTCAATAACTGAATGACATCGCTGTCGTTCGCCCAGGCCGAGCGATAACCCCGGTGCATGTAAAAATCCATGACCACGCGGCCCGGATCCACCCGTTGATGGCCACGGGCAGTGAGCAAGGGTGGAAACGATGAACTCAATGGCTCAAGTGCCGCCTGAATCGTTTGAGCGACGTAATCGTCAGGTGCTGCGCCAGTTCTGCTGATGACGGCAGATACCGCCTCAATCGGCGAAGTTTCTGCAATCGCTACGCCGCTGATCAGAAAGCCCATAAAAAAGATGCGGCTTATGACGAATAACCTTGTTAACTGCCCCATGGATAATCCTTAATCGCCCCGTATTCAACGGCTAGCATCCTGCACACTGCTAGACTCGAAACATTAATGTGAGACTTACATATGGCACTAGACCGCTTTGATTTCCTATTCTCGGCCTTGCTGCTGACGTCAGTTTCAGTACCGGCAGCCTACGCCGATTCGCTTGAAGCCGCGCTGCTCAAAGCAGCACCCGGCGCCAACGCCAAAGTCATTGGGCTTGCAGTGCGCGCCACCCAATGCAGCTTGGCCCAAGGTAAAGCACCTGTCCAAAGACTTGCTGTCATCGACTACTCACTGCCTTCGACCGAACAACGGTTGTGGGTGTTCGATCTGAACAAACGTAAATTGCTGTTCCACGAACTGGTTGCCCATGGTCGCAACAGCGGCGAGAACATGGCAGTCAAGTTCTCCAACCAGAATGAAAGCTTTGCCACCAGCCTCGGTTTGTACCGCACCCAGTCGAGCTATGTCGGCCAGAACGGTTACTCCTTGCGCATGGAAGGTCTGGAGCCGGGTTTCAACGACAACGCATATGAGCGGGCGATCGTTATTCACGGCGCGCCTTATGTCAGCCCGGTTCTTGCACGAGCGAATGGCCGGATCGGTAGAAGCCTGGGTTGTCCGGCTGTGCGGCCGGCGATTGCGCACAAGTTGATTGATTCGATGAAAGATGGGCAGTTGTTGTTTTCTTACTATCCGGATCAACGCTGGTTGAAGTCGTCTTCGTATATCAATTGCGGTGGCGGCACTGTCGCCGCAGCGTCAACACCCAATTCTCGCCAATAGATACGGTTTGAACCTGTCAAAACTGTAATCTGCGCCTCAGCCTGCTGAAAGGCACCGCCCGTTAACCTCGTCGTCAAGCTCTCTCGCTGACGGACCGGGAACACGGCATGCATTCCAACACATCAAGACGCACCTTCGTGAAGGGGCTTGCCGCGGGCGGGCTCCTTGGCGGCCTCGGGTTATGGCGCACGCCTGTCTGGGCGGTCACCAGTCCCGGCGAGCCTCAGGTGCTGGCGGGCACCGATTTCGACCTGCTCATCGGTGAAACCCCGGTCAACATCACCGGCAACCCGCGCACCGCGATGACCATCAACGGCGGTATTCCCGGCCCCCTGCTGCGCTGGCGCGAAGGTGACACGGTGACGCTGCGGGTGAAGAACAAACTCAACGTCGACACCTCCATTCACTGGCACGGCATTTTACTGCCAGCCAACATGGACGGCGTGCCGGGGCTGAGCTTTCACGGCATCGAGCCGGATGGCATGTACGTCTAACAGTTCAAGGTCCGGCAGAACGGCACTTACTGGTACCACAGCCATTCGGGTTTTCAGGAGCAGTCCGGCGTTTATGGGCCGTTGGTGATTGACGCCAAGGAACCGGAGCCGTTCCAGTACGACCGCGATTACGTGGTGATGCTGACCGACTGGACCGATGAAGACCCGGTCAGCCTGATGAAGACGCTGAAAAAACAATCCGACTACTACAACTACAACAAGCCCACCGTGGGAGATTTCATCCACGACGTCAGCGAGAAAGGTTGGGGCTCCACGGTCGCCGATCGAAAGATGTGGGCCGAAATGAAGATGAACCCCACCGACCTGGCCGACGTCAGCGGCGCAACTTACACCTACTTGATGAACGGCCAGGCGCCGAACTCGAACTGGACGGGTGTGTTCCGACCGGGCGAGAAGTTGCGCCTGCGCTTCATCAACGGCTCCGCCATGTCGTACTTCGACGTGCGCATTCCCGGGCTGAAAATGACGGTGGTCGCGGCGGATGGGCTGCACGTCAAACCGGTGAGTGTCGATGAGTTTCGCATTGCGGTGGCGGAGACCTACGATGTGATTGTCGAGCCGACCGAAGCGGCTTACACCCTCTTCGCCCAGTCGATGGATCGGACTGGGTTTGCACGCGGCACGCTTGCAGCGAAGGCCGGTTTATCCGCGCCGGTACCGCCGCTGGACCCTCGACCGCTGGTGACCATGGATGACATGGGCATGGGCGGAATGGATCACGGCAGCATGGCGGGAATGGATCACAGCGCCATGGCGATGCCCGGCATGCAGTCCCATCCCGAGACGGAAAAAGACAACCCGCTGGTGGACATGCAAGCCATGACCACCGCCCCCAAACTCGACGATCCCGGCCTCGGCCTGCGCAACAACGGCCGCCGCGTCCTGACCTATTCCGACCTGCGAAGCACCTTCGAAGACCCGGACGGCCGCGAGCCCAGTCGCACCATTGAACTGCACCTCACCGGCCACATGGAGAAATTCGCCTGGTCGTTCAACGGCGTGAAGTTCTCCGACGCCGAACCTGTGCGCCTCAAATACGGCGAGCGGGTTCGAGTGGTGCTGGTCAACGACACGATGATGACCCACCCGATCCATCTGCACGGCATGTGGAGCGACCTCGAAGACGAAAACGGCGAGTTCATGGTGCGCAAACACACCATCGACATGCCACCCGGTTCCCGACGCAGCTATCGGGTGACCGCCGATGCGCTCGGCCGTTGGGCCTATCACTGCCATCTCCTGTACCACATGGAAATGGGCATGTTCCGTGAAGTTCGGGTGGAAGAATGAGGCGCCTACCGATGACCAGACTCACTCCCCTCGCTTTGGCACTCGTGACCGCGAGCCTGACACTCTCTTCGGCAATGGCCGCCACCGACGACATGCAGAACATGGACCATAGCCAGATGCAGGGCATGGATCACAGCCAAATGCAGGGCATGGACCCTAGCCAAATGCAAAGCATGGACGACGGCCAGATGCAGCCCGCCGCGCCGACCGAAAGCCGCACGCCGATCCCGGCGCTGACCGATGCCGACCGCGCGGCCGCGTATGGCAGTCCGTCCGGCCACAAGGTGCATGACACCGCGCTCAACCATTACTTGCTCGCCGAAAAACTCGAATGGCAGGACGCGGACAACGGCAGCACCCTGGCCTGGGATCTCTCCGGCTGGATCGGCGGCGACATCGATCGCCTGTGGCTGCGCTCCGAAGGCGAACGCACCAACGGCAAAACCGAAGACGCCGAAATCCAGGCCCTGTGGGGCCACGCGATCTCCCCGTGGTGGGACGTGGTGACCGGCGTTCGCCAGGACTTCAAACCTGGCGACCCGCAAACCTGGGCCGCGCTCGGCGTGCAAGGGATGGCGCTGTACAACTTCGAAACCGAAGCCACTGCTTTCATCGGCGAAGGCGGCCAAACCGCCGCGCGGCTGGAAGGCGACTACGACATCCTGCTAACCAACCGACTGATTCTGCAGCCGACCGCCGAGCTCAACGTCTACGGCAAAAACGATCCGCAACGGGGCATCGGTTCCGGGTTATCCAACACCGAAGCCGGCCTTAGATTGCGCTATGAAATCCGCCGGGAATTCGCGCCCTATATCGGCGTGACCTGGAACCGCACCTACGGCAAAACCGCCGACTACGCCAACGATGAAGGTGAGGATCGCAGCGAAGCACGCCTCGTTCTTGGCGTTCGGATGTGGTTCTAAACGCATTAACTCAACAACCAAAAAAACAGCCGCTTAAAGCGGCAAGAGGCCTTGCATGCGCATGATTAAAATTACCGCTGTTACCATTGGGCTGCTCATGAGCGCGCTCGCTCAAGCCCACCCGAAACTGCTCTCCTCCACCCCGGCGGAAGGTGCGGATGGCGCGGCACCCGGCAACATCGAACTGCACTTTTCCGAAAACCTCATGACCCAGTTTTCCGGCGCGAAACTGGTCATGACCGAAATGCCTGGCATGGCGCACTCCCCCATGCCCATGAAAGCCAAAGTCTCTGGTGGTAGCGATCCGAAAACCATGGTCATCACACCGCTTTCGCCACTGCCTACCGGCAGCTACAAAGTCGAATGGCGCGCCGTGTCTTCGGACACTCACCCGATCACCGGCAACGTCACGTTCAAAGTGAAGTGATTGATGAGCGACTCGGTCAGCATTGCACTGCGCTTTGGGTTGTATGTGGATTTGATGCTGCTGTTTGGGGTGGCGCTATTTGGGCTGTACAGCCTGAAAGAACAGGAACGGGTGTCAGGAGTAGCGCTGCCGTTTCGGTCGATGTTGACGGGGTCGGCGTTGCTGGGTGTGCTGCTTTCTGTCGCCAGCATGGTGATGATGGCGAGCGCCATGAGCGGTGAGACGGACTTTGCCGAGCTGCGTCCGCCTATCGAGATGATGGTGCTTGAGACCGATGTCGGGTTGGCCTGGGTCGTGCGCATCGTCGCGCTGGTTATCGCCGGTCTGGCGGTGATGCTCAATCACCGTGCACCCGGATTCAGCCTGCTGATCGCATCTTTCGCCGGCGCTACCGCCTTGGCCAGCCTGGCCTGGAGCGGTCATGGGGCGATGGATGAAGGTGACCGTCGTTCCTGGCATTTCATCACTGACATCTTGCATCTGCTGGCTTCGGGGGCCTGGTTCGGTGCGCTGGTCGCGCTTGCCTTGATGGTAAAGATCAACGATCTGCAAACCGAGGAACGCATCAGATTGCTGGCTCGGGCAGTCAGCCGATTTGAATGGGTGGGTGCGGTGATCGTGGCCGTCATCACGGTCACGGGCGTCGTGAATTACCTGTTTATCGTCGGCCCAACGCTCGACGATGTATTGCTCAGCACCTACGGGATTTTACTGTCCATCAAAATCGCGCTGTTTGCCGGGATGCTGGTGCTCGCCGCGTTGAACCGATTTCACCTGGGGCCGTTTTTGCAGCGATCGTTGCGTGAGGGTCAGTATCGGGTGGCCGCGAATACGTTGCGGCGCAGCGTGGTGGTTGAATTGGCGGCGGCGGTGTTGATTGTGGGGGTGGTGGCTTGGTTGGGGACGTTGAGTCCGGAAATGGAGGTGGCGGGGCAATAGCTCTCGCGAATCGAGACCGAGTTGAAAACCCAGGATGATGTTGAGTGGTGCAGCAGAAAGTAAGTACTCTCAGCCCCCACTCCATCATGGAAGCCGGATAACAATGAACAACCTGAAAAGCACAATGATGCTCGGTGGCCTGCTCGCTCTATCGTTTGCCGCTCAGGCAGAGCCATCGCACTTGGACAGCGTCATCCAACAGGGCCAACTGCGCGTGTGCACAACGGGCGACTACAAACCCTACACCGTCAAAGCCGAGGACGGCGAATACTCGGGCATCGACATCGCCATGGCCCGCTCGCTGGCCGACAGCCTGGGCGTCAAGGTCGAGTGGGTGCAGACCACCTGGAAAACCCTGATGCCCGACATGCTCGCGGGCAAATGCGACATCGGCGTCGGCGGCATCTCCGTCACGCTGGAACGCCAGAAAAAAGCCTTCTTCAGCACCACGCTGGACGTCGACGGCAAAATCCCGCTGGTGCGCTGCGAAGATCAGGCGCGGTACCAGACCGTCGAGCAAATCAACCAGCCTTCGGTTCGTTTAGTGGAACCGGCCGGCGGCACCAACGAAGCCTTTGTTCACGCCTTCCTGCCCAAGGCGCAATTGCGCCTTCACGACAACGTGACCATCTTCCAGGAGCTGCTGGACAAGAAGGCTGACGTGATGATCACCGATGCTTCGGAAGCGCTCTATCAGCAGAAACTCAAACCCGGTCTGTGCGCAGTAAACCCGAAGCAATTCATGCAGTACGGCGAGAAGGCTTACTTGCTACCGCGTGATGACATGACCTGGAAGCTGTACGTCGATCAGTGGTTGCACCTGGCCAAGGTGACAGGCAACTACCAGAAAGTCCTCGGCCAATGGATAGCAACACCCGAGCCCAAATAGCCGCACCTACACAATCCCTGTAATTGGATGGACTCG